>CABIXK010000003.1:223265-275107 GCA_902362705.1 Rikenellaceae bacterium
CCTCGTGCTCGGCTACGATGGTGTATACCACCTGCTTGCCGTTGTTGTGGTTGAGCAGCGTGACGCGGCTGAGGATCTGCACCTTGCTCTTGTCGATCTTCGTCTCGTCGATCACGCGGGCATTGGCGATCGTATCCTCGAGCTTGGCGATGCGCATCTCGAGCAGCCCCTGCGCCTCGCGCGCAGCGTCGTACTCAGCGTTCTCCGACAGGTCGCCCTTGTCGCGGGCCTCGGCGATGGCCGCCGAGATGGCCGGACGCTCCACCGAGCGCATGTGGTCGAGCTCCTCCTTGAGCTTTTTGTAGCCCTCCGCCGTGAGGTAGATAATCTCTTTTGCCATAACGAAATAACAATAAAAAAGTAAGCACCGTCGCCGCGACCTCCACCCTCCCGCTCCGAAGAGCCGGCGGACCGGCCGCCGGCGCCGATGCACCGTATACTCGAACAAATAAAAAACAAGAATCCCGGCCGTTGGAGGCCAGAACCCTGTCGTTACGAAGACAAAGATAGGAAGGATATTCCGAATTTCCAAATCTTTCGGCGGACAATCGCTGCCGTTCGGGGGCAATAATTTTTTTTGCAAATCGTTAATTTATGCGTAACTTTGCCTCCTCCGTGCGGCGTGGAAACACCCGGATGACCAGCGGGCGGGCGCCGCCTGCCGGCCGCGATGCACCCCTCGCCGCGCGACGGAGCGCCGTAAAGACCCCAGAAATGAAGCAAACCTTCCGACATGCCGCCGCCGCGATCCTGCTCGCGCTCGCGTTGAGCGGGTGCTCGGGCATCAACGCCCTGATCAAGGGGGGCGATCCCGAGAAGATCTACGCCAAGGCGATCGAGTACTACGAAAAGGAGAAGTGGCAACGCGCCTCGACGCTCTTCGAGGGGGCGCAGCACTACTACGAAGGGACCACGCGCGAAGACAGCGTGTCGTTCTTCAACGCCCGCTGCAAGTTCAAGAACCGCGAATACGACACCGCCTCGCAGCTGCTCGACGAGTTCCGCCGCCGCTACGGCCGCAGCGCCTTCATCGAGGATGCCGAGGGGATGTACGCCCTCTGCTTCTACCACATGGCCCCGGGTCCGACGCGCGACCAGACGGCCACCACGCAGGCCATCATGGCCATCAACGACTTCCAGGCCCACTACCCCGAGAGCGCGCAGCGCGAGGCCTTCGAGAAGATCTCCGAGGAGCTCGTCCGGCGGCTCCACGACAAGGCCTACATCAACGCCTACACCTATTATAAGATCGGGCGCTACAAGTCGGCCATCCGCGCACTCCGCAACGCGCTGAAGCAGTTCCCCGCGAGCGCCCACCGCGAAGAGATCATGTACCTGATCGTCGACTCGGGCTACCGCCTGGCGAGCAACTCGGTCGAGGCCAAGCAGACGGACCGCTACCTGGAGATGCTCGACGCGTCGCTCTCGTTCCGCGAAGAGTTTCCCGAATCGAAACACATCAAGGAGGTCGAGCGCATGGTCGAGAAGGCACGCGACTACCTCGCGCGCAACAAGAGCGACGAGGAGCCGCTCCCCTGATTCCGATACCGATTTCCCGCATCACAACAGAGAACCCATTCCATGGAGATCAAGAAGAACATTCCCAACAACACCGTCACGCGCAAGCTCGTGGACCTGGACCGCCAGACCGGCAACATCTACGAGACGGTCAACGTCATCGCCCGCCGCGCCAACCAGATCTCGACCGAGCTCAAGACGGAGCTCAACCGCAAGCTGGCCGACTTCTCGTCGCCCACCGACACGATGGAGGAGACCTTCGAGAACCGCGAGCAGATCGAGATCTCGCGCTACTACGAGCGGCTGCCCAAGCCGGTGATCATCGCCACCGAGGAGTACCTCGACCACGAGCTCTTCTTCAAGGAGGACGCCGACGCTCCGGTCAAGGAGTCGTAATCCGCCCCGCCGACATGCAAGCGCCGGACGCAAACGCATTGCAGGGTCGCCGCATCCTGCTGGGCATTACCGGGAGCATCGCCGCCTACAAGGCCGCGGTGCTCGCGCGGCTGCTGGTGCGCGCCGGCGCCGAGGTGCGGGTGGTGATGACACCGCTGGCCAAGCAGTTCATCACCCCGCTGACGATGGCCACGCTCACGAAGCACCCCATCCTGGTGGATTTCTTCGACCCCGAGAACGGCGCTTGGAACTCCCACGTCGCGCTGGGCGAGTGGGCCGACTGCTACCTGGTGGCCCCCGCCACGGCCAACACGCTGGCCAAGATGGTCGCGGGAGTGGCCGACAACCTGCTGCTGACGACCTACCTCTCGGCCCGCTGCCCGGTCATCGTCGCCCCGGCGATGGACCTCGACATGTACGCCCACACGGCCACGCAGCACAACCTCGCGGCGCTCGCCGCACGGGGCGTGCGGATCGTCGAGCCGACCGAGGGCGAGCTGGCGAGCGGCCTTCAGGGCAAGGGGCGCATGGCCGAGCCCGAGCAGATCGTCGCCTCGCTCGGCGCCTTTTTCACCGAAAAAAAAAAGCTGACCGGTAGACACTACGTCGTCACGGCAGGTGCCACGATCGAACCCCTCGACCCCGTGCGGTTCCTCTCGAACCACTCGTCGGGCAAGATGGGCTACGCCATCGCCGAGGCGCTGGCGCGGCGCGGTGCGCGCGTGACGCTCGTCAGCGGCCGCACGGCCCTGGCCGTCCCCGCCGGCGTGGAGCGCGTCGACGTGCTCACGGCCGAGGAGATGTATCGGGCAGCCTCGGAGGCTTTCGAGCGGGCCGACGGCGCCGTGATGTGCGCCGCCGTAGCCGACTACACGCCCGCGGAGGTCGCCGACCGCAAGATGGAGAAGGGCGAGGGCGAGCTGATCGTGCGCCTCAAACGCACGCGCGACATCGCCGCCGAGCTGGGGGCCCGCAAGGGGAGCCGCCTGCTGGTGGGCTTCGCCCTCGAGACCCACGACGAGGAGGCCCATGCCGAATCGAAGCTCGGGCGCAAGCACTTCGACTTCATCGTGCTCAACTCGCTGCGCGACGCCGGCGCCTGCTTCCGCGGCGACACCAACAAGGTGACGCTCATCGACCGCGCGGGGCGCGAGGAGCTGCCGCTGCTCTCCAAGCGCGAGGTGGCTGAGCGCATCGCCGACCGCATCGAAACCCTCAACGCATAATCCCCGCCATGTTACGCCGCCTCAAGGTCGAAAACTACGCACTGATCGATTCGCTCGAAATGGAGCTCGACGCCCGCCTGAACATCATCACGGGCGAGACGGGCGCCGGCAAGTCGATCCTGCTCGGCGCCCTGGGGCTGCTGCTCGGCGCCCGCAACGAGGGGGCGGCCATGAAGGACGCGGCGCGCAGCTGCACCGTCGAGGGGACGTTCGACCTCACGGACAGCGGCTTGGAGGCCTTCTTCGCCGACAACGACCTCGACTACGCCCCCGAGACCACCCTCACGCGCATCGTCACCCCCGCGGGCAAGAGCCGCGCTTTCGTCAACGACATACCCGTGCAGCTGGCCACGTTGCGCGAGCTGGGGCAGCGCCTCATCGACATCCACTCGCAGCACCAGAACCTGCGCATCGCCTCCGAGGAGTTCCGCACGGCGGCCCTCGACACGGTGGCGGGCAACGGCGCGCTACTGGCCGACTATGCGGCGCAGTACGCCCGCCTGCAGAAGTGCCGCCGCCGCCTGGCGACGCTGCGCGACGAGGCCGCCGCGGCGCACCGCGACGAGGAGTGGCTGCGCTACCAGGCCGAGGAGCTCACGGCCGCCGCACTGACAGAGGGCGAGCAGGCGACGCTCACCGAGGAGCTCGCGCTGCTCGAGAACGCCGACCGCATCGGCGAGGCGCTCACGGCGCTGCGCAACGCCCTCGACGCCGACGAGGTGGGGGTGCTCTCGCAGCTCGTCGGCGCCGAGACGGGGCTCGCCCACCTGCGGACCCACTACCCCGCCGCCGGCGACTACGCCGACCGCCTGCGGGCCGTCGTCGAGGAGCTGAAGGACCTCGGAAGCTCGGCGGCCGCCGACTCCGAGCGGCTTGACACCGACCCCGCGCGGCTGCAAAAGCTCTCCGCACGCCTCGACACGCTCCTCTCACTCCAGCAGAAGCACCGCGTGGGCGACGAGGCGGCGCTCATCGCCCTGCGCGACGACTACGCCGCGCGCCTGGCCCTCATCGTCCGCTCCGACGAGGCGATCGCCGAGGCCGAGGCGGCGCTGGCCGAGGCCGCACGCCGCACCGAGGAGCTCGCCGCACGCCTCCACGATGCGCGCGCGCAGGCCGCCCCGCGCTTCGAAAGCGAGATACTCTCGACGCTCGCCCGCCTGGGCATGGGCGAGACGCAGTTCCGCGTCGAGCTCACCCCCATCGAACCCGCGCGCACGGGCTGCGACGCCGTGCAGTACCTCTTCACGGCCAATCCCCGCACGACGCCCCAGCCGGTCGAACGCATCGCCTCGGGCGGCGAGCTCTCGCGCGTCATGCTGGCGCTCAAGGCGCTGCTGGCCACGCGCATGCAGCTGCCCACGATCGTCTTCGACGAGATCGACACCGGCGTCTCGGGCCGCATCGCCGACGCCATGGGCGAGATCATCGCCTCGCTCGCCGGCTCGATGCAGGTCGTCGACATCACCCACCTGCCGCAGGTCGCCTCGAAGGGCGACGCCCACTTCGTCGTCTCGAAGCGCGACGGCCGCACCCGGATCGCCCGCCTCACCGACGCCGAGCGCGTGGGCGAGATCGCCAAGATGCTCTCGGGCGCCGACATCACCGACGCCGCCCTCACGCAGGCCCGCATCCTGCTCGGCGACCGCGTAGCTCCGGCCGCCGGCCGGTCGGACGACGGCAAGGCGCCCGACACGGGATCGCTGTTCTGATCCCGGCTCGCCACGTAGGATCGACGGCTGCGCAAATCACCGTTGATGACTAAAGGGAGGGGGCGTTCGCCCGCTCGGTTCGGCCTTTTCTACAGGGGCTTGGCATCCTTTTACTGCTCACTCGCCCCTCGGCTCAAAGAGCCGGCAGGCCGTAGCCAGCGCCCGGCTTGCTGCCGGGGATTCTTTGATATTCGACCTCGGTTTTCGGCCCGTAGCCAGCGGAGGGCTCGGGAGGCACAGCCGACAGAGCAGCCCTCCGCCGGCCGTGGCTACGGGCTGCGCGGCCTACGGCCGCAACTTATCACTTATTACTTCTCACTTTTTACTTGTTTTACTTGCTCCGGCAAAGCCGGGCGGGCCGCAGGCTGCGCCCGAAAACAAATAAAACCCCGGCTCATAGCCGGGCAGCGCAGCTGCGCAGCCCGTAGCCGCCCCCGGGCGAAGGGCTGCTCGTGTTTCTCGCGCCTCTTCGCCGGCTACGGTCTGCCACAAAGCACCATATCATTTGCAAAACCACGGCCGCAGGCCGGGCGGGCCGCAGCCACCCGGCGCGGACTGAATACCCTTTCATTTTCAATTTTCCACTTTCAACTTTCCATTCTTAATTTCCCGTCAGAGCGGCGCAGATGCCGTATATCGCGAAAGAATCAGCGCCACGACGCCCCGCCCCGGATTTTCGATTCCCGCGAGGCAGGTTTCGACATAACGAAGTCTGCCCCGGATGGGACATAGTTTCCTATTTCCCATTCGGGGCAGACGAGGCAGGGCGAAAGATGCCCGTGAGGATCGAAGATTACATCATGCCGCCCATTCCGCCACCCGGCATCGGGGGCATGGCGGGCTGCTCCGACTTCTTCTCGGCCAGGACGCACTCCGTGGTGAGGAACATCGAGGCGATCGACGCGGCGTTCTCGAGCGCTACGCGCGACACCTTCGTCGGGTCGATGATACCGGCCTTGAGCATATCCTCGTAGCGGTCGTCGCGGGCGTTGTAACCGAAGGCACCCTCGCCCTCGCGCACCTTGTTGACCACGACCGAACCCTCGCCGCCGGCGTTAGCGACGATCTGGCGCAGCGGCTCCTCAATGGCGCGACGCACGATCTGGATACCCGTCGTCTGGTCGTCGTTCTCGCCCTTCAGACCCTCCAGGGCCTTCGTGGCGCGGATGTAGGCCACACCGCCGCCCGGGACGATGCCCTCCTCGACGGCGGCGCGCGTTGCGGCCAGCGCATCGTCGACGCGGTCCTTCTTCTCCTTCATCTCGACCTCGGTCGCGGCACCCACGTAGAGCACGGCCACACCGCCGGCCAGCTTGGCCAGGCGCTCCTGGAGCTTCTCCTTGTCGTAGTCCGACGTAGCCTTGTCGATCGACGCGCGGATCTGCGCCACGCGGGCCGCGATCTGCGCCTTGTCGCCCGCACCGTCGACGATGGTGGTGTTCTCCTTGTTGAGCGTCACCTTGTCGGCCGTACCGAGCATCTCGACCGTAGCGTCCTCGATCTTCATGCCCTTGTCGGTCGAGATCACCGTCGCGCCCGTAAGCACGGCGATGTCCTCCAGCATCTCCTTGCGGCGGTCGCCGAAGCCCGGAGCCTTGCATGCGGCGATCTTCAGCGTGCCGCGCAGCTTGTTGACCACTAGGGCCGAGAGGGCCTCGCCGTCGACATCCTCGGCGATCACCAGCAGCGAGCGGCCGCTCTGCGCCACGGGCTCCAGCACGCCCATGAGCTCCTTCATCGTCGAGATCTTCTTGTCGGTGATGAGCACATAGGGCTTCTCCAGCTGCGCCTCCATCTTCTCGGGATCGGTAATGAAGTAGGCCGAGATGTAGCCGCGGTCGAACTGCATGCCCTCGACCACTTCCACGTGGGTCTCGGTGCCCTTGGCCTCCTCGACGGTGATGACACCCTCGTTGTTGACCTTGGCCATCGCCTCGGCGATGAGCTTGCCGATGTTGCTGTCGTTATTGGCCGAGATGGTCGCCACCTGCTCGATCTTGCCGAAGTCGGTGCCCACCTCCTGGCTCTGCTCGCGCAGCGAGCCGACGACCGTCGCAACGGCCTTGTCGATGCCGCGCTTGAGGTCCATGGGGTTGGCGCCCGCGGTGACGTTCTTCAGACCCACGCCGATGATCGACTGCGCGAGCACCGTGGCGGTCGTCGTGCCGTCGCCGGCGTCGTCGTTGGTCTTCGAGGCGACCTCGCGGACCATCTGCGCGCCCATGTTGGCGAACGGATCCTCGAGCTCGACCTCCTTGGCTACCGACACGCCGTCCTTGGTGATCTGCGGAGCACCGAATTTCTTGTCGATGATCACGTTGCGACCCTTGGGACCCAGCGTCACCTTCACGGCGTTCGACAGTGCGTCGACGCCCTCCTTCAGCAGCTCGCGTGCCTCTACGTTGTATTTGATCTCCTTTGCCATGATTCTCTGAAATTAGATGATTGCCAAAATATCGTTCTGCTTCATGATGAGATAGGTCTCGCCGTCGATCTGGAGCTCCTGGCCGGCATACTTGCCGTAGAGCACCTGGTCGCCGACCGCAACCTCCATCTTGACCTCCTGCGTGCCGGGACCTACGGCCACCACCTTGCCTGCGAGGGGCTTTTCCTTGGCCGTGTCGGGAATGATGAGCCCGCCGGCGGTCTTCTCCTCCGCGGGATTCGGCAGAATCAGCACGCGGTCCGATAAGGGTTTTACGTTCATAGCTGTAAAATTTAGATATGTTTGGATTTGTCCCCCGATAGATCAAGAGGTGTGCCAAGCCGTTTTTGGCAGATTTCGGGTGACAAACTTTCGGTCGCGCCTGCCATTTTGTCATTTTGCATCGGAGGATGCGATTTTTCGGTCGAAATTCTTGCACGTTCCGAAAAAGTGCATTACATTTGCAACCCGATACGGCACCGTATCGACATGGTGGATGTAGCTCAGTCGGTTAGAGCGTCGGATTGTGGTTCCGAAGGTCGAGGGTTCGAGCCCCTTCTTCCACCCCATCTTTTCAGGCGAAGCGTTCAGTGCACACTGAACGCTTTTTTCGTGCGGATAGGGCGCCCCGCGCCAAACTTGTCCGGGGCTCTTTTTCACCCGTCCGACCTCACGCCGCCCCCCCAAACGCAAAGGGTGCCCGCCGTTTTCGGCGGGCACCCTTGCGCATTCGGTAGGCCCTCCCCTACTCCACCACGGCGTGGGGCGCGCTCCAGCCGGTCAGGGTCGAGATGTAGGGGATCAGCAGCATGGCCATCTTGCGCTGCCCCTCGTAGTTGGGGTGCGCCGACGAGCCGAGGTCGCTGTCGTTGTTGCAGTATCCGGGCAGCACGGCCGCGAAGCCCAGGTTGGGATAGGGCGCATCGTCGCACAGCTCGCGGATATAGGCGAAGGCGGGATCCTCCACGCGCGGGGCGACGCAGAGGATGGGCACCCGATCGCCGTAGGCTTCGCGCAGCGTCGCGAGGATGCGCAGGTAGGCGGCGCGGAACTCCTCGCGCGTGGGGTGCGGGAGGGTCGAGAAGTCGTTGGTCCCGAGGTTGATAACCACGATGTCGGGACGGTAGACCGCCTCGTCGAACGACCATGCGGGGCTCTCCGCGCAGTCGAACGTGCGGCCGATACGGTCGGCCATCGTCACGGGCGAAGTGGTGTTGGCGTCGCCGTAATTGCGCGCCGCGCCCTGGCCCGAGTGGGAGACGAGCGAATAGTCGGCGCCGAAATAGCGGGCCACGATGCACGAGAAGCTCTTGTCGCAGTTCTCGGTCTCGGCCTTGAAGGGTTCGTCGGCCGAGCGCCCCTCGGTGCCGTATCCGCACGTGAGCGAGTTGCCCACAAATTCGATGTGGCGCCCCGGCGCCGCGGGGGCCTCGAGCAGCCGCCCGCCCCGGTCGAGCCTGAGGGCGTGGAGCGTCGTGCGCCCCTGCTCGCCCTCGGTGCGGCGCTGCACGCGCAGGTGGTGCTCGCCGCGGCGCAGCCCCGAGGCCAGCACGACGAGCGTGTCGCGGCCGGCGATCGAGATCGTCCCGACGGGTTGCCCGTCTACGGTGACGTTGAAGTAGTTGCGGCCCGTGTCGGAGGCGCGCAGGGCGATGCTGCGCCCCGTGAACCGGCACTCGAACCAGGTGCCGCTCCAGTCGAAGCTCACCCCGTCGTCGGCAGCGAGCGTGCGGCCCACGTAGCGGATCTCGGGCGCTGCGGCAGGGTATTCGGGACCCTCCTGCGCCCGCACGTGGCCGGCGCCCAACAGCAGCAGGGCGAAAATCAGTCGTTTCATCGGATTACTCTTTTTCGGTTTCGGCGGCCCGGATGGCACGCCCGAGGGCGCCCCACCAGTCGCGGTTGATAATGTGCACGATGTCGAAGATCATCACGCCGTCCGACTCGCGGAGGTTCATCTCCACGGCACGCTTGAACTGCACGCTGTCGCGGCGGTAGTCCTCGACGTAGAGGCCCCCGACGAAGGGACGGCCGGCGAGCAGGCGCCGCGAGAAGCGGCAGCCCCCCTCGACCGAGAGGTGGTCGCCGCGCGACACTTCGCTGTCGGTCTCGTTGCGATGGGCGCCGTTGCCGCGGCGGTACTCCTCCACGGTGACGGGCCAGTAGTAGTTGCCGTTGGTGTAGAGGTCGAGCAGGTCGGCATAGCCGTAGCGGCCGTACTCGGGCGTCGCCCAGTCGAACTCCTGCGAGGCGTCGAACGAGGGATCGGCCCAGTTGACCCCCACCTCGTAGTAGGAGGGGTACCAGGCCCCGGTGTAGGCGCCGAACTTCAGGTCGGGGTCGACCGCGGCGAGCGCCTCCTTCGTGCGGGCGAAGAAGCCGTGGATCACCGAGGCGCGCCACTCGATCCACTTCTTGAACCAGGGGCCCTCGCGGCGCGTCCAGCCCCCCGCGCCGTCCTCCTCCCAGGCGTAGATGTCCTCGGGGAAGCGCTCGACCCGCGCGCCGACGTAGGCCTCGAAGGCCCGGCGCGAGAAGTCGGAGAAGTCCGACTGGATGTTGTCGTAGCGTGCGCGGTCGAGCAGGATGCCGTCCAGATCGTAGCGCGCCGCGGCCTCGGTCAGCACGGCGATCTCGTGCTCCTGCACCTCGGGCAGCGCAGGATTGGTGAAGAGGATGCTCTTGCCCTCGATCTGCTCCTGGGCGAGCAGCCCGCGGCCCGGCACGTAGTTGACCGCCTGCCACTCGGGATGGTCGTAGATCGGGCCGCGACGGAAGGCGCCGTGCCCCTCGGCGAAGGTGTTGAACGAGCCGTAGATCTCCAGGCCGTTGTCGCGCGCCGCCTCGACGAAGGCGGCCACGAAGTCGAACCCGGGGCGCTCGAAGCCCTTCCACACGCGCAGCTCGGGCGCCACGCGGCTCGGATAGACCACCTCTCCCGAGGGGCACTTCATGTCGAGCACGAGCGTGGTGATGCCCGCCTCGCGGCACTTGGCCGCGTAGTGGCGGATCGAATCGGGATAGGAGAAGCGGACCCAGTTGGCCGAGCAGTCGAGCCACATCATCTTGCGCTTGGGCGCCTGCCCGGGTCCTCCGCAGCCGCAGGCCAGCAGCGTCAGGGCGGCCACGAGCGGGAAAAGGAGTTTTTTCATCTTCGGGATCGGTTTTTGGGATTTCCGTGGATGTCCACGTCGATCGTGTGGAACGGATCGGCCACGGCGTCGATCAGCCGGGCGCACTCCAGGCGGGTGAGCGCACGCGCCGGAGCGTAGTCGGGCAGCATCTCGGCCGCCGTGCGGTGGAAGCGCTCCGAGAGCGGCTCGCCCAGGGCCTCGCACAGCATGCGGGCCAGCCGCTCGCCGTCGACCGGCGCAAGCTCGTCGGAGGGCGCGACCGACGGGTAGAGCTCGCCCAGACCGCGCCGCAGCTCGGCTTCGCAGACCGTCTCTCCGGCATCGAACCAGCTCTGGTTCTCCCAGCCGACGTTGGCTCCGCGGCCGCGGAGAATGCCCGTGGCGCCGATGCGCTGCATGGCGGCGAAAGCGGGGTCCGAAGCCGGAAGGTCGAGGTAGGGAAGCAGGTAGCAGCCGGCGTCGAGCAGCGCCTGCTGGACGCTGCGCACCGACACCTCCGCGGGGTCGCACTCCGCCTCGGCGGCCAACGCCGCCCAGGCGCCCGCCGCCTGCCCCAGCTGCATCACCACGGGCTGCAGGCGGGTCGATCCGTTGACCAGGTTGGTCACCGACACCGACTTCTCGGCCACGAGCAGCCCCGGCTGCTGCGCGGGCAGCATCACCCCCATCGGCACCCCGTAGGAGGGCACCGGGTGGAAGTAGAGGTTGGGCAGCGAGCTCCAGCCCTCGTAGCGGGCGTGGTGCTGGTCGACGGGATAGTCGCCCACGGCCACGGCCGTGCGGTAGAGCGTGCGCTCGTAGGGCGCCACGATGTCGCGCAGCGTGAAGCGCACGGCCCCGTGTATGCGGCGCGACTCGCGGTGGTAGGGAATGAAGGGCAGCCGGTCCTCGGTCGGGAACTCGTCGTCGGCCAGCCCCAGCGTGCGGAATCCCAGCTCGTGCTGGAGGAAGTAGACGAAGCCCAGCGTGTGGTCCTTGGCCCGGCGGACCGCCTGCTCGCGCTCGGCGGGCGACATGTCCACCATGTTGACATAGTAGTCGTTACCCTCGATGGGCCAGTTTATCATATACTTGCCGCCGGGCAGACGTCCGTAGTCGATCATCTTCTCGCGCGACCACACGCGGTCGGGCTCCTTGGGATCGACGCAGAGCGGGTTGTCGCAGCAGCAGGCGTAGCGCGCGGGGTCGTACCCCTCGGGGCGCGGGATGGAGGCATCGCGACCGTAATCCTTCAGCACGGCCACGTAGGTCAGGTCCTGGATGATGTCGTTGGCCCGGGCCGGAGCCTCAGGCTCGCCCGTATCGGCTGCGGCATCCATCCCCACGTCGGCCGGCACGCCCAGCGTGCGGGCCACGTCGCCCAACTCCGTGGCATCGATCAACACACGGGCCGCGATGCGCTCCGAACGCCCGTCGGGATACTCCACGCGCAGGTGCCACCGCCCGCCCCGGCGCACCGGGTCGGCCACCGCGGCGCCGTAGCGCACCGTGAGATGCGGCTCGGCCGCGGCCATGCGCTTGAGGAGCGAATCGCCCACCGAGGGTTCGAACATCACGTTGCTCACCCACCCGGTCATCAGGGCCGAGTCGCCCCCGTAGTGGGCCTCGAGCGCCGTGCGGAACTCGCCCCACAGGCCGCCGCGCAGGCGGTAGCAGCCGTCGGTGGCGCTCACGCCCGCCGAGGTGAGCATGCCGCCCAGCCACGTCGTCGGCTCGACCAGCAGCGTGCGGGCGCCCTGTCTCGAAGCCTGGATCGCGGCCGCCGTGCCGCTCGTGCCGCCGCCGGCGATCACCACGTCGTAGCGGCGCGCGCAGCCGGCGCAGAGCAGCCAGGCGAGCAGTGCCGCAGCGCCGGCAATATAACCTATACGTCTCATATCGGGGCGCTTATCGGGTTTGTCCGCTCTCGGCGCGGTAGGTGCGTCCGAATCGGTCGGTGGCCGTCACCGCGATACTGCGCGCCCCCTCGGGCAGCGGCACGCGGTAGTAGTGGTCCGAGATCGAGGGATAGATCCATCGGTGGTCCATGCCGCTCGTGTCGGAATACATCCGGCAGGCGGCCGGGTCGTAGGCCGCGAAGCGCTCGGCGGGGCCCGCGGGGCGGCCGTCGATCTCGAAGGTCACCGTCCATGCCGGGTCGCTCGCCCAGATGTTGGCCACGGCGTAGCCGGCGAAGGGCTCGTGCTCGGCGCCGCTGTAGATCGCCATCTGCACATCGGCCGGATGGTCGGTGCACTTGTAGCGCCAGCTCACCCCCTCGGGGTCGATCTCGAAGACGCAGTAGCCGCGCGGCGTGCCGTCGGTGCAGAGCTCGCCCTGCCACCAGGCGCCGCCCAGCGAGGGCACCACGTGCTCGTAGAGCCCCTCGCGGATGGGGGTGTTGTAGGTGGTGTGGGTGTGGCCCGAGACGATGTGGGCGTCAAAGGGCCTGAGCAGCTCGTAGAGCCCGCGGTGGTTGGTCATCGTGTGGCCGGCGCCCTCGTAGCGGAACTGCTTGCGGTCCTTCTCCTCGCACGTGGAGGGGATGTGCATCGCCACGAAGACCGTCGATCCGGGCTCGACGTGCGAGAGGTCCTCCTCGAGCCAGCGCAGCTGGCGCTCCTCCAGATAGCCGATGTAGAAGTAGTCGCGGCCGATGTAGAAGTTGTCGTCGAGCATCACGTAGTGCACGCGGCCGATGTCGTAGGAGTAGTAGGCCGGGCCGAACGTCTCCTCGTACTTATCGCAGGAGGTCTCGTGCGAGCGGCCGTAGAGGGTCATGTCGTGGTTGCCCATCACATGGCGGAACACGATGCCCGAGCGGGCCATCGTCTCGTTGTACTGGCCGTAGAAGGAGTGGTCGTGCGAGATGATGTCGCCGCAGCAGATCCCCTGGAAAGGGCGCCCGTCGCAGCTGCGGACCGTGGCGGCGATGTCGTCGGCCGCAGCGGCCAGCTTGACGAACTCCTTGCGGGCCCAGATCTGCGGGTCGGCCGTGACGATCAGACCGTAGCGGGCGTCGTCGCCCGGGCGGCGCAGCAGCTCGAAGTCGCACCGTCCGTCGGCGGGCATGGGGTGGAAGAAGCGCACCACGCCTCCGACCACGGGGGCGTCGTAGCCCGCGGGCACCGAGACGAAGACGAAACGGTTGGCGTCGTCGGCCACGAGCGCATAGCGCCCCTTGGCGTCGGTCTGCGCGAAGCGCTCGCCGTCGGAGACCCACACGCCCGCCACGCCGTGCCCGTCGCAGAGCACGCGGCCGCGGACCTTCACGTCGGCGGCGTTCAGGCCGGCGCAGAAAGTTGAAAGCAGGATGGTAAGAAGCAGTTTTTTCATGTCGTCGCGTTATTTGCAGGATTCGAGTATGCGCCAGCACTGATACAGGCCGCGCGGCACGTGGAAGCAGCCCTTCCATTTGCCCCCCTTGAGCGGCAGCAGCACCTCGCCCCGGCGATTGAGGTAGCCGAACCACTCGGGGTGCTCCTCGTCGCGGAAGTGCGACCAGGTGTAGTCGTGCAGCCGCTCGAACCACGCCAGACAGTCGGGCGAGCCGGTGAGCGCATAACCCTTCAGCATGGCGATCGTCGCCTCGATGTGCACCCACCAGAGCTTCTGGTCCCACTCCAGCTCCACGCGGGGCGCCCCCTTGCGGTCCATGAAGTAGAAGATGCCGCCGTGCTCGCGGTCCCAGCCGTATTCGGCCGTGCGCAGGGCGATCTGCACGGCGCGGTCGATGAGCTTGCGGTCGCCCGCGCGCACGCCCAGGTCCATGATGAACCACATCGCCTCGAGCGAGTGGCCGGGGTTGATCAGGCGCCCCTCGAAGGTGTCGCACAGCGACCCGTCGGCGGCCACGTTCTCCACGATGAGCCCCAGCTCGTCGCGGTAGAACACCTCCATCACCTCGTGCAGGCAGGTGGCGATGGTCTGCTCGAGCAGCTCGCCGTCGATCAGCGGCTCGATCTCGAGCGCCGTATTGCAGAGGATCATCGGCAGGGCGAAGCCCTTGGTCGGGCGCGTCGCGCCCACGCACTTGTTCCACCGTCCCTTGGGATTCTCGCTGCGCTCCAGGATGCGCTCGAAGGTCTTGCGGGCGATCATGGCATACTCGTCGCAGCCGGTGGCGATCGCCGCCTGGGCGAAGGCCATCGCCGCGAAGGTGTAGGAGAAGATGTTGTAGGGCTCGACCAGGGGACGCCCCTCGCGCGTGAGTGCGAAATACCAGTTGTAGTCGCCGTCGTGGCCGTACTTCTTGAGGAACTCGGCCCCCTGCACGGCGCACTCGAGCCACTCGGGACGCTGCTCGACCTTGTTGTAGAGCATCGCGAACATCCACACCTCGCGGCCTTGCAGCCAGACGAACTTGTCGGTGTCGTAGACGCTGCCGTCGCGGTCCAGGCAGGTGAAGTAGCCGCCGCAGAGGCTGTCCTGCGAATGTTCGAGCCAGAACGGGAGCACCCGGTCGAGCAGCTCGCCGCGGTATTGTTGCGCCAGTTTGCTGAAATCCATGATCTATTGTTTTTCGTTCGTTTCGATATACTCCGTATAGCGGTCGTAGAGGTGTCCCGCCTGCAAGTAGGCCGACTGCGGGCTCATGAAGTGCGAGAACTCGAAGGTGATGGCGTTCTCGTAGCCTGCCCGGGCGGCCAGCGAGAGCTTGAGCCGCAGCTTCTCCCACTTGATGGGCAGGAACTTGATGGGCATGTCGCGGTCGAAGGTCTCCGAGTTGGTCCAGCACTCCAGACCGTAGCGGTCGGCCAGCTTCTTGTTCACGCGCAGGAAGTCGACCAGCTCGTCGTACTCCACGTGTCCGTCCTGGAAGGCCACGATGTCCACCGCGCCGCTGATGCCGCGGAAGATGGCGTCCCACTCGCGCTCGTGGCTCTCGAGCGTCACGCCCTCGTCGCGCCCGGTCGAGGCGACATACTGGCTGATGTTCTTCTTGCCGTCGATGTAGGGCGAGATCATCGTGGGCAGGCCGCCCGACACCTGCTTGCAGTAACGGCCCAGGCTGGCGTAGAGGTCGACGATGCGGCCCGTATTGCGGCTGCACTCCTGCGAGATGTACCAGCCGGCGAACGACTTGTGGTGGCCGTAGCGGCTCCACACCTCGTCGATCACGCGCTTGTTGAGTTCGACCTCCTGCTCGTACTCGCCCGCGGCCCAGTACTTGCCCGAGTCGTAGAGCCCGAACCAGAAGTTCATGCCCCACTTGTCGCTCAGACGCAGAAACATGTCGACCAGATCCAGGGGCGGCTCGTAGCACCCCTCTTCGGCCGTCAGCACGGCCGAGGGGAAGGTCTGCCAGCGGCGGTAGCCGCAGCGGATGAGGATCACCGTGTCGATGCCCGCCGCGCGCATGTATTCGAAATCGCGGTCCCACTCCTTCTCACCCCAGTTCTGGTGGGGAATGTCGTGGCTGATTTCGTCGAGAAAAGTTCCTTTGATTCGCATATCGCACTATGATTTTTTCAGGTTCTCCAGAAAAGACGTTTGTTCGTGCAGAGGATCGTGACCCCCATCACGGCGGCCGTCACGACCGCACCGCGCAGCACGCCCGTCCAGGGCGTGAGCTCGGCGAAGCGCTGCAACCAGGGCGCCAGCCCCGCGAGCGTGAGCAGCGGCATGAGCAGGAACCCGGCCGCCGTGTAGGCGACCATCGGATTGCGGCCGCACTTGACCAGCGCGCCGAAGCGCACCCCGAACCGCCCGGCGAGCGTCTCGGCCAGCACCAGCACCGTGGCCGCGAGGCCCGAGGTGACGAAGAAGTAGCTCAGCGTGGCGTGGTCCTTCTTGATGCCCCCTTCGTAGGCCTCCAGACAGAGGCCGAGCAGCAGCCAGAAGAGCCCCGCGTCGAAAAGGCGGCGGCACAGGCGCCCGGTCTGCGAGCCGTCGCGCAGCAGCAGCCGGCGCAGGGCCAGCCCCAGGGCGATGCTCGCCGCGAGCCCCGCGACCATGTGGCGCGCGAAGAGGCTCCACATGTTGACCCCCACGAGCAGCGCCGCGAGCAGCCCCACGCCCCACGCCCACGCCTTCGTCGGCGCGGCCCCGGGCGCTTCCGGCGCCGCGGCCGGACGCTGCATCCGCTCCCAGAAGAGCTCGCCGGCGAGCGATCCGGGCAGGACGATGCAGAGGTACTTGAGGTATTCGAAGCGGAAGAGCCAGGGCACGGGGCTCCAGTTCCAGAGCGCCTCGTTCCACGACCCCTCCACCGTCGCGCCCGTGCGCAGGGCCACGATGAGGGCCACGATCCCCAGCCGCGCCACGGGGCTGCGGCGCGTGAGGATCCACGCCAGACTGCCGAAAAGAGCCATGTTGGCCAGCACGAGGATGATCACGTCGCTGTTGTGGAGCGACACGGGGGCCCCGCCCAGCCACTTGGCGCCGCCCGCGAGCAGCGCGAGGCCCGCCAGTCCGCAGGCGTGCATGAGGCGGTTCTGCGGCCCGGTGAGGCGCTCCAGCCTGAGGAAGAGGGCCCCGAAGCAGCACCAGGCGGCCAGCTGCACGAGGGCCGCGACAGAGGCGGGCAGCGCGCCGAGCACGCCCCCGCGCAGGTTGGCCAGCGCGATGGCGAAGAGCGCCAGCAGCGCCCAGCGCTGCACGACGCCGGCGACCAGCGACCGCACCGACTCGCCCTTGAGCTCCAGACGGCGGCGCATCGCCAGCGGGAAGGCGGCGCCCATCGAGAAGAGGAAGAAGGGGAAGACCAGGTCCACCCACGTGATGCCCGGCACGCTCGGGTCGAAGGCGAAGGTGGGCGGCGGCAGCTGGGCGTGGAAAAGCCAGGCCGGCAAGTCGCTGTGCCAGAGCATCTGCCCCGACAGGACCATGCCCACGATCGCCAGACCGCGCAGCAGATCGATCGAATCGGCTCGCGTACCCATCTTATCGGAGGTATTTTTGTTTTCTGAGGTGGTCGCGCCAGAGCATGTAGGCCGCCGGCTGGAGGTGGATGCCGTCCTTGGTGAGCTCCTTGCGCAGCTCGCCGTCGGCGTCGCTCACCAGCGGCACCAGGTCGACGAACGTGCACCAGCCGCGCTCGGCGCACAGCGCGCGCAGGCGCTCGTTGAGCGGCGCGACACGGGCGTTGTGCCCCTTCATGTAGGGATAGGCCAGACGCTTGGTGCTCACCGGCAGCACGCTCTGCACGTAGAGCCTGCACGCGGGCGCCTCGGCGTGCACCATGTCGGCCATGCGGGCGATGTTGGCGGCGATGGTCTCGGTGCTCTGCCCACCCGTGATGTCGTTGATGCCGGCCATGAGGAAGATCTTCGACGGCTGCGCCGCGAGGATGCCGGGCAGGCGGTCGAGCATGCCGAAGGTGTTGTCGCCGCCGATGCCGCGGTTGACGACCTTCGGATCGCGGAAGAGCACGTTCCACCACCCCTGCTCGGTGATGCTGTTGCCCAGGAAGACCACCGCACCGGACGGAAGGGCCTCCTCGTCGTGGGCCGCGCGGCGCGTGTCGTAGTAGTCGTTGCGGAACTTCTGCGCCGCGCAGCGGTCCGGAAGGAAGAGTCCGAGGAGGCAGGCGCCGCAGAGGGCGCCGATAAAGAGGCGTTTCATGGTCGGATGTCTATTTTTTGTCGAGTACTTCGTCGATGCCGGCCTTCACGTAACTCCACTGGTCGGCCTTCTTCAGGTGGATCATGTCGAAGAGGAAATAGCCGTCGGCGGCGCGGTAGCAGGCGCCCACCGACTGGGTGACGGCACGGTTCTCCTGCTCGGGCGTATACTTGCCCGCCGTGTCCCAGTTGCCCACGTCGGGACCGCCCGCCACCATCGGGCAGGCGCCCATCGTGCGCTCCATGGCCAGCGAGCAGAAGCCCTGCATGGTCCACTCGGTGGTGCCGTACACGGCCCCGGGCGAGGCGTAGGCGCCGATGAGCATCTGATCCATCAGGTCGGCGTAGCCGTAGTTCTGGTACTGGGGCGTCGCCCAGGCGAACTTCGAGGCCACGGGGTATTTGGGGCTGGCCCAGTTGACCCCCACGTCGTAGTAGGTCGAGTACCACCCGCCCACGTAGACGCCGAACTTCAGGTCGGGATTCACCCCCTTGACCGCCTCGCGGGCGCGGCCCATGAAGTCGTGGATCGTCTTGGCGCGGAACTCCAGCCACTTCTTCATGTGCACGGGCTGCTCGGCGGGGATGCCCGCCGTGTGGCCCGCGGGGAGGATGTCGGCGGGGAAGCGCTGCACCTTCTGGCCGATGTACTCCTCGAAGCGGCGGCGCGTGTAGTCCGAGAAGTCGCTCGTCATGCCGTCGAAGCGGCCGCGGTCGAGGAAGATACCCTCCAGCCCCTCGTAGCGCGCCAGATCGGCGAGCATCGCGCAGATGTACTGCTGCACCTCCTCGCGCACGGGGTTGAAGAACTTGGCCGCCTGGCCCGTGTTCATGATGTTGGTGATGCCCCCCTCGAGGTTCAGGTCGGTGGTCCACCCGCGCTTGGTCGCATCGCGGAACACGACGCCCTCGTCGCCGATCGAGGTGGCGTTGCCGCCCGTGAAGGTGTTGATGGCGGCGTGGATGCGCAGGCCGAGCTCGGCGCCCTCGTCGATGAACGCCTGCAGGTAGTCCCACGTGGCGGTGCGCTCCACGCGCTGGAAGCCGCCCGGCAGCCAGGCGCCGAGCCACCGCACGGGGTCGGCCGCCTCGGTGCGGAAGAGCACGTCGCCCGTGGTGGGGCGCACGTCGACCACCACGTCCGTGAATCCGGCCTCGCGGGCCTTGGCCAGGTCGCGGGCGATGTTCTCGCGGCTGTCGGCGAAGTCGGGGAAGTTGGCCGCCGCGTCGACCCATATGAAGCGGGGTTTCTCGGCCGCGGGCTCATCGGGATCATCCGGCGAGGGCCACTCCCATTCGGGATCCTTGCTGTCGGAGCCGCATGCGGCGAAGCTGCCGGCCACGGCCAGGGCGCACACCGCCGCTGTGAGCTTGAGAAGGTTTCTTTTCATTGTTCCGGTCGTTTTCTGTCGGTTTTTATTAGGACCTGCATCCCCGGTCAGAGGGATGCAGGCAAAGGGGTGTTACTGCTGTTCGATGCAGTCGAACTGCTCGGCACGGACGAATCCGGTGTTGCCGCCGAGCCAGTAGAGGTAGAGGAAGTAGCCGTCGGCCGACTGGCAGAGCAGCACGTCGCAGCTGGCCGTGCCCGCCAGGTTGCTCAGATACTTGGGCGTCGAGTAGTAGTACTTGGCCGCCGTATCGTCGAACGTGCCGGTGAAGGCGTTGCGGTCCGAGGCGTCGAACATCATGGCGCGCGTCGCGCTGTAGTTGAAGTGCGAACCGCCGTATACGGCCACGTAGGGCTTGCCGTTGAAGTAGAGGCACGACACGTTGGAGAAGTTGGAGTTGCCGTCGTTGGCGCCCTTGTCGATGAAGGCCACGCGGGTGTCGGTGGCGCCGTCGATCCACTCCAGACCGTTGGTCGAGTAGCTGGCCTTGAAGTAGGGGCCCGACGTGTCGGTGGTGAGGTACTCCACGTCGACGTTGCCGCCGTTCCACTTGCCGCAGTCCATGACGGTCACCTTCTCGGGTTCGCCCCAGACGCCGTTCTCCACGCGGATGCGCACGAACGAGCTCCAGTTGGCGGGCGAAGCCCAGGCCCAGCAGTTGACCGTGACGAGGGCGTTGCCCGTGATGTCGCCGCGCACCGAGATGTGCTGGCCCATGCGGCCACCGGAGGTGTTCTTCCAGGTGAGCTTGTGCTGCGGAACGCCGCGCACGTCGTCGAGCGTGTAGAACTCCATGTTCATGCCGGCCGTGGCGTTGGTGCACATCACCAGGTGGCCCGCATCGTCGGAGGCGATCGCGCCGCCGCCGTTGGTGCCGTTCTTCAGGTCGATGCCGTTCATGTTCACGTCGCCGGCCTTCACGCCGGTGAGCTTGTTGACGTACACGGCCTCGCTCTCGCCCGAGCAGACTACCAGATAGTCGCCCATGACACCCATCGTGTAGTTGAGCGTGCCGCTCATACCCCACTGCTGCTTGAAGGTCTCCGACACGAAGAGGTTCTTCTGGCTGCCCTCGCGGATACCCGACTTGGTCTTCCCGGGCACATTCTTCTTGACGGTGTAGGTCTTCTTCGTCACGCCGTCGAACGCCGTGACGGTGAGCTTCACGTCCTCATTGTAGTCGAGCGCTTCCGCTGCCGGGTCGGGCGAGATGGTGGCGTGGTAGGAGAGCTGGTACTCGGCCTTGGCCGGCGCCAGCTCGCCCAGGGCGATGATCGACACCTCGCTCTTGGCCTGGTCGATGACGCCCGAGAGGCCCAGCGAGGGGAGCGTGAAGGTTTCGAGCAGACACTTGTCCGACTTCTTCACGTTGCCCGTGATCGTGATCTTCTTGGTCGACCCGTCGGCGCGCGTGAGCGTGAAGCTGTGCTCCTGCGTCAGGTCGAGCGTGCCGAGCTTGGGCGTGAGGAAGCAGTTGTCGTCGAGGCTGGCCGACACGCGCATGGCGGTGATGTCGACCTGGTTGGTCGTGCTTTCGGGGAAGTAGTAGGGGATGTCGATCACGATGCGCTCCTGATCGGCGGAGACCGTCGCGGTGAAGCGTGCCTGCGCGTCGTCCTTGTACTCGCCCGAGGCGAACTGCGCCGTCACGCTGTTCAGACCCGCGCCGACGGTCGAGGGAATCAGCTCTTCCGGCTCGTGGCAGCCCGCCGCGAGGAGCATCGCCCCCATTGCGAATGATTTTATGGTGTTTTTCATGGGATTCTCAATGATATTGGATTATAACCACTCCGGGAACTGGCTGACAGCCGTGTTGTTGCTCAGCTCGGTCTCGGGCAGCGGAATGCGGTAGAGTTTCTCCTCGAACAGACGGTCCTGCGTGTCGCACTCCACGTAGGCATAGGTGAAGGTGCCCGTCGTCTGGTTGAAAGTGATCTTCAGGCCGTGCACGCGCATGCCGGTGAAGGCGGTGTGGGCCAGTCTCCAGCGGCGCATGTCCCAGTAGTGGTGCCCCTCGCAGTAGAGCTCGATCTTGCGCTCCTGACGGATGGCGGCCATCAACTCGTCGCCCGCCTTGTCGGTGTAGGGCAGCCCCACGCGGGCGCGGATGGCGCGCACGTCGTCGTTTGCGGCTTTCGTCTCGCCGAGCATGTGGCAGGCCTCGGCATGGTTGAGGTACACCTCGGCCAGGCGGATGGCGATCCAGGGCTGGGTGCACTTGCGCGAGTAGTCGGTGTAGTTCTCGTTGAGCATCTTGCGCAGGTAGTATCCCGTCGTCGTGCGGCCTGCCAGGGGCGTGCCGTCGCCGTACTCGGCCCAGCCGTCCTTACCCTTCACGTAGGGCTCCACGGTGCGGTTCTTCCATGCGGCGCCGTTGTAGAGCACCGAGGCGTGGAAGCGCGGCTCGAGATCGGCCCAGGGAGGCGTCTGCGTCGTCCCCTCGGCCGTATGCCAGGGAGTCCAGTCGGGGTGTCCGCCCGTCGTGGCCAGCTCGTACGACTCGACCATCTCCTGCGTCGGGGTGGCCCGTCCGCCCATCGTCACGTTGTCGCCGCCGGGCATGAAGAGCTGGTCCCAGCCATGGTTGGGGCCGCTGGCCAGGTAGTTGTACTCGAGGATCGACTCGGTGTTGCCCTCTCGCGCCGAGGTGAAGGCCTTGGCGTAGTCGGCAGCCGTCTGGCCGGGCATGAGTTCGTAGTCGAGCTTGAACACCTCCTCGGCGGCCGTGCGTGCCGCGTCCCAGCGCTTGGCGTAGAGCATGGCGCGCGAGAGCATGGCCCATGCGGCGCCCGAGGTCACGCGGCCCTGCTCCGCGGCGCTCCACTGGGCGGGCAGCGTGCGGGCTGCGAAAGTCAGGTCGCGCTCCACCATATCCCATCCCTCCTCCTCGGTCGAGAGGGGCATGTCGGGACGGATGGCGAGCAGATCCTCGTCGTAGATGATGGCCTGTGGCGTGCGCTTGAGCAGCTGCCAGTAGAGGTAGCCGCGGAAGAAGCGCGCCTCGGCCTCGTAGCGGGCGTAGGTCTCTTCATCGAGCCACGTGCCGTACTTCTTGAGGTTGTAGAGGAACTCGTTGACGCGGCGGATGCGGTCGTAGAGGTTGTCCCAGCAGCCGAAGTGGAAGGCTGCGGTGGGGGCGCTCAGGCCGCCGCGCGCATAGGCGATGATGTTGGCGAATCCCACGTTGGTGCCCTCCACGTCCGAGCCGAACTTGAGCGTCTCGGTCAGGCCGTCAGTCAGGCCGACCTGCGAGTCCTGGGTCTCGAAGCTGCTGTATCGCGACAGGTAGCCGTAGAATCCGTTGGCGTACTGCTGGATGTAGTTTTCGTCGCTCCACACGATCTTGTCCGACACCTTGTCGGTCGGATCCATGTCGAGCCAGTCGTTACAGCCCGCGAGCGTGAACACGGAGGCTATCGAAGCGAGTTTTACGATATATTTTTTCATTGCTTTGCTTGTTGTGGGTTAGAACGTGATCTCCAGACCGCCCACTACCGTGCGCTGCTGCGGATAGTATCCGTTGGTCACGGCGGGCCATTCGGGGTCGATGCCTTCGGGCAGCCCCGACCAGGTGTAGAGGTTGTTGCCCTCGACGTATACCTTCACCTTCTCCAGGCGCAGCTTGCTGATCCACTGCTTGGGCAGCGAGTAACCCAGGTGCATCGACTTCAGGCGCAGGTACTTGCCGTCGCGGTACCAGAAGGTCGACGAGTGGGCGTTGCTGCTGTTGGGAGGCGTGAGCGACAGACGCGGATACTCGGCGTTGCGGTTCTCGGGCGTCCACGAGTTCTCCACCAGGTAGCGGGGCGCGTTGGCGCCGGCCTTGAACGGGCGGGTGAAGATCGTCGAGTCCTCGTTCCAGTTGTAGTAGGTACCCATGAGCGAGACGTCGCAGAGCGCAGCGCCGACCAGCAGCACGTCGAATTCAATGCCCTTCCATGCGGCGTTGAGGTTCACGCTGCCGTTGAACTGCGGGCGTTGGCCGCGGCCGATGTATGCGCGGTCCTGATCGTAGGTGATCACGCCGTCGCCGTTGAGGTCCTTGTACCTGATGTCGCCCACCTGCGGACGCATGCCCACGATATAGGGCGAGTTGTCGATCTCCTCCTCGCTCTGGAAGAGGCCGTCGGCGATATAGCCCATCGACATGTAGCGCGAGTGGCCCAGGTGCTTGGCGTAGTCGGGGGTGTTGGGGCTGTCCTGATACTTGATCCAGCGATCCTTGGCCCAGGTCATGTTGACCGTGACGCCGTAGGTGAAGTCGCTGCCGATGCGGTTGCGGTGGGTCAGCTTCACGTCGATGCCGCGCACGTCCTGCGCGTTGTTGTTCACATAGGAGGGATAGTATCCGCCCATCGATGCGGGCTTGCCGCCGTTGGGGGCCAGGATGTCGAAGATGTAGTTGTAGAAGGCGTCGAACTCGATGCCGAGCTTGCCGTTCCACATCGCCAGGTCGAAGCCGACGTTGTAGGAGTAGTTACGCTCCCAGGTGAGCAGCTCGTTGGCCACAAGCGAGGTCTGGATGCCGGTCTGGCCCACGCCGCCCAGCACCACGCCGGGGGTGCCCATGATGCCGTAGGTGCTCAGGTAGGCATATGCCGACGAACCGGCGTCGTCGCCCAGCGAGCCGAACGAGGCGCGCAGCTTGAGGTTGTCGACCGCGCCGCGCAGCGAGCTGAAGAACTCCTCCTCCGAAATGCGCCATCCGAGCGACACCGAGGGGAAGAAGCCCCAGCGCTTGCCGCCGACGTTGCCGAAGAACTTGTACGAGCCGTCGTAGCGGCCCGAGAACTCGGCCAGGTACTTGTCGGCGTAGTTGTACTGGCCGCGGAATGCAAAGCCCACGCGGCGGTTGGCGTTGCTGCCGCCGCCCACCGGGTTGTCGGCGATCTGGGTGGCGAAACCGAGTTCGGGCAGCTCCTTGAAGGGGATGTCCTTGCCCGTTGCGGAGAAGTTGTTGGTCTTGTAGTCGCGCGTCTCGAGCAGAGCGATCAGATTCACGTTGTGCTTCTCGGCGAAGGTGTTCTCATAGGAGATGCTGGCCTGCGAGGTGATGCGGCGCCACTGCGTGTAGCCTTCCGTGAGGTTGTTGGTCTTCTTGCCCGTCTCCACGTTGGCGTTGTTGCGCGGGTCCGAAGCCATCTTGTAGGTGATCTCCGTCTGATCGGCGGTGAGCGGCTGGGCCAGCATCACGAAATAGGGCGTCGAGAGGATCTTCGAGGTGGTCGCCGAACGGTCGTAGGAGCCCATGACCTTCAGCTTGAGGCCCTTCACCCAGGGCAGGTCCCACTCCAGCGAGGCGTTGGTCTGCACGGCCACCGTCTGCGACTTGGAGTATCCCGACAGGTCGCGCGCGGCCACCGGGTTGATTGCGTTGGAGTAGTTGTTCTGGCTGGCGGCGGGCAGTCCGCCGTAGGTCATCGGCAGGTAGGGGTGCGCATAGGCGGCCTGCTCGGCGATCGAGAGCCAGGGTGCGGAGGCGACCTGCGAGCTCGCGGTGCCGCCGGCTGCGAATCCGGGGGCGTTGCGGTCGCCTACGTGGCCCGACACGCCCAGCGTGAAGCGGAGGCTCGGGGCGATCTGCGACTCGATGTTGGCGCGGAGGTTGTAGCGCTCGTAGTCGAAGTTGCGGATGTTGCCCTGCTGGTCCATGTAGCCCAGCGAGGCGAAGTAGTTGAAGCGCTCGCTGCCGCCCGTCGAGGTGACGCTGTGCTGCTGGGTGGTACCCGTGCCGAAGATCTCGTCGATCCAGTTGGTATTACCCCAGCCGTTGGTGCCGTTGCGCATCATCTCCACGTGCTGCGCGGTGAAGATGGGCTGCTTGCCGTCCATCTCCAGGGCCTTGTTGTACCAGTAGGCGTAGCCCGGACCGTCGAGGAACTCGGGATAGGAGGTGTTGAACGAGGCGCCGTAGGAGCCCTTGTAGGTGAGCGACATGCTGCCCTGCTTGCCGCGCTTGGTCGTCACGATCATCACGCCGCCGGCACCCTCCAGACCGTATACGGCCACGGCGGCGCCGTCCTTGAGCAGCGTCACCGACTCCACGTCGTTGGGATCGATGTCGTTGATCGAGCGGGGTACGCCGTCGACGATGTAGAGGATGCCCGACTTGGCGCCGCGGATGGTCATCGACGCCTGGTCCGAACCGGGCTGGCCCGAGCTCTGGAGCGAGATCAGACCCGACATGCGGCCGGCCAGACCCTGCGAGATGTTGGTCATGGGGGCCAGCTGGAGGTCCTTGCCGTCGATCTGCGAGACGGCCGCCGTGACGTCGGCCCGGCGCTGGTTGCCGTATCCGATCACGACCACCTCGTCCAGGCGCGCCACGTCCTCCTTAAGGGTGACGTCGATCTTCGTAACTCCCCCCCCCACAGTGGTTTGGTAGGGAAGCATGCCGATAAACGAGAAGACCAGCGTGCCCTGCTTCGGCACGTCGATCGCATAGTTGCCCTGGGCGTCGGTGACGGCGCCCCGGCCGGTGCTCTCCACCACCACGGATACGCCGACGAGCGGCGCGCCGCTTTCGTCGGTTACCGTACCCCTGACGGTCTGCTGTGCGAAGGCTTCGCCCGCACCGACCAACAGCAGCGCCAGTGTCAGCAGACACGACTTCGCTGTGGGAGAATTCCAGAAAACAGAGAGAAACTCTTTCATAGAATTGCTTTTAAGTTAGTTATTGGGATTAGGTTGTTGTGTTTCCGCTCAGCGGGCGTCGGCCGCGGCGACCCCCTCGGCCAGGGGCTGCCACCAGTCGCGCTTGATGATGTGCGCCACGTCGAAGATCATCAGACCGTCGGTCGAGCGCAGCGCCTCGGCCACGGCGCGCGAGAACTGCGGAGCATCGCCCTCGTACTGCTCCACATAGAGCGACCCGATGACGGGCACCACGCCGCAGGTGAGCTTGCGCGCCCACTCGGCGCCGCCCTCCACGCAGTACCAGTAGCTCTGCTCGTCGGTCATGCCCGCCTCGGTGCGCTGGCCCACGGCGCCGTTGGCGCGGTCGACCTCCTCCTTCGTGACGAGCGTGTAGTAGAGCCCCGTCATGTAGATGTCGAGCAGATCGGCGTAGCCGGTCTTGCGGTATTCGGGGGTGGCCCAGTCGAAGTACTCGGCCGGGTCGAACTGCGTGCTGGCCCAGTTCACGCCCACGTAGTAGTAGGTCGGATACCAGGCGCCCGTGTAGTCGCCGACGAGCAGGTCGGGATTGATGGCCTTCAGCGCGGCGTGGCTCTCCTCGACGAACGACTTGATGACGCCCGCGCGCCACTCGATCCAGCGGCCGAAGAGCGGACCCTCGGCCCACTTCCACTCGCCCTTGTCGTCCTTCTCCCAGTAGAGGATGTCCTCCGGGAAGCGGGCGACCTCGGCGCCGATGTACTGCTCGAAGAGCCGCTTGGAGAGGGGGCTGAAGTCCGAGGTGATGTCGTCGAAGCGCGCGCGGTCGAAGATGATGCCGTCGGCCTCGGGATACTTGGTCGCGAACTCGCGCAGGATGTCGAGCTCATAGGCGCGCACCTCGGGATCGGCCGGGTTGAGCATGCCGTTGTAGTTGGTCTTGATGGTGCTGATAGGCACGATACCCTCGGGCGTCGAGACCATCGACTGCCAGTCGGCGTGGTCGTCGTAGATGATGCCGCGATCGAAGAAGTTGTGGCCGCCGGCGAAGATGTTGAGCGATCCGTGCACGCGCATCCCCAGCTCGTGGCCGATGCGGATGAAGTGGCCCAGCACGTCGTACTCCTCCGAACGGGGCACGCCGTCCCACTCGTACATGAAGGGGGCGTATTCGCTCTTGTATACCGTCTCGCCCATGATCGACTTCACGTCGACCACCGCGTCGGTGAAGCCCGCCTGGCGGCACTTCTCCAGATAGAAGCGGATCGAGTCGGGGCTGTTCGAGAGGGCGAAATTGGCCTCGCAGTCGAACCACATGTAGAGTCGTTTCTGCGCAGCCTCCTCCTTGGGCGCGCAACTCCATGCGGCGCAGGCCGCGCAGAGAATCAGTAGCAGTTTTTTCATGTATGGATAATGAATCAATTGGTTTCCGAGATGACCACGGCCGTCGACACGGCGCGCTGCGAGATCTGCTCCTTGTCACCCGTGTCGCTGGGTCGGTTGAGCACCGTGCCCCCGATGCCGACGATCGTCGACGAGCCGCCGCCGTCGAGGTTCACGGCCCGCACGGCGCCCAGCGCGATGAGCTTGTCGGCCAGCTCCGAGAGGGTGAACCCGGCGCTGCCGCGCATGTTGCGTCCGTCGCACACCACCAGCAGGATGCGCCCGTCGGCCGTGGCGCCGATCGCCGTGCGGGGCTGGCGCGAGAGGCCGGCGATGCCGCCGCCGTCGAAGACCTCCCTCCAGTAGTTCTCCACGGCCACGTTCCGGCCGTCGGCGACGAGCATCGGGCCGCCGCCGACCGCCTCGCGGGGCGTCCACGGCTCGGCGCCGGGGGTGGCGGAGGTGGGAGGCGCGGGCATGTAGGCGTGGGTGCGCTCGTCGTTGTCGAGCGCCGAGGGGAAGGCATAGGGACGGTTGTCGAGCGACGGCAGGCAGTAGATCCAGCGGGCCTGGAACGAGCCGTCGGCCATCATTCCGAACGCCGCGCGCACGGGATAGACCGTCTTGCCGTCGCGCTCCACGGTCTGGTTCTCGATCGACAGCACCTCGCCGCCGCTCACCAACAGGCTCAGCGACTTGCCGGCCCACCAGTATCCGGCATTGATCGTCACGCAGGGACGGCCCTTGCCCTCGGCGGCGAAAGCGGCGTGGATGGCCGTGGGGGTCTTCTGCTTGGGGCAATGCACTGCGTTGAAGCGCAGGCGCGCATTGGCCTTCGGGTCGACCGTGGCGACGAAGCCCAGACACTTCCTACCGTCCTTGAGCTCCTGGGCAAACTCCTCCACGACCAGCCCCGCGGGATAGGGCGACACCTCGGGGCCTTCGGGCTCCTCGGGTTTCGGGCCGGGTCCGTCGGGGAAGGTGTACTCGGGCGTCGACGAGCCGTCGCCGCACGCATAGGCTCCCGTGCAGAGGCACGCGCAGAGCAGCATTTTGCAGAGGTAGAGGTGTTTCATCGGGATTATGAGGTTAGGTAGCGGTCGGTTCGGCGGTCGGTGCGGAGCTCTCTGGCTCCGGGTTCGGTCTTATAAAAATTGTTTCATCTGCACAAAACTAATAATAAAAATTATTTCCAACAATATTTTCAGTAATAAAATTTATTTGACAGAACCGCCACCGCACCCACCCCTACACACCACAACCCCGCCCACACGCAACTCCAAGCCTATTCGGCCTCTTTTAGCCGCTTCGCATTGTCAAATAAAATTCTTTAGTTATCTTTGCAAACGGATCGTACCATTTGCCGAAGGTGCGGGGCGTCGTCCCGCACCCCGTCAGGCGTCGCCGCAGCGCCCCGCCCCGGGCCGTTCCGCATACCTATAATATAATTAAGAGGGACCGATGACCACCACGCTATTCAAACAGGCCGAGGAGAAGAACCGCACGGCGCTTCTCAAGCAGCAGATCATCAATCTGTGCATCCAGGGAGGCGGCACGAGCATCTCCGAACTGAGCAAGGCACTGATGGTGAGCGTGCCGACGGTAACCAAGTTCCTCGGCGAGCTGATCGACGAGGGGTTCGTCTACGACTTCGGCAAGCAGGAGAACGCCGGCGGCCGCCAGCCCAACATCTACGGCCTGAACCCCCACGCGGGCTACTTCATCGGCGTCGAGCTGCGCAAGAAGACCGTGCAGATGGCCGCCATCAACTTCAAGGCGCAGGTCGTGGCCAACCGCGAGGAGCCCTACCTGGTCTCGGAGGATTCGATGGAGTCGATCGACCGCCTCTGCGGGGTGATCCGCTCGTTCATCGCGCGGCAGAAGCTGCCCGCGGAGAAGATCCTGGCCATCGGCGTAAGCATCTCGGGGCGCGTCAACCCCGAATCGGGCTACAGCTACAGCTACTTCTTCGTCGAGGAGCAGCCGCTGGTACAGCTGCTCGAGGAGCGGCTCGGCCACCGCGTCTACATCGAGAACGACACGCGCGCGGCCACCTACGGCGAGTACATGTCGGGCGTTGGCAACAACGAGAAGACGATGCTCTACATCAACGCCAGCTGGGGCCTGGGCCTGGGCATGATCCTCGACGGCAAGCTCTTCTACGGCAAGTCGGGCTTCTCGGGCGAGTACGGCCACTTCCCCATGTTCGACAACGAGGTGATCTGCCGCTGCGGCAAGCGGGGCTGCCTCGAGACGGGGGTCTCGGGCTCGGCCGTGCACCGCATCTTCCTCGAGCGCCTCGCGCAGGGGCGCATCTCGATGCTTTCGGACAAGTTCCGCAGCGGCGCCGCGCTCTCGCTCGACGACATCCTCGACGCCGTGCTCAAGGAGGACGTGCTGGCCATCGAGATCATGGAGTCGGTGGGCCACAAGCTGGGCAAGGCGCTCGCGGGGCTCATCAACATGTTCAACCCCGAGCTGATCGTGCTGGGCGGCACGCTGGCCACCACGCGCGACTACCTGATGCTGCCCGTCAAGAGCGCCATCAACAAATACTCGCTCCGCATGGTGAGCAAGGACACGCAGATCAAATTCTCCCGGCTGGGCGAAAATGCCGGCGTGGTCGGCGCCTGCCTGCTGGCGCGCGGCAAGTCGCTCCACCTGCTTTAGCCCCACCCCTCGCAACTAACCATCGAACACCCATACATGCAAACCAAACCCGTCTCTCCGCTCAGCTGGGTGCCCACGGCCTACTTCGCCATGGGTCTGCCCCTGATTCTGCTCAATCTGGTCGCGCCGATCATGTTCAACGACTTCGGCATCAGCGACACGCAGGTGGCCTTCTGGACCTCGCTGCTCATCCTCCCCTGGTCGCTCAAGCCCTTCTGGAGCCCCCTGATGGAGATGTACCGCACCAAGAAATTCTTCGTCGTGGCCACGCAGCTCCTCTCGGGCCTCTCGCTGGCGCTGGTGGCCATGGCGCTGCCGCTGCCCGACTTCTTCCCCTACGCGGTGGCGGTCATGTTCGTGCTGGCCTTCAGCGGTGCCACGCACGACATCGCCCTCGACGGCGTCTACATCCACGAGCTCTCGAAGACCCAGCAGGCGCAGTACATCGGCTGGCAGGGGGCCTTCTACAACATCGCCAAGGTCACGGCCATGGGCGGACTGGTCTACCTGGCCGGGGTGCTCGAGCAGCACGTCGGCGTGCTCTACGCCTGGATGACGATCATGGCCATCTGCGGCGCGCTGCTGGTCCTGCTGGGCCTCTACCACATGCGCATGCTCCCCAGCGGCGGCTCGGCCACGGCCCGTGCCGCGGGCGATCTGGCGGGCACGATGCGCGAGACGGGGCAGGTCTTCATGCAGTTCTTCCGCAAGCGCCACATCTGGATCTACATCGCCTTCATCGTCTTCTACCGCTTCGCCGAGGGTCTGGTCATCAAGATCGTGCCCCTGTTCCTCAAGGCCCCCGTCGCCGAGCAGGGCATGGGCCTCACGAAGAGCGAGATCGGCCTCTACTACGGCACCTTCGGCGTGGTGGCCTTCATCGTGGGGTCGATCCTGGGCGGCTACTTCATCTCATGGCGCGGGCTGCGGCGCGCGCTCTTCCCGCTCTGCTGCATCTTCAACGTACCGTTCGCCGTCTACGCCCTGCTGGCCTGGGCCCAGCCCACTAACGCGCTGGTGGTGTGCGGCGCCATCGTCTTCGAGTACTTCAGCTACGGTTTCGGCTTCGTGGGCCTCACCCTCTTCATCATGCAGCAGGTGGCCCCGGGCAAGCACCAGATGGCCCACTACGCCTTCGGCTCGGCGCTGGCCAACCTGGGCGTGATGCTGCCGGGCCTGGTCAGCGGTCTGCTCAGCGACACGGTGGGCTACCGCGCCTTCTTCCTCTGGGCGCTGCTGGCGACCCTCCCGGCTTTCCTCATCACCTGGTTCGTCCCCTTCACCTACCCCGACTCGCGCGAGGGCGAGGCTTCGGCCGACACCGCGGCCGAGGCGTAGCGACGCGCCGCCGGCAAACGAGAGGGGCTGTCTTCCGCGGAAGACAGCCCCTCTTGCATCTCACGGCCCCCGCTACCGCTCGCCCGCGAGCCGCACGAAGAGGTTCTCGCAGGGCGCCAGGCGGAGCGTCTCGGTCCAGTCGCCCATCGGACGGTCGAGGATGTCGACCCGGCGGAAGCGGAGCGGACGGCCCGCCTCGTCCACGAGCGTCAGCGTCGCCTCGCGCCCCTCGGTCTCGCGCAGGTTGACCACCAGAGCCCCCTGCCCGGCATCCGAGGGCACGCAGCCCACGGCCAGCACGCCATCGCCGCCCACGCGGAATGCCGACCAGCTGCGCGGCCGGTCGTTGGCCGCCTGAGCCGCAGGCACCACGCGCACATAGAGCGGCAGACGGTTGTCCTGCCCGAAAGCGGCGGCCGACGCCTCCGACGAGCCCTCTTCCGAGGTCAGCGCATAGCTCCAGCGGAGCTCGCCCTCCTGCGAAGCGCGGAAATTGGTCGTCCAGTAGTTGTTCATCACCCACGAGAAGAGGTGCGGACGCTCGTAGTCGCGCGGCAGGCGGTAGGGATCGCGCAGCAGCTCGCCCATGAGGAAGAGCGGCACCTGATCGCTCGACACGATCACCTGCGCCTCGCCGTTGCGCGCCGTCGCGAAGCTCTGCACGGTGTTCCACGAGGCCGTCGAGCCCGGGATCTGGTTCTCGCCCGCACGCAGCAGGCCGCCCGGCACGTCGAAGGCCAGCCGTCCGCGCTCCAGCGCGAATGGGAAGGCCACGTAGATCGACGAGGGGTCGCGCTCGGGCAGGCGTCTGAGCGAGTAGCAGAGCTCGATGCGCTTCACGCGCCGGTAGAGCCGCACCTCGACATGCACGCCGTAGGCCTCGTCGCAGCCGGCCAGCCTGCCCTCGAAGCGGTAGCTGCCGTAGATCGGGCCGAGGTCGGCGCCGGTGAAGCGCACGTCGCGCAGCCCCTCGCGCGAATACTTCTCGAACACCTTGCGCTCCATCTGGTTGCGGTCGCCCTCGAGCGATTCGTAGACCACGCCGCCCAGCGACCACTCCGAGCCGGCGTCGACCAGCTCAGCGCCCAGCTGCTTGTCCACGAGCGAGCGTATGCCGCCGCGCCCGGGGTCGAACTCCATGCGGTAGAAGTCGTTCTCGGCCACGCCCTCGGCTGCGTCGAGCGACTGCGGAGCTGCCGCACGCCCCTCGTCCAGCACGATCTCATAGGTCTTGTAACCCATCGCCGGCACGCGGTCGGCCCACACGGCGTAGTAGCGCCCCTCGCGCCGCGACCGGATGGGCTGCACGGCCAGCGCCTCTCCCCGCTCGTCGACGATGCGGAAGGCACGGTTCTCGGGGATGATCTCGTAGTCGATGTAGACGGTCGCCAGTGCCGAGCGCTCGGCGCCCGAGGCGTTGAAGAGCGTCAGCGTGGGGCGCGTCGAGCGGTAGAGCATGCCCTGCAGGCGGCCTGCGGCTGTCTCGTAGAGCATCTGCGCGCTCTTGAGCGCCTCCCACACGTAGGAGCCCTTCTCGGCCCACTGCACCTGCGCATTCTCGCACATCGGGTCCCGGATGCTCTCCGCGGCGCCGAACGTGTGTTCGTCGTAGAAGAGCAGGTTGCGGCGTATGCGGCGGATCTCCTCGTCGAGCATCGCGGCGCTCGCGTCGCCCTGCCGCGCGGCCATCGAGAGCATGCCCTCGACCACCGTCATGTCGGCCTGCGTCTTGCGCGAGGCGGCCGTCTCGCGGGCCGCCGATCCGAAGCCGTCGGTCCAGAAGTCGGGATAGGCCGCACGGTACACCGGCAGACGGTCGCCGTACTCCTCGTCGATGCGCTCCAGAAACTCGTGGGCCGTGGCGCTGCGCAGCTTGGGCCAGGCGTAGCACTCGTTCCACGCGCGGATCAGGGCGCACTCCTGCATCGACGGGGGCGAGTTGTCGGTAAGGTAGCCCGAGTACTGCGCCGCCACGATCGGGAAGTCGTACCCGCGGCGGCGGAGGCGCTCGATGTAGGAGAAGACCCCACGCTCGACACCGGCCATGTCGCCGCGGTCGATGCCCCAGGAGTTGGCTGTGTGGTAGTGGTCGGCGCGGAACGCAAGGAGGCTCTTGCCCGAGGGCGACTCCCAGCGGTAGAGCGTCGGACGGTCGAAGGGGATGCCGGCCCGGTGGCCGTTCGACCCCATGGTGATGTACTTCACGCCCAGATCGGGCAGGTAGTCGGCCAGGCACCACGCCACGCCGTTCACGTCGTTCTGCATGGCCGTCACCACGGGGATCTCCAGCTCGCGGAAGCGCTCCAGCGGCTCGAGGAAGGCGCGGTAGTTGCCCTCGCCCGAGAGCTCCGACATGTTGAAGAACATGGCCGTCACCTCGATCTGTCCGCGGCGCACGAAGTCGAGGAACTTCTCGACCTGCTCGCGCGGGCGGATGCGCAGCCACTCGTCGACGGCCCACGACGCCTCGCACGTCCAGCGGAAGCGCGCGTCGTCGGGATAGGAGGCCGTCGCCTCGCAGTACTCCACCGCATAGTCGATGTAGCGCAGGTGCTCGGTCAGGATCTCGGTCTGCGGCTTGGTGTAGCCGATGTCGGTGTGGGTGTGCTGCACCAGATAGACCGTCCGCTTCTCTGCGGGCAGGATCTCCGCCTCGGCGCGGTGGGCGCCGCGGCGCGTCGCGAGGGTGAACTCCACGCGCCGGCCCTCGGCCCCCTCGGGAACCGAGACGTCGACGTGCGTGAGGCCCGGGGCGAGAGTCGCCTCGCCGCCCTTCGTGCCGTCGTAGCTCCACGCGGCCTTCACCGGGCGCGAGCTCCAGTTGGCCGCGCGCAGCACCACGGGATGGCGCAGCTCGCCCCGCTCGCCGTAGACGAGCGCCGGCTGCGAGGTGGCCGAGAAGAGCGTCACGTCGCCCGCCGGCGCGGCGGAAGCCACCGGCTCGGAGGCGTCGAGCCGCAGGGCGTCGAGCACCATCCAGCTGCCCGCCACCGTGCGCAGTGAGAGCACGTTGTCGCCCGCACGCAGGTGGCCCGCCGGGATCTCGACCTCGAAGTGCAGGTCGCGCGAGGTCGTGCGCCCGTCGTCGAGGTAGTTCTGGTTCGACCCGCGGGGCACCTGCACCGTGGTCGTGTAGTCGTTCAGGCGCACCTCGACGCGGGGCGCCGAGGCGTTGTGCGCCTCCACCAGGTCGACGCGCAGCCGCAGCGCCGCCGAGGGCTGCCCGCGCCTGGCGCCGAAGCGGATCATCGCCCCGCCCCGGGGACCCCCGGCCCAGCTGTCGGCCGGACCGGGAATCACGAAGGGGATGTCCGCCGCCGAGCTCCGGCCGACCGTATAGAGCGCCGTCGCCTCGGCGAAGCGCTTGGCCACGTCGGCGTAGGGCTCGCCGTGGAGCGCGAACTCGGCCGAGGAGCCGTCTTTCACTCCGATCTTCCACACCGGCGCTTCGCACGGCACGGCACGGAGCTCCGCCCCCGCGAGGGTCGCGGCGAGCAGGAGCGCGGAAAATATACCCGTTCTGTTCATCGTATCGTTTTTTTAGAGTATTAGCTGTCCTGCTCGGCGTCGTGCCATGCCACGTCGGTCAGCACGGCCGTGCGCCGGCCCGTCTTGTCGAGGATCTCGGTGCCGACGTTGAGCGTCAGCGGCCAGTAGGCCTTCAGCCCCTCCTCCTCGCCGGTCAGTGCGCAGGCCGCGTCGGCGGCGACCTCCTCGTCGGTGCGCACGTCGGCCCAGACGGAGAGGTGCTGGATGTTGCCGCGCATGTAGCGGTTGGCGTAGGAGGGCGCCGTGCCGAGCTGCAGGTCGACCGTGGGGACCACGGTGGCCGTGCCGCAGGGGGTCGACCACACGGGCTTGCCGTCCAGATAGAACCGCATGCGGCCGCCCGCCTCGTAGCTCGCGGCGATGTGGTACCAGCGGTCCTGCTCGATGGTGCAGACCGTGCCGCCGCACCAGCCCGTGTCGAAGATGTAGAACTGGAGCTGGTTGCCGTTGTTGCGGATCATGATCGCCGCGTTGCCCTGCTCGCACGAGATGACGTTCTGGTCGCCGCCCACGAGCTCGTCGAAGCGCAGCTTCATCTCCAAGGTGAAGGCCCCCGTGAGGTCCCAGTCGCCCACGGGCCCCAGGTTCATCTTCGACCCTGCGCCGAAGTAGGGAATGCCCGCCTTGACGATGTTCTCGCGGAAGGCGGCGACGGCGGCCTCCAGCAATGCGACGGCGTTGTCGTAGCCCTCGTCCCACGAGGTGTTGTTCATGATGTGGTAGGCCTGGTCGATGCGTGTCTGCAACACGGCCTTCGACCCGGGGGCGATGTTGCCCTCCTCGAGCCCCTCGGTGGAGGTGGCCAGCAGCGTCTCGGCGGCCCGGATCGCCTCCTCGAGCGCGCGGCGCGAGGCCGACGCCTCGTCGTCGCTGCATGCGCCCGCAAGCAGGGCGCAGCAGCACAGCACAGCGAATCTTTTCAGTATGTTCTTCATGGCTTTCTCGGTTTTTTAAGGATTAGTAGCCTTCGTTCTGCCCCAGCGTGCGCCAGTCGGGCATGCCGTCGAACTGCGTCTGCGGGATGGGGCGCACGACGTGATGGTCCCGAATGTTGTTCTTGGCGTCGGGGTTGTGTGCCTTCACCCGCTCCACGAGCTTGCCGAAGCGCTTCAGGTCGAGGCGGCGCTGCCACTCGCCGAAGAGCTCGCGGGCGCGCTCGTCGAGGATGAAGTCGAGGGTCATGTCGGCCTCCGCGACGGCCATCGCCTCGGCGTACTCGGGCTTGGCGGGATTGATCGCGCGGCGGCGCAGCGCGCGGATGTCCTCGGCGGCGCCCTTCAGGTCGCGGTTCTCGACGCTACGGATGCGCGCCTCGGCGCGGATCAGGTACAACTCGCCCAGACGGATCACCGGGTAGGAGCGGTCGGAGAGCTGCGACATGTTGCCCGGACGGGTGTGGTCGTAGAACTTGGTCATGCCGATGAAGGTCCAGCGGTCCTGCGGAATGCCCTCCTCATTGAACATGTCGTTGCGGTCGAAGGTGGTGAAGCAGCGGTCCATGCGCTTGTGCTCGGCCTGCGTGAGCACGTCGGGGCAGAGGTAGAGCGCCGTGTCGATGTACTCGCGCCAGGGGTTGTCGGGGAATGCCGAGCGGTCGTCGGCCGGGTCGTTGTAGTACCACACCCACTGGTGCAGGTCGCTCCAGCGCAGGTCGGCCTCGCGGTCGAACAGATCCATGAAGTAGATCGAGGGGATGGCCTGGCAGCCGCCGTAGCCCGTCCACCCGAGCATGGTCTGCACGCCGGGGAAGCGGTCGATGTACATGGCGTACCACTTCCAGTAGCCGTTCTGCTGGCGGAAGGCGTCGTCCTCGGTAAATTCGGTGGTCCAGATGAACTCCTTGTTGGTCTTGTCGTCGGCCCACAGATCCCTGAGCGAGGGCGAAAGCTCAAGGCCGTAGTGGCCGATCACCTCCGAGGCCATCGCGGCGGCCTTGTCCCACTGCTCGTCGTAGAGATACATGCGTGAGAGGAACGCCTTGGCCGCGGGCATGTCGATGCGCCCCGACTCCTTGGTGCGCTCATCGGGCAGCAGGCGAATGGCCTCCTCGAGCGAACCGATAATCTCCTCGTAGAAGCGCTCGCGCGAGGAGCGGCGCGCCTCGGTGCCTTCGGTCTCGTCGGTCGACATCGGGAGGTAGGTGTCGCCCCACGTCTCTGTCACGATCCACAGGAACATGGCGCGCATAACGTGCATCTCGGCCTTGTACTGGCCCTTCTCGCTCTCGTCGGCGAAGGGTGTGGTGTCGATCGTCTCGAAGAAGGTGTTGATATTCGACAGCGCCTTGTAGCAGTGGTTCCACAGCCAGGCCACGTTGCCGTTGGTGGCGTCCAGGCCGTAGTAGTCGCACAGCGCCACGTCGCCCTGGTTCTTGCCGCGCAGATATATGTCGGTGCCCAGCTCGGTCATCAGCGGCCACTGCCCGTCGCCGCCGTAGAGGTTGTTGATCTTGGTGTAGCTCTGGTATACCAGGGCCTTGATGCCGTTCTCCTCGTCGAACAGATCGGTCGTCGAGCCGTAGGACTCCTCCTCGAGGAACTTCTCGCAGGAGACGAGCCCGGCCGCGAGGGCGGCGGCGAACAGTATGATGAGTTTTTTCATGATCGGTAGCGTTTTGGGGTTAGAACTGGACGTTGGCGCCGAAGATGTAGAACGACTCCCACCACGTGATGCCGCCGTCGCTCTGGAAGCGGCTGTAACGCCACGGCATATTCATCGTCACGTAGAAGCGCGTCTTCTTCACCACGCGGCCCATCCACTTCCGGGGCAGCGTGTAGCCCACGGTGATGTTGCGGATGTTGACGTAGCTGTTCTTGTAGTAGCCCGTGGCGTCGAGGTAGCGGATCGACTGCCCCTCGGTCGGGCGCGGATGGCGGTTCGACGGGTTCTCGGGGGTCCAGTAGTCGATCTTGTAGGTGTTCCAGCGGCCCAGCTCCGAGGCCCATCCGCTCGTCGAGCGGCTGTCGTAGGCCAGCGCGCCGAACTCGCCGTAGACGTCCACCGAGAAGTCGAGGTTCTTCCAGTTGCCGTTGATCTGCAGGCCGCCCACCCAGTCGGGGCGCGTCGTGCCGAGGATCATGCGGTCGTTGCCGTCGATCTTGCCGTTGCCGTCCAGGTCGGCCACCTTCACCTCGCCCGGCTTCTGGCCGTAGAGGGCGGCCAGCTCGGCCTCGTCCTGCTGCCAGATGCCCAGCTGCTTGTAGTTGTAGTGCACGCCGTTGACCGGGTAGCCCACGAACAGACCGTTGTTGATGTCCTCCTTCATGGTGGGATCCTGCAGGCGTACCAGCTCCTCCTTGTTGCGGTAGTACGACAGGTTCACCCCGAGGTGGAAATCCTTGGTCTCCACGGGCACGGTCTGCAGCGATACCTCCCAGCCGCGATTGCGCGTGTCGCCCACGTTGCTCCACGCGCGGTTGAAGCCCGAGGTGTAGGGCAGCACCTTCAGATAGAGCAGGTCGTAGCTCTTCGAGTCGTAGTACTCCACCGTACCGTGGATGCGCCCGCGGAGGAATCCGAAGTCGAGGCCGATGTCGAGCATCTTGTTGCGCTCCCACTTCAGGTCGGGCGTCGGGCGCGTGCTGGGCTCCAGACCCGGACGGTGCAGCTCGCCGCCGTTGAAGTTGGCGTAGGTGCCGTAGAGGGTTCCGGCCGTGGCGTAGGGAGCGATCGAGTAGTTGCCCGTCATGCCGTAGGTGGCGCGCAGCTTGAGGTTGGTGAGCCACTCCACGTCCTTGAGGAAGGCCTCCTCCGAGATGCGCCATGCGGCGGCCACCGAGGGGAAGAAGGCCCACTTGTGACCCTTGGAGAGCTGCGAGGCGCCGTCCTCGCGGAACGATGCCGTGACGATGTAGCGGTCGTCGTAGGAGTACTGCACGCGCCCCACGACCGAGACCATCTGGTTGCGCACGAATCCCGTCGCGAGCTGCTTCGAGTCGGTCAGGCGGCCCATGTTGTACCACAGGTAGGCGGGCGACTCCTGGTCGCGGCCCTGCATCGACGAGTTGACCGTCTGGCGGTTCTGCATCTCGTACACGGCCGTCAGGTCCACGTTGTGCTTGCCGAACGTGCGCTTGAAGTTCACCACGTTGTTCCACACCCAGTCGGCCTTGCGGTTGTTGTGGGTGTAGGCCACGTTGCGGTCGTCGGTGTACGAGACGGAGCGGTTGTCGTAGTAGTATCCGCGCGCCGAGAAGGCGGGGCTGTAGGCGAAGTTGGTGTTGAAGGTGAGCCCCTTGGCCAGGTCGACCTGGGCGAACATGCGCATGAAGAGCTTCCACTCCTCCGTCTTGTCCTTATACACCTCGTCGCTCTCGTTCAGGTAGGGGTTCTTCACGAACGGGTCGCCAAACGGATAGGTGTTGAGCGAGCCGTCCTCCTCGTAGGTGGGCGTCAGCGGCGACATGTGGAGGAACTGGTTGAACATGTCGGGCTTCGCGTTCCGCACGATGTAATAGGCGCGGTTCGACACGCCCACCTTGAGGAACGGCAGCACCTGGTGCATGAGGTCGGTGGTCAGGAAGAAGTGGTCGTTGCCGGCGTTCTTGTAGCGGCTGTCCTCGTTCTTGTAGTTGAAGGCGATCTTGTAGGAGGTCTTCTCCGTGGCCGCCGAGATCGTCAGCGAGTGGCTGGTCCACAGACGCTTCTTCTCGAAGTAGCGGCCCATCCAGTCGTTGTCCATCTTGCCGATGTTGGCCTGCTCGGCGCCGAAGAAGGCCTTGGCGTCGTCCTCCTCCGAGTGCCATGCGCCCACCGCGCGGCTCGCCTCGCGCTGGAAGGCGACGTACTCGTCGGCGTTCATCACCTCGAGCGAGCCCCAGTTGTTGACCCCCACGCCGGCGAATCCGTCGTAGGTCACCGTGGCGCGGCCCTCCTTGGCCCGCTTGGTGGTGATCAGAATCACGCCGTTGGCGCCGCGGGCGCCGTAGATGGCCGTCGACGAGGCGTCCTTCAGCACGTCGATCGTCTCGATGTCGCCCGGGTTGATCGAGGAGAGGGTCTCGTCGTAGGGTATGCCGTCGAGGATGATGAGCGGGTCGTTGCTGGCGTTGCGTGAGCGCGTGCCGCGGATGCGGATCGCGCCGCCGTCCATGCGGATGCCGGCCACGCCAACCAGCGAGGTGGTGATGTCGTAGGCGGGGATGCGGGCGATCTGCTCGGAGGAGATCGAGGCCACCGATCCGGTGATGTCCTTGCGCTTCATCGAGGTGTAGCCCGTCACGACCACGTCCTCCAGACCGATCGCGTCCTCGGCCAGAGTGAAGCCCACTTCGGTGCGGCTGCCCGCATCGATCGTCTGCGAGAGCATGCCCAGACACGAAGCCGTGAGGCGGTCGCCCTCCTTCACGCCCTCGAGCGTCGCCACGCCCTCGGCGTCGGTCACCGCGCCGCGCGTCGAGCCCACGACGGCCACCGCAGCGCCCACCACGGGGTTGCCCTTGTCGTCGAGGACCCGACAGGTCACGCGGCGCGCCGGAGCGGCCTGCGCCGTCGCCTCCGTACCGCGGGGGGGGGTAGCGCCGCCCTCGCCTGCCGTCGCCGGCAGGGCCGGCAACAACGCCGCCGCCAGAGCCGCGAGCGCGGCCCGGCGGGCGATTCCGCTCGCCGCCTGCGTGCGGAGGCGTGCGGAACATTCATTAGCGTAGAGATTTTTCATAAAGGCTGTTTTTGGTTGTTTGGTTAGTCGGTCGCAGTATTGTATAACTGAAATATATTTGTTCATACATTATTGCTCTGGCAAATTTAAACAGCGTTTTCGAAAAATGCAACTCCCGCGACCGTTTTTTTTATCGGTCGTCCCGCGCGACCCGACAACGCACTGATTTTCAAACCTCCGTTTTTCACCCTCGCCCGCCTCCGGCTCCCTGCGCCGGCCCGCAACGACAGCCGCGCGCCCCGTCCTCCCCCGCCGCGCAGCCACGCCGCTTCCCGACCCACACCCCGGCCCCGACCCGCGGCGTGCGCTCTTCGGCTTATTATAAGGCCCGCCGCATCCGTCCGCACGCTCCCCCACGGAATCGTCCGGCACCGCATCCGGCAGCCCGACGACGCGCCGACCCGCAGCCGGCCCTGCAACCCTCTTTTCCCATCCGCCCCCTACCGGCCTGCCGGGCGCCGTCCGCCACGCCCGAGGGTCCCCGCGCACCCCTTCGGGGCCCCTTCGCCCGAAAAATTTTCTGCCGATCGATTGCGGATCCGGGAAAAATTCTTTATGTTTGCACAATCTCAAACCAACCAAACATTCATACACACCCGACATGAACCGCCCCCTGCGCCTCCTGCTCGCGCCGCTCTGCGCGCTCAGCCTGCTGCTCCCGCTCGCGGCCCGCACCGCGCCCGCGCCCGACACCCCCGCCTCGCCCGCCGTCGAGCGGGTGCTCGTCGTATTCAAGACCCACCTCGACATCGGCTTCACCGACCTGAGCTCCTCGGTCGAGCAGCGCTACGTCGACCACTTCATCCCCCGCGCCATCGAGGTGGCCCGCGCGCTGCGCGAGGCGGGCGGCGAGGAGCGCTACGTCTGGACCACCGGCGCGTGGCTCATCGACGCCTACCGCCGTCAGGCCGCACCCGAGGCGGTCGCGCGGCTCGACGAGGCGATCCGCTGCGGCGATCTGGCCTGGAACGGCGTGCCCTACACCCTCCAGTCCGAGTCGGCCGACGCCGCCCTCTACACCGGCATGCTGCGCCTCTCGCAGCGCCTCGACGCCCGCTACGGCAAGCGCACCGTGGCGGCCAAGATGACCGACGTGCCGGGCCATACGCGCGCCATCGTGCCGCTGCTCGCCGACGCCGGCATCCGCCTGCTCCACGTAGGCACCAACCCTGTGGCCCCCGTGCCCCGGATCCCCTCCGTCTGCCGCTGGCGCGACCGCCCCTCGGGCAAGGAGATCATGCTCATGTACAACGGCGACTACGGGTCGGACATGCTGCTGCCCGACGGCCGCACGGCCGTGGCCATAGTCTTCACCTACGACAACCAGGGCCCCCACACCGTCGAGGGCGTGCGCGGGATCTACGCCGACCTGCGCAAGCGCTATCCCGGCGCCCGCATCGAGGCCGTGTCGCTCAACGCCGTGGCCGAGGCGCTCGACGCCATGCGCGACAGCCTGCCCGTGGTCGAGTCCGAGATCGGCGACACGTGGATCTACGGCTACGGCAGCGCCCCGCTGCGCATGGCCCGCTTCCGCGCCCTGCAACGCCTCCACGCGGCGTGGATCGACGCGGGGCGCCTCGACCCCGCGAGCGACGCGGCCGTCGACTTCGCCGTGCGCCTGGGAATGATCGCCGAGCACACGTGGGGCGCCGACATCAAGACCTTCCTCCAGAACTGGGACGCCTACGACCTCGACACGTTCCGCGCCCGCCGTCTGCTGCCCCCGTTCCGCCTGGCCGAGCGGTCGTGGCAGGAGCTCGACGACAACATCGGCAAGGCCGTCGCCCTGCTGCCCGAGGAGCTGCAGGCAGAGGCGCTCGAGGCGCTGCTCGCGCTCGAACCCGAGCGCCCCGAGCCGATCCGCACGCCGGCCGAACGACTGCCCGAGGAGCTCGACGCCGAGGGCCGCTACCGTTTCGACGCCGCGGGCGTCGGGTGCCTCGCGGGCGGCGTGGCCTACCAGACCTACTCGGCCGACGACTACCAGCGCTTCTTCGACCGCTACTTCACCCGCCAGGCGTGGTGGGCCATCAGCGACTACGGCAAGCCGGGGCTCGAGAACAGCGCGGCCCGCAGCGCTACGCTCGAGGCGCGCGTCGTCGCCTCGGAGCGCACCTCCGACGCCCGGGGCGAGCTCATCCGCTGCGACATGGCCTTCCCCGCCGACACGCGCATCGACGCGCGCGTGCTGCCCGAGGCCGTGCGCCTCGAGTACCGCCCCTCGACCGACGGGCGCTCGCTCGACATCTCGCTCACGCTCCACCGCAAGCCGGCCAACCGCCTGCCCGAGGCCTACTGGTTCTCGTTCCGCCCCGAGCGGCTCGCGGGGCTCGTGGCCGAGAAGACGGGCAGCCGCATCGACCTGAGCGACGTGGCGGCGGGCGGCAACCGCCGGATGCACGCCATCGACCGCTACATCGACCTTCAGACGCCGCAGGGCACGCTGCGCATCACCTCGCCCGACGCCTTCCTGGTAGCCGTGGGCGAGCGCCACGCCCTCAACTACTCGACCGACGCACCCGACCTGGAGCAGGGCATCCACTTCTGCCTCTACGACAACCTCTGGGGAACCAATTTCTCCATGTGGTGGGAGGGCTCGGTCCGCTATCGGTTTCACGTCGAGCTGCTTCCCGCGACGAAATAGCGCGTCCGACGGCCGGAAATCGAAGAATTTTGTTATTTTTGCATAACGAGTGAACTTTTTACGGAAAGATACATGGACGAGAAGATCGATTTTGCATGTAAGACCCCCTATCATATCCAGGCCGAGCGCATCCTGCGCCACATGATCAACGACGAGCAGTACAGCTCGGGCGCAGTGCTGCCCAACGAGATCGAGCTGGCCCGCGACCTGGGCATCTCGCGCAACACGCTCCGGCAGGCGATCAACCGCCTGGTGGCCGAGGGGCTGCTGCTGCGCAAGAAGGGCGTAGGCACCACGGTCAACACGCTGGGCAAGGCGAGCAGCAACGTCCGCAACTGGATGAGCTTCTCGCAGGAGATGGAGAGCCTGGGCATCGCTGTGCGCAACTACGAACTGCACGTGTGCTGGGAGATCGCCCCGCGCGAGGTCTACCGCTTCTTCAACCTGCGCAACGAGACGCCGCTGCTGCGCATGTCGCGCGTGCGCGGCAGCCAGCAGGCGCCCATCGTCTTCTTCGTCTCCTACTTCAATCCGGCCATCGGCATGACGGGCGACGAAGACTACGCCATGCCGCTCTACACCATCCTCGAGCAGCGCTACGGCATCGTCGTCCACAAGTCGGTCGAGGAGGTGAGCGCCCAGCTCGCCGACCAGGAGCTCGCCGGCAAGCTCTTCATCCACCCCGGCGACGCGATCCTCAAGCGCAAGCGGCTGGTGCTCGACAACACGGGCTCGCCCGTGGAGTACAACATCGGCTACTACCGCGCCGACAGCTTCACCTACCGCATCGAGGCGGAGAAGTAGCCGCCCTCGCCGCAACCGCCACTATTGTCGCCACGGCTGTTGCTCTCTGTTGCTGCCGCTGCGCTTTTGCGCCCCGCGGCACCTGCCCCCCGGGACACCTCCCGCCCGCGACTCACGACACGCATCCCCGGCCTGCATACAGGGCGGGGATGCGCATTCAGGCCCGATTTCTGTCCTCCGCCGGCTGCGGGCTGCCGAAGCTTTGGGTTTTGATTCCTTGGCGGCCATTCTATAATAAAAGGCGCCGAAATCCCGAAGCCGGAGGCTCCGTCCCTTTGCCGGCTCGCGCCTGCGACGCGAGCGCCCCAGCCGGCAAAGGGAGATCGTGCGCGAAAATGACAGCTCGTAGAGCCGGCAGGCCGCAGCCCACTGGCACAGAGGGCTGCAAACGCAAATAATAAACCCCGGCTCTTAGCCGGACAGCCCGTAGCCGCCCCCGGGCGAAGGGCTGCTCGCTGCTCTCGCGCCTCTTCGCCGGCTACGGCCTGCCCTACACTTTTTACTTTTCACTTATTACTTGCCCCTCGGCTCGCAGAGCCAGCGGGCCGCAGCCTCCGGCGGCGAAGGCCCGCAACTCGCCCAAGGCTCGTGCGTCCCTTCGCAGGCTGCCGCCCGAGGACGAATTGAAAATGCAAGGCGGCGCCCCCCATTATTCATTATTCATTATTCATTGCCGCTTCAGCCGCCGCACCCTCCGCACCCGCCCCGACACAAAAAAAGCAGAGACGCACCCGAAGTGCGTCCCTGCAGGAATCGGTCGTGGGAGCCGCGAAGCCCCCCGCCGCGGAAATTACTGGCGGTATACCTTCTTGTAGCCGTAGATAGCCTCCTCGCCGAGCTCCTCCTCGATGCGGAGCAGCTGGTTGTACTTGGCCATACGGTCCGAGCGCGACATCGAGCCGGTCTTGATCTGGCCCGAGTTGGTAGCCACGGCGATGTCGGCGATCGTGGCGTCCTCGGTCTCGCCCGAGCGGTGCGACGTTACCGACGTGTAGCCGGCGCGGTGCGCCATCTCGATGGCGTCGAGCGTCTCGGTGAGCGAGCCGATCTGGTTGACCTTGATGAGGATCGAGTTGCCGCAGCCCATCTCGATACCCTTCTTCAGGAAGTCGACGTTGGTGACGAACAGGTCGTCGCCTACGAGCTGGCACTTGCCGCCGATCTCGGCGGTGAGCATCTGCCAGCCCTCCCAGTCGTTCTCCGACATACCGTCCTCGATCGAGTCGATCGGGTACTTCTCCACGAGGCCCTTGAGGTACTCTACCTGCTCCTTCGACGAGCGCTTGGCACCCTTCTCACCCTCGAAGATGGTGTAGTCGTAGATGCCGTTCTTGTAGAACTCCGACGAAGCGCAGTCCATGCCGATCATCACGTCCTTTCCGGGAACGTAGCCGGCCTTCTCGATGGCCTTGATGATCGACTCCAGCGCATCCTCCGTGCCGTTGAGCGCGGGAGCGAAGCCGCCCTCGTCGCCTACGGCCGTCGACAGGCCGCGCTCGTGGAGCACCTTCTTGAGGTTGTGGAACACCTCGGCGCCCATGCGCAGACCCTCCTTGAGCGAGGGAGCGCCCACGGGACGGATCATGAACTCCTGGAATGCGATGGGAGCGTCCGAGTGCGAGCCGCCGTTGATGATGTTCATCATCGGAACGGGCAGCGTCTTGGCGTTCGAGCCGCCGATATAGCGGTAGAGGGGCATGCCGAAGTAGTCGGCAGCGGCGCGGGCCACGGCCAGCGATACGCCGAGGATGGCGTTGGCGCCCAGGTTCGACTTGGTCTTGGTGCCGTCGAGCGCGATCATCGCACGGTCGATGCCCACCTGGTCGGCTACGTTCATGCCGATGATGGCCGGAGCGATCTTCTCGTTGACGTTCTTCACGGCGGTCAGCACGCCCTTGCCCAGGTAGCGGCCCTTGTCGCCGTCGCGAAGCTCCAGAGCCTCGTTCTCGCCCGTCGACGCGCCGCTCGGAACGGCAGCGCGGCCGAATGCGCCCGATACGGTGCGTACTTCGACCTCGACGGTCGGGTTGCCTCGCGAGTCGAGGATCTCTCTTGCGTGAATCTCTACAATCTGCATAGTTGTAAAAGTTTGGTTTATGGTTTTCGGAATCGTTTGCACGCTTGCGCTCGCAAAGTTAACAAATAATTGCGGATTCGGGCGCACCCGCCGGTTATTTTTTGCGTTCGCGCCCGTGCCGTCCCGCGTCCTCACGCGCCCGAGCCCCCGTCCCGACCCGCACCCGCGCGGCCGCCCGCACGGAAATGCGGACGGGGCGTTCGTTGATGCGGCGGGCCTTTCGGCGGGCAAAAACCGCCCGTCGGTTGAAAAGATTTGACCGGGCGCTCCGAACGCCGCATCTTTGTCGGCGCGGAGCGATCCGCCCGAACCCATTCACACAACAAAAAAGAGAAAGCATGAAACGAAATCTCGCTACCCTCGCCCTGGCGGCGCTTCTCTGCCTCGCCGCGGCATGCAGCAAGGACGACACGCCCCGCTGGCAGCTTCCGACGGAGGAGCTCACGGGCGAAACGCTCGTCGTGACCCTCAACGGCGACCGGCTCGAACGCGGCTCGGCACAGCTGGCCCTCTCTGCCGGCAGCACGGCGACGCTCGCTCTGCGGGGCGTGGTCAACGGCTACGCCTCGATCGAAGTGCCCGTCGCCCTCAGCCGGCTCGCCGACGGAGGCACGGGCTTCGCCGGTTCCCGCGCCCTGCCGGCTCCCGCGCTGACGCGCACCGACGCCTCCGCCGAGGGCCCCGCGACGTTCGACCTCGAGGTCGAGGGGCGCCTGGCCGCCGACGGAGAGGAGGCCCCGGCGCAGATCGGCCTCACGCTGCGCCTCACGACCGAGGGCAGCGGCGGTCTGACGGGCGAGTGGCCCCTCTCGCGCACGATCTACGCCTCGGCCGACCGGACCGACGCCATAGCCGACCGCGCGCCGCTGCGCCTGGTGTGGAGCGCCGCCGACCCCGCCGCGCCCAACGCCGGGCAGCTGGCCAAGCTGGGCAGCGTGCTGGGCAGCCGCCTGCTGGGCGAAGTGCTCGCCTCGGTCACGCTGGAGGCCGACGGCAACCTCACGGCCTCGTACCACCCGGGCCTGGTGACCGACCGCATGCGCCACCCCGAGACGGGCGAGTGGGTCTCCACGCGCGAGTTCATGGAGCAGAGCGGCGGCACCGAGCTCTTCGGCGACGAGCTCTCCTACTGGATCTTCCAGGCCCTCTTCAGCACCACGCCGACCGTCGACCCCTACCCCCGCCGGTGGATCGCCTCGCCGCGCGGGCTGGTGACGTGGTACGTGGCTGACGGGCGCATCTACTTGCTGCCCGACACGGAGCGCATCGTGCGCCAGGCCACGGGCGACGACGCGCTGGCCGGGAGCATCCTCGCGCTGCTGCGAAACCTCCGCGAAATGGACGACGAGGCGCTGCGGACCACGATCGGCGAGCTGGGCGAGAGCCTGGGCGCCGACCTCTCGGGCATCGAGCCGGCGCTGCTGCGCGAGGTGCTCGGCTGGCTCGACACGGGCATCCCCATGCGCTACGAGCAGCAGGCCGACGGTCTGAAGCTCTACGTCGACCGCACGATGGCCGAGCCCTTCATGCGCGCCGTGCTGGGCTTCATGCCGCAGCTCGACCGGCTCTTCGGCGAGCTGGCCGCCCAGAAACCCATGATGGGGATGATCTTCTACCTGTTGGGCTTCGAGAACTTCACCGCCCTGCAGGGCATCTGGACCGACAACACCGCCGATTTCGAGCTGGCGCTCCACTTCGGCGGCCCCGCGGCCGAGGCCTCCCGCCTCGCGGCGCCCCTGCCCCGCCCGACCGATGCCGGCGACCTGCGGCGGCTCCTGCGTCTGCGCCTCGCGGCCCTCGCCGCCGTGCGATAAGCGGTAATCGGCACGCACCCCGAAACGACCGGCGGGCCGGAACCCATCCAGAGGTTCCGGCCCGCCGCATATTGCGCAAGCGCACTCAGCGCATGAGCACCGACGAGTCGCCGTAGCTCAGGAAGCGGAATCCGTGCCCGAGGGCGTAGTCGTAGATCGGCCGCCAGGCGCCCCGCGTGTAGGCCGCCACGAGCAGCAGCAGCGTCGACGAGGGCTGGTGAAAGTTGGTCACGATGTTGCGCACCACGCGGAACTCGAAGCCCAGCGGAGCGATCATGATCTGCGTCGAGGCCTTCAGGCGGTCCATCCCCTCCCGCTCGAGGTAGCCCGCCAGGTCATCGAGCGCCTCGGCCCCCGTGTAGGAGGCGGGCAGGTCGTAGGGCTCCCACTGCCCCACCGCCCGCGCGGCGTCGGGCGTGCCCCCCGTGCGGATGCGCCAGGCGAGGGCCGGCAGCGACTCGAGCGTGCGCACCGAGGTGGTCCCCACGGCCGTCACGGCCCCCAGCCTGGCGCGCAGCGCGCGCAGGGTCGCAAGCGTGATCTCGAAGTGCTCGGTGTGCATGGCGTGGCGCGCGGCGTCGGCCTCCTTGACCGGCAGGAAGGTGCCGGCGCCCACGTGCAGCGTCACCTCCTCGAAGGCGAAGCCCCGGCAGCGCATCGCGGCGATGACCTCGGGCGTGAAGTGCAGCCCGGCCGTCGGCGCGGCCACCGATCCCTCGATCTTCGAATAGACCGTCTGGTAGCGCGTGTTGTCTATCTCCTCGCTCTCGCGCCCCAGGTAGGGCGGGATGGGTATGCGCCCCAGGAGCTCGAGCAGCTCGCCGAAGGTGCGGTCGGCCGTCCAGCGGAAGCGCACCAGCTGCTCGCGCGCACCCCGCTCGGCGATCTCGGCCTCGACGAGCTCCTCGCGCCCGTCCAGATCGAAGCGGATCCGCACCGCCCCCTCCTTCCACTTCTTGAGGTTGCCCACGATGCACGACCAGAGGCACTCGCCCCGGGCGGCGAAGGCGCGCTCGTAGTCGGCCGGCTCGCGAGGCTCGAGGCAGAAAACCTCGATGCGCGCCCCCGAGGGCTTGTGCATGACGATCCGCGCGCGGATCACCTTCGTATTGTTGAAGACGAGCAGCTGCCCCTCGGGCAGCACCTCGCCCAGGTCGGCGAAGCGGCGCTCGGCGATCGCCCCGGCGCGCCACACGAGCAGCTTCGAGGCGCTGCGTTCCTCGAGCGGGAAGCGGGCGATGCGCTCCTCGGGCAGCTCGTAGGCGTAGTCCTCCATGAGGATGTGTCGTTCCATGTTTCGACGGCGTTTTGGTCGGACAAAGATAGGCTTTATATCCCATTTCCGCGGCACGCGGCAGGGATATTCCCGATAATTTTCTTAACTTTGGCCGTCTTAAAGCCACTTAACACGATGAAGACGGACTTCCTGGTCATCGGCTCGGGCGCAGCGGGGCTCTCGTTCGCGCTCAAGGCCGCCGCACACGGTCGCGTGACGATCGTCACCAAAGGCGAGATGAAGGAGAGCAACACCAACTATGCCCAGGGGGGCATCTGCTCGGTGACCTACGCTCCCGACACCTTCGAGAAGCACATCGAGGACACGCTCGTCTGCGGCGCCGGGAAGTGCGACCGCGAGGCCGTGGAGCTGGTCGTGCGGCGCGCCCCGGAGCTCATCGCCGACCTCATAGCGTGGGGCACGCGCTTCGACAAGACCCCCGACGGGCGCTTCGAGCTCCACCGCGAGGGGGGCCACTCCGAGCACCGCATCCTCCACCACGAGGACCTCACGGGGGCCGAGATCGAGCGGGCGCTCATCGAGGCGGTCAGGGCCCACCCCGACATCACGGTACTCGAGCGCCACTTCGCCGTCGACCTGCTCACGCAGCACCACCTGGGCGAGTTCGTCACGCGCCACACGCGCGGCCTGGCCTGCTTCGGGGCCTACGTGCTCGACCTGGAGACCAACGAGATCGAGACCTTCCTCTCGAAGTTCACGGTGGTGGCCACGGGCGGCTGCGGCAACATCTACTCGACGACCTCCAACCCGGTCGTGGCCACGGGCGACGGCATCGCCATGTGCCACCGCGCCAAGGCGATCACCGAGAACATGGAGTTCATCCAGTTCCACCCCACCACGCTCTACAACCCGGGCGAGAAGCCCAACTTCCTCATCACGGAGGCCATGCGCGGCTTCGGGGCCATCCTGCGCCTGCAGTCGGGCGAGGAGTTCATGGACAAGTACCACCCCATGAAGTCGCTGGCGCCGCGCGACGTGGTGGCGCGGGCCATCTACCGCGAGATGACGCGCCGCGGCGAGGACTTCGTCTGCCTCGACGTGCGGCACAAGGACCCCGACACGGTGCGCAATCACTTCCCCAACATCTACGAGAAGTGCCTCTCGATCGGCATCGACATCACGCGCGACCTGATCCCCGTGACCCCTGCGGCCCACTACTGCTGCGGCGGCGTGAAGGTCGACACCGACGGCCAGACCTCCATCCGGCGGCTCTACGCGCTGGGCGAGACTTCGTGCACGGGGCTCCACGGCGCCAACCGTCTGGCCTCCAACTCGCTGATCGAGGCGGTGGTCTACGCCGACCAGGCTGCGCGCCACGCCGCCGCGCAGCTCGACCGGGTCGACTTCCAGGAGGGGATTCCCGACTGGGATTTCGAGGGCACGCAGCACATCGAGGAGATGCTCATGCTCATCCAGTCGCGCCGCGAGGTGCAGCAGATCATGTCCAACTACGTGGGCATCGTGCGCTCGAACCTCTCGCTCAAGCGGGCCATGCGCCGCCTGGAGCTCCTCTGGCAGGAGACCGAGGAGCTCTACGCCCGCAGCAAGCCCAACCGCGAGCTGTGCGAGCTGCGCAACACGATCGCCGTGGCCTATCTGGTCATCAAGCAGGGGCGCGAGATCAAGGAGTCGGTGGGCTGCCACTACAACGCCGACTATCCCAAGCAATAGCGATAGAGCAGCAGACGATACGCGAAAATCTGCGGGATCCGCGGCCAGCGCGTGATGCCCGACTTCGACCTGGCGGCGCTCTGCCAGGTGGAGACCCGCGCGCTCAACCGAGCAGAGCTCGGGTAGCCAGACAGGCGCCCCACAGCAGCGCGGCAGCCGCCGCAACCCCTCCGAGCAACCAAAGTCCGCGCACCGTCGCCACGTCCCGCCACCTCAGGCGCCGGGCAAGGCAGGCGGCGCCATAACCCACCGCCCCCGCAGGCAGCAGATTCGCCCCCACAACCTGCCACGAGAGCAGATGCGCCTCGGCAACGGCCGCAGCCGCCAGCAGATCGAAGACCCGGCAGCGGGCCCACCACGCCAAAACGAGGCTTCCCGCCAATCCGACGGCAAGGGCCAGCCACCGCCTCCCCGCTCCGGCGGCCGCACAGCCGCAGGCCAGCGCCCCGGCACAGAAGAGCGGCAGCAGCGCCGCATGTACGATTTTCACAACCAAAGGATCCATAATACGAAATTACGAAAAAATCGCGCACCACGCAACCCGCCCGCTCCGGCAGGCGCGGCCCGATTGTGAATTATGAATTTTGCATGGTGAATTGCGAAGCCTCCGGCTTCGTCCCTTTGCCGGCTCGCGCCTGCAGCGCGACCGCCCCAGCCGGCAAAGGGAACTTTTCTGCTGACCGATGGCCGCAGGCCGGCAGCCCGTAGCCAGCACCCGGTTAAGAACCGGGATTTGCAATTCGCTTTTTCAGCGCGCAGCCGCCCCGGGCTATGGGCTGAAAACGAATAAACCTCTGCCGCGCAGCGGCACGAAAGGCTCCGCGCTATCGGTCGCAGCGGGGTTTGTCCCAAGCGAAGGCCGAGCGTCGAAAAACGGGGCCGGTTTGCTTGCAAACCCGCGTCAGGCGCCCGTTTTAGCGAGGACGAGCGGAGGACCCGCGAGACCGACGTGCGGATGGTTTTGGGTACCTTTTGCCA
>CABIXK010000004.1:0-153341 GCA_902362705.1 Rikenellaceae bacterium
GAAGATTAAATACTTCTCCAATCGTTGTCCACACCCAATTTTCCGGTATCTCGAACGGCACGTTCTCATAAGGGTATGTATCGGAAGAGGAAATTAGAGTTTAGTCAGAGCATATATCAACTCAATTTTTGTTATTTTTGTAATAAATGAAAGTATAAATGTGTATGTCTGAATTTAGAGAATGTTTCCAGAAATTAATAGAAGAATCATATATTCCTTTTAACGCTGACCCAGTGGCAAGAACTGATGTATGGCATCAGATTTATCGTTTAGTACTCCCCAATATTCCGGATAAGCTATTTCGGTATCGTTCAATGAACGACTATTCTCTTACTGAGTTTAGGAATGGAATGATATCATTATGTCATGCGGGAATGTTCCCTGATAAATATGATTCATATCTATATGTCAATAATAAGAAAATCAGAGCTGATTTACAAAAAGCACTACGGGATGCGTTGCGTATATGTTTGTCACACATTTCACAACATCATCCTGGTATTAGAGCAGAAAAAGCCACAAAAATTTGTTATTATAGAGAGTGTGGGTATGACGATGAACAAATCATTGATAAAATAATCGAAGAGGAATACCCGGCGTTTATTGCTCAGATTGAAACTGCTGTTAAACAGCGTGAATCGCGTTTTCGCAGTCCACAAAATAGTGCTAAAATAGGTTGTTTCACAGAAAGTGTACAGTCTAAATATATGTGGGACAGATACGGCGGTGGATATAAGGGTTTTGCTTTGGAATATGATTTGAGAGATTGTATTTTTAGATATAACAATCTGAGTCTTAATATAAACCTTTTCCCTATCATATATACTGATCAAAGACCGGATGTTACATTAGATGAGGGCAATATACATACATATGAATTTTTCAAGCAAGCCGAGGATAAAAGATGGTTTGAACATCTCTGTGCACATATTTATATAAATCAAGTATATTGGTATCGAGCATATTTGTATAAAGATAGGCGGGAATATGAACACGAGCACGAATGGCGCATGTTGTATTATAATCTTGACAATGAAGATAATTATGAGTTCATACCAGACGTTGGCTGTTTAAAAGCAATATATTATGGGCCGGATATTGAAGATGAAGATAAGAACAAATTACACGAGATTGCCATATCAAGAGGTATAAAAGAATATGCTGTTAGTATAGACTATGATAGTCCTAAATACGATTTGAAGATATCCTCTTTTGATTTGTAATATTAGGTTTAAATTTCCTGTCTGTGATTCAGAATCGACATTGTGCTGAGAATATTATGTATTTCTCTTGAATATTACGGAAATTGGCTGCAAAATAGAAGTTGCCGTTCCAGATTTAGCCATTTCCTTTGGTAGCGACCAGCCGATGCCGCCGGAAAGAATATCCGCAAGGTTTGCGAAGCAACTTGCATGACCTTGCGGATTTCTTTCGGTGGCAATACCTTTGCGGACAAAGGGAATGGCTTATTTGTTTTTCAGTCGGGAGGCGTTTCCGTTCAGGCGTTCGGCTTCGCGTTCTTTGAGCCTCGCTTGTTCTTCCAACTGCACCTTGCGTTGTATGGTTCGTTCATACTCTTCAACATCTCTTTTCATTCGGCGGATTTTTGCGTTGTCGCGGTTCAGTTCGAATAGTTCTTCCAGTTCGGCAATGCGGTCGGGTAGCGCTTCGCCTTTCATTTTGAGGTAGCGGTATTTCAGGTCATTGTCGATGCGGTCGTAGTTCGGTTTCGCTGCCCAATACAGCATCGTGCATAGCAGCACGATTGCCGTCATCATTCCTATCATCGCCCAGAATATTCCTTTCGATTCAATGGCGAGCGATATTCTGTGTTGAGTTATTCTCGGCGGCAATTCGGCGGGGATTTCGATCGATTCGACAAATATTTGCAGATTATCCATACTAGCCTGCGTCTTTGCGTTGTTTCGTTCGATGCTTTCCAATCGTCCGGCAAGCTGGGTTATTATTGCCCGTTGCTGTTCTTGTTCGGCGTGAACGATTTGTTCTATTTGTTGCGGCCAATCCGTATCGGTCGGTTGATTATTCTCTGCTGAAAGTTCGGTTTTGATGGTTTTAACCATCGTCTCCTTGAAGTCTTCGTACATTTCGTAAGACATCATATCGTTTTCTTTCATTGTTGCTTGTTTTAGGGTTATAATTTCATTTTGGTTTTGCGTTCACGCAGGCGGCGTTTTCGCTCCATGGCCGCTATTGCCATTGCTTCGGCGACATTGTTGAGTAATGCCGTAATGCGGGCGATATGTTCTTCGGGACTTTCGCCGGGCTTGCGTTGAAGTTGAGCCGCCGACAATCCGACAGATGAATCATCGGGCGGCAACGGCAATGCACCGATATTGTCGCCGACGTTGATCGAACCGGCATCCGCTTGGCCCTTATTTCCTCCACCGTCCATATCGCCGAATAGGTCGATACATGCCGACCGATAATTGCCTATGGCCGCATGGAATCCCCTTGCAAGCGTCGCCCGATATCGGGTTTGTTGCTGTGCTTGTGCAAAGTGCCGGCTCAACTTGGAATAGCTGAATTGCCGGTCGATTTTCGACCCGGAAAATTCGAATCCGTTTTTGCTGAACAGCACCCCTTGTTTTTGAGAGGTCGAACCGCAATACTTGTAGCGCATAGCAATACCTCGCTCTTTCAGCCGAAGCTCTAAATCACTCCAACTGCCGCACTTAGGTAAACTCGTTTTGATTGCGTCGTATATTTCGTATTTTGTTTTGTCGGGTTCCCGCAAGCGTTCCCTGCGTACCGATTCTTTGCTCGGCGCAAGATGCAATTCGTATTTCTCGGTCAAAGCGCGACAAACCTTCGCATTGCGGATTTTAACGTTCTTGTCCGATATGGTCTGTCCGTTGTTGCCTACCCGATTATAGACCAGATGGCAGTGCGGATGCGGTTGGTCAAGGTGGCGCACCTGCAGATACTGCGTGTCGGTAATTCCCATGCGTTGCATATATTCTGTGGCAATATCCCGCATCAAAGCGTCCGTCATTCGCACGCCGTCTTTCGGAGAGAATGAAAGGGATATGTGCCCGACGGCATTTCTCAGCCGAGGATTCAGTAATGTTTGGTCTTTGAAGTCTTGCACTATATCCCGAACATCGGGCGGGGTTATCCCCTCGGCTGCCAATATCCGCGATTGTTCTTTCATTACATATCCGACCGTTCCGGCAAATGACGACCCGGCGATGATTTTACCTATCATCACGAAGATGCTTTAACAAGATTTCGATGTTTGCTACAATAGTCGCATGACGGGACACTATACCCGTCAATCCTTTCGCATGGGCAAGGCGGGTAAGTTGGTTCAGGTTGCGGGCCATGCCTTTGAGTTGGGACATGAAGTCGAGATGTTCGCGGCGCAGACGTTCGCGCACACGACCGGCGGCTATCAGCTGGCGGAAGACTTCGGCTGTTCCATGACCGGAGGTGCGGACAAGCGATTTCAGTTTGAAGTAATGTTCTGTATCGAGCCGTAACGATAGCTGGTATTTCTTGCGACGGCCCTCGCTTATGGCAGGTCGTCCGCCTTTGTGAATCGGTATTTGTTTCATGGGTTGTTTCGTATTGATAGACCAGCGGGATGTTGCCACCGAGGTTCGGCGGCACGTTTTTGTACTACAAAAACACAAACTTGCCTTACTGATTGATAGAAAATCCGACCCGCTCCGAAGAGCCGGAGCAGGCCGGATGAAATGCTACCTCGGGCGTCGTTTGCGGATGACGTAATCGCCGGCTTCGCGTTCTTTCTGTTCGGCCGTCCTAACGGGATTTTGCAGCAGCCACCATTCCAACTCCTCGCGGTTGAAATAGATGTTCTTGCCGTGGGGCTTGAAATGGGGGATTCGCCCTTGGTGGGTGAGCTTGTACATGTAGGTCTTCGACAGCCCCGTAAATTCGCACGCTTCGGCGATGTTCAAGACCGTCTTTTGTCCCCGAAGCAGTTGTTCGATGCGGTCGAGCCGCTGCTCGACGGTTGTGTTTTCACTCATAATCATTTTGTTTTAGCGTTTCATAAAAAGCGTTGCGCAACGCTCGTGATGTAATTACGAGTGCAAATAAAATTCAACGAAAAGCTGTCCGCATTGGCTGCCCATGTTTCGACATTTTTGAACAATGTTTCCAAGGTTCGATGGGCGTATGGAGATGAAAAAACAGGATTCCGGTGGAGCGGAATCCTGTTAAAGATGAACGTGTCGAAACTATTCTGTTGCTTCCAGTGCTTCGATGCAGTCGAGGATCATCCGCTCTTTGCGGCGGTCGATGATTTCGGCCATTTGTTTGGCCGCCGAGAGGTCTTTCGCCGTCAGCGGTTTGCCCAACTTCGAGGTAAAACAGCCGTTGTTTCCGGCGACCCGCTGCCATTTCGGGGTAATCAGCCGGGATGCGCTCAACGATTCGAGCAGCAAGCGCCAGCAGCTTGTTGTGCGTCGTCTGCAACGGTTCCGCGAGCTGGCAGGCCAGCAGTCGGGAAAGCTCCTCTTCGGTCGTGTCGCGTTTGAAGATGCCGATTCGGTTGACGTGTTCGGTCAGCACTGCGATTTGCCGGTCGGTCATACGCGGGCAGAAATCGGTGGGTGTCGGGTCGAAGCCGGTGCGGCTGCGCTGGGTGGCCCGGCGTTTTTCAGCTTGAGCCAGCAGCTCTGCTTCGTGTTCTTTTCGTTGCTGCTCCTCCGTCTGCCGATGACGGGTGTAGCCGGCGATTTCGGTAACGGTAGTTCGGACTTCGGCGATTCGGGTCAGCAGTTCGTCCGCAGGCGTATCCGCCGGATAACGGGCGAAAAGATATTCGAATGTCTTGTCGATGCGGCGCTGTTCCTTGGTCGAAACCGAACCGTAGGCGAGCCAACGGTCGTACTCCTGCTTTTTGCCGGCGATGTATCGCCGCGCTTCGGCGGTGGATAGGTTGCGATGTTCGATTTCGCACTCCATGTAGTGCAGCGAAAAACGGTTGTCCTTGAACATTTCGGCAGCGAATGCCAGCCAGCTTACCACGCTGACCGTTCCGTACAGCACCCATGCGACTGCCTGCCATGCACCGCCGAGCCATCGGCTTTTGGCATCCAATCGGGAGCGAACCGCCTGCAACCGCTCGCGGATTTTGCGGTTGGTGCGCCGGTGCGACAGACGTATGTATTCGATGCGGGTCATGATTGTTTCTTGGCGGCGGCTTGCAGGTCGGCTTCGAGTTCGGCAAGACTCGCGCGGCGTTCTTCTTCACGCAAACGCCCCTTGTAGGCATCGAGCTGTTGGGCCGCGATGCTTTCGGCGACCTTGCGGCTGATTTGCCCGGCATGTTCGAGCAGTTCGCGCCCGTTGATGACCAGAATGTCGTTCAGTTTCTTGATCCAGTCGGCCATATACATGGGCACTTGCCGCCGCGCCTGGCTTTCGGCGAATGCGAGGTATTGTTCGACCAGCAGCCCGAGGTCTTTCATTTCGTCTTCGGTCAGGTAGTTCTTGGCGGTTGCGGCATCGGCCTTGGTAATGCGCCGCGGGTCGCTCTTGTCGCAGGAGGTCATGCCCATCATCGGCAGCCGGGCATCGGCGCGGCGGGCGACCAGTTCGGCTGCCGTCTGGCTGCTGATGGCCCACAGCAGTTTGTTCTGCACGATTTTGAAAAACTCGACCGTCTTTTCGGCTTTCGGGTCGTAGTCGATGCTCGTCGTGTAAATGTCCTTGACCTTTTGGTAGAACACCCGTTCCGAAAGGCGGATTTCGCGGATGCGCTCCTGCAGCTCGTCGAAATAGTTCATCGACTTGCCCGACTTCATCCGTTCGTCGTTCAGCGCGAAACCCTTGATGAGGTATTCGCGCAGCACCTGCGTCGCCCAGATGCGGAACTGCGTGCCTTGATGCGATTTCACGCGGTAGCCGACCGAAATAATCACGTCGAGGTTGTAGTAGTTCGTGTCGTAGCTTTTGCCGTCGGCGGCAGTTGTTGCAAATTTTGCAACAACTGAATTCTCGCTCAACTCGTGCTCCTCGAAAATGTTCTTCAAGTGGCGCGAAATTACGGATTTGTCTCTGTCGAACAGTGCTGCCATCTGGTCTTGGGTCAGCCAGACGGTCTCCTCGCCCATGCGGACGTCTATTTTGATGCTCCCGTCGGTCGAGCGGTATATCAGCATTTCGTTCTCCATAGCATAAAGATAGTTATAATTCCGGAATCCGGTTGACCGCTTCGCGTTTCTTCGCATCCATAATCTGCGCATAGACCTGCGTCGTTTTCAGTTCGCGGTGGCCGAGGAGCTTCGACACGGTGTAGATTTCCGTACCGAGCGAGAGTTGCAGCACGGCGAACGTGTGGCGGGCGATGTGGAATGTGATATGTTTCGTAATACCCGCTTTCAGGCACCATTCACGCAGGGCGAGGTTGTGCCATGCGGAGTATTTCAGCCCGGCGAAGACCCGCTCGTCGGCCTTGCCGTGCTGGCCCATGTAGCGCACGGCTTGGCCGGTAATGTCGAGGTATTCCAGCCCTTTGGTCTTTTTCTGCCGGAAGACGACGCGCGTGCCGCCGTCGAACTCCTGCACCTCGGCCCACGTCAGTTTGTTGATGTCGCTCCAACGCATGCCGGTCAGGCACGAGAAGAGGAACGCGTCTTTCAGCACGGGATACGGACACTCCGTTTTGGCGAGGCGCTGCAACTCGTCGAAAGTCAGGTATTCGCGGTGTACGTCCTCGACATGCGCGGGTTTGACCGACATGGCGGGCGAGTGGGGGATGATGCCGTCCTCGACTGCTTGGTTCAGTGCTGCTTTGAGTTTGAGGAAATAGCTGCTTTGGCTGTTCGTCGAAAGAGCGGTGCCGCTTTTGGTCTTGGCCTGCTTTGCCAAATAAGTTTTGAACCCCTCGACGAACTTCTTGTCGACCATCTCGAACGTCGTGTTCGTTCCGGCGTAGGCGACGAAGTGTTTCAGTGCGCTGTCCCAGTTGCCCCAGTTCCCCGGCGACTCCTTGCGTTGCTCTATCAATCCTTTGATGTATTCGACGAGGTTGGTGCGGATTTTATATTTCACCGCAAAGCCGTATTGCTCGTTCTGCTCGGCGAGCAGCCGTTTGGCCTTGACCTTCTCGGCCATTTCGAGGTTGACCTTGTTGTGGTCGCGCTCCAACTTGTTTTTCGGGTCGGTGTAGAGATAGTATTCGAGGGTCTCGAATTTACGGCGATGCTTGATGCGCCCTTCATCGTCGCGGGTGTACCCGTAATAGTATTCCAGCACCAACGAGGTCTTGCCCGTCGAGCGCTGCGGTTTCTGCCGAATTTTGATCTCCATGCGGTCGAGGTTTTAGGTTCAATTTTTTGCAGGTTTTCTCGCCTCGGCATAGCACGAACTGCGTTCGGCTCTGCGCTCGGCTTATCGAAAACGTTCGGCACAAAGATAGAAAAATTTCTTTACACTTTTTTACACCTCGATTGCTGTGAGTTGTAAATAAGCGGCAAATTTTACACCTCGAATGATAAAATGAAGTCGAAATAAAAGCCAGTTGTTTGTTGGTAAATAGTTGAATTTATGAATTTTATTTTGATAATTCTTTGTCTTTTGTTTTATTAGGTTACTTTCCGATGCAGAATTTGGAGAAGATGCTGGCGAGGATCTCTTCGGAGGCGATGGCGCCGCGCGAAGTGATGGAGCCCAGGTGGTGGATGACGGCGCGGATCTCCTCGCTCAGCAGGTCGGCGGGCAGGCCCTGGTCGAGCGCTGCGAGGGCGGCGTCGAGCGCGCGGCCCGCCTCATCGAGGGCGGCGTAGTGGCGGGTGTGCGAGACCACGGCGTCGCCGTGGTAGAGGGCCTCGGTGTCGACCGCCGCGCGCAGGGCCGCGCGCAGGACGTCGATGCCCCGCCCCTCGCGGGCCGAGATGCCGATCGTGCCGGCGGGGAGTGTCAGCCCGGGACGCAGGTCGATCTTGTTGATGACCGTCAGCAGCCGCTGGTCGTCGCGCAGCGAGAAATCGGGGGGCGGGAGGGGCGCCGCATCTTTAGGCGCTGCTGTCCCGTGGTGTGTCGTCGCATCGTCGCGTGTGGCCGTGCTGTCGGGCGCCGCTGCCTCGTCGCGCAGCGAGAAGTCGGGAGCTGGGAGGGTTGCCGCATCGTTAGGCGTCGCCGTCCCGCCGAGCGTCGTTGCGTCCCCGAACGATGCCGCGTCGTCCGGCGTCGCCGCCTCGTCGAGCGCCGTGGCGTCGAGGAGCCGCACGACCACCGCCGCGCGGGCGATCGAGGAGTGCGTGCGCTCGATGCCCATGCGCTCGAGGCGGTCGTCGGTCGTGCGGAGGCCCGCCGTGTCGAGCAGGCGGAAGAGCACCTGGTCGATCACCACGCGCTCCTCCACCACGTCGCGCGTGGTGCCGGCGATATCCGAGACCATCGCCCGCTCGTCGCCCGCGAGGCGGTTGAGCAGCGTCGACTTGCCGGCGTTGGGCGCCCCGACGATTGCCACGGCGACCCCCTCGCGCAGGGCGTTGCCCAGGGCGAACGAGCCGCGCAGCGAGGCGATCTCGCCGCCGATGCGCTCCATCGTGCGGCGCAGCTCGCCGCGGTCGGCGAACTCGACCTCCTCCTCCGAGAAGTCGAGCTCGAGTTCGAGCAGCGCCGTGAGGCGCAGCAGCTCGTCGCGCAGCGTGTCGAGCGCCGCCGAGTAGCCGCCGCGCATCTGCGTGGAGGCCATCGTGTGGGCCGCGCGCGACGACGAGGCGATCAGGTCGGCGACCGCCTCGGCCTGCGAGAGGTCCATCTTGCCGTTCAGATAGGCGCGCAGTGTGAACTCGCCCGGCTCGGCCGTGCGGCAGCCGGCCTCGCGGAGCAGGCGCAGGAGCTCGCCCACGACGTAGGAGGATCCGTGGCACGAGAGCTCGACGGCATCCTCGCCCGTGTAGGAGCGGGGGGCGCGGAAGACCGTGGCGAGCACGTCGTCGACGGTGCGCCCGTCGTCGACGATGCGCCCGTAGTGCACCGTGTAGCCTTCGGCGGCGGCGAGGGGCTGTCGCCCGCGGAAGATGCGGTCGCAGCAGGCCAGCGCCTCGGGGCCGCTGATGCGCACCACGGCCAGCGCACCGCCGGGGGCGGTAGCCGGGGCGACGATGGTCTCTCGGTCCGATGGCATCGCGAAGAGGATTAGCGGGCCGAGACGCGGATGCGCTGGCCGATGCGGAGCTTGCGGGGGTCCTTGATGTTGTTCCAGCGCATGAGCTGCGCCGTAGTCACGCGGTAGCGGCGGGCTATGAGCCCCAGCGTGTCGCCGCTCTTGATGCGGTAGTAGGTGCCGCCGGGGGCTTCGGTGCGCTTGCGGTCGATGGTCGCCGGGTCGAGGAACTCCTTCAGGTAGAGCGAGTCCTTGCTGCGGATCTCCGCCTCGCGGGCGATGTAGTCGGCGATGTTGCGCTGCGGCAGTACCAGGGCGTAGCTCTTGGTCGTGGCGGGGATCACGTCGAGTTTGTACTGGGGGTTGAGCAGCCGCAGCGTCTCGACGGGCACCTCGATCGTCGAGGCGATCTGCCCGAAGTGGGTGAGGCGGTCGACGTGCACCGTGTCGACCGAGAGGGGTATGGGGGCCTCGGTGGGCTCGATGTCGTGGTGGCGGTGGTAGGCGTAGGCGTAGGAGGCGCCGATGAAGGCGGGCACGTAGCCGCGCGTCTCGCGCGGGAGGTAGTCGTAGATCTCCCAGAAGGTCTTGCCGCCCGAACGGGCGATGGCCTTGTTGACGTTGCCCGGGCCGCAGTTGTAGGCGGCGATGGCCAGCGTCCAGTCGTGGTAGATGGCGTAGAGGTCCTTCAGGTAGCGGCACGCGGCCTGCGTCGAGCGCACGGGGTCGCGCCGCTCGTCGACGAGCGAGTTGACCTCCAGGCCGTAGCTGCGGCCCGTGGTGGGCATGAACTGCCACAGCCCCGCGGCGCCGGCGCGCGACGTGGCGCCCGGTTGCAGCGCCGACTCGATGATCGGCAGCGCCCGCAGCTCGACCGGCAGGTCGGCCTTCAGCAGCTCCTCCTCGATGAGCGGGAAGTAGTACTTCGACAGTCCGAGGATGCGGCTGATGAGCCCGTCGGGGCGGGCCGTGTAGCGGGCGATGTAGCCCTTGACGACCTCGTTGTAGGAGAGGGGCACGGGCGAGACGAGGGCCCGCAGCCGCTCGGCGTAGAGCGAGTCGGGCGCCGTGTCGGGCGCGGCGGTGCTGTCGGCGAGGATGTAGCGCGCGAAGAACTCGTCGTAGGCGTCCTGGCGCTGCCGCTCGCGCCACACGGCCACCAGCGAGTCGACCTGGCGGGGCGTGAGGCCCAGCGTGAGGTCGTCGACGCGCGGCGCGGCGGGTTCGGGGGCCGGTTCGAGCGGCTCCACGGGTTCGGGGCACGCCTCGGGCTGGGGCGCGGGGGCCGGGGCGGCGACGACCGCCTCGGTGCGGGCGCGCCGCTTCTTCCGCTCCTTGCGGGGCGAGCGGTCGAGGGGCGCGGCGTGGGTCGTGCCGACGAGGGCGGCGAAGAGCAGGCAGCAGAGGATTCTCATGGTCAGAATGTGAGGCTCAGGTTAAATCCGAAGACGGGACGGTTGGACCCCTGCGCCGGCACGAACGTGTAGTCGACCAGCGGTTCGAGGTTCATCGACAGGTCGTCCGAGATGTCGTAGTCCTTCAGGTGGGCGTCGACATGGGCGTCGATGATCTGGATGACGTAGAGCGCCCCGGTGAGGATGATGCAGAGGTCGCGGTTGCGCCGGAAATTGTTGCGCAGGTCGCGCAGGTAGCTGGCCGAGTAGCGGCCGCTGAACTCGTCGGTGGGGCCGTCGGGGTAGTTCTCGGGATGGTTGTCGTAGTCGGCCACCAGCCCGTAGGCCTTCTTGAAGCGCTGGTAGCCGCGGTTGTTCCAGTCGATGCAGTAGATCATCGAGGCGAAACCTCCGACGACGAAGGGCACCTTCCAGTAGCTGCGGTTGTAGATCTGTCCCGCGCCGGGGAAGATGCAGGCCAGCGTGGTGGCCTTCTTCACGCGCGAGACCTCGTTGGTGCTGTAGCTGACCGCCGCGTCGCCGATCGAGTAGATGTAGGAGGCGAGCGTGACCCCGAGGTAGATCTGGCGCCGCGTGTTGCTGCGGATCATCCGCTCCTGCAGGGCGTCGAGCTCGGGCGTGCGCACCGAGCTGCGGTCGGTGTAGGCCTCGTAGGCGCGCTTGAGGGGCTTGAAGCGGCTGTTCTCGTGGATGAAGAGGGCCAGACCCGTGCCCATGGCGCCGTAGAAGACGGGCAGCTTCCAGTATTGCTTGTTGTAGATCTGTCCGTAGCCGGGCAGCAGGGCCGAGACCCAGGTGACCTTCGACAGCCCCATCGAGTCGCTCATGAGCCACCCCTTGCGGAAGACCTTGCGGCGGGGTGCGAGCGCCCCGGGTCCCTCGGCGAAGCGCAGGGCGGCCAGCGAGTCGAGTTCGGCGGGGTCGGCGTCGGTGCGCGCCGCGGCGACGAAGGCCGAGTCGGCGGCGTAGTGGGCGCGGGCGATCGAGTCGAAGCTGCGCGCCGCAGCCTCCGTGCGCAGCGAGTCGAGGCGCCGCCGCACGGAGTCGGGGCGCTCGATCTGCCCGCCGCGCACCAGCGTGCGGGCGCTGCGGGGCAGCTGCGCCCGTGCGGGCGTGTGCAGCGAGAGGAGCATCGCCGCCGCGAGCAGGAGGATCGGAAGCCTTACCACGTGGCGCGAGGGGTTAGGAGCGCTCGGCGAAGCGCTCGATGAAGCGTTCGATGTCGCCGTCGTCGGCGAAGCCGATGGTGATGCGGCCGCCGCCGCTCTTCGACCGCTTGATCGAGATCTCCTCCGAGAAGAACTTCTCGAGGTGCTCGACCAGACGCGAGTAGCTCTCGGGGTACTCCTCCTCCTCGGGCGCGGGCTGCGGGGCGGGAGCGGCCAGCGCGCGGACCAGCTCCTCGGTCTGGCGCACCGAGAGTCCCTTCTTGACGCAGCGCTTCAGCACGCGCAGCTGTTCGTCGGCCGGTGCGCCGGCTATGGCCTTGGCATGGCCCATGGAGATGAGCCCCTCCTTGAGGGCCAGCTGCACCTCGTCGGGGAGCTTGAGCAGACGCAGGTAGTTCGACACCGACGAGCGCTTCTTGCCCACCTTCTCCGAGAGCGCGTCCTGCGTGAGGCTGCACTCGTCGATCAGGCGCTGCATGCCCAGCGCGATCTCGATGGCGTTGAGGTCCTGGCGCTGGATGTTCTCGACCAGGGCCATGGCGTGGAGGTTCTCGTCGTCGGCCTCGCGCACGTAGGCCGGCAACGTCTTCAGGTCGGCGCGCTGCGCCGCGCGCCAGCGGCGTTCGCCGCTGATGAGCAGGTAGCGGCCGTCGCCCGCGGGGCGCACCGTCACGGGCTGGATCACTCCCAGCTGGCGGATCGAGTCGGCCAGCTCGTCGAGCGCCTCCTCGTCGAACTGCGTGCGGGGCTGCGTGGGGTTGGGTACGATCGCCGCGATGTCGATCTCGTCCATGCGGCTCATGGGCCGCAGGCGCGCGTCGACCTTTTCGGTGCCGAAGATGGCGTCCAGGCCGCGGCCTAATCCCTTCTGAGGTTTCATGGGTTGCGTGTTTTAGGTTCGTGATCGGCGGGCGGGCTACTTGCGGTTGCGCTTGAGGAACTCGCGCGCCAGCGCCAGATAGTTCTCCGACCCGGTGGCCGTGGCGTCGTAGAGCATCACCGGCTTGCCGTGCGAGGGGGCCTCGCCCAGGCGGATGTTACGCTGGATGACCGTCTCGTAGGCCAGCGGCCCGAAGTGCTGGCGCACCTCGGCCACCACCTGGTTGTTCAGGCGGTTGCGCATGTACATCGTCAGCAGGAAGCCCTCGATGTCGAGCGCGGGGTTGAGCGACGTCTTGACCTTGCGGATGGTGTGGAGCAGCTTGGAGAGCCCTTCGAGCGCCAGATACTCGCACTGCACGGGGATGAGCACCGTGTCGGCCGCCGTGAGGATGTTGACCGTGGTGTAGCCCAGCGAGGGCGAGCAGTCGATGAATACGTAGTCGTAGTCGCCGCGCACGCGGTCGATGATGCGCTTCATGACGAAGTGCGCCTGGTCCATCTTGGGCAGCTCGGTGTCGGCGGCCACCAGATCGATCGACGAGGGGAGCAGGCGGAGGTTCTTCACCTCCTCGCAGTCGAGGATCACCTCTTCGGGCTGCCGCGTGCCCGTCAGGCAGGCGTAGATGCCCTCCAGGTCGATGTCGAAGCCCAGACCCGAGGTGGCGTTGGCCTGCGGGTCGGCGTCGAGCAGCAGCACCTTCTTGCCCAGCAGGGCCAGCGATGCGGCCAGATTGATGGCCGTGGTGGTCTTGCCTACGCCCCCTTTCTGATTCGCCAGTGCGATAACTTTTGCCATGTGTTCGGTAGGAGATAATAATCGGGCAAATTTAATGAAATTAAATGGAAATCCGAAACCGTTGCCGAAAAATGCTTACCTTTGGCCTCGTAATCAATCCGAAACGCGACGACGATGCGACACGATACGAACGACCGGGCGACGCCTCCCTCCGACTGGCGGCCCGAGCCGCTGCGCGGCGCCTTCCCCACGTGGGGAGACCTGCTGGCGATGCTGGGCATCTTTCTGGGAGCCAACGTTCTGGTTGGGGGCACGGCGGGGCTGGTGCGTCTGGCTCTGCTGGGCGCCGAGGCGCCCGATGCGGCGCAGGCCGGGCGCATGCTCTTCGTGACCTACCTCCTCTCGATGGGGCTCGCCCTGGGCGGCGTGCTCCTCTACCGCCGCCTGCGGGGCGGGAGGGCGCGCGTGGCGCGCCTTTCGCGGCGGGGGCTCGACCCGGCGCTGCTGGGGTGGGCGCTGCTGCTCGTCGTGGCGCTGGAGGTGGTGCTCGACCCGCTCACCTCGCGCCTGCCCGGCCCGCCCTACGAGGCGATGGGGCGCGGCGCATGGACTTTCGCCGCGCTGGTCGTGCTGGCGCCCTTTCTGGAGGAGCTGCTCTGCCGCGGCGCGGTGCTGGAGGCGCTGCGCAGCCGCCGCGGCGACCGTGCGGCCTGGATCGGCTCGTCGCTCTTCTTCGGGATCATGCACCTCTACCCGGCCCAGGCGCTGGGGGCTTTCGTCATCGGTCTGGTGCTGGGCTACGTCTGTCTGGTCTCGGGCTCGCTGTGGGGCGCCGTGGCGCTCCACGCCGCCAACAACGCGCTGGCCTACTGGCTCATGACGGCCGGATACGCCGAGACGAGCTGCGCCGAGGCGGTGGGCCACAGGGCCCTCTACGTCGTGCTCTACGCGGCGGCGCTGGGCGCCGCGGTCGCGGCCGTGCGCGGGCTTCGCAGGGCGGGCCGGCGGCTCCGTGCCGCAGCCGATAAAAATCGGGAGGCGGCGTAATAATCGCCGCGCCCTTGCGTTTATTAAAGGTAAAAAACGTATATTTGCCCTTCGGAACATGAAACGGCTCGTCTACATACTCGCCGCAGCGGCGCTCTGCGCCCTTGCGGCCTGTCAGGAGATACCCCGCTATTTCGCCAGCGACCGCACGCTCGCTCGCGCAGGCGGGCGCGAGCTGCGGCTGGGCGACGTGCGCTCGTCGATGCCCGAGGGGCTCTCGGGCGAGGACAGCGCGGCCTTCCTCCGCGTCTACATCGACCGCTGGGTGCGCAAGCAGCTCAAGCTGGAGGAGGCCGAGGAGCTCTTCTCCTCGTCGGAGGCCGACATCGACCGCATGGTCGAGGAGTACCGCCAGGCGCTGCTCATCCGCCGCCTCGACCAGCACTACGTCGACCGCGACATCGACACGCTCTTCACCGACGAGCAGATCGCCGAGTACTACCGCGCCCACCGCGCCGACTTCCGCTCCGACCGCACGCTGGTCCGCGGGCGCATCGTGCAGTTCCAGCCCGGGGCGCGGCAGGCGCGCAAGCTGCGCGAGCTGCTGGGCTCGGACGGGGCGGCGCGCGAGCGCGACCTCTCGGACCTGTGCGCCAAGAACGGCTTCACGCTCACCGATCTGGAGGGGCAGTGGGTCGACTACTCCGAATTTCTGAGCTACCTGCCCACGCTGCGGTCGCAGAACTACGACTCGGCGCTCGCCTCGCGCGCGGTGCAGGAGATGCGCGACAGCCGCGCGCAATACTACTACCGGATCTCCGACGTGCGGCGTCCGGGCGAGACCATCCCGCTCGAGCTGCTGCGCCCGACCATCCGCCGCATCCTCTTCAACCGGCGCCAGGGCGAGATCGTCCGCCGCCACGAGCAGGAGCTCTACGACCGCGCCGTGGAGCGCAAGCGGGTGCGCCTGTTCGTCGACGAGGAGCAGGAACAGGAGTCCGATTCCCGAGCTATAAACGAATAAACCGATATGATGCAACGCAAGAAGACGATCATGCTGGCGGCGCTCGTCCTGCTCTTCGCAGGGGCGCTCGCGCAGAAACGACAGGTGATGCTCGACCGGGTGGTCGCCGTGGTGGGCAACTCGTCGATCCTCTACTCCGAGGTGGACGAGGCGGCCCGGCGCATGGTGGCCGAACGCCGCCAGATGGGCTACACCTCCGACCGCGACCCGATGAACGAGGCGCTCGAGGAGCTCATGACCCAGAAGCTGCTCTACAACCAGGGGCAGATCGACTCGGTGGCCGTGAACGAGATGGACATCGCCTCGCGCGTCGACGACCAGGTGCAGCTGATGGTCGACGAGGCCGGCTCGATCGCCGAGCTGGAGGCGCGCCACCACATGGCCATCTACAACATCCGCGAGATGATGCGCCGCCGCTACGTCGAGCAGGCCTACGCCATGTCGATGCAGAGCGAGGTGATGGGCAAGGTATCGGTGGTGCCCGGCGAGGTCGAGCGCTATTTCAAGTCGCTCGACAAGGACGACCTGCCGATCATCCCCGTGCAGTATGTCTACGCCCAGATCACCAAATACCCCAAGTCGCTCACCGCGGCCAAGCAGCGCACGCGCGAGCGGCTGGTCGACATGCGCGAGCGCGTCATCACGGGCAAGGCCCGCTTCGACAACCTCGCCCGCATGTATTCGCAGGACGGCACGGCCATGCGCGGCGGCGAGATGGAGCCCTCGACCCTCTCGCAGCTCGACCACGCCTTCGGCGCGGCCCTCGAGGCGATGAAGCCCGGGCAGATCTCCGAGGTCGTCGAGTCGCAGTACGGCTACCACATCATCGAGCTGCTCGACCGCCGCGGCCAGCTCTACCATTTCCGCCACATCCTGCTGCGGCCCGTCTTCACCGACAGCGAGCTGGGCGAGACGGCCAACCAGCTCGACAGCATCGCCCGCCTGATCCGCCGCGACTCGCTCACGTTCGAGGCTGCGGCGCTCGCCCACTCCGACGACGCCGGGTCGAAGATGAACGGCGGCATCGTCTCCAACAGCGAGCTGCTGGAGCACTCGATGGAGGCCTCGGCGCGGCTCACCGTGACCAAGTTCCTCGAGGAGGACTTCGCGCAGGTCCGCCGTCTGGACGACTACCACCGCCTCACGCGCATGAAGCCCGGCGAGATCTCCGAGGCCTACCTCACGGAGGACCTGCTGCGCAACCAGCTGGCCAAGGTGGTCAAGCTCGTGGAGGTGATCCCGGCCCATCCCGCCTCGCTCGAGGAGGACTACCTCCGTCTGGAGGAGATGGCTCTGGCCGACAAGCGCGAGCGCGTGTTCAGGGAGTGGCTCGACAAGAAGATCCGCTCGATGTACGTGCACATCGATCCCGAGTTCCGCGGCGGGGCGTTCGAGAACGAAAACTGGGTGAAGTAGCGCCGTGCGTCGTCTGCTCACGATAGCGCTCCTCGCCCTGGCGGGGTGGGGCTTCCTCGCGGCGCATCCCGGGCGCGGTCCGCTGCGCCAGGCCCCTGCGACGGCTCCCGAGGCGCCGGCCGAAGCGCCGCGCGTGGTCGACACCAAGTCGGACGTCATGGGTCCCGTGGCGCCGGGCGACTCGGTGCTCTTCATGGTCCACAACTTCGCCGCGCAGCACAACGGCGCCGTCATCACGTGCGACAGCGCCGTGCGCTACTCCGACTACCGCATCGAGTTCTTCGGCAATGTGCTGATAAACAAGAATACCACCTATATCTACGGCGAGCGCGCCCTCTACGACGGCGAGATTAACGAGGCGCGCATCTTCTCCGAGCTGGTGAAGGTCGTCGACGGCCAGACGACGCTCTACACCCGCGACTTCCTCTTCAACACGCTCGACAACGTGGGCGAGTTCGGCGGGGGCGGCGTGGCCACCCACGGCGACAACCGTCTGGAGGCGCAGCGCGGCTACTACTACGCCGACACGCGGCAGCTGGTCTGCGTCGACGAGGTCGAGCTGCGCGGTGACGAATACGAGCTGCGCGGCGACTCGGTGATCTACGATCTGGCCGGCGACAACGCCTACTTTTTCGACCGCACCCACATCTGGAACAGCGACGGCGACTACCTCTATGCCGACCGGGGCGAGTACCGCAAGGCCGACACGCTCTATGTCGTGCGGCGCAACGGCTACCTGCTCACCGCCGAGCAGGAGCTGTGGAGCGACAGCATCGACTACTACCGCGCCCGCGAGCGCGCGGTGCTGCGCCGCGACATCCAGATCGACGACCGTGAGCACAAGGTGCTGGCCTTCGGCGACTACGGCGAATACTGGAAGGAGCCCGGCGACGCGCTGCTCACGCGGCGTCCGTCGGCCGTGAGCTACGATCTCTCGCAGGGGCCCGATTCGCTCTACATGCGCGCCGACACGATCCGTCTGTTCACCGTCTTCCCCGGCCGCTGGGCGGCGGAGGCTGCGGCCGGGGAGGCCGCGGCGGGGCCCGACTCGCTCGTGCGCGCGGTGTCCGGTGCCGAGCCGGCGGCACCCGATTCGCTCGCCGCGCGGCGGGCGCCGCATCTGGAGGCCGAGCAGGAGGCGACGCGGGAGGTTGCAGGCGGAGCCGCCGAGGCTGCTGGGGCTTCGGAGGCGTCCGTGGCCCTCGCTCCGGCGGTCGATTCGCTCGCGCAGGCCGCGCAGGCCGACAGCGTGCGGCTGACCGATGCCGAGCGCAAGGCGCAGCAGCGCGAGGAGGCCCGCCGGGCGCGGCAGGTGCGCAAGAAGGCCGCCGCAGCGGCCAAGCGCGAGCATCTGGCCCGCATCGCCGAGGCGCGGCGCGAGAAGCGCGTGGCCAAGCTCGAGGAGCAGCGCCGCCGCGAGGAGCTCCGCTCCGAGAAGCAGGAGGAGCGGGCCCGCAGGCGTCTGGAGGCGCGGCTGCGCAAGACGGCCCGCAAGGGCGATCTCCTGCCCGCCGTCGATTTCGAGGAGCCGGCACAGGCCGACACGCTCCCCGGTGCCGACACGCTCGTGGTGCCGGCGACCGATTCGGCGCTGCTGCGCGCGACGCTCGACGCATCGGCGGCGCCCGACTCGCTCGCCGGGGCCGACAGCTCGGCCGTCGAGCCGCTCTACCGCCTGGTCAAGGGCTTCCGCAACGTGAAGATCTACCGCACCGACTTCCAGGCCGTGTGCGACTCGCTCACGGCGCAGAGCCTCGATTCGACGCTCCACCTCTACATCCGGCCCGTCATCTGGAACGGCGAGAACCAGATCACCTCCGAGGTGATGGACCTCTATACCGAGCGGCAGCAGCTGCAACGCGCCGAGTTCGTGGGCGAGCCGATGATGGTCTCGCGCATCGATACGCTCCACTACAACCAGATCGCCGGCAAGCGCATGACGGCCTTCTTCCGCGAAAACAAGATCTTCCGCAACGACGTCAACGGCAACGTGCGCACGATCTTCTATGTCGAGGACGGCGAGCCGGCCGAGGTGACGATGATGTCGACGGTCGAGAGCGGCGACGCCTCGTTCTACATCGAGGAGAACCAGGTGGTGTGGATCGTCTACCGCAACGAAATCGAGGACGCCTTCTACCCGCTCGACCAGGTACCCGCGACGCAGGAGCCCTACCTGAAGGGCTTCTCGTGGGAGGGGGCCCGGCGGCCCGTGCTCGGCGAGGTCTTCGACCGGCGCGTGCGCCCCTCGGAGCGCGACGCGCGCGAGGCGCTGCCGCGTCCCACGTTCCCCATCATGCAGCGCATGGACGCCTACCGCAAACAGCTGCTCGAGGAGGGCCGCTGGGCCGACCGCCGCGACGAGGTCGACCCCGAGACCGTGGAGTGGATGCGCGAAATGGGCTTCGAGGTGGGGCAGCCCCGGCCCGAAGGTTCACCGTTCTGATTCCTCGAAGCCATGCCGCACGACAACGCATCGGAGCTCTTTCCCGTAGTCGACCCCCGCGGGGCGGTCGTCGGCCGGGCCACGCGCGGCGAGTGCCACGGCGGCTCGATGCTGCTCCACCCGGTGGTGCACCTCCACGTGTTCGACGCCGCGGGGCGGCTCTACCTCCAGCGGCGTCCGCTGTGGAAGGATATTCAGCCCGGGCGGTGGGATACGGCCGTGGGCGGCCACGTGGCGTGGGGCGAGACGATCGACGAGGCGCTGCGGCGCGAGGCGCGCGAGGAGCTGGGCATCGAGGGCTTCGAGGCCGAGCACGTGGCCACCTACCTCTTCCGCTCGGAGCGCGAGCAGGAGCTCGTGCACGTTTTCCGCACCCGCATGGACGGCCCGATTAGCCCGAGCAACGAGCTCGACGGCGGCCGCTTCTGGTCGCCCGACGAGATCCGCAGCGCCATGGGGCGCGGGGTGCTCACCCCCAACTTCGAGGGCGAAGCGGGCCGCGTGATCGACCTGTAGCCGCCCGGCCGCAGGATAGACCGAACCGCCCGAACCGCCCGAACCGCAAGAAATACCCACCCTCAGATACTTCAATCCATGCAGTCGATACTGAAAACCTGGGCCGAGACGCTGCTCGACTGGATCGGCGCCACCTCGGCGCAGCACGCCAGCTGGGACCGCTGGGTCGCCGTGGCGCTGGTCGTGGCGGCCGTGCTGCTCTTCGATTACCTCGCCCGCAAGGCGGTGATCTTCGTCGTGCGGCGTGCCGTCGAGCGCACGCGCGCGGCGTGGGACGACGAGCTGTTCAGCGTCGACGTGCTGGGCCGCGGCTGCCACGTGGTGGGCGCCGTGCTGCTGGGGATCGTCGTGCCGATCCTCTTCGAGCCCCACACCGAGATGCGCACGATCGTCGCGCGCCTGGTGCAGTCGTACCTCATACTGACCATCTTCCGCTTCGTCAACGCCCTGCTGCGGGCCGCCTTCCGCATCGTCTCGGCGCGCCCCGCGTGGCGCAACAAGCCCATCAAGGGGCTGCGGCAGACGGCGCAGGGCATCGCGGCGCTGGTGTGCGCCGTCATCATCGTCTCGATCCTGCTCGACAAGTCACCGGCGGTGTTCCTCACCGGTCTGAGCGCCTCGGCGGCCGTCGTGCTGCTGATCTTCCGCGACAGCATCCTCGGCTTCGTCTCGGGCATCCAGCTCTCGGCCAACGACATGCTGCAGGTGGGCGACTGGATCACCATGCCCAGGTACGGCGCCGACGGTACGGTGGTCGAGGTGACGCTCACCACCGTGAAGGTCCGCAACTGGGACAACACGATCGTCACGCTGCCGCCCTACGTGCTGGTGAGCGACTCGTTCCAGAACTGGCAGGCGATGCGCTGCTCGGGCGGGCGGCGCGTCATGCGCTCGGTGGCCATCGACATGTCGAGCGTGGGATTCTGTGCTCCCGAACTGGCCGAGCGCTTCGCCCCGCTGCCCGCCGTGCGCGACTATCTGGCCCGCACGGAGCGCAGCGCCGCGGCCTACCGCGCAGCCTCGCCCGCAGGGGTTGCCGCGCCGCCGCGCCCGACCAATCTGGGGCTCTTCCGCGCTTACGTGCTCCACTACCTCACCGCGGCGGTGCAGAGCAATGGCGAGATGACCACCATGGTGCGGCAACTGCAACCCACCGAGCACGGGCTGCCGCTGCAACTCTATTTCTTCACCGATACGGTGGATTGGATCGCCTACGAAACGATCCAGTCGGAGGTGTTCGAGCACGTGCTGTCGGTCGCCCGCGAGTTCGGACTGCGGGTGTTCCAGAGCCCCTCGGGCGACGACGTGGCGGCGCTGCGGGGCGCGGCGGGCAGAGCTTCGGAACGCCCGGCGCCGGAGGCCTCGGCAGAGCTGTAGCCGCCTCTTTCTATAACATCAGCATCAGCACCACCTGGATCGCGATCACGCGCAGGAACATGCACACGGGGTAGACCGTGGCGTAGGAGACCGAGGGGTTGTCGCCCTCGATGGTGTCGTCGGCGTAGTTGAGGGCCATGGGGTTGGCCATGCTGCCGCAGAGGATGCCCGCCACCGAGCCGAAGTCGAGCTTCAGCGCGCGCAGGCAGAAGAGCGCCGCTGCGAAGACCGGCACCGTGGTCAGCAGCAGCCCCAGCCCCAGCCACAACGCCCCCTCGGGGCGCATGACCGTCTCGAAGAAGTGGGCTCCGGCGTCGAGCCCCAGACAAGCCAGATACATCGAAAGCCCCAGCGCCCGCAGCATGCGGTTGGCGCTCTGCGTGGTGTAGGTAATCATGTGCAGCCGCGGCCCGAAGGTGCCGATGAGGATGCCCACGACGATCGGACCGCCCGCCAGACCCAGCTTCACGGGCGCCGAGATGCCCGGCAGGGCGATGGGGATGCTCCCCAGCACCAGACCCAGGATCAGTCCGATGAAGACGGCCGCCAGGTTCGGCTCGTCGAGGTTGCGCACGGCGTTGCCGAGGATCTTCTCCACGCCGCGGATCGCCTGCTCCTCGCCCACCACCGTCAGACGGTCGCCCAGCTGCAGGCGCAGGTCGGGCGTGGCGAGCAGCTGCACGCCCGAGCGGTCGACGCGGCTGATGTTGATGCCGTAGTTGTTGCGCAGGCGCAGCGACGAGAGCTTGCGGCCGTTGATCTCGGGGCGCGTGACCAGGATGGGCTGCGAGGCCAGGCGGCTGTCGACGGCGTTCCAGTCGATGTCCCCGGCGTTCCAGTCCTTCTGCTCGCGTTCGCCGAAGACCATGGCCAGCGGCTCGGCGTCGGCGGGCGTGGTGATGACCAGCAGCAGGTCGCCCTGCTGCAGCGTGCGGTCGGAGGTGGGGATCGAGACGTGGCCGTCCCTCCAGCGGCGCGAGATGACGAAGTGGTGGTGGCTCAGGGCCGCCACGTCGTGGATGCTCTTGCCGAAGAGGGCGGGATTGGTGACGCGGTAGCTGGCGATGAAGACGTTGTTGCGGTGCTCGGCGTCGGGCTCCGGCAGGTCGGCGGGCCGCACGAACCAGCGGCGCAGCAGGGCCAGCACCAGGATCACCCCCACGACGCCCAGCGGGTAGGTGAGCGCGCAGCTCAGGGCGGCGCCGTTGGCGTCGGTGCCCAGCTGGCGCAGGGTCTGCTGCGCGGCGCCGAGCGCCGGGGTGTTGGTCGTGGCGCCGCACAGGATGCCCGACATGTCGGGCATGGGCACTCCGCAGGCGAGCGACAGTGCCACGGCGAGCGCCGTGCCCAGCAGCACGACCCCTACGGCCGGGAGTACCAGCCGCATGCCGTCGGCGCGCAGCGACGAGAAGAAGCCCGGGCCCACCTGCAGGCCGAGGGCGTAGACGAAGATCACCAGGCCGAAGCTCTCGGCGTAGTCGAGCATCGCGCGGTCGAGCGACAGCCCCAGGTGGCCGGCCAGGATCCCCACGAAGAAGATGAAGGCCGTGCCGAGCGAGATGCCGCAGAGGCGGATGCGCCCCAGCCCGATGCCGAGCACCGAGATGAGCGAGATCACCACGACGGCCTGCAGGGCCGAATGTCCTGTGAAAAGATCAGCCAACCATTCCATTTCCAAGCGGATTAAGATGCAAAAGTAGCCAAATTTTTCGATCGGCGCGCTTTTCGGCGGGGAAAAGTCGGTGCGGCGCGGTGGTGCTGCAATGAATAATGAACGAGGGATAATGGGGGCGGGCGATTTTGTCGCGGCAGACCGTAGCCGGCGAAGAGGCGCGAGAGTAGCGAGCAGCCGTTCGCCCGGGGGCGGCTGCGGGTCGCCGGCTCTCCGAGCCGAAGTAAAAAGTAATAAAGTAAAAAGTGAGAAGTAATAAGTGGAAAGAGAGGGGCGTTTTCAGCGCGCAGCCAGCGGAGGAGTCTGCGAACGAAGCGAGCAGCCCTCCGCGCCGGGTGGCTGCGGGCTGCCGGCTCTGCGAGCCGATGTTTTCGCGCACGATCTCCCTTTGCCGGCTGGGGCGATCGCGCCGCAGGCGCGAGCCGGCAAAGGGACGAAGCCGGAGACTTCGCAATGCACAATTCATAATTCACAATGCAGAATTACGAGCGCGCATCGCTTGGGCTTGCAGTTCGCAGTCAGCGCCCGGCTAAGAGCCGGGATTCGCTTTTCAGTCCGTAGCCAGCGGAGGCGCTCGGGAGGCGCCGCCGACAGAGCAGCCCTCCGCCGGGGGTGGCTACGGGCTGCCGGCCTTCGGCCGTTGCTTTGCGCCTTCCTCTGTCGTTGTCCGATGCAGCGTTAGCTGCACGGGCCGCAGCCTCCGGCAGCGGACGCCCGCATTTCGCGGCTGCTCGTTCGTCCCTCTGCAGACAGCGGCCCGAGAACGGGTGGAGCGTTGAAAAGGCAGATGTCATCTCGCCGCGGGGCCTGCCGGCTCTTCGGGAGAAGTTCTCCCGTCGTCTTTTCGGGCGGCAGCCTGCGGAGGTCCCGGCTCTGTCAAGAGTTGCGGGCCTCCGCCGCCCGGAGGCTGCGGCCCGCCGGCTCTCCGAGCCGAAGACAGAGAGCCCCTCTCCTGAAACAGGAAACACGAAAGCCGACCCGGCGAAGGGTCGGCTTCGGTGTTTGGGCCGGCGGCAGTGAGGCGTATCGAACGCCCCTCCCCGGATTACAGCCGCAGCGGCTCGCCGCGGTAGTAGTCGAGGATCTTGGCGCGGAAGACGAACTCGTACTTGGCCTGCACCAGGTCTGCCTCGGCCTTCTCGACGCGCGTCTTGGCGTCGTTGAAGTCGTAGAGGGTCGAGCGGCCCGCCTCGGCCTTCTGCTCGGCATAGGCGAAGGCCACACGCGCCGAGGCGAGCGCCGTCTCGGCCGTGCGGAACTTGACGTAGGCGGCGTCGGCGTTGTACCACGCCTGCTCGATCTCCTTGCGCAGCGCGAGTTCGGCCTGCGTGAGGGCCAGCTGCTGGTTGCGCACGGCGATCTGCGCCGAGCGGATGTTGTTGCGCGTGGCGCGGCGGTTGAAGATGGGGATGCTCATCGACACGCCCACATACTCGCTGCTCTTGTGGCGGAACTGCGACCAGAAGCTGTCGGGATCGCCGTCGTAGATGCTCGTGCCGTAGCCGCCGCTGGCCGAGATGGTGGGGTAGAGGGCCGAGCGGGCGATGCGCACGTTGTTCTCGGAGCTCCGCAGGCGCAGCCGCTCGGCGCGCAGGTGGGGGCGCTCGTCGGCGGCTGCGGCGTAGACCTCGTCGACCGATCCGAGCCGGCGCAGCGACTCGAGCGAGAGGCTGTCGAGCGCGGGCGCCGCGACGTCGAAGCCCGCGGCGCTCTCGCGGTTGAGCGCCTGGCTTAGGTTGAGCAGCGCGAGCTGGAGCTCGTTGCGCGACTGGGCGAGCGAAGAGAGGTCGTTGGCGGCGAGCGCCTCGCTCTCGTAGCGGGCCGACTCGGGCTGCTTGCCCGCGGCGACCAGCGCCCGGCTGCGCTCGACCTGCTGGGCGCTCAGCTCGGCCTGCCGCTCGGCCACGCCGACCAGCTCGCGCGTGAAGAGCACTTGCAGATAGAGCGTCATGACGCGCACCGACACATCCTCGCGGGCGCGCCGGAGGTCCTGCACGGCGGCCTCCAGGTCGAGCTTGCTGCCCTCGATCTCGCGGTTGATGCGCATGCCCTGGAATATGGGCAGGCTGCCCGAGACGCCGAACGAGCCGCTGGTCTGGTTGTTGTCGCGGTAGGTGTTGTCGCTCGACAGCGCACGGCCGAACGAGGCGTTGCCGCTGATCGAGGCGTTGACGCTCGGCAGGCGGCTCCAGCGGGCGGTCGAGAGCTCGACGTCGCGCTGCTCGACCTGCAGGCTGCGCTGCCGCACGTCGATGTTGTTCTGCAGGGCGTAGGCGATGCAGTCGTCGAGCGTCCAGGGGGCGCCGGCGGCCGGTTCGCGGAGCGGCGCCGGCGTGTCGATGCCTACCACCGTCTGGGCGCGGAGCCCCCACGCGGCGCACAGCGCCAGGAGAAGAAGGATTCGTTTCATGGCTCTTTATTTTTTCTCGATGCGGGCGCCGCGGACCTTATCCTCGGCCGTCACCCCTTCGGTGATCTCGATGTTGATGCCGTCCGAGAGGCCGATCTTCACCTCGCGGCGCTCGAAGGTCTGCTCCTCGTCGCCCTCGGGGCTGGTGAGCAGCTGCACGTAGCTCTTGTCGCCCTCGAACTCCACGCACCCCTCCGGGAGGGTCAGCACACCCTCGCGGCTCTCGATCACCACCGAGGCGTTGGCGCTGTAGCCGGCGCGGACGAAGACGTCGTCGGGGATTTTCACGGCGGCCTTCACCTCGAAGAGGATGATGCCGCTCTCCTCGGTCGCCTTGGGCGATACGTACTCGAGCTCGGCGTCGAGCGAGACGTTCTGCAGGGCGCCGATGGTCAGCTTGACGGGCATCCCCTCGCGGAGCTTGCCCACGTCCGTCTCGTCGATGTTGCCCTGGAAGAGCATGTTGGACATGTCGGCGACCGTGGCGATCGTCGTGCCGTCGTTGAAGGTGTTGGACTGGATCACCGAGTTGCCGACCTTGATGGGCACGTCGAGGATCATGCCCGTGATCGTCGAGCGGATCTGGGTGTTGCTCAGCTCCTTGTAGCGGCTCGAAATGCCGTTCTTGACGATCTCGAAGCTCTCCTTGGCGTTGGCCAGCTCCTCCTCGGCCTTGCGCAGCGACGTGCGCGCCTGCTCGAACTCCTCGTCCGAGACCACGCCCTGGCCGTGGAGCCGCTCCGTGCGCTCGAAGTCGCTGCGCAGCTGCGAGAGCGAGAGCTCGGCCACCGTCACGCGCGACTCGGCGCTCGAGAGCTGACCCATCTCCGGGACGACCTTCACCGTGGCGAGCACCTCGCCCTGGCGGACGATCTGTCCCGCCTCCTTGTAGACGGCCGAGATGATGCCCGAGATCTGGGGCTTGATGAGCACCTCGTCGCGGGGCTGCACCTTGCCCGTGGCCACCACGTACTGGCGCAGGGTGTCGGTTTTGGGCTGTACGATCGAGTAGACCACCTTGACCGGCTGGGTTTTCCGCCACAGGAACCAGAAGGTCATGAGAAGCAGCGCTGCGAAGAGCACTCCCAGGAAGATTTTCAGAAATTTTTTCATATCCGTTCGGTAATTATAATTCTCAATTCATCATTCACAATCGAGGACCCCCTCTCCTCACGCAGGGATCACTCCTCGCGGATGGCGTCGACGGCCTTGATGCTCAGTGCGCGCATGGCCGGGATGACGCCCGCCAGCAGGCTGCCCGTCACCAGGATCGCGAGGGCCAGGATGCCCATGCCGAAGGAGATCTGCCACGACACCTCGACCCCCTCCTGCGCCACGGTCACCGCCTGGTAGTAGATCGAGTCGGCCACCGACAGCACCCCCACGGCGGCCGTGAGGCCCAGCACGCCGGCGATGAAGGTGAGCACGAAGCTCTCGGAGAGGATCTGCGAGATGATGACCGTGGGCTTGGCGCCCAGGGCGCGGCGGATGCCGATCTCCTGCGTGCGCTCCTTGACCAGCACCAGCATGATGTTGCTCACGCCCACGATGCCCGCCAGCAGCGTGCCCAGCCCCACGACCCACGTGAGGAAAGCGATGCCGAAGAAGAGCCCGTGCACCTTCTCGAACATCTCGGCCGTGGCCATGCACCACATGGCCTTCTCGTCGTCGGGCGCGATCAGGTGGCGGGCGTAGACCGTCTCGCGGCACGCCTGCTCGACCTGCTTGCTGGGCGTGCGCTCGTCGCCCGCCACGGCCAGCATGTGTATCTGGTTGCCGCGGCCGTACATCTGCTGCGCCAGCGTCACGGGCACGAAGGCCGTGCGCTCGATGTCGCTGAAGGTCATCGCCTCGCTCTGCTTGCGGAGGACGCCCACGACGGTGAAGTAACTGTTGTTGAGCTTGATGATCTTGCCCGAGGGGTCCTGCCCTCCGGGGAAGAGGTCCTTCCAGATCTGGGTGCCGATGACGCACACCTTGCGCTTCTGCACCATGTCGACCTCGTTGATGAAGCGGCCGTAGAGCATCTTCTGGGGGTTGATCTTCTGGTAGTCGGGCGAGTAGCCCATGAGCGAGTAGTCGCCCTTGCGCTCCTCGTAGCTGCCGTGGATCTCGCCGCCCCAGTAGACGGCCGAGGCGTAGAGCACCTCGGGCAGCTTCTTGACCGCCTCCACGTCGTCGTTGTCCATGCGCCAGTAGCGGTTCTTGGGCATGCCCTTGTAGGGGATGCCGGTCTGGGAGGGCTGCAGCAGCAGCGTGTTGGTCGAGAGGTCGCCCAGCTGGGCGCGGAACAGACGTCCCAGGCCCGTGCCGGCGCCCAGCATCACGATGAGCATGAAGATGCCCCAGAAGACGCCCAGCGCCGTCATGATGCTGCGCTTGCGGTTGCGGGAGATCGTTTGCCAGATCTCGTTCCAGCGGTCTATGTCGAAAAATCGCATCGTCGGTCTCTTATTTGTTGTATCGCAGCGCGTCTATCGTTTTGAGCTGGGCGGCGCGGTAGGCCGGCACGTAGCCGGCGATGAGCCCCGCGACGACGAGCACCAGCGTGGCGCTCACGGCCACGCCCAGGTCGAGCGTCGGGTCGAGGAATACGGTGCCCATGCCGCGGCCCGAGGGGGTCGCCTGCCCCACGACGAGCCCCACGAGCTCCATGACGGCCACGCCGAGCACCATGCCGATGTAGCCGAAGGCGGCGGTGATGAGGACCGACTCGGTGAGGATCAGCCGGATGATCGACGCCGGCTTGGCCCCCAGCGCCTTGCGTATGCCGAACTCGGCCGTGCGCTCCGAGACGGTCACCAGCATGATGTTGCTCACGCCCACGACGCCCGCCAGCAGCGTGCCCAGGCCGATGATCCAGATGAAGGCGTTGATGCCCGCGAAGACCATCGAGAAGCTCTTGTAGCGCTCCATGTTGTTGTCGATCCATATGGCGCTCCGGTCCTCGGGGTCGAAGTAGTGCTCGGCCGAGAGGCGGCGCAGCAGCCGCTTCTCGAAATCCTCCAGCGCCTGGTCGGTCTCGAGGCCCTGCACCGTGATGATGGCGTTGTCGACCACGGGGTCGTTGGCCGCGTAGAGCAGCTGGCCCGTGGTCAGCGGGATGTAGCACGACGAGCTGTTGCGCTGCGCGTCGCCCTCCATGACGCCGATGATGCGGAAGACCGAGCTGCCCACCTTGACCTCCTTGCCCAGCGGGTCGCCCCCCTTGAAGAGGATGCGGCGCATGGGCTCGTCGATGACGATCACCTTGCGGTATTCGGCCACGTCGGTGTCGTTGATGAAGCGCCCCGAGGAGAGCTTGCGCCCCTCGATGCGGGCGATCTTGGGCAGCGCGCCGCGCATCCACACCGAGGTGAACTCCTTGCCGTAGGTGGCCTTCTGGCCGCTGAACCACGAGTTGGCCGCCACCTCCTCCACCTCGGGAAATTCGCGCGCAATGATCTCCAGGTCGCTGTTGCGCATGCGGATGTGGCGCCCCTTCTGGTAGCCCTTGTAGGGCTTGGAGGTCCAGCCGCCGTAGAGGTCGATCGAGTTGACGGCGTAGTCGCCGAAGTTCGACTCCACGCCGTGCTTCAGTCCGTTGCCTGAGCCGAGCAGGATGGCCAGCATGAAGATACCCCACGCTACCGAGAAGCCCGTGAGGCAGGTGCGCAGCTTGTTGCGCCGCACCGAGGTCCAGATTTCCAGCAGCAGCTCCCTCATCGCCGTCCCAGTCCCGTTTCTTCGATGGTGGCGATCAGGCCGTCCTTCAGACGGATGATCTTGTCGGTCTGGTCGGCGATCGACTGCTCGTGCGTGACGCAGATGATCGTCATGCCCATGTCGACGTTGACGCTCCGCAGCAGGTTCATCACCTCCTGCGAGGTGGCGCTGTCGAGGGCGCCCGTGGGCTCGTCGGCCAGGATGATGCGGGGCTTGTTTATAAGTGCGCGGGCGATGGCCACGCGCTGCTTCTGGCCGCCCGACATCTCGTTGGGCATGTGGTCGGCCCACTGCTTGAGCCCCAGCATGTCGAGATATTCGAGCGCCAGGGCGTTGCGCTTGCGGCGCGACATGCCCTGGTAATAGAGCGGCAGGGCGACGTTCTCCATCGCGTTCTTGTAGTTGATGAGGTTGAACGACTGGAAGATGTAGCCGATCATGTTGTTGCGCGCGGCGGCCGCCTGCGTCTCCGAAAGGTTCTTGATGAGCCGCCCGGCGAGGTAGTAGTTGCCGCTGTCGTAGTCGTCGAGGATGCCGAGGATGTTGAGCAGCGTCGACTTGCCCGAGCCCGAGGCGCCCATGATCGAGACCAGCTCGCCCTCCTCGACCGAGAGGTCGATGCCCTTCAGCACGTGGAGGGGCGAACCGTTGTTGTAGGTTTTGTTGATGTTCTCCAGTTTGATCATCTCTCTGTATGCGATAAAGCGCTTGTATTCACGCCGTTCTGTCTTTTGCGGGCCGATGCGGATCGTAACTTTCCGCCTGCTATCGGTGACAAATATACGGATTAAATTTTGAAAAACAACTATTTTTTATCGAAAATCAATAAAAACTTACCCCCCCCGATAATGAGCGGTTGCGATTCGTCGCGGGAGGGGCGCGATGAAGCGGCGCACGGGGTTGCGGGGCGGGATTTCGGTGCCCGGTTGCGGCGGTGTGCGGTGGGTGCGGCGTGCGATGCCATGCGGCGGTGCAGTGCGGTTCCGGGCGCGGTGCGGCGTCGCGCGGGGTTGCGGGGCAGGATTTCGGTGCCCGGTTGCGGTGTGGTGCGGGTCGGCGGTGTGCGGTGGGTGCGGCGTGCGATGCCATGCGGCGGTGCAGTGCGGTTCCGGACGCGGTGCGCCGCCGCGCGATTTCGGCACGGGGCTGGCTCCCGGCGCCTGCCGGCGCGGCACGAGGGCCGCATGTGGCGGGAGGGCGGAGCATGGATGGTGGGGGACCGACATTTCAGGTATAACGCGCCGCGTGCGGAAATATTGCTCCAGCGGGCCGGTTTATGCGCTGTTCGGGCGCGTTGGATCGTCGGAACGGACACATGGTGGGGCGGGTGTCGGTCGGCAGGGCCTTTGCGCGGCCTCTGCGAGCGTGGGGTGGGTGCGGTCGGTGGGGCGGGCGGAGCCGAAAGGGCGGGGCGCGTCAGCGGAGGAGGGAGAGGTGCCGGCCGAGGCGGTGGAGCCAGCGCGTGGCGTGGCGGAGGTGGACCTCCTGCAGGGCGGCGTCGCGCAGGCGCAGGCTGTCGGCGGCGGGGATGACGCTGTAGCTGTCGATCTCCAGCAGGTCGTTGCGGTAGTGGATGGGGATGAAGCGGCCCGTGCGGCCGACATAGGCGAAGTGCATCTCGGGGGCGCGCAGGCGGCGGCCGTCGATCGGCTCGAAGTGGGTGAGCGCAAGGAGCGTGTATCCCTCCGTGCGGCCCGCGATTTCGAAGCGCACGGCAAGCGACGGGTCGTCGGGGCATCCGATGTCGGTCTTTCTGAAGGCGGCCAGCGCGCGCAGCGTCTCCGCCGCCCTTCGGTCGAGTGATTTCATCGCGGTGGGGATTGGGTGGGCCGGCGGGCGGGCGGGGCGTACTGCCGCTGCCTCCGGTCCGTTTTCCGCTCCAATATTCGTACCGTGCTGCGCGGGGCGCAGGCGGGTGCGTTTGCGGTGCCGCTGCGCCGATGAGACCGGCGGATGGCCGCTTCGGCGCGTGGCTCCCTGCAAACGCAAGAAAGAGAGCCTTTTGGACTCTCTTTCTTCAGTGACACCGACAGGACTCAAACCTGTAACCTTCTGATCCGTAGTCAGATGCTCTATTCAATTAAGCTACGGTGCCGAATTGCGATGCAAATATAAGGCGAAAAATCGGAACCCGCAAACTTTTTACGAAGAATTTTTAATAAAAATAAATACAACGAAGAGCCGCAAAGGGTCACTCCGTTGTATTTCAGTGTGTTGTCGATTTTCTCTGTCAGGGCATCGCTTCGGCCAGTTTTTGCATCAGCGCCTCGCCGTGGAGGTTCCGGGCGACGATCACCCCGTCGGGCGAGATGAGGAAATTGGAGGGAATGGCCCGTATGCCGTAGCGCTCGGCCGCGTCGGCAGCCGCTTCGTCGGGGCTGTTCACCACGTGGACCCATGCCGTATCGTCGCGGCTGGCGAGCGCGCGCCACTGCTCCGCGTCGGGCCGCAGCGCCACGGCGTAGATCTCCAGCCCGCGGGGGTGGTAGGCGGCGTAGGCGGCGCGGAGCGCAGGCAGCTCCTCCATGCAGGGGCGGCACCAGGTCGACCAGAAGTCGAGCAGCACCCAGCGTCCCGGCCCCACGAGCGACGAGAGCGCCGTGGGCTTGCCCGCCGGATCGGGCAGTACGAGGTCGGTATAGCGGCTGCCGACCGAGCTCCGCTCCAGCTGCTCGGCGTAGCGGCGCACGCTCTCCAGCGCGGGGTTGCGTCTCAGCGCCTCGGGGAAGCGGTCGAGCTCCCGGCGCAGGGTGGCCGGATCGCCCGCGGCGCGGCGGGCATAGAGGAGGGCCCCCAGCAGGTCGTCGTGGTGGGCCTCCATCGTCTGGCCGGGAATCTGCCGGTAGAGGCTGCCCAGCGAGTCGGCCATCCGGTCGCGCTCGGGCGATGCGGGGAGCTGCTCGAGGGCCAGGAGCTCGGGCATGAGGGCGATCTGCCGGGCGCTCATGGCGTCGAGCGCGTCGTTGAGCGGGGTGCCGACGATGCGCCACGGGCGCAGGTCGCCGCTCGCGACGAGGCGTATGTCGCCCGCCTCGAGCAGGACCGGGTCGGGGCCCAGGCGCCGGTCCCCGTGCCGCATCTCGGCCACGAGGGGCTGCGCGAGGCGCCCTTCGATGCGGAAGGTGCTGTCGGAGCCGATGACGGCCGCGGCGATGAGCCGCCCCTCCTCGAACGTGGAGCAGAGGCGCAGCGTGTCGCCCGGGGCGAGGCCCGGCGCGCCCGCGAGCGTGTAGCGGAAGGTGTCGCCGCAGCCCGTGAGCAGGGCGCAGAGGGCCGAGGCGGCGAGGGGTGCGAATGGTTTCATCTCTCTGGTTTTTATTCGTTATTTGAGCTCCCGGTCGGGGTGGGCGCGCAGGAACTGCTCCCAGCTCTGCGATCCGCTCTTCGAGGCGGCCTTCCGGCCGCCGCCGAGCCCCTTCACGCGCTCGTCGCCGAGCAGGGCGCAGAGCGGTCCCGAGGTGGCGTAGTAGTGGCACAGGGCCACGGCCATGCCGTCGGTGGCGTCGAGCCGCCGGGGCGGAACCTCGATCGCGAGCGTGCGGCAGACGATCGACGCCACCTGCTCCTTGGTGGCGGCGCCGCGGCCCGTGATCGCCTGCTTGATACGCATGGGGGCGTACTCGGTGACGGCCAGACCGCGGCTCAACGCCGCGGCCATCGCCACCCCTTGGGCGCGGCCGAGCTTGAGCATCGACTGCACGTTCTCGCCGAAGAAGGGCGATTCGAGCGCCACCTCGCGCGGGCGGTATTCGTCGACGAGCGCACCCACGCGCTCGAAGATGCGGCGCAGCTTGTCGTAGGGGTCGCCGATGCGGTGCAGGTCGATGTCGCCCAGCACCACCGGGCGGAGCGTGCGCCCCTCGACCTCCAGGATGCCGTAGCCCATATAATTGGTGCCGGGGTCGATGCCCATGATGCGGAAGCGGTCCGAAGATTTCATGGCGTGCGGAAGAAAAGCCCCTCCGACCCGGATGGCCGGAGCGGAGGGGCGGTGGATGTGCGGGTGGGGCTGCTTACTCGGCCAGCAGCTCGGCGATCTTCTCGTAGAGCGCCTCGCCGCGCAGGTTCTTGGCCACGATCTTGCCCTCGGCGTCGATCAGCAGGTTGGTGGGGATGGCCTGCACGGCGTAGTCCTTGCCTGCCTGGCAGTCGAAGCGGTTGAGCTCGCTCACGTGGATCCAGTTCATGCCGTTCTGCTCGACGGCGGCGAGCCACTTCTCGCGGTCCTTGTCGAACGAGACGCCGTAGATCTCGAAGCCCTTGTCGTGGAACGCCTCGTAGGTCTTCTTCAGGTGGGGTACCTCGCCCATGCAGGGGCCGCACCACGAAGCCCAGAAGTCGAGCAGGACGTACTTCACCGCGGGATTCTCCACCACCGACTTGAGCGTGACGAGGTTGCCGTCGGCATCGGGCTGCTCGACGTCGATGTAGGTCTGGCCCACGTCGGTGCGGATCTTCTGCTCGGCGCCCTCGCGCAGCTTGACGATCGCCTCGGTCTGCTGCATGGCGGGCGAGAAGAGGGCGATCTGGTCGAGGGTCTCCTGGCCCGAGAGCTCGTAGGCGAGCTGCTGGAGCATCATCGCGCCGAAGTAGTTGTCGCGGTTGGCCTCCATGGCCGTGCGGCCCAGCTTGCCGAACTCCTCCTCGATGGCCTCGCGGCGCTCCTCGGTGGTCTCCGGGTTGCGGTACTCCTTGACCAGCGCCGTCGACTGGGCGCTGTAGGCGGCGTAGGCGTCGTTGGCCGGCGTGCCCGACACCTGCTTCGAAGCGGGGTTCTCGGCGTTGTCGGCCACCGTGATCGCGCCCGGCTCGAGGATAACCATCGCCGAGAAGGTCGCGGGCTTGCCCTCCGCTGCGTCGGTCAGGTAGCGCACGGCGGGCTCGGTGAGCTCGCCTTCGAGCAGGAACGCGCCGTTGTCGACGGTCGTCGAGTCGACGGCCCGGTCGCGGTCGTAGAGGTAGATCGTGCCGCTCACCCCTTCGAGCTGGCCGCTGATCGTGTACTTCTTGTTGCCGCCGCAGGCGCACAGCGCCGTTGCGGCAGCGAGGATCATGAGTTTTTTCATCGCTGTACTATTGTTTTTTGAGTTCTGCCAGTTGTTTGCTGAGCTCCCGCACCTGGCGCGCCAGGTCGGGCAGCGTCTTGAACACGGCCGCCGAGCGGTGGTACTGCATGCCCGGCAGGGCGGGGTAGCCGAAGCGGATCTCGCCGTCGGGGACGTTCTTGTCGATGCCGCTCTTGGAGCCCACCTGCACGCGGTCGCCGATCACCACGTGGTCGGCGATGCCCACCTGCCCCGCCAGGAAGCAGTTGCGGCCCACGCGCGAGGTGCCGGCGATGCCGGTCTGGGCCGACGATACGGTGTTCTCGCCGATCTGCACGTTGTGGCCGATCTGGATCAGGTTGTCGAGCTTCACGCCCCGGCGGATGATCGTAGAGTCGGTCTTGGCGCGGTCGATGCAGGTGTTGGCGCCGATCTCCACGTCGTCCTCGATGACCACGTTGCCCAGCTGGGGGATCTTGTCGAAGCCCCCCGCGGCGTTGGGCATGAAGCCGAAGCCGTCGGCGCCGATCACGGCCCCGGCGTGGAGGATGCAGCGGCTGCCCACCGAGCAGCCCTCGTAGATCTTCACCCCGGCGTAGAGGATCGTCTCCTCGCCCACCGACGAGCCGGCGCCCACGTAGCACTGGGGGTAGATCTGCGCCCCGCGGCCGATCTTCGCGCCCGCCTCGACCACGGCGAAGTCGCCCACGTAGCAGTCGTCGCCCACCTCGGCACCCTCGGCGATCGAGGCGCGGGGGCTGATGCCCCGGCGGCGGGGCTTGGCGGCGTTGTACATCTCGAGCAGCCGGAGCACGCAGGCTGCCGCGTCGTCGACCTTGACGAGCGTCGCCGCGACAGGCTGCGAGGGCATGAACGACTTGTCGACCAGCACGATCGACGCGTGGGTCGTGTAGAGGAAGGGTTCGTATTTGGGGTTGGTCAGGTAGGCCAGCGACCCGGGCTTGCCCTCCTCGATCGACGAGACGGTGTGCACGGCGGCTCCGCTGTCGCCCACGATCTCGCCGCCCAGAAAGCCGGCGATCATTTCGGCGGTAAATTCCATGTATCTCTATTTTAGATAGTTTTCGATGTCGATCCCCTCGGGCAGGAACTCCTCGACCGACCGGCCGAAGGAGAGCACCTCGCGCACGGTCGACGACGAGATGTCGGCCACCGAGGCGGGGGTGAAGAGCATGACGGTGGTGATCGAGGGGCAGAGACGGTGGTTCGTGGCCTCCATCGTCCGCTCGTACTCGAAGTCGGTGGTGTTGCGCACGCCCCGCAGGATGGCGCAGGCGCCGATGCGCTCGGCCAGCTCGCCCGTCAGACCCGTGTAGATCTGCGCCTCGACCCGCGGCTCGCGGGCGTAGAGGTCGTCGACGAGCCGCTTGCGCGCCTCGACCGGGAGCAGGCCCGTCTTGGCGACGTTGTTGCCGATGCCCACCACGACGCGGTCGAAGAGGTTGAGCGCCTCCTCGACCAGCGCGGCGTGGCCGCGCGTGAAGGGGTCGAACGATCCCGGAAAGAGTACGATACGTTCCATAATCCGCAAATGTAGGAAAATAAATCGAATAATCGCCCATCGGGGTGGATTTTCGCATGCGGGACGGCGGGGCGCCGGCTCTGTCGGGGCAAGTGAAAAGTTGCGGCCGCAGGCCGCGCAGCCCGCAGCCATCCCCGGCGGAGGGCTGCTCGTCTCGCCCGAAGGCTCGGCGGCACCCTCCGCTGGCTGCGGGCCGCAGCCTCCGGCACAGAGGGCCGCAAACGCAAATAATAAACCCCGGCTCTTAGCTGGGCAGCCCGTAGCCGCCCCCGGGCGAAGGGCTGCTCGCTGGCTCTCGCGCCGCTTCGCCGGCTACGGTCTGAAAGCGCACGTTTTCAACTTCTCTTCGGGCGGCAGCCAGCGAAGGGCGCATACTCTGTCAAGAGTTGCGGGCCTTCGCCCGGGGTGGCTGCGGCCCGCCGGCCTTCGGCCGTCGTTTCGTCGATCCGGTTTCAGTTATTCAGGAGCCCCCTCCCGATTTTCCACGATTCGTGGAAACCGAACCGCCCCGGCGCGGCGTACCTTGCGGCGTCGAAAAACACGAATCCCATGAGACGATTTCTTGCGATCTATGCCCTGGCGGCGACGTTGCTGCTGGGGGTGTCGGTGCGGCACTACCGCGCCGAAAACAGGCGTCTTGCCGCGAACCAGCAGGCCCTGGCGGCCGATGCGGCCCTCTACCGCGCCCGCTCGGGCGAGGCGGCGGCCTCGGTGCAGGCGTTGAGGCTGCGGTGCGCCGAGTTCGAGGCGCTGCGTGCCGACGATGCCGCGCGCATCGAGCGCATGGGGGTGAGGCTGCGGCGGCTGGAGGCCGCGGCGAAGGCGGTCGCGGAGAGCCGGGTGGAGGTGCGCGCGCCGCTGCGCGATACGGTGGTGGTGCGGCTGCGCGATACGGTCGTGCGCGTCGATACGGTGCGCGTGTTCCGCTGGCGCGACGCGTGGGTCGAGGTCGAGGGGTGCGTCGGGGCCGACTCGCTCCGCTGCCGCGTGACGTCGGTCGACACGCTGCGGCAGGTCGTCCACCGCATCCCGCGGCGTTTCCTCTTCATCCGCTGGGGCACCAAGGCGCTGCGGCAGGAGATCCGCTCGTCGAATCCCCATTCGCGCATCGTCTATTCGGAGTATGTGCGTATCGAGTGAGGGTCAGAGGCGGCCCATCGCTGCGGCGATGCGGGCGGCCGTGAGCGACATGTAGGGCATCCCCTCGCAGTGGCCCAGGGCCGTGATGCCCCGGTGGTCGGCGTAGAAGAGCTCGTCGTAGCGGGCCAGGCGGTCGGGCGCGAGCGGCTCGTCGTCGACCTCCAGTCCCAGAGCCGCGCAGGCGTCGAACACGCGCTGCCGCTCGACGGAGGGCGGTGCCGGGGCGGTCAGCACCCGCTTGTCGCGCACGGCGAACAGCGGGGCGTCGTCGGCCGTGAGGAGCACCCCGCCGCTGCACTGCACGGCCACGGGGGCGCCCCGTAGCGCGGCCTGCACGCGTGCCAGCGCGGCGGCGGCCTCGCGGGCCGAGGTGGGGGCCTCGGCGAGCGGTGACGAGAACTCCACGACTACGGCGTCGGGCGTCACGCTGCGCAGGGCGGGCCCCTCGTAGAGCGAGATGCCGGCTGCGAGGAGGCGCTCCGCACCGTCGGCCCCGAGCTCCAGGCGCACGAACGACGAGAGGTCGCGCGGGTAGCGCTCGCGCTCGGCCAGGGCGGCGATCCGCCGCTCGAGGTCGCGCGCGTCGGGGGCGTAGCCGATGCCGAACAGCTCGGCGGCCCACTCTCCGAGCAGCTCCGCATGGCGGTCGACCTGCAACGGACGGCGGCCTCTCAGGTGAATGGTCTGGTAGAGGTAGGGACCCCTCATCGGAGGAGGATTTTCAGCAGCAGCTCGCGCAGCAGCTCGCCGTCGGACATGCCGCCGGCGTTGAGCCCCTTGCTCTTGGCGTCGTACTCGCGCAGCAGCCCGAGGATGGCGAAGACGCGGCGGTTGTCCCACGCTGCGGCCGACTGCTTGATCTCGGCCACGGCGTAGGGGTTGTTCACGCGCAGCAGCTTCATCAGCTCGCCGTCCGAGGGCAGGGGCGTGCCCTGCCGGCGGCTCTGCCAGCGCAGGTAGTTCATCGTGAAGAGCTGGCGGAACTGGCTGAAGAGGGTCGCGACGGTCACCAGCAGCGGGTTCTCCTTGGGGTTGCGGGCGAAGTGGTCGGCGATGCGCAGCGCGCGGGCCGCGTCGCGCGCGAGTACCGCCTTGCAGAGCTCGAAGTTGTTGTACTCCTTGGAGATGCCTACGTAGGTCTCGATGTCGGTGTCGGTGATGCGTCGGGTCCCCTCGGGCAGCGACACAGCGAGCTTGTCCAGCTCGCGGGCGATGCGCCCCAGGTCGGTGCCCAGGTGGTCGACGATCATCGACAGCGCCTTGGGGTCGATGGCGAAGCCCCGCTCGCGCACCGTCTGCTGGAGCCAGGGGCCGATCTCGTAGTCGCGCGGGCGCACCGACTCGAGCACCGCGCCGTGGGCCGCACAGCCCTTGTAGAAGGCCGAGCGCTTGTCGGCGTTGCGCTCCTTGTGGCAGACGACCAGGATGGTCGTGGGCGAGGGTTTCTGGGTGTAGAGCGAGAGCTTCTCCAGGCCGCGCAGCTGCTGCGCCTCGCGCAGGATGACCACCTGGTAGGAGCCCATCATGGGCATCTGGCGGCAGAGGTTGATGACCTGCCCCGCCTCGGAGTCCTTGCCGTAGACGACGATCTGGTTGAAGGCGCGCTCGGCCTCCGACAGCACCGACGAGGCGATGCGGTCGGCGATGCGGTCGATGAAGTGGCTCTCCTCGCCCATGAGCAGGTATACGGGGGCGAAGCGGCGGGCGGCGATGTCGCCCTCGATCTGCTCGGCCCGGGCGGCCGAGTCGCGGAATTTGACGGTCGATTTGGCCATGCGTCAGATGATCTCTTTGGTGATGCGCAGCACGTTCTCGGTCGACGAGGTGAGGCGGTAGCGGTCGTCGATGCGCCGGCCGACGAGCCACACGATGTCGTCGCCCGAGAGCAGCACGAACTGCCGCTGCTTCTCGGGCAGCGACGCCTTGGCGTCGACCAGGTAGTCGCTCACCTTCTTGCGGCCGGTCATGCCGAAGGGGACGAACCAGTCGCCCTCCCTCCAGCGGCGCAGCGTGAGGGGAAAGCGCAGCAGGTCGGCGTCGACTTGGGCGATCTGCTCGGGGGTGCCGAAGGCATCGATCGTGTCGATGTCGCGGTATTCGTAGTAGAGGACGGCATTGCCGCAGTAGCTGCGCTGCGCCCCCTGCGGCACCTCGACCTCGCAGGGGTCCTCTTCGGCGATGGGGGTCACGACGATGCGCCTGCGGTCGACCGTGGCCACGCGGTCGCGGGCGTAGAAGCGGCGCCCGGTGGCTCCGTGGTGCAGCGCCCGGCAGAGGGCGTCGACCACGTCGCCCTTGAAGCCGTAGGCCGAGCCCAGCAGCTCGTAGATGACGAACTCGAGCGGGAAGGCCGGGTCGATGCGGTCGATGCGGATCGTGTCGGCCGTTCCGTCGCTCTCGACAGCCTCGGCGCGGATGCGGTCGATGCCCCGGTCGATGAAGCGCTGGGCGTCGCCCAGGCGCGCGAGGTTGCGGCGCATGAGGGCCGTGAACTTGGGGTTGATCTCGCGGATGCGGGGGATGAGCCCCAGGCGGATCTTGTTGCGCAGGTACTTGGTCGAGCGGTTGGACGAATCCTCGCGGAAGGGGAGGTGCCGCGCGACGGCGTACTCGAGGATCTCCTTGCGCGTGGCGAACATCAGCGGGCGGATGATGCGCCCGGCCTGCATGGAGATGCCCGTCAGGCCGCGCAGTCCGGTGCCGCGCAGCAGGTTGATGAAAAAGGTCTCGACCGAGTCGTCGGCGTGGTGGGCCACCGCCACCGCGGTGTAGCCCTCCGTGCGGCTCAGCTCGTCGAACCAGGCGTAGCGCAGCCGCCGCGCGGCCATCTCCATCGACTCGCCCGTGCGCTCCATCTCGGCCGCCGTCTCGAAGCGGCGGTTGTAGAAAGGCACACCCCGCAGCCGCGCCTGCTCCTCGACCAGCAGCTCGTCCTCGTCGCTCTCGGCGCCCCGCAGCTGGAAGTTGCAGTGGGCGACGCCCACGCGGTAGCCCGCGCGGGTGAAGAGGTCGAGCAGTACCATCGAGTCGACGCCCCCCGAGACGGTGAGCAGGATGCGGTCGTCGGCCGTCGCCAGCTCGTGACGCTCGACATAGCGGCGGAAGGATTCGAGAAAGGTCGGAGACATACGGCGGTCTGTTACAGAATGTTCACTTCGGTGTCGATCGCGATGCCGAACCGCTCGCCGACGGCTTGCTGCACGCGGCGGGCAAAGGCGATCACCTCGCCGCCCGTGGCGCCTCCGAGGTTGACCAGCACCAGCGCCTGCCGCTCGTGCACGCCCACGCGCCCTTCGGCGTATCCCTTCATGCCGGCGCGGTCGATCAGCCAGCCGGCGGCCAGCTTCACCTTTGAGGGGTCGGCGGCCGGGTAGCGGGGCATGTCGGGCCAGCTGTCCGACAGCGCGTCGGCCACGGAGCGGTCGACCACGGGGTTCTTGAAGAAGCTCCCGGCGTTGCCCCGCTCGGCTGGGTCGGGGAGCTTGGCGCGGCGGATGGCCGTGATCGCCTCGCGGATGTTGCGCAGCGTGGCGCCGCCGCGCGCCGCGACCTCGCGCTCGACGTCGCCGTAGCCCAGCTTGGGCGCCGCCGTGTGCGAGAGGCGGATCTCGATGGCGGTGATGACGGCCCGCCCGCGCAGCTCGTGCTTGAAGATGCTCTCGCGGTAGCCGAAGCGGCACGCGGCCGCCTCGAGCGTCTCTTCGCGCAGCGTGTCGGTGCGGAACAGGTGCACGCGCTCGATCGCGTCCTTCGCCTCGCAGCCGTAGGCGCCGATGTTCTGCACCGGCGCGGCGCCCGCCTTGCCGGGGATCAGCGAAAGGTTCTCGATGCCCCACAGCCCGCGCGCGACGGCCCACTCGACCAGGTCGTCCCACTCGACGCCCGCGTCGACGCGTACAAGCGCCGTGCACCCGTCGTCGTCGAGCGTCTCGATGCCGCACGCCACGGGGGTGAGCAGCACGCCGTCGTAGTCGCGCGTGAAGAGGATGTTGTTACCCCCGGAGAGGACCGTCCACCGCGCGGGGCCCCCGTCGGCGAAGAGCGACCGCAGGTCGTCGGCCGTGTCGAACTCGACGAGGCGCGCGGCGCGCTGCCGCACGCGGAAGCTGTTGCGCGGCGTGAGGTCTATGTCGGTATATTCGCGGATCATAGGGCTATCGCTTTTTTGCGGCGTCGATCTCTTCGAGCAGCGCCCGCACGGCCGTTTCCAGCTGCTCGTCGCGCCCCCGGATCACCTCCTCGGGCGAGTTGGCCACGCGGATGTCGGGCTCGAGCTGCGCGTTCTCGAGGTAGCTGCCGTCGTCGAGGCGGTAGCCGACGATCGGAATGCCGAAGACGAGCGTCGGGTCCTGCAGGCGCTCCCACGAGACGCTGGTCATGGTGCCCGGCACGGGCATGCCCACCAGCTTGCCCAGCCCGCGGTGCTTGTAGACCCAGGGGGTGCCGTGGGCGTTGGAGTAGTTGGCCTCGCCCGTCAGCATGATCGAGGGCTTGTTCCAGCGGCGGCTGGGCATGTCGCACGACTCCTTGCCGCGGATGACCTGCGTGAAGTATTTGTCGCCCGAGAAGAGCACCTCGATGTCCTCGTGGAGGCGTCCGCCGCCGTTGAAGCGGGTGTCGATGACGATGCCCTCGCGGTCGTTGTACTTGCCCAGGATGTCGGAGTAGACCGAGCGGAAGCTCGGGTCGCCCATCGACTCGATGTGGACGTAGCCCAGCCGTCCGCCCGAGAGCCGGTCGACGTCGGCCGCGCGCTGCTTGACCCAGCGGCGGTAGAGCAGCTGCGACCAGGCGCCGCGCGAGAGGGGCTCGACGACCTCCTCCCAGCGCGTGCCGTCCGCGGGGCGCAGGATCGAGACGAGCGTCTTGCGGCCCGCCTTGCCGTCGAGCAGCGGGTAGTAGTCCTCGCCGCGGCGCACGGGCACCCCGTCGATGCGCTCCACGATGTCGCCCGGGGCGATCTTCGAGGCGGCCCGGTCGAACGGACCCCGCTCGACCACCTCCTCGACGCGCAGGCCGTCGCCCGCGTGGCGCTCGTCGAAGAAGAGCCCCAGCTCGGCCGTCGAGGCGCTGCCCTTCGGCGCGGGGTGGGAGTAGCGGCCGCCCGTGTGCGAGACGTTGAGCTCGCCCAGCCACTCGCTCAGCAGCTCGGCGAAGTCGTAGTTGTCGCCGATGTGGGGCAGGAAGCGGGCGTAGTTGTCGCGCAGCGCCTCCCAGTCGACGCCGTGCATCCGCTCGTCGTAGAAGCGCCGCTTCTCCTCGCGGTAGACGCGGTGGAACATATATTCGCGCTCGGCCGCCGGGTCTATCTTCATCTCGGCGCGCAGCGTGATGGGTGTGAGCTTGCCGCTCTTGAGCTTCGACATGCGGCCGCGCCCCAGGATGAACAGGTCGTCGTGCTTGGCGTCCCACTCGAGCGAGCCGCTGCCGCCCACCTTCTGGAGCATCTTGTGGCCGCGGTCGCGCAGGTCGAGCTCCCAGAGGTCGGGTGCTCCGCCGAATGCGGCCAGGTAGTAGAGCTTCTCGCCCTTCTTGTCGACGGTGGCGTCGGCGATGTGGGCCGACGAGGGGGTGAGGCGCACCGTGCGCTCCTCGATGCCGCGCAGCTCGACCGCCGTGGGGCCTGCTGCCGGGCGCTCGGGCTTCTTGGCGTCGCCCTCCTTCTTTTCCGTCTTCTTCTCGGCCTCCTTGTCGAGCTCGTACTGCTCCTTCGTCAGGCGGAAGCGGTCGTAGGCCTCCTGGTTGAGGAAGACGATCATCACGTCGTCGAGCGACCCCCACGAGGCGTGGTTGCGCATGCCGTAGCGCTCCGAGAGGAAGAGGATGGCCTCGCCGCCCAGCACCCAGCGGGGCGCGCGGTCGGTGTAGCCGCTGCCCGTCAGATCGACGATCCGATCGCCGCCCGCGGCGCTCACCAGACCGATGTCGGTATAGGGCTCGTGGCGGTTGGCCGTGTGGGTGAGGGCGAACCATTTGCCGTCGGGCGACCACGAATAGTCGATCATGCCGGTGGTCGAGTAGTGGTGGCTTCCGTCGGTGATCTGCCGCACCTTGCCCGTGGAGAGGTTCTTGACCATCAGGCGGCAGCGGTCCTCGATGAAGGCCAGCTCCTTGCCGTCGGGCGAGTACCGGGGCAGGAAGCGCTCGTGGCGCGCGTCGTCGAAGAGGGGCTTCTCGTCGACGAGCGTGGCGTTGGGGAAGTTGGGCTCCTCGTCGCGCGCGATGGAGGCCGTGTAGATGTTCCAGCGGCCGTCGCGCTCCGAGGCGTAGGCCAGCGTGCGGCTGTCGGGGGCGAAGCAGAGGTCGCGCTCGGCGGCCGCCGTGCGGGTGATCTGGCGCGTCGAGGCGTAGTCGACCGACGTGACGAAGACCTCGCCGCGCGAGAGCAGCGCCACCTGTTTGCCGTCGGGCGAGACGACGGCGCCGCTGCCCGATGCGACCGCGAGCGTCAGCTCCTCCCCGGCGGGCTCCGTTTCGGTGATCCCGACGGCCACCTTGCGCGGAGAGGCCGTGCCGCGGGCGGTGTAGATCTCGCCGTTGTAGCCGAAGCAGAGGGTGCCGTCGGCGGCCACCGTGAGGAAGCGCACGGGATGGGTTCTGAAGCGGGTCACCTGCCGCGCGGCCGCGGGGTCGTCGATCGGGAACGACCAGACGTTGAACGAGCCGTCGCGCTCGCTCAGGAAGTAGACCGTGCGGCCGTCGGGCGAGAGGCGCGGCTGGCGGTCCTCGCCGGCGAAGTCGGTGAGGCGGCTGTGGCGCCCCGTGGCGGCGTCGTAGTGCCAGATGTCGCGCGCGACGGACGAGGTGTGGTGCTTGCGCCAGACGTTCTCGCCGCCCTTGCAGTCCTGGTAGAGGAAGCTGCGGCCGTCGGCGGCGAAGGAGATCTCCTCGGCCGGGGTGGCCAGGATGCGCTCGGGGCGCCCGCCGTCGAGCCTCACGGCGTAGAGCTCGCTCATCGAGCTCTTGGGGAAGAGGGCGCTCGATGCCGGGTCGGCGATCGTGGCCGTGAAGTAGACCCGCTTGCCGTCGGGCGAGAAGGCGCACGGAACCTCCGCGGCCGAGTGGGTCGTCAGGCGGCGCGGACGGCCCCCCTCGGCGGCGACGGCGTAGAGGTCGAAGTTGCCGTGGCGGTCCGACGCATAGGCGATCGTGCGCGAGTCGGGCGACCATACGGGGGCGAAGTCGTGCGATGCGCCCGAGGTGAGGCGGCGGGCCTGCCCGCCCTCGGCGTCGACCACGTAGAGGTCGCCGCGGTAGGCGAAGGCGATCTGCCGCCCGTCGGGCGAGAGGGCGGGGTAACGCATCCACAGCGGAGCTGCGCAGGCTGCGCCCGAGACGAGGAGCGCCAGCAGCGCGAGGAGGGTCTTTTTCATATCAGCGTTCTTTGCGTTCGTGTGCGGGGCGAAAAGGGGCGATCGCGAAAAAATCGTCCTTACGGATAGCAAAGTTAGGAATTATTCCGTAACTTTGAAAGAAGAAACCTAAACCCCGAAGAATTATGTTTACCGAAAAGGATTTGCAGCAGATAGCCGACCACGGACTCACTCCCGAAGCGGTCGAACGGCAGATCGCCGCTTTCCGCAGCGGATTTCCCTTCCTGAAAGTCGTGCGCGCCGCATCGCCCGCCGACGGCATCCTGACCCTCGACGACGACGCTGCCGACCGCGCCGTGGCCCGCTACGACGCCTCCGGCCGCTCGGTCGTGAAGTTCGTCCCCGCGTCGGGCGCCGCCACGCGCATGTTCAAGGAGCTCTTCGAGTTCGTCAACGAGGGCAAGCGCGGCAAGGGCATCGACACGCTGGTGGAGAACATCCGCCGCTTCGCCTTCTGGCCCGAGCTGGAGGCCCTGCTCCCCGCGGGCGCCGACGACCGCACGCTCGTCTCGGCCATCGTGAAGGAGGGGCTCGGCTACGGCAGCAAGCCCAAGGGGCTGGTGACCTTCCACGCCTATCCCGAGGGGGCCCGCAAGGCTGTCGAGGAGCACCTGGTCGAGGGGGCGCAGTACGCCGCCCACGAGGGCACGGCGCGCATCCACTTCACCGTCTCGCCCGAGCACCGCGCGGGCTTCGAGGCGCTGCTGGCCGAGAAGATCCCCGCCTACGAGCGGCGCTTCGGCATCCGCTACGACATCACCTTCTCGGTGCAGAAGCCCTCGACCGACACGATCGCCGTCAACCCCGACAACACCCCCTTCCGCTGCGACGACGGCTCGCTGCTCTTCCGCCCGGCGGGCCACGGCGCGCTGATCGAGAACCTCGACGAGATCGATGCCGATCTGATCTTCATCAAGAACATCGACAACGTGACCACCGACGCCCGCCGCGGCGACACGGTGCGCTGCAAGAAGGTGCTGGCCGGCCTGCTGCTCGACCTGCAGGAGCGCGCCTTCGGCTACCTGAAGGCCCTCGACGCCGGCTCGGCCGATCTGGCGGCGGTCGCCGCCTTCGTCGAACGCGAACTCTGCGTCAAGCTGCCCGCCTCCTGCGATGCCGCGCTGCTGCGCTCCGTGCTCGACCGTCCCATCCGCCTCTGCGGCATGGTCCGCAACGAGGGCGAGCCGGGCGGCGGCCCCTTCTGGGTGGCCAACCCCGACGGTACGGAGTCGCTCCAGATCGCCGAGTCGAGCCAGATAGCGCCCGCCGACATGCCGCTGATGCGGGGCGCGACCCACTTCAACCCCGTGGATCTGGTCTGCGGCGTGCGGCGCTGGGACGGCTCCAAGTTCGATCTGCGCCGGTTCACCGACCCGGCCACGGGCTTCATATCCTCCAAGTCCTCCGGCGGCCGCGAGCTGCGCGCCCAGGAGCTGCCCGGCCTCTGGAACGGCGCCATGGCCCGCTGGAACACCGTCTTTGTCGACGTGCCCGTCTCCACCTTCTCGCCCGTGAAGGTGGTGCAGGATCTGTTGCGGCCCCAACACCAGTAATTCCGATTTCGGAACGTATCTTTGCACTCGCTCTTGCGGAGCGCGAATGGAATGTACTCCGAGTACTACCCATCCGCGCTCCGCTGCGTTTGAGCGCAAATCTACTGTCCCGAAATCGAAATTCTTCCGGCATCTGCCCCGAACGGGAAATACCTCGTGTATGTCCCGTCCGGGGCAAGCTGCGTTAGGCCGAAACCTGCACCGCGTTGGAAGCCCCTTTCGATTTTCCATTTGCAGCCTCGGCTCACAGAGCCGGCGGGCCGCAGCCCCCCCCCGGCGGAGGCCTGCAATTCTTGACTGCCCCCCCCCTCCGCAAGGGAACAGGCTGCGCAGCCGGCGCTGTATTTTCACTGCCCGCTTTTTCCTTCTCGAAGTTGCGGATCGTCGCCGTCGGGGGTCCCGAGGTTCTGTTTTTTGCCCCGGAGGGCTCCCGAAGCGAAAGATTGTCGCCCGGGCCGAAGAAAAACGGATGGGGAAATCGTAAATTCGGGAATCTTTATTTATATTTGTACGCTCGTTTCGAAAACAATAATCAAATTATAGATCGCTATGGAAAACAAACTGCAACAGTTGACCCAGAAGCTCTACGACGAAGGGCTGGAGAAAGGCCGCTCGGAGGCCGGCAAACTCGTGGCCGACGCCGAGGCCCAGGCTGCGAAGATCGTCGCCGAGGCGAAGGCCCAGGCCGACGCCATCGAGCGCGAGGCCCGTGCGCGGGTCGAGGACGTGGAGAAGAACACCATGGCCGAGATCGCGCTGGCCGGCAAGCAGGCCGTGGCGAAGATCAAGCAGCAGATCGCCGGGGCGATCGTGGTCCGCGCCACGTCGGAGGGCGTGAAGTCGGCCGTCGTTGACCCCGCCTTCATCCGCGAGATGCTTCTCTCGGTGGCCCGCAACTGGAACGGCGCCGACGCCGGCAAGGTGGAGCTCGTGGCCCTGCTGCCCGAGGCCGACCGCCGGAAGCTCGACGCCGCATTCGCCGATAGCGCCCGCGCGCTGCTCGCCGAGGGCATCGAGGTGGGCTACTCCGACCGCGTGCGCACGGGCTTCCGCGTGGGCGCCAAGGATGGCGGCTACTACATCTCCTTCTCCGAGTCCGACGTCGAGGCGCTGCTCTCGGAGTATCTGCGCGACAAGGTTTCCGAAATGCTGTTCAAGGCGTAGCACATGTTCGCGACCAACTATTACTGTCTGGTGGCGGGGCTGCGCGAGTACGCGCTCGACTCCGACTCCAAGGGCTTCGACGCCGCGGCGATCGTCTCCGAGATCCTCGAGGAGCTCACGGCCGACGACGCGCGGCAGGTGCGCCTGCTCTTCGGCTACTATGACTGCGGCAACCTCTGCGCCCTGCGCGCGGGCCGCGCGGCCCACAATCCGCTGGGCAACTTCTCGCGCGAGGAGCTGGAGGAGGAGCTGAAGACCCCTCGCCGGCTGCCCGGCGCGCTGGCCGACGTGGTGCGCGCCTACGCCGACCCCGAGAGCGAGCTGGCCGAGCGCATCGGCACCTCGCAGGGCTTCGAGCGTTCGCTGCTGGCCGCCTACTATGCGCTCTGCGAGCGCGAGGGGTGCCGCTTCCTGCGCGGCTGGGCGCGCTTCGACCGCAACCTGCGCAACGTCGCGGCGGCCGTCGCGGCCCGTGCGGCGCAGCGTCCGACCGACGAGGCGGTGGTGGGCGGCGGCCCGGTCGTCGACCAGCTGCTGCACAGCTCGGCGGCCGATTTCGGCCTTAGGGGCGAGCTGGCCTACGTCGATGCGGTGATCGCCGCCGTCGACGAGACCAACCTCGTGGAGAAGGAGCGCAAGATCGACCTCATCCGCTGGAACGAGGCCGTGGAGCTGGCCGCCTTCGACTATTTCGACATCAACGCCGTGCTCTCCTACCTGGCGCGCATCGCCCTGGTGGCCCGCTGGATGCGGCTCGACGCCGTGCGCGGCCGCGAGCTGTTCGACCGCCTGGTGGCCGATCTCGACGGGCGCGAGCTCATTAAATAAGAGGAAACAAACAACAGAACATACCGATGAAAACAACAGGACGTGTAAACGGTATCATCTCCAACATCGTGATCGTCAAGGCCGACGGAGCCGTGGGCCAGAACGAGATATGCTACGTGTGGGCGGGCGGTACCAAAATGATGGCCGAGGTCATCAAGGTCATGGGCGACAACGCCTATGTACAGGTTTTCGACAGCACGCGCGGGCTGAAGATCGGCGACAAGGTCGAATTCGAGGGCCACATGCTCGAGGCGACGCTCGCCCCGGGTCTGCTCTCGCGTAACTACGACGGTCTGCAGAACGACCTGGAGAAGATGGACGGGCTCTTCATCGCCCGCGGTTCGATCACCGATCCGATCGACTTCGGCGCCGAGTGGGAGTTCGCTCCGCTGGCCAAGGCGGGCGACAAGGTGTCGGCCGCCTCGTGGCTGGGCGAGGTCAAGGAGCAGTGGGTGATGCACAAGATCATGGTCCCCTTCGCGATGACGGGCGAATATACGGTCAAGAGCGTCGCCGCGGCCGGTAAATACAAGGTCACCGACACGGTGGCCGTCCTGACCGACGCCGAGGGCGGCGAGCACGCCGTGACGATGGTCCAGAAGTGGCCCGTCAAGCAGGCTGTGCGCTGCTACACCGAGAAGCCCCGTCCGTCGCGCGTGATGGAGACGGGCGTGCGCCCCATCGACACGTTCAACCCGCTGGCCGAGGGCGGCACGGGCTTCATCCCCGGGCCCTTCGGCGCCGGCAAGACCGTGCTCCAGCACGCCATCTCGAAGCAGGCCGAGGCCGACATCATCATCATCGTGGCGTGCGGCGAGCGTGCCAACGAGGTGGTGGAGATCTTCAAGGAGTTCCCCGAGCTGGTCGACCCCCGTACGGGCCACAAGCTCATGGAGCGCACGATCATCATCTGCAATACGTCGAACATGCCCGTCGCCGCGCGCGAGGCGTCGGTCTACACGGGCATGACCATCGGCGAGTACTACCGCTCGATGGGTCTGAAGGTGCTGGTGATGGCCGACTCGACCTCGCGCTGGGCCCAGGCGCTGCGCGAGATGTCGAACCGTCTGGAGGAGCTTCCGGGTCAGGACGCCTTCCCGATGGACCTCTCGGCGATCATCTCCAACTTCTACTCGCGCGCCGGTCTGGTGAAGCTTTCCAACGGCCATACGGGTTCGGTGACCTTCCTCGGCACGGTGTCGCCTGCGGGCGGTAACCTCAAGGAGCCCGTCACCGAGTCGACCAAGAAGGCCGCGCGCTGCTTCTACGCCCTCTCGCAGGGCCGCGCCGACTCGAAGCGCTACCCGGCCATCGACCCGCTCGACTCCTACTCGAAGTACCTGGAGTACCCCGAGATCCGCAATTACCTCGACGAGCATGTCGAGAAGCAGTGGGTGGACCTGGTCTACGAGGGCAAGACGATCGTGCAGCGCGGCAAGGAGGCCAACGACCAGATCAACATCCTGGGCGACGACGGCGTGCCGGTCGACTACCACGAGCGTTTCTGGAAGTCGGAGCTCATCGACTTCGTGATCCTGCAGCAGGACGCCTTCGACGAGATCGACGCCAACTGCCCCATGGAGCGTCAGAAGATGATGTACAAGATGGTGATCGACATCTGCCGCATCGACTTCCCCTTCACCGATTTCGAGGAGTGTTCGAAGTTCTTCAAGGGGCTCATCAACCTCTTCCGCCAGATGAACTACACGGAGTGGCAGTCGGAGAAGTTCGAGCAGTACAAACGGCAGATCGCCGAGTATGTGAGTGAAAAAACCAAGTAAGCCATGACAACACGCGCATTTCAGAAGATATACACCAAGATCGACAACATCACCAAGGCGACCGTGACGCTGCGCGCCTCGGGCGTGGGCAACGACGAGCTGGCCACCGTGGGCGGCAAGCTGGCCCAGGTGGTGAAGATCATGGGCGAGAGCGTTACCCTGCAGGTCTTCGCCGGCACGGAGGGCATCGCCACCGACTCCGAAGTCATTTTCCACGGCGAGCCCCCCAAGCTCCGCGTCTCGGACAGCCTGGCCGGCCGCTTCTTCAACGCCTACGGCGAGCCGCTCGAGGGCGGCGAGATCGTCGAGGGCGAGGCCCGCGAGATCGGCGGCCCGACGGTGAACCCCTTCCGGCGACTGCAACCCTCGGAGCTCATCGCCACGGGTATCGCCGGCATCGACCTCAACAACACCATCGTGACCGGCCAGAAGATCCCCTTCTTCGCCGATCCCGACCAGCCCTACAACGCCGTGATGGCCAACGTGGCCCTGCGCGCCAAGGCCGACAAGATCATCCTGGGCGGCATGGGTCTGACGAACGACGACTTCCTCTACTTCAAGTCGGTCTTCGAGAACGCCGGTGCGCTCGACCGCATCGTCTCGTTCGTCAACACCACGGAGAACCCGCCCGTGGAGCGTCTGCTGGTGCCCGACATGGCGCTGACGGCCGCCGAGTACTTCGCCGTTGACAAGGGCGAGAAGGTGCTGGTGCTGCTGACGGACATGACCCTCTACGCCGACGCCCTGGCCATCGTCTCGAACCGCATGGACCAGATCCCCTCGAAGGACTCGATGCCCGGTTCGCTCTATTCGGACCTGGCGAAGATCTACGAGAAGGCCGTTCAGCTGCCCAACGGCGGTTCGATCACCATCATCGCCGTGACCACCCTCTCGGGCGGCGACATCACCCACGCCATCCCCGACAACACGGGCTACATCACCGAGGGTCAGCTGTTCCTGCGCAACGACTCCGACACGGGCAAGGTCATCGTCGATCCGTTCCGTTCGCTCTCGCGTCTGAAGCAGCTGGTCATCGGCAAGAAGACGCGCGAGGACCATCCCCAGGTGATGAACGCCTGCGTGCGTCTGTTCGCCGACGCGGCCAACGCCAAGACCAAGCTGGAGAACGGTTTCGACCTGTCGGACTACGACGAGCGCGCCCTGAAGTTCGCCCACGACTACTCGGAGCGGCTGCTGGCCATCGACGTCAACATCGGCATCACGGAGATGCTCGACACGGCCTGGACGCTCTTCTCGAAATACTTCTCGCGCGAGGAGGTGGCCATCAAGGAGGAGCTCATCAAGAAGTACTGGAAGGAGGCTTAAGGCGCGATGGCTATCAAGTTCCAATACAACAAAACTTCGCTCGGCGAACTCGGCAAGCAGCTGAAAATGCGGCAGAAGGCCCTTCCTACGATCAAAAGTAAGGAGTCGGCCCTGCGCTCCGAGGTCAAGAAGGCGAAGGACTCCGCCGCGGACTACCGCCGTCGGCTCGACGCCCTGAAGGCCGAGTACGACTACATGGCGGCGCTGTGGGGGGAGTTCGAGAGCGATCTGCTGCGCGTGGGCGACGTGCGCCTGGCGACGCAGAAGATCGCCGGCGTGCGCACGCCGGTGCTCGAGGAGGTCCTCTTCGAGGAGAAGCCCTACGACCTCTTCACCTCGCCCGTGTGGTACGCCGACGGCGTGGAACTCCTCAAGCGGCTGGCCCGCCTGGGTATCGAGTTCGAAGTCTACAACCGCAAGATGGAGCTTCTGGACTATGCGCGGCGCAAGACCACGCAGAAGGTCAATCTGTACGAGAAGGTGCAGATCCCGGGTTACGAAGACGCCATCCGTAAGATCAAACGCTTCATGGAGGACGAGGAGAACCTCTCCAAGTCGGCCCAGAAGATCGTGAAAACCAAACAACAGCAGGCCGGGGAGGGCGCGATGTTATGATAGCTAAAATGTCGAAATACGACTTTGTGCTCCATGCGGCGCAAAGCGAGGATTTCATCGACCGGCTGCGCGCGCTGGGGCTCGTCGACGTCACCGTCGCGGGCTGGGAGCCCTCGGAGGAGGACCGCCGGCTACTGCTCGACATCGAGGGCGCGGCGCGCGCCGCGGAGACGCTCCGCAGCTGGAGCGCTGCGCACGACGGCGTCCGGGGCGTGCCCTACGCCTCGGGCGAGGAGGCCTACGCCGCCTATGTCGAGGCGCAGCGCGAGGCCGCACGCCTGCGCGGCGAGATCGCCCGCCTGGAGAAGGCGGCCGACGAGCTGCGTCCGTGGGGCGCCTTCGACGCGTCGCGCACGCAGCGTCTTGCGGACGAGGGGATCGTGTTGCGCTACTTCTCGGCGCAGGCCTCCACCTACGACAAGTCGCTGGCCGAGTGGGGCGAGCGGCACACGATCGTCGAGGTCGCGCGCAATGGCTCTATGGTGTGGTTCGTGGCCGTGACGGCTCCGGGCGAGGAGGTCTACCTCGACGCCCAGGAGATGAAGGCCCCGGCGATGGACATCCGCGAGGCGGAGCGCCGCATCGCCGACGAACGCCAGCAGCTGGCGCGGCTCGACGAGGTATTCGCCCGTGCCGCTGCGTCGACGGAGGCCATCGCCGCCTACGGCTGTCGGCTGCGCGAGCGGTTGCAGGGCGTCAAGGTGCTCGCCACGGCGCAGCAGGCCGCCGACGGCCACCTGGTGGTCATGGAGGGCTGGGCCGAGGCCGCCACGTCGGCCGCGGTCGACGCGCTGCTGGAGGAGTATCCCAATGTGGTGTGGCTCAAGAGCGACCCCACGCCCGAGGACGACACCCCCGTCAAGCTCAGCAACGGCCGCTTCGCGCGCATCTTCGAGATGGTGGGCGACATGTACGCCCGCCCGAAGTACGGCACGCTCGACCTCACCCCCTTCTTCGCGCCGTTCTACATGCTCTTCTTCGGCATCTGTCTCAACGACGCCGGCTACGGACTGGTCCTGCTGGCCATGGGTCTCTTCCTGCTGCGCAAGAACCCCGCGCAGGGGATGATGCGCCGCGCCGCGTGGTTCGCCACGATGTGCGCCTCGGCGACGATCCTCTTCGGGCTCTTCTGCGGGTCGTTCTTCGGTCTGAACCTCAAGGAGTACTTCCCCGACGTCCCCTTCTTCGACTTCCAGGGGCGGTTCTTCTCGGTGGCGCTGGCCATCGGCATGGTGCAGATCCTCTTCGGCATGGCCATCAACGTGTGGGTCGTCACCCGCTCGTTCGGCTTTAGGTATGCGCTGGGCGCGTTGGGCTGGTTCGTCATCCTGCTCGCGGGTTCGGTGGCCGCCGGCCTTCCGATGCTCGATCCGGCGTGGACGATCCCCGGCTTCAGCGCCTCGTCGCCCGCCTTCTACGGCGTCGTGGCTCTGGGCGCGGTGCTCATGCTGCTGCTCAATACGCCGGGCCGCAACCCGCTGGTGAACCTCGGTTCGGGACTGTGGAACTTCTATAACAACCTCACGGGTCTGCTGAGCGATGTGCTGTCGTACATCCGTCTGTTCGCCATCGGTCTGTCGGGCGGCGTGCTGGCGCTGGTCTTCAACTCGCTGGCCGACGGCTTCGTGCCCGAGGGGGCGAACATCGTCGTGCGCATCCTCATCATGCTGCCGATCCTGCTGATCGGCCACGGCATCAACCTCTTCATGTCGACCATCTCGTCGTTCGTCCACCCGATGCGTCTCACGTTCGTGGAGTTCTACAAGAACGCCGGCTTCGAGATGGCGTCGCGCTCGTTCGACCCTCTTCGCAAAATGGATCAAACAAACGAATAACAAACAATAAAAAACCTTTTTTGAATTATGGAAACAACTGCTTTGGTAATGGCCTACGTCGGCGTCGTGCTGATGGTGGGTCTGGCCGGTATCGCATCGGCCGTGGGTACTTCGATCACCGGTCAGGCCGCCGTGGGCGCCATGAAAAAGAACAGCGGCGCGTTCGGTAGCTACATGATCCTCTCGGCCCTCCCGGGTTCGCAGGGTCTCTACGGTTTCGTCTGCTTCTTCATGGTTCAGGGCTTCCTCTCCTCGCCCTCGATGCTGCAGGCTGCCGCCGTGCTGGGTGCCGGTATCCTCGTGGGTATGGTCAACCTGGCCGCCTCGATCTACCAGGCCAAGGTCTGCGCCAACGGTATCGCGGCCATCGGCAACGGCCACGACGTGATGGGTAAGACGCTTATCCTGGCCGCTTTCCCCGAGCTCTACGCCATTCTGACGGTCGCCGCGACGTTCCTCATCGCCAACATCGTGCGCTAAGCGCCGCCGACCGTTTTCGGACGAAAGACGCCCCGCAGCTCAGCTGCGGGGCGTCTTTTTGTGCTTGTTCGTGGGGAAAAACGGGGCGTTCGTTGAAAAAATTTCCAAAAAAGGCGCGCATGTGCTACTTTTGAGCCTGTTTTAGACAAGGCGTTTGAGATGAAGTTATCGCGATTGGTATTTCTCCTCGCAGCCGCGGCCCTCGCCGCGGCGGGCACCTCGTGCCGCGACGCGGAGCCGGCCTCCGATCTTCCGGCCCGGCAGGTGGAGGTCTCGATCTGCATTCCCGAAACGCGCACGGCGCTCGACGACGACGGCCTCTCGACCCGCTGGGAGAAGGGCGACCGCATGGCGCTGTGGGCCTATGCGGGCGACAAGGAGGCCTTCGCGAACGCTCCGTTCGTCTACTACGGCGGCAAGCCCGGCAGCGGAAGCAAGGCCCTCTTCACGGGCTCGGTGTCCGCGATGCAGCCGGGCACCTATACTTATTACGCCGCGTCGCCCGTGCCTGCCCGCGTCGAGGGGACGCGCGTGAGCTACGACCTGCCCGCGGTGCAGGACGGCGCCTGGCACGGCGAGCGGGACGTGCTGCTGGCCTGCGCCGAGGCTCCCGAGCTGAAGGAGAACCGCGATGCGGCCTCCGACATCAACCCCCTCGACCTGCGCTTCCGACACAAGGTCCACGCCGTGAAGGTGACCATCCCCGCGGGGCGCAACCGCTTCGGACGCCCCGTCAGGCGGCTGCGCGTGGAGTTCCCGCGCCCGGTCGCCGGTCGCCTGACCTGGGACCTCGCGGCGCAGGACGACGCGCCCTCGATCGAGCCCGTGTCGAACGCCGTGACGCTGGAGTTCGCCCGCCCGGTGGGCGAGGGCGACAGCTTCTGGCTCTTCATAGCCCCGGGCGACATGACGGGCGGCGCGGTGCGCTTCACCGCCACCGACGGGGAGGAGTTCTCGTGGCCGATCGAGACCGCCGCCTTCCGCAACTGCGCGGCGGGCGAGATCACCACCGTCACCCTCACCGTTCCGGCCCTGCGGCCCCAGATCGACTACCGGCTGACGGTCGACCCCGCCCAGCTGGGCGAGGCGGTGACCGAGATCGATGCCGTGGAGCTGCCCGATGGGTATAGCTTCCCGAGCCTCGACCTGGCGCTGCGGCGCGCCGAGCGGCTCCGGGCCAACGGCGACGGCACCTTCGCGCTGCGGATATTCGAGGACATGAGCGGCGATTTCCCCGCCGAGCTGGGGCTCACGGTGGGCTCGGCCAATACCGTGGGGGTGGTCGGCGAGCTCGGCACGGGCCAGTGCACCGTCAGCGGCGTCACGGCTTCGGGTTGCACGGTCAAGGCGCCGTATCTGTTCTATGAGAATTTCAGCGGGGTGGGCGACCATTCGACCGAGAACGCCGCCCTGCTTACCGACTGGGGCCTTTACGGTTGGAGCGGTGCCCGCGCCGCCACCGTGGCCGCCACCTGCATCATGGCCAACTGTCATGTCTCCACCCATTCGGGCATCACCGACTCGCGCTCCCGCGGGCGTGTAGATACGGCGCCGATGCCGATCCGGGCGGGAAAGACGCTCGCCGTGTCGGTCTCGTTCGACATGGGCTACGACACGCAGAACGGAGCGCTCGGGACGGGCGCCGGCAACAGCACGGCGACCTGCACTTTCGGCCGCACCAATGCCGCCGCAGGCCCGGCGATCGACGCCGACGCGGCATTCGCGCATGCGGTCTTCTCGGATCGGTCGGTGAGCGGCCTGTCCGATGCGAACAACCTGCCCGACAAGCTGACGGGACAGCGCGTTCCCGGCTGCGGCTCCTCGTCGCGCCTTTCGTGGCAGATCTACACCACCAAACGCAGCTGGGGTGCGACGACTACCAACGTTACCTATCGTTGCCATATCGACAACATCCGCGTGACGATCGTACAGTGAAAAACAACAAGAACGAACATATGAAAAGAATGCTTGCAATAGGTGCCGCGGCGGCGCTGCTGCTGGGTGCCTGCTCCAAGGGCGAGGTTCCCCCCCCCGAAGAGGGTGAGGCATACGGCACGCTGGCCATCGACGCCTCGTGCGTCGCGGCCGTCGACGCCGTGACGCGCGCCCGCGTCGAGCTTCCCGACCATGTCGCGGTGCCCGATCCGCAGGATATGACGATGCGCATCTCCAGCACCACGCCTGGGCTGAACTACAACCGCGTGTGGGCCCGCGTGGGCAACTACGACGTGCGCAAGGACCAGCTGTTAGAGGGCGAGTACTCCCTGGAGATCTACTCGACCAAGACGTGGCAGGGCGTGGACCAGATCGAGGAGGGGGCCGACAAACCCTACTTCGAGGGCACGGTCTCGGGCATCGCCATCGTGCGGCGCACGCAGACCCCCGTGACCGTGCGGGCCGCGCTGGCCAACACGATCGTGCGTATCGAGTTCACCGACAGCTTCAGGAGCTACTTCGCCAACGGGGCGACCTTCACGCTGAAGACCGCCGCCGAGAACGAGTTCACGGTGAGCTACACGGCCGACGATCCCGCGGTGGCCGACACCTGGTGGTATGTGCGTCCGGGCAAGCCCTTCACCATTACGGGCCGCGCCACCAAGCAGACCCCCTCGGCCACGGCCGACCCCGAGACCGTGCGTTTCAACCCCGTGGAGAACGCGGCGCCGCAGCCCGCGACGCTCTACACCTACCGCTTCGACATCTCGGGCGTGGGCAGCACCGGCCCCGGCGGCGTGACGATCACGCTCAACGGCGAGCCCGTCGACACGGAGGTCGTCGACGAGGAGCTCAACCCCGATTCCAAACTCTAATCCATCGAGCCAAGATCATGAAAACCCTGTTCAAATACTTCGCAGCCATCGGCCTCGCCGCGGCGACGGTCGCCTGCGTGAACGAAGAGCCGAAGATCGATCCCACGCCTGAGCCGCCCGTCGACGGGCGCGATGTGGGCACGCTCGTCCTCGACGGGTCGTTCGGCCTGGTGGTCGAGTCGCGCAACGAGGAGATCGACAACACTCCGGGCGCCGGGACGCGCGCCAACGGTAATACCGACGTCAACACCTACACGGTCAAGATCCTCAATGCCGACAAGGGCTCGGAGGAGGTCGCCTCCTTCCTCTACGGCGAGCGCCCGACCGAGCCGATCGAGCTGCCCGTGGGCAACTACGTGCTGAAGGTCTTCTCGGCCGACACCCCCGACGCGGCGTGGGAGGGTGTGGCCGACACCCCGACCTACGGCATCGAGAAGGCGTTCCGTATCTCGAAGGGCCAGCGCACCGAGCTGGGCACGCTGACCTGCCGTCCGCTCTCGGTGAAGGTGACGGTGGCCTACCGCCAGTCGCTCTACGAACTGCTGAGCGCCGACACGGAGGCCGACGTGGTGCTCTCGGGCGTGCACAACCTCGTCTTCGCCAAGGACGAGAAGAAGGCGGGCTACCTGCGTCCGCTCCACACCGGGGCCGACAAGGAGAACGACCTCGTCCTCTACCTCACGACCGTCTACGAGGGCAAGCAGATCACGCGCCAGCCCCTCAAGGTGACCAACAACGCTAAGGCGGGCGAGTGGCGCAAGATCACCATCTTCCTCGAGAACGGCGAGAGCGGCTCGGTGATCATCAACGCCGAGATCGAGACGTGGGTCAACGGCGAGACGATCGACGTCGACGTGCAGCAGCTGGCGACCATCGGCGAGGCTACGATCCCCGACATCGACGACCCCGATGCGCCGAAGGTCGTATGGTCGAAGAGCGACGAGCCCATCCGCGACAAGGTGGTGCTCACGGACGACTCCTACAACGAGGACGGCTACTACCTGGGCGACGCCAACGTGACGATCCACGCCAAGGACCCGATGCAGCGCTTCATGCTGGAGGTCGGGAGCGACAACGCCGACGTGAAGGCCCTGCTCGAGGAGAACGAGCTGACCGAGGAGGTCGACCTGTTCACCGTCAGCGGCAAGGCGCGCAGCCGCCTGCGTCTGTGGGGATTCCCGACGATGAACCTCAACGTCACCGACCGCACGTTCGACCTGGCGCCGCTGGTGAAGGTGATCTTCGACTACGAGGGTACGCACACCTTCCGCATGACCGTGACCGACGAGCGCAACCGCCGCTCGACCACCGAGCTGATCTTCGAGGTCAATAAGTCCGGGGGCGCCGACCCCAACATCCGCTGGATCGGCAACGACATCGACCAGCGCCACGACGTGGTGGACGGGCTCCAGGTGGAGATCCGCATCACCGCCACCAAGGGTATCCGATCGCTGATGGTGGAGATCGAAGGCGCGCTGGGTGAAGGGTTGCCGAGCGTACAGATTCCGTCTAAATTCGATTTGGTTGATCCCGAAGCGACACAAGCCGGATTGAGCACGATATTGGGCCCCTTTAATGAGGCAACGGGCGTGGGCTTCGGTTTTCCGGTTGGTGATGATGTCCGGAACCAGACCTCGATCCTCTTCCCGATCACCACCTTCATGCCGCTCATGGGCTCTTTCAAGGGCGATACCGATTTCAAGCTGACGGTGACCGACAACGAGGGCAATACGATCGCCAAGACGGTGATGCTTCATGTCAACTAAAACGGAGACTCTACGATGAAAAAAACGATCATACATCTTATGCTGTGCCTCGGTGCGCTCCTGCTTTGCGGTGCGTGCCAGAAGGAGGACACGGGGCGCGACGGTGAGGGTGCCGTGAAGGTTCAGCTGGGTCTGGGCGGGACGCGCGCCGGGATCGATCCCTCGGCCTATCCGTGGACCCAATGCGCCATCCGCGTCTACCGCTACGGCGCCGGCGAGGGCGCCGCCCGCGAGCGGCTGCTCGTGCGCCGCTACGCCTCGGTCGGGGAGATGCCCGCGTCGCTGTGGCTCGCGGCGGGCGACTACGTGATCTCGGTCGAGCTGGGCCAGCAGCCCGAGGATGCGCGGCTGGGTCTGGCGACCTGGGACCGCATGCTCTACCGCGGCGAGCGCGACTTTACGATCGTCGCCGGTCGGAGCGTCGACGTGGCGGTAGAGTGCCGCGTGGCCAACACGATCGTCGAGGTGGAGTACGACAAGACGGTTACCGATCTGTTCACCGAGGAGCTCTGGACCAATGTCGCCCTACAGGAGAAATACGACCAGCAGGAGGTGGCTGCGGGCCGAGTGCCCTACCTCGCTTTTAATAAGGAGAAAGGCCGCGGCTACTTCATCCTGCCCGAGGGGTCGGAGGCCTTCAGCTGGCGCTTCCGCGGCGTGGGCAAGATGGATGGCGAGGACAAGATCGTGATGGTCGACAAGACCAAGCACGTCTCGACGCTGCCGGGCATGTGCTACACGCTCCGCTTCAAATATTCGCCCGACCTGGGCGGTACGCTCTCCTTCGAGATAGCCGTCTCGGCCACGTGGGACGAATACAACGACAACGTGATGTTCCAGCCCTCGCCGCAGATCTCGGGCGAAGGCTTCGAGATCGGCGAACGCCAGGAGTTCGCCTCGGGGACGATCAACTACGGCATCACCGCGGTGAGCAATCTGGCCGGCGTGACGCTCAAGGTCCGCGAGGGGGGCTCGGACGAGGCGACGCGCGCCGAGCCGGCCACGTGGCAGATTCCGCTCGAGACGGGCACGCCCGAGCGCGGCATCTCGGTGCGGATGAACACCCCGTCGGACATGCTGCTCACGCTGGGCGCCGAGTTCTTCGCGCAGCTGCGCGGCGGCGATCTGGAGCTTATCTTCGAGGTGGTGGACGAGGACGGCCGCGACTCGGAGAAGAGTTCGCTCCTCCGCACGCAGGGCGTCTTCGACGCCGAGACGACCGACGCCTGGAACGACGGGGCGCAACTCCGGGCCTACGTCTTCGACGAGGCGGCCGCCGACGTGAAGATTCTCTATCGCGAGCGCGGTACGGAGGAGTGGATCGAGGCCGCCGCCGCGGCCACGACCCAGGGGGGCGTCTACGCCGCTCCGGCCACGCTCCGCCCCAACACTCCCTACGAGTGCCGCCTCCACTTCGGTCAGAAGGCTGTGAACGGCGCCTCCGAGCAGCGTATCGAGGTGCTCGGGCCGCAGGTCTCCAACGCCGGGTTCGAGATATGGACGGGCTCTTCGCCGCTGCTGCCCTACGCTTCGGACGCCGATCAGTGGTGGGACACGGGCAACCACGGTTCGGCCACGCTGAAGAAGAACGTGACGACCAACGTCGAGGATCCGCGCCCCGGATCGTCGGGCAGCACCGCCGCCAAGTTGCAGTCGCAGCATGTCGCCATGTTGGGCATAGGCAAGTTCGCCGCGGGCAATATCTTTCTGGGCAAGTATCTCGGCACGGACGGCACGGACGGCGTGATCGGGTTCGGCAAGCCCTTCGACTTCACCTACCGGCCCCGCAAGCTGACCTTCTGGTACAAGGGGTCGGTCGGGACGGTCGACTACGCAGGCGGCGCCGTGGGCAATGGGGATTCGGATGTCTCGCAGGTCTACATCCTGCTGTGCAAGACGAGCGGACCCCACGTAGTCAAGACCAGGAAGGGCAACGAGGATACTTTTCTCGATTTCAGCAAGAACTCGAAGACCATCACCTATTGTTCGGCTCCTAACGGCACGGACAGCGGCAACGACCGCACCGACGGCAAGATCATCGCCTGGGCCGAGTGGACCAACCAGGTCTCCACGGCCGAGTGGAAGCAGATCACCCTCACGCTCCACTACAACGAGGAGTACGAAGGCGAGGTGCCGACCTACCTCATGCTCACGGCCTCGGCCAGCAAGTACGGCGACTACTTCGCCGGATCGACGGGCAGCGTGATGTATCTCGACGATTTCGAACTGGTCTACTAATACGCATCGCATGACACGACGCGCAGTAAAACTTCTGGCCGTACTGGCGGGGCTCCTCCTCGCGGCGCAGCTCCGCGGGGCCGAGCCCGAAACGGCCGGATCCGGTATCGCTGGCTCCGCCCCCGCCGCGCAGGTCTCCGTCCCCGGCAGCCTGGCCGCGCAGTCGGCGGCGGAGGATCCCCGCCGCGAGCGCGGTCTGGTCGACATCTCGCACGTCTTCGTGCCCGAGGGGCAGTGGATCTTCGGCGGCACGGCCTCCTACTCGACCCATACCAACGCGAGCTACACCTTCTTCGTGGTCGAGAACATCGACTCGGAGGGCTACACCTTCAAGGTGAGCCCCATGATCGGCTACGCCCTGCGCAACAACATGGCCTTGGGCGGCCGCTTCATCTACGGCCGTTCGCTGCTGCGCGTCGACTCGGGCGAGCTGAACCTGGGCGACGAGGAGTCGGGCACCCACCTCTCGGCCGAATACTACTACACGCTGCGCCACTCCTACTCGGCGGCCCTCTTCTGGCGCCAGTATATCCCGCTGGGGCGCAACAAGCGTTTCGCCCTCTTCAATGAGATCTCCTTCACGGCGGGCGGTCACCAGAAGAAGTTCGCCGCCGACCAGCCAGTGCGCGGCACCTTCGAGACGGGCTACTCCCTCTCGCTGGGCGTCTCGCCCGGCATCATCGCCTTCGCGTCGAACACGATGGCCGTGGAGGTCAACGTGGGCGTGATGGGTGTGAGCTATACGCGGGCCCGTCAGGATCAGAACCACGTGCACGAGGCCGAGTTCAAGTCGAGCTTCATGAACTTCAAGGTCAACCTGCTGTCGATCGGTCTGGGTGTGTCGTTCTATCTTTAACTCCGCCTCACGATGAAAAGAGTGCTTTCATATATAGCTCCGCTGCTTCTGCTCGCCCTCGGGTGCCTTCCCGTGCGGGCCGCTGCCGCAGAAGAGGCCGGGACCCCGGATGCCGTGGCCGCGGCGCCGGATGCCTCGGCTGCCAGCGCGCCTGCGCCGGACGCACCGGCCATGCCCGCCGACACGTTGCAGGCGGTCGGCGCTCCCGCCATGCCCGCCGACACGCTGCAGGCGGTCGGCGCTCCCGGGCCGATGCGCACGAAGCGGCGCTTCCTGCCCACCTCGCGGCGCTTCGACCGCGAGATCAACAAGGGGCGCTTCGTCTACAAGGGGGAGAAGATGGTGGGGCTCACCGTCTCCTACGGCACCCTCTCGTCGGAGGACGCCGACATGTTTCCCGTCTTCGAGAACATCAACCTCGACGGCAACGTGATGACCGTCAACCCCTTCTTCGGCTACTTCTACCGCAACAACAACTGCTTCGGCGTGCGCTTCGGCTACACGAGCATCTCGGGCAAGCTCGACACGTTCGACGTCAACCTGGGCGACCAGAACGATCTGGACATCGACATCCCGTGGCTCGATCTGTCGAGCGAGCGCTTCTCGTTCGGCCTCTTCCACCGCTCCTACGTGGCCCTCGACGAGAAGGGGCGCTTCGGCCTCTTCGCCGAGCTCGAACTCTCGTTCTCCACGGGCGAGAACACCTTCGCCTACAAGTCGGGCGAGGCGGTCAAGCAGACCAATTCGGAGAGCATGACCCTGCGCGCGGGCTTCAACCCCGGCGTGGCGGTCTACGTCTTCCCCAACGTCTGCGCCACGCTCTCGTTCGGCCTGGGCGGCTTCAAGTACACCGCGACCGACCAGTACGACGCCCAGGGGGCGAAGATCGGCTCGCGCCGCTACTCCAAGATGAATTTCAAGCTCAACCTGGCCGACATACGGATCGGCATGAACATCCATTTGTGGAACAAGAAAAAGGCGATACGCGGATGAACCGGCTGAAACTGCTCTGCGCGGCGCTCGCGGCGTCGCTGACGCTCCCCTCGTGCATCGAGAACGACCTGCCCTACCCGGTGGTCGTGTGCGCCATCGAGTCGATCGCGGCCGAGGGGCTCGCGGGCGATCCGGCGATCGACGCCTCGGCGCGCCGCGTGACGCTGCCGCTGCTCGAGACCACAGACATCCGCGAGGTGCGGATCACCGAGGCGACCATCACCGAGGGGGCCGAGGCTTCGCTCGCCATCGTCGGGAGCCACGACCTGCGCCTGCCGCTGGCCGTAACCCTCTCGCGCTACCAGGACTACGCGTGGACCATCGAGGCGTCGCAGACCATCGAGCGGCGCTTCGCCGTCGCCGGCCAGATCGGCGCCACCGTGTGGGACGAGGCCGACCGCACGGCGCGCGCCTACGTCGGCACGGACGAACTCACGTCGGTCGAGGTGCTGGCGCTCAAGCTCGGGCCCGCGGGCATCACCCGCATGTCGTGCGCCGACGTGCCCGACCTGAACGAGAGCAACCTCTCCGCGCTCCACGACTTCACGACGCCCCGCCGCGTCGACGTGACCTACCACGGGCGCACCGAGAGCTGGTACCTCACGGTGGAGTATACCGATCTGAAGGTCGACTGGTCGCGCATCGACGCCTGGTCGCACTCCGCGTGGCTCTACGCCCAGGGGCAGAGCGACGCGCAGCCCGGCTTCCGCTACCGCGAGGAGGGGGCCGAGGAGTGGATCGAGGTCGACGCCGCGGCGATCGCGGTCGACGGAGGGTCGTTCTCGACGCAGATCCGAGGGCTCCGGCCCCAGACGCGCTACGAGGCCGTGGCGAGCTCCGACGCCGACCTGACCGAGGTGCGCAGCTTCACCACCGAGGCGGCGCTGCCGCTGCCCAACGGCGGTTTCGAGGAGTGGAGCAAGCCGGGCAAGATCGTCTATCCCTACCTGTCGGACGACGACGCCTTCTGGGACAGCGGCAACAAGGGCTCGGCGACGGTCGGCGAAACCATCTGCGAGGGCGACGCCGACGTGCGCCCCGGCTCGTCGGGCACGCGCTCGGCACGCCTCACGTCGAAGTTCGCCTCGGTGCTCGGCATCGGCAAGTTCGCCGCGGGCAACATCTTCATCGGCACCTATGCCGAGACCGTCGGCACCAACGGCAAGGTCAACTTCGGCCGTCCGTTCGCCGCCCACCCCGTGGCGCTGCGCGGCTGGCTCAAGTATACGCAGGGCAAGATCGACCGCATCGACAAGCAGCCCCCCGGGCAGACGCTCACCACAGACGACTACGACCAGGGGTCGATCTACGTGGCTCTGGGCACCTGGACGGCGGCCGCCTACGGCGGTACGGACCAGTCGCCCGTGCAGATCTACACCAAGGACCAGTCGACTTTCTTCGACAAGAACGCCCCCGACGTGCTGGCCTTCGGCGAGTTGGTGCTCACCGAGAGCGTCGACGGGTGGACGCAGTTCACCATCCCCATCGAGTGGCGGCGCACCGACGCGGTGCCGACCCACCTGATGATCGTCTGCTCGGCCTCGCGCTGGGGCGACTACTTCACCGGCTCGACGGCCAACCGCATGTCGCTTGACGACTTCGAGCTCATCTACGACTACGGCGATCTCTGATCTCCGGCCGGGGCGAGCGTGCTCCGGGCCGGCGGGCGGCGACGGCATCATGTCATAAATCGACGGGCGATCCCTTGCAGAGGGACCGCCCGTCGGCGTTGTCGGGGTAGGGCGCACTGCGTCGCCCCGGCTATTTTCGGCTTCGGTTATTTGCGGCCCCGGCCCCGGCGCGGGCGGCCGCCGCGCGGGGCGTTGTCGTGCGCCGGGCCGCCGTGTGCTGTTGCGGCGTTGTCGTGCGGGGCGTTGCCGTTCTCCGGGCCCTTGGCCGTCTCCGATCCGCGGCCCTTGTCCGACCCGCCCGCGACGGCGCTCCGGCTCCGGCCGCCGCCTGCGCGGCGACCCGACCCGGCACCCCGGCCGTTGCCTGCGGCGCCCCGGCCGCCCTTGTCGCTCCGGCGGCGCGGCTGCAGGTCGGGCAGCAGCAGCTCGAAGTCGAGCTGGCGCTTCTGCAGGTCGGCGCGCTTCACGCGGATGCGCACGGCGTCGCCCAGCGTCATGCGGCGGCCCGTCGAGCGGCCCACGATCTCGTAGGTCGCCTCCTCGAAGTCGAAGAAGTCGCCCTCGATGTCGCGCAGGAACGACATGCCCTCGATGCGTGTGTCGTCGAGCTCGACGTAGACGCCCCACTCCGTGAGGCCCGAGATGTGGCCCTCGAACTCCTGCCCCAGGCGCTCCTTCATGAACTCCACGGCCTTGTACTTGATCGAGGCGCGCTCGGCCTCGGCGGCGATCACCTCGCGCTCCGAGGCGCGCTCGCACAGCCCCTCCAGCATGTCGCGGTCGGCGGGCTTGCCCCCCTCGAGGTAGCGGGCCAGGAGGCGATGGACCATCATGTCGGGATAGCGGCGGATGGGCGAGGTGAAGTGGGTGTAGTAGGGGAAGGCCAGACCGTAGTGGCCGATGTTGTCAGTGGTGTAGAAGGCCTTGGCCATCGAGCGCACGGCCATCGTCGCCACGGCGTTCTCCTCGGTCGAACCCTTGACCGAGGCCAGCAGCTTGTTGAGCTCCTTGGCCACGGCGCGCCCCTTCTGCGCCTTGAAGATGTGGCCGAAGCGGAGGATGAACTGCCGGAAACGGTCGAGCTTCTCCTCGCTCGGGGCGTCGTGTACGCGGTAGACCATCGTGCGCTGGAGCATGCGGCCCTTCTCGCTGCGGCGCTTGCCGCAGAACTCCGCCACGCGGCGGTTGGCCAGCAGCATGAACTCCTCGATCATCTGGTTCGACTCCTTCTGCTCCTTGAAGTAGACCTCCACGGGGCGGCCCGCCTCGTCGAGGCGGAACTTCATCTCGTCGCGGTCGAAGGCCACGGCCCCCTCCTTGAAGCGCCGGCGGCGCAGCGCCTGCGCCAGACGGTTGAGCGTCAGCACCTCCTCGGCATAGTCGCCGCGGCCGGTCTCGATGATCTGCTGCGCCTCGGCATAGGTGAAGCGGCGGTTGGAGTAGATGGCCGTGCGGCCGAACCACTCGTCCAGCAGGTCGAGGTTCTCGTTGAGCGTGAAGACGGCCGAGAAGCAGAGGCTCGTCTCGTTGGGACGCAGCGAGCAGAGCTCGTTCGAGAGCCGCTCGGGCAGCATGGGTATCGTGCGGTCGACCAGATAGACCGACGTGCCGCGCTCGACCGCCTCGTCGTCGATCACGGAGTGGGGGCGCACGTAGTGGGTCACGTCGGCGATGTGCACGCCGATCTCCCACACCCCGTCGCCCGCCTTGCGCACCGACAGGGCGTCGTCGAAGTCCTTGGCGTCGGCCGGGTCGACGGTGAAAGTCACCGTGTCGCGGAAGTCGCGGCGGCGGGCGATCTCCTGCTCGGTGATGCGGCCGTCGATCGCGGCCGCGGCCTCCTCGATCCCGGGTTCGAAGCGGTAGGGCAGGTCGTACTCGGCCAGTATGGCGTGCATCTCCGTGTCGTTGTTGCCCGCCAGACCCAGTCGGTCGACCAGCTCGCCCGTGGGGCTCTTGCTGCCGGCTGTCCAGTCGACGATGCGCACGACGACCTTCTCGCCGTCGCGCACGTCGGGGTAGGTGCGCTTCGAGAGATAGATGTCCATGGGCATGCGGCGCGAGTCGGGGCGCACGAAGATCTGGTGGGCCCCCACCTCCGCCACGCCCACATAGGGCTTGCGGTTGCGCTCCAGGATCGCGACGATCTCGCCCTCGGGCTGGCCGCTGCGGCCGCGCTGGACGATGACCGCCTCCACGCGGTCGCCGTGGAGCGCCGTCGAGGCGTTGCGCTGGTGGACGTAGATGTCCTGCTCCATGCCCTCGACCCGCACGTAGACGGCGCCGCTCTGCGTCATGTCGGCGATGCCCTCGTAGCGGGGCAGGTGGCGGGGCGCGAGGCGGTATTTTTCCCTCGCGCACTCCTCGACGATCCCCTCGTCGAAGAGGCGGCCGAGGATCTCGAGCGTCTCGTGGCGCCCCTCCTTCGAGGCGCCGCCCGAGGCCGCGGCGAGCTGCTTGAGCGAGAATTTGTTGTTGGGAAGTTCGCGCAGCAGGCTCAGGATCATCGCCGCGCGGTCGGATTGGGCGGCCCCTTTGGCGGTGCCGCGTTTGGTTTTTCTGTTCATGATTCGAATAATTGCAGGGCGAGGCTCCGCATGAAGCCGATGCCCGTGTCGATGGCCCCCTCGTCGGGTGAGAACGTCGCCGTGTGGGGCCGTCCGGCGGCGCGGCCTACCCCCAGCCGGTAGAAGAGCGAGGGGTAGCGGAGGGTGTAGTGGCCGAAGTCCTCGGCCGTGGTGCGCAGCGGCAGCATCTCGACCCGCAGGCCGCGCGTGCGGGCCAGCGCCGCGGCCCGCTCGACCAGCGCCGGGTCGTTGACCACGGGCGGGTAGCCGCGCGAAATATCGACGGCGGTGCGGGTACCGTGCCGGGTGTCGACGGCGGCGGCCAGGTCGCGGATGCGCTGCCGCGTGCGGTCGCCCTCCGCCACGTCGAACGTGCGCAGCGTCCCCTCCATGCGCACCCGGTCGGGGACGACGTTGGTGGCCCCGGCGGCCTCCACGCGGCCGATCGAGAGCACCCGCTCGGGGGCGTTGAGCGCCACGAGCTCCGTGATGAGCGCGGCGGCTGCCGCCACGGGGTCGCGCAGCTGCTCGCGCAGGGCGCCGTGGCCGCCTGCACCCTCGACCGTGAAGCGCAGCTCGTCGCTCGCGGCCATGTACTTGCCCGCGCGGAAGCCCAGCGTGCCCACCTCGAGCTGCGGCTCGACGTGCTCGCCCACGACGGCCGCCACCTCGTAGTCGTCGAAGGGGTGTTCGGCCAATACCAGCGAGGCGCCCCCGGGGTTGCACTCCTCGCCCGGCTGGAAGAGTCCCAGCAGCGTCCCGGCGAAGTCGGGTTCGGCGGCCAGGTCGCGGAGCACGCCGTAGAGCACGGCGGCGTGCATGTCGTGGCCGCAGGCGTGCATCACCCCCTCCCGCTGCGAGGCGCACGCCAGATCGGTCCGCTCCGCGATGGGCAGCGCGTCGATGTCGGCGCGCAGCACCACGGCCCGACGGTCGCCCGGAGCCGTGCGGCGCCCCACGATGCGGGCCAGTATGCCCGTGCCGGCGATCGCGCGGTGCTCGATGCCCAGTGCGGAGAGCTGCTCGGAGATGAAGTCGGCGGTGCTGTGCTCCTCGAACGAGAGTTCGGGGTGGGCGTGCAGGTGGCGGCGGAATGCGACGGGGGTCATGTCGTGCTGTGATTCGGTTTTTGCAAAGGTAGCGATAAAAACGCGAAAAGCGATCATTCGGCGGCGATCTCTTCGCCGCACCCGCCCCGCATAACGACGAAGGGTGCCCGAACCGAAGTTCGGACACCCTTTCTGTTGTCGGTCGACGACGCGGTTACTCGACGTCGGAGGGAGGCGTTCCGGCCACCTTCGACCATCCGGGGTTCTGGTAGACCACCGAGGTGTTCAGGTCGCTCGGATCGGTAGCGGTCTTGCGGAAGGTGCTCTGACCCAGCGGGCTCAGGTAGTGAGCCGGCGTGAAGTTGTAGCCGTTGAAGACCGAGTTGTTGATGCTCGAGATCTGGTAGGGACGCACGTAGAGGCTGCTCGTCTCGGCCGACATGTTGCCCGTGCCGTCTGCGACGCTCACCTTCACGTCGATCTTCTTGCGGTTGCCGTCGGCGTCGGGCTCCGAGTATACGCCGTCGACCTCGTAGGTCGAACCCCAGTAGAGCATACCCTCGATCTGGTAGTTCTTCACCTGGTCGCAGGCGCGCCAGCGGCACAGGTCGGCCCAGCGCATGCCCTCGCCGATCAGCTCGTTGCGGCGCTCGCGGCGGATGTTGTAGAGCGTGGCGTCGACCAGCTGGTTGTGCGAGTAGGCACCCCAGTCGCCCTTGGCCTCCTCGGTCATGACGGTGGCGGCGATGGTCTTCCGGAAGTTCTCGTCGACCTTGGCGCGGCGGCGCAGCGCCTTCCAGTACTGCGAAGCCGTGGCGTCGATGTCGCTGTTCTTCTCGTAGGAGGCCTCCATGTAGTTGAGCAGGGCCTCGGCGGCGCGGAAGATCACGCTGCCCGTGACGCCCATGTGGTGCGTGCCGGCGGCGCCCAGCGTGCCGTCGTAGTGCTTGCCCTTCTTGACCGAGAAGCCGGTGACGTTCTTCGTCTCGTCGTTGCCGGTGAACATCCAGTACATGTAGTGGGCCGTGGGCGTGCCGTCCATGTAGAAGTAGAAGTCGATGTCGCCGTCCTTCTTGGTGAAGATGCGGATGCGCGAGTCGCGGTCCTGCAGCGTGGCCTTCACGCCCTGCTTCTCCCACTCCTCGTCGTAGCCCGAGCCGAAGTCGTAGATGGGCAGACCGTTCTTCATGAGGAACGAGTTGACCAGGCCGCGCGTCCAGCCCGAACCGCCGCCGTTGCGGCCCAGCTGCATCTGGATGTTGTGCGTGATGCCCTGCGCCTTGTTGAAGCGGCGCCACATGAGCACCTCGTCGTAGCCCTCCATGTCGGTGTCGCAGAACATGGTGTAGTAGTCGTTGAGCGAGTTGAACGCAGCGTCCATGCCCTCGGCCGCGTCGGTGTTCTCGGCCAGGCGGTTCACATACTTGTCGCCCACGATCTGCGCCGACTTCATCGCCTCGCCGAGGAAGTAGGCGATCTCGGCGTCGATGTCGAAGCCGTCCAGATCCGCCTTGTCGCCCGGCCAGCCCGGACCGCCCGGCACGAAGGCCGTGCCCTTGTGGTGCTTGAGCCACGTGCCCTCGAAGAGCGCCACGCGCGAGCGGACCAGGTGGGCCACGTCGCGGCTGATGCGGTTCTTATTGCCCGAGGGGGTGCCCGTCTCCATGAGCAGGCCCGCGGCCTTCTCCAGGTCGCCGAGGATGAAGCGGGCCACCTTGTGGCGGGGTTGACGCTTCGAGGCCTCCATCAGCACGTCGGCCTGGTCGGGCAGCGCCGTCTCGAAGATGGGGCAGTCGCCGATGTCCTGCAGCTTGGCGAAGAAGGCCATGGCGCGCATGACGTACATCTCGCCGATGTAGTGCTTGATGTGGGTCTCGTTGCCCGAGATCTGCTTGTTCTCGAAGCGCGGCAGCACCTGGTCGAAGAAGTAGTTGCAGTTGCGGATCTCGGTGAAGTCCCACGAGCCGCTGCCCGTCTGCCACTCGCCGGGAACCCAGCGCGTGGAGTAGCCCGTGGCCGCCTGGTTGTCGGTGGCATTGTCGTAGGCGAAGGGGCCGATGCCGTAGGATCCGGGCGAGATGGCCGTGAAGTTGCTGGCGTACCGGTTGATCGAGTAGGCGGCCAGGTCCTCCACGCTGGAGAAGTAGGATGCCGGAGTCACCGAGCTTTCGGGCTCCCTGTCAAGGAAATCGTTACATGCCGTGAGGGCGGTAAGCGATGCTCCGAGAAAAAGAACACTGATGTATTTTTTCATGATCCGTTGTTTTTAGAAGGTTACATTGACACCGAAGGCTACCGTCTTCGAGAGCGGATAGGCCTTGCCGAAGCCCCAGTTGTTGTTGGCGTCGATCAGCTCGGGGTCGCTCATCTTGGTGAAGTTGGTGATCGTCCAGAGGTTCTCCAGCGATACGAACACACGGAGGTTCTCCACGGCGAACTTGCGCGTGATGCGCTGCGGGAGCGTGTAGCCCAGCGTGAGGTTCTTCAGACGCGCGTAGGCGGCGTTCCCGGGTGTTTCGAAGTTGCGGTTTTCAAGTTCGGCCCGGCATGCGGGCGGTTTCGGGGTGCGGGGTTGCTACATAGGCGCGGGTTTTGGATTGGACCGAAGAGGCGTGCCGCACGGGGGCACGAAAAAACGCCCGCGGGGCATCGGTCGTTGCGACCGATGCTCCGACGGGCGGTATGGTTGGGCGGCGTGGGTTGCGGCGATGCGGCTGCGGGTGTCGCCGGGGATGTGCCGGCCGCATGCACGGCGGTCGGCGGCGGGCTGTGTGCCGGCCGCCACGGCACGGCACGACGAGGCGCTCTGCGTGGTGGCGCAGAGGCGGCGGCCGGGCACCCCGTGCGGGCGCGTAGCGGTTAGAATATCAGTTCGAAGCCGGGATTGAGGGGGGGGTGGAATTGTTTGGACGGGTCGGGCGGGTCAGAAGATCGCCCGGGCGATGCGGATGATGTTCTCGGCCTTGCCCATGGGGTAGTAGTGGAGCACGGGCACGCCGGCGCGCATCAGCTCGCGGCTCTGGGCGATGGCCCACTCGGTGCCGATCTGTCGCACGGCGGTGGGATCGTCGCCGTGGGCGAGCACCTCGCGGCGGAGCGGCTCGGGGATCGAGCAGCCGAAGGTATCGGGCAGCAGCGAGAGGTGGCGCACGGTCGAGAGGGGCTTGATGCCGGGGATGATCGGCACCCCGATGCCCGCGGCGCGGCAGCGGGCCGTGAAGTCGAAGAACCGGGCGTTGTCGTAGAAGAGCTGCGTGACGACGTACTCGGCGCCGGCGTCGACCTTCGCCTTCAGCGCGGCGATGTCGGCCTCGGGCGATGTGGCCTCGTCGTGCCCCTCGGGGTAGCCCGCCACGCCGATCGAGAAGCGCGAGTGGTGGCACTCCTCCACCTCGCCGTCGACGAACTGGCCGCGGTTCATCGCAGCGATCTGCCGCACGAGGTCCACGGCGTGGGCGTGGCCCTGGGGGTGGGGCATGAAGCGCTTCTCGTTCTGCGACTTGTCGCCGCGCAGCGCCAGCACGTTGTGCAGCCCCAGGAAGTCCATGTCGATCAGCGCGTCCTCGATGTCGTAGCGCGACAGTCCGCCGCAGATCAGGTGGGGCACCGTCTCCACGCCGTACTTGCTGCGGATGGCGGCCGAGATGCCCACCGTGCCCGGGCGGCGGCGCACCACGTGCCACTCCGCCGTGCCGTCGGCGCGCTGCGTCTGCTTGATCCCCTCGCGGTGGAAGGTGACGTTGATATAGGCCGGGTCGAACTCCATCAAGGGGTCGATGGCGGCGCAGATGCCGCCCATGCCGTCGCCCTTCAGGGGCGGTAGCAGTTCGAAGGCGAAGCGGGTCTTCCGCTGTGCGAGGGCGCTGTGGATGGTGTCGAGGACGTTCACGGGGTAAATTGAAAATGGAAAGTTGAAAATTGAAAGTGAAAAGTAATAAGTGAGAGGCGCAGTAAAGCCCGGCTATTTGTTCTCGGACGCAGCCGGCGAAGGGCGGCACGAGCGGCGCGAGTTGCAGGCCTTCGCCGCCGGTGGCTGCGGCCCGCCGGCCTTCGGCCGAAGTTTTGCCGCGCTCGTCGATTATCGCCGATGCAGTGTCAGCTGTGCAGCCCTTCGCCCGGGGGCGGCTACGGGCTGCCGGCCTGAGACCGTCGGTCTGCGGAAGAGCTCCCTTTGCCGGCTGGGGCGGTCGCGCCGCAGGCGTGAGCCGGCAAAGGGACGAAGCCGCAGGCATCGGCGTCTGCGGCCCGCCGTGACGCCACGGTTTTTAGTTTTTACTTCTCACTTTTCACTTATTACTTTTTACTTAATCACTTATATCGTATTATTGGGCAGCAGCCGTCGGATCTCCTCCTCGCTGCGGCCCCGGCGGCGGGCGTAGTCGGCTGTCTGCTCGGCGTCGACGGCGCCCACCGTGAAGTAGTCGGCGTCGGCGAGCATCAGGCCGCAGAGCGCCTCGCCCGGGTCGATCATCCACCCCTCGGTGAGCCGCATGGAGGTGGTCGCCTCGACGCCCAGCAGGTCGAAGATCTCCCGCTTGAGCGAGTGGTCGGGCGTTGCCGGGTAGCCGAAGGCCATGCGGCGGCCGCGGTACTCGCCGCGGACGATCCGCTCCGGCGTGGGCAGCCCGCCCTCTTCGTAGCCCCACATCTGGCGCCGCACGAAGGCGTGCACCGCCTCGGCGAAGGCCTCCGTGAGGCGGTCGGCGAGCAGCTTGGCCAGCATGGCCGAGTAGTCGTCGCCCTCGCCGCGCAGCCGCTCGGTGAGCTCGCGAAGGCCTATGCCCGCCGTCAGGGCGAAGCAGCCGGCCCAGTCGCCCTCGGGGGCGATGAAGTCGACGAGCGAGCGGTGCTCCTCGCCGCGTGTCTGGTTGCGCAGCATGGGCAGCCGCACGTCGCGGCCCCGTCGGTCGGTGAGCAGCAGGTCGTCGCCCTCGCGGCGTGCGCGGAAGATCCCCGCGACGCCTTGCAGCGTCAGCAGCTTCTCGTCGCGGATGCGCGCGAGCAGCGCCCGGGCGTCGTCGTAGAGCTTGCGCGCCTCTGCGCCCCGCTCGGGGTGGTCGAAGATCTCGGGGTAGCGCCCCTTGAGCCCCCAGGCCGGGAAGAAGAAGTTCCAGTCGATGAAGGGCTCGGCGTCGGCGATGTCGAAGTCGGGGAAGACCATGCGCCCGGCGTGGAGCGGCTCGACGGGCGTGCGGCCGGCCGGCGGCGTGCGGCGCGCCTCCGTGAGCGATACGAGGCTCCGGCGTCGCCGGTCGCGCTCATGCTCGTCGCGCAGCCGCTGTTGGGCCTCGCGCACCGAGGCGGCGTAGGCCGCGGCGTCGGGGCCGAGCAGCGAGGCGAGGATGCGGTTGTTGCTCGCCGCGTCGGGCGAGTGAACCACCGTGCCGCCATAGACGGGGGCGATCTTCACGGCCGTGTGGAGCTCGGAGGTGGTGGCGCCGCCGATGAGCACGGGGATGGTCAGCCCGCGCCGCTCCAGCTCGCGGCACACGCGGATCATCTCCTCGAGCGACGGGGTGATGAGCCCGCTCAGGCAGATGCACTGCGCGCCCCACGCCTGAGCCTCGTCGACGATGCGCTGCGCCTCGACCATCACCCCCAGGTCGCGGATGGCGTAGCCGTTGCAGGCCATGACCACCGCGGCGATGTTCTTGCCGATGTCGTGCACGTCGCCCTTGACGGTGGCGATGAGCACCCGGCCGGCGTCGTGGCCCGGGCCCTGGGCGGCGTTCATGCGGGGCTCCAGCGCCTCGACGGCGCGCTTCATCACGCGGGCGCTCTTGACCACCTGCGGCAGGAACATCTTGCCCTGGCCGAAGAGCTCGCCCACGCGCGCCATGGCGGGCATGAGCAGACGGTCGATCACCTCCAGGGGGCTGCCCACGGCGTCGCACGCCTCCAGGGCGTCGGCCGCCGCGTGGTCGGCCACCCCCTTCAGCAGGGCGTGTTCGAGCCGCTCGCCCGGCGGGGCGAGGCGCCATGCGTCGTCGGGCTGCGCCGTTGCCGACGCTGCGGCCGACCGCACCTCGTGGGCCGCCTCGGCGAGCCGCTCCGAGGCGTCGGGGCGGCGGCAGAGCAGCGCGTCCTCGACCCGCTCCAGCAGCGCGGGGTCGATGCGGTCGTAGACCTGGAGCATCTGCGGGTTGACGATGCCCATGTCCATGCCGGCGGCTATGGCGTGGTAGAGGAAGGCCGAGTGCATCGCCTCGCGTACGGCGTTGTTGCCGCGGAAGGCGAACGAGAGGTTCGAGACGCCGCCCGAGACCTTCGCCCCGCGCAGGTGGCTCTTGATCCAGCGCGTGGCCTCGATGAAGGCCACGGCGTAGCCGTCGTGCTCGGCGATGCCCGTGGCCACGGCCAGGATGTTGGGGTCGAAGACTATGTCCTCGGCCGGGAAGCCGTCGGCCGTGAGCAGGCGGTAGGCACGTTCGGCCACCTCGATCTTGCGCTCCAGCGTGTCGGCCTGGCCCCGCTCGTCGAAGAGCATGACGACCACGGCGGCGCCGAAGCGGCGGCAGGCGCGGGCCCGGGCCAGGAACTCCTGCTCGCCCTCCTTGAGCGACAGCGAGTTGACGATCGCCTTGCCCTGCACCGACTCGAGCCCCGCGCGCAGCGTGGCCCACTCCGACGAGTCGATCATCACCGGCACGCGGGCGATCTCGGGGTCGGAGGCCATGAGGTTGAGGAAGGTGCGCATGGCCGCGGGGCCGTCGATCAGCCCGTCGTCCATGCAGACGTCGACCACCTGCGCCCCGGCTTCGACCTGTGCGCGGGCCACTGTGAGCGCCTCCTCGTAGGCACCCTCGCGGACGAGCCGCGCGAAGCGGGCCGACCCGGCGACGTTGGTGCGCTCGCCCACGTTGACGAAGTTGGCTTCGGGGACGATGCGCAGCGGCTCCAGACCCGCGAGCACCGTCTCGCGGCGCGGCTCGGGCAGCGGGCGGGGTGCGTAGCGGGGTGCGATCTTGGCCAGCTCGAAGATGTGTTCGGGGGTGGTGCCGCAGCAGCCGCCCGCCATGTTGACCAGCCCGCGGCGCATGTACTCCTCGACGTCGCGGGCGAACTGCGCCGGGGTCTCGTCGTAGCCGCCCATGAGGTTTGGCAGCCCGGCGTTGGGGTAGACAGCCACGCGGCACGGGGCCGCCGCCGCGAGCCGCTCGAGGTAGGGGAGCAGCTGCCGCGCGCCGAACGAGCAGTTGAGGCTCAGGGCCAGCGGTGCGGCGTGGAGCACCGAGGCGCAGAAGGCCTCGACGGTCTGGCCCGAGAGGGTGCGGCCCGAGGGGGTGAGCGTGCCCGAGACGACGACGGGCAGGCGCTGCCCGCGCTCGGTGAAGAGCCGCTCGAGGGCGTGGATCGCCGCCTTGGCGTTGAGCGTGTCGAAGAAGGTTTCGAGCATCACCAGGTCGACGCCTCCGTCCGCGAGGCCGCGCGCCTGCTCGTAGTAGGCCGCCTCGAGCTCGCCGAACGCCACGTCGCGCGCCGCCGGGTCGTCGACCTTCGACGAGAGCGAGAGCGTGTGGCTCGTGGGGCCCATCGATCCGCCGACGAAGCGGGGCTTGGTCGGGTTGCGGGCCGTGAAGGCGTCGGCCGCTGCGCGGGCCGTCTCGGCGGCTGCGCGGTTGATCTCGTAGACATGCTCCGACAGTCCGTAGTCTGCCAGCGACAAGGCGTTGGCGTTGAACGAGTCGGTGGTTATGATGTCCGACCCGGCCGCCAGGTAGCGCTCGTGGATCTCGCGGATGATGTCGGGGCGCGTGAGCGCCAGCAGGTCGTTGCACCCCTTCAGGGGGCGGTCCCACGCGGCGAACCGCTCGCCGCGGAAATCGGCCTCCGCGAGGCCGTAGCGCTGGATCATGGTGCCCAGGCCGCCGTCGAGCAGCAGGATGCGCTCGTCGAGCAGCCGGTGGAGCGGGGTATGTGTCATTGGGGCAGGATTTCGATTTCGTAGAGTTTGGGCCACCGCTTGCCGGTGACGAAGATCCGCTTCGCGGCCGGGTCGTAGGCGATGCCGTTCAGCACGTCGGTGTCGGGGGCCGTCTCGTCGGCCGGGAGCAGCCCCGCGAGGTCGACGATCGCCTCGACGCGGCCCGTCGCGGGGTCGATCACGACGATCTGGTCGGTGGTGTAGACGTTGGCCCAGATGCGCCCCTCGATCCACTCCAGCTCGTTGAGCATCGGCACGGGGCGCCCCTCGCAGGTGACCGTCTTGCGGCCCGTGCGGCGGAAGGTCTCGGGGTCGACCGTGTAGAGGGTCGACGAGCCGTCGGTCATGTAGAGCCGCTCGCCGTCGGAGGTGAGGCCCCACCCCTCGCCCGCATAGCGGAAGTCGCGCAGCGGGCGGGCAGTAGCGGCGTCGTAGACGTGGGCCGTGTTCGACTGCCACGTCAGCTGGTAGATGCGGCCCTCGTGCAGGGCGATCCCCTCGCCGAACTCCGAGCGGGGTAGCGTGGCGACGACGTCGGGGCGGCCCGTCAGGGTGTCGAGCCGCTGGAGGCGCGAGTGGCCGTACTCGCCCGTGCCCTCCCAGAGCGTGCCTTCGGCCCAGAAGAGCCCCTGGGTGTAGCTTTCGACTGCGTGGGGGTAGGCGCGGACGACGCGGTAGGTGTATCGTGCGGGGGACTGCGGCGCCTCTGCGGCGGGCTGGCCGGCACGGGTCGCGCGGCCGCCGCAGGCGACCAGCAACGCGAGGGCGGTCAGCAGGGTAAGTCGTTTCATCGGGTTCGAATGATCGGTTTCGGATGCGGATAATCGTACAAAGATACGAATAAGCGGAGAGCAAAAGCAAATTTATTTGCGTTTTGCCGAGACGGAGTATCTTGGGCGCAGCCAAAGATAGAAATTTGCACTCGGGCAGCAGCCTGCGGAGGATGCAGCAGCTTTAGCTGCGCAGCCCGCAGCCACCCCGGGCGGAGGGCTGCTCTGTCGACTGCGTCTCCCGAGCCCTCCGCTGGCTGCGGACTGAAAAGCAAAAACAAATCCCGGCTTTTAGCCGGGCGCTGGCTGCATTTCGGGCGTCCTCCGACAGCCGCATCAAAAAAGGGGTCCACTGCCTGGCGGCCGTCAGCCGGTAGAAAAGTTCTCTTTGCCGGCTCTGCGCCCCGATGCCTTCGTGCTTTTCGGTGAGGGGCCAAAGAGGCGCAAAAAAATCGGACACTCCCCGCGAAAGGGAGCGTCCGATTTCGTGCGCTGCCGGAGGCCGGAGCCGCCGGCAGCCGCTCAAAATTCGCGGAGCCTACTTCTTGAGCCCGGCCAGAGCGGCCTTGGCACCCTCCAGCGCCGGACCTGCGGTCACCTTGCCGAAGGCGGCGATCGCCTGATCGCGCATCTCGCGTGCGTTGTAGGCGGCGCCCAGCGTATAGTATACCGTGCTCTTGTCCTCCTCGTCGGTCTGCGCGGCGGCGGCCGTCTCGCCCAGCTCGATCACCTTGGCGTAGTCCTTCTTGTTGAGGTAGGCCTGGATGCGGACCTTCTCGGCTACGGCGCTCTGCGGGTTCTTCGACAGCAGCTCGTCGGCCATGGCGATGATGCCGTCGTAGTCGTTGGCGGCCTGCAGGCGGGCCACCTCGTTGTTGGTGTAGAGCGCCATGCCCTCCTTGGCCTTGGCGATCGCCTCGGCGTACTTCTCGGGGTTCATGGCTGCGATGTTCTCATAGACCTCCATGCCCTTGACATAGGCGCCCGACTCGCAGTAGCTCATGGCCAGGTTGAGGGCCATGTCGGTGTTGCGGGGGTTGGCGGCGTAGCCCTTGGCGAAGATCTCGGCCGCTGCGGCGTAGTCCTTGTTGTTGAAGGCCGTGCCGCCCTGCACCTGGTAGACCTTGGCCAGGATGCCGTTGATGGTGGTCTGGCGCTTGGTGTCGCCGTAGAGCTCGGCCAGCTCGGCACCCTTCGAGAGGTTGGCGATCGCCTGGTCGAAGTTCTTCTGCGATGCGGCGCGCGTGCCGAGGCTCTGGTAGCAGATCGGCAGCGTCTTCTTGGCCGTCTCGACCAGCGACTCGGCACCCTCGGTGTCGACGCCCTCGTCGATCACCTGCTCGAATTTCGCGGCGGCGGTGGCGAAGTCCTTCGCGCCGAAGGCTGCTGCGCCCTCGTTGTAAACCGTCGTAAGATCCTGCGCCGAGAGGGTCATGGCCGCCACGAGCGCAAATGCCGTAACAAGTAACTTTTTCATTTTCGTTATGCGTTTAGATTGTTTTTGTTGGCTTCGTCTCCCGCCGGGGGAGAGGATGGGGACAAAAATAAGAAAAATATTTTTTTATTTCAAAATCGTCCCGGCGAAATTCTACTCGCGCAGTGCGGCGAAAAAGCGCGTCATCAGCTCCTCGCACTCGGCCGCCAGCACGCCCCGCGCCGTCGTCGTGCGGGGGTGGAGCGCTTCGGCCGAGTAGCGGCGGTAGCCCCGTTTGGTGTCGTCGGCGCCCCACACCACGCGTCCCACCTGGGCCCAGCCGATGGCGCCGGCGCACATGATGCACGGCTCGACGGTGACGTACAGCGTGCAATCCTTCAGATATTTGCCCCCGAGCGTCGAGGCTGCGGCCGTCAGGGCCTGCATCTCGGCGTGGGCCGTGGGGTCGGAGAGCGTCTCCACGAGGTTGTGGCCCCGCCCGACGACCGCCCCCGCGGCCACCACGACCGCGCCCACGGGCACCTCCTGCTCGTCGAACGCCTTGCGGGCCTCGGCCAGCGCGAGGCGCATGAATTTTTCGTCGGTCGTCTGCTGCGACCCTACCTCCGGGTTTTCCATGCCGCAAAAATAGCGATCCGAATCCGAAATCTGAAGCGCTGTCGTCGATTTTTGCCCTCCGATTGAATTATGGAAGATGAATTTTGCGTACCTTTGTCCTTTGTCAAGATAAAAAACCACACGTCTATGTATAGAACCCACACGTGCGGCTGCCTCAGGGCCGAGCACGTCAATCAAACCGTCACCCTGGCCGGGTGGGTGCAGAAAGTGCGCAACCTGGGCGCCATGACCTTCATCGACCTGCGCGACCGCTACGGCCTGACGCAGATCGTCGTCGAGGAGCATTCGCCCGCCGAGGCGCGCGAGGCGGCCGCCCGCGTAGGCCGCGAGTGGGTGCTGCGCGTGACCGGCCGGGTCATCGAGCGCGAGTCGAAGAACCCCAAGATGCCCACGGGCGACGTCGAGGTCACGGCCTCGGCGATCGAGGTGCTCAACGAGGCGCTCACCCCGCCCTTCACCATCGAGGAGCACTCCGACGGCGGCGACGACCTGCGCATGAAGTACCGCTACCTCGACCTGCGGCGTCCGCCTCTGCAGCGCAACATGATCCTGCGCCACCGCATGGCCCAGGAGATCCGCCGTTTCCTCGACTCGGAGGGTTTCCTCGAGATCGAGACCCCCTACCTGGTGGGCTCGACGCCCGAGGGCGCGCGCGACTTCATCGTGCCCAGCCGCATGAACCCCAACCAGTTCTACGCCCTGCCCCAGTCGCCGCAGACCCTCAAGCAGCTGCTCATGGTGGCCGGCTACGACCGCTACTTCCAGATCGTGCGCTGCTTCCGCGACGAGGACCTGCGGGCCGACCGTCAGCCCGAGTTCACGCAGATCGACTGCGAGATGGCCTTCGTCGAGCAGGAGGACGTGATCGCCGTCTTCGAGCGGTGGGCCAAGCACATGTTCCGCCACGTAATGGGCATCGAGCTCGACGAACCGCTGCGCCGCATGCCGTGGATCGAGGCGATGGAGAAGTACGGTTCGGACAAGCCCGACCTGCGCTTCGGCATGGAGTTCGCCGACCTGACCGACCTGGCCCACGGCCACGGCTTCCCGGTCTTCGACGATGCGGAGTACGTCACGGGCTTCGCCGCCACGGGTTGCGCCGTCTACACGCGCAAGCAGATCGACGCCCTCACGGAGTTCGTCAAGCGCCCGCAGGTGGGTGCCAAGGGGCTCGTGTGGATCCGCGTGGAGGAGGGCGGCGTGAAGTCGTCGGTCGACAAGTTCTACACGCCCGACCAGGTGCGTGCCCTGGCCGAGCGCTGCGGAGCCAAGGCCGGCGACATGGTCTTCATCCTCTGCGGCAAGAAGTTCCGCGCCCTCGCGCAGCTCTGCGCCCTGCGTCTGGAGGTGGCCCAGCAGCTGGGGCTGCGCGATCCGAAGAAGTTCGCGCCGCTGTGGGTTGTCGACTTCCCCATGTTCGAGTGGGACGACGAGACGCAGCGCTTCTACGCCATGCACCACCCCTTCACCTCGCCCAAGCCCGAGGACGTGCAGTATCTGGAGAGCGATCCGGGCCGCGTGCGCGCCAACGCCTACGACTTCGTATGCAACGGCACGGAGATCGGCGGCGGCTCGATCCGTATCCACGACGCCAAGTTGCAGGCCACGATCTTCAAGTGCCTGGGTTTCACGCCCGAGAAAGCGCAGGAGCAGTTTGGCTTCCTGATGAACGCCTTCAAGTTCGGCGCGCCCCCTCACGGCGGCCTGGCCTTCGGTTTCGACCGCCTCTGCTCGCTCTTCGGCGGCACGGAGTCGATCCGCGACTACATCGCCTTCCCCAAGAACAACGCCGGGCGCGACGTGATGCTCGACGCTCCGGGCTATGTCGACCCGGCGCAGCTGGACGAGCTCTGCCTCGCGCTCACGACGCCCGAGCAGAAGTAGTAGTTCGGGTCTGACGATACGCAGCGAAGCCCCGGATCCTGTGCGGATTCGGGGCTTCGTCGCATCGCGGGGTGCGGCCTATTCGTCGTCCGCGGCGATGGCGTCGCGCAGGTCGTCGATCTCGCGGAGCGTTCGGAAAAATACGCGCAGGCCGATCGCCGCGCCCAACGCCAGTCCCGCGAAGAAGCCCCAGAGCAGGTAGTCGGCCTGCGGCAGGTCGGCGAAAAGCGCGTAGAGCGAGACGAGCAGCGGCACGGCCAGCGCGACGCCCGCGACGACGCCCCAGAGGAAGCAGCGGCGCCATTGCAGCACGGCGCGGCAGAGCGCGTGTACCGACTGCCGCTCGGGGCGGATGCGGCCGAGCAGGGCGAGCAGAAATACCTGCCGGAAGAGCATGGCGCAGACGAAGAGCCCCATGCACACCGAGGCGGCCGTGGTGAGCCCCTCGTCCAACTGCCTGAACAGCTGCGCATAGCCCATGGGCAGCAGCCCTACGAGCAGCAGGAAGAGGATCGTGCGGCGCCGAAGCCACTCCAGCGACGAGGAGACCTTGCGGGCAGTGACTGCGGCAGCGAGCCGGTCGATGCGCTCATCGGTGCGGGCGAGGCGCTCGTCGAGGTCGCGCCACGAGGTTTTCAGATCGTCGAGTTCCATATCGTTCTGTTTTTTAGGTGTCTATCTGTCGGCTTCGCGGCGCAGCTTGAGCCGTATGCGGTGTAGGCGCGAGGCCACCGTGTTGCGCTGAAGGCCCGTGACGGCGGCGATTTCGTCGTAGGAGAGCTCGTCGAGCCACAGCGCCATCAGCGCCTTCTCCATGGGGTCGAGCCGTGCGAGGAGCGCCGCGAGCTCGCTCATGCGCTCGCGCAGCGCGGGGTCGTCGTCGGCGATGGCGAGCGCCTCCGCGAGGGGCTGCGCCGTGCGGTGGCGCCGGCTGCGGCGGCAGTACGAGATGCAGGCGTTGAGGCTCACGCGGTAGACCCATGTCGAGGCGGCCGAGCGCCCCTCGAACGAGCCGAATCCGCGCCACAGGGCGATGAGCACCTCCTGGCGCAGGTCGTCGAAGTCGGCGCTGTCGGTGGCGTAGAGGTAGCAGACCTTGCCGATGATGCGGCGGTGCCGGGCGACGAAGCGTTCGAAGGCTTCAGCGGGGATGGTTGTCATCTCTGTCTCTTTTTTTATCCGTTGGACGCACGTCGCGCGGAAAAGTTGCGCGGCACGACTTTTTATTTCCTCGGCTCGCAGAGCCGGGCAGCCCGCAGCTACCCCGGGCGGAGGGCTGCTCTCTTCGTTCGCAAGCACCTCCGTTGGCTGCGGGCCGAAAAGCGAATCCCGGCTCTTAGCCGGGCGCTGGCTGCCGCCCGAAAAGAGAGCCGCAACCGTCGAAGCCTTCGGCAAAGAGAATCCGCGCACGATACAGGCAGCGCCAGCCGTGCGGCCCCTTCCCGGCAAAGGCTGCCCCTCCGACCGCCGCATCAAAAAAGGGCCCGCCTCGCAGGCGCGCCCTTAATTATTCATTCTTAATTCTTAATTCTTCCCCAGCATCTGCTTCACCTCGGCGGCGACCTGCGGTCGTTGCCGCCTCGGAAATAAGCTGTCTGCCAGCGTCTCCCCTCGGCGGCCCCGAAAAAAATCGTTGCCGCCTCGATTCCGTCCGATGGAAGCCTACTTCCCCAGTATCTGCTTTACCTCGGCGGCGACCTGCGGTCGTTGCCGCCTCGGAAATAAGCTGTCTGCCAGCGTCTCCCCTCGGCGGCCCCGAAAAAAATCGTTGCCGCCTCGGTTCCGTCCGATGGAAGCCTACCTCCCCAGCATCTGCTTTACCTCGGCGGCGACGGTATCGCCGTTGTAGCCGAACTTCTCGTCGAGTACCTTGAAGGGTGCCGAGTAGCCGAAGTGGTCGAGGCCGTGGATCGTGCCGTGCTCGCCCACGAGCCCCTGCAACGTGAGCGGCAGGCCCGAGGTGAGGCCGTAGCGCACGATGCCCGCGGGCAGTACGCTCTCCTGGTATGATTTGGGCTGGTCGCGGAAGAGCCCCTCGCTCGGCACGCTCACCACGCGCACGGCGATCCCCTCGGCGGCGAGCTTCTGCGCGCCGTCGATGAGCGTCGAGACCTCCGAACCCGAAGCGACGAGCACGGCCGCGGGCTTGGCGGCGTCCATCACCACATAGCCGCCCTTGGCGATCTGCGCGGCCTCCTCGCGGCGGCTGCGGGCGATCTGCGGCAGCGACTTGACGTTCTGGCGCGAGAAGACGAGCCCCACGGGGCGCTGCTCTTCGAGAGCCATCTTCCACGCCATGACGGCCTCGTCGCCGTCGGCCGGGCGCAGCACGAGCATCGAGCGCTCGCCGCTGTGGTTGCGCAGGTGCTCCATCAGGCGGATCTGCATCTCGTGCTCCACGGGCTGGTGCGTGGGACCGTCCTCGCCCACGCGGAACGAGTCGTGGCTCCAGACGTAGATCACGTGCAGGCGCATGAGCGCCGAGAGACGGATGGCCGGCTTCATGTAGTCGGAGAAGACGAAGAAGGTGCCGCAGGCCGGAATCACGCCGCCGTGCAGCGCCATGCCGTTCATCACGCAGGCCATCGTGAGCTCCGAGACGCCCGCCTGGAAGAAGCGGCCCGTGAAGTCGCCCTTCGCGAAGGCGTGGGTCTTCTTCAGGAAGCCGTCGGTCTTGTCCGAGTTCGAGAGGTCGGCCGAGGCGACGATCATGTTCTCGACCTTCTCGGCGTAGACGCCCAGCACCGTGGCCGAAGCGCCGCGCGTGGGGCCGTCGGCCTTCACCTCGATCGACTTGTAGTCGATCTCGGGCAGCTCGCCCGAGAGGAACATGTCGAGCTTGCGCGCGAGGTCCTTGTGGCCGGCGCGCCACTGCTTCTCCTCGGCCAGGCGGCCGTCGGCCCACGCCGTGAGCTGCTCGCGGCGTGCGGCGAACAGCTCGCGGCTCTCATCGAAGAGGACGAACGGGTCGGCCGGGTCGCCGCCCAGGTTGCGGATCGTGGCCTCGATGTCGGCGCCGGCGGCCGTGAGGGGCTGGCCGTGGGTCGAGACCTTGTTTTCGAAGCTCTCGCCGCCGGGGCCCAGGGCCCCCTTGCCCATCACCGTGCGGCCGATGATGAGCGTCGGCCGCTCCGTCTCGGCGTTGGCCGCGTCGAGCGCCGCGCGGATGGCGTCGATGTCGTGGCCGTCGATCTCGATGACATGCCAGTTCCACGCCTCGTACTTCATGCGGATGTCCTCCGTGTCTACCTCGTCGACGGTCGTCGAGAGCTGGACGTTGTTGGCGTCGTAGTACATGATGAAGTTCGCGAGGCCCAGGTGACCGGCGATGCGGCCCACGCCCTGCGAGATCTCCTCCTCCACGGCGCCGTCCGAGATGTAGGCGTAGGTCTTGTGCGCCATCCACTCGCCGAAGCGCGCCGCCATGAACCGCTCGACGATCGCGGCGCCGAGCGCCATCGCGTGGCCCTGGCCCAGCGGGCCCGAGGTGTTCTCCACGCCGCGCAGCATGTCGACCTCGGGGTGTCCCGGCGTCACGCTGCCCCACTGGCGCAGCGACTTCAGGTCGTCGATCGAGTAGTTGCCGGCCATGGCCAGCACGGCATAGAGCATCGGCGACATGTGGCCCGGGTCGAGGAAGAAGCGGTCGCGGTGGGGGTAGTCCATGCGCCGCGGATCGTAGCGCAGGTATTCGGTGTAGAGCACCGCCATGAAGTCGGCGCCGCCCATCGCACCGCCGGGGTGGCCCGATTTCGCCTTTTCGACCATTGCGGCCGACAGGATGCGGATGTTGTCGGCTACGCGCGTGATGAGTTTGGGATTGGTTGGCATATTGGGTGTTTGATTGAAATTCGTAAGCGAATACAAATATAATCAAAAATGCGGCATTTCGGTTCGGTGCGACGTCCTAAAAAACAAAATCGCGACCGCCCGGCATGTCGGGTGGTCGCGATCGAACGCGGACGGTGCGCATCAGCCCACCTTTTTCATCGCGAGGTCGTCGCTCTTCTCGACCTTCTCGCGGGCGTAGTCGGCCGTGACGGTGAATTCGCTGCGGTCCGACGAGGGGAGCTCGAACATGGCGTCCGTCATGATCGCCTCGCAGATCGACCTGAGGCCGCGGGCGCCCAGTCCGCACGCCTCGGCCCGGTCGACCACGTAGTCGAGCGCCTCGTCGTCGAAGCGCAGCCGCACGCCGTCGATGGCGAAGAGCTGCTCGTACTGGCGCACGATGGCGTTGCGCGGCTCCGTGAGGATGCGCCGCAGCGCCGCGCGGTCGAGCTGCCGCATGTAGGTCAGCACCGGCAGACGCCCCACCAGCTCGGGGATGAGGCCGTAGGAGCGCAGGTCCTGCGGGGTGATGTACTGCATCAGGTTGTCGCGGTCGACGCGTTGCACGGCCGCGCGGCCGAAGCCGAGCGCCCGGGTGTTGAGCCGCTGGGCGATCTTGCGCTCGATGCCGTCGAAGGCGCCGCCGCAGATGAAGAGTATGTTGCGCGTGTTGACCTGCACGAACTTCTGCTCGGGGTGCTTGCGCCCGCCCTGGGGCGGCACGTTGACCGTGGTGCCCTCGAGCAGCTTGAGCAGCGCCTGCTGCACGCCCTCGCCCGAGACGTCGCGCGTAATGGAGGGGTTGTCGCTCTTGCGGGCGATCTTGTCGACCTCGTCGATGAAGACGATGCCCCGCTCGGCCAGCGCCACGTCGTAGTCGGCCGCCTGCAAGAGGCGCGCGAGGATCGACTCCACGTCCTCGCCCACGTAGCCCGCCTCCGTGAGGACCGTGGCGTCGACGATGGTGAAGGGCACCTTCAGCAGCCGCGCGATGGTGCGGGCGATGAGCGTCTTGCCCGTGCCCGTGGGGCCCACCAGCACGATGTTCGACTTGTCGATCTCGGGCTCGTTCTCCCCGGGGGTGTAGAGCAGCCGCTTGTAGTGGTTGTAGACGGCCACCGACAGGTAGCGCTTGGCGTCGTCCTGGCCGATCACATACTGGTCGAGCACCTCCTTGATCTCGGAGGGCTTCATCAGCTCGTCGCGCGTGAGCGGCGCGGCCTGGCTCTTGCGCGACGTCTCCTCCGCGCTTTCGGTGAGGATGCGGTGGCCGTTCTCGATGCAGCGGTTGCAGATGTTGGCCCCGTTGCCCGTGAAGAGCAGCTCGACGTCGCTGCGGTGCGCGCCGCAGAACGAGCAGACGTCGTTTTCGTCGTTGCGGTTGTGGTTCTTTGCCATCGGTTATTTGGTTCGTTTGGAGAGCACCTCGTCGATCAGACCGTAGTCGCGCGCCTCGGAGGCCGTGAGCCAGTAGTCGCGGTCGGCGTCGCGCTCGATGCGCCCGATCTCCACGCCCGAGTGGTGGGAGAGGATCTCGTAGAGTTCGCGCTTGGTCTTGGCGATCTCGCGGGCCGTGATCTCGATGTCGGAGGCCTGGCCCTGGGCGCCGCCCAACGGCTGGTGGATCATCACCCGCGAGTGGGGCAGCGCCGAGCGCTTGCCCGCGGCGCCGGCCGTGAGCAGCACGGCGCCCATCGAGGCGGCCAGGCCCGTGCAGATCGTCGCCACGTCGCAGCCCACGAGCTGCATGGTGTCGTAGATGCCCAGACCGGCCGAGACCGAGCCGCCCGGCGAGTTGATGTAGATCTGGATGTCCTTGTCGGGGTCGACCGATTCGAGGAAGAGCAGCTGGGCCTGGATGATGTTGGCCGCGTCGTCGTAGATCGGCGCACCGAGGAAGATGATGCGGTCCATCATCAGGCGCGAGAAGACGTCCATGGTGGCCACGTTCAGCTGGCGCTCCTCGATGATCGTCGGCGAGATGTAGGAGGCCGAGATCGACTGGAAGTCGTGCAGCCGCAGCGACGAGATGCCGCAGCCGCGCGCGTATTTTTCGAATTCTGACATACCTATTTATAAATGGTTAGTACGAAAAAAGGACTTTGCAAACTCCGAGCCTGCAAAGTCCAAAGGTAGTGCTTTTTCCGCAACTTAACGAAGCTCCGAAGCCATGCGGGCGAAATCGTCCGAAGATACGGCTTTTTCCGTCACGGTGATCTTCGACTTGACGTCCTCGACCACCTTCACCTCGTAGAGCTTCTCGTAGATCTTCTGACCCTGCTCCTTGTTCTCGAGGATCTGCTTGGCGTAGCCTGCGAGCATCTCCTCGGGTGCCGACGGCATGCCGTACTGGGCGAACTGGGCGGCGGCCAGGGCGCGGGCCTCGGCCTCGGCCTCCTCCTTGGTGACGGAGAGGTTGTCCTGCTTGATGAAGTGCTTCTGGAGGTAGTTCCAGGTGAACATGCGCAGGAACTGGTCGAAGTCCTTCTCGATCTCCTCCATCGAGAACTTGCCCTCGTTGATGGTGTAGAGCCAGCGCTTGAGGAACGCCTCGGGCATCTTCAGCGCAGCCTTCTCCACCAGGTAGTCGCGCAGGCGGAGCGTGAAGAGGTAGTCGCTCTCGCGGCGCAGCTCCGAGGAGATCTGCGCGTCGATGAAGGCCTCGAACTCTTCGGTCGTCGTGATGTTGCCGGCGGGGAAGGCCATCTTGAAGAACTCCTCGTTGAGCTCGGGCTCGGCGAAGCGGCGGATCTTGGTGATCTCCAACGTAAATTCGGGGTTGATGCCCTCCAGCTCCTCCTCCTTGACCTGGAGGATGGCGGCGCGCTGTGCGGCCGTCTTGTAGAGGTCGTTGACGTTGACCGTGGTCTTGAAGCCCACCTTCTGGCCGATGAAGGGCTTGCGCTCCTCCTCCGACATGGAGATCAGACCCACGTAGGCGTCGGCGATGTTCATCTCGCCGTTGTCGAGCGTCACCGACAGCGCCTCGTCGGAGGTCACCTCCTCGGCGTCGACCAGGCGGCCGAAGCGGCGCAGGTAGTTCGAACGGTAGTCGCCGCGCATCTTCTCGTCGACGGCGATCGTGTCGTAGGTGAGGCTGTCGGCGGCCGAGAGCTCCAGCTTGATCTCGGGGGCCTCGCCGAACTCGAAGACGAACTCGAAGTCGGTGCCGTTCTCGAAGTCGAAGTCGCCCTGCTCCTCCGACGGGATGACGTCGCCCAGGAAGTCGATGCCCTCCTTCTGGAGGTACTCGAAGGCCGAGTGCGACGCCAGACGGTACGACTGCTCGGCCAGGACGCCCTTGCCGTACATCTTCTTGATGATGCCCATCGGCACCATGCCGGGACGGAATCCGGGGATGTTGGCCTTGCGGCGGTAGTCGCGCAGGGCCTTCTCGACCTCCTGGCCGTAGTCGGCGGGGGTCACCGTGATCTTCAGCAGCGAGCTATTCTCACTGCGCTGTTCTCTTACGATATTCATGCTGAACCTTTTATTGTTGTTATTTCCTTATCGTTTCGCTCGAAATCGGCACGCAAAGGTACGAAAATATTCCGAGAATCGAAAACGAAAGCCGATTATATAAGTATCGGCGGTTCGCGGCCCCGCATTCCCGGCCCGGCGGGGCTGCGGAAAGGGCGGCTGGGCGAAGTATCCGGCGGACTATCCGGCAGGCGCTTCGGCAAGATGCTTCGGCAGGGCGATCGGGCCGGCCGGCTGCGGAAAGGGCAGGGCGGCGGGTCCGGTAGGCGGCGGGTCAGGCGGGCTGGCCGGGCCGGCGGCAGCGGCGGATCCTCCGAAAACGACGACGGGGGAGGCCCGAAGCCTCCCCCGCGTCCTAACGGCGCGCCGTCGTCAGGCCACGCGCAGGCGCACGCCCGAGGGGCGCTCGGCTTCGACGACCACCGTGTCGCCCTCGCGGAGCTTGCCGTCGATGATGAGCGACGAGAGCGGCTCTTCGACCTGGTCGGCCAGCGTGCGGCGCAGCGAGCGCACGCCGTAGCGGCGCTCGTAGCCCATCGTCGCCAGGCGGCGGCGTGCGGCGTCGGTCACCCGCACACGGTAGCCCAGACGCTCGGTGCGGCGCAGGAGCCCCGCCAGCTCCAGCTCGACGATGCGCTCCACGTCCGAGCACTCGAGCGTGCGGAAGGTCACGATGTCGTCGATGCGGTTGAGGAACTCGGGCGAGAAGGTCTCCTCGAGCGCCCGGCGGTAGGCCTCCTGGGGCGCCTCCTGCCGCGCGGCGTCGCGCGAGGGGGTGCCGTAGCCCACGCTGCGGGGCTGCTGCGCCGCGGCCTGCGACCCGACGTTGGAGGTCATGACGATGATCGTGTTGCGGAAGTCGACGCGGCGGCCCGAGCCGTCGGTGAGGTGTCCCTCGTCGAAGATCTGGAGCATGGCGTCGAAGACCTCGGGGTGGGCCTTCTCGATCTCGTCGAAGAGCACCACCGAGTAGGGCTGGCGCCGCACGGCCTCCGTGAGCTGGCCCCCCTCGCCGTAGCCGACATATCCCGGAGGGGCGCCGAACAGGCGGGCGACGTTGTGCTTCTCGGAGTATTCGCTCATGTCGATGCGGATCAGCCCGCGGTCGCCGTCGAAGAGCCACTTCGACACCTCCTTGGCCAGCAGCGTCTTGCCCACGCCCGTGGGGCCCGTGAAGAGGAAGACGCCGATGGGGCGGTGCTCGTCGCGGATGCCGGCGCGCGAGCGGCGGATGGTGCGGGCGATGCGCTCGACGGCCTCCTCCTGCCCCACCACGCGGCTGGACAGGTGGTCGCGCAGCGTGCGCAGGCGGGCCATCTCGTCGCCCGAGATGCGCTCGGCGGGGATGCCCGTGATGGCGGTCACCGTCTGGCGGATGTGCTCGGCCGTGAGGGTCGCGGGGCCCTCGCCGCTGCTGCGGCGCCAGGCGCTGCGGTCCTCGGCGATGCGGGCGCGCAGGTGCAGCTCGCGGATGCGCGCCTCGGTGGCCCGCTCGTAGACCATCGCTCCGACCGCCTCGCGGCACTCGCGCCGCGCGTCGGCCAGCTCGCCCTCCATCTCGCGCAGTGCGGCGGGTTCGCGCACCGCGTCGAGCCGCGCGCGGGCCCCCGCCTCGTCGAGCAGGTCGACGGCCTTGTCGGGGAAGTGGCGGTCCGTGAGGTAGCGGTCGGCCAGCGCGACGCAGGCCCGCAGCGCCTCGTCGGAGTAGCGCACGCCGTGGTGGCGCTCGTAGCGCGGGGCCAGGCGGCGCAGGATCGCCAGCGTCTGGTCGGCCGTGGCGGGCTCGATAATGATCTTCTGGAAGCGCCGCTCGAGTGCCGCATCGGCCTCGAACGAGGTGCGGTACTCGTCGAGCGTGGTGGCGCCGATGGCCTGCACCTCGCCCCGCGCCAGGGCGGGCTTGAGGATGTTGGCCGTGTCGAGGCCCCCCTGGGTCGAGCCGGCTCCCACGATGGTGTGTATCTCGTCGATGAAGAGGATGGTGTCCTGCGCGCGGCGCAGCTCCTCGATGAGCCGCTGCATGCGCTCCTCGAACTCGCCGCGGAACTTCGTGCCGGCCACCAGCGCCGAGACGTCGAGCGAGAAGATGCGCTTGCCCGCGAGCGTCGCGGGAACCTCGCCCGCGGCGATGCGCAGCGCCAGCCCCTCGACCACGGCGCTTTTGCCCACGCCCGCCTCGCCCACGAGGATCGGGTTGTTCTTCTTGCGCCGCGAGAGGATCTGCACCAGACGCTCGATCTCGCTCTCGCGCCCCACGACCGGGTCGATATGCCCCTGGCGGGCCTGTTGCGTGAGGTCGGTGCCGAACTTTTCGAGTTGCGAGGGCTCCGATGCGGCGCGGAAGAGGTCGTCGTCGAGCGGACGCAGCGGCGCGGCCTCGTGCTCCTCGTCGCGCGAGCGGCCCCGCAGCGGCTCCTCGGGGCGCGGCTCGCTGCGCTGCTCCTCGGCCGCGAGGCGGCGTGCGGGCGCCTCGAGCGAGGCGGGCACCACGCCGTACATCTCCATAATACGCGAGGTCTCGGTGCCGCGGTCGGCGACGATGGCCTGCAGTGCGTGGATCGTCGAGACGCTGCACACCCCCTTGCATGCCCCGCGCAGCTCCTCCTCGAAGGTGCGGTACTCCGCCTCGGGGAGAAGGTCGCGGCGCTGGGGGCGCATCTGGGCGGCGAGCAGCTCGCGCTCCAGACGCAGACGCACCTGGGCGATCTCCCAATCCTTCAGACGCGTCGCGAGCAGCTGGTAGGCCAGCGATCCCTCCTCGGCGAGCAGCTCCAGGGCCAGGTAGTCTCTGAACAGACGGGCCGAGCCGGCTTTGGTGGCGCTGAAAGCCGCACGTGCGATGATCGTTTCGAGCGTTTTCGAGATTTTCGTTTGCATCATGGCGTCGTTAGTTTTTTTGCGTTTGCCTAAATAACGACGGAACGATGTTGAATATTATATGGGCGGATTTGTTTGCTTCTTGGGGCGGTAACGACTGGGCTTATGCGACTTACGGTCGCATGGGTGCCCGATCCGAACATCGCGGAAGTGTGCGTAATGCGTTTTTTTTCAGTGTGTTGATAGATGTTTCGGGCCTCTTTCGGACGAAAAGGTTCTGAAAAAGGATTTTTCTGCGGTGCCGAACCGGAACGCGGGGCGCATCGCACTGAACATCACGAGGGTCCCGACGGCGTGCGTTTCCGCCTTTTTTCGGCATGTTTTTCCGCAATAAGCCCGACGAGGCGCGTCGCGGCGCTATCGGCGGGGCCATTCGCCCACCTCCATGTCGCGCATCGTGTCGCCGTCGATGGTCAGCCGCACGGCCGTGCGCACCTTGTGGAAGCCGAAGTGGCCCGCGGCGCCGGGGTTGACGGCCAGCAGGTCGTAGACCGGGTCGTAGGCTACGCGCAGGATGTGGGAGTGGCCCGAGATGAAGAGGCGCGGGCGCACCGACTGGATCCGCCCCACGGCCCGCGGGTCGTAGCGGCGCGGGTAGCCCCCGATGTGGGTCATGAGCACCTGTACCTCCTCGCAGCGGAAGGCGGCGAACTCGGGCCAGACGCGCCGCGTCATGCCGCAGTCGATGTTGCCGCTCACGGCCCTGAGGGGCTTGAAGGCGGCGATGCGGTCGGCCAGCTCCAGCGAGCCGATGTCGCCCGCGTGCCAGATTTGGTCGACGTCGGCGAAGAAGGCCTCGAGCTCGGCGTCGAATGTGCCGTGGGTGTCCGAAAGGATGCCTATGCGCTGCATGACACGATAAGTGAGAAGTAAAAAGTAAAAAGTGAGAAGTGAGGAGCCCTCTCGATTATGAATTGTGCATTATGAATTTTGCATTGTTCAGTACTTGCCTTTCCACAGCTGCTCGATGCGCTCGGCGATCTTCGCCTCGGCGGCGTTGGTGCGGTCGGGCTCGTAGAAGCGCGTGCCCGCGAGCCCCTCGGGCAGGAACTCCAGCTCGGCGAAGTGGCCCGCATAGTCGTGGGCGTACTTGTAGCCCTTGCCGTAGCCCGCGCGCTCCATCAGGCGCGTGGGGGCGTTGCGCAGGTGCAGCGGCACGGGGCGCGCCGAGGTGTCGTGCTCGACCTGCGCCAGGGCCTTGTTGATGGCCATGTAGGCCGAGTTGCTCTTGGGGCTCGTGGCCAGATAGATGGTCGCCTCGGCCAATGGAATGCGCGCCTCGGGCATGCCCACCTTGTGTACCGTGTCGAAGCAGGCGTTGGCCAGCAGCAGGGCGTTGGGGTTGGCCAGGCCGATGTCCTCTGAGGCGAGGATCACCAGCCGCCGGGCGATGAAGCGCGGCTCCTCGCCCCCCGCGAGCATGCGCGCCAGGTAGTAGATCGCCGCGTTGGGGTCGCTGCCCCGCACCGACTTGATGAAGGCCGAGATGACGTCGTAGTGCTGCTCGCCGTTCTTGTCGTAGAGGGCGATGTTCTGCTGGAGGCAGTCGGTGACGTAGCGGTCCGTGATGGTCACCTTGCCGTCGGTGGCGCCGACGATGATCTCCAGTATGTTGAGCAGCTTGCGCGCGTCGCCCCCGGCGAAGCGGAAGAGGGCGCCGGTCTCGACGACCTCGATCTGGCGCCCGCGCAGCTCCGCATCGGTCGCCAGCGCCCGGTCGAGGAGCTTGCGCAGGTCGGCGTCCTCCTGCGGGCGGAGGATGTAGACCTGGCAGCGGCTCAGCAGCGGCGGGATCACCTCGAACGAGGGATTCTCGGTCGTGGCGCCGATGAGCGTCACCACCCCCTGCTCGACGGCCCCCAGCAGCGAGTCCTGCTGCGACTTGTTGAAGCGGTGGATCTCGTCGATGAAGAGAAACGGCGCCCGCTGGTCGAAGAAGCGCTGCTTGCGCGCCGTCTCGATCACCTCGCGCACCTCCTTGACGCCCGACGTCACGGCCGAGAGGGTGAAGAAGGGGCGGTCGAGCTGCGAGGCGACGATGCGGGCCAGCGTGGTCTTGCCCACGCCCGGCGGGCCCCAGAGGATGAACGAGGGGACGTTGCCCGTGTCGAAAAACTTGCGGAAGACGCCGTTGGGCCCCACCAGATGCTCCTGACCGACATACTCGTCGATCGTGCGGGGGCGCAGACGTTCTGCCAACGGAGCGGACATACCTATATTATAATTAAGAATGAATAATCAACAATTAACAATGCCGGGGCTTTCGGTCCGAAAAAACCGCGGCCGCTTGCGCCTTTCTGTTCGGGCAGCAGCCAGCGAAGGGCGGCACGAGCGGCGCGAGTTGCGGGCCTTCGCCGCCGGTGGCTGCGGCCCGCCGGCTCTGCGAGCCGAGGCGCAGTATCTTCATGCGAAGCCAAAGGTACGAATAAGCGAGGGCAATGCCAAATTCATTTGAGCATTGCCGAGCGGGAGTATCTCGGGCGAAGTTAAAGGTACGCAAAAAATATCGCTTTTCGTTTCCTCCTTTCGGCTTTTCGTCGTACCTTTGTCGTCCCGTCTGTCAAGCGGGGAGATGTGGAAAGATTTGGACTGCTTGCAAACCACAATAAAAAATCGCTAAACCAGCAATTTTTTTATTCCAACAGCCAATTTTTCCCATTTTATACGTTTAACCTCTAAAATGTATAACATGGGCTTTTTGTTTACATCGGAGTCGGTGTCCGAGGGGCACCCCGATAAGGTCTCGGACCAGATTTCCGACGCTATTCTCGACGAATTTCTCCGCCGCGATCCCTCCTCGAAGGTCGCCTGCGAGACGCTTTGCACCACGGGCCTGGTGGTCGTGGGGGGCGAGGTGCGTTCGGAGGCCTACGTCGACGTGCAGGGCGTGGCGCGCCGCGTGATCGGGCGCATCGGCTACACCCGCAGCGAATACCAGTTCGACTGCAACTCGTGCGGCATCCTTTCGGCCATCCACGAGCAGTCGCCCGACATCAACCGCGGCGTCGTGCGCGAGGCCGAGGAGGAGCAGGGCGCCGGCGACCAGGGCATCATGTTCGGCTACGCCTGCGACGAGACGCGCGAGATGATGCCCGCGACGCTCATCCTCTCGCACGTGATCCTCAAGGAGCTGGCCGTGATCCGCCGCGAGGGCGAGACGATGCGCTACCTGCGCCCCGACGCCAAGTCGCAGGTCACCGTCGAATACGACGAGGCGACGCGCCGTCCGCTGCGCGTGCACACGATCGTCGTCTCGACGCAGCACGACGAGTTCATCCTCCCGGGCGAGGGTCGCAGCGAGGCCGAGGCCGAGCGGCAGATGCAGGAGCGCATCCGCGAGGACGTGCGCACGATCCTGCTGCCGCGCGTCAAGGCGCGCCTGGAGCGTGCCGGCGACCAGCTGGCCGGGCTCATCGGCGACGACTACATCCTGCACGTCAACCCCACGGGCAAGTTCGTCATCGGCGGCCCCCACGGCGATACGGGCCTCACGGGCCGCAAGATCATCGTCGACACCTACGGCGGCCGCGGCGCCCACGGCGGCGGCGCCTTCTCGGGCAAGGACTCGTCGAAGGTCGACCGCTCGGCGGCCTACGCCGCGCGCCATATCGCCAAGAACCTCGTGGCGGCGGGCGTCGCGCGCGAGGTGCTCGTGCAGCTCTCCTACGCCATCGGCATCGCCGAGCCGCTCTCGATCTACGTCGACACCTACGGCAGCGAGCGCCCCGCAGCGCTGGCCGGTATGACCGACGGCGAGATCGCCCGCCGCATCGGCCGTCTGTTCGACCTGCGTCCGGCGTCGATCGTGCGGCGCTTCGGCCTGAAGAACCCCATCTTCGAGGCGACGGCCTCCTACGGCCACTTCGGCAACCGTCCCTACACGCGTGTCGAAAAGGTGTGGGAGCATGGCCGCGAGACGGAGCGCGAGATCGAGTTCTTCGGCTGGGAGAAGCTCGACGCGGTGGATGCCATCCGCCGCGAGTTCGGGCTGTAACCGCGCGCCGCAGCAGTATGCCGCCTCCCCGCTCTTCACCGAAGGGCGGGGAGGCGTCGTGTCTGGAGAGGCGGGTAGTAATAAGTGAGAAGTGAAAAGTGAGAAGTGGGGGCTTTTTCAGCCCGCAGCCTCCGGCGGCGGAGGCCCGCTACTCTTGACAGAGCCACGGCCTCCGCAGGCTGCTGCCCGAAAACGCAATGCAATCTCCCGCCCGATTCACCCCGCCCCTCCTCAAAATCCCGAAACCCCTCCCCGAATCCTCCTCAAATCTTCGCCCGACATACTAACTCCGCCCCGCCTTCCGTTAATCCTCCGAAACGCACACTCAATTTCGCCTATGGGAAAAATCGCCTTCGAGTAATAACCTTTAATGTATCGATTATGAAAAAGGCAGTTCTGTTTTTGGGAGCAATCGCCGTATCGGCCGCCGCGGGCGGCCTGACGGCCTGGACGGTGGCCGACCGCACCGCGTCGGTCGCCTATATCGAGCACGAAGTGGAGCGCACGCCGGCGCTGGGGGCCCACTTCGCCTCCTACGAGGCGGGCAAGTACCCCGACCTGACCTATGCGGCCGAGAACGCCGTGAAGGCGGTGGTCAACATCGAGGCGATTCAGCAGGTCGAGATGCGCCCGCAGCGCAGCTACGATCCTTTCCTCGAGTTCTTCGGCATGCCGCAGGGGCCGCGCGGCGGCTCGTCGCAGCCCCGGTTCCGCGAGCAGCGGTCGGGCGGCTCGGGCGTCATCATCTCGACCGACGGCTACATCGTGACCAACAACCACGTGGTCGACGGCGCCTCGAAGCTGCGCGTGACGCTCAACGACGACCGCACGTTCGACGCCGAGCTCATCGGCCGCGACGCGGCCACCGACGTGGCGCTGCTCAAGATCGACGGCAAGGATCTGCCCACGCTCGCTTTCGGGTCGTCCGACGCCCTGCGCCTGGGCGAGTGGGTGCTGGCCATCGGCTCGCCCTTCGACCTGCGCTCGACCGTCACGGCCGGCATCGTCAGCGCCAAGGGGCGGCAGATGGGGGTCATTCCCAGCCAGTTCAGCGTCGAGTCGTTCATCCAGACCGATGCGGCGGTCAACCCCGGCAACTCGGGCGGCGCGCTGGTCAACGCCCACGGCGAGCTGGTGGGCATCAACACGCTCATCATGTCGCAGACGGGCAGCTACATCGGCTACTCGTTCGCCGTGCCCGAGACGATCGTGCGCAAGGTGGTGATGGACCTCAAGGAGTTCGGCATCGTGCAGCGCGCCATGCTGGGCATCGAGTTCCGCCTGATCGACCAGGAGTTCATCGACCGCATGGGCGAGGAGCTGGGCATCCGCGAGATCGGGGGCGCCTACGTGGCCTCGGTCGTCGAGGGGGGCTCGGCCTCGGAGGCGGGCATCCGCAAGGGCGACGTCATCCTCGATGTCGACGGGGTGAAACTCGTCTCGCAGTCGACGCTCCAGGAGCAGATCGCCCGGCACCGTCCCAACGATCGGGTGAAGCTGACGATAAAAAGAGGCGACGATGTGAAACTTTTCGAGGTCACCTTGCGTAATAAGGCCGGAAACACCGAACTCCTCACCAAGGAGGATGTCGACGTGGCCGAGCTGCTGGGCGGCAAGTTCGCCGAGGTGAACGACCGCAAGGCCCGTGCGCTCGACATCCGGGGCGGCATCGAGGTCGTGGGCGTCAAGGCCGACGGCATCCTGGCCCGGGCCCGCGTCCGCGAGGGGTTCGTCATCACCCACATCAACGACAAGCCCGTGCGGTCGCTCGCCGACCTGCAGCGCATGACCGGCAAGGTCCGCACGATCGACGGCGTCTACCCCAACGGCCGTTCGGCGAGCTACACGCTCGTCGAATAGCGCCGCGGGGCGGGGCGGTGCCGTCGGTGCCGCCCGAGGGGCGCAGGCCGGAGCGTCGGGTGGGCAGAGCAACGTAACACAATACACACTAAAAGATATAAGATGCGTCAGTTAAAGATTACGAAATCCATCACCAACCGCGAGAGCGCCTCGCTCGACAAGTACCTGCAGGAGATCGGCAAGGAGGAGCTCATCACGGTCGAGGAGGAGGTGGAACTCGCCCAGCGGATCAAGAAGGGAGACCAGGAGGCACTCGAGAAGCTCACCAAAGCGAATCTTCGTTTCGTGGTGTCGGTGGCCAAGCAGTACCAGAACCAGGGTCTGAGCCTTCCCGACCTGATCAACGAGGGTAACCTCGGTCTGATCAAGGCCGCCGAGAAGTTCGACGAGACGCGCGGCTTCAAGTTCATCTCCTACGCCGTGTGGTGGATCCGTCAGTCGATTCTCCAGGCGCTGGCCGAGCAGTCGCGCATCGTGCGTCTGCCGCTCAACCAGGTGGGCTCGCTCAACAAGATCAACAAGGCCTTCGCCCGCTTCGAGCAGGAGCATGAGCGCACCCCCTCGCCCGAGGAGCTGGCCAACGAGCTGGAGCTCCCGAAGGAGAAGGTCACCGACACGCTGCGCGTGGCCGGCCGCCATGTCTCGGTCGACGCCCCGTTCGCCGACGGCGAGGACAACTCGCTGCTCGACGTGCTGGTCAACCCCGACTCGCCCAACGCTGACCGCGGGCTGATCAACGAGTCGCTCTCCACGGAGGTCGACCGGGCGCTCGAGACCCTCACCGAGCGTGAGCGCGACATCATCAAGTACTTCTTCGGCATCGGCTGCTCGGAGATGACTCTGGAGGAGATCGGCGAGAAGTTCGATCTGACGCGCGAGCGCGTGCGCCAGATCAAGGAGAAGGCGATCCGCCGCCTGCGCCACTCGTCGCGCTCCAAGCTGCTGAAATCCTACCTGGGCTGATCGCAGGCCCTTCGTGCGCGCCGCACCCCGGCTGCCTTCGGGCGGTCGGGGTGCGGCTTGTTTTGCGGGGAGGGGTGATTGGGTTGGATGCAATTGAGTAGATGTTGGTGCATAGTTGTGAAATTTTATTTTGTAATAAAGTAAAGATATATTTGTTTTTATGTGTTTTTTTCTTATATTCGCTTTTGTAAAGTTTATAAAATCAAAAAATCATGAACGTCTTTCTAGTTTAATTGTTTTCTTTGTCGGTTTACTGGCATTCGTTTGTTGTGAGTCGTCAGACAATAATCAAAATCGAATCCCTGAGATTGATGAGTATGGCGTCATGTTAGGAGTGATTGACGATTATTATGGTACGGGGTGTCAAGTTGAAGTTCAAAAACAGCCTTCTACTCGTACTGGAATTGTTGACGAGATGTATGAGTTCACGGTTAATAAGCCAGGAAAGGGTGACTTGAGATTTATTATTACGATAGAAGAGATCCGAATGATAATACTATTTCAGTAAAGCAATACGATGAATTCTGGAATGAAATAGTTGCAGTGATTTATACTCATGGCCGTTTGACAGATGTTGTAGTTAGTGATAACGATTCGATTGAAACAAGAGGTTGGTTTAGCGACTTTTGGGATTGTTCTAAAGTTCGTTATAGGGAAATAGAGAAAGTAATAGAAGAAGATGATGATGTACATTTATGGTGTGCTATTGTCGATTATGTTGGCGCTTGTACTATAAGTTCATTAGCTATTACTGCGATTAATTGTTTTTGATAATGCCAATTTCCGATTTTCTGATGACGGCGCTCTGGGCGTCGGCCGCGCTGACGGCCGCGTGGGGCGCGGGGTGGTTGGCGTCGTCATGGCGGCGCTACCGTTTTTCGGCGTGGTGGCTCGCGGCCGCCGTGCCGCTTCTGGCGGCGCCCGTGCTGCTCTTTCCGCTGTGCGCCGGCCTGCGGGTCGCTGCGACGCGCCGTGCGGGCGGCTCCGAGCGCGAGCGGCGCCGCAACGCCCGCCTGTGGCGCCTGAGCGTGGCCTTCGCCGTCTGCTTCGTCGTCGACGGCGCCGTGTTCCGCTGGGTGTTGCAGGGTGCCCTGCCCGGCGTGGAGCACCTCGCGGCTCTCTCGTTCGTGGCGGCGAGCGCGACGACGGCCGTGGCGGCGGTGTGCGTGCTGGCGGCCGGAGAGATCTCCGCATGAGCGGACCGGGCCCGGATGCCCGTTTGAAAAACGCGCCTGCATTGCAGGCGCGTTTTTTCGTTATACGGACATTGCTGCCGCTGGGCGGTGCGCCCGGGCAGCGTCTCCTACCACACGATGGGCTCCTTGCCCACCGAGCGCAGGTAGTCGTTGGCGCGCGAGAAGTGGCGGCAGCCGAAGAAGCCGCGGTAGACCGACAGCGGCGAGGGGTGCACGGCCTTGAGGATGCAGTTGTGCGCCGGGTCGGCGATGGCCCCCTTGCGCTGGGCATAGCTGCCCCAGAGCATGTAGACGATCTGCTGCCGCCGCTCGCCGATGGCCCGCACCACGGCGTCGGTGAAGGTCTCCCACCCCCGTCCGGCGTGGGAGGCCGCCTCGTGGGCGCGCACCGTGAGCACGGCGTTGAGCAGCAGCACCCCCTGCTCGGCCCAGCGGTCGAGGTTGCCCGTGGCGGGGATGGGCGTGCCCGTGTCGTCGGCCACCTCCTTGAAGATGTTCTGCAACGAGGGCGGGAAGGGCACCCCGTCGCCCACCGAGAAGCAGAGTCCGTTGGCCTGGCCCGGGCCGTGGTAGGGGTCCTGGCCGATGACGACCACCTTGAGCCGCTCGAACGGGCACTTGTCGAAGGCGCGGAAGATGTTGCTGCCGCGCGGGTATATGCGCCGCGTGGCGTACTCCTGCCGCACGAACTCGGTGAGGCCGGCGAAGTAGGGCTTTTCAAATTCGGGAGCGAGCAGCTCCTTCCAGTCGGGTGCTATCTTGACGTCCATCGTGTCGGTTTGGGGGATTAAAGTTGCGTAAAGATAGGCAAAAGTCGGGGGAAATTCGCTAACTTTGCTTGCGCTATGAAAAAATTCCTGCTTCTTCTCTCCGGCCTGCTGCTCGCGGCGGGTGCGACGGCGCAACCTGCCCAGGGCGAGGTGCGCAACATCATCTATCTGATCGGCGACGGCATGGGTCTGTCGCACGTCTCGCTGATGAAGATCGAAAAGGGCTACGCCCCCACGGCGTTCGACCGGGCGCAGAACATCGCGCTCATAACGACCTACTCGGCCAACAACCGCGTGACCGACTCGGCGGCCGCCGGCACGGCGCTCGCCTGCGGCGCCAAGACCAATAACGGCACGCTGGGCCTCGATGCCGGGGGCAACCGCATCGAGTCGATGATCGCCCGCGCCACGCGCGACGGCATGGCCACGGGTCTGGTGGTCACCTACTACCTCCAGCACGCCACGCCGGCGGCCTTCTACGCCCACGTGAAGCACCGCGGCGAGACCGACGCCATCACGGCCGACATGCTCCCCTCGGGCATCGACGTGCTCTTCGGCGGCGGCCGCAAGTGGCTGGCGCGCGAGTGCGCGGAGGGCGGCAGCTACCTCGACGCCTTCGTCCGCCGGGGCTACCGCGTGGCCACGGCGCTGGAGGAGACGGCCGACATGCACCGCGGGCGCGTGCTGTGCGCCGTGGCCGAGGAGGAGGCGCCCCGCGCGCCCGAGCGCGGCGACTACCTGCCCGAGGCCTCGAAGAAGGCCATGGAGCTGCTCGCGGCCAACACCGAGGGCAAGCAGAAGGGCTTCGTGCTGATGATCGAGGGGTCGTTCATCGACAGTGCCGCCCATGCCAACGACACCGACTGGCTGGAGGCCGAGATGAACGACTTCGAGAAGTGCGTAGCCGCGGCGATGGATTTTGCCGACGCCCACCCGGGCACGCTGGTCGTCGTGACGGCCGACCACGAGACGGGCGGTCTGTCGGTGCCCAGCGGCGACAAGGACTTCACCCGCTCCGAGAGCGGCATCGACTACCGCTACGGCACGAGCAGCCACACGGGTTCGATGGTGCCCGTCTACCTCTACGGCGCGGGCGCCGAGCGCATCAACGGCCTGATGGACAACACCGAGCTCTCGCAGCGCATGATGGAGCTCCTCGGGCTCGAGTAGCGCGGGGCGGATCCCCCGAAAAACAGGGCGGCGTCTACTGAACCACGGTAGACGCCGCCTTGCGCTTGATGGTAGAAAGGTCGGTCTATGGACGGGGGCCCCGCTCACCGGAGCCCTCTGTTTATCTTTTCCGCTGGCCGTAGCTTACCACGACGATCTCGTCGGCCGTCGTGGCGCCGCCCTTCACGAGGACGACGGTCAGCTCCTGCGTGTCGGCCCGCACGCCCACGGTCTCGTAGCCGACGAGGCTCACGTCGAGCGTCGCGGTGGGTGCGACGCGGATCGAGAAAGCGCCCTCCTTGTCGGTGACGACTCCCGAGGTCGTGCCGCGGCTGACGACGAGCGCACCCTGCAGGGGGGTGTTGCCGGCGTCGACCACGCGGCCCCGCACCTCGATCCGGTCGGCCGCGGCTTTGTTCTCGTCGCCGTCCGAGATGCGGAAGTCGACGGGCAGGGTGTAGATGATGCGCACCTTCTCGTCCTTGCTGCTGCCCGGGGTCCAGAGGCCCGACGACGCGCTGACGACGCGCACGGCCTCGGCCGCGAGGCTCTCGCTCGGGCAGGCGATGGCTTCGACATGGGCGACGGAGCCGTCGCGCTCGACGATGAACTGCACGACCACACGGCCCTGCTGCTTGCTCTCCATCGCCTCGGCCGGGTAGCGGAGGCGGCCCTGCACCCACGTGCGGAAGTCGCTGAGGTTGCCGCCCTGGAACCGAGGCATGACGGAGGCCGTGAGGAAGGGCGTGTCGGGGTCGATCGGCCGGTCGACGGACTTGTCGGCGGGGGTGCCGGGTGCCGGCTTGAGCGTCACGACGATGACCCCGTCGCGGGCGCGGTCGCCGTAGAGCGTCGTGGCCGAGGCGTCTTTCAGGATGGAGATCTCCTGGATCTGCGACGGGTCGAGGCCGTCGAGCGAGGGGCGCTCCACGCCGTCGACGATCACGAGCGGCTTCCGATCGCCGTCGGCGAGCGCCGCGGCTGTAGCCAGGTCGGTCGTTTCGATGGCGGCGGTCCGATCGGTGTATCGGATCTGTGCGGCCTTGGTCGAGAAGGAGAAGGCGCATGCGAGCCCCAGGACGACGGGGATCGTCGCGGCGAGGCGGAGCAGAGCGTGTCTGCCCGGAGTGTGGGTGAGCATCATTTCGAATCGTTTTTTGGTGAGTGAATCGCGCAGCGAGTTGGCTATTTCCGGACTATAGCCGAACAGCTGGCGGAAAATGGTCGACATGTATCGGGTGCGGTCGAAGCCGCTGCGCAGCACGTCGCTGTCGGCCTCGAACTCCTGAACCTCGGTCAGCCGCCGCGAGGCGATCCACACGAAGGGGTTCCACCACAGCGCCGCCTTGAGCGCCTCCATCGCCAGCCGCTCGATCGAGTGGCGGTGGCGGATGTGGCTCGCCTCGTGGGCCACGACGGCCGGGAGCTCCTCGGCGGGGAGCCCCTCCCAGACGTAGATCGAGCGCAGGAACGAGAACGAGGAGATCCGACGGCGCGTGTTCACGATCGTGTAGCGGGGCGTGCTGTCGAGCCGCGCGGCGCGCCGCAGGCGGCCGATGCGCAGCAGCTGGAGGAGCAGCAGCGCCGCGATGATCGCCGCGCCCAGGGCGTAGATCGCCGCGGCGACGGCCTCGGGTCGCATCGACGGAGCCTCCGCGGCAGTAGCCGGCGCGGCCGCGGGCAGGGCGGGCAGCGGGTCGAGCCAGAGCTCCCCGCCGCTCCAGACGGGGATGTCGACGAGCGGAATGAGGGCTGCCAGGGCCATCGACGCCACCAGGTAGCGGCGGCACCAGCGGAAGCTCACCCGCCGCTCGATCACGAGGATATAGAGCCCCAGCAGCGCACCGCTGCAGGCGAGTATTTCGAACAGATGGATCGTCAGCGTCTTCATCGTTGTCGTATTTCGGGTGGAACGATTCGTCGAAGGGCTATTCGCGCGCCTTGTGCATGATCTCCAGGATGCGCTCGGCCTCCTTCAGGTCGATCTTCTCGTGCTGCGAGAAGAAGGAGACCAGCTGGGCCAGCGACCCGTCGAAGTAGGAGGAGATGACCGACGACATGACGCCCCGGGCATACTCCTCGCGCGGCACCAGAGGGTGGTAGCGGTGGCTCTTGCCCTCCGGCGTGTGGCCCACGAAGCCTTTGTTCTCGAGGATTTTGAGGAAGGTCGCCACGGTGGTGTAGGCGGGGCGCGGCTCGGTCGTCTCGCGGATGATCTCGCTCACGGTGGCCGTCTCCAGGCTCCAGAGGATCTGCATGATCTCCTCCTCGCCGCGCGTCAGTTGAAGCTGTTTTTCACTCATTGCAATGTATGTTTTTTGTCCTTAAGGTCACGTTCGATATGCAAATATACTACAATTTTAGTAGATTGCAAATTTTATTCTAATTTTTTCGTAATTTTTGTCGGGGGAGGGCTGTTATTCGCAGAAGAGTTCCCTTTGCCGGCTGGGGCAGTCGCGCCTTTGGCGCGAGCCGGCTAAGGGACGAAGCGGTGGGCTTCGCAATGCACAATTCATAATTCACAATGCAGAATTGAGCGCGCATCGCCTTGGATTGCAGGCCGCAGCCAGCGGAGGGGCTCTGAAGACGCAGTCGACAGAGCAGCCCTCCGCGCCGGGGTGGTTGCGGGCTGCGCAGCTAAAGCTGCAATGGCAGAAGATCGCACCCGAAATATCGGCCGCAGGCCGGCAGCCCGTAGCCGCCCCCGGGCGAAGGGCTGCTCGCTGCTCTCGCGCCGCTTCGCCGGCTACGGTCTGCCGCAACGCCCCCCCCCATTTTCAATTTTCCACTCTCAATTTTCAATTCATCCCGGCTTATTCGTATCTTTGACTTCGTCCAAGATACTCCCGCCTCGGCAAAACGCAAATAAATTTGCTTTTGCTCTCGGCTTATTCGTATCTTTGTCCCCTTATGTCTTACGATTTCAGAAAATACCTGCCCCAGTACCGCGCCAACCTGCACCTGGCCCTGCCCGTGGTGCTCACGCAGGTGGGGCAGATCCTCACGCAGGTGGCCGACAACCTCATGGTGGGCCGCTACGGGGGCGACGACCCCACGCCGCTGGCCGCCGTCTCGTTCGGCGGCATGGTCTTCTTCATCCTCTTCATCGCCTCGGTGGGCATCACGCTGGGGCTGACGCCGCTCGTCGGCGAGCTCTATGCGCAGGGCGACCGCCGCCGCTCGTCGGCGCTGCTGCAGAACGGCATCCTCTTCTATACGCTGCTCGGGTGCGGCATGGGGCTGGTGCAGTGGGCCGCCACGCCGCTGCTCTACAGCTTCGGCCAGCCCGTCGAGGTGGTCGCGATGGCCGTTCCCTACTATCGGATGCTGGTCCTGAGCATGCCTTTCGTCATGCTCTTCTTCGCCTTCAAGCAGTTTCTGGAGGGCGTGGGCAACACGCGCGTCGAGATGGTGGTGACGATCCTCTGCAACCTGGCCAACATCGCCTTCAACTGGGTCTTCATCTACGGCCGCTACGGAATGCCCGAGATGGGGGCCGAGGGCGCCGGCCTGGGCACGTTGCTCTCGCGCCTCGTCGCCCCCGTTCTGATGGCGGGCTACTTCCTCTCGCGACCCCGTTACAGGGTCTATCTCGAGGGCTTCTCGCTGCGCCGCTACTCCCGGGCGCGCGTGCGCGAGCTGCTGAATATGGGCTTCCCGATCGCCTCGCAGATGTTCCTCGAGTCGTCGGCCTTCGTCGGCACCGGCATCATGATGGGGTGGCTGGGCAAGGAGGCGCTGGGCGCCAACCAGATCGCCGGCACGCTGGGCAACTGCGCCTTCATGATCGTGCTCTCGATCGGCGCCGCCACCACCATCCGCATCTCCCACTGCTACGGGGCCCGCGACGTGGGGCAGCTGTCGCTGGCGGCCAAGGCGTCGTACCACCTCGTGCTGGCGTGGAATGCGCTGGCGGCGCTGCTCTTCATCACGCTGCGCCACTGGATCCCGACCCTCTTCACGACCAATGCCGAGGTGATCGCCATCACCTCGCACCTGCTCGTCTTTTCGGCCCTCTACCAGCTCTCCGACGGGTTGCAGAACGTCTCTGTGGGGGTGCTGCGCGGCATCCAGGACGTGAAGGCGATCATGCCCATCGCGCTGGTCTCCTACTGGCTGCTCAACCTGCCCGTGGGTTACCTGCTCGCCTTCGTGCTCGACATGGGGCCCGCGGGGCTCTATCTCGGCTTCTCGTTCGGGCTGTCGACGGCCGCCCTGCTGCTCGTCCGGCGCATCCGCCGCAGCGTGGCGCGGCTCCGATGCGAAGTGACTAAGTAAAAAGTGCGGCCGGCGGCTGTCCGGCCGGCGTTTTCCACTTTTCACTTTTTTTGCGTACCTTTACACAAAATATGCGCATAGATGGAATCCGAAAAACGAAATAACGACGACTTCAAACCCGAAATCGGCCGCGGCTGCGCCTTCTGCGACAGCGGCGACGAGGTGGAGGCGCGGCCCTGCGACGGCTGCTTCAAGCTCCACGAGACGGCGTGGCAGGAGGGCTATCCCGACAACATCCCCACCGATCTTTTCGAGGTGCGTTTCAAGAACACGCGCCGCTCGTTCTACCAGAACGTCAACAACCTCGACCTGAAACGGGGCGACATCGTGGCCGTGGAGGCCTCGCCCGGCCACGACATCGGCATCGTCTCGCTCACGGGCGACATGGTGGCCCGCCAGATCCGCCGCCTGGGCTTCACCCCCTACAACGGCGAGTACCGCAAGATCTACCGCAAGGCCAAGCCCTACGACATCGAGCGGTGGCAGGAGGCCATCGCTCTGGAGCACGAGACGATGATCGCCGCGCGTCAGATCGCCGCCGACATGGGGCTCAACATGAAGATCGGCGACGTGGAGTACCAGGGCGACAAGATCAAGGCCATTTTCTACTATATCGCCGACGAGCGCGTCGACTTCCGCGAGCTCATCAAGGTTTTCGCCGAGCGCTTCCGCATCCGCATCGAGATGAAGCAGATCGGCGCGCGCCAGGAGGCGGGCCGCATCGGCGGTCTGGGCGCCTGCGGGCGCGAGCTCTGCTGCGCCTCGTGGATGTCGACCTTCACGAGCGTCACCACCGGGGCGGCGCGCGTGCAGGAGATTTCGCTCAACCCCCAGAAGCTGGCCGGGCAGTGCTCGAAGCTCAAGTGCTGCATGATGTACGAATACGACGCCTACGTCGACGCCCGCAAGGAGTTCCCGCGCCTGCGCGAACCCCTTCAGACCATCGAGGGGGAGTGGTTCCTCGTCAAGAACGACATCCTGTCGGGCACGATGACCTTCTCCTCGTCGAAGGAGGCGATGGTCAACGTCACCACGCTGCCGGTCGGCCGCGTGAAGGAGATCCTGGCGATGAACCGCGCCGGAAAGAAGGCCGACCAGCTCGTCGACGAGGCCGACATGCCGCCCGCCGTCGAGGAGCCCAACTACGGCTCGGAGTCGGTCGAGGACAGCATCACGCGCTTCGATAAGGCGCGGCGCCGCAAGCGTTCGGGCCGTTCGGGCCGCGGCGGCGAGCGCCGGGCCGAGCATCGGACGGGCGATGCGCCGAAGGAGCGCGCGGAGGAGGCTCCGCGCCGCGACGGCGACTCCCCCAAGGAGGAGGGCCGCACCCGCCGCGAGGGGGGAGAGCGGCCGCAGAACCGCCGCGGCGGCCGCAACCGCCAGGGCGGCGCGAACCGCGGTGAGGGAGCCCCGGACCGCGAGCAGCAGCCGCGCGAGGGGCGTCCGGCACGCGACGGGCAGCCCCGCGAAAACCGCGAGCCCCGCGAAGGCAAGGCGCCCCGCGAGGGGGCCGAGCAGCGGCAGCCCCGCGAACCCCGCGAACCGCGCGACAACAAGGCGCCCCGCGAATCGGGCGGCCGCGGCCGTTCGGAGAGCCGCAACCGCCGGCGTGGCGCGGCGCCGAAGGGCGGCGGCGAGGAGCGTCCGGCGCGCGAGACCCCGGGCGACAACGAAATGCGGTAGCGCGGTGGCACGACCGACGATAAGAGGCTTCGTGGCGGCCTGCGCGGCCCTGCTGGCCGCGGGCTGCGGCATGACGGGGCGGGCCACGGCCGTCGACGTCGATCCGCGGGCGTGGACGCAGGCGGCCGAGCTGGCGGTGGAGAACGACGACACGCTCTCGCTGCGCGACATCGCGCTCTTCGTGCGCTGCAACGTGCGCTTCGTCGAGGACTCGCTGACGCTGCGCATTGCGACGCTCACGCCCGACTCGCTGCGCTGCGAGGAGACGTTGCGGTTGGGTCCGGCGCCCGGGCGCCTGCCCTCGGCCGTGCGGGGCGAGATCCTGGCCCCCTACCGCCTGCGGGTGCGCCTGCCGCGCTCGGGCAGCTACCGCTGGCAGGTCGTGCCGACGCGCCCGGTCGCGGGGATCGAGGCCGTGGGCATACGAATCGAACCGAGTAACTGACCCCCCCCCGACGTTCCGCGCCCGGCGCGCGGCGGGGCACAAAACAGACCGACGACATGGGAAAAGATAAACTCCGCAGATTTCGCGAGAACGAGACCTTCGCCTGCTTCGTGCAGCCGGCCTTCGACGAGGTGTTCTCGCAGGACCACCGGCTCAAGGGGCGCTGGCGCAGCGACTTCTTCCGCAACGACCGCCCGATCGTGCTCGAGCTGGGGTGCGGCAAGGGCGAGTATACGGTGGCGCTGGCCGAGCGCGACCCCGCGCGCAACTACATCGGCATCGACATCAAGGGTGCGCGCATGTGGCGCGGCGCCAAGACGGCCACCGAGCGCGGCATGACCAACGTGGGCTTCCTGCGCACGCGCATCGAGTTCATCGGTTCGCTCTTCGCCGAGGGCGAGGTCGACGAGCTGTGGATCACCTTCCCCGACCCGCAGCTCAAGACGCGCCGCGCGTCGAAGCGACTCACCTCGCCGCTCTTCCTCTCGCGCTATGCCCGCATCCTCCGCCCGGACGGTGCGATCAACCTCAAGACCGACTCGAAGCACCTCTACGCCTATACCGACGCGGTGATCCGCCGCTTCGGCCTGCCGTGCGAGGCGAGCGAGGCCGACATCTACGGCTCGGGCGCGGCCGACGAGACCCTCTCGGTGAAGACAGCCTACGAGAGCCGCTTCCTCGAGATGGGGCTTCCGATCACCTACACGCGCTTCTCGCTCGGCGGGCGCCGCGACTTCCCCGACTTCGCGTGGGAGGGCGACGACGCGGCGGAGAAGGACTGCGAGGCCGAGCGCGAGGCGGCCTTCTGACGCGCCGCCCGCAAACCCGCCGTTCCGTAATCCTGCCGTTCCGTAATCCTGCCGCCCGTTACCCGGCCCTCCGTAACCCGACCCCGCGATGGATCGAAAGCGCGAAGACTATGCGCTCGCCATGGCGTGCCTCTTCGGCGAGAAGCGGCACGCCGGGGTGCTGCCGGCCGTCGTGGCGGTCGTCCTGCGCGAGGAGCATCCTGTGCCGTGATGCGGCGCGCTACCCGATGTTGCGGCGTATGCGCTCCAGCCCGCTGCGCGTGAGAGGCGTCTGCCCCATGCGGCGGTCGAACTCCTCCTCCGAGAGCGCGAACCACTCGTCGGCCGTCATCGCCGCGGGGTCGAAGAGCGGGTCGAAGGCTGGGTTGCGGTGCTGCGGCGCGCGGCGGTTGTAGGGGCAGACGCTCTGGCAGGCGTCGCAGCCGAAGATCCAGCCGTGGAGCGGCGCCGCGGGGTCGGGGTCGCGCTCCACGGTGTGGCGCGAGATGCAGCGCCGCGTGTCGACCGTGCGGTCGGGGGTGAGGGCCTGCACGGGGCAGGCGTCGAGGCAGGCGCGGCACGTGCCGCACCGCGACCCCTCGAAGGGGGCGTCGTAGCTCCCGCAGGGCTCCGTGAGCAGCAGCTCGCCCAATAATACATAGGTGCCCAGAGCGGGTGTGACCAGCAGCGACTGCCGCCCGATCCACCCCAGCCCCGCCTCCACGGCCAGCTGCTTCTCGGCCAGGGGGGCCGTGTCGACGAAGGCCCGGCCGCGCAGCGCGGGTCGGGTCTTCAGCAGCGCGTCGAGCATGCGGCCGAGCATGGCGCGGATCGAGGTGTGGTAGTCGGCCGCGCAGGCGTAGGAGGCCACGCGGGTCCGGTGTGCGGCGGGGTAGCCGTTGCTCGCGGCGTTCTTGTAGCCTACGGCGCACACCACGGCCGTCCGGGCTCCCTCGAAGAGGCGCGCCGGGTCGAACCGCTTCTCCGTGTGGCGCTCCATGTAGCCCAGCGTCGAGTGGAGCCCGCGGCCGAGCCACGCGCGGAAGCGCTCCTCCGCCTGCGGCATCGGATGGCAGGGGGCCACGCCGCAGAGGTCGAAACCCGCCTCGGCGGCGAGCCGTTTTATTTCCGTTCGGTCGAGCATGTTCGATATTTTGTCGCTAAAATAGTGTTTTTTGGTCGGAAGTTCGTACTTTTGTCCTCTAATTCGCGTTGTATTAACGAAAACCAATGACTGAAAAAGTACCTATGGCTATCCATACGCTTTACGAGCTGGTCCGCAACAGCGTCGACCGGTTCGCGTCGCGGGTCGCCTTTTCGATGTTCGAGGGCGAGGAGACGACCTATGCCGAAGTCGGCCGCCGCATCGAGAAGGTGCAGCAGGAGCTCACGGGCGCGGGTCTGCGTCCGGGCGATCGGGTGGCGCTGCTGAGCAGCAACATGTCCAACTGGGGCGTCTGCTATCTGGCCGTCGTGTCGGCGGGCATGGTCGTCGTGCCCATCCTGCCCGACTTCTCGGGCGAGGAGCTCGACATGATCATCGAACACTCCGAGGCCAAGGCCCTCATGGTGTCCGACAAGCTCTTCACCAAGCTCTCGAAGCCCACCATCGAACGGCTGCACGTGGTGGTCCGCACCAAGAATCTGGGCGTCATCGCCCAGCGCGTGAGGGGCGAAGGTGCGACCGCCGTCCCGCAGCCCGACGACCTGGCGGCGGTGATCTACACCTCGGGCACCACCTCCAAGCCCAAGGGGGTGATGCTCACCCACCGGGCGCTCTGCGCCCAGATCGCCATGGCGGCGGCCATCTTCCCGGTCGACGGCGACGACGTATTCCTCTCGGTGCTGCCCCTGTCGCACACCTACGAGTGCTCGATCGGCATGATCTACCCCTTCTCGATGGGCGCCCGCGTGGTCTACATCGACCGTCCGCCCACGGCGTCGGTGCTCATGCCCACGCTGCGGGCCGTGCGGCCCACGGTGATGCTCATCGTGCCGCTGATCATCGAGAAGATCTACCGCCACCAGGTGCTGGCCAAGTTCAACTCCACGGCCACCTGGCGCACGCTCTACCGCATCGGCTTCATGCGCCGCTACTTCCACCGCGTGGCGGGCAAGAAGCTCATGAAGCTCTTCGGCCGCCGTTTGCGGTTCCTGGGCATCGGCGGCTCGAAGCTCGACGGCGGGGCCGAGAAGTTCCTGCTCGAGGCCAAGGTCCCCTACGCCATCGGCTACGGCCTGACGGAGACCGCGCCGCTGCTGGCCGGCGCCGCGCCGTCGATGGTGCGCCTCGGGTCGACGGGACCTCAGGCGCCGGGCGTCGAGCTGCGGCTCGACAACGTCAACGCTGAGACGCGCCAGGGCGAGATCGTGGCCCGCACGCCGAGCGCCATGCTGGGCTACTTCAAGAATCCCGAGGCGACGGCCGAGGCCTTCACCGCCGACGGCTGGTTCCGCACGGGCGACCTGGGCGAGTTCGACAAGGACGGCTGGCTCTACATCAAGGGGCGCCTGAAGAACATGATCGTGGGTCCGGGCGGCGAGAATATCTACCCCGAGGACATCGAGAGCGTGCTCAACTCCCACGTCTGCATCGCCGACTCGATCGTCACCGAGCAGGAGGGGCGTCTGGTGGCGCTCGTCCACTTCAACCGCGACGAGATCGAGGCGATGATCGACGACTGGCGCGAGGAGTGGGAGACCAAGAAGGAGGCCTGGGAGGCCAAGACCGAGCAGCTCAAGCAGGAGATCATGGAGTTCGTCAATGCCAAGGTGAGCCGCTTCTCGCGCATCTCGGAGGTCGTCGAGGAGAAGGAGGAGTTCGTGAAGACCCCCACGCAGAAGATCCGCCGCTTCCTCTACAACGGCAAGCGCGGCACCGATGCGACGGCTTCGACGTCGGCAGCTTCGGCGCCGGCTGCGGCCGAGGGGGACGACGCAGCGAAGAGATAGGCGGCCGCGTGCCGCATCGCAGTGCGATCGCGAGTCGGGCAGGGGCCCGGCTCGCGTTTTTTTGTGCGGTGTCGGCCGTGCGGGCCGCAGCCACCGGCGGCGAAGGCCCGCGACTCTGGCGAGTCGGTCCTTCGCTGGCTGCCGCCCGAGGGCGAGTTGAAAATGGAAAGTGGAAAATTGAAAATGGGGGTGCGTCAGCCCCTGAAACCCTCTGCCCTTGCCTCCGGATACCCTCTCCCGAACCGAAAAGCCCCGCACCGGATCAGCGGTGCGGGGCCCTCGTCGTGTGCCGGATGGTCCGGCGGGCGGCTACTCCTGGCCGGCTTCGCCGATCGCGCCGACATCTCCGGCTTCGCCGACTTCGGCCGCGTCGAGCGGCGTGAGCTCCTCGTCGAGGAAGAGATCCTCGTCGCCCACGCCCAGCGAGCGGTAGTAGTCGTTCAGGTAGTCGACGATCTCGCGCCGGCCGGCGTAGTTGGCCAGCAGGTAGGCGCGGTTCAGCTCGTCGAGGCGCCGCGCGAACGAGTCGGCCACCAGATCGGCCTGCACGCCATCGAAGCGCAGGTAGTACTCGATGTACTCGATGATGTTGTCGGCGTAGGCCCGCAGCAGGGCGTCGCCCTTGGCCGTGGCCTCCGCGTCGCCCTGCACGCCGGCCACGTAGTAGGCCTCGACGAAGGGGTAGGTGTTGTCCTCGGTGAAGCGCAGCGCCTCGACGGGCAGCCGTTCGAGCCCCAGGTCGAGCAGCTCGACCGCCTCCCGGGTGCGGTTCTGCCGCAGCAGCTCCTTCGCCACGCGGGCGAAGGCGTCGCGGGCGTGGGCCGCCTCCAGATTGTACTGGATGAAGTGGTCGACGTAGACGCGCGGGTCGGAGAGGTTGCCGTAGCGGAAGGTGTCGCGCAGCAACGGCGCCGCATAGTCGGGGTCGATGCGCCCGATCTCGCGGTAGTCCTTCGCCTCGGTGCGGATGGGTACCAGACGGTAGGCGTAGCCGTCGAACTGGAGGTAGTCGAGCAGGCCGAGCTGTTCGAAGATGTAGGGCTGCGTGAGGTAGATCGGACGCTTCCAGTCGAAGTGGGCCAGCATGTCGAGGATCATCAGCTGGGGCTTGTCCACCGAGTTGCGCTTGAGGTTGATGTAGACCGTGTCGACCATCAGGTCGCGCTCATCCTCGCGCACGATGCCCGCGTCGATGGCGTTCTGCTTGTCGACAGGCAGGGCCAGGCGGCGCGTGGGGAAGTAGTCGGAGAGCGACCCTTCGGCCGTGCCGTCGTCGAGGCGCACCTGCGTGCGGGGGTCGTCGCTGCGCACGAAGTCGATCGCCTCCTTGAGCTCGACCGTGCGGTCGACGCGCTCGTAGACGGGCACCTGGTCGTTGACGTGGGTGTACTTGTGCTTGGGCAGCGAGAAGGGTACGCCCGGAGCCTCGTAGGCGCGCCGCTTCATCTGGTCGATATACCACTCGCCGCCCAGGTAGGAGGTGTTCATGATCCGCACGTCGGGCCGCACGCCGTAGACGTCCTGGTTGTTCCAGAGCGGGAAGGTGTCGTTGTCGCCGTAGTTGAGGATGATGGAGTTGGGGAGCGTCGACTGGAGGTAGTTCCAGCCGATGTCGCGCGCCATGGTGCGGTGCGAGCGGTCGTGGTCGTCCCAGTTCTGCGCCGCCAGCAGCACGGGTATGCCCATGCAGAGCGCCGTGGCCGCAGCGGCGGCCGCCGTGCGGCGGCGCTCCAGCACGCGGCACAGCAGTTCGTAGAGCGCCACCACGCCCATGCCGATCCAGATCGAGAAGGCGTAGAACGACCCGGCGTAGACGTAGTCGCGCTCGCGCGGCTCGCCGGGCTGGGTGTTGAAGTAGAAGACCAGCGCGATGCCCGTCATGACGAAGAGCCACATGACCACCGAGAAGTTGCGCGCGTCGCGGTTGAACTGGTAGAGCAGCCCGACGAGTCCCAGCAGGAAGGGCAGGAAGTAGTAGGTGTTGCGCCCCTTGTTCTCCTCCACCTCGCGCGGGAGGCCCTCCTGCGGGCCGAGGTAGCGCTCGTCGATCCAGCGGATGCCCGAGAGCCAGTTGCCGTCGGTGATCGTCTCGCGCAGGGGCTGGATGTCGCTCTGCCGGCCGACGAAGTTCCAGAGGAAGTAGCGCCAGTACATGTAGGAGAGCTGGTAGTTGAAGAAGAAGTTGAGGTTCTCGCCGAACGTGGGCTCGACCACGGTGCGGGGGCCGTATCCGTCGTCGTAGGTGCGCTTGCGGCCGAAGTCGAGCACCTCCTGCATCACGGGGCGCCCCTCGGCGTCGCGCACCACCTCGCCCTCCTCGTTGCGGGCCGCCTCCACCGTGGTGCGGTAGGCCGCCCACTGCTTGAAGTCGCGCTCCTTCTTCGCATAGCTCCACATGCGGGGGAAGAGGTGCATGAATCGGGGATCGTGCGTGTAGCCCGTGATGACGGTGGCGGGGCTGTAGCGCCCCTCTTCGTCGAGGTACCAGAGCCGCTTCTCCTTGAGGCCCGTGGGGGGGGCCGAGTAGTAGGCGCCGTAGAGCAGCGGGCGGTCGCCGTACTGGTCGCGGTTGAGCACCGACAGCAGCGCGTGGGGGTTGTCGGGGTTGTTGGAGTTCATGGGCGGGTTGGCCGCGGCGCGGATCGTCACCGAGGCGTAGGAGGAGAAGCCCACGAGGATCATCGTCACGCAGAGCAGCACCGTGTTGAGCGTCGCCCGCCCGGCGCGGTGTGCCCGCCACGAGGCCCAGCCCATGCCGCCGATGAGCGCCAGCGAGAAGAGCGTGATGCCCGAGTTGACGGGCAGCCCCAGCGTGTTGACGAACGCGAGGTCGACCATCGCCCCGACGTAGACCGTGTAGGGGATGACGATGTTGTTGATGAAGACCAGGATGGCCCCGGCGGCGAGCGTGGCGACGGCCGCGCCGCGCCACGTGATGCTGTCGTACTTGCGGAAGTAGTAGATGAAGACCAGCGCGGGGATGGTCAGCAGGTTGAGGATATGCACGCCGATCGAGAGCCCCATCAGGTAGGCGATCAGGATGATCCAGCGTGCGGCCCCGGGCCGGTCGGCCTCCTCCTCCCACTTGAGCATGAGCCATACCACCAGCGCCGTGAACATCGACGAGAGGGCGTAGACCTCGCCCTCGATGGCCGAGAACCAGAAGGTGTCGGTGAAGGTGTAGGCCAGCGCTCCCACGGCGCCTGCGCCCAGCGCGGCGACGGTCCGCGGCAGGGTGAGCTCGCGGCCGCCGCGCGTGACGAGACGGCGCGCCAGGTGGGTGATCGTCCAGAAGAGGAAGAGGATGCAGAAGGCGCTCGCCAGCGAGTTCATGGCGTTGACGGCGATGCCCACGTAGTCGGGCGAGGGGGCGAAGAGGGTGGCCAGGCGCGCCAGCATCATGAAGAGCGGGGCGCCGGGTGGGTGGCCCACCTCGAGCTTGTAGGAGGTGGCGATGAACTCGGAGCAGTCCCAGAGGCTCGAGACGGGCTCCATGGTCAGAAGGTAGACCGCCGCCGCTATGGCGAAGACGGCCCAGCCGACGATGTTGTTCCAGCGTTTGAAGAGTGTCATAGGATCGTATCTGCGTTTCTCTTGTCGTTCGGCGGCTCGCAGCCGGCGGAGCGGCTGTCGGCCCGAAGGGTGCGGCCCTCCGCCCGGGGGCGGCTGCGGGCTGCCGGTTCTCGGCAGGCCTCGAACCGAATTGCGGGCACGTAGCACCGCACAAATGTAAGCAATAAACCGTCTATTTGCAATTTTTATCGGCGACGGTCGGTCGATGGTGCGTGAGCCCCGATCCGGCGCGGGCGGTGTCGGTGCCGGCGGGAAGGATCGGAGGCCGAAGCCTCGGCCGGGGCCGGGCGGGAGCCCTTTCCCCGGGCGGCGCCCTGCCGGGATCGCTCCCCGTTTCGCCCGGGCTGCGGCGCGGCGGCCTTCGGGGCGTGCGGACCCCTGGGCTTCGGCGGGGCGGGCGGCGCTACGGCGAGCGTGCCGTCCTCTTCGAGCTGAAGGCCGGTGAGCTTGAGTATCTGCTGCAGCAGCGGACGCTCCTCCTCCGAGCAGAGCGATACGGCCACCCCTTCGTGCCCGGCGCGCCCCGTGCGTCCGATGCGGTGTACGTAGGTTTCGGGCACTTCGGGCAGGTCGTAGTTGACCACCAGCGGCAGCTCCGAGATGTCGATGCCGCGCGCGGCGATGTCGGTGGCGATCAGCACGCGGCAGGCGCCCGAGCGGAAGTCGTTCATGGCCCGCTCGCGGGCCCCCTGCGACTTGTCGCCGTGGATGGCGCGCGCCTCGATGCCGGCGCGGGTGAGGATGCGGGCGATGCGGTCGGCGCCGTGCTTGGTGCGCGAGAAGACCAGCGTCGCCGCCTCGGGCCGCTCCTCGACGAGGGCGATGAGCGCCTCCTTCTTGTCTGCCTTCTCGGCGAAGCGGATGCTCTGGCTGATGGTCTCGACCACCGATGCGGGCGGCGTCACCGACACGTGCACCGGGTCGCGGAGCATCGTCGAGGCCAGGCGCAGGATGTCGTCGGGCATCGTCGCCGAGAAGAAGAGCGTCTGCCGCCGCTCGGGCAGCAGCGGCAGGATGCGGCGGATGTCGTGTATGAAGCCCATGTCGAGCATGCGGTCGGCCTCGTCGAGCACGAAGTGGGCGACCGAGGCGAGCGAGACGTGTCCCTGCCCCACCAGGTCGAGCAGGCGTCCCGGGGTGGCGACGAGCAGGTCGACGCCCCGCCGCAGCGCGTCGACCTGGGGCCGCTGGCTCACGCCGCCGAAGATCACGCAGTGGCGGATGTCGGTCCCGCCGGCGTAGTCGCGGCAGCACTCCTCGATCTGTATGGCCAGCTCGCGCGTGGGGGTGAGCACCAGGGCGCGGATCGGGCGGCGGCCCTTCGGACGGGGCGCCTCGGCGAGCTGCTGGAGGATGGGGAGGGTGAAGGCGGCGGTTTTGCCCGTGCCGGTCTGGGCACAGCCCAGTAGGTCGCGCCCCTCCAGCGCGGGCGGTATGGCCTGCTCCTGAATGGGGGTGGGGTGGGCATAGCCCTTCTGCGCCACGGCGTCGACGAGCGGGCGTATGAGCGGAAGATCGGAAAATGTCATGTCTGGTTTTTGAAATGAAGGGGCGGCATCGGCCGGCCCCGGATAAAAAGAACGTGCAAAAGTACGATATATTTCCCGGATTCGGGCCGCGGGGGCTCTTTTTCTTCGGCGGCGGCCCCGCGCGGCGGCGGGATTTCCGGCGGGCGGGGCGCCGGTTTCATGTTTTTTTCGTATCTTCGCGGTCAGAAAAACACATCGTTCGCTATGGAATCGAAACTCGTACTCTACAATACGCTCTCGCGCCGCAAGGAGGCGTTCGAACCCCTCGTGCCGGGCCGTGCGGGCATGTACGTCTGCGGCCCTACGGTCTACGGCGATCCCCACCTGGGCCACGCCCGCCCGGCCGTGACGTTCGATCTGCTGTTCCGCTACCTCAAGGCCTCTGGCTACAAGGTGCGCTACGTGCGCAACATCACCGACGTGGGGCATCTGGAGCACGACGCCGACGAGGGCGAGGACAAGATCGCCAAGAAGGCGCGCCTCGAGCAGCTCGAACCCATGGAGGTGGCCCACTACTACACCGAGCGCTACCGCCGCGCGATGGAGGCGCTGGGCGTCGAGAGCCCCTCGATCGAGCCCCATGCCTCGGGCCACATCATCGAGCAGATCGCCTTCGTGCAGCGCATCCTCGACGCCGGCTTCGCCTACGTCTCGAACGGCTCGGTCTATTTCGACGTGGAGAAGTACAACGCCCGGCATGACTACGGCCGTCTGTCGGGCCGCAACCTCGACGACATCGTCGCCAACACGCGCGAGCTCGACGGCCAGTCGGACAAGCGCCACTCCTACGACTTCGCCCTGTGGAAGAAGGCCTCGCCCGAGCACATCATGCGCTGGCCCTCGCCCTGGAGCGACGGCTTCCCCGGCTGGCACATGGAGTGCTCGGCCATGTCGACGCGCTACCTGGGCGAGCGGTTCGACATCCACGGCGGCGGCATGGACCTCATGTTCCCCCACCACGAGTGCGAGATCGCCCAGTCGACGGCCGCCCTGGGCCACGACTCGGCCCGCTACTGGGTGCACAACAACATGATTACGATCAACGGCCAGAAGATGGGCAAGTCGCTGGGCAACTTCATCACCCTGGAGGAGCTCTTCACCGGCTCGCACGCGCTGCTCGCGCAGGCCTACACGCCCATGACCATCCGCTTCTTCGTGCTGCAGGCCCACTACCGTTCGACGCTCGACTTCTCGAACGAGGCCCTTCAGGCCGCCGAGAAGGGGCTCGACCGCCTGATGAAGGGCATCGAGACGCTGGAGAAGATCCGGCCCTCGGCCTCGTCGACGGTCGACCCCTCGGAGCTCGAGGCGCGCTGCCGCGCGGCGATGGACGACGACCTCAACTCGCCGCAGGTCATCTCGGCGCTCTTCGACTGGGTGCGCACGATCAACCAGTTGGCCGACGGCGCGCAGACGATCGACCAGACCGCTCTTGCGGCGCTGCGCGCGACCGTGCACCGCTACGCCTTCGACATCCTGGGCCTCCGCGACGAGAAGGCCGCCGGCACCGCCCAGGGGCGCGACTACGTGACCCCGCTGGTCGAGATGCTGCTCTGCGAGCGCCTCAAGGCGCGCGCTGCGAAGGACTGGGCCGCCTCGGACCGCATCCGCGACGGGCTGGCCGCCGCCGGCATCCGCGTCAAGGACCGCAAGGAGGGCACCGACTGGGAGCTCGAGTAGACAATTCACAATTTATAATTATTATGGTGGAGGGGCGGTCGTGGTGCCGCCTTCCGCATAAAGAAACCTGCATGTCAGAAATCCGCTCGGCGGCTACGGAGCTCGGAACCGAACGCATCCGCAAGCTGCTCATGCAATACGCCGTGCCGGCGGTGATCGCCATGACGGCCTCGTCGCTCTACAACATGGTCGACAGCATCTTCATCGGCCAGGGTGTGGGGCCGCTGGCCATTTCGGGCCTGGCGGTCACCTTCCCGCTGATGAACCTCGCGGCGGCCTTCGGCTCGCTCGTGGGCGTCGGCGCCGCCACGCTCATCTCCATGAGGCTGGGGCAGCGCGACTACGAGACGGCCCGGACGGTGCTTGGCAACGTATTGACGCTCAACCTCATCATCGGCGTTGCGTTCGGCCTCGCTGCGCTCCTGCTGCTCGACCCGATCCTCTACTTCTTCGGCGCGAGCGCCGAGACGATCGGCTATGCGCGCGAGTATATGACCATCATCCTGGCGGGCAACGTCGTCACCCACATGTATCTGGGCCTCAACGCCGTGCTGCGCGCCTCGGGCCATCCGCGCAAGTCGATGCAGGCCACGATCAACACCGTGGTCATCAATACGGCGCTCGACCCGCTCTTCATCTACGGCTTCGGGTGGGGCATCCGCGGCGCGGCCATCGCCACGATCCTGGCGCAGGTGGTCTCGCTCGCGTGGCAGCTGCGCATCCTCTCCGACCGGCGCGAGCTGCTCCACTTCCGTCGCGGCATCTACCGCCTGCGCCGCCGCATCGTGGCCGACGTGCTGGCCATCGGCATGTCGCCCTTCCTGATGAACCTCGCGGCCTGCCTGATCGTCATCCTCATCAACAAGGGGCTCAAGCAGTACGGCGGCGACCTGATGATCGGCGCCTACGGCATCGTCAACCGCCTGGCCTTCTTCTTCGTGATGATCGTCATGGGCATCAACCAGGGCATGCAGCCCATCGCGGGCTACAATTTCGGCGCCCGCCAGTACGACCGCGTGCTGCGCGCGCTGCGGCTGACGATGATGGGGGGCACGGCCGTGATGACCGTGGGCTTCGCCATCGGTGAGCTGCTGCCCGGGGTGGTCGTGCGCCTCTTCACCACCGACGACGAGCTGGTCCGCCTCTCGGTCGAGGGCATGCGCATCGTCTTCGTCTTCTTCCCCATCATCGGCTTCCAGATGGTGGCGACCAACTTCTTCATGAGCATCGGCATGGCCTCGAAGGCGATCTTCCTGTCGCTCTCGCGCCAGCTGCTCTTCCTGCTCCCGGGGCTGCTGCTCCTGCCGGGGCTCTTCGAGCGGTTCACCTCGTGGAACGGCAGCTGGGGCGTGTGGTGCGCCATGCCGCTCTCGGACCTGCTGGCGGCGATGGTGACCTTCGCGATGCTCGTTCACCAACTGCGCAGGTTCCGGGCCATGGCCGCGGAGCCCGGTGCCAACATCTGAGACGCTATGGAGGAAAATTTCGTCATCTGCATCGGCCGCCAGCTGGGCGGCGGGGGCATGGAGGTCGGGCGGCACCTCGCCCGGCGGCTCGGCGCGACGCTCTACGACAAGGAGCTCATCGACCTGGCGGCGCGCGAGAGCGGGCTCTGCCCCTCGCTCTTCGAGCGGGCCGACGAGCGCGGCTCCAAGGGGCTCTTCTCGACGCTGGTGGGCTATCTGCGTGCCCCCTTCACGGGCTACGAGGGCGGCAACGGGGGCAACGTGCTCGCGCCCGAGGCGCTCTTCAAGATCCAGAGCGACGTCATCCGCGACCTGGCCGCGCGTCGCTCGTGCCTCTTCGTGGGGCGGTGCGCCGACTATATCCTGCGCGACCGCGCACGCACAGTGAGCCTCTTCCTGACGGCCGACACGGCGGACCGCGTCGCGCGGCTGTGCGGGGCCCACGGCTGGACCGAGCGCGAGGCGCTGGAGCGCATGCGGCGCGTCGACGCGGAGCGTGCGGCCTACTACAACTACTACACCGGGCGCACGTGGGGCGAAGCCGCGACCTACGACCTCTGCCTCAACACCTCGCGGCTGGGCGTCGGGCGGACGGTCGACTTCATCCTGGAGTTCGTCGCCGCGCGCCTCGAACAGAACAAACCGACATTATGATACTCGCCGATCAAATACGCGAACTGGAGCAGCGCCGCGAAGCGCTGGAACGCTGCCTCGACATCGAACAGAAGCGCATCGACCTGCGCAACGAAGAGGAGAAGACGCAGGAGCCGTCGTTCTGGGACGACCCCGAGCGGGCGCGCGAGCAGCTGCGCCGCGTGGCCTCGATCAAGGCGTGGGTGGAGGAGTACGAGACCATCCGCAAGGATGTCGAGGACCTGGCGCTCATGCCCGACTTCGTGCGCGAGCAGGTGATGACCGAGGCCGAGATGGACGCCCACTACGCCGCCACGCTCGAGCGCGTCGAGAAGCTCGAGATGCGCAACATGCTGCGCCGCGACGAGGACAAGCTGGGCGCCATCATGGACATCAACGCCGGCGCGGGCGGCACCGAGGCGCTCGACTGGGCCTCGATGCTGCTGCGCATGTATACCCGCTGGGGCGAGGCCCACGGCTACCGGGTCAAGGTGCTCGACTACCAGGCGGGCGACGAGGTGGGCGTCAAGTCGTGCACGCTCGAGTTCGAGGGCGACTACGCCTACGGCTACCTCAAGAGCGAGAACGGCGTGCACCGCATGGTGCGTCTGTCGCCCTTCAACGCCAACAACAAGCGGCAGACGACCTTCGCGTCGGTCTTCGTCTCGCCGGCCGTCGACGACACGATCGAGATCACGATCAACCCTTCCGACATCGAGTGGGACACCTTCCGTTCGTCGGGCGCCGGCGGGCAGAACGTCAACAAGGTGGAGACGGCCGTGCGCCTGCGCTACCACGGCAAGGACGCCGACACGGGCGAGCCGGTGGAGTTCCTCATCGAGAACATGGAGACCCGTTCGCAGCTGATGAACCGCGAGAACGCCATGCGCATCCTCCGCTCGAAGCTCTACCAGCGCGAGCTCGACAAGCGCATGGCCACGCAGCAGGCGCTCGAGGCCTCCAAGAAGAAGATCGAGTGGGGCTCGCAGATCCGCTCCTACGTCTTTGACGACCGCCGCGTGAAGGACCACCGCACCGGCGTGCAGACCTCGGCCGTGGAGGCGGTGATGGACGGCGAGCTCGATGCCTTCATCAAGGCCTACCTGATGGAGACCGGCGGCGGGGCTTTGTCGTGATAACGGGCAGATCCTGCTGCCCGCAGCCAGCGGAGGGTACAGGCGGGCCTTCGGGCGAAACGAGCAGTCCTTCGCCGGGGACGGCTGCGGCCTGCCGGCTGAAAGCCGGGATTTTCTTTGTATATAGTGCCCTCCCTTCATTATACATTGTCAATTATTCATTATTCATTGACCAATACGACCGACATGAAATCTCTGCTCCCGATTATCCTCGCCCTCTCGCTCCTCTTCCCGGCTCCGGCCGCGGCGCAGGAGGTGCTGGTCGGCATGACCGACACGGCGGCCTACTTCCCGCTGCTGCGCGGGCGCAGGGTGGCCGTGCTGGCCAACCATACGGCCGTGGCTCCGGCCGCGGCATGCGGCGCCGAGGCGCATGCCGACCCTGCCGGGCGGGTCCATCTGGTCGACCTGCTCCACGACAGGGGCTTCGATCTTACGGGTATCTTCTCGCCCGAGCACGGCTTCCGCGGCACGGCCGATGCGGGCGAGCACGTCCGCAATTCGGTCGACCGGGCCACGGGCATCCCCATCCGTTCGCTCTACGACGGCAATGCGCGGCGCCCCTCGGCCGGGGCGATGGACTCTTTCGACGTGCTGGTTGTCGACATGCAGGACGTGGGGGTGCGCTTCTACACCTATTATATCTCCATGCTGCGGATGATGGAGGCGTGCGCCGACGCGGGGCGCGAGGTGGTGGTGCTCGACCGCCCCAATCCCCTCGGCGACAAGGTCGACGGGCCGCTCCTGGATATGCGCTACAAGTCGGGTGTCGGGGCGCTGCCGATCCCCGTACTCCACGGGCTGACGATGGGCGAGATCGCCCGCATGGCCGTGGGCGAGGGGTGGACCCCTCCGTGCGGGCTGCGCGTGGTGCCGTGCCGCAACTACACCCACGCGACCGAGTACGTGCTGCCCGTAGCGCCGTCGCCCAACCTGCCTGCGCAGCGCTCCGTCTACCTCTATCCGACGCTGTGCCTCTTCGAGGGGACGGTCTTGAGCGTGGGCCGTGGCACCGATCGCCCCTTCGAGTGTTACGGCCACCCGGCGCTCCGCGGCGACGGCTTCGACTTCGCGTTCACGCCGCGCCCCACGGCGGGCGCGAAGCAGCCGCTCTTCGAGGGCGAGCGCTGCTACGGCCGCGACCTCGGCGGGATGCCGCTCTCGGAGGCGCGCGAGGTGGGCCTCACGCTCGAATACCTGGTCGACGCCTACCGCCGCCTGGGGTTGGGCGAGCGCTTCTTCAAGCCGATCTTCGAGAAGCTGGTCGGCGTGGGCTACGTGCGCGAGATGATCGTCGCCGGCGCCTCGGCCGACGAGATCCGGGCCCGCTGGGCCGGGGATGTCGCCCGCTACAGGCAACTGCGCGAGCGTTATCTGCTCTACGAATAGAAAAAGACACCGCATCAAAGCGGTGTCTTTTTTATCGGATCTCCCCGACCACGGCCCGCGCGATGCGGGCGATCGCCCGGGCGTTGACCGCATCCTCTTCGCGCGAGTCGGTGACCAGCACCGCGAGCGTGCACGAGCGTCCGTCGGACAGGCGCACGGCCACCCCAACGCGGGCGTCGAGCCCCGCGACGATGCGGTCGATGCGGCGTTCGAGCCGCTCGCGGGGCGACGTGCAGGCCGCTCCGCACCACACGGCGAGCAGCAGCGCGAGCAGGCGTGTCATAGGATCTCCTCCCCGGCGATGCGGTCCTCGGGGCCGATGGGGCGGATGACGCGGCAGGGGTTGCCCGCGGCGACGACCCCCGCGGGGATGTCGCGCGTGACGACGCTCCCGGCGCCGATCACCGTCCCGTCGCCGATCGCGACGCCCGGCAGGACGACCGTGTGTCCGCCGATCCAGACGTCGTTGCCGATCGTGATCGGTCGCGAGCGCATGACGCCCTGCGCCCGCTGCGCGGCGTCGAGGGCGTGGGCCACGGTGTAGAGGCCGCAGTGGGGGCCGATGAAGACGCGGTCGCCGATGGTGACCGGCGCCTCGTCGAGGATCGTGAGGCCCAGGTTGCCGACGAAATCCTCGCCGACGGAGATCTGCTCGCCGAAGTCGCAGTGGAAAGGGCTGTGGATCGTGAACCGTCGGCCCGTGCGGCCCAGCAGCTGCCGCAGCAGGGCCTCGCGCTCCGCGGCGAGCGACGGCGCGAGAGCGTTGAAGCGGAAGAGCAGCTCCTTGGTCCGTTCGAGCGCCTCGGTGATCGGGGGAACTATGCCGTAGAGCCAGCGGCCCGAGGTCATCTTTTCGAAATCGTTCATGGGGCGGAGATGGGTGGATGAAAAACGATCATTCTTACACACCTAATAAAAGAGCGTGTGCCGAAATCTTCATTCCGACACACGCCCTTTCGCTTCGACTCGTCCGGGAAGTTACTCCGAAACGATCGCCTCGCTCGGGCAGACGCCTGCGCAGGTGCCGCAGTCGATGCACTTGTCGGCGTCGATGACATAGATGTCGCCGGCCGAGATCGCCTCTACGGGGCACTCGCCGATGCAGGTACCGCAGGCGACGCAGGAGTCAGTGATTTTGTAAGCCATGGTCTTGATGTTTATTCGTTAATGAAGTGTGTTTGCAAAAGCAAATATAGGATATTATTTGATAATATCAAAACCCGTGTAGGGAATCAGCACCTCGGGGATGCGGATGCCCTCTGCGGTCTGGTTGTTCTCCAGCAGCGCGGCGACGATGCGGGGCAGGGCCAGCGACGAGCCGTTGAGCGTGTGGGCCAGCTGCGTCTTCTTCTCGGCGTCGCGGTAGCGGAGCTTCAGACGGTTGGCCTGGAACGACTCGAAGTTCGACACCGACGACACCTCCAGCCAGCGCTTCTGCGCCTCGGAGTATACCTCGAAGTCGTAGGTCAGCGCCGAGGTGAACGACATGTCGCCGCCGCACAGGCGCAGGATGCGGTAGGGCAGCCCGAGCGAGCGGACGATCCCCTCGACGTGGGCCACCATGCCGTCGAGCGCCTCGTAGGAGCGCTCGGGCAGCGCCAGCTGCACGATCTCCACCTTGTCGAACTGGTGCAGGCGGTTCAGTCCGCGCACGTCCTTGCCGTAGGATCCGGCCTCGCGGCGGAAGCAGGGGGTGTAGGCGGTCATCCGCACGGGGAAGTCCTTCTCGTCGAGGATCACGTCGCGGAAGATGTTCGTCACGGGCACCTCGGCCGTGGGCACCAGGTAGAAGTTGTCGGCCGTGGCGTGGTACATCTGCCCCTCCTTGTCGGGGAGCTGTCCCGTGCCGAATCCCGAGGCCTCGTTGACCAGCACCGGGGGTTCGACCTCGAGGTATCCGGCCTGCGTGTTGCAGTCGAGGAAGTAGTTGATCAGCGCGCGCTGCAGCCGCGCGCCCTTGCCCTTGTAGACGGGGAATCCGGCGCCGGTGAGCTTCACGCCCAGGTCGAAGTCGATGATGTCGTACTTGCGCGCCAGCTCCCAGTGGGGCAGCGGGTTCTCGGGCAGCGGGGTGTAGCTCTCCACGAGCTTCACCACGAGGTTGTCCTCGGCCGTGCGCCCCTCGGGCACGATCTCGGCGGGGAAGTTGGGCAGTGTGACCAGCAGCGTCTGCAACTCGTCCTGCACGCTCTTCGACTCCTCCTGCAGGCGCGTCGACTGCTCCTTCAGCTCGCCGACGAAGCGCTTGTGCTCCTCCGCCTCGTCGCGGCGGCCCTGACCCATGAGGGCGCCGATCTGCTTGGCGGCCTTGTTCTGTGCGGCGAGCGTCGAGTCGAGCTCGGCCTGGAGCGCCTTGCGGCGGTCGTCGAGCGCGACGATGCGGTCGATGGCGGCCGCAGCGTCGACGCCCTTCTTGGCGAGTTTGCGCACGGCGGCCTCGCGGTCGTCGCGGATTTGCTTGAGTGTGAGCATGGTATTTCGCTTTTTGTGTTTGTCGTCGTTACGAATTGCAAAAATACGAAATTCGGCGCAAAGTCGTTCGCTTCGCGCCGAATTTTTCGGACCGGGGGTTCAGCCTATTTTTTGCCGAAGAGCGGCCATGCCGGGTCGTCGACGTGCTCGCGGACCATCAGCGCCCGCAGCTCCTCGACCTTCTCGGGGTGCTCGGCCGCCAGGTCGTGCTGCTCCGAGGGGTCCTCGTCGATGTTGTAGAGCTCCCAGCGCGGATTCTGGCTGCGGATGCCCAGGTGGAGCAGCTTCCACGGCCCCTGGCGCACGGCCTGCCGGCCGCCCAGCTCCATGAACTCGAAGTAGAGGTGGTCGTGCTGCTGCTGGATGCCCTCGCGGCCCTCGAGCAGCGGCATGAGGCTCACGCCGTCGCCCTCGGGAGCCGGGGCTCCCGCCGCGTCGGCGAAGGTGAAGGGGATGTCCCAGAATGCGCAGGCGAAGTCGGTGGTGGTGCCCGGGGCGATGTGGCCGGGCCATACGGCGATCATCGGCACGCGGATGCCGCCCTCGTAGAGGTCGCGCTTGTAGCCGCGCAAGATGCCGTTGCTGTCGAAGAAGTCGGGGTCGGCGCCGCCCTCCATGTGGGGGCCGTTGTCGCTGGCGAAGACGATGAGCGTGTTCTCGAGCATCCCCTTCTCGCGGAGCTTCTCCACCAGCTCGCCCACGTAGTGGTCCAGGCGCGTGACCATCGCCGCGAAGGCGGCGCGGGGGTGCGTCTGCGAGCAGTATCCGCCGTGGCGGAAGCCCGGGCCGCTGTCGCAGCCTTTGTAGGGGGTCTCGGGATACATCCCGCGGAAGCGCTGCATGATGCTGTCCTCGGGGATGATGAGCTCGGCGTGGGGGATCGTCGTGGGGTAGAAGAGCAAGAAGGGCTCGTCGGCCTGCTGTTCGTCGAGGAAGCGCAGCGCCTCGGCATGGATCAGGTCGGGGGCGTAGGTCCCCTGTCCGTAGGGCACCGCGTCGGTGTTGTCCTCCAGTTCGACGCGCTCCGCGTCGCTCCAGAGGTGGTCGGGGTAGTAGCTGTGTGCCAGCAGCTGGCAGTTATAGCCGTAGAAACGGTCTACGCCCTGCCGTGCGGGGTCGCCCGTCGAGCCGATGAATCCCAGGCCCCACTTGCCGAAGGCGCCGGTGCGGTATCCCGCCTGCTTCAGACCCAGGAAGAGCGAGGCCGCGTCGTCGGGCAGCGGGAACTGCCCTTCGGGCTGCTGCTCGACGTTGCCGCGGATGGGGGTGTGTCCCGAGTGGGTGCCCGTCAAGAGGCACGAGCGCGAGGGCGCCGAGACGGTCGTTCCCGAGTAGCACTGCGTGAAGCGCATGCCGCTGGCGGCCAGAGCGTCGATGTGGGGGGTCGGGAATCGCTGCTGTCCGTAGCAGCCGAGGTCGCCGTAACCCAGGTCGTCGGCCAGGATGAAGAGGATGTTGGGCCGCGGGGCCTTGGCTTTGGGTGCTTCGGAGCACGAGGGAGCCGCTGCCGCGCCGGCGACGAGTGCGCCGCCGAGAAGGAGTCTGCTGTTCATGTGTCGGTGTTGTGTGCTTGAAAATCGAAGCTAATATAGTGAAAATTCCGAAAACGGAGGGTCGTTCCATGAAAAATAGTATCTTTGTACCGACATACACCCCTCTTATCTGCTCGTGAAACCGATCGAACTGCTCGCCCCCGCCCGGGATTACGCCTCCGCCGTGGCCGCCGTGGACTACGGCGCCGACGCCGTCTATATCGGCGGTGCGCGCTTCGGCGCGCGGCATGCGGCGGCCAACACCCCCGAGCAGATCGCCCGCGTGGCGGAGTACGCCCACCGCTACGGCGTGCGGGTCCACGCCACGCTCAACACGCTGCTGCGCGACGACGAGCTCTCCGAGGCCGAGCGCGAAGCCCGGGCGCTCATCGCCGCGGGCGTCGACGCGCTGATCGTGCAGGACATGGCCCTGCGGCGCATGGACCTTCCGGTCGAGCTCCACGCCTCGACGCAGACGGGCATCCGCACCCCCGACGAGGCCCGCTTCCTGGGAGAGGCGGGCTTCGCGCGCGTGATCCTGGAGCGGGCGCTCTCGCTCGACGAGATCCGCGCCGTGTGCGCCGCCACGCAGGCCGAGGTCGAGTGTTTCGTCCACGGCGCGATCTGCGTGGGCTACAGCGGCCGCTGCTTCCTCTCGCGCTCGATGTCGGAGCGCAGCGGCAACCGCGGGGCGTGCAGCCAGCCCTGCCGCCTCTCGTGGGACCTCACCGACGGGCGGGGCCGCACCTACGTGGCGGGCAAGCACCTGTTGTCGGTGCGCGACATGAATCTCGCGGCGCGGGTGGGCGACCTCCTCGACGCCGGGGTACGGTCGCTCAAGATCGAGGGCCGGCTGAAGGATACCGACTATATAAAGAACGTGGTGGCCTACTACCGTCGGGCCGTCGACGAGGCGCTGGCCCTGCGGCCGGAGCTGCGGCGCGCCTCGGTGGGGGAGAGCCTCCCCGACTTCGAGCCCGACCCCGCCAAGAGCTTCACGCGCGGCGAGAGCGAGTATTTCCTCGACGGCCGCCGCGCCGGCGTCGCCTCGTTCGACACGCCGAAGGCCGTGGGCGAGTGCGTGGGCCGCGTGGCGCGCGTGGGCCGCGACCGCTTCCTGCTGGAGGGCGGCGCCGCTGCGCTGGCCCCCGGCGACGGGATCTGCTTCGTCGGGCGCGACGGGGCCTCGGGCACCCGCGTCAACGTCGTCGACGGGGCGTGGATCCGCCCCAACCGCATGGAGGGGATCGTCGCGGGCGCCGAGGTGCGCCGCAACTACGACCGCCTCTTCCACCAGGCGCTCGAGCGCAGCCGCACGCGCCGCGTGATCGCCGCCCGCGCCGAGGTGGAGGTGGCGGAGCACGAGGTGCGCATGCGCTGCACCGACTGCGAGGGGGTGACGGCCCGGGCGGCGCTGCCGTGCGAGGCCGCCCCTGCGAAGAACCCCGGGGCCAACGCCGCGGCGATCGGGGCGCAGGCCCGGCGCTCGGGCGACACGATCTTCGCCGTGCGCGAGGTCGCGGTGCGCGGTGCGGAGCGCTTCGTGCCGGCGTCGCTGGTGGCGTCGCTGCGCCGCGAGTGCCTCGACGCGCTGCTGCGCGCGCGGCTCGGGTTGCGGCTGCCCCATCTGATCCTTGCCGAGGACCCTGCGGCGCGCTATCCCGCGACGCGCCTGGGGGCCGACCAGAACGTCACCAACCGCCTCGCGGAGCGCTTCTACCGCGACCACGGGGTGGAGCAGATCGACCCGCCGCTCGAGCTGGCCCCCTCGACCGAGGGTGCCTGCGTGCTCCGCTCGGCCTACTGCATCCGCCGCGAGATCGGCGAGTGCCTGCGCGGGCGTCCGCGTCTTCAGGGCGATCTCTACCTCGAGCGGGGCTCCCACCGCTACCGCCTCGACTTCGATTGCCGTCGGTGCGAGATGGCGCTCGTCGACGAGGGCCGCACGCCCCGCCCCGGCGCGACACGCCGGACACCGCGACCGAACAAGACGAACAACCGATAAACGACCATGAAAAGAACCTTTGCGATGCTCGCCTCGCTGCTTCTGGCGGCGGGCGCGGCGACGGCCCAGACGGGCCGCGAGTGGCAGGATCCTGCCATCAACGAGATCAACCGGCTGCCCATGCGGGCGGCCTTCGATGCCGGCGAGCGGCTGTCGCTCGACGGCGTATGGCGCTTCGACTGGGTGCGCGACGCCGGCGAGCGCCCCGAGGGGATCTGGCGCACGGACTACGACGACAAGGCGTGGGGCCGCATGCCCGTTCCGGGCATGTGGGAGCTCAACGGCTACGGCGACCCGATCTATGTCAACGTGGGCTACGCCTGGCGCGGCAACTACGCCAACAATCCGCCCCTGGTGCCCGAGGCCGAGAACCACGTGGGCTCCTACCGCCGCACTTTCTCCGTGCCGGCCGCATGGGCGGGCAAGCAGATCACCCTTTCGATCGGCTCGGCCACGTCCAACGTCTACGTGTGGATCAACGGCAAGTTCGTGGGCTACAGCGAGGACAGCAAGCTCGCGGCCGACTTCGACGTGACGAAGTTCGTGCGCCCGGGCGAGAACCTCATCGCCCTGCAGATGTTCCGCTGGTCGGACGGCACCTACCTCGAGGACCAGGACTTCTGGCGCTTCTCGGGCATCGCGCGCGGCGTCGCGCTGACGGCCCGCGACCGCGCCCACCTGCAGGACATCCACATCACCCCGGCGCTCGACGCCGACTACCGCGACGGCGTGCTGCGCGTCGAGATGCAGACCACGCCCCAGGTCAAGGGCTTGGTGGTCCGGCTCCTCGATGCCGCCGGCGATGCCGTGGCCCGCGAGGCGCTGACGCCCTCGGCCGGGCGCGCCACATGCGAGCTGGCGGTGGAGAACCCCGCCAAGTGGACGGCCGAGACGCCGAACCTCTACACGCTGGAGGTAGGCGTGCTCGACGGCGGCAAGCGCGTGACCGAGACTGTGGCGCAGGCCGTGGGCTTCCGTACGGTGGAGATCAAGGGGGGCCAGCTGCTGCTCAACGGCCAGCCCATCCTCATCAAGGGCGTCGACCGCCACGAGATCGACCCGCTGACGGGCTACGTGGTGAGCCGCGAGCGCATGATCGAGGACATCCGCATCATGAAGGAACTCAACGTCAACGCCGTGCGCACGTGCCACTACCCCGACGACCCTGTCTGGTACGACCTCTGCGACCGCTACGGCATCTACGTGCTCGACGAGGCCAACATCGAGTCGCATGGCATGGGCTACGGTCCCGAGACGCTGGCCAAGAACCCGCTCTACGCCCGGGCGCACCTGGAGCGCAACAGCCGCATGGTGGAGCGCGACCGCAACCACCCTTCGGTCATCATCTGGTCGCTGGGCAACGAGGCGGGCATGGGCCCCAACTTCGAGGCGTGCTACCGCTGGATCAAGGAGAACGAGCCCTCGCGCCCGGTCCACTACGAGCAGGCGCTGGGCAACCGCAGCGAGATCGATAAGAAGGAGTTCACCGACATCGCCTGCCCGATGTACGCCGACTACGAGTGGTGCCGCCGCTACTGCGAGTCGAACCCCTCGAAGCCGCTGATCCAGTGCGAGTACGCCCACGCGATGGGCAACTCCATGGGCGGTTTCGACACCTACTGGGACCTCGTGCGCAAGTACCCCAACTACCAGGGCGGCTTCATCTGGGACTTCGTCGACCAGGCGCTCGTGCGCTACGAGGCCGACGGCAAGCCCACGTTCCTCTACGGCGGCGACTTCAACAACTACGACGCCACCGACAACTCGTTCAACTCCAACGGCGTGATCGCCGCCGACCGCTCGCTCCACCCCCACGCCTACGAGGTGCAGCGCCAGTACCAGAACATCTGGACTTCGGCCGTCGACCTGCAGAAGGGCCTCGTGGAGGTCTACAACGAGAACTTCTTCGTAGGGCTCGAGGCCTACGAGCTCGAGTGGCGGATCGTGCAGGAGGGCACGGTAACCAAGCGCGGCCGCGTGGAGCGGCTCGATGTCGCGCCCCAGCAGCGCCGCACCGTCGCTCTGGGCTTCACGGCTGCGGACTTCGATCCCGCGGCGCGCGAGATCCTGGTCGACGTGGCCTACAGCCTCCGTCAGCCCTCGGCGCTGCTGCCCGCCGGCTTCACGGTGGCGCGCCAGCAGCTGTCGGTCAAGACCTTCGACTGCGCCGCCGGCTTCGTGCTTCCCGCGTCGGAGCGCAGCGTCGAGGTGACGCGCTGGGAGCGCGGCACGCGCGTCGAGGGCGATCGGTTCGAGATCTTCTTCGGCCGCGACGGCTTCGTGAGCGGCTACCGCGTGCGCGGCCGCGAGATGCTGGCCGAGGGCTCGTCGCTGCGTCCCGAGTTCTGGCGCGCCCCGACCGAGAACGACCTGGGCGCCGGGCTGCACTACAAATACGCTGCGTGGAAGCGCCCCGACCTGCGGCTCAAGGCTTTCGAGGCGAAGGTCGACGGCTCGGAGGCTGTGGTCGAGGCCCGCTACGAGCTGCCCTCTGTCGGGGGCGTGCTGGCCATGACCTACCGCATCAACGGCGAGGGCGAGATGCTTGTCGAGGAGCGGCTGGAGCAGGTTTCGGCCGACGCTCCGGGTCTCATGCGCTTCGGCATGCGCATGGAGATGCCGGCGCGCTACGACCGTCTGGAGTTCTACGGCCGCGGCGCCCACGAAAACTACAGCGACCGCCTCTCGTCGGCCGACTTGGGCCGCTACGCGCAGCGCGTGGCCGACCAGTACCACCTGGGCTACGTCCGCCCGCAGGAGTCGGGCACCCACTCCGACCTGCGCTGGTGGCGGGTCGGCGATTCGGCCGGCGCCGGGCTGCTGATCGCCGCCGACGCCCCCTTCTCGGCTTCGGCGCTGCGCTACCGCGTGGAGGACCTCGACGTCTCGAACTTCCCGCCCCAGCAGCACTCGGGCACGCTCCGCGAGCGCAACGAGACCTGCGTCGTGTTCGAGGCGGCGCAGATGGGTCTGGGCTGCGTCAACAGCTGGGGCCGCCTGCCCGAGCCGGAGCACATGCTGCCCGCGGGCGAGTATGCCTTCCGCTTCCTGCTCACCCCCGTGAGATAATTCGTCCAATCACCATGCGGTCCCACTGCCCTTGGAGGCGGTGGGACCGTTTTTCGATCTTTCGGCCATGCAACAACTGCTGATACCTCCGTTCGGGGAGTACGAACTCCTCGACACGGGCAATTTCGAGAAGCTGGAGCGCTTCGGCTCCTATGTGACGCGGCGTCCCGAGCCGCAGGCCTTCTGGCGGCCGTCGCTCGCCGAGGCCGAGTGGCGGCGTGCCGACGCCTCGTTCCTGCGCGACGCGCGCAGCGACGAGCGGGGCGAGTGGCGCCTGCGCCCGGGCATGCCCGAGCGCTGGACGGTGACCTACTCTTCGGAGCGCATGCGGCTGCGCATGCGGCTGGGGCTCACGTCGTTCAAGCATGTGGGAATCTTCCCCGAGCAGGCCGCCAACTGGGAGTTCATCCACGAGCAGTGCACGCGTCTGGCCGCCGGCGCCGCCGCGCCGCGCGTGCTCAACCTCTTCGCCTACACGGGCGGCGCCACGCTGGCGGCGCGGGCCGCGGGTGCCGAGGTGACCCACGTCGACTCCGTGAAGCAGGTGGTCACGTGGGCCCGCGAGAACATGGAGGCGAGCGGTCTGGAGGGTGTGCGCTGGATCGTGGAGGACGCCATGAAGTTCGTGCAGCGCGAGCTGCGCCGCGGCAGCCGCTACCGGGGCATCGTTCTCGACCCTCCGGCTTACGGCCGCGGCGCCAACGGCGAGAAGTGGGTGCTCGAGGAGAGCCTCTGCCAGATGCTGGAGTGCTGCGCGCAGCTGCTGGAGCCCTCCGGCGCGTTTCTTGTACTGAATCTCTACTCGATGGGTCTCTCCTCGACGCTGGCCCGCACTGCCGTGCGTCAGGCCTTCGGTCCTCCGCGCGAGGAGCAGTGGGGCGAGCTCTGCTTCGCCGACCGCGGCGGGAAGCAGCTGCCGCTGGGGACCTACTACCGCTTCGTGCGGTAGGTGAAAAGTAAAAAGTGAGAAGTGAAAACTGTTGATTTATGCCTTTGCTGACTCTTCTGTTCGGAATCCTGAGCGGCACTTTCTTCGTGGTGCTCGTCGGAATCATCGGCAGCCGCCGGCGCATCGGCTTCGGCTGGGCGTTTCTCCTGAGCCTGCTCTTCACGCCGCTCGTCGGGCTCATCGTCGTGCTGGCCACCGACCCGCTGCCCGGCGGCGAGAGCCGCTGGGGGTGCCTGGGTTTCCTCGTGGCGCTGCTCGGCCTGATCTGCCTGGCGGCCTTCGTGCTGCTCCTCGTGACGGGCGGGGCGTTGCTCGCGGCGCTCTGATTTAGTAGGGATAGTAGATCGCGATGCCCGCCGCGGCCGAAAGGACGATCATGAGTATGGGGTTCACCTTGCGCCACGAGCCGGCCAACACGCCGCCGAAGAGCAGCCAGCTCCAGGCGTCGATGAAGTTGCGGTCGCCCGGGGCGTCGCTGTGCGGGAATATGAGCAGCAGGGCCGCGGCGGCGATCATGCCGATCACCACGGGGCGCATGCCGCGCATGGCCCCCTCGACCAGGCGGTTGTTTTTGAGCCGCAGGAAGAAGCGCGCCACGAGGATCATCAGCGTGAGCGACGGCAGGCAGACGGCGAAGGTGGCCACGAGCGATCCCGCGACGCCGTAGGCGGGGCCCATCTGCGCCCCGACGGTGTAGCCCACGTAGGTCGCCGAGTTGATGGCTATGGGCCCCGGGGTGATCTGCGACACGGCCACGATATCGGCGAACTGGGCGTTGGTCATCCAGGCGTGGCGCACGACCACCTCGTTCTGTATGAGCGAGAGCATGGCGTAGCCGCCGCCGAAGCCGAAGAAACCGATCTTGAGGTAGCTGAGGAAGAGTTGGAGCAGGAGCATGACCGTGTCGAAGTGAAAAGTGATAAAGTAAAAAGTGAAAAGTTGAAAATGGCGGGTTGAAAGCTATCTGTTTTCGGGGCGCTGCCTGCGGAGCCCGCCGAGCGCGAGCGAAGTGCGGGCCTCCGCCGCCGGAGGCTGCGGCCCGCCCGACTTTGCCGGGGTTTCCTTATTTTTAACGCTCCATTTTCAATCCGTTTTCAGACCGCTGCCAGCGGAGGGGCAGGCGAGTAAAACGAGCAGCCCTCCGCGCCGGGTGGCTGCGGGCTGCCCGGCTAAGAGCCGAGGGCCTTGAGCTTTATCATCCTGAACACTCCTGTCGTGTCATTCTGAGCAAAGCGAAGGATCTGAAGTTTTTCAATTTTCAATTTTCAACTTTCCATTTTTCTTCCCGCTTTGCGTGCCATCCCCAGCTCCCACGCGATACCCGCTGCTGCGGCCGCCGCGAGCACGGCGACGGGCGACCACCCGAGGCCCCATATGGCCAGGGCCGCGGCGGCGATGACGGCGTAGAGGGCGGGGTGCATGCCGCGTGCGAGCGAGACGACGGGGCCGATGATGAGCGCCACTACGGCCGGGCGCATCCCCTTGAACGCCGCGTCGACGACCTCATTTTCGCGTATGCCGGCGAAGAAGAGGGCGACGAGGAGGATGATGGCGAACGACGGCAGCACGGCCCCCGCGAGCGCCGCCGCGGCGCCCCGCAGCCCGCTGACCTTGTAGCCCACGAATACGGAGGTGTTGACGGCGATCGGCCCCGGCACCGACTGCGCCAGGGTCAGCAGGTCGAGAAACTCCCGGCGGTCGATCCATCGGCGGCTGTCGATGATCTCGCGCTCGATGATGGGGATCATGGCGTATCCCCCGCCGAAGGTGAAGAGCCCGATCTTGAAGAACGAAGAGAAGATAACGCGGAGCGGCTGCATGCTATCCGCGTTTTTTCTTGCCCAGGAGGGTGCGGATTCCGTCGATGAAGACCATCGGGTGCGTGGGGTTTCCCGGCAGCCAGAGGTCGACGCCGTGGCGCTCGAAGAAGGAGCGGTCTACGGCGCGGCTCCCGGCGAAGAGACCGCCCGAGCAGGCGTCGGTGCCGCACGCCACGAGGATCTTGGGCTCGGCCACCGCCTCCCAGCAGATCTCCAGCGCCTCGGCCATGTTGGCCGTGACGGGGCCCGATACCACCACGCCGTCGGCGTGGCGCGGCGAGGCGGTGAAGCCCACGCCGAAGCGCCCGAAGTCGAAGTTCACGTTGCCCGTGGCGCCCAGCTCCATCTCCACCGAGGCGTCGCCGCCGGCCGAGACCTCGCGCAGCTGGAGCGAGCGGGAGAAGTAGCGCCCGATCTCGGGCCGCACGGCGGCGGGGTCGAACGCCACGCAGCGGTCGCCCGGGCGGACGACGAGTCCTTCGCGCGTGGGCGCGCCCATGCGGTAGTCGTTGGTGAAGCGGATCGAGCGGGGTGCGCGCCGCGCGCACTCGCCGCAGAAGAGGCAGCGCCCCAGGTCGAGTGCGAAGGGGGCCGTGGCGATCGCCCCCGTGGGGCAAATGGCTGCGGCGCTCTCGAGCTCGGCGCGTGCCTCCGCGTCGGCAGGCTCGGTGAGCTCGGGCCGCCCCCGGAACTCTTCGGTGAGCTCCACGGCGTCCAGATCGGGAATGGCCTGCCTGCCGTGGCTGAGCAGCACCCTTATTTTCGGAAAGATCATATCGCGTTCAATTTTCCATTTTCAATTTTCAACTTTCCATTTAGAGGTCGTGCCCGCAGTAGGAGAGGTTGAAGCTCTTGTTGCAGATCGGGAAGTCGGAGATCCCCTCGCCGCGCACGGCCAGCGCCAGCGCCAGCCAGTTGTGGAGGCTGGGATCCTTGATGCGGCAGGCGGCGATGCGCCCCTCGGCGTCGGTCACCGCCACGTGGCACGTCTCGCCGCGCCACCCCTCGACCAGACCCACGGCGAGCGACGAGGGCGCCAGCGGGGCGTCGTAGTCGGGACGTCCGCAGGGGCTCTCCGCCGCGGCATACTTCTGGTCGAACTCCGCGACCAGCCGCTCGACATACTCCGCCGAGCGCGCCACCTCGCGGCAGCGCACCTCCAGACGGGCCATCACGTCGCCGTCGGGCATCGTCACGGGCGTGTGGTGCAGCTCCTTGGCGTAGACGCCCCACGGGTGCGAGGTGCGGATGTCGCGTCGCAGGCCGCTGGCGCGCGCCGCCTGGCCCACGCCGCCTATGCGGGCCATTTCGGTCTCGGCGACGATGCCGCACTGCTCGAAGCGTGCCAGCAGCGTGGGCGAGTTCTCGATGTCGCGGCGCACCTCGGCGTAGCGGCGGGCGATCTCGGCCGTGTTGCGGCGGATCATCGCCGCCTTCTCTGCCGTGAGGGGGTGGTCGGTGCCGTGGGGCCGCACGAGCCCCTTGCCGAAGCGGTTGCCGCACCACGCCTGCGTGGTGTTGATGGTCATCGTGCGCAGCGCCTCCGAGGCCACCTGCCCCAGCTGGTAGCCCACGTCCATCGAGAGGGCCCCCGTGTCGGCGATCTGCATGGCCATGCGCTCGAGCTCGAGCGCCACGGCCCGCTCGCGTTCGAGCTCCGCGGGGCGCGGGCGGCCGGTGAGCTTCTCCACGGCCTCGGCGAATGCCGTGGCGTGGGCCACGGCGCTGTCGCCCGCCACGGCTTCCGCCAGACACATCTGCCGCAGGCGGTTGTGCGTCGCGGCGAAGGCCTCCTCTACGCCGCGGTGCTGGTAGCCCAGCGCGATCTCGAGGTGGAGCACCTGCTCGCCGTTGCATACGAAGCGGAAGGCCCCCGGCTCGATGATGCCGGCGTGGATCGGGCCCACGTTGACCTCGTGGAGCGATCCGCCTTCCATCGCGTAGAAGGGGTAGTCGTCCATCGTGCTTCGGCGGTCGAAGCGGTCGTGGGGGTGGCGCAGGGGCTTGTCCCACGGCATCTGGTCGAAGCGCACGCCGAAGCGCTCGGCGATGTCGCGCTCGAAGGGGTGCATCTGCGCGTGCAGCGCCGTGAGCGACCGCAGGGCCGTGTCGTCGTAGTATCCCATGGCGTGCGAGGCGAGGAGGATGCGCGACTCGGCGTCGTCGAGCAGCACCAGGAAGAAACGCAGGCGGTCGCCGTCGGGCAGGGCGAAGTAGTGGCCCACGTGGTAGCGCGCGTCGGCGAGCCGCTCGGCGAGGTCGTCGTAGAAGGCGGCGTAGGGGCTCTCGGGGATGTCGGCCAGCGCGACCGCCGGGGCCGTATTGTCGGTTACGAAGTAGTTCATAGGGTGGCGATTTCGGTGATGATGCGTTGGAGCAGCGCCGGCTGCCAGAATCCGATGACGAGGGCCGCTACGAGCAGCGAGAGGGCCGACCACGAGAGCGCCCGGTCGACGCCCGAGGGGTGGAGCTGGTCCTGGTTGGGCTGGTAGCAGAGGCGGATCATGCGCGAGCAGAACGAGTATATGACGATGCAGGTGAGCAGCAGCAGCAGTGCGAGCAGCCACCAGCGCTCCGTGGCCGCAGCCTCCGAGAGGATCATCAGCTCGGATACGAACAGGGGCGAGGGCGGGAATGCCACCAGCGCCACCATGCCCGCCATCAGCCCCACGGCGCCCACGCGGTTGATGCGCATGTAGTCGCCCAGCCGGTTGATGCGGTATCCGTCGTATACCTGGCGCACGACGCCCATTTGCAGGAAGAGGCTGCTCTTGACCAGCGTGTGGCACACCACGTGGAACACGGCGGCCCACACGCCCGCGCCCCCTATGCCCAGTCCTATGGCTGCTATGCCCATGTTTTCGACCGTCGAGTAGGATAGGAAGCGCTTGTAGTTGTTGGTGCGGCGCAGGAAGAGGGCCCCCACGCCCAGCGACAGCACGCCCGCCGCGAGCAGCACGCCCCTTACCCAGGGGAATACTTCGGTGGCGGCGTAGAGCTTGTATACGCGCAGTATGGCCAGGAACCCGGCGTTGACCAGCCCCGTGGATATGAGCGCCGATGCGGGCGCCGGGGCGGCGAAGTTGGCGTCGACGCCCACGGTGTAGAGCGGGAATAGCTCCATCTTGCAGCTGTATCCCGTGAGGATGAGCAGGAATGCGATCTTCAGATAGAGGGGGTTGGCTCCCGGCAGGGCGGCGCCGACTGCGGCGTAGCCCAGCGACCCGCCGTGCGAGGCGCCCGCCAGCAGCAGGATGCCCAGGTAGGCCATGGCGATGCCCGTCGAGCATACGAACAGATATTTCCACGCCGCCTCGAGCGCCGGGGCCGTGCGGCGGTAGTAGATCAGGCCCGCCGAGCAGAGGGTCGTGGCCTCCAGGAAGATCCACGTCACGGCGAGGTTGTCGGCGAAGTAGGCGCCGGCGATGGCCGTCGTGAGCAGCATCATCAGGCCCGAATAGGTGCGCAGGTGGCCGATGTCGCTCGCCTTGAGGTATGCCTCCGAGTGGTGGAAGGCGTAGATCGAGACCAGCGTGAGCAGTCCGTAGAAGAGCGTGCCCGGGGCGTCGAAGACGAACAGGCCGCCCGCCTGGCTCTGCGGGGCCGCGCCGCAGCAGAGCACGGTCAGCAGCGCCAGCTGCACGGCGTAGAAGAGCGCGCCGACGGCGTAGAGCGTCCGGCGGCCGCGCACGACGAAGGCCGCCGCGGCGACCAGGATGGATGCGAGCAGATAGATTATCATGGTGTCAGTCCTTTACACGGGTGAGCGAATCGGCGTCGATGGCGTGGATCGTGCGGTCGATCTTAGTGAAGAACAGGCCGAGCATGAGCACCGACATGAGGATGTCGAGCAGGATGGCGGCGTTGATCAGCAGCGGCATCTCCACGCCTATGGCCGTCGAGAAGAGGAACACGCCGTTCTCGATGGTGAGGAATCCGACCATGTGGGAGAAGATGCGCGTGCGCATGACGATCAGCACCAGACCGCTCAGCAGGGCATACAGCGCCACCCCGAAGAAGAGGCGGTCGGCCGAGGCGTCTGCGACCAGATAGGTAACCGAGACGCTGACGACGAGCGCGGCGAAAGAGAGCAGCAGCGAGCGGAACTGCGACGACCCGGAGGTGCGCACGCGGCTGATGCCCGTCTTGCGGATCACGGCGAAGAGCAGCGCCGGCACGAGCACCCCTTTGAAGAGGAGTGTCTCGCAGGCGATGAACGCGAGCTCGGCTGGGTGTATGGCGTGCAGCCGCACGAGGGCCACGAGGAAGAGCAGCCACCCCTGCAGGGCCATGATCGAAGCGAAGTTGCGGAATCGCTCGGTGATGGCCAGGTAGACGAGCGAGATGACGTAGAGGAGGATGAGCGGGAGTATCATTCGAGTGTGACGAGGTTGTGGCGCAGCAGGAAGGCGGCGAAGAGGGCCAGCGCGGCCATGGCTGCGGTGATGAGGATGAAGGTGGTGTTGCGCACGAGCTTGTTGCGCGCCTGTGTCGACTCCACGATGCCGATGGGGATCCCGGCCGCGAGCGCGGCCGCGGGCGCGGCGATCCACCACGCGCCGCCGAAGGGGGCCGCGATGGCGTCGGCCGCGAGCATCGCCAGCGCGGCGCTCTTGATCCATCCGGCGATCTTGATCATCGCCAGGTCCACGCCCGCGAAGTCGAGGCACATCACCTCGTGGACCATCGTCAGCTCGAGGTGGGTGCGCGGATCGTCGACCGGTATGCGGCCGCTCTCGGTGAAGAGGATGCGCAGGAGGATGTAGGCCGCCACGAGCAGGATCGCCGCCATGCGGATGTCGTCGCCGGCCCCGGCGGCGAAGATGCGCTCGAAGGAGGTGTATCCCGACACGAGGGCCAGCGTGGCGGCCGTGAGCATCAGCCCCGGTTCGACCAGCGCGCCGTAGAGCGCCTCGCGGCTGGCGCCCATCCCCTCGAAGGGGCTGCCGGTGTCCATGGCGGCCAGGATCAGCACGAAGCGGCCCAGCGCCAGCGTGTAGGCGAAGGCTACCAGATCGCCGTCGAAGGAGAGCAGCGGTCGGAGGTCGCCCACCGGGATGAAGAGCGCCGCGACGAGCGCCGCCCCCAGATAGACGGAGGGCGCGGCGCGGAAGAGCGCCGATGCGGTGGTGGAGTAGACGGCGCCCTTGCTCAGTTGCAGGCGGACGTCGCTGAGGTGCTGCGTGAAGCGTATGCCCTGCCGCCCTGCCAGCAGGGCGCGCGTGCGGGCGATGAGCCCCGGGATGACGAGGGCCGTGAGCAGCAGCGGAATGAGTGTGAATATTGCCATCGTCAGAGCAGATTGAACAGAGAAAGCAGGAGTACGAGCCCCAGGAATGCCAGGGCGAAGAGCAGGTAGTGGTTGATCTTGCCCGTGCGCAGCCGCATGGCCCGCACGTTGATCTGGTGGAGCAGGGCCACCCACCAGGCCGAGAAGAGGCGGTCGAAGCGGTCCTTGCGGCGTATGGCGAAGTTGTGGGCTGCGGGGAATATCTCGCCCCGGTCCACCGAGCGCCCCTCGACGCGCTCCTGCGTGAGGTGCGTGGCGATCGACTGGAGCCCCTCGGAGAACGACTCGCCCGTATACTGCATGCGCGTGTTGACGGCCGTGAATCCGCAGCCCCACGTGGGACCCTCGGTGACGCGGCGGCCGCGCAGCAGGCGGCGGCGCAGACAGGCGAGCGCGGCGACGACGGCCACGAGCAGCCAGGCCGTGCGTCCCACGGCCGCGAGCGTGGGAGAGAGCGTCAGCGACGCGGCCTCGGAGGGCAGCGGGGTGAGGCTGGTGGCGGCGCGCAGCACGATCTCCACGGCCGTGTGCGGGAAGAGCCCCACGAGGATGATGCCCGCCAGCGGCAGGGCCATGGCGGCGATGCGCAGCCCGTCGACCTCCGACGCCTCGGCCACTTCGTGCGTGCGGGGCGAGCCGAGCAGGACCGTGCCGCACAGCTTGGTGAAGGCCAGCAGCACGATGCCGCCGATGAGCGCCAGTGCGGCGATGCCGGCCGCCGCGGCGAGCGGGTCGCTGCCCGAGGCCACGCCGTCGAGCAGACCCAGGTAGATCGCGAACTCCGAGACGAAGCCGCTCAGGGGCGGCAGGGCGCATATCGCCGCCGCGCCCGCGAGCAGCAGGCCGCCCGTCAGGGGCATGTGGCGCATGAGGCCGCCCAGGCGGTCGAGGGCTGTGGTGCGGGTCTGCGAGAGGATGTTGCCGGCGCCGAAGAAGAGCAGCGACTTGAAGCACGAGTGGTTGACGGTGTGGAGCAGCGCGCCGGCGATGCCGCAGAGCGCCATGGGCTGGTTTCCCGCGCTCTTGCCCAGTGCCGCCGTGCCCAGGCCCAGCAGGATGATGCCGATGTTCTCGATCGAGGAGTAGGCCAGCAGACGCTTGATGTCGTTCTGCGAGGCCGCGAGGATCGCGCCCCACAGGCCGGTCGCGGCGCCCGCCGCGAGCAGCACGAAGCCCGCCGTGCGCAGTTCGGGCAGGCAGCCCAGGGCGGCCGTGACGCGCAGGATGCCGTATACGCCCGTCTTGATCATCACGCCCGACATGAGCGCCGAGACGTGCGACGGGGCTGCGGGGTGTGCCTCCGGCAGCCACACGTGCATGGGGAAGAGGCCGGCTTTCATGCCGAATCCCGCGAGGAAGAGCACGAAGAGCGGCAGCGCGCCCCCCTGGGCGAAGCAGTCGCCCAGCGCGGCGAAGTCGCCCGTGCCGCACGCGGCGTGGAGCCGCACGAAGCCCACGACCAGCAGCGCGAATCCTACGTGCATCATCAGCAGGTAGGAGAGCGCCGCGCGCAGCACCTCGCGCCGCTCGGCGTCGTAGAGGATCAGCAGGAACGAGGCCACGGTCATCAGCTCCCAGCAGAAGAGGAACGAGTAGCCGCCGTCCGAGCATACCACGCCCAGCATGGCGAAGCACATCGTGGCCAGGGCGGTGTAGTGGAGCGATACGTGGGCCGGCGACTTGTGGGCGAGCGTATGCTCGAGGTAGCCGTGCGAGTAGAGCACCGAGGCGACGGACCCGACGGCGATCACGAGCGTGAAGAGCGCCGAGAGGGGGTCCATCGACCCCGAGTCGCCGCCGAAGAGGGTGCCGGGGGTGGTCCAGAGGCGGAGCGTCGTGCCGTCGGCCAGTACGCCTATGGCGCATGCGGCACCGGCCAGTGCGCCGACGCCGACCAGCGCGAGCGCCGTCCACGCCTTGGCGCGCAGCGGCACGGCGAAGATCAGCGCCGATAGCAGGGCGAGGGCCGCGAGGGAGTAGATGAAAAACATATCTTCGTTTTGGGTTTTAATCGTTTGTGTCGTGTGTGCCCGTTTATCCGGGCTCCGTGCGTCCGTATTGTCTTATTGTCCGTGTGTCCGTGCGTCCGTGTGTCCGTGTGTCCGGGCGTCCGGGCGTCCGGGCGCCGATAGCCCGAGCCCTCCCGGCCTACCGCCCGTCCGGGCCCGAGGGTGCGTTGGCCACGGCGGCCATCACGGCGGCGGCCACGGCGGCCGTCTCGGTACGCAGGCGCTGGTCGCCCAGCGTGATCTCCTCGAATCCCGCGGCCACGGCGCGGTCGATCTCCTCGGGCGAGAAGTCGCCCTCGGGGCCGATGAGCACCATAGCCTCCTCGCCCGGGCGGAGCGTCGCGGCCAGGTAGCGCTTGCCCGCCCCGCTGCGCGGCGTGTCGCAGTGGGCGATCATGCGGCGCCCGGCGAAGGGCTCGGCGACGAGCCGCTCGAACGGCGTGAGGGGGTCGAGCCGGGGCATGTAGGCCTTCAGCGACTGCTTCATGGCCGCCGCGAGCACCTTCTCGGCGCGCGCCGGCCGGAATACGCGCCGCTCGCTGCGTGCCGTCTCGATCGGCACCACGCGGTCCACGCCCACCTCGGTGGCCTTCTCGAGGAACCACTCGTAGCGGTCGGCGTTCTTGGTGGGCGCCACGGCCAGCGTCAGGCGGTAGGGGCGGCGCTCCCACTCGTCGAAGCGCTCCTCGACGCGCACCGTGCAGCGGCGCACGTCGGCCTCCTCCACGGCGCAACGGTAGAGCGTGCCCCGCCCGTCGGTCAGGTGGAGCGTGTCGCCCGCCGCGAGCCGCAACACGCGCACGCAGTGCCGCGACTCCTCCTCGGAGAGGGTGTGGTGCGGCGGAACCAGGTCGGGGGCGTAAAAAAGTTGCATGGCGGGTCGTTTTTGCTGCTTAAATTACTACCTTTGTACGTTATTTATGTTCTAAACGTGCGCAAAGGTATATATAAAATAACAATCATGAAACGTACACTCGGTTTATTTCTCACCCTTATGCTGCTTATGACCGCCGTATCGTGCTCGTCGCCGCGCCGCGACGGCGACAATCCCCTGCTCGGCGAGTGGACCACGCCCTACGGCGTGCCGCCCTTCGATTTGATCCGCGTCGAGCACTTCCTCCCCGCCTTCGAGCAGGGCATGTCGCTCATGAACGCCGAGATCGCCGCCGTCACGGCCTCGGACGAGGAGCCCACGTTCGAAAACACCATCCTGGCCTACGACGAGGCGGGCCGCTCGCTCGAGCGCACGTCGCTCGTCTTCGGCATGCTGTGCGCCGCCGAGACCGACGACGCCATGCAGGCCCTGCAGGAGGAGCTGATGCCCCGCCTGGCGGCCCACGCCGACCGCATCCGCCTCGACGAGCGGCTCTTCTCCCGCGTGAAGTCGGTCTACGACCGCCGCGCCTCGCTGGGCCTCGACGCCGAGCAGCTGCGCCTGGTGGAGAAGATCTACGAGGGCTTCGTGCGCTCGGGCGCGCTGCTCGACGCCGAGAAGAAGGCGCGTCTTGCGGCCATCAACGAGGAGCTGTCGGTCACCGCCGTCAAGTTCGGCAACAACATCCTCTCGGAGAACAACGGCTTCACCCTGGAGCTGGGCGCCGACCAGCTGGGCGGCCTCCCGGCGGGCGTGCGCGACGCCGCGCGCGAGAAGGCCGCGGCGCTGGGCAAGGGCAAGGACAAGTGGATCTTCACGCTCCACAAGCCCAGCCTGCTGCCCTTTCTCACTTACTCGACCGACCGCAGCCTGCGCGAGCGGCTCTACAAGGGCTATCTGAACCGCTGCTCCAACGGCGACGAGCACGACAACCGCCGGCTCATCAACGACTTCATCCGCCTGCGCACCGAGAAGGCCCACCTGCTGGGCTATCCCTCCTACGCCGCCTATGTCGTGGCCGACGAGATGGCCCGCACGACCGACGCCGTCTACGCCCTGCTGGAGGAGATCTGGACCCCGGCCCTGGCCCGCGCCAAGGGCGAGCTGGCCGAGATGGAGGAGCTCTTCCGCAAGGACCACCCGGGCGAGGTCTTCGCCTCGTGGGACTGGTGGTACTACGCCGAGAAGCTGCGCAAGCAGAAGTACGACCTCGACGAGGAGATGCTGCGCCCCTACTTCGCGCTGGAGAACGTGCGCAGCGGCATCTTCTTCCTGGCCAACCGCCTCTACGGCATCTCCTTCCGCCCTGTCTCGGTGCCCCTCTACCACGCCGAGGCCTCGGCCTACGAGGTGCTCGACACCGACGGCAGCCACCTGGGCGTGCTCTACTTCGACTTCTTCCCGCGCGACGGCAAGAGCCAGGGCGCGTGGTGCGGCAACTACGTCGAGCAGAGCTATGTCGACGGCGAGCGCGTGGCTCCCGTGGTGTCGATCGTCTGCAACTTCACCCGCCCGGTGGGCGACGCTCCGGCGCTGCTCTCGCTCGACGAGACCGAGACCTTCTTCCACGAGTTCGGCCATGCGCTCCACTTCCTCTTCCACGACGTGCGCTACCGCGGCCTTGCCGAGGTCGAGGGCGACTTCGTCGAGCTGCCGTCGCAGATCATGGAGAACTGGGCCTTCGAGCCCGAGGTGCTGAAGCACTACGCCCTCCACTACCGCACGGGAGAGGTGATTCCCCAGCATCTGGTCGAGAAGCTGCGCCGCAGCTCGCTCTTCAACCAGGGCTTCATGACCACCGAGCTCATCGCCGCGGCCCTCTCCGACCTCGACATCCACTCGACGACCGAATACGCGCCGTTCGATCCCGAGGCCTACGAGCGCGAGGCGCTGGCCGGCAAGCGGGGCCTCATTCCGCAGATCGAGCCGCGCTACCGCTACCCCTACTTCTCCCACATCTTCGACGGCGGCTACTCGGCCGGATACTATTTCTATACGTGGGCCGCGGTGCTCGACAAGGACGCCTTCGACCGCTTCCGCGCGAGCGGCGACCTGTTCGACCGCGAGCTTGCCGACCGCTTCCGCCGACGGCTGCTCGCGCGCGGCGGCTCGGCCGACGGCATGACCCTCTACCGCGACTTCTGCGGTTCGGATCCCGACAAGACGGCCCTGCTCGTGGCCCGCGGCCTGATGGAGCGCCCGGCTCCCGTCGCCGAGCTGCCCGCCAAGAAGCTGCCCGCGACCGAAAAGAAAGCCGAATAAATCTTCCCATACGATAGCAACCATGAAAAAATTCTTAGCCGTTATGTCGCTTTGTGCCATGGCCGGCTGCGCCGACCAGTCGATCCCGCAGGCGCAGCTGCCCGAACTGGATACGACCAATCCGCTGCTCGCGGCGTGGGAGACCCCCTACGCCACGCCGCCCTTCTCGGCCATCGAGCCTTCCCACTACGAGCCGGCGTTCGACGCGGCGATCGCCTGCGCCCGCGCCGAGATCGACGCCATCGTTGGCAACCCCCGAAAGCCCACGTTCGGCAACACCATCGTGGCGCTCGAGCGCCAGGGCGAGCTGCTCGCCCGCATCGAGGGGGTCTTCTACAACCTGCTCTCGGCCGACACGTCGGACGAGATGGAGCGCATCGCCCTGGCCGTGCAGCCCAAGCTCACGGCGCTGGGCAACGACATCGCCCTCGACCCGGCGCTCTTCGCCCGCGTCAAGGCGGTCTACGAGCGCCCCGGGCGTCTCGACACCGAGCAGCGCATGCTGCTCGAGAAGACCTACCGCAGCTTCGCCCGCAACGGCGCTGCGCTCTCCGACGCCGACAAGGAGCTATACCGCCAGTATACCTCCGAGCTGGCCGAGCTCACGCTGCGCTTCGGGCAGAACGCCCTGGCCGCCACCAACGCCTTCACGCTCAACATCACCGACCCGAAGCGTGTGGCCGAGCTCCCGGCCTTCGTGCGCGAGGGTCTGGCCGCCGACGCTGCGGCCCGCGGCGAGCGGGGGTGGACCGTGACGCTCCAGGCTCCGAGCTACGTCCCCTTCCTCACCTATTCGTCCGACCGCGCGCTCAAGGAGCGGCTGTGGCGCGCCTCCAACGCCCGCGCGCTGGGCGGCGAGTACGACAATGCCCCGATCGTCGGGCGCATCGCCTCGCTGCGTCTGAAGATCGCCAACCTGCTGGGTTACGACTGCTATGCCGACTACGTGCTCGAGGAGCGCATGGCCGAGAAGACGCAGACCGTGCAGTCGTTCCTCTCGGAGCTGCTCGACGCCACCAAGGGCGCGGCCGACGCCGACTACCGCACCGTGGCCGACTACGCCGCGGCGCACGGCCTCGGGGGCGAGCTCATGCCCTGGGACTGGGCCTACTGGTCGGAGAAGTACAAGCAGGAGCGCTACGCCCTGAGCGACGAGGTGGTGAAGCCCTACTTCAAGCTCGAGAACGTCATCCGGGGCGTCTTCCTTCTGGCCGAGAAGCTCTACGGGCTCACCTTCACGCCCGACCCTGCGATCGAGGTCTACCACCCCGACGTCACGGCCTACGACGTTACGGACGCCGACGGCCGCTTCATGGCGGTGCTCTACCTCGACTTCTTCCCCCGCGCCTCGAAGCGCGCCGGGGCGTGGATGACCGAGTTCCGCGGCACGCGCTGCGACGAGCGGGGCGAGCAGCGTCCCCAGGTGTCGCTGGTGATGAACTTCACCAAGCCCACGGCGACCATGCCCTCGCTGCTGACCTTCGACGAGGTGGAGACCTTCCTCCACGAGTTCGGCCATGCGCTCCACGGCATGCTGGCCGAGGGTCGCTACGAGTCGCTCACGGGCACCAACGTCTACCGCGACTTCGTGGAGCTTCCGTCGCAGATCATGGAGAACTGGGCCACCGAGAAGGAGTTCCTCGACCTGTGGGCCGTCCACTACGAGACGGGCGAGCCCATGCCCGCCGAGATCGTCAACCGCATCGTCGCCGCGCAGAACTACCTGGCCGCCTACGCCAACGTGCGCCAGCTTTCGTTCGGTATGACCGACATGGCCTGGCATACCCTCACGGAGCCCTTCGAGGGCGACGTCGTAGCCTTCGAGCAGTGCTCGATGGCCCCCACGCAGGTGCTGCCCGCGGTTGACGGCACGGCCATGGCCACGGCCTTCACCCACATCTTCTCGGGCGGTTACGCCGCCGGCTACTACGGCTACAAGTGGGCCGAGGTGCTGGAGGCCGACGCTTTCTCGCTCTTCAAGGAGCGGGGGATCTTCAACCGCGAGGTGTCGGAGTCGTTCCGCCGCAACATCCTCTCGCGGGGCGGTACGGAGCACCCCATGGAGCTCTACGTACGCTTCCGCGGCCACAAGCCCGAGACGCGCGCCCTGATCGAAAAGATGGGGCTCGAGGCAGAGTAACCCTCGCCCTCGGGTATGATATGCGACCGGCCCGCCTCCGAGAGAGGCGGGCCGGTTCGTGTTTTCGGGGCTGCCGGTCCGTTGTGTTGGCGCCGCACAAAAAAACAGCAGGGGATCCTCGCGATCGCCTGCTGCCGTGAAAGGGAACCACCCCTTTCGAACTGTTAACCCAAACTTAAAAATGAAGAAACCTCGCTGCGGTATCGGTCCGCAGTCGTGTGGAGTCGTTGCAAAACACGTGCCGGAGTGGCAAGTAAAAAGTAAAGGGCGTTTTCGGCCCGTAGCCAGCGGAGGTGCGATCGAGGCGCAGCCGACAGAGCAGCCCTCCGCCCGGGGGTGGCTGCGGGCTGCCCCGGCTAAGAGCCGGGTTTTCTTTTCCGTCTCCGCAGAGACGCGCCGCCAGGGAGATAAACGAAAAAAGCGATCGGCAAACCGATCGCTTTTCTTGGTTGAGCTACCAGGATTCGAACCTGGAATAACAGGACCAGAATCTGTTGTGTTACCATTACACCATAGCTCAATGACGTTTTGGTGATGCAAAAGTAGAACTTTATTTCGCAACTGCAAAAAAAATCGCCGAAAAAATTTAAAAAATGTCTTTCCCGGTGGCGTGTGCGCGGATTTTCGCTATCTTTAGCTGCGCTTTGGATGCGCTTCTCAGGCCTCCGCCCGGCGAAAAGCATGCGGCCGGCCGGGGCATCCCCTGCGCTTTCGTGGCTCGCAACGAATCAAAAACCGCATAAAACTATGGGAATCAAACAGCGCCTCATCGTCATGAACTTCCTCCAGTTCGCCGTGTGGGGCTCCTATCTGGTCTGCATCGGCAACTTCCTCGGCCGCGTGGGGCTGGGCGACTACATCGCCTGGTTCTACGTGGCGCAGGGCGTGGTGTCGATCTTCATGCCGGCCGTCGTCGGCGCCCTGGCCGACAAGTTCGTCGAGCCGCAGCGCATGCTGGGCCTCTCGCACCTCGCCGCCGCGGGCTTCATGCTGTTGGCCGCCTGGTTCGGCTACCGTGCGACCGAGCTCACGGCCGCCGGTCTGCCCACCGCCATCGGCCCGATCTTCACGGCCTACTGCCTGAGCGTGGCCTTCTACATGCCCACGATCGCCCTGTCGAACACGGTGGCCTTCTCGGTGCTCAAGAGCACGGGCCACGACACGGTGCGCGACTTCCCGCCCATCCGCGTCTTCGGCACCGTGGGCTTCATCGCGGCCATGTGGTTCGTCAACTTCGCCGGCTTCGGCCTCACGGGCGAGCAGACGGTCGCGGAGGCGGGCGTCGAGACCGTGCGCACGGTCTCGCTCGCCGCGCAGTTCACCTACATGCAGCTGGTCGTGTGCGGTGTGCTGGGCTTGGTGCTGGGCCTCTACGCCTTCACGCTGCCGCGCTGCCCGCTCGCTCGCGCCGAGGCGGGCCGCAAGACGCTCGCGCAGCGACTGGGCCTCGACGCCTTCGTGCTCTTCCGCCAGCGCAAGATGGCGCTCTTCTTCCTCTTCTCGATGCTGCTGGGCGTCTCGCTGCAGATCACCAACGGCTACGCCACGCCTTATATCAATAGCTTCGCCGCCTCGTCCGACAGCTGGTTCGCCGCCAACCCCACGCTGCTGGTGAGCGTGTCGCAGGTCTCGGAGGCGCTCTGCATCCTGCTCATCCCCTTCTTCCTCAAGCGATTCGGCATCAAGCGCGTGATGCTCATGGCCATGTTTGCCTGGGTGCTGCGCTTCGCCTTCTTCGGCCTGGGCACGACCGAGAGCGCGGGGGGCGTCGTGCTGCTCTTCCTCTCGTGCGTGGTCTACGGCGTGGCGTTCGACTTCTTCAACGTCTCGGGCGCGCTCTTCGTCGAGCAGGAGGCCTCGAAGCCCATGCAGGCGAGCGCCCAGGGGCTCTTCATGCTGATGACCAACGGCGTCGGCGCCTCGGTGGGCACCTGGATCGCCGGTCGGGTGGTGAGCCGCTACTGCGCCTGGGAGGGCGGCTACCTGGTGGCCCGCGAGGGGGTCGAGGGGGGCTGGTCCATGACCTGGATACTCTTCGCGGCCTATGCCCTGGTGGTGGCCGCGGTCTTCGCTCTGGTGTTCCGCTACCGGTACGATCCGGCCAAACTGCGCTGACGCCGTGGAGCGGGTCCATGCGATCGGTGTCGACGCCGCGGCGTGCGTGCGCTGCGGCCGCTGTGTCGGGGTGTGCCCCTCGGCGATCTTCGTGCAGGAGCGTCCGGGCGGCGCCGTATCGCTGCACGGCGCAGAGCGCTGCATCGCCTGCGGCCACTGCGCCGCGGCGTGTCCCACAGGCGCGGTGTCGCACGAGGCCTTCCCGACGGAGCGGCTCCGGCCCCTCGACCGCGCGGCGCTCCCTTCGCCCGAGGCGCTCGAACAGCTGCTCGCCGCCCGCCGGTCGATGCGCTGCTTCACGCGGCAGGAGGTGCCCGACGAGCTGCTCCGGCGCATCGTCGCGGCGGCCGACCGGGCGCCTACGGCCTCCAACGCCCGCGCTCTGGCCTATGTCGTGGTGACCGATCGGGCCGTGCTGCGCCGTGTCGTGGAGTTCACGCTCGGCGTTTTCGCCCGCCTGGTCCGCCTGCTCTCGGCGGCCCCCGTGCGGTGGCTCGTGCGCCCCTTGGCGCCGGGCATCTACCGCTATGTGTCTGTTTTCGAGCGCATGCGGCGCGAGTGGGAGACCGAGGGCACGGACCGCATCCTGCGCGGCGCCACGGCGCTGCTGGCGATCCACGCTCCGACGGGGAGCCGCTTCGGCGCCGAGGATGCCAACCTCGCCTGCCAGAACGCCTCGCTCATGGCCGAGGCGCTGGGCGTGGGGCAGGTCTACGCGGGCTTCGTGCTGACGGCCGCGCGGCAGCACCCCGGCCGTCTGGAGCGGCTGCTGGGTCTGGCTCCCGACCGGCGTGTCCGTGCGCTGCTGGCCCTCGGCATGCCAGCTTTCCGCTACCCGCGCTCGATCGACCGCACTCCGGCCGAGGTGCGGCGCATCTGACCCGGGGGGGGGCGTGCGGGGCGGGCGGCCGAAGTGACTGCTCCGGGTGCCTGCGCCGAAGTGTCTGCGTCGGATGCCTGCTCCGAAGTGCCTGCGCCGGCACACCGCCCCTCTCCCGAACCGCAGCCCGATCCGCCCGCACCGTTCCTGTCATAGAACACACCTTATCTTCGATCCATGTCCCACTTCAAGCCGCATTCGTCGTGGTATCCGGTCTGCGGCCGGATTCTGGCGCTGGCGTCGGCCCTGCTGCTGGCGACGGGCCTTTCGGCGCGGTCGCTCGTCCGCGCCGACGCGCAGCTGGCCAACAACGCCGTGCTGGCGATCTACCAGGACGAGGAGGCCAACATGTGGATCGGCACCTACGACGGCCTGCACCTCTACAACGGCAAAAACACCTTCGTCTTCCGCATGGAGCTCGACAACGAGTTCTCGCTGTGCAGCAACATCGTGCAGCAGATCGTGCCGGCGGGCCGCGACCATCTGTGGGTGGCCACGTCGCTCGGGGTCAACCGGCTCTCGCTGCGCGAGCGGCGCGTGGTGGAGAGCTACATGCAGTATGTCGACGTAGAGCACATCGCCGCCGACGAGGAGGGCCGCACGGTGCTCTTCTCGGGCGACGACTTCGTCTCGTGCTACCGTCCCGGCAGCGCCTTCTTCGAGGATGTCTGTATGCCGGGCGTGCGGGCCGCCGAGATCGTCGCCGTGTGGTCGGAGGGGCCCGGCGCCTTCTGCTCGCTGGACCGCGCGGGCGAGCTGGTCCGCTACCGCCTCGACGACGGCGGGGGGTGTCCATTGGTGCGCGTGTCGGCGCGCCGGATCTCCGCGCGTCCCGTGCGCAAGGCCTTCTACGACGCCGGGGCGCTCCTCTTCGTCGATGCGTCGGGCGGGCTGTGGCGCTCGGCGGGCGGCGGCGAGGCGGAGCTGCTCTCCGACCTCTCGCAGCTGGGCGAGGCGGGCCATACCGTCTCGGCCGTCCGCTCGTTCGGCGGCGACCTCTACGTGGGTTTCCTGGCCGGGGCGCTGGGGCGCGTGCCCGGGCGGGGCGGCCGCTGCGAGCTGATCGCCTCCGACCACCGCGTCTTCTGCCTGCTGGCCGACGGCAACCAGGAGATCCTGTGGGTCGGTACCGACGGCTACGGGGTCTACAAATACTGCGACAAGGAGGAGCGCTTCACCACGCTGCTCATGGACGACATGCCGCAGCGGGTGCTCAAGCCCGTGCGGGCCCTCCGCACCGACTCGCGGGGCGACCTCTGGATCGGCACCAAGGGCGACGGCGTGATCCGCCTGCGCGATTACGCCTCCTATGCGGGCGGGCGCGTGCCCTCCGACCGTGTGACGCGCTTCGACCGCAGCTCGGGGCTCACCAGCAACGAGGTCTTCAGCTTCTGCGGCAGCCCCGCGCACGGCATCGTGTGGCTGGGCACCTCGGGGCCCGGGCTGACCTACTACTCCTATAAGGACGACCGCATGCGCCGCCTGCCCATGCAGCCGGGCATGCAGGAGATCCGGGGCGTGCACCAGATGTGTCAGGTCGACGACTCGACGCTCTACCTGGCCTGCGACGGCGACGCGCTGGTCGAGCTGACCGTCGCCGGGGGTGAGCGGCCCGTCGCGACGGCCATGCGCCGCTACCGCTTTCGCCTCGGGCGGCGCGACTGCAACGAGTTCTACGCCCTGGTCCGCGAGAGCGACTCGACGCTGCTGCTGGGCCTGCGCGGCGGCTACGGCCTCGTCCGCTTCGACATGCGCACGAAGCGCTACGCGTTCGTCGACATGCACCGCCTGCAACACCGCGCGCTGGGCGACCTGCTCTGCCTGTGCCGCAGCCGCGCCTCGGGGCTCTACTGCGGCGCCAGCTCGGGGCTCATCCAGCTCGCGGAGGACGGCCTCATCCGCCAGTTCAACCGCCGCAACGGCATCGTCAGCGACATGATCCACGGCGTGCTGGAGGACGACGAGGGGTGCATCTGGCTGAGCACCAACAAGGGCCTGGCGCAATACGACCCCGGCCACGACTTTTTCCACAACTACTCCTCGCCCGACCTGCGGGTCATCGAGTTCTGCGACGACGCCTACTGGAAGTGCCCGCTGACGGGGCGGCTCTTTTTCGGCGGCGTCGACGGCGTGGTGTGGATCGACCCCTCGGCCGCGGTGGCCTCCGACTACAAGCCGCGGCTGCGCTTCATGGACCTCGAGCTGCCCGACGGCACGCTCGTGCCGCTGTCCGACTACCCGGGCGACGGCAGCGGCGAGCCCGTGCGTCTGGCGCCCCGCACGGCGGGGTTCGCCGTCACGTTCGTGGCCGTGGACTACCTCGACGGCGACAACTACGAGTACTCCTGCCGCCTGGAGGGCTACTCCGACGAGTGGGTCGAGCTGCAGAAGGAGAACCGCGCCCTCTTTATGGGGATTCCGCCCGGCAGTTACCGCCTGCACGTGCGCTACAAGAGCCATGTCATGGACCGCGCCATGCAGGTCTACACGCTGCCGCTGACGGTGCTCCCGCCCTGGTACCGCACCGCGTGGGCCGTGGCCGGCTACGTGCTGCTCGCCGCCGCGTGCGTGTGGGTGGTCGTCGCCCGGCTGCGCAGCCACTACCGCCGGCAGCAGCAGCGCATTGTGGCGCGGCTCGAGGAGGAGCAGCGGGCCAAGCTCCACGAGGCGCGGCTCAACTTCTTCGTCAACATCTCCCACGAGCTCTGCACGCCCCTCACGCTCATCAACGGCATGAACGAGCGCATCGCCCGGATCGGTGCGGGCGACGCGCGGCTGGCCAAGTACACCGAGGTGATGCAGGAGAACGTGCGGGGGCTCAACGAGCTGATCCAGGAGGTGCTCGACTTCCGCAAGATCGAGCAGGAGGGCTTCGGCCGCGTGCGCATCCGCCGCGTCGACGTCGCGCGGATGCTCGCGGTGCAGGTGCGCTCGTTCGCCGACGCGGCCGAGCGCAACGGCATCGGGCTGCTCGCGGAGCTGCCGCCCGCGCTGGCGTGGAATACCGATGCGGCGTTTCTCAAGAAGGTGATTTTCAATCTGCTGTCCAATGCCATGAAGTATACGCCGCAGTCCGGCACCATCCGCGTCGCGGCGTCGGCCGACGCCGCGTGGCTGGAGCTGCGGGTGCGCAACACGGGGCGCGGCATCGCCCCCGCGCAGCTGGAGCACCTCTTCGACCGCTACCGCATACTCGACGACATGGACCGCAACATGTACACCGACGCCACGTCGCGCAACGGGCTGGGGCTCTTCATCTGCCGCGGGCTGGTGCAGGCGCTCGGCGGCGAAATCTCGGCGGCGAGCGAGGTGGGGCGCTACACCGAGTTCACGGTGCGCCTGCCGCAGCGCGAGGCCGAGGAGTGCGAGGAGCGGTCGGAGGAGCCCTCGGCGACTGCTGCGGCCCGGCCCGCCGCCGATGCGCCGGCGCTGCCCGCGGCGGGGGGCGACAAGCCCCTGGTGCTGGCCGTCGACGACAACCGCGACATGGTGTGGCTGATCGAGTCGGCGCTCGCCGACGGCTTCCGCGTCGTCTGCTGCCGCAGCGTGGCCGAGGCGCTCGACCGTCTGGGCGAGATGACGCCCGACGCCATCGTCACCGACATCGTCATGGCCGGGGCCAGCGGTCTGGAGCTGGTCGGCGCGGTGCGCCGCGACAAGCTCCTGCGCGGGGTCCCGATCGTCGTCGTCTCGGCCAAGATCACCGAGGGCGAGCAGGTCGAGGGGCTGGCCTCGGGCGCCGACGCCTACCTGACCAAACCCTTCTCCGAGTCGGTGCTGCGCGCCACGGTCGAGCGGCTGATCTCGGGCCGCCGCATGCTCCGGGAGTACTACGGCACCCCCGGGAGCGTCTGCACGGTGGTCGACGGGCAGCGGATGCACCGCGCCGACCGGGAGTTCATGGAGGCCGTGGCCGCGGCCGTGCAGGAGCACCTCGGCGACGAGGGGCTGCGCATGGAGCTCATCGCCGAGCGTCTGGGGCTGACGGCCCGCAACTTCTACCGCAAGTTCAAGAAGGTCTCGGGCCGCACGCCGAGCGAGTTCGTCAAGGAGTACCGTTTCGAGTACGCCGCGCGGCTGCTCGCCACCACCCGCCTCACCATCCAGGAGATCATGTACCGCGTGGGCATCTCCAACAAATCCTACTTC
>CABIXK010000004.1:153613-162217 GCA_902362705.1 Rikenellaceae bacterium
CGCCCGCCCGGGGCCGCATCCGGACGGAGCGCCCCTGTCCGGCGGCTCGAAAACCATTCAACCCCAACCGTTATGAAGCATCTATTGATCGCTCTGCTCGCGGCCTGCCCGGTCGCCATGACCGCCGCGCAGACCCGCCCCGCGACCGACTACGTCGACCCGACGATCGGCACGCGGAGCATGGGCCACGTATTTCCCGGGGCGTGCGTGCCCCACGGGGCCGTGCAGCTGAGCCCCGACACCGAGATGGTGCCCCACAGCATCGACGGCCGCTACCAGCCCGACGCCTACCGCTACTGCGCCGGCTACCAGTGGGACGACCGCACGATCGTGGGCTTCTCGCACACCCACCTAAGCGGCACGGGCCATTCGGACCTGGGCGACATCCTGCTCATGCCCGGGGTGGGGGAGGTGCGCCTCGACCGCGGCACGGCCGACCGGCCCGGGACGGGCTACCGCTCGCGCTTCTCGCACGAGCGGGAGCGCGCCGAGGCGGGATATTACGCCGTGACGCTCGACGACAGCGGCATCCGTGCCGAGCTGACGGCCACCGAGCGCGTGGGTGTGCACCGCTACACCTTCCCCGCGGGCGCGCGGCAGCACGTGGTCGTGGACCTCGACCACGCCATCTACAACTACGAGGGCAAGACGCGCTGGGCCGCCGTGCGCGTGGAGAACGACACGCTGGTGACCGGCTACCGCATCACCAGCGGCTGGGCGCGCACCAACTACACCTACTTCGCCATGAGCTTCTCGCGGCCGATCGCCGACTACGGCTGTCGCGACCGCCGGCCCCTCGACTATCGCGGCGGGTGGGGCAAGTTCGACACCTCGCGCCGCTTCCCCGAACTGGCGGGCCGCAGCCTGGCCCTCTGGTTCGACTTCGGCGATGACCCCGCGCCGCTGGAGGTGCGCGTGGCGCTCTCGGCCGTGGGCACCACGGGGGCGCGGGCCAATCTGGAGGCCGAGGCCGCGGGCTGCACGTTCGACGAGCTGGCCGCGCAGGCGCGCGCCAAATGGGACGAGGCGCTGGGCGCGGTGGAGGCCGAGGGCGACCAAGGGGCGCTGCGCATGCTCTATACGTCGCTCTACCACACGATGATAAACCCCTCGGTCTACCAGGACGTAGACGGCCGCTACCGCGGTCTGGACCATGAGATCCACACGGCCGCCCCGGGGCGCACCAACTACACCGTCTTCTCGCTGTGGGACACCTACCGGGCGCTGCACCCGCTCTTCAATCTGCTGTGGCGCGAGCGCAGCCGCGATCTGGTGGCCTCGATGCTCGACCACTGCGACCAGAGCGTGCACGGCATCCTGCCCGTGTGGTCGCACATGGGCAACGAGAACTGGTGCATGATCGGCTACCACGGGGTCTCGGTCGTGGGCGACGCCCTCGACAAGGGGATCGGCATCGACCCCGGGCGGGCGCTGGAGGCGATGGTGCGCAGCTCCGACTGCGACTACTACGACGGCACGGGCGTCTACAAGGAGCTGGGCTACGTGCCCGTCGATGTCCGCTCGACGGGCTCGTCGATGACGCTCGAGTACGCCTACGACGACTGGGTCGTCTACCGCACGGCGCTCCGCATGGGTCGCGACGACGTGGCCCGGGAGTACCGCCGCCGCGCCCTGAACTACCGCAATGTCTTCGATCCGGCGACGGGCTTCGCGCGGGGCCGCATGAAGGATGGCGGCTGGAAGCCCGATTTCAACCGCTACGACACCCACGGGCAGGGATTCATCGAGGGCAACTCGTGGAACTACTCGATGTACGTGCCCCACGATCCCGACGGGCTCATCGCCCTGATGGGGGGCGACCGACGGTTCACGGCGCGCCTCGACAGCCTCTTCACCGAGTTCCTGCCCGACGAGTACTTCGCCGAGACCGAGGACGTCACGCGCGAGGGGCTGCTGGGCATGTATGTCCACGGCAACGAGCCGAGCCACCACGTGCCCTACCTCTATATGTGGACCTCGCAGCCGTGGAAGACCCAGTACTGGCTGCGCGAGATCATGGACCGCATGTACCGCCCCGAGGTCGACGGGCTGTGCGGCAACGACGACTGCGGCCAGATGTCGGCATGGTACATCTTCACCGCCATGGGCTTCTATCCCGTATGCCCGGGCTCGGACCAGTATGTGCTCGGCGCGCCCTACCTGCCCCGCATGAAGGTGCGGCTGGGCGAGGGGGCGTGGCTGGAGATCCGGGCCCCCGGCGTCTCGTCGAAGAACCGCTACGTGCACGGCGTGCGCCTCAACGGCCGCCCCTGGACGAAGGCCTACCTCACCTACGACGATCTGAGGCAGGGCGGCGTGCTGGAGTTCGACATGCGCCCGACGCCCGACCGCCGGCGCCGCTTCCGCGGCGAGGAGCGCCCCTACTCGCTCAGCGCCGAACTTTAAACCCGCTTACGAGAACTTCAACCCTCCCACGATGAAACGACTTCTGGCAGCGATATGCTGCGCGGCCGCCCTCGCGGCGCAGGCCGCCGATCGCAAGATCGACTACGTGCGGCCGCTCGCAGGCACCGACGGCTTCGGCAACGTCTACCCCGGGGCGCAGGTGCCCTTCGGCGGCATACAGATCAGCCCCGACACCGACGACGACTATTACGACGCCGCGGCGGGCTACAAATATGCCCGCCCGACGATCATGGGCTTCTCGCTCAACCACCTGAGCGGCACGGGCATCCCCGACCTGGGCGACTTCCTCTTCATGCCGGGCGTGGGCGAAATACGCCTCGACGCCGGCACGCACGACGACCCCGACGCCGGCTACCGCTCGCGCTACAGCCACGACGAGGAGTGGTGCTCGCCCGCCTATTACGGCGTGCGGCTGGCGGACAGCGGCGTGAAGGCCGAGATGACGGCCGCCGCGTGCAGCGGCATCCTCCGCTTCACCTACCCCGAGGCCGACGACGCCTTCATCCTGCTCGACATGGACCACACGCTGTGGTGGAAGTGCCGCTGGTCGAACCTGCGGCTCGAAGACGAGCGCACGATCTCGGGCTACAAGCTCGTGCAGGGGTGGGGCGCCGAGCGCCACGTCTACTTCCGTGCCGAGTTCTCGGTGCCGCTGGCCGACTTCGGCATCATGCAGAACGGCAAGCGCGTATGCTACGACACGTCGCGCTTCCGCAGCGACCGCGAGGCGTGGGGCACGGGGCTGCGCTTCTGGGTGCGCTTCGCCACGCGGGCCGACGAGCAGGTGACCGTGCGCGTGGCCATCTCGTCGGTCGACCCCGAGGGGGCGCGGGGCAACCTGCGCGAGATCGAGGGCCTGACTTTCGACGAGGTGCGCAGCCGGGGCGAGCAGGCGTGGGAGCGCGAGCTCGCGCGCTTCGAGGTCGAGGGTCCGCAGCGGACGCGGGAGACCTTCTACACCTCGGTCTACCGCTGCTTCCTCTCTCCGTTCCTCTTCCAGGACGCCGACGGGCGCTTCCGCCAGCACGACAAGAGCATCGGGCGCGCCGAGGGGTTCACCAACTACACCACCTTCTCGCTGTGGGACACCTACCGCGCCTACCACCCGCTGATGAACCTCGTGCGCCCCGATCTGGCGGCCGACTGGGCCGCCTCGATGCTGGCGCACTACGACCGCAGCGCGGAGCGCATGCTGCCCGTGTGGTCGTTCTACGGCAACGAGACCTGGTGCATGATCGGCTATCACGCCGTGTCGGTGCTCGCCGACATGATCGTCAAGCAGATTCCGGGCATCGACCGCGAGCGGGCCTTCGAGGCGATGAAGCGCACGGCGACCAACCCCCGCTACGACTGTCTGGGAGATTATGCCGAGCTGGGGTGGGTGCCTTTCGACAAGGAGCGCGAGTCGGTGTCGAAGACCCTCGAGTACGCCTACGACGACTTCTGCATCGCCCAGGCGGCCCGTGCGCTCGGCCGGCAGGAGGATTGCGACTACTTCCTGCGCCGCTCGCTCTCGTACCGCAACCTGATCGACCCCGAGACGCGCTTCATGCGCGGGCGCGACAGCCGGGGACGCTGGCGCACCCCCTTCGCGCCGGTCGCCTACCAGGGGCCCGGCTCGGTGCACGGCTGGGGCGACATCACGGAGGGATTCACGCTGCAATATACGTGGTACGTACCCCACGACGTGGCGGGCCACATCGAGCGCGTGGGCCGCGCGCTCTACGAGCGGCGCCTCGACTCGCTCTTCGTGACCGAGCTGCCCGACGACATCCCGGGCGCCCACGACATCCAGGGGCGCATCGGCGCCTACTGGCACGGCAACGAGCCCTGCCACCACATCGTCTACCTCTACAACTACCTCGGCCAGCCGTGGAAGTGCCAGCAGTGGGTGCGCCGCATCTCGGACTCCTTCTACGGCAACGAGCCGGGGTCGCTGAGCGGCAACGACGACTGCGGACAGATGTCGGCGTGGTATCTTTTCAACACCATGGGATTCTACCCGACGGCGCCGTCGAGCAACGTCTACAACATCGGCTCGCCGACGGTCGAGGGGGTGGCGGTGCACCTCTCGGGCGGAGGGACGATACGCGTGACGACCGAGAACTGGAGCCCCGAGAACCTCTACGTCCGCCGCATGTATGTCGACGGGCGCGAGTGGGACAAGTCCTACATCGCCTACGACGACATCCGCCGCGGCGCGCACATCCACTTCGTGATGAGCCCGCGCCCGGCCCGCCGGCGTGCCGTGTCCGAGGCGGCCATCCCGCCCTCGCTTTCGGTGCCGCGGCAGCGATGATAAACCGATTCGAACAACGTAACCCAGACATGCCATGAAACATCTGATTGCGGCCCTTGCGGCCCTCGCGATCGGCTCCTGCGACCGGGAGCCGCTGCGCAACGTCGCCGAGCTGGGCGACGACGACCCCTCGACGGCCTGCGCCGTGCCGGCGGGCGAACCCTTCAGGGTCCTCTTCGACGGCTTCGAGGCCCCGATGCGCAACTACGAAGTATTCTCGTCGGGCGGGGCCCCGGCGTCGGATCCCGCCGGGTGGGTGCTCTGCGGCTCGCACGACGGCCGCCGCTGGGTCGAGCTCGACCGCCGCGAGGGCGCCTCGTTCTGCTCTCGCTTCCAGCCCCTCGCGGGGCGGATCGCCCAACCCTCCGACTATGCGGCCTACCGGCTGGAGTTCTTCCCGCAGTCGGGCGCCGACACGGTGGCCGTGGGCGAGGTCCGCTTCCGCGACCGCGACCGCGAGGCCGGGTGGAGCGCCTTCGTCTATCCCGAAGTGCGCTTCGAGGTGCTCTCGCCCGAGACCGAAGGGGCGGCGATCTACGCCCGTCTGGTGCAGCGGCCCGACGACTACATCCGCCACCACGCCCGCAAGGTGGCCGAAGAGCTCTTCTACTCGGCCGCCGACACGATGAACGCCGTGGGGCGCATCGACTACACGCTCAGCGACTACGAGGGCGTATCGGCCAAGTCGGGCACCCCGGCCGCCACGTCGATCGTCTACAGCACGCGCCACATCGAGCGCTCGGCCGTCGAGTCGCTCGCCAAGCTCGACTACGAGACGCGCGGCGTGCTCTTCCACGAGCTGGTCCACGCCTACCAGTTCGAGCCCAGGGGCATCGGCACCTACTCGACCAACCGCGAGTTCTGGGCCTGCATCGAGGGGCTGGCCGACGCCGTGCGCGCCCAGGCGGGCTACTTCGACGCGGAGGCGCTGCGCCGCCCGGGCGGACACTGGCTCGACGGATACCGCACCACGGGATTCTTCCTGCAGTGGCTCACCACGCTGCGTCCCGACGCGCTGCGCGAGTTCCACGTCACGGTGCGCGACCTCGAGCCGTGGAGCTTCGACGGCGCCATGCGCGCGATGTTCGGCCCCGAGCGGGGTATCGAGCGCATGTGGGCCGAGTATCAGGAGTTCCTCGCCGCGGAGCAGGCCGGGGCGGAGCGGCAGATGCAGGCGGAGCGGCAGGCCGGGGCGCAGGCGGAACAGCGGGCGCAGGCTGCCGGCCGGTAGCCGCCGGCTCTCCGGCGGCACGGAAAAAGGGTGCCCGAGCTTCGGCCCGGGCACCCTTTTCTCATGTGCGTGCGGTGCGGCGTCAGTACATGTTGTCGTACATCGATTGCGACTTGTCGTACTTCAGGTCGGAGAGCGAACCGGCCTTGACGCCGATGTTGAAGCTCCAGCTGCGGTGGTAGCCGAAGGGGATCCACGAGAAGGACATCTGCCAGCAGTGCAGATCGCGCGAGATGGAGATCGACGAAGTGGTGAGCTTGTTGCGCTGGATGTCGTAGCCGCCCTGGAAGGTGATGCCGGTCTTGGGGGTGAGGTTGATCGACCCGTTGAAGCCCACCGTCTGGGTGATGTTCTTGCGGTAGCCCGTCGTGCCGTTGTTGACGTAGTTGATCGAGTAGTTGACCGCGTAGTTGAAGCTGACGTTCCACGGCAGCGAGAAGTCGTAGTAGCTCTGGGCCATGTATTGTCGCCGGAGTACCGGGTCGAGGCTCCCGTAGGGGTCGTGAAAGGGGTTCTGGTACTCGGGCGGGATGCTCGTGATGTCGTTGGCCGCGGGCGTCGAACGGTCCTTGCGCGACTGGAACGAGTAGCCGAACGACCACCCCGTGGAGACCAGACGGCCCGGGAAGAAGAGCTTGTTGTAGCGCCGCCCCTCGGGCGAGACGCGGTAGGGGTCCAGCGTGGCCGAGAGGTTGAGGCCGAAGTTGTTGAAGAGCGTCGTGCGCAGCGACAACGAGATGTTGGATAGACCCATCGAGTCGGCCAGGAAGTTGTAGGAGCCCCGGATGCTGAAATCGTCGATGAGCTTGATCTTCTTCATGCCCGAGGTGTCGCGCTTGGAGAGCACCTTCATCTCGAGGTTCTGCGAGAGCGAGAAGTTGAGCGACATCGACTTGCCCGAGCTCGGCACCCCGTAGGCGTTGACGGCGTAGGGCGAGTAGGTGGTCGTGCGGCCCGTGGAGTCGGTCTGGCGCGTGCGGTAGTAGCCGTAGCGCGGGTCGCCGAAGTCGGGGGCGAACGAGAAGCCGATCGAGGGGGTCAGCACGTGGCGGATGGCCTGGATCTTGCGGTCCTTGCGCCGCTTCGTGAGGTCGTACATGCCGTAGAGCGTCGTCGAGGTCGAGACGCTGGCGTTGTAGTTGTAGAGGCGGTAGAAGCCGTATTCGGCGGGCAGCGTGTCGGTGCGGTTGGTCACGGGGTTCCACTCGAAGTCGACGCGCTTGAAGTACCACTTCTCGTTGTAGTTGAACGACGGCGAGACGTTGATGTAGTTGAACAGGTTGAACGAGGCCGAGACGGGCAGCGTGTGCTCGATGCCGTTCTTCATGTTGTCGAGCGTCTCGCGCGAGAAGATGCGGTCCTCGGTGGTGGTCACCGAGTTGGTCATCTTGGCCGTGTACTGCATGGAGATCTTCTCGTACCACCGCTCCTTGCCCATGCGCTCGCGGCGCTTGAACGGGTAGACGCGCGAGACGTTGAAGACCACGTTGGGAAGCGTCACCGAAAGGCTCTTGTTCTGCGAGTTCTGCGACACGGCCATGTTGGCCGAGAGCGAGAAGGGGGTGCCGGCCCAGTTCTTCGACCAGGCGATCGACGAGTTGGTCTGCGTGGCCAGGATGTCGTTGAGGTTGGTGGCCGAGTAGCGGCTGTAGCCGCTCGTGGCGAAGTTGACCGATGCCGAGAAGGTCGAGCCGGGGTTGGCCTTCGGGTCCTGCGAGTGCGACCACTGGATGCGGAAGTTGCTCTGCTTGAGGTAGTCGGGCTCGCCCTTCTCGCCGGTCTTCACGTTCGAGTACTGCATGTTGAAGCTGCCGCTGTACTTGTAGCGCTTGATGTAGCGCGAGGCGGCCGAGGCCTCCCACGACCCGAGCGTGTAGAAGCCGCCGCGCAGCGCCAGGTCGGCGTGGTCGCCCAGCGTGAAGTAATAGCCCATGTCGCGCAGGAAGAAGCCCTTGCTGTACTCCTCGCCGTAGGAGGGCATCAGAAGTCCCGACTTGGGGCCCGTGCTGATGGGGAAGAAGCCGCCCGGGATGCCCAGGAAGTAGATAGGCACGTCCTCGATGACCAGGTAGGCCGGACCCGTGACGACCTTCTTGCCCGGAATCACCTTGGCCTTGGTCATCGCCATGTAGAAGTGGGGGTGGTCCGTTTCGTCGCAGGTGGTGTATTTGCCGTCCTCGATGTTGACCGTGTTGTCGGGGAGCTTCTTCACGCTGCCGCCGATGAGCCACCCCTCGCCCTGCTGCGTGGCCACGCCCTTGATCTTGGCCTTGTTCGAGTCGAGGTTGTAGGCGATCGTGTCCATCTGGTAGGCCGCGTCGCCCTCGGTGAACTCGGGCTTGGTCACGCGCGGCTCGCCGTCGAGCGTGTCGGCCTTGCCGTAGGCGTAGATCATCTTGTCGGCCATGTCGATGCGCATGTAGTCGGCCTTCAGACGGCGGTTCTGGTAGGTCACCTCGCCCTGGTTGTAGATGTAGACCCGGCGGTTGCGCACGTCGTAGACCAGCGAGTCGGAGTTCTTGCCCGTGATGGGGGCGTCGAGCAGCGGGCGCGCCTTGCGCGGGGTGCGCGGCCGTGCGACGGAGTCGCGGCGCAGCGTGTCGGCGACGACAGCGGTCGTGTCGGCGGGCGGGGCGAGCGAATCGCG
>CABIXK010000004.1:162465-197981 GCA_902362705.1 Rikenellaceae bacterium
AGTCGGCAAAACGGATCGGGGCTGCGTCGGCGGCTCTCACCCGTCGCGCCAGGCCCCGGCAAAGATAGACAAAAAATTACACATAGAGCAATTCTCCACCACTATTATGCGCGCACGTACCCTCCTCGCATCCGCTTTGGCGGCCCTGCTACTCGCACTGCCGGCCGCCCGGGCGGCGGCGTCCGCTCCGGGCATCGGGGTGGTGGTGCTCGATGCCGGACACGGCGGCAAGTTCCCCGGGGCGCACTACGGCGGGGTCTACGAGAAGGACTTGACGCTGAAGGTGGCCCTGAAGCTGGGGGCGATGATCGAGGCCGAGATGCCGGGCGTCGAGGTGGTGTATACGCGAAAGAGCGACAAGGCGTTGGCCGCCGATCTGGCAGGCGATTTGCAGGCCCGGGCCGATATAGCCAACCGCGCCGAGGGCGACCTCTTCCTCTCGATTCACGTCAACGCCTCGCGCAGCACGGCGGCCTACGGCGTGGAGACGCTGGTGATGGGCGAGAGCCCCAAGGAGACGCGCTACAACGAGAACGCCCTGTTCGAGAACAACCGCGACGACCTGATCGACATGTCGGACGAGCGCACGGCGGCCATCGTGCGGGCCTACATCCAGAACCTGCAGTTCACCTACGGCCAGTACAGCCAGGCGCTGGCGCGCTGCATACAGAACAGCTACGTGCGCGCCGGACGCCACTCGCGCGGGGTGAAGCCCCAGCTGCTGCGCGTGCTCTACGCCACCGACATGCCCAGCGTGCTGACCGAGATCGGCTTCCTCTCCAACGCCAAGGAGGCCGCCTACCTCAAGTCGGAGAAGGGGCAGACGGAGATCGCCCGGGCGCTGCTGCGCGCCGTGAAGGAGTACTCCGACTACGTGGCCCGCTGCCGCACGGCCGAGGAGGGTGAGGAGGCGGCGCTGCCCGACGCAGGGCAGGGTCAGGAGGCGTCGGATGCCGGGGAGGCTGCCGGGAAGAGCGCCGGGGAGACGGCCGCGCCGCAGGGCGGCAAGCAGAAGGCCGGGGCCAAGGAGGCAGGCAAGCAGAAGACCGAGGCGGCCGAGGCGGCCGGGGCCAAGCCGGATGGCAAGCAGACCGCGGCCAAGCAGGGCGGCAAGAGGGCGCCGGTGCGCTACGCCGTGCAGGTGCTGGCTTCGTCGAAGCCCGTGGCGCTCGGCTCGTCGCAGTTCGGCCCCTACCGCGGCAAGGTGAAGCAGTACAGATCGGAGGGGAGGCTCTCCTACAAATACTGCGTGGGCGATTACGCCGCGCGCGACGAGGCGCAGCGCCAGCTCAAGAGCGTGCGCCGGAGCTTCCCCGACGCCTTCGTGGTGGCGTGCCGCGACGGGCGCATCGTGAAAGAAAAATAAGACAGTGAAGGATATGAAACGAGAGATCAAGATCGGCCTCTTCGCGCTGGCGATGCTGGCGGCGGCGTGGGCCGGAATCCGGTTCCTGAAGGGCTTCGACCTCTTCAGCCGTAACATCGAATACTACGCCCGCTACGACCGCATCGACGGCGTGCAGGCGGCCTCGCCCATCATGATGCGCGGCGTGAAGATCGGATCCGTCACGGGCATCGACTTCGACCCCGGGCGCAGCGAGGGTGTGGTGCTCCACCTCACGGTGGCCAAGCGCTACCGCATACCCTCCGACTCGGAGGCCAAGATCGTGAGCGACGGCCTGCTGGGCGGCAAGGCCGTGGAGCTGGTCTACGGTAGGTCGGAGCGTATGCTCGTGGCGGGCGACACGCTGCTGTCGGGGCGCGACCGCGACCTGATGGACATGGCGGGTTCGGAGCTCGACTTCTTCAAGCAGAAGTTCGCGCTGCTCACCGCCGACCTGTCGCGCACGCTGGGCAACCTCAACGCGCTGATGGAGACCAACGCCCGCAGCATCGCCGGGACGATGGCCAACCTCGACCGCATGACGGGCGACATGGCCGACGTCATGCGCGCCGAGCGCGAGAACCTCAAGCGGGCGGCCGAGGGGCTGGCGACCTTCTCCGAGACGCTGGGGGCCAATGCGGGCCGCGTGGACAGCATCGTGGGCGATCTGCACACGCTCACCTCGTCGCTGGCCGAGCAGCGCGTGGCCGAGCGCCTCGCGGCGACGGTCGACGAGCTGAACGACGTGCTGGAGAAGCTCGACGGCGACGAGGGCACCATGGGGCGCCTGATGAACGACCCGGCGCTCTACGAGTCGCTCACCCGCACGTCGGACAACCTGGGCGCGCTGTTGGCCGACTTCAAGCAGTATCCCGCGCGATACGTCCACCTCTCGCTCTTCGGGCGCAACCCCGAGAAGATGAAGGAGCGGGCCGACCGCAAGGCCGCACGCGAGGCGGCCAGGGCGTCGCGCGATTCGTTGAAGCGGGCCCAGGAGTGACCCGCGGCGGGGCGGCGGAGACGCCGCTCCGCGGTTTTTTCGGACGTTTATGATCTATCCCCCGACATTCGAACAGAAAATAGGCTTCGACCGCCTGCGCGAGCAGGTGGCCGAGCGATGCACCATGCGCGCCGCACGCGAGCGGCTCGCCGCACACGGCTTCTCGACCTCGCCGAGCGAGATCGTCGGGCGGCAGACGCTGGCCGACGAGATGCGCCAGCTGGTGATGATGGAGCACGACTTCCCCGGCGGCGACTATCCCGACATCGACACGGTGGTGGCCAAGCTGCGCGTCGAGGGGGCCTTCCTCGACGTGGAGGAGGCGGTGACGCTGCGCCGCGCGCTGGCCGCCGTGGGCGGCATAGTCGCCTTCATCTCGGCCCGCGAGGGGCGCTACCCCGAGCTCTGGCGCCTGACGCGCGGCGTGGAGGCGTTCCCGCAGATCGTCGCGCGCATCGACTCGATCGTCGACGATCTGGGCGCCGTGCGCGACAACGCCTCGCCGGCGCTGGCCGAGATCCGCCGCGCGATACGCGAGCGCGAGGGGCAGGCGGCCAAGCGGTTGCAGGCCGTGCTGCAGGCGGCCAAGAGCGCCGGAATCGTCGAGGCCGACGCACAGCTGTCGGTGCGCGACGGCAAGACGGTGATCCCCGTATCGGCGGCCAACAAGCGCAAGCTCAACGGATTCATCCACGACGAGTCGGCCACGGGCCGCACCTTCTACGTCGAGCCGGTGGAGGTGGTGGAGCTCAACAACGAGCTGCGCGAGCTCGAATACGCCGAGCGGCGCGAGATCGTGCGCATACTCACCGAGCTGACCGAAGAGATCCGCCCCGACGCCGGGCTCATAGCCGCCTCGGGCGACTACCTGGCCGAGATAGACATGCTCCGCGCCAAGGGGCGCTGGGCGCTGGAGAACGACTGCGTGAAGCCCATACTCTCGGACGACGACCGCCTGGTGCTGCGCCGCGCGCGCCACCCGCTGCTGCAGCAGACGCTCCGTGCGCAGGGGCGCGAGATCGTCCCGCTCGACATGCAGCTCGACGCCCGCAAGCGCATACTGGTGATCTCGGGCCCCAACGCCGGCGGCAAGTCGGTGTGCCTGAAGACCACGGGTATCGTGCAGTATATGTTCCAGTGCGGCTTCCCGGTGCCCGTGGCCGAAAACTCCGAGCTGCCCCTATTCGGCTCGATATTCCTCGACATCGGCGACGAGCAGTCGATGGACAACGACCTGTCGACCTACTCGTCGCACCTGCTCAACATGAAGCATACGCTGGCCGGCGCCTCGCCCCGGACGCTCGTCTTGATCGACGAGTTCGGATCGGGCACCGAGCCGGTGATCGGCGGGGCCATAGCCGAGGCGATCCTCGAGCGGCTGATCGAGCGGGGGTGCTACGGCGTCATCACCACCCACTACGCCAACATCAAATACTACGCCGCGTCGAACGACGGCGTGGCCAACGGCGCCATGACCTTCGACGTGCAGCAGATACGGCCGCTCTTCCGGCTCGAAATGGGCAAGCCCGGCAGCTCGTTCGCCGTGGAGATCGCCCGCAAGATCGGCCTACCCGAGGAGATCATCCGCGCGGCGAGCGAGAAGGCCGGGTCGGACCATATAAACCTCGAGAAGCAGCTGCGCGAGATCGCGCGCGACAAGCGCTACTGGGAGCAGAAGCGCGACCGCATACGCCTCGCGGACCGCAAGGTCGAGGAACTGGAGCAGAGCTACGCCGAGCAGTTGCAGAAGATCCGCACGGAGCGGCAGGAGATCCTGAAGCGGGCCCGCGAGGAGGCGCAGCGGCTCATAGCCGACGCCAACCGGCAGATCGAGAACACGATCAAGACCATCCGCGAGGCGCAGGCCGAGAAGGAGCTCACGCGCCTGGCGCGCCGCGAGCTGGACGACTTCCGCGAGCGGGCCGAGCGCGCGGCCGCCGAGCGGGAGCGCGAGGCCGAGGTGGCGCGCGAGATCGAGCGCATAGAGCGGCGGCGCCAGCGGCGCGCCGAGCGCAAGGCGCAGCAGGGCGAAGTCGCGCCGGCGAAGGCCGAGGCGCCCCGCCCGCGCGAGGTGGAGGCGGGGTCGAAGGTCCGCATGGCGGGCCAGGAGATGGTGGGTGTCGTGCAGTCGGTCAAGGGCAAGCGTGCGACGGTGGCCTTCGGGCAGATACTCACCACGGTCGACCGGGCGCTGCTCACCGTGGTCTCGAACAACGAATACCGCGAGGCGACGCGCCCCCAGACGGCGCACACGGTGGTGTCGGTCGACATCTCGGAGCGCAAGCTCCGCTTCCGCGACCGCATCGATGTGCGCGGCATGCGCGCCTCGGAGGCGCTCGAAGCGGTGCAGGACCTGGTGGACGACGCCCTGATGGTGGGCGTGGGGTCGGTGACGATCCTCCACGGCAAGGGCACCGGCGCGCTCAAGGAGGAGATCCGCCGTTACCTGCGCACCGTGCCCGAGGTGGTGAGCGCCGTGGACGAGCACGCCGATCGCGGCGGTGCGGGAATCACGATCGTGACGCTCGCGGAGTAAGTTGAAAATTGAAAGTGGACAATTGAAAATTTCCGGCAGCCCGCGGCCGGCGGGGCGCCGCCGAGCCTGCGGACCGAAAATAGTATGGGAGCCATGACGGCTCCGCAGGGATAAAAGCCATACGATGAAATACAGTCTTTCGCAGATCGCCGCCCTTTGCGACGGCCGTTTTTCGGGCGCGGACACGGAGGTGTGCTCCGTGGTGACCGACAGCCGCTCGCTCACGTGCGAGCTCGGCACCCGCCCGCTGTTCGTGGCCATGAGGGGCGCCAACCACGACTCGCACGACTTCATCGCGCAGATGCGCGCGCGCGGCGTCAGGGCGTTCCTCGTCGAGCGGCCGGTGGAGGAGGCGCCCGGCTGCGGCTATGTGGTGGTGGCGGACGCCATAGAGGCGTTGCAGAAGCTGGCCGCCTACCACCGCGCGCAGTTCCGAGGCACGGTGGTGGGCATCACCGGGTCGAACGGCAAGACCGTCATCAAGGAGTGGATCGCCGAGGAGTTGCCCGCGGGGGTGAAGTGCTACCGCTCGCCCAAGAGCTACAATTCGCAGCTGGGCGTGCCCCTCTCGGTGCTGATGCTGGAGGGCGACGAGCAGCTGGCGCTCTTCGAGGCGGGCATATCGCGCCCGGGCGAGATGGAGCGGCTGGAGCGGATCATCCGTCCCGACGTGGCGCTCTTCACCTCGATAGGCGATGCGCATCAGGAGTACTTCCGCGATCTGGAGCAGAAGTGCGCGGAGAAGCTGCTGCTGGCCCGCAACGCCCGGACGATCGTCTACCACAGCGGCTACGCCCCGCTGGGGCGCATGATCGAAGAGCGCTTCGCCGGCAGGCGCCTCTACGATGCGGCGGCGCAGCCCGCCGTGGCGGAGGCGGCGGTGGGCAACGAGGCGTCGCGCCGCAATGCGCAGGTCGTCGAGGCCTTCTGCGCGGCGATGGGCTTTCCGCAGCCCGCATTCACGGCGCCCCCCTCGCTGGCCATGCGGCTGGAGGTGAAGGACGGCATCAACGACTCTGTGCTCATCAACGACGCCTACAGCCTCGATCTCAACTCGCTGGCGCTTGCCCTCGACTACCTCCACACGGTGGCGCTCGGGCGGCGCAAGACGCTCGTCCTCTCGGACGTGGCCCAGAGCGGCCTGTCGGACGACGACCTCTACGCCCGCGTGGCGGGCATGGTCGAGCGCGCCGGGATCGACCGCCTGGTGGGCATCGGGCAAAAACTGGGCCGCTACGCCGCGCTGTTCGCCTGCACGAAGGAGCTCTACGCCACCACGGACGAGTGCATCGCCCGCCTGGGGCGCGACGCCGTGGCCGGGCGTGCCGTGCTGCTCAAAGGGGCGCGCGACTTCCGCTTCGAGAAGCTGGCGCACGCCCTCGCGCGCAAGAGCCACACCACGGTGCTGGAGGTCGACCTCGACGCCATGACCCACAACCTCAACCGCTTCCGCTCGCGCCTGACCTTCGGCACACGGCTCGTGGCGATGGTCAAGGCCGGGTCTTACGGCACGGGCGACTTCGAGGTGGCGCAGCTGCTCCAGCACCAGGGGGTCGACTACCTCGCGGTGGCCTTCGCCGACGAGGGGGTGCTGCTGCGCGAGCGGGGGATCACCATGCCTGTGGTGGTGCTCAACGCCGACGCCGACAGCTTCGACCAGATGATCGCCAACCGCCTCGAGCCCGAGATATACAGCTTCCACTCGCTGCGGGCCTTCGCTGCGGCCGCGGCCCATGCGGGCGAGAGCCGCTATCCGATCCACGTGAAGCTCGACACGGGCATGCACCGCCTGGGCTTCGTGGAGGAGGAGATCGGCGCGCTCGGCGCGCTGCTGCCGACGATGCCCGAGGTGCAGGCGGCGACCGTATTCTCGCACCTCAACTGCTCGGACATGCCCGAGGAGGACGACTATACGCGCGCGCAGATCGCCCGCTTCGACCGCATGTCGGGGCAGCTGGCGGCGGCGCTCCCTTACCGCGTGCTGCGCCACACGGCCAACTCGGCGGCCATCGACCGCTTCCCCGAGACGCAGTTCGACATGTGCCGCCTGGGGCTGGGGCTCTACGGCTTCGGCTGGCGCCACGACTCGGGGCTGCGGCCCGTGGCGACGCTCCGCACGCGCATCGTGCAGATCAAGCACCTGAAGGCGGGCGACGCGGTGGGGTACGGACGCGCGGGGCGGCTCGGGCGCGACACGGTGACGGCGACCGTGCCCGTGGGCTATGCCGACGGGCTGGACCGCCACCTGGGCTGCGGCCGCTGGTCGATGCTCGTGGCCGGGCGGCAGGCGCCCATCGTGGGGCGCATCTGCATGGACAGCTGCATGATAGACATCACGGACATACCCGGCGTCGAGGAGGGCGACGAGGCGGTGATCTTCTCGCCCCGGCCGGGCAACGACCCCGAGGCGATGGCCGAGGTGCTGGGGACGATACCCTACGAGATCCTGACGTCGGTCGCGGGGCGGGTGAAGAGGATTTACCTCAAGGAGTAAGTGGTTAAGTGAGAAGTAAAAAGTAATTAAGTAAAAAGTAGTAAGTAAGCGGCTGCCGGTTCGGACCGCAGCCAGCGGAGGGGCGCCGAGCCTGCGGGCGAGGAGAGCGGCCCTCCGCCGGGGGTGGCTGCGGGCCGCTGCGAAAACGACGTGAAGATATTATGCAACAAGGTACACTATATCTGATACCTTGTCCGATTGCGGACGAAACGGCGCCGTGGGAGGTGCTGCCGGCGGCCAACAGGGCCGTGATGGAGGGGCTCGACTACTTCATCGTGGAGAATACGCGCACGGCGCGCCGCTTTCTGGCGAAGGCCGGCATCGGGCCGATCGACACGCTGGAGTTCCGCGAGCTGAACGAGCATACGGTGGCCGGGAGCGCCGTGGAGGAGCTGGTGGCGCCGCTCGCCGCGGGCCGCTCGGCCGGCGTCATCTCCGAAGCGGGGGTGCCGGGCGTGGCCGATCCCGGGGCGCTGGTGGTCGAGGCGTGCCACCGCCGCGGGATCCGCGTGGTGCCGCTGGTGGGCCCCTCGTCGATCCTGCTGGCGGTGATGGCCTCGGGGCTCAACGGCCAGTCGTTCGCCTTCAACGGCTATCTGCCCGTGAAACCCGCCGAGCGGGCGCAGGCGATCCGCCGCTACGAACGCCGCGCGCAGAGCGAGGGGCAGACGCAGCTATTCATCGAGGCCCCCTACCGCAACGCCAAGCTTCTGGAGGAGCTGCTGCGCACGCTCGCGCCCGCCACGCGGCTGGGCGTGGCCGTCGACCTGACGGCCCCTGCGGAGCGCATCGAGGTGCGCACGGTGGCCGAGTGGCGCCGTGCGCCGCTGCCCGAGCTGCACAAGCGGCCGGCGATCTTCCTCGTCGGCGCCTGACGGCGCGGGGGGCTGGTATGCAATTTGACGCATTAGGTGCGGAAAATACGAAAAACAACGAGATATGAAAAAGGAAAAAGCTTACAACGAGCAGGTTAACGAGGCGCGCGAGGCCGATCCGGCAGCCGCCGACGCGCCCCACGGAGCGCCCGCGGGTGACACAATGGCAGAAGAGGCGGCCGACGCATCTGACACAATGGCAGACGAGGCGCTGTCGGTCGAGGAGGCCGTAGCGACGGCCGTGGCCGAGTGGCGGGACAAGTTCGTGCGCCTGCAGGCCGAGTTCGACAACTACCGCAAGCGGACGCTGCGTGAGAAGATGGAGCTCGTCGAGACGGGCGGCCGCGACGTGCTGCTGGCCATGCTCCCCGTGCGCGACGACGTGGAGCGCGCGCTCGACGCGATGGCCAAGAGCGACGACATCGAGGCGCTGCGCGAGGGCGTGCGCCTGATCGCCCAGAAGTTTACCGAGGCGCTGCGCCAGCGTGGCGTGGTGGAGATCGAGGTCAAGGACCGCCCGTTCGACGCCGAAGAGGCAGAGGCCGTGGCGCGCTTCGCCGCGGGCGAGGAGCGCCGCGGGCGGGTGATCGACGTGGTGCAGACCGGCTACCGCCTGGGCGACAAGGTGCTGCGCTATGCTAAAGTGGTTGTAGGAGAGTAAGACAATGGCAGAAAAAAGGGACTACTACGAGGTGCTGGGCGTCGGGAAGAACGCCAACGCCGACGAAATCAAGAAGGCCTACCGCAAGGCGGCCATCAAATACCACCCCGACAAGAACCCCGGCGACAAGGAGGCCGAGGAGAAGTTCAAGGAGGCCGCCGAGGCCTACGACGTGCTGTCGAACCCCGACAAGCGGGCCCGATACGACCAGTTCGGCCATGCGGGCATGGGCGGCGCCGCGGGCGGCGGTGCCGGAGGTTTCGGAGGATTCGGCGGCGGATTCTCCATGGAGGACATCTTCTCGCAGTTCGGCGACATATTCGGCGGACACTTCGGCGGCGGATTCCGCTCGTCGGGCGGCGGCCAGCGCGTCAACCGCGGGTCGGACATCCGCATCAAGGTGCGCCTGACGCTGCAGGAGATCGCCGCGGGGGTCACCAAGAAGCTCAAGATCGCCAAGACGGTGGCCTGCGACAAGTGCGGCGGCTCGGGGGCCAAGGACAGCGGCTCCTACGCAACCTGCTCGACCTGCAACGGTTCGGGATATGTCGTGCGCGTGGAGAACACCTTCTTCGGGCGCATGCAGACCCAGGGCGTCTGCCCCGCGTGCGGCGGCTCGGGCAAGGTGATCTCCGACCCCTGCGACAAGTGCCGCGGCGAGGGAACGCTGCGCGGCGACGAGGTGGTGGAGATCGCCATCCCGGCCGGAGTGGGCGAGGGGATGATCCTCACCGTCTCGGGCAAGGGCAACGCCGCGCGCCACGGAGGCGTGAACGGCGACTTGCAGGTGGTCATCGAGGAGGAGCCGCATCCCGAGCTGGTGCGCGATGGCAACGACCTGATCCACAATCTCAATATCACGGTGACGACGGCCCTGCTGGGCGGCACCGTGGAGGTGCCGACCGTCGACGGGCGCGCCAAGATCAAGATCGCCCCGGGCACCCATGCCGGCAAGGTGCTGCGCCTGGGCGGCAAGGGCCTGCCCGAGGTCAACGGCTACGGCCGCGGCGACGAGCTGGTGGTGGTCGACATCACCATCCCCTCGAAGCTCACGGCCGAGGAGCGGCGTCTGGTGGAGCAGCTGGCCGCGATGCCCTCGTTCGAGAAGGCCGAGTCGGTGAAGAACCAGAACATCTTCGAGCGCATGAAGAGCTTCTTCCGGTAGAGCGGGCGGAGGCCGAAGAAAAAAGTCCGGAGGAAGCTCCGGGCTTTTTTTCGAAATTTTCGTAACTTTACCCCAAATAACCGCGACTATGTTAGGTTTCACGCCATTCAAGCGGCACGCCAACCGCTTCAACTACGTCCCCCGCTACTACGACCCCGAGAAGGAGGCGCGCGAACAGCGCCGCGCCGAGCTGCGGGGCGAGCGCTCGGAGGACGCCGACCGCGAGTACCGCCCCGGGCAGTATATCCGCACGCAGCGCGATGCACGCGCCGCCCACCGCGCCGAGCGGGCCGGCAAGGACCGCATGCGGATATGGAAGATGGCGGCGGGCGCCGTCGTGGTGCTGCTGTTCATCTATATGCTCTACCCGCGTCTGGCCGATCTGTTCATCCGCGCCCAGCAGGGCGCCGCAGCCGAGGCCGCCGCCGCGGCCTCGACCTCGACCGAGGGTGCGGCCGACGGGGCGCGCGACATATGGGAGATCTCCGAGACGGAGTGGCAGGCGCAGCCCATAACCATAGTTCCCAACGATTACGAGGAGGAGTAGGATGGCCGATCGCATTCGTCTGCTGCCCGAGATCGTCGCCAACCAGATCGCTGCGGGCGAGGTGGTGAACCGCCCCTCGTCGGTGGTCAAGGAGATGATGGAGAACGCCATAGATGCCGGCGCGCAGCGCGTGAAGGTCAACTTCCGCGACGGGGGCAAGGAGCTCATACAGATCGTCGACGACGGCTGCGGCATGTCGCCCATCGACGCGCGCCTGGCCTTCGACCGCCACGCCACGAGCAAGATCCGCTCGGTGGAGGACATCTATGCGCTGAGCACCTTCGGATTCCGCGGCGAGGCGCTGGCCTCGATCGCCGCCGTGGCGCAGGTCGAGCTGCTCACGCGCCAGCAGGGCGACGAGGTGGGCACGGCGACCCGCATCAACGGCGGGCAGTTCGTCTCGCAGGAGCCTGCGGCGTGCCCCGTGGGGTCGCAGTTCTTCGTGCGCAACCTCTTCTACAACGTGCCGGCGCGCCGCCGCTTCCTCGACAAGAGCACCGCGTCGGCATCGCAGATCAAGGCCGAGTTCCAGCGCGTGGCGCTGTGCAACCCCCGCGTGGCGTTCGAGCTCTATGCCAACGACGCGCCCCTCTACCGCCTGGAGGCCGCGTCGGCCGCGGGGCGCATCGTCGACGTGGTGGGGCGCCACATCAAGCAGAACCTGCTGGAGGTGGGCGCCGACACCTCGATCGCCTCGGTGGCGGGGTTCATCGGCCGCCCGGCGGCCGCCAAGCGGCGCAACACGGAGCAGTATCTGTTCGTCAACGGCCGCTACTTCAAGAGCGCCTACCTCTCGAGCGCCATCCTGAAGGCCTACGAGAAACTCATACCCGAGGGGGCGCAGCCCTCCTACTTCCTCTACCTCACGCTCGACCCCGAGCGCATCGACGTGAACGTCCATCCGCAGAAGACCGAGGTGAAGTTCGCCGACGAGACGGCCGTGTGGCAGATCGTCAATGCGGCCGTGCGCGAGACGCTGGCCCGCACGGGCGCCGTGCCGATGATGGACTTCGACGACGAGGCGGCCGTGGAGATCCCCGTGCTGGAACGCGGGGCTGTATATGCCGAGCCGCGCGCCACCTCCGACGAGGGCTACAACCCATTCCGCGAGGAGTACATCGACCCCTCGGCGCCCGATCCCAACGTCGACTTCGCGGGCTTCGATATCCCGGCCGCTGGCGGCCGGACCGTGGCCGACCGGGAGGCCGGCGCCGGAGGGTACGAGCCGCAGGGGAGCGGTTCGGGCGGACGGGGCCCGACGGATCGGGCTTCGGCCGGACGGGGGGCTGTCGGGCTGGGTTCTGCCGGGCAGGCCGAAGAGGCGTTCGACGATTTCGTGGGCTTCGGCGGTTTCGGTAGCGGCGGCTTCGGCGCGCTCGCCGACGGCGCTCCGGAGCAGTTCGAGGAGTTCGTGTCGGGCGGCGGGGAGGCCGGCGAAGAGGCCGGGGGGGCCGTATTCGAGGCCTCCGACGCTTTCGGCGCGGCCGGCGGCTCAGATGCTTCCGATGTCTCCGGGGCTTCCGGCGTTTCCGGCGTTTCCGGGGCTTTCGGCGCTTCGGCGCCGGAGAGCGTCCTCGACTTCATCCCCTCGGAGGCGATGACGGAGGGCGGGCAGCGGCTGGAGCTGGCGGGCGGCGAGCCGGTCGTCTTCCGCGATCCGCTGCCGCTGGGCGGCGGCTACGTGGCGGCCCTCGTGGAGGGCCGGCTGGCGGTGGTCGACGTGCGCCGCGCCCGCGAGCGGGTGATCTACGAGGATTGCCTGGCCATGCTGGGCAGCGGCGCGGCGGTGAGCCAGCGGCTGCTCTTCCCCGAGCGCCTGCAGCTCTCCGACGACGAGTACGCCTCGGTCGGGGAGCATGCCGTGGAGCTGGCCGCGCTGGGCTTCGACCTGGAGCTGGCGGGCGACGGCGTGGTGGAGGTGCTGGGCACGCCGGCCGACCAGTCGGCGGATGCCGTCGACCGCCTGCTCTACGACCTCTTGCAGGCCTTCGCCACCCCCGTGTCGCTCGAGGAGCTGCGGCGCGAGCGCATAGCCGCCGCCATGGCCCGCCACGCCGCGAGGGGCGCCCTCGGGACCCTCACGCGCGAGGAGGCCGCGGCGCTGCTCGACCGCCTCGCCGCCACGGGGCACGTGGCATATACGCCCGCCGGCAAGGCGATCTTCGCGCAGATCACCGCCGAAGAGATCCGCCAACGGCTGGGATAACCCTTTGAACACGCAAAAAAAGAGAACGATATGAACGGCAATTACCAGACGCCCCCGGTCGTCAAGAACCTCATCATCATCAACGTGCTGGTCTACATGGCCACCTCGCTGCTGCCCGTGGGCGGGCTGATCGAGCGCTACTGCGCACTCTGGGTGGGGATGCCCTTTTTCCATGCCTACCAGTTCGTCACCTACATGTTCCTGCACGCCGACTTCGAGCACATATTCTTCAACATGTTCGCGCTGTGGATGTTCGGACGGCAGCTGGAGTGGCGTTTCGGACAGCGGCGCTTCCTCGTCTACTACATGGTCTGCGGCGTAGGCGCGGCGCTCATCCAGGCCTCGATCGCCTGGGCCATGGGGCAGCCCATGACCCTCGTGGGGGCGTCGGGCGCCGTGATGGGGCTGCTGCTCGCATTCGGGGTGCTCTATCCCGATGCGGTCATCATGCTGCTCATCCCGCCCGTGCCGATCAAGGCCAAGTGGTTCGTGGCGATCTACGCCGCCATCGAGCTGCTGCTCGGGTGGCGCGGCGCGGGCAACGTGGCCCACTTCGCCCACGTGGGCGGCATGCTGTGGGGGTTGGCACTGCTCTGGTGGTGGCGTCGTCGGGGTCTGATCCGCTTCTGACCATGGCCGAGTACTACGCTGAATACGACCGGCGGCCGCGCCGCCGGCGGACGAGCCTGGCGATGCGCCTGGTCGACGGCATCGTGACGCTGCTCTCGCTCGCCGCCGCCGCGGCGATGATCCTCACCTTCCTGGTGCCGTGGATCGACCCCGGGCGCGTGTGGTTCCTGCCGCTGGTGGGGCTGGCCGCCCCGGTGACCTACGTGGCGACGGTGGTGCTGGCGCTCTGGTGGGTGATCCGCTGGCGGCTCCTGCGCGCCTCGCTGATGATGGCGCTGGTCGTCGGGGGGCTCTTCCGCCTCTCGCTCTACTACAAGCCCGCGATCCGCCGCGTATACGACAACGAGACATTCGGCCGCGGAACCTTCAAGGTGATGACATACAACGTGCGCAGCTTCTACGGCGAGCGCGGCGAGAACAGCGCGGGTGGCGTCCTGCGCCTGATCGCCGAGCAGGAGCCCGACATCGTCTGCCTGCAGGAGTTCAACGCCCGCCTGGCCGAGCGGTCGTCGGAGTATGCCTGGCTGGAGGAGACCTACCAGAGCACCGCCTTCGGCCGTACGCAGGCCCCCGACTCGCTCTACGGTGCGCCGCTGGTGATCCTGAGCAAGTACCGCATCCTGCGCTCGGGCGTGGCGCTCACCCCCTCGGCCTCGGTGTGGGCCGACGTGCTGATGGGGCGCGACACGGTGCGCATTTTCAACAACCACCTGCGCTCGACGGCCATCAAGGCCTCCGACGGCGACTACATCGCCTCGCACCGCTTCCTCTCCGACTCGGCGGGCGAGACGCGCATACGCAGCATGGTGACCCGCCTGCGCGACAACAGCATCCTGCGCGCCGCACAGGTCGACTCGATCTCGGCGGCCATAGCCGCGTCGCGCCCCCAGCGCATCGTCTGCGGCGACTTCAACGACACGCCCGTGTCCTATGTCTACCACCGCATGGCCCGGGGGCTCAACGACGCCTTCCGCGTGTGCGGGTCGGACTACTCGCACACGTTCCGCGGATTCTGGAACATGCTGCGCATCGACTACGTGCTCTCGTCGCCCCAGTTCGAGACGCTCTCCTACGAAGTGCTGCCCGCGACCTGGTCCGACCACCTGCCCGTGGTGGTGCGGCTGCGGCGGACGCAATCGAACAACTGACCCAAAATGAGATAAACCATGATTCTCGACACCCTCGACCGCAGCGCCCGCTACGAGTGTCTGCATCCGCGCCTCGGGCGCGCATTCGAGCTCATCGCCTCCACCGACTGGATGGCGCTGGAGCCCGGTATCCACGAACTGGAAGGGCGCGACATCTTCGTCAACGTGATGGAGCGCGACCTCAAGCAGAAGGCCGAAGCCAAGCTGGAGGTGCACGACGCCTACATCGACATCCAGGTGCTCGTCGACGGCGAGCGCGAGGCCTTCGGCTGGAGTCCCCGCGCGGCGCTCGCCCGGCCGCAGGGCCCCTTCGACACGGAGGCCGACATCCGCTTCTACGACGACGAGCCCCAGACCTACTACACGCTCCTGCCCGGGCAGTTCACGCTGCTGCTGCCCGAGGACGGACACGCCCCGATGGTGGGCGAGGGCCGCGTGCGCAAGATCATCGTGAAGGTGCGCATCTGACGGCGCGCGGGCCCTGCGGGGCCTGCCGACAGACAGGAAAAGCCCCGGGGCGGCCATTGCGGCGCTCCGGGGCTTCTGCGTGGTGTGTCGGGGGCGGTTTGCCGATCTGCCTGCCGGCTCACTTGCCGATGGCGGCGTAGCGCAGCCCTGCGGCCTCGACCTCCGCGCGGTCGAAGATGTTGCGGCCGTCGACAATGATGTCGCCGCGCATCGCGCCGCGCAGGCGCGCCCAGTCGGGCATGCGCAGCTCCTTCCACTCGGTCAGCAGCATCACGGCGTCGGCCCCCTCGGCGGCCTCGTACATCGTGCGTGTGTAGACGATGCGCCCGTCGGCGTCGCCCAGGCGCCGGCGGCACTCCTCCATCGCCACGGGGTCGTAGGCCCGGATGCGGGCCCCCTCGCCGAGCAGGCGGTCGATGGCCACCAGCGCCGGGGCCTCGCGCATGTCGTCGGTCTCGGGCTTGTAGGCCAGGCCCCACAGCGCGACGGTGCGCCCCGCGAGATCGCCCCCCGTCAGCGCGCGCAGCTTCTCCACCGGGAGGCTCTTCTGCCGCTCGTTGACGCGGTCGACGGCCTCGACGACCTCCATCGCGTAGCCGTGCTCGCGCCCCGTGCGGGCCAATGCCTTGACGTCCTTCGGGAAGCACGAGCCCCCGTAGCCGCAGCCGGCGTAGAGGAACTTGTTGCCGATGCGGGCGTCGGAGCCGATGCCCTGGCGCACGCGCTCGACGTCGGCGCCCACAAGGTCGCAGAGGTTGGCGATGTCGTTCATGAAGGAGATGCGCGTGGCCAGCATGGCGTTGGCGGCGTATTTGGTCATCTCGGCCGAGGGGATGTCCATGAACAGCACGCGGAAGTTGTTGATGAGGAAGGGACGGTAGATGCGCGCCATCGTCTTGCGCGCCGCGTCGCTCTCGACGCCCACCACCACGCGGTCGGGCGACATGAAGTCCTTGATCGCCGCCCCCTCCTTCAGAAACTCGGGGTTGGAGGCGACGTCGAAGTCGATCGTCTCGCCGCGCAGGGCCAGCTCCCGCTCGACGGCCGCGCGCACGCGCGCCGCCGTGCCCACGGGCACCGTGCTCTTGATGACCAGCAGCGTCGGGCGGCGGATGAGGCGGCCGAACGTGCGGGCGACCTCCAGCACGTGGCCGAGGTCGGCGGCGCCGTTCTCGTCGGGCGGCGTGCCCACGGCCGTGAAGACCACCTGCACGCGGTCGATGCACCCGGCAAGGTCGGTGATGAAGTGCAGCCGCCCGGCCGCGGCGTTGCGGGCGACCAGGGCCTCGAGCCCCGGCTCGTAGATGGGGATGCGGCCGCAGCGCAGCGCCTCGATCTTCGCCGCATCGGTGTCGACGCAGGTGACGTCGAGCCCCATCTCGGCGAAGCAGGCCCCGGTGACCAGACCCACGTAGCCCGTGCCTACGATGGCGATCTTCATCGCGCGGCCTGCTTGATGTGGGCGGCCAGGGCGCGCGCCAGCGCGTCGCAGCGGCGGCAGTCGTCGTCGGTGGCCCCCTGCTTCATCTCCACCGCCTCGCACACGCACTCCCACTTCATCTGTCCGGCGAACTCGCCCAGGAGGCGCGCCGAGGCGCCGGCCCACGTGAAGGAGCCGAACCAGGCGAAGCGCCGGCGGGGGATGCCCCGCGCGGCGATCAGGTCGAGCAGCTGCCTGACGGGCGGGAAGAGGGCACCGTTGTAGGTGGGGCCGCCCACCACGAGCGTGTCGAAGCGGAAGATGTCGCGCAGCACCTCCGAGGGCTCGGCGTAGGAGAGGTTGTAGACCCGGATGGGGCCCACGCCCTCGGCGGCCAGCGTGCGGGCGATGCGCTCGGCCGCACGCTCCGTGTTGCCGTACATCGAACCGTAGGCCACCACCACGCCCGGCTCGCCCTCGTAGCGGCTCATGCGGTCGTAGAGGTCGACCACGCGCGCCGCCTCGCGCTGCCAGACGGGGCCGTGCGTCGGGCAGATCGTCTCGATCGGAAGGCCTGCGAGCTTCGAGAGCGCCTTCTGCACCGGCGCGCCGTACTTGCCGACGATGGCGGCGTAGTAGCGGCGCATCTCGTCCCAGTAGCGGTCGGGGTCGAGCTCGGAGTCGGTGATGCCGCCGTCGAGGGCGCCGAACGTGCCGAAGGCGTCGCCCGAGAAGAGCACCCGCCGCTCGGGGCACCACGTGACCATCGTCTCGGGCCAGTGGACCATGGGCGTGAGGTGGAACCGGAGCGTGAGGCCCCCGAGGTCGAGCACGTCGCCGTCAGCGACCGTGAGCGTATGGTCCGCGAGGCCGTAGAAGCCCTCGACCATCTGTAGCGTCTTGGCGTTGCCCACGATCCGCATCGAGGGGTAGAGGCGCCGGAGCGCGGCGATTGACGACGAGTGGTCGGGCTCCATGTGGTTGATGACGAGGTAGTCGATCGCGCGGTCGCCGATCTCGCAGCGGATGTTCTCCACCAGGCGGCTGCCGAAGCGCTCCTCTACCGTGTCGACGAGGGCGATGCGCTCGCCCACGACGAGATAGCTGTTGTAGGAGACGCCCTGCGGCAGGGGCCAAAGCCCCTCGAAGCGGGTCGTCGTGCGGTCGTTGACACCCACGTAGCGGATGTCGGGACGGATTTCGGTGATTGACATATGGTGTGTTCTTTATCGTTTTCCCGTCGGCTAAGGTACGAAATTATTTCGGCATATGCGCAGAAAAAGCGGGCCCCTCTGCGCGGGAATCCGGCGACGGGGGCGGCGGGGCGCTTTGCGGGGGCGGGAGGCGGCGGCCTGCGGTCGCGCCGCCGAGGTACTCGGCCGCAACCGAAAAAGGGCCGGCACCGTGAAGTGCCGACCCTCGGGTTGCGATCCGTAAGCGCTCGCGACGATCGATTAGAGCGGGTTCTGGTCGCCCGCATTGATGTGCGGGTTGCTGTTGAGCTCGATCGACAGCGGAATCTGGTAGGTGAACTCCTTGCCCGCGGGCTTCACGGCCTTGTGGGTGTGGTTGGCCGACGACGAGCGGTCGACGCCTACGTTGAAACGCTTGTTGGTGAAGAACTCGTGGCCCTCGCCCCAGAGCTCGATGCGGCTCTGGAGGAAGATCTCGTCGAGCAGCCCGGCGCCCGTCTTGGTCGACTTGGCGTAGGCAGCGTCGCGCTTCGATACCAGGTCGAAGAGGGTCTGCTGGGCCGCAGCGTCGTTGCCGCCGCGCGCCTCGGCCTCGGCCTTCAGCAGGTAGGCCTCCGCCAGACGCATGTAGACCTCGTCCTGGTAGAAGCTCTGGGTGGCGAACTTGAGGTTGGCGTACTTGGGAATGACCTTGCCCGGAGCCACCTCAAGATCGGCATCCAGGAAGCACTCCTTGCGGTAGTCGGTGGCGGGGATCTGGTCGTAGAGCCGGCTGTCGATGGCCACGTAGCAGGCGTTGCCCAATACGCCGCCGTAGCTGCTGCCGATGACCGACATGAAAGCAGCGAAGGAGCGGTTGCCCAGCGACGTGGCGTCGGCCCAGGTGTAGCCCCATACGGTCTCGGGCAGTGCGGTCGACTGGAAGCCCGACTCGGTGTACTGCTCCTCGTTCATGAGCGAGTAGCCGGCCGTGATGACCGCATCGGCGGCGGCAGCGGCCGTCGCGTAGTCGCCCGTGGTGACGGCCACGCGGGCCAGCACCATGTTGGCGACCGTCTGGTCGATGTCGGAGGTCGACTGCTTGGGGTCGTAGCCGGCGGCCCCGAAGAGCGCGACGGCGGTCTTCAGGTCCTCGGTGATCGTGCTGAACACCTCGGTCGACGGCGTGCGGCCCTTGGCGCCCTCGACGGTCAGGTAGAGGGGTACGCCGGCCTTGTCCTTGCCGCCGTGGAGGTAGTCGTCCTGGTAGACTGCCATCAGGTAGTAGTAGGCCAGTGCACGGTAGGTCAGCGCCTGCGCCTTGTAGACCAGCGCGCGGCCCTCGGCATCCTCGGGGATCAGGTCGAGGATCTGGTTGGCCTGGAAGACGATCTTATAGTAGCAGTACCAGCGGTCGGCCGTGTAGGAGGCGGTCTGCTGGCGCAGGTTCTCGAACATGTACTCGTCGGCGAACCAGTTGGTCAGGTCGCACAGCACCATGTCGTTGCCCTGCATGTCCATGCCGAGGTTCCAGATCATGAAGCCGCGGTCGTTGGTGCCGCCCGAGCGGTTGCCCGTGTGCATGTAGTTGACCGCACCGAGCATCATGGGCTGGAGCACCAGGTCGGCGTCGGTCTTGATGAGCTCCTGCAGCTGCTCGTCGGAGACCTTGTCGCCCGCAGGTGCGGTATCCAGATCGCTCGAGCACGAGGCCGAAAGGAGCGTCGCCGCGGAGGCGATGTATATCAATGCTTTTTTCATAGAATCTCTCTTCGCTTAAATTATAAATTGAGGGTGAGGCCGAACGTGAAGGTCTTGGCCTGCGGGAATCCGAAGCCGTTCTGGCCCGTGTAGCCCGTGCGCGGGTCGAAACCGTCGTGTGCGGTGGTGAAGTAGAGGTTGTCGGCGCTGAAGAAGACGCGCAGCGACTCGAGGCCCATCTTGCGGGTCCAGCGCGACGGCAGCGTGTAGCCCACGTTGAGCGTCTTGAGGCTGAAGTAGGAGGCCTTGCGGTAGAGGGCGTCGACGTTCGATGCCGTGAAGTTCCACGTGCCGCCGAACATCAGCTTGGGGAAGGCGGCCGTCGTGTTGGCCGGGGTCCAGGTGTTGCGCACCAGGTCGTCCGACACGGTGAAGCCCGGACGACCGGCGTCGTAGAGGTTGGCCGAGTTGCCGTCCCACTGGCGGCCGCCGATCTGGTAGGCTGCGGCCACCGTCAGGTCGAAGCCCTTCCAGCGGAAGGTCGTGCGCAGACCGCCCGTCACGTCGGGCAGCGCGTCGCCGATCTCGTACTGGTCGGCTTCGGCGAAGCGATTGGTGGTCTCCTGGCCGATGACGTTGCCCTCGGCGTCGGTCGTGTTCTTCCAGAAGAGCTCGTCGCCCGTCTCGGGATCGACGCCCGCATACTTGAACAGGTAGAGGTTGTAGTAGGACTTGCCCTTGCCGCGCAGGAACGCGCCTGCGATGTAGTCGCCGCCGAGCGCCGGGTTGCCCAGCTCCTCGGGAAAGTCGATCAGGCGGTTGCGGGCGAACGAAGCGTTGACGCCTACGCTCCAGTAGACGCTCTGCGTCTTGACGAGGTCGACGCCCAGGTCGATCTCGAAGCCGCGGTTGCCCAGGATGCCGACATTCTCCAGACGGCTCGACAGACCCGTCGACGAGGGGGTCGGACGGTTCCAGATCAGGTCGTGGGTACGGCGGTTGTAGTAGTCGACCGTACCGTAGACGCGATCCCACAGACGGAAGTCGACGCCGATGTCGACCTGCTTGTTGCGCTCCCACGACAGCTCGCGGTTACCCGTCGACGAGAGGGACAGACCGATCTGACCGTCGGCCTCGCCGATGGCCCACAGGTTGGTGTAGGGATAGGAGCTCGAAATCTGGTTGCCGGCAACGCCGTAGGTGGCGCGCAGCTTGAGGTTGTTGACCCAGTCGGCATCCTCCATGAAGGCCTCGTTGGAGATGTTCCAGGCGGCGCCTACCGACCAGAAGTGGCCCCACTTGTCGTACTTGAAGCGCGACGAACCGTCGTAGCGGTACGAACCCGAGATGAGATAGCGGTCGTCGTAGTTGTAGTTGGCGCGGGCGAAGTAACCCTCGATCGAGGTGACCACGGTGTTCGAGGTCGAACCGTTGCCGTAAACCGTCACGGCGTTGCCCAGTTCGGGAATGCCCGGGTAGAAGACGTTCTTCTTGTAGGCGTTGACGGTACGCTGGTCGGTCTTGCTGAACTCGTGGCCCACGAGCACGTCGATGTGGTGCACGTCGCCGACGGTCTTGTTGTAGGCCAGCATCTGCTGGGTGTTGTAGGAGGTGTAGTTCTGGTTGTACTTCTCCACGATACCGTTGTAGGCGGGATTCGATCCGGAGCCGTACTCGTTGTTGGTGTAGAAGGTATCCATGCGGTAGATGTTGTCCAGCGTGAAGTTGGCCGTGAACTTGAAGTCCTTCAGGAAGACGATCTCACCGTAGAAGTTGGCGTAGAGGTTGTCGCGCACCGAGTTGTTGATGTCGCGGCTGAAGGTCTGCTCGGGGTGTGCGAACTTGTTGAGTTTGCTGAACTGGTCCTGCGTAGGTCCGTAGGGCGAAAGGGTCGTGCCGCCGCCGTTCTCGAACATCTTCGAGCCGTCCTCGTTGTAGCGGATGTTGCCTTCGAGGTCGCGGGCGTAGTAGGGAACCAGCGGGTTCTGCCACATGGTCCAGAGGAAGGCGTTGCCGGTGTTGGCGCCCGAGTAGCCCGGGGCGTCGATGTCGCGGCGCGAGTAGGAGACGTTGGTCCCCACCTTCAGCCACTTGGTGGCCTGGGCGTTGACCGCTGCGCGCGCCGAGTAGCGCTTGAAGCCCGACATGATGACGTAGGAGGGATCCTCCAGGAAGCTGCCCGAGACGTAGTAGTCGATCTTGTCGCTACCGCCGCTCACGCTCAGCGTGTACTCCTGGCGGAAGGGCTTGGTGAAGAGGTAGTCGTCGTAGTTGTCGTGGTAGAGCAGCTGCGCGTTGGGGTTGAGCATGCCCGTCGCGGGATCGATCAGCGTCTCGCCGTCGGGAAGCTTGTAGGTCATGTAGTTGCCCACCATCGGGAAGAGGTTGCGGTAAGCGGCGCCGGCCAGCGCGTCGTGTCCGACGCCCGGGTTGTTGGCTGCTAAGTAGTTGTACAGACCGCCGTAGACATACTCGTAGTAGTCGCCGGGGTTCTGCATCGTCGAGTGCTCGCCCACGCCCTGCTGGTTCCAGCCCCACTTGGCCTCGAAAGTGATGTTGGCCTTCTGGTGGCGGGCACCTTTCTTCGTGGTGACGAAGACCACGCCGTTGGCGGCGCGGGCACCGTAGAGTGCGTTGGCGGCGGCATCTTTCGATACGACGATCGACTCGATGTCGAGCGGGTTGATCGTCGACAGGGCCGACGAGTAGGGTACGCCGTCGACGACGATCAGCGCCGTCTGCGTACCGTTGATCGAACCGATACCGCGGATGACGATCGAAGCGTCGTCGCCGGGCTGGCCGCTCGAGCTGTAGGATTGTACGCCGGCTACCTGGCCCTCGAGGGCGCGCGAAGCCGACGCTACGGTCATCTTTGAGAGCTCCTTGGCCGAAACCGAAGCGATCGAGCCGGTGAAGTCCTTCTTCTTGACCTCGCCGAATGCCGAGATCACTACGTTCTCGATCGCCTGCGAATCCTCGACGAGGACGACATCGATGCGAGTCTTGCCGGCTACGGGGATGCGCTGGGTCTCGTATCCTACGAAGGAGATGACGAGCGTCCCGTTAGCGGGCGCGGCGACCGAGAAGGTACCCTCGGCCGAGGTGGTCATACCCGTCGACGTGCCGTCGACAAGAACGGTCGCGCCGACGATCGGCTGCCCGTCCACGCCGGTAACACTACCCGATACCTGCCGGTTCTGAGACATGGCCGCGGCCACGACGCCCAAAACGGCAACGAACGATAGTACAATCTTTCTTACCATAAGCGTTAAGTTTAATTGGTTTTTTAAAATAAAAAGTTCACTACAAAATAACAATTTAATTTCCGTATTTGCAAATCTATTTATTAAATTTTTTGAGGTAAATTGCTATCGGTGCTCATTTTTTCCTCGGGCGATTACGATTCTTCGAAAGGGCCCCTTTCGGCAATAACAATCCGTAAGCGCGATTTTTTGAGAAAATTTAGCAAAACGGACGTTTCGGGGCTTCCCGGGCCGCCGTTCGCGCACCCGCTTCCGATTCGTAACCGCCTCGCGGCAGGCCGAAGAGCTCCGCGTCAGCCGTTCTGCCCGCCGGCCGCGCGGAGGCGCCCGCGGCAGAGGGGGTCGATGCGCCGCGAGAGGCGCTCGAGCTCCAGGTCGAGCCGCGCGTGGGTGACCGTGGCGTAGATCTGCGTCGTGCGGATATTCTTGTGACCCAAGAGCTTGCTGATGGTCTCGATGGCCACCCCCTGCGAGAGGGTGACGGTCGTGGCGAAGGTGTGGCGCGCCGTGTGGAAGGTCACCCGCTTGGCGATGCCGGCCTGCTCGGCGATCCGTCGCAGGCAGACGTTGCACCAGCCGTTGCCCGGCAGGTCGAAGATCGGCGCGTCGCGCCGGCGGGGCATGTAGCGGCAGAGGATGGCGTAGGGCAGGGCGAAGAGGCGCACGTCGACCTCCGAGCCCGTCTTGCGGCGCGTGGTGCTGATCCAGAATCGGTTGCGCTCCTGGCGGACATTCTCCGGCGTGAGGGCGCACAGATCGACGTAGGAGAGCCCCGTGAAGCAGCTGAAGAGGAAGGCGTCGCGCACGAGCGCCGCGGTCGGATGATCGACGTCGAGCCGTATGAGGCTGTCGATCTCCTGCATGGTGAGGTAGTTGCGCATGACTGACTCGCTGCGCAGCTTGTAGCCGGCGAACAGATCGCAGGCCATGTAGCCGCGGCTGCGGGCCAGCATGAGGATGTGCTTGAGGGCGATCATGTAGATCCACGTCGTATTTTTCTTGAACGAGCGCTCGTGCGAGATGTAGGCGTGGAAGCCCGTGAGGAACTCGGTGTCGAGCTCCTTGAAGAGCAGGTCGCGGCGGTTGTACTTGTCGTGGATGAAATTTTCGAGGTGGATGCAGACGCACCTATATTTATAGTAAGTGGTCATGCTGCGGTTGAGCCCCACCATGCGGCGGAACTCGGCGTTGTGGCGCCGGAAGAAGTCGAGCAGCCGCTCGTTGCGGTGGTCGAGCCCCAGATAGATCTCCTTGACCCGCTGCGGCGTGACGTAGAGCTGCTCGCCCGCCAGCGTGTGGTAGCTGCGCTCGATGCCGTGGCGGATGGCGGCCAGCCGCTCGTTGATGCGCTCGGCCTGGGCGCTGCGCCCCGCGATCCGTCCCGCCCGCACGTCCCATCGCTGCTCCTGCACCGAGAGCTGCGTCGAGAGCTGGACCCTCCGGCCGTTGATCGTGATCCGGCACATGATCGGCAGCTCGCCGTTGCGCAGCGGCGAGCTTCGCTTCACGTAGAAGAGGATTTTGAATGTGTTTCTCATAGCCTGATAACCTTTTTTTGAGGTGAAACATGGCGCTAAAGGTAGCCATTAAGTACCCTCCGAATGGCGCATGATCCGGCCTAAACGGCTTATCGACGCCCCCTTGCCGCGCCCGGCCGGGTCACCGCGCGGTAGCCCGGCGGCAGCGCCGCGGCCGACCCTCGGGCGCCTCTGCGGCTCGCGCTCAACCAGTTGCACCGCAGCGGTAGCGGGCCCCGGATGCGGTTTCGGGCATTGGTTATCAGCGTCTTATCTTCCATATAGCGGCCGGTGGTTTTTTATTTTAAAAAACCAATTAAACTTAACGCTTATGGTAAGAAAGATTGTACTATCGTTCGTTGCCGTTTTGGGCGTCGTGGCCGCGGCCATGTCTCAGAACCGGCAGGTATCGGGTAGTGTTACCGGCGTGGACGGGCAGCCGATCGTCGGCGCGACCGTTCTTGTCGACGGCACGTCGACGGGTATGACCACCTCGGCCGAGGGTACCTTCTCGGTCGCCGCGCCCGCCAACGGGACGCTCATCGTATCCTTCGTAGGATACGAGACCCAGCGCATCCCCGTAGCAGGCAAGACTCGAATCGATGTCGTCCTGGCAGAGGACGCCACGGCCATCGACCAGGTGGTCGTCGTGGGTTACGGTTCGGGCAGTAAGGTCGGCACGACACTGGGCTCCGTGGCCAAGGTCAAGGGTGCCGTGCTGGAGAACAAGCCGACGGCCAACATCGCCGACGCACTCCAGGGCAAGGTGGCCGGCTTCGAGGTCTACACCTCGTCGGGCGAGCCTTCGGCCGCTTCGTCGATGCGTCTGCACGGCGTCGGTTCGCTCGAGGCAGGCTCGTCGCCGCTGATCGTGCTGGACGGCGTGCCGGTGGATGCCGGAACGCTCGTGTCGCTCAACGCGAACGACATCGAGTCGGTCAACATTCTCAAGGACGCCTCGGCCACCTCGATCTACGGTTCGCGTGCCGCCAACGGCGTGATGTACATCGCATCGAAGCGCGGTCGCCGCAACGAGCCCGTCTCCTTCACGGTGCGGGCGCAGTACGGTATCTCGCAGCCCGCGACGAACAAGTACGAGGTGATGAACACCGCCGAGAAGGCCGGCTACCAGTTGGAGGTGGGACTGATCAACCAAGAGCGCTACGACGCGATCATGGCTTCGGGCATCAACACCAACTGGCGCGACTACTACTACAATTCGAGCGCCCCGACCTACCAGGTCGACCTCTCGGCCACGGGCGGTTCGGAGAAGACTTCCTACTACCTCTCGGGTTCGTACATGAGCAAGGACGGTACGGCTCCCGGCTCGTCGATGGAGCGCTATTCGTTCCGCAGCAACGTCGACATGAGCGCCAACAAGTGGCTGCGCATGGGCGCCAACGTCGCCTTGGGCTACGACAAGCGCGAGAAGGCCGTTACCACGGGCAACTCGGTCTACAACGCCGCCTTCATGTCGGTGCTGACCCTTCCGTGGGAGACGCCCTACAACGAGGACGGCACCGAGAAAGAGCTGATCGCCGGCTACCGCAACCCCAACTACTACATCTCGAAGTTCCCGTCCAACGGCAAGAACCTTCAGATCAACGGAAACGCCTACCTGCAGATCATGCCGGTCAAGGGTCTGAGCATCAAGTCGCAGTTCGGTGTCGATGCCTTCGTCTACTGGTCGGAGTCGTTCCGCAAGGCCTCCTACTCGGGCAGCCTGAACAACGGTAGCGTATCGCGCGGCCACCAGCACGGCGCCACGCTCACCAGCACGACGACCGTCGACTACAACTTCGACTTCTCGAATCCCGACCACAAGCTCTACCTGCTCGCCGGTCAGGAGGGTATCCGCTACGACGGGCTGAACTTCAGCGCCTCGCTCGCCGGTCAGATCAGCGACAAGCTGCTGATGATCTCGACGGGTTCGGGTACGCCCACCGCCTCCGACTCGTCGTCGGCCTACGCCTTCAACTCGTGGTTCGGCCGCGCCGAGTACTCCTATGCCGACAAGTACATCTTCGACGCTTCGGTCCGCCGCGACGCCTCGTCGCGTTTCGGCGTCAACAACCGCTCGGGTATCTTCTACGCCGTCGGCGCCATGTGGAACATCAAGAAAGAGTCGTTCCTGGCCGACAACCGCACGATCTCGGATCTTCGTCTGAAAGCTTCGTACGGTACGCAGGGTAACGCCGACATCGGCAACTACGCCCACATCGCCCAGCTGTCCGCCACGACCTACCAGGACGCTTCGGGTCTCTACATCTCGTCGATGGGCAACACCAACCTCGGTTGGGAGACGCAGGAGCTGTTCACGGTGGCAGCCAACATCGAGTTCATCCGCCGCATCCGCCTGGAGGCCGAGTTCTACAACCGCTCCACGAAGGACATGCTCATGAATGTGCCGATGCCCTCCACCTCGGGTTACTCGTCGCGCTTCGAGAATGTGGGCAGCATGATCAACCGCGGCGTCGACCTGACGCTGAACGTCGACATCGTTCAGACGAAGGACTGGCACGTCGGTTTCAACGCTACGTTCAGCTACAACAAGAGCAAGATCACCAAGCTCTTCAACGGCTACACCGAATACGCGATGCCCAACTACCTGCTCTGCTATGCCATCGGTCACGATGCGGGCGAGTTCTACATGCAGAAGTTCCACGGCGTCAATCCCGAGAACGGTAATCCGCAGTGGGAGGTCGTCGATCCCGAGACGGGGGCGATCAGCCTGACCGAAAACTTCAACAATGCCACGATGCAGCTGCTGGGCAAGTCGCGCTACGCACCCTACTACGGCGGCTTCGGCGTGGACGCAAGCTGGAAGGGCATCAGCGTCGCGGCCAATTTCACGTGGAACTACGGCAAATATACGGTCAACAACATGCTGCTGTTCCTCGAAAGCCCGGGTAACGCGGCCACGTTCAACAGCGGCAAGCACATGCTCAATATGTGGCGCAAGCCGGGCGACATCACCAATGTTCCCAAGTGGGGTACGAATCCGCAGTTCGACTCGCACATGCTCGAGGACGCTTCGTTCCTTCGCCTGAAGAACCTCACGGTCGCCTACGACTTTCCGAAGTCGCTGATCCGGAAGAGCGGTTTCATCGAGGGGCTGCGCATCTACTTCATCGGTCGTAACCTGCTGACCGCAACCGGCTACTCCGGCTACGACCCCGAGATGGATACGAACCTTTCGCTGGGTAACTACCCCAACTCGCGCGAGTTCGTAGGTGGTATTCAGCTCACGTTCTAACCGTTCATTCCATAAAATACGTACGTTATGAAGAAATTACTGAATATAATCGTTTTAGCGGCTTTCGCGACATTCGCGTCGTGCGATCTCGACAAAACGCCGGATGCGAGCCTGCCCCAGGACGAGGCGTTCGACAACATCGAGACGATCAAGTTCCTCGAGAAGGGCGCCTACTCGCGGCTGCGCTCCTCCTACACCCCGGCCAGCATGATCGTACCCGATATTCAGGCCGACTACATGCACGCCGTGATCGGCTTCTCAAACACCTTCGGCGAGGTCTACAAGTGGACTTTCACGCACTCCGACTACGAGGTGGCCGATACGTGGAACTACCTCTATGCCGGCATCGGCCAGTACAACTACATCATCGACGGCATCGAGCAGCGGCTGGGCTTCACGCCGACCGAGGCCGAGGCCGCCACGCTGGACCGGATTCGCGGTAACATGTACCTCATGCGCGCCATGTCCTACAGCCTGCTCGCCGAGCGCTTCTGCGCCGACTACGACGCGGCCACGGCCAAGAACGAGTACTCGGGCGTGCCGCTGGTGGTCACCTACTCGCCCGAGGACAAGCCTTCGCGCGCTACGCTCTTCGACGTCTACGACCGCATTCTGAAGGATATCGCGACGGCTAAGACATTGCTCGCCGGCGTGGTCGGCAAGGCCAACTCGACGGCGCTCAACGTCGACTGCGCCACGGCGCTCGAGGCCCACGTCCTGCTTCAGATGGACAACTATCCCGAGGCGCTCAAGGTTGCCAACTCGCTGATCGGCAGCCCGGCCTACGCACTGGTCGGCTCGGCCGACGAACTGCGGCAGATGTGGACCAGCGACAAAAGCTCGGAGATCATCTTCGTCTTCTACGCCAGCAGCACGGAGCTTCCCGCGCAGTTCGGCATCAACATGTTCAGCGACTACTTCAACGGCCAGAAGCCCTATAGCTTCATCACGTCGGACTATATCCCGACGCAGGACTGCGTGAACGCATTCGACGCCGCCGACTGGCGCCGTCCGGCCTACTTCGTCGACGCGAACTACGAGCAGACGGCTCCCGATGGTCGCGACTACATCGCCTACTTCAGCGCTTACGGCGGCGGCACTTTCTGCGGCTACCCCAGCACGACCGTCTTCAGCAAGTACCTCAACAACCCGAACCTGCAGACCAGCACCTCCTGGAACTACCGCAACGCCTGGAAGCCGTTCCGCCTGGCCGAGATGTATCTGATCGCCGCCGAGGCGGCCGTCCGAAGCGGCGACGACGCCGCCACGCCGCTCAACACGCTGCGCGAGCACCGTGGTCTGCCGGCACTGGCCACGGTGACGCTGGACGACGTCAAGGCCGAGCGCTATCGCGAGCTGATGATGGAGGGCATGCGTCTGACCGACCTCAAGCGTTGGGGCGACGGCATGACCCGCGGCAAGGAGCAGACGGGCTATCTGATCAACGACGACGACGGCAAGATCTACCAGGGCAACAGCTGGATCACGCCGCTGGCCGAGCACATCGAGATCGAGGCGGGCGACTACCGCTTCGTATGGCCGATTCCTTCGACCGAGATCTTCGCCAACCAGAACCTCGCCAACCAGCAGAACCCCGGCTGGGAGCGATAATCCGATCCGCTTACGGATCGTAACCCGAGGGTCGGCATCTACGGATGCCGGCCCTTTTTCGGTTACGGCGGAGTCACTCCCCGCCGCCCGCCGCGCCGCACCAACGGGCCCTGCGCGAGGCCCTTGCCCCCGCCCGGCGGGTTACTTTCTGGAGCCTCTGCGCCCGCCCCTCGATCCCGCCCGCAAGGCGGTATTTTCGTTATTTCTCTGGTTCTTAACATTTTGGTATTTCGCCCGAATCGCCGCCCGAGGCCCGTCGGTTTTTATTTTAAAAAACCAATTAAACTTAACGCTTATGGTAAGAAAGATTGTACTATCGTTCGTTGCCGTTTTGGGCGTCGTGGCCGCGGCCATGTCTCAGAACCGGCAGGTATCGGGTAGTGTTACCGGCGTGGACGGGCAGCCGATCGTCGGCGCGACCGTTCTTGTCGACGGCACGTCGACGGGTATGACCACCTCGGCCGAGGGTACCTTCTCGGTCGCCGCGCCCGCTAACGGTTCGCTCACCGTGTCGTTCGTGGGTTACAAGACCGTGCAGGTGGCCGTCAACGGCCGCACGCGCATCGACGTGGTGCTCGAGGAGGACTCGCAGGCGATCGACAACGTGGTCGTGATCGCCTTCGGTAAGACGACCAAGGAGGCGTTCACCGGCTCGGTAGCCGTGGTGAAGGCCGACGATATCGCCAAGACGCAGACCTCGAACGTGGCTCAGGCTCTGGCAGGTGCCGCTCCGGGCGTGCAGATCGCCAATACGTCGGGCCAGCCCGGCAGCGCGCCGCAGGTGCTCGTGCGCGGTATCGGTTCGATCTCGTCGAGCGTATCGCCCCTCTGGGTGGTCGACGGCATCCCCTACGACGGCGATCTTGCCCTGCTGAACCCCTCGGATATCGAGTCGATGACCGTCCTCAAGGACGCTTCGTCGACCGCTCTCTACGGTTCGCGCGGCGCCAACGGCGTGATCATGGTCACCACGAAGAAGGGCCGCATCGGCAAGGCGATCATCACCGTCGACGCCAAGGTCGGCGTCAACACGCGCGCCATGCAGGACTACGAGTACATCGACGATCCGGCCATGTACTACGAGACGATCTACGGCGCCATCTACAACTACGGCATGGGCACGCTCAACTACGATCCCGCCCGTGCGCACCAGTATGCCAACAATCAGCTTATCAGCGACCTGAAGTACCAGGTCTACAACGTGCCCGACGGCGAGTTCTTCATCGGAACCAACGGTAAGATCAACCCCAACGCCAAGCTGGGCAACATCTACACCGCTCCCGACGGCCAGCAGTACTACCTGACCCCCGACGACTGGAAGGACGCAGCCTACTCGTCGTCCGTGCGCCAGGAGTACAACGTCAACGTGTCGGCAGCCAACGAGCGCACCAACTTCTTCGCTTCGTTCGGCTACCTGAAGGACAACGGTATCATCGACAAGTCGGAGATGCAGCGCTACTCGGCCCGTCTGAAGGCGGACTACCAGGCCAAGAAGTGGCTGAAGGTGGGCGCCAACGCTTCGTTCACCAACTACCAGAACGAGAGCATCTACGAGGAGGCGTCGGGTTCGTCGACCTCCGTGGCCAGCGTTATCGGCGTCGTCACGCAGGTCGCTCCCATCTACCCGCTCTACGTGCGCGACGCACAGGGCAACATCCTCAAGGACCGCTACGGCAACACCCGCTACGACTGGGGTTCGGGCAACGGCGCCGACGGCGGCATCGACGGCCTGACGCGTCCCATCATGACGGGCTCGAACGCCATCGCGCGGAATCAGCTCGACGTGAACCAGTCGGCCGAGGGCAACTCCTTCACCGGCAACGCATTCGCCGAGGTATCGTTCCTCAAGGACTTCACCTTCACCTTCAACGCCGGCGTGACGGTCGACGAGACGCGCTTCACCTCGCTGACCAACCCCTACTATGGCGGCTATGCCGATCAGAACGGTATCATCAACAAGGAGCACGACCGCTTCTTCGCCTTCAACATGCAGCAGATCCTGTCCTACAACAAGCAGGCGGGCCTGCACAGCATCGACGTGATGCTCGGCCACGAGAACTACAAGCGCAACAGCGCCGTGCTCTACGCTTCGCGCAGCAACATGTTCTCGCCCGACCTGCTCGAGCTGGCCGGCGCGATCGTCAACGGCGCCGCCAACTCCTACAAGAACGGTTACAACACCGAGGGCTACTTCGGCCGCGTGCAGTACAACTATGACAACAAGTACTTCGTCAACGGCTCGTACCGTCGCGACGCCTCGTCGCGCTTCCACCCCGACAACCGCTGGGGTAACTTCTGGTCGGTGGGCGCCGCGTGGATGATCAGCCGCGAGGAGTTCATGGCCGGCACGGGCGACTGGCTCGACATGCTGAAGCTGAAGGTCTCCTACGGTTCGCAGGGCAACGACGGCATCGGTAACTTCCGCTACGTCGACACCTACACGCTCAAGAGCGCCGGCGGCGCGCTGGCGACGGTCTTCTCGTCGAAGGGTAACAAGAACATCACCTGGGAGACCAACTCCAACATCAACGTCGGCTTCGACTTCGGTCTGTGGCGCGGCCGTCTGACCGGTAGCGTCGACTACTTCTACCGCAAGACCACCGACATGCTCTTCTCGCGTCCGGTAGCCCCCTCGCTGGGTTACACCTCCTACTACGACAACATCGGCGACATGCACAACTCGGGATTCGAGCTCGACCTGAACGGCCAGCTCATCGCCACGCGCAACGTCAACTGGTCGGTACGCCTCAACATGACCCACTACAAGAACAAGATCGACCGTCTCCCGCCCGAGAAGATGATCGACGGCGGCTACGTGAGCGGCGACTACTGGATGACCGAGGGCAAGTCGCTCTACTCGTGGTATCTGCGTTCGTATGCCGGCACCAACGAGCAGGGTGAGGCCACCTACTGGATGTGGAACGACGACAACGACCACTCGCAGGGTCTGACCACCACGACCGACCTGACGAAGGCCTCGAAGCTCGAGACCGGCAAGTCGTCGATCCCCGATCTGTTCGGCGGCTTCGGCACGACGCTCAACGTGCACGGCTTCGACCTGGCGGTGAACTTCACCTACGGCATCGGCGGCTACGCCTTCGACTACGGCTACTACCGCACCATGTCGTCGCCCTCGACGGGCGGTGGCGGCAACATCCACCGCGACGTGCTGAAGTCGTGGACGCCCGACAACCAGACGCAGGCATATCCCCGCTACTACTACAAGGACCTCTACACGGCCGGTTACTCGGATCGCTTCCTGACCAAGGCTTCGTTCCTCAACCTGCAGAACATCAACCTCGGTTACACCTTCTCGCAGAACTGGGTGAAGAAGCTCTCGCTCGAATCGCTGCGCATCTACGTGTCGTGCGAGAACGTCTACTACTGGTCCAAGCGCAAGGGCTTCGATCCGCGCCAGGCATTCTCCGGCTCGATCAGCGATACGCTCTACTCGCCGCTGCGCGTGATCTCGGGTGGTATTACGCTCCGCTTCTGATGTCGAACGAATAAATAAACGAAACAGATTATGAACAACATACTGAAATATACCATCCTCCTGGGTGCCGCAGCGGGTCTGATGACCTCCTGCATCAAGGAGGAGTTTCCGACCGACGTCGTGACGACCGATCAGATCGGCTCCTCGTCGGCAGGTATGGAGGCTGCGGTGAACTCGACGAACGCCTGGCTCACCCAGTTCAACGGTGCGCTCGAGTCGCACGGCGACTTCGGCTATCCCGGCATCTGCATGGGCCTCGACGCCCTGACGGCCGACGTGGCATGCGGTCCCGACTTCGGCTACGACGCCGAGTTTCTGCGCTGGCGCGCCGTGTCGACGGTGTCGGCCGACGGCAATGCTCCCAACTTCGTGTGGAAGTACTTCTACTCGCTCAACAACCTGGCGAATGCCGTGCTGGCCTCCATCGACCTGGAGAACCCCACCGAGATCCAGAAGACCTACGCCGGTCAGGCGCTGGTATACCGCGCGATGGCCTACCTCTACATGGCGCGCGTGTTCGAGTACAAGGGTACCGAGACGGGTGCTTTCGAGGGGCTGACCGTGCCCATCGTCACCGAGACGACCACCGAGCTCGAGGCGCAGAACAACCCGCGCGTGCCCCACGCCGAGATGTACAAGTTCATCATCGAGGATAACCTGCTCAAGGCCATCGACCTGCTCGACGGCTACCAGCGCGAGGCCAAGAACCTGGTCGACCAGAGCGTGGCATACGGCATGCTGGCCCGCGCCTACCTCTACGACGGCAAGTGGGCCGAGGCCGAGAAGGCCGCCCGCAAGGCCATCGACCTGAGCGGCTGCCGCCCGATGACCGAGGCCGAGTGGATGAATCCCACCACGGGCTTCAACAGCATCGACAACCCGGCCTGGATGTGGGGTATCATCATCACGAGCGACGACCGCGTCGTGACGTTGGGTATCTGCAACTTCATCTCGTTCATGTCGCCCGAGGCCACCTACGGCTACGTATCGGCCGGCGGCTACAAGTCGGTGAAGCAGATCGACGTCAACCTCTTCGCCTCGATTCCCGACACCGACTGGCGCAAGCACTCGTGGCTCGATCCCGACCGCAGCAAGTACAACTACCAGTCGGCCGCGCTGTCGCAGGCCGCTATCAATTCGCTGCCCGACTATGCGCCGCTGAAGTTCCGTCCGGCGGGCGGCGACGGCAAGAATTACAAGGTGGGCTCGGCCGCCGACTTCCCGATCATGCGCGTCGAGGAGATGTACCTGATCGAGGCCGAGGCCGCCGGTATGCAGGACGTGGCGCGCGGCCAGCAGCTGCTCGTCTCGTTCGTCAAGACGCACCGCGACCCCTCCTTCGTGAGCCGCGCCACCACCTCGGCGCAGCTGCAGGACGAGGTCTACCACCAGGCTCAGATCGAGCTCTGGGGCGAGGGCCACATCATGTTCTACAACAAGCGTCTGAACAAGCCCCAGATCCGCGGCTACAAGGGCACGAACCACTTCGACGGTTCGCGCTACAACAGCCCCAACGGCACGGCCTGCTGGACCACGCTGCCCATCCCGACGCTCGAGCTCAACTCGAACTCGGCGCTGGCTGCCGCGCAGAACCCCAACCCGCAGACGCTCCGCGGTACCGAGTGGATCGACGAGTAGTCCGATCGTGAATCAAGAAAACCTTTAGTGTATGAAAACGCGTAAAATTCTCGCATACTTCCTCGGTGCCGCGCTGCTCGTCGGCTCCGCAAGCTGCTCGGACGATCTGGAGTACACGCCCGCCCAGCTACCCGACAACGCGCAGGTCTACTTCCCCAACACCAACCCGACCGAGATCGACCTGGCAGGTGCCGAGTCGTCGTTCGACGTGACCATCACGCGCCGCAAGAGCGACGAGGCGCTGACCGTGGCGCTCGAGCTGCAGGGCGGCGAGGGGAACTATTCGGCTCCCGCCTCCGTGACCTTCGCCGCGGGCGAGGCCACCACGGCGGTGAGCATCTCCTACGACGCTGCGGCCATTGGCCCCGATAACTACCAGTCGATCACGCTGTCGATCGCCGATGAGTCGGTGACCACGCCCTACGGCATGTCGGTCTACACCTTCACCGCCGGCATCCCCGAGACGTGGACCGTTCGCCACACCGGCGACTACGTCTACACGCAGTTCTTCACGGGCGACGATCCGGGCCTCTCGCTGCTTCAGAGCGACATCTATCCCGACCGCTGGAAGATCGAGCATTGGGGCAACGACGTGGACTTCCGTTTCACCTGGAACCAGACGACCAACAAGATCCTGGTCGACAACCAGCCCATCGGCTACACCCACGCCTCCTACGGTCCCGTAGCGGTCGACGATCTGGCCCACTACATCGGCAATGCTTCGATGGGCGAGAGCTACTACGAGGACGGCGTGTTCCACTTCAATGTCGTTTACTACGTGAGCGAGGGCGAGTTCGGCTACGGCTACGAAACGTTCACCGTGAAGCAGTAAATCGTTCCGTTCGGCGGGCGCTGGCCTGAAGCGCGCGCGAACGATCTACGGGGTCGGCACCTGCGGGTGCCGGCCCTTTTTCGTGGTGCGGGGCGGTTTTTTGAAGAAATTTTCGATAAAAACGCGCCCGGCGCTTGCAGATTCGAAAATTATGCTTATCTTTGCACCACGTTAAAACCGAAAGGGATTATCGTCAGGCTGGTGCCATAGCTCAGTTGGTAGAGCAAAGGACTGAAAATCCTTGTGTCCCCGGTTCGATTCCTGGTGGTACCACTTGCAAAGAACGGATCTTATGATCCGTTCTTTTTTTTGTGTCTTTATCTGACGGGGCGCGCGGGCGGCGGTTTCAGGGGGGGGCTGGCTCGTGTGGCCGGGCCTGCTGGGTGCGGCTGCGGGGGTCGGATCGTGCTGTGGCTGGCGTATCGCTCGGCGGACGATGTCTTGAGGCGGAATGCGGCGGGATACCTCGGTCGGCGGATGATCCGGCGGTGGGGGG
>CABIXK010000005.1:0-150428 GCA_902362705.1 Rikenellaceae bacterium
GGTGCTGCGGCTGAGCTGCGCGTCGTGCGGGGCCCAGTCGGAGCCGGAGTCTGCGATGTGTTCGGGCAGCAGGGCGCCTGGGTCGTATGGGTTGCAGGGTATCTCTGCTGCGGTGGCGGAGTTTGTGACGCGCTCGGGTAGCCGGCTTTTCGGGCAGCATTGGGCGTGGGGCACGTGTTGTGGAGACGATGCTGGAGGCGGGGTTGCTGCGAGTTGGCGTGTGCTGGTGCGTGCTGAAGCATGCGCCATGCCGGAGCGTCGGTGTGCCTCCTTGCGGTGGATGGAGCCGCGCTGGCTGTGTATGGCGGTTTCGTCTGTGCGCTGCTAGCGGGATACATGGAGCGTGGGGCGCGTGCTGTGGAGACGGTGCTCTGGTGTGTGCTGGTGCGTGCTGAAGCATGCATCGTGCCGGAGCGTCGGTGTGCCCCCTTGCGGTGAATGGAGCCGTGCTGGCTGTGTATGGCGGTTTCTTCTGTGCGCTGCATGCGAGATACATGGGGTGTGGGGCTGTCTGGTGCTGGCGCGCGGCTGGTGTATATTGTAGATGCGCCGTGCCGGAGCGTCGGTGTGCCCCCTTGCGGTGAATGGCGGCGCAGGAGCTGCGCACAGCGATTGGAACGGATGGGTGTCAGGATGAGCAGGGCGGTTTGGATGGGGTTGGGAGCGCTGGGCATGTCGACGCTTCCGCCGGATGGTCGCCTGCGAGCCTCCGCTGCTGAAGCTCGGACGGATAGGGTGCCATCGATCTGCCGCACGAGTGGGGGGGGCCGCAGCGGGAGGGGTGCGTCCGGCGTCGGCAGAGCCGGCGGCTGTTCCGTCTGTTCGCCGCATGCGGGGCGACCGGCCTGCGGTGTACCGATATGGCTGCGAGCGCGATCGGTTGCGGGTTTCCGAATTTTTTGCGATCTTTATGCTCCTAAATATCCCTTCCTATGATCGTGAAGAGGCTGAGAAGAGCGGCTGCGGCTGCGCTCGTCCTGCTGTGGTGCCTTCCTGCCGGGGCCCAGAGGCAGGTGGTATCGATGAATGACGACTGGCGGTTTCGGTTTTCGCACCAGTGAACCGTGGCGACGTGCGGCGCGTCGACCTGCCCTCGCAGGGCGTCCCGACTACAAGCGCGGGATCGGCAACTATACCAAGCGCCTCTACGTGCGCCCCGAGTGGGCGGGCAAGCGGCTGTTTCTTCGCTTCGAGGGGGCCAATAGTATCGCCGATCTTTTCGTCGACGGCCGCCACGTGGGCGAGCACCGCGGCGGTTACGGCGCCTTCGTCTTCGAGATCACCGACCGCGTGCAGTGCGGCCGCGAACACACGATCGAGGTGCGGGTCAACAACGGCGAGCAGCTGGACGTGATGCCGCTGGTCGGCGATTTCAACTTCTACGGGGCATCTACCGCGACGTGCACCTGCTCGTCACCGATTCTCTCTGCATCTCGCCGCTCGACTGCGCCTCACCGGGTCTTTTCCTTGTCCAGCAGGCGGTCGGCGAGTGCCGCGCCGAGGTGAGCGCGCGCATCGAGCTGTCGAACGCTGCGGAGCGGCCGCAGCCGGCGGTCGTGCGGCTGCGGATCGCCGACGGTGAGCGAACGGTCTACGAGGCCGAGAAGGAGATCGTCGTCGCGCCGCATGCGACCGCGCAGCAGGAGCGGATCGACTTCGTGCTGGAGCATCCCCGGCTGTGGAACGGTACGGCCGATCCCTTCCTCTACCGGGCCGAGGCGACGCTGTGGCGCGACGGGGCGGAGGTCGACCGTGTGGAGCAGCCGCTGGGGCTGCGCTACTTCACGGTCGACCCCGAGCTGGGCTTCTTGCTTAACGGGAAGCACCTGCCGCTGCACGGCGTATGTCGCCACCAGGAGTGGGCCGAGGCGGGCAACGCCCTCCGCGCCGAGCACCATGAGGAGGACGTGCGTCTGATGGTCGAGATGGGTGCCAACGCCGTGCGCCTGGCCCACTATCCGCAGTCCGAATACATATATGACCTTATGGACCGCTGCGGCATGATCGTCTGGGCCGAGATCCCCTTCGTGGGGCCCGGAGGCTACGCCGACAAGGGCTTCGTTGATCTTCAGTCCTTCCGCGACAACGGACGCCAGCAGCTGCGCGAGCTGATCCGCCAGCACTACAACCACCCGAGCATCTGCTTCTGGGGCCTCTTCAACGAGCTCAAGGAGGCGGGCGACAACCCCGTGGAGTATGTCGGCGAGCTCAACGTCCTGGCGCACGAGGAGGACCCCACGCGCCCGACCGCTGCGGCGAGCAACCAGGGCGGGGCGCTCAACTTCATCACCGACCTCATCGCCTGGAACCGCTACGACGGCTGGTACGGCGCCACGCCCGCGACGCTGGCCGAGTGGCTCGACGCCACGCACCGCGAGCACCCCGACCTGCGGATCGGCATCAGCGAATACGGCGCCGGCGCCAGCGTCCTCCACCAGCAGGATTCGCTCGTGCAGCCGGAGCCCAATAGCTGGTGGCACCCCGAGAACTGGCAGACCGAGTACCACATCCGCTCGTGGGAGATCATCTCCGAGCGCTCATACGTGTGGGGCAGCTTCGTGTGGAACATGTTCGACTTCGGGGCTGCCCACCGCACCGAGGGCGACCGCCCGGGCATCAACGACAAGGGGCTGGTGACGCACGATCGCCGGGTGTGCAAGGACGCCTTCTATTTCTACAAGGCCAACTGGAACGCAGAGCCGATGGTCCGCATCGCCGGGCGGCGCGAGGTGCGCCGCGTGCGGCCGACGACGACCGTGCGGGTCTTCTCCAACTGCCACGAGGTGACGCTGCGGGTCAACGGGCGCACGGTAGGCGTGGCGAAGCCCGACCGGGTATGCGTCTGCACCTTCGCCGATGTCGCGCTGCGGCGGGGCGAGAACATCGTCGAGGCGGAGGCGCGCGACGGGCGGACGCGCCTTACCGATCGCTGCTCCTGGGTTTTGGAGTAGCCCTCGGCCCAGGCGGCCGGACCGACGACAAGCAGCGCGCCGGACTTTTCGTGAAGAGAGGTCCGGCGCGTTGGCTTATGGGGCGGGAGCTACTCTGGGGCGGGGGCGTGGCTACTCGCGCCCGGCGTGCTTCGGCTGTCGCTGCGGCAGCAGCATCCCCTCGAAGGCGCGGTCGCGGCAGTCGTTGGGCGCCGGCTCGATGTTGAGCAGGCGGCAGAGCAGCAGATAGATGTGGTGGTTCTGGAACGATCGCTGGCTGTAGCCCTTGCGGAAGGCCGGCCCAGAGGCGTAGAAGACCATGTGCATGTCGCGTTCGCGCGGGTCGTAGCCGTGGGCGCCCCGCTTGCCGAGCGGCCGAGCGGAGGGGGAGTAGTCGAGCGTCCAGCCCGCGTCGGGCAGCACGATCAGGTTCGCCAGCCGGTCGCGGCGCGTGCCGTAGCGCAGGCGGCGGGGCATGCGGTCGCGGTGCCAGGCGCGCAGGTGCGGCGTGCGGCGCAGCAGGCGCAGCGCCTCGTCGGTATACCCCTCCCGCACCTCGATGCCGAGCGGGTTGCCGGCCACCGTGCGCACCACCTGCGCGGTATCGAGCAGGCCGTAGAGATTCACGCACCGCTCGGGCGCGAGCTCCGTCATGCCGTGGTCGGCCGTCACGATGAAGTTGATCCGCTCGAAGACGGGCGAGCGGCGGATCTCCCGGAAGAAGTGGCACAGCGCCGAGTCGATGCGCTCGGCCTGCGCCACGGCCTGGGGTGAGGCGGGCCCTGCGGCGTGCATCGCGGCGTCGGGCTGCTCGAAGTACCACATCACCAGGTCGGGAATCTCCTCCTCGGGGCGCGTCATCGCCTCGACCACCCAGTCGGCCCGCTCGCGGTAGGAGGGGCGCGCCGAGTAGCGGGTCCAGACCGTGGCCTGCCGTCCGCCCACGGGCACCTCGCTGCCGGGCCACATGAAGATGTGGGCCGTGAGCCCCTGCCGCTCGGCGGTGTTCCAGATCGGCTCGCCGCCCCAGAATCCCGGCGTGAGCACGTCGCGGGCGTCGAAGACCGAGAGGGTGCGCCCCTCCGTGCGGTCGTAGAACGAGTTGTTGACCACGCCGTGGCGGTCGGGGTGGAGCCCCGTGGCCATCGAGTAGTGGCTCGGGAAGGTATTCGACGGGAATACGGGGTAGATCTCGGCATAGCAGCCCGCGCGCCGCAGCGAGTCGAGCGTCGGCGTGCGGGCTCGGTCGGCCAGGTCCCAGCGGAAGGCGTCCATCGAGAGGATGACGACGTATTGTTTCTCGCCCGAGGCGCGGGCAGAGGCGCGGGCAGAGGTGCAGGCCGGGGCACGGCGTGCGGCGGCGCAGCCCGTGAGCAGCAGCAGGGCCAGCAGGGCCGGAAGAGCGGTCGAACGCATCATAGGATCGGTTTTCGTGCGTACGAAGATACGAAAAAAGCGCCCCTTTCGCAAGGGGCGCCTGACTGTGTGCCGATCCGGCCGGGATCAGCCCATGTAGCTCTTGATGTAGTGGTGGTGCGATCCCCAGCGCTCGAAGGCCGCGCGGTCGAGCTCCTCGCGAGCCGACGGGTGGGCGATCGAGATCAGGAGACGTGCGCGCTCCTGCATCGTCTTGCCGTAGAGATCCACGGCGCCGAACTCGGTCACGAACCAGTGGATGTGGTTGCGCGTCGTCACGACGCCGGCGCCGTCGAGCAGCGTGGGGCAGATCTTCGATACGCCCTTGTTGGTGATCGAGGGCATGGCGATGATCGCCTTGCCGCCCTTCGAGAGCGATGCGCCGTAGACGAAGTCAATCTGACCGCCGACGCCCGACCAGAACTTCGTGCCCAGCGAGTCGGCGCAGACCTGGCCCGTGAGGTCGATCTGCAGCGCCGAGTTGATCGCCACGAAGCGGTCGTTCTGCGAGATGATGTAGGGGTCGTTGGTATAGCCCACGTCCATCATCAGCACGCCCGGGTTGTCGTCGATGAAGTCGTAGACGGCCTTCGAACCCATCAGGAAGGTCGAGACCATCTTGCCCGGGTCGGTCTTCTTCGCCTCGCCGTTCACCACGCCCTTCTCGACCAGCGGCAGCACGCCGTCGGCGAACATCTCGGTGTGGATACCCAGGTTCTTGTGGCCGCTGAGCTGCGAGAGCACGGCGTTGGGAATGGCGCCGATGCCCATCTGGAGCGTCGCGCCGTCCTCGATCAGGGCCGCGCAGTGCTTGCCGATGGCAGTCTCGACCTCGTTGGGGGTCGAGAAGTGGGCCTCGATCAGCGGCGTGTCGTCCTCGACGAAGATGTCGATCTTCGACATGGGGATCATCGCCTGACCGAAGGCGCGGGGCACGTGCTTGTTGACCACGGCGATCACGTGCTCGGCGCACTCCACGGCCGCCAGCGTGGCGTCGACCGAGGTGCCGAGCGACACGTAGCCGTGCTTGTCGGGCGGGCACACCTGGATCATCGCCACGTTACACGGCACGGCGCCGCAGCGGTAGAGCTTCTGCGTCTCCGACAGGAAGATGGGGATGTAGTCGGCATGGCCGCTCTGGGTCACCTTGCGCACGTTGGCCCCCACGAAGAAGGAGTCGAGCTGGAAGATGCCCTCGAATTTGGGATCGGCATAGGGCGCCGGACCCTCGGTGTGAAGGTGGTGAACATGCACGTCCTTCAGTTCGCCGGCCTCGCCGCGAGCGCACATGGCGTTGATCAGACACTGAGGCGCCGATGCCACGGAGCTCAGGTGGACGTGGTCGCCCGATTTGATGACCTTGACGGCCTCCTCGGGGGTGGTAAAGTGAATGGGTGTAGTCATTACCTTTTGTGTTATGGTAGATTAGTGGTTGTAGGTTCCTATTTGCGCTTGACCTCGACCTGCTCGTAGCCCTCGACGATGTCGCCCTGGCGGATGTCGTTGAACGACTCGATGTTCAGACCGCAGTCCTGGCCCACGGTGACCTCCTTCACGTCGTCCTTGAATCGCTTGAGCGACCCGAGCTTGCCGGTGTAGATCACGATGCCGTCGCGGATGACGCGGATGGGGGTCGAGCGCTGGAGCTTGCCCTCGCGCACGACGCAGCCTGCGACGGTGCCGACCTTCGAGATGCGGAAGATCTCCAGCACCTCCACCGAGGCGACGATCTCCTCCTTCATCACCGGCTCCAGCATGCCCTCGATGGCATCCTTGATGTCGTTGATCGCATCGTAGATGATCGAGTAGAGACGGATCTCGATCTCCTCCTTCTCGGCCACCTTGCGTGCGGCGGCCGACGGGCGGACCTGGAAGCCGACGATGATGGCGTTCGACGCGGCTGCCAGCAGCACGTCCGACTCCGAGATCTGACCCACGGCGGCGTGGATGACGTTGACCTGCACGGTCTCCTTCGAGAGCTTGATGAGCGAGCCCGACATGGCCTCGACCGAACCGTCGACGTCGCCCTTGACGATGATGTTGAGCTCCTTGAACGAGCCGATGGCGATGCGGCGGCCGATCTCGTCGAGCGTCACGTGCTTCTGCGTCATCAGACCCTGCATGCGCTGCAGCTGCTCGCGCTTGTTGGCGATCTCGCGCGCCGAGCGGTCGTCCTCCATCACGTTGAAGGTGTCGCCGGCCTGCGGGGCGCCGTTCAGACCCAGCACCTGCACGGGGGTCGAGGGACCCGCCTCGGTCACCTTCTTGCCGTTCTCGTTGAACATGGCCTTCACGCGGCCGGTCGAGGTGCCCGAGAGCATCACGTCGCCGATGCGCAGCGTGCCGCTCTGCACCAGGATCGTCGAGACGTAGCCGCGGCCCTTGTCGAGCGTCGACTCGATGACCGTACCCACGGCCTTCTTGTCGGGGTTGGCCTTCAGCTCCAGCATCTCGGCCTCGAGCAGCACCTTCTCGAGCAGCTTGTCGAGGTTGAGCCCCTTCTTGGCCGAGATCTCCTGGTCCTGGTACTTGCCGCCCCACGACTCCACGAGGTAGTTCATCTGCGAGAGCTGCTCCTTGATGTGCTCGGGGTTGGCGTTGGGCTTGTCGATCTTGTTGATGGCGAAGACCATCGGCACGCCTGCGGCCTGCGCGTGGTTGATCGCCTCCACGGTCTGGGGCATCACGCTGTCGTCGGCCGCCACGATGATGATCGCCACGTCGGTGATCTTGGCACCGCGGGCGCGCATGGCCGTGAAGGCCTCGTGGCCCGGCGTGTCGAGGAAGGTGATCTTCTGGCCGTTGAGCTCGACGCTGTAGGCGCCGATGTGCTGGGTGATACCGCCGGCCTCGCCCTCGATGACGTTGGTCTTGCGGATGTTGTCCAGCAGCGAGGTCTTACCGTGGTCGACGTGGCCCATGACCGTCACGATGGGCGGGCGCGGGGACATGTCCTCCTCGTTGTCGCCCTCTTCGGCGATCGCCTCCTGGATCTCCACCGATACGAACTCGACCTTGAAGCCGAACTCCTCGGCCACGACGACGAGCGCCTCGGCGTCCAGACGCTGGTTGATCGACACCATCAGACCCAGGTTCATGCAGGCCGTGATGACCTCCGTGGGCGATACGTTCATCATCGTCGCCAGCTCGCTGACGGTGACGAACTCGGTGACCTTGAGCGTCGAGCGCTCCTGTACCGAGCGTTCCATCTCCTCGTTCATGCGCTCGGCGGCCGCCTCGCGCTTGTCGCGGCGGTGCTTGGCGCCGGTGTTCTTGGCACCCTTGGCCGTCAGGCGGGCCAGGGTGTCCTTTACCTGCTTCGAAACCTCCTCGTCGCTCACCTCGGTGCGCACGACGGGCTTCGGTCCCTTGTTGTTCTTGTTCTTGCTGCGACGGCCCTCGCCCGGCTTGGGCTGGTTCTGGCCGCCCGGACGGTTGTTCGACCCGGGGCCGCCCTGACCTCCCTGGCCCGAACGGTTCTGGCCGCCCTGACCGCCGCCCTTCTGGGCCTTGTTCACGTCGACCTTCTCCTTTTGCAGGCGCTTGCGCTTGTGCTTGCCGCCCGGCACGAAGCCCGACACGTCCATCGTGCCCAGCACCTGCGGCCCCGTGAGGGTCGCCACCTCCGGGCGGAAGATGTTGTCCTTCGGCGGTTCGGGTTTCGCCGGCTCGGCGGGTGCCGCGGGCTGTGCCGCAGCGGCTGCGGGCGTCGCGGGCGCCGTGGCGGCGGGCTTGGCCGGAGCCTCGGCTGCGGGTTCGCTCTTCGGAGCGGGTGCCGGTGCGGCCGGAGCTGCGGGCGTCGCGGGTGCCGTGGCTGCGGGCTCGCTCTTGGGTGCGGGCGCCGGTGCGGCCGGGGCCTCGGGGGCCTTGGCCTGCGGTGCGGCGGCGGGTGCCGCGGGCTGTGCAGGTGCTGTGGGTGCCGGCTGTGCGGCCGCCTTGGGCCCTTCGGCCGGGGCGGGCGCGGGCGCCTTCTTGGGCTTGGGCGAGAGGTCGATCTTGCCCAGGATGCGGGCCTGCTGGATCTCGTCCTTCACGCTGATGACGTTGCTCTTGATGACCACCTCGCGCTCGTCGTCGCGCTGCTGTTTCTTCGTCTGCTCGAGCGTGATGGTAGCCTGCTTCTGCGCGATGCGCTCGCGCACCGAGTCGCGGGCCCCTGCAGCGCTGCGGTTGGCGCCGAACTCCTTCTCCAGTATGGCATACGTGTCGGCGTCGACGAGCGTGTTGGGCGACCCGTCGCTCTTGATGCCCTTCTTGTGCAGGAAGTCGGTGACGGTGTTCAGACCGACCTTGAACTCCTTTGCAACCTGAATGAGCCTTAGTTTTCTTTCATTCCCCATATCGTGTGTTCTCCTTTCTTTGCGTGTTGGTTACTCTTCGAATTCGGCCTTGAGGATCTCTACGACCTTCTGTGCCTGCTCTACCTCCAGGTCGGCGCGTGCGGCGATCTCCTCCACCGTGAGCTCGAGGACGCTCTTGGCCGTGTCGCAGCCGGCGCTCTTCAGGGCGTCGATGATCCACGGGTCGATCTCGTCGGCGAACTCAGCCAGGGCCACGTCCTCCTCCTCGACCTCGCGGTAGACGTCGATGTCGTAGCCGGTGAGCATCTTCGAGAGGCGGATGTTCAGACCGCCCTTGCCGATGGCCAGCGACACCTGGTCGGGCTTGAGATATACCGAGGCGGTCATGCGCTCTTCGTCGAGGGTGATCGACGAGATCTTGGCCGGGTTGAGCGAGCGCTGGATCATCAGCTGCGTATTGGCCGTGTAGTTGACCACGTCGATGTTCTCGTTGCGCAGCTCCTTGACGATCGTGTAGATGCGCGATCCCTTCATGCCGACGCAGGCGCCCACCGGGTCGATGCGGTCGTCGTACGACTCCACGGCCACCTTGGCCCGCTCGCCCGGGATGCGCACGATCTTCTTGATGGTGATCAGACCGTCGAAGATCTCGGGGACCTCCTGCTCGAAGAGGCGCTCGAGGAACTGGTTGGCCGTGCGCGAAAGGATGATGCGGGGCTGGTTGTTGTTCATCTCCACCGACTTGACGATCGCCTTGATCGTGTCGCCCTTGCGGTAGAAGTCGTTGGGAATCTGCTCGGCCTTCGGCAGGATCAGCTCGTTGTCCTCGTCGTCGAGGATCAGCACCTCCTTCTTCCACACCTGGTAGACCTCGCCGGTGATGATCTCGCCCACCTTCTGCGAGTACTTCTCGTAGAGGTTGGCCTTCTCCAGGTCGAGGATGCGCGAGGCGAGGTTCTGACGCAGCGAGAGCACCGTGCGGCGCCCGAACGAGGCGAGCTTGATCTCGTCGGCATACTCGTCGCCGATCTCGTAGGTGGGGTCGATGGCTTTCACCTCCGACACGGCGATCTGCGCGTTGGGATTCTCCACGGCGCCGTCCTCCACCACCGTGCGGTTGCGCCAGATCTCCAGGTCGCCCTTCTCGGGGTTGATGATCACGTCGAAATTCTCGTCCGTCTCGTACTGTTTCTGCAGGGCGTGGCGGAATACGTCCTCCAGCACGCCGATCATCGTGGGCTTGTCAATGTTCTTCAGCTCCTTGAACTCTGCGAAGTTGCTGATCAGATTCAGATTGTCCATGTTGCTCTATTTCGTTTTTTCGATTCTTGTTCTACTTGAAATCCAGATACTCCTTCGTGTACTTGATCTCGTCGAAGGAGTACGTGCGCTCGACCTTTACCGTCTGCTTGCGCTTCTTGCCCTCGACGGCCTGCTTCTCCTCGTAGGAGAGGGTGATGCCCCGCTCGTCGGCGGCGTCGAGCCGGGCGAGGATCTTGATGCCGCTCGTGAGCAGCACCTCCACCGGCCGGCCCACGATCTTGGCGTACTGGCGCAGGCAGCGCAGCTCCGAGCCCACGCCCGCCGAGGCTACCGTCAGCGCGAAGTCCTCCGCATCGCGGTCCATCTGCGCCTCGATGGCGCGGCTTAGCGCGACGCACGCTTCGATCGAGACCGACGTGTCGCTGTCGATGGTCAGTTCGATTTCGTTGGCGGGCGAGGCGGTGCACGCCACCACGAAGAGGTCCGTCCCCTCCATCTGGGCCCGTGCGGCCTCGACGATCTTTTCGGTGTCTATCATCTCTTGGGATTCTTATGCTTCCAACTATCTATGAAATAAGGGGACTTCTCGTCCCCTTATCGCTCGCTCGTCTTTCGACAATGCAAATATACGGAAAAATTCCGATATACCAATATTTATATGCCGAATTTTTCCCGCGTTCCGGCTTGTGTTCCGGCCTGCCCCCTTCCGGCCTTCGTGCCGCCCCGGTGCGGGCGCCCGGCCGGGGCTTCGGGAGCCGCCGGTGGGGCGCATGGCCCGTCGGCCCCTGCCCGGCGTTACTCCTCCTGCCGCTTCGAAGCGTAGGGCTTGATGATCCCGCGCTTCGACTCGCGGATGAAGCGCACCAGGTAGTCGCGCTCGGCGCTCTGCGGCACCTGGCGCTCCACCTCGTTGCAGCCGTTCAGGTAGTTCATGCCGCTCTGGAAGAGGATGCGGCATGCCTCGTGGATCTCGGCGATGCGCTCGGGCGCGAAGCCGCGGCGCGCGAGGCCGATCTTGTTGATCCCGGCGAAGCGGAGCGTGTCGTTGCGCACGATCACGTAGGGGGGCAGGTCCTGCCCCAGCAGCGCGCCGCCCTGGATCATCGAGTGGTCGCCGATGTGGGTCCACTGGTGGATCGCCGCATGGCCTCCGATGACCACCCAGTCGCCCACGTGCACCTCGCCGGCCAGCGACACGCGGTTGGCGACGACGCAGCGGCTGCCCACCACGCAGTCGTGCCCCACGTGCACGTAAGCCATCAGCAGGTTGCCGTCGCCGATGCGCGTGGTGCCCGTCGAGGCGGTGCCGCGGCTGATGGTGACGTATTCGCGGATGTCGTTGTCGTCGCCGATCTCGCACAGGGTCTTCTCGCCCGCGAACTTCAGGTCCTGGGGCAGGCACGCGACCGACGCTGCGGTGTGCACGCGGCAGCGCTTGCCCAGGCGCGCACCGTCGTGGACGACCGCGCCGGGCCCGATCCACGAGCCGTCGCCGATCTCGACGTCGCCCGCGATGTAGGCGAAGGGTTCGACCGTGACGTCGGCGCCCAGGCGGGCGTCGGGGTGGACGTAGGCTAAGGGGCTTATCATTTCTGCTCGGTTTTCTGTTTGTTTTTCACGATCTGGGCCATCATCACAGCCTCGCAGGCGAGCGTCTCGCCCACGAAGGCCTTGCCCTCGACTACGGCCACGCCGCGGCGGATGGGCTCGAGCAGCTGGATCTCGAACTGGAGCGTGTCGCCCGGCACGACCTTGCGCTTGAACTTCGCGCCGTCGATCTTCATGAAGTAGGTCGAGTAGTTTTCGGGGTCGGGCACCGTGCCGAGCACCAGGATGCCGCTGCACTGGGCTATGGCCTCGACGATCAGCACGCCCGGCATGACGGGCTCCTCGGGGAAGTGGCCCACGAAGAAGGGCTCGTTCATCGTCACGTTCTTGATGCCGCCCACCGACGAATCGTCGCGGTGGAAGATGCGGTCGACGAGCAGGAACGGCGGACGGTGGGGGAGCATGCGGCGGATGTCGTTGATGTCGTAGAGGGCCGGCTTGCGGCAGTCGTAGGTGAAGCGGGGCTTCTCGCCGGCCTTGCGGATCGTGCGCTTGAGCTGCTTCATGAATTCCGTGTTGGCGAAGTGGCCCGGGCGGGTGGCCCACACGCGGCCCTTGATCCTCACGCCCAGCAGCGCGAAGTCGCCCAGCAGGTCGAGCAGCTTGTGACGCGCCAGCTCGTTGTTGCAGCGCAGCTCGGGGTGGCAGAGGTAACCCGACTTGATCTCGATGTCGGGCTTGTTGAAGAGCTGCTTGAGGTGGGCGAGCTGCTCGTCGGGGATGGGGTTCTCCACCACCACGATGGCGTTGTCCAGGTCGCCGCCCTTGATGAGGTTGCGCTTCATCAGGGGCTCCAGCTCGTGCAGGAAGACGAACGTGCGGCAGGGAGCGATCTTGCCGGTGTAGTCGTCGCCGGGGTTGAAGGTGGCGTACTGGTTGCCGATCACCTTCGAATTGTAGTCGACGTGCAGCGAGACGGTGAACTCGTCGTCGGGGTAGAGGATGATCGCCACGCCCTTCTCGGGGATCGTGTAGACCATCTTCTCGGTCACGTGGTAGAACTTGCGCTCGGCCGGCAGGTCGACCGTGCCCGTCGCCGCGATGGCGGCGGCGTACTCGCGCGCCGAGCCGTCCATGATGGGGGTCTCGGCGGCGTCGATGTCGATCAGTGCGTTGTCCACGCCGAGGGTCCACAGCGCCGAGACGATGTGCTCGATCGTGCTCACGCGGTGGCCGCCGGCCTCGACGGTCGTGCCGCGCGAGGTGTCGACCACGTAGTCGCAGAGTGCGGGGATGAGGGGCTGCCCCTCGATGTCGGTGCGGCGGAAGACGATGCCCGTGTCGGCCTCGGCCGGGTTGACGGTCATCGTCACCTCGACGCCCGTATGGAGTCCCTTCCCGGAGAACGAGATCGGGGCTTTGAGCGTTTGCTGTTTCGTTGACATAGAGATGTGTTTCGATAGTTTTGTGCCCAAAGGTATTAAAAAATCGTTAAAAAACCTTACTTTTGCTCAAAATTCCGAAGCTTCCCGATGGCTGAAATACCTTCCGGCAACCCGCCCAGGCGCCCCCGGCGTCCGCGGCTGGTGCTCCCGTTCGACAACCGGCGCGAGGACGCCGGCTCGTGGGCCTACGACCACCGCATGGGTCTCTGCGTGACGCTCGTCGTCTATCTGGTGCTGATGATCGCCTTCGTCACCTCGAAGATCGTCGTGGGGCGCCGCCCCCACATGCAGGGCATGCTCATCGACATGCAGGCGCTCTCCGATCTCGAGAGCGAGCGCGACCGTCTCGAGGAGGAGGTGCGCCGGCGCCTCGAGCAGCAGGAGCTCGACTGGCGCAAGATCCGCAACGCGACCTCCAACGAGAATGCCACCAACGAGCAGCTGAAGGACGACCGCGGCACCAACACGGCGGCCATCAACGAGGCGGCCGCCGAGGCCGAGCGCCGCATGCGCGCCAACCGCGAGGCCTACGAGCGGGGGCTGGCCGAGGAGCAGGCCATCCGCGACTCGAAGTCCGGTTCGGCCGACGGCGAGCAGCGGCAGGACCGCAAGGTTCAGGGGCGAGTCACGGTGTCGTTCTCGCTCGACAACCCGCTTCGCACCTCGCGCCGTCTCGACGTGCCGGCCTACCGCTGCGAGGGGGGCGGCGACGTGGTGGTCGAGATCACCGTCGACCGCGGCGGCAAGGTGGTCCACGCACGTGTGCGCGAGGGCGGCGACGAGTGCATGCGCGAGTGCGCCCTGGCATCGGCCCGCCGCTCGCTCTTCAACATCGACCCCGCGGCCCCCGCCCGGCAGGTCGGCACCATCACCTATATCTTTATCCCGCAGTAGCCGGCGGGCGGGTTCTGAAGCCGTTTCGGGCCTCTCCCGCTGCTCGGGTGTCTCCTGTTGTCCGGGTTTCTCTTGTCGTGCAGGTTTCTCCCGTCGTCCGGGCTCTCTCCTGTCGCTCAGGTTTCTCCCGTCGTTCGGGCCCTTCCCTTCGGCGGGGGTCTTCTCTGTGGCCCGTCCTTTTCCCGCCGTCCGGGCGGTTCCGTCGCCGTCTGCCCGGTCGGCCTTCTCGTTCGGATTTCCCGTCGCCATCTGCCCGACCGGCTCTCCTCGCAAAAACAGAAAAAGCCTGCCGAACATCGTTCGGCAGGCTTCGTTTCGGTCGGCTGACGTTACTCCGCCTCTTCGTTGAGGAAGGTGTTGTAGGCCGTCTCCTTTTCGGGGATCACCCACGTCCACTGGTTCGCCTCGTCGGGCTGCACCGTCACGGCCATGGCTGAGGCGAAGTTGCCGCCCTTCTTGAACGACTTGCGCTCCAGCGTCTTGCCCCAGCGCTTCATGTCGAACCAGTCGAAGCCCTCGCCCCACAGCTCCAGGGCGCGGTAGCGGACGATCTCCTCGAAGAGCTCGTCGCCGGTCTTCGTGCAGGTGTAGTCGGGGTCGCGCTGGCTCGTGGCGTTGAGCTCCACGAGCAGGGCCTGCGCCGCCGGGTCGTTGCCCAGCCGGCACTGCGCCTCGGCCTCGAGCAGCACCATCTCCGACGAGCGGATGTGGTTGAGGTAGGCGACGCCCGGCTGGCCGAAGCAGCCGAATTTGCGGTGCTCGTAGGCCACGTAGTAGGAGCCGCTGGCCGGTACGTAGCGGTCGGCGTAGTAGGCGTCGATCGCGGCGATGGCCTTCTTGTCGGAGATCTGGCCGGTGGTCTGGTTCACGATCTTCTGGAACTCGGCGTCGGTCATGCCGAGGATGGCCGGGTGTACGAAGAGGTTCTTGCGGATGTCGTTGTCGGGGAACGTCTCCAGCAGCTCGCGGCTGATGCAGTGGCGGTAGCCGCGCGAGCGCGACGTGTTGGCGTTATAGGCCAGCTGCGCCTGGAACGACCAGTACTGGAGGTTCTGGTCGTCGCTCGCAAACGAGCCCCAGATCCACTCGCTGGTGGGCGACTCGAAGTCGCTGCGGTAGTCGGCGACCGACATCAGGGGATAGCCGCTGCGGGCCGCAGCCGCCATGCGGGCCGCCAGCTCGTAGTCGTCGCGCGAATCGGCGCGGGTGATCGCCGCACGGGCCAGGATGGCCTGTGCAACGCTGAGGTCGGGGGCGCTCAGGAAGATGCGCTTCTGCGCCGGCACGCTCTCGAAGGCGGCGATGGCGGCCTTCAGGTCGTCGAACACCTGCGTGTAGACGGCCGAGAGTTTCGAGAGCGGGGCTCCCTCGGTCGACGACTCGGTGCGGATGATGACGCCGTCGGCGTCGCCGTGGTTGGTGTCCATCCAGCGGTGGCTGTAGAGCTGCGTGAGCTGGAAGTGCCCGTAGGCACGGTAGACCAGAGCCTGGGCCTTGATGAAGGTCTTGCGCGCCTCGATCTGCGGGTCGCCGCCCGTCGGCACGTCGTCGATGTTGCCGATGATCATGTTGGCGTTGTCGATGATGCGGTAGTAGTAGTACCAGCCGTAGCTGTCGTAGGACGACGTGTTGCGTTGGTGGTAGCTCATGTTCATGATGCTCGACCAGCCGGTCAGACGCGGCACGGAGAAGTTCTGGCCGGGGAAGTTGCCGAACAGGTACTTGATCCATCCCTCACCCGAGGCGCCCTGGCCGTAGTAGGAGTGCTGCATGCACATGAGTCGTGCCAGACCGTTGACGGCCAGTTCGGCGTTGTCGATGGTGGAGAAGATCAGCTGGGGCGATCCCGAGGTGGTCGAGTCGGTCTCCAACCAATCTTTCGAGCAGGAGGTCGTGCAGCACATCGCGAGGAGGGCTGCCGCCGTATATAACAATTTTTTCATATCGCGATAGTCTGTTATGGGTTAGAGTTTGATGTTCAGTCCGATGGAGTAGACGCGGGCGCTCACGAAGGTGTTGCCGTCGCCGCCCGAGAAGCTGTATTGCGGGTTCAGGCCCTTCATGGCCGAGAAGATCGCGGGGTTCTCCACGCTGAAGTCTACCGACAGACCGCCGAGTCCCATCTTGCTGCAGATCCGCTTGGGGAACTGGTAGCTGAGCGAGATGTTCTTGATGGCGAAGTAGGAGTTGTCCTTCAGCCAGCGGTCCGAGGCGGCGTTGTTGTAGGTCGACAGGAAGGTGTCCACCACCGGAATGCCGTTGGGGTCGATGCGGTCGGGCGAGGTCTCGGTCATGCCCTCCGGGATGCCGTTCCACGACTTGAGCACGTCCTTGTGCGTCGCGTCGGCACCCGAGCTGCGCACCGACATGAGCGAGGCGTACGACGAGGCGTAGATCTTGCCGCCGATCGAGTAGGTGCAGAGTGCCGAGAGGGTGAGGTTCTTCCAGCTCAGGCTGGTCGAGAGGCTGCCGTAGACGGTCGGGAGCGCCGAGCCGCGCCAGTCGCGCGAGGCGTAGGTGGTGTTGCGCGTGTAGCGCTTGCCGTTGATCACCACGTCGTACTCCTGGGTGTCCTTGGTGGCCTTCGTGCCGCCCACCGAGTTCTTGTCGTTGGGATCGAGCAGGTCGATATTGTACTCGTCGGCGATGGTGTAGAGCGAATTACCCGTCATCTGGTCGACGCCCTCGAAGTGGTAGTAGTAGAACTCGTAGATGCTGTGACCCTCCGAGTAGCGGCGGCTGCCGTTGGGGATGTCCTTGTGGTCGGGCAGCTTGACGATCTTGTTGCGGATCCACGTCAGGTTGGCGCCGATGTTCCACCGCCAGTCTTTCTTGCGCAGCACGTCGACGTCGACGGCCACCTCGATGCCCTTGTTCGAGACGCTGCCGATGTTGCGCGTCACGGTGGCGATGGCGTCGTCGGTGCTCGTCGCGCCCACCGACAGGGGCAGCTGCACGTCGAAGAGCAGGTCGCGCGACCGCTTGTCGAAGTAGTCCAGCGATACGTTCACGCGGTTCCACAGACGGCCCTCCAGGGCGATGTCGAACGTTGCGGTGGTCTCCCACTGGATGTCGTCGGCCGCAAGCTGGCCCTTGTAGAAGGCTCCCATGCCCTGGTTCTTGTTGGAGGTGTAGAAGGGCTTGTAGGCGTAGTAGCCCACGCCCTGGTCGTTACCCGTCTCGCCGTAGGCCACGCGGAACTTCAGGTCGTTGACCCAGCCGACGTTTCGCATGAACTCCTCGCGCGAGATCATCCAGCTGGCACCCAGCGACCAGAACCCGCCCCAGCGGTAGTCGGGGTGGAAGCGCGACGAGCCGTCGCGGCGGTACGATCCCTCGACGAAGTAGCGCTCGTCGAAGTTGTAGCGCAGGCGCCCGAGGTACGACTCGGTGGTGTAGGTGTTGTAGTAGGCCGAGATCGAGGTCAGATCCGAGAAGTTGCTGCCGGTCGTGAGGCCCGGGAGCATGATGTTCTTCTTGGCCGAGTAGGCGTAGTCGTAACGGTACTTGTAGCTTTCGTGCGCCAGCATGGCGTCGACGTGGTGCTGGCCGAAGTCGTGGCCCCAGTTGAGCTGCTGCTGGAAGGTGTAGTTCTTGTAACGGTAGTTGTAGAAATACCAGCGGCCGTTGTTGCCCTTTCCGTCGCCGATCTCCGGGTTGTCGTACTCCTCCTCGCGCGAGTTGCGCACGCTCATGTCGCCCTTCACGGTGAACTGGAAGTCCTTGAGGAAGGTGATCGTGGCGAATGCCTGGAGGTTCATGGTCTCGCGCGTCAGCTTGTCGTGGTTGGCCATGTTCTCGTAGACGGTGTTGCGGTTGGAGAGGTAGTCGGCGTCGTTGTAGACAGGACGGCCGTTCTCATAGAGGATCGCGCCCTCGGCGTCGTGTTTGAAGACGGGGTATACGGGGGCCATGTAGCGGGCGATGTAGAAAGGGTTCTCGAAAGCCGTGCCTCCGCCGTCGGCGTTGGCGATGTAGCTCGACTCCTGCGACGAGGCGGCCAGGTTCATGCCCGTGCGGAACCACTTGGTCGGGCGGTACGAGAGGTTGGCGCGGCCCGAGAAGCGCTTGAAGTCGGAGTGGTGGGTGTAGCCGTTCTCCTTGAGGTAGCCCAGCGACGAGAAGACGCTGTACTTTTCGCCGCCCACGTCGGCGCTCACCGTGTACTCCTGGCGGTGTCCCAGACGCTCGATCTCGTCGAACCAGTCGAGGTCGGTATATCCCGGGAGGACGCTGGCGGCGGGATTCAGGCGGCCGTTGTCGTCGTAGAGCTGGTCGTCGGCCAGGTTGAAGATGTTGTTCTGGATGCGCGTGGCCATGATGTTCTCATGGGCGTAGGCGATGGCGTCCGCCTCGTTGTATCCCAGAGCGGGATCGCTCATGCCCGAGTTCTTGAGACCGCGCCACTGGACTTCCATCCAGTCCTTGATGCCGAGACGGTCGTACTCCTTGATTCCGCGCTCGTAGATACCCTGCTTCATGGTAAGGTTGAGCGTCAGCTTGTCCTTGCGGCCCTGGCGGGTGGTGATGAGGATCACGCCGTTCGATGCGCGGTTGCCGTAGAGGGCGGCCGAAGCGGCGTCCTTCAGTACGGAGATCGATTCGATGTCGGTGGAGTTGAGGTCGGAGATGTTGCCGCCGTAGGGTACGCCGTCGATGACGTAAAGCGGGTTGTTGGTGCCGTTGACCGAGCCGAAGCCGCGGATGCGGATGGTCGGATCGTTGCCGGGCTGTCCGTAGGAGCTGTTGACCTGGATACCCGGGGCGGCCCCTTCGAGGGCGGCGGTCGCGGAGGTGGTCGGGCGCTTTTCGATCGCATCGCCCTTGACCGAGGCGACCGATCCGGTGAGCGAGGCGCGGCTCGCCGTACCGTAGGCCACGACCACCACATCGTCGATCGAGGTGGCCTCCTCCTCCATCACGATGTCGAGCTGCGTGCGTCCGTCGATGGCGACGGCCGTTGCCTTATATCCTAATGCCGAGATGATTAAAGTCCCGCGGGGGGGGGGGGGAAAGCGTAAATTTTCCGTTGGCATCGGTTGCGATGCCTACCGTCGTTCCTTGGATGACGACGGCCGCTCCGATCACCGGAGCGCCCTGCGAGTCGGTCACCGTACCGCTCACGGGCCGGTTCTGTGCCGCAGCGTGGGCTGCGAACCCGAGCACGACCACCACGAAGAGTAGGAGTTTTTTTACCATGGGTGTTGGGTTTTTGGTTAAAAATGTGGTTTCTCCCCGTAAATATAGAAAAAAATGTGTGATTGTGTGCTGTTTGCCGAAAAAAATGATGCGGCGGCGTGTGCGTTTTTGCCGGAGACCGTCTTTCGGCGCTCTGTTTTGTAACCGGCGGATGGCTCCGCTTCCTGCCCGTTTTTCCCCGTTTTCAGCCGGTTGCCGCGTCCGGGCGGCGGCTCTCTTCGGACCGGGGTGGGGCCGCGCCTTCACACACAACGACGAGAGGTCCGCCCCCGGCGGGAGCGGACCTCTGGCAATAGCTATGCAGGCGGGCTATCGGGCCGTCTGGCCGAGCAGGTGCTCGACGGCGGCCTCCAGCTGCAGGTCGCGGCCCTCGATGGCCGAGGCCGGGTCGTTCTCCACCCGGATGTCGGGCTCCAGCTGCATGTTCTCGAGGATGCGGCCCGCATTGTCCTTCATCCCCACCTCGGGGATGCCGAACACCACGCCGTTCATCATCGTCTCCCACCACACGGCGGTCATCGTGCCCGGCACGGGCATGCCGACCAGCTTGCCCAGCTTGAGCTCCTTGTAGACCCAGGGGAAGCCGTGGGCGTTGGAGTAGTTGCCTTCGCTCACCAGCACGGCCGACGGCTTGGTCCACTGCGCGAAGGGGTCGATGCCGATGAACTGGCCGCGCGGCACGAAGGTGGCGAACTGCTTGCCGCTGAGCAGGTGCACGAGGTCCTCGTGGAGCCAGCCGCCGCCGTTGTAGCGCGTGTCGACGATGATCGCCTCGCGGTTGCGGTACTTGCCCAGGATCTCCGAGTAGGCCTTGCGGAAGCTGGGGCTGTTCATCCCCGCCACGTGGATATAGCCCAGGCGGCCGCCCGAGAGGCTGTCGACCAGCTCCTGGCGCCGCTTCACCCAGCGCTTGTAGAGCAGGGCGTTCTGCCCGCCGAGCGAGGTGGGGGTCACGTACTCCTCCCACTCCTTCGTCGAGCCGCTCTTGGTGAGCGTCAGCAGCGTGCGGCGGCCGATCTTGCCGTCGAGCAGGCGGAAGTAGTCCTTGCCGGCTTTCACGGGCTGGTTGTCGATCTTGCGGATGATGACGCCGGCCTCGATCTTCGTGTCGGGCCGGTCGAGCGGACCGCCCGGCAGCACCTCGGCGATGCGCAGGCCGTCGCCCGCGTAGTTCTCGTCGTAGAAGGCGCCGAGGAAGGCCGTGGCCGGACGGCCGAACGAGCCGTAGTAGCGGGCGCCGGTGTGCGAGGCGTTGAGCTCGCCCAGCAGCTCGCCCAGCACCTCGGCGAAGTCGTAGTCGTTGTTCACGTAGGGCAGGAAGCGCTCGTAGGCCGACTTGTAGTAGTCCCAGTCGACACCCTCGAAGGTCTGGTCGTAGAACTTGTCGAGCACCTGGCGCCATACATGCTCGAAGAGGCTGCGCCGCTCGGCCGCCGGCTTCCACTCGAAGCGGGCGGTGTAGCTCATCGGCTTGGTGTGGCCGCTGGCGGGGTCGATGGTCTGGATCTGACCGCCCGAGAGCAGGTAGATCGTGCGGCCGTCCTTCGAGAGCTCGAGGCGTCCGCCGCGGCCCAGCTTCGAGAGCAGACGCGTCGATCCGTCGTCGAAGTTGCGCACCCAGAGGTCGTAGCCCCCCTCGAAGGCGGCCAGGTAGAAGAGCTTGCGCCCGTCGTGCGTGAGCACGGCGTCGCCCAGCGCCGAGGAGTGGATCGTCAGGCGCACCATGCGCTCCTCCAGATCCTCCAGGTCGAAGCGCTGCTCGGCGGGCTTGTCGGCCTGCTTGACCGAGTCCTTCTCCTCGCGGCGCTTCTCCCGCTCGCTCTTCAGCTTCTCGGCCAGCGTGCGCTCCTCCTTCGTGCGGCGGAACTCGGCGTAGGCCTTCGGATCGAGGAACAGGGCGTAGACGTCGCGCTGCGCGCCCCAGCTGCCGTGGCTGCGCATGCCCTCGCGGTCGGTGCTCCAGATGATCGCCTTGCCGCCCAGCACCCAGCGGGCGTTGCCGTCGCTGTAGCCGCTGTTGGTCAGGTTGTGGATCTCGCCCTTGCCGTCGGCCTTCACCAGGGCGATGTCGGGATGCTGCCAGCCCCCCTCCTCGAAGAACTGGGCCAGGATCCACTTGCCGTCGGGCGACCACTCGAACGACTGGTCGCCGTCCGAGTAGGAGTAGTTGTACTTGCCGGGCAGCACCACGCGGCTGCGCTTCTTGTCGAGGTCCATGACCCTCACGGTCGTGCGCTCCTCGAGGTAGGCGATCTCCTTGCCGTCGGGCGAGAAGGCGGGCTGGAACGACGCCTTCTCGCCCTCGGTGAGCCGCTCCTCCTCGATCTGGCGCGCATAGGCGAACGAGGGATCCTCCTTCTCCTTGATGCGTGCCACGTAGATGTGCCACTGCCCGTCGCGCTCCGAGGCGTAGGCCAGCGAGCGGCCGTCGGGCGAGAAAGCGATGTCGCGCTCCTGCGCCGCGGTGTTGGTGATGCGCTTGGTGGTGCCGAACTCGGCGTCGGCGACGAAGACGTCGCCGCGGAAGACGAAGGCGAACTCCTTGCCGTCGGGCGAGATGGCGATCTCGCGGGCGCCGCTGCTGCGGATCCACTCCTCCGCGGCGGGCTGCTGGTCGTCGGCTACCACCTCGATCTCCACCTTGCGGGGCTTGCCGCCCGGGGCCATGGTGTAGATCTCGCCGTCCCAGAAGAAGCAGAGCGTGTCGTTGTCGGCGCGCGTGAGGAAGCGCACGGGGTGGCGCTCCAGGCGGGTCAGCTGCTCGATTTGCTTCGGATTATCGAGCGACATGCGGCAGACGTTGGCGTCGCCGAAGCGCTCGCTGACGAAGTAGACCGTCTTCTGGTCGGCGGCCAGGGTGGGGTAGCGGTCCTCGACCTGCTTGGCGGTGAGGTTGGCGAAGGTGCCGCTCTTCAGGTCGTGCAGCCAGATGTCGCGGCAGATCGACGAGGTGTGGTGCTTGCGCCACTCGTCCTCGTAGCCCTTCTTGTCGTGGTAGAGGATGCGCTCGCCCGTGCGGTCGAAGGAGATGTTGCACGCCTCGAAGGGCAGGAACATCGTCGGGCGTCCGCCCGCGGCGGGCACGCTGTAGACCTGCCCGTCGTGGGGGAACTGGCCGTAGCGGCGGTCGGGTATGATCTTGCAGCGGAAGAGGATGCTGCTTCCGTCGGGGGTGAAGCACTCGGGGGTGACGGCCGAGCCCGAGAGGTGGGTCAGGCGCGTGGGGGTGCCTCCCGTCGCGGGCACCGTGAAGAGGTCCATCCCCTTGTCGCGGCCCGAGGCGAAGGCGATCGTGCGGCCGTCGGGCGACCATACGGGGTGGCCGTCGTAGGCGGCGTGGGTGGTGAGCTGCTCGGCGCGGCCGCCCTGGCTGTCGACCACGAAGATGTCGCCCTTGTAGCAGAAGGCGATCTTCCGCCCGTCGGGCGAGATGGCGGGGTAGCGCATCCACAGCGGGCGCTCCTGCGCCGCGAGGCTCTGCGTCGCGAGGAGCAGCAGCCCCAGCAGGATTCTTTTCATTGTGTTCATGGTTTTCTGTTTTTGGGTGTTGCGTTCGTTGGCGGGGCTCAGCCCCGACGGCGCGACGGGTCGGAAAGCGCACCTTCCGACCCGTCGTCCGATTTTACGTCCGGCTGCGCGCTACTCGGTGACGCGCTCCAGCCACTTGACCATCGAGAGCATGACGACCATCGAGATCGTGCAGGCCACGACGAAGACGCCCCAGGTCATCCAGATGGGGATCGACTCGTAGAGGATGGCGCCGATCACGAGCAGCTGGTTGCCGATGGCCGTAGCGCCGAGCCAGCCGCCCTGCATGATGCCCTGGTACTGCGGGGGGGCGACCTTCGACACGAACGAGATGCCCAGCGGCGAGATGCAGAGCTCGGCCACGGTCAGGATCACATAGGTGCCGATCAGCAGGAACGGGGTCACGCGCAGCTCGTTGGGGAACTCGCGCAGCACCTTCACGCTCTGCTCGCCCGTCGCCGGGTCGGTGACCTTCTCGAAGAGCGACGACCACAGAGGCAGCTCGGCGACGTAGGAACCTACGGCCATCACCACGAAGCCCAGCGCGGCGATGCCCATGCCGATCGCGATCTTCTTGGGCGTCGAGGGCTCCTTGCCGCGGGCGCGCAGCCATCCGAAGACGCCCATGACGACGGGGGTCAGCACCACCACGCACAGCGGGTTGATCGACTGGAAGATCTCGGCTCCGCGGATCTGCGTGAAGCCCAGATCGATGTTGATGCCGCTCAGGTTGGTATACTCCTTGGCGAACATGGTGAGCGTCAGTCCGTTCTGGTGGAACGAGAACCAGAAGAAGATCACCACGCCGAAGACGGCCAGCAGCGCATAGAGGCGCTGGCGCACCTCGCGGGCCTCCATCATCACCTGGGCCTTGTCGGGACGCTTCGTGTCGGCCGCCTTGCGCTCCATGCCGGGGAACTTGCGCTGGTTGGAGAGGTAGATGGCCAGAGAGATGAGCATGGCGCCGATCGCGCAGGCGAAGGCGTAGTGGAATCCGGTGGTGAAGACGCCGAGGTAGTCGTTGGCGAAGAGCGTCAGATCCGAGTAGCCGAACTGCGCGGCGAACTCCTGGAAGCGCACGAGCGACTCGCCCTCGAGATTGCCGGCCAGCTGCGTGTGGCAGAAGGCGGGCATGTCGGCGTTATAGGCGAAGCCCGAGTGCTGGACCCACCAGTTGCGCACGCCTACGGCCATGATCGGGGCGAAGATGGCACCCACGTTGATGAACATGTAGAAGAGCGAGAAGCCGCTGTCGCGCATCTGCGCATACTTCTCGTTGTCGTACATCTGACCCACGAGCGCCTGGAGGTTGCCCTTGAACAGACCGTTGCCGAAGGCGATGACGAACAGACCCGCGCAGGTGATCGTCACGAAGAGCGCCGGATTGGGCGACGGGGTGGGGGTGGGGATGGCGATCACGGCGTAGCCTGCGGTCATCAGCAGCAGGCCGGCGAGGATCGTCCCCTTGAAGTTCTTGGTCTTGTCGGCGATCACACCGCCCACGAACGAGAGGATGTAGATCGAGAAGTAGAAGACCGAGTAGATCCATCCGGCCTTCGTGCCGTCGAAGCCGTACTTCGCCTGCAGGAAGAGGACGAGGATCGCCATCATGATGTAGAATCCGAAGCGCTCTCCCATGTTGGCGAGGGCCGCGGCGAGCAGTCCTTTGGGTTGATTTTTGAACATGGTGATTTTAAAAATTTTTCGTAAGGGTTTATCCGCAGTCAAAGATAGAAAAAAAATCCGATAATTCCGCTTTTTTGTCGATTTGAGGGCCTGCGGATCCATTCTTTTTTCGGCGACGCACGGCGGGCGGCCGAAACTTTATGCAAACGGGCTTGCTTTTGCCTGCGTTTTTCCGTATATTTGGCTACGCCAAACATACTTTCGCTCGGCAAAATGCAAGCGAGCTTGTTTTTGCCCTCGCTTATTCGTATATTTGTGAAAACAGCACACCGCTATGGAAAAGAATACGACCCGTCTGAAGATCGTCGAGCAGGACGAATGGCTCCGGCCGGTGGAGGAGCTCGTCGGGCGCCGCCACGACAACTACCTGGAGAAGCTGGCCGAGATCGAGCGCGGGTCGGGGTCGATCGTCGACTACGCCAACGGCTACCGCTACTTCGGCTGGCAGTGGGACGATGTGCTCGACGGCTGGTGGCTGCGCGAGTGGCTGCCCGGGGCGCACGACGTCTACGTCTTCGGCGACTTCAACAACTGGCAGCGCACCGAGATCCGCATGCACAAGGATGCCGCAGGGGTGTGGAGCGCCTTCTTCCCGGCGGCGATGTACCGCGACCGCCTCGTGCACGGCTCGCTCTACAAGCTCCACGTTCACGGCGACAACGGCTGGCGCGACCGCATCCCGGCCTATGCCCGGCGCGTGGTGCAGGACGAGGCTTCGAAGGACTACACGGCCCAGTTCTGGTCGCCGGCCGAGCCGTTCGACTGGCGGGGCGACGCATTCGACGCCTCGCGCGCCGGCAACCTGCTCATCTACGAGGCCCACGTGGGCATGGCCCAGGAGCGGGAGGGTGTGGGTACCTATCGCGAGTTCACGAAGAAGATCCTACCTATAATTAAAAAGGACGGCTACAACGCCGTGCAGCTCATGGCCATCGCCGAACACCCCTACTACGGTTCGTTCGGCTACCACGTGTCGAGCTTCTTCGCGCCCTCGTCGCGCTGCGGCACGCCCGAGGATCTGAAGGAGCTCATCCGCCGTGCCCACGAGCTGGGGATCGCCGTCATCATGGACCTCGTGCACGCCCACTACGTCAAGAATCTCAACGAGGGGATCAACGAACTCGACGGCACAGACCATCTCTACTCGCTGCCGGGCGAGGCGGGCTACCAGCCCTACTGGGATTCGAAGCTCTTCGACTACGGCAAGCGCGAGGTGCGCCACTTCCTGCTCTCGAACGTCAAGTACTGGCTCGACGAGTTCCACTTCGACGGCTTCCGCTTCGACGGCGTGACCTCGATGATCTACCACCACCACGGCTACACCGAGTTCGACGCGCGCGAAAAGTTCTTCGACGCCGGGGTCAACGAGGAGGCCATTGCCTACCTCACGCTGGCCAACCGCCTCGTGCACGACTTCCGCCCCGCGGCCGTGACGATTGCCGAGGACGTGAGCGGCATGCCGGGCATGTGCATCCCGATTGCCGACGGCGGCATAGGCTTCGACTACCGCCTGGGCATGGCGATTCCCGACTTCTGGATCCGCTACCTCAAGGAGCTTCCCGACGAGGAGTGGAACATCTGGGAGATGTGGTCGGTGATGACCGACCGCCTGCCCGCGGTCAAGACCGTGGCCTACGCCGAGTCGCACGACCAGGCGCTGGTGGGCGACAAGACGCTGGCGTTCCGCCTGATGGATAAGGAGATGTATTTTCACATGGACCGCGCGTCGGAGAACCTCGCCATCGACCGCGGCATGGCTCTGCACAAGATGATTCGCCTCGTGACCATCTCCACGGGCGGCCAGGCCTACCTCAATTTCATGGGCAACGAGTTCGGCCACCCCGAGTGGATCGACTTCCCGCGCGAGGGCAACGGCTGGAGCTACGCCCATGCGCGGCGCCAGTGGTCGCTGGCCGACAACGGTTTTCTCCGCTACTCGTGGCTGGGCGACTTCGACCGGGCGATGATCCGGCTGGTCAAGAAATATAAGGTGCTCGAGGACGGCTACGCCTGGAATCTGCTCATGGACGAGCACAACAAGACGATGGTCTTCTCCCACGGGAGGCTGCTTTTCGTCTTCAACTGGCACCCCACGGCCTCGATCCCCGACTACGAGCTGCCGGTGCAGGCGGCGGGCAAGTATGTGCCGGTCCTTTCCACCGACGAGCGCCGGTTCGGCGGGCAGGAGCGCCAGGCGATGGATGCCGAACACTTCTCGTTCAACGTCGCGGGCGACGACGGCACGCTCTACCCGCGCATCCGCATCTACAACACCTCCCGCACCGCCACGGTTTTCCTCCGCAAGCGGTAGCACCGACGTGGCGCACAGGCCCAAGAGACGCTTCCCTTTGCGGGGAGGCTGCGGCCCGCCCGGCTCTGCGAGCCGAGGGGTAAGAGATAAGTGCGAAGTCAAAAGTGAGAGGTTGAAAGTGTGCGTGTTCAGCACGCAGCCAGCGGAGGGGCGAACGAAGAGAGCAGCCCTCCGCGCCGAGTGGCTGCGGGCTGCCGGCTTTTCAAGCCGAGGGCGGATTTTGCCACGGATGGTTGTAGGCCTCAGTCGGCGGAAGACCTCCCTTTGCCGGCTGGGGCGGTCGCGCCTCCGGCGCGAGCCGGCAAAGGGACGAAGCCCGAGGCTTCGATGGCTCCTCCGAATCATGCAACGACAGATGCTCTCGGGATGCAGCCAGTGAAGGCCCGCGCGAGCTGTGCGAGTTGCGGGCCTTCGCCCGGGGTGGTTGCGGCCCGCAGCGAAGCCGAAGGCCCCCCCCCGAAAAAAGAACCCCTGCCACCGTCGGCGGCAGGGTCTCTCCAATATCGATTGCGCTTTGCGCGACGCTCCCGCGCAGCGCTCCCGCGCGTCGCGCGCTAATAGCCCAGGATGCGCAGCATCGAGCGGTAGGACTGCTCCTTGGCGAACAGGCGCGTATAGTATTCGTTGTCCGACTTGTCGCGGTCGATCACCACGTGTTTGGGCGCCGGGATCAGGCAGTGCTGGATGCCGCCGAAGCCGCCCAGCGACTCCTGGTAGGCCCCCGTGTGGAAGAAGCCGATATACTGCGTGTTGCCCTTCTCGAGCTTGGGCAGGAAGATGGCGTTGGTGTGGCACTCCGAATTGTAGAAGTCCTCGCTGTCGCAGGTCAGGCCGCCGAGGAAGACGCGCTGGTACTCCTTGTCCCAGTTGTTCACCGCCAGCATGATGTAGCGCTGGTTGATGCCCCACGTGTCGGGCAGCGTGGTCATGAACGACGAGTCGATCATGTACCAGTTCTCGCGGTCGTTCTGCTGCTTCTGGTTGACGATCGAGTAGAGCGACGCGCCGCTCTCGCCCACGGTGAACGAGCCGAACTCGGTGAAGATGTTGGGCTCGTCGACGCCGTTGCGCTGGCAGATGTTCTTGACCTGGGCGATGATCTCCTCGGTCAGATACTCGTAGTCGTAGGCGAAGTCGAGCGAGTTCTTGATGGGGAACCCGCCGCCGATGTTGAGGCTGTCCAGCTCGGGGCAGATCGCTTTCAGCTCGCAGTAGACGTTCATGCACTTCGACAACTCGTTCCAGTAGTAGGCCGTGTCCTTGATGCCCGTGTTGATGAAGAAGTGGAGCATCTTGAGCTGGAATTTCTTGCTGTTCTTGAGCTTGGCCTTGTAGAAGTCGACGATGTCGTTGTAGCGTATGCCCAGACGCGAGGTGTAGAAGTCGAACTTGGGCTCCTCCTCGCAGGCGATGCGGATGCCCACCTTGCACTTCTTGGTGAAGGCGTCCTCGAACAGGTCGAGCTCCTCCTTGTTGTCGAGCACCGGGATGGTGTTGGTGAAGCCGTCGTTGACCAGCTGGGCGATGTTCTCGACGTACTGCGGGCGCTTGAAGCCGTTGCAGACGATGTAGCGGTCCTTGTCGATGATTCCGCCGTCGTAGAGGGCGTTGATGATGTGGATGTCGTAGGCCGACGAGGTTTCGAGGTGGATGTCGTTCTTCAGGGCCTCCTCCAGCACGAACGAGAAGTGGCTCGACTTGGTGCAGTAGCAGTAGTTGTACGACCCCTTGTAGTCGACCTTCGCCATCGCCACGTTGAACATGCGCTTGGCCCGGTTGATCTGCTGGGAGATCTTCGGCAGGTAGGTGATCTTGAGCGGCGTTCCGTACTGCTTGATGAGCTCCATGAGCGGAATGTCGTGGAAGTTGAGTTCGTTGTCCTCTACCGAAAACTCATCCTGGGGGAAGTCGAACGACTGTTCGATCAGGTCGATGTACTTGTCTTTCATGGGGCGGTTGTCTCTGCTTTTTGCGATCCGTCTCGGTTACTTTGTCTCGATTCGGGTAAAGTGGCTCGCCCGGATTTTTCGCCGGACGGCGATGCAAAGTAAGCGAATATTTCGTTTCGCGCCCTCTTTTTCTCTGCTTATTTTTAAAAAGCGGTCCATATTTTGTTTTTTCGGGTGAAAGCGGTATTTTTGGTGCGAATTTCAAAGCTCGAAACCGTCGTGCAGATACCCATTCTCATCCAACGATACCTGGCCGGGCACAAGCGGCTGGTCGTGCCCCAGCTCGGCGCCTTCGTGGTGAAGGAGCCCGGGCAGGTGCTCTTCACCGAACTGCTCAAGCGCGACGACGGCGCCCTGCGCGCCCTGCTCGCCGAGGCCGGCGCCGACCCGCTGAAGGCCGCGGGCGAGATCGACCGCTTCGTCTTCGAGGTGCGCCACGCCGCGGAGCACGGCGAGGAGTACGTCGCGCCGGGGCTGGGCACGTTCAGCGCCGGTCCCAACCGTACCATCGCTTTCCGCTACGAACCTGCGCCCCGGGCAGCCGAGGCGCCCCGCGCCGGGCAGCCCGCAGCCGCGTCGCCGGCGCCTGCCGCACCGGCCGCCGAAGCCGGGCGCGGAGCTCCTGCGCCTCGCGCCGCCCGGCAGCCCGACGGCCGCGTCTCGGAGTCGGCCAAGCGCAATCCCGACCCCTCGATCCGCGGGCTGCGCTACGGCAAGCCCCACAAGAACACCGACGCCTACAGCTACGTCGACCGCCCCGTGCGGCGGCGCGGCGACCTCTTCATCTGGATCGCCCTGGGCGTGGCCCTGCTGGCGCTGGCCGCCATCGCCTTCGGCGTCTACCACGACATGTTCGGCGAGCCGGAGGGCGCGGAGCTGACGATCGAGGCCCCGGTCCCGGCGCCCGCCGAAACCTTCGAGACACTTTAGCGTCATGACCGAGATCTCCTCCGTAAAGCAGCGCTTCGGCATCATCGGCACCTCCCCGCTCCTGGACCGGGCGCTGGAGGTGGCCCTGCGCGTGGCGCCGACCGACCTGACGGTGCTCGTCACCGGCGAGAGCGGCGTGGGCAAGGAGTTTTTCCCGCAGGTGATCCACGCCTACTCGGCGCGCAAGCACAACAAATATATCGCCGTCAACTGCGCGGCGATCCCCGAGGGGACCATCGACTCGGAGCTCTTCGGCCACGAGAAGGGGGCCTTCACCGGCGCCCTCGAGGCGCGCAAGGGCTACTTCGAGGAGGCCGACGGGGGTACCATCTTCCTCGACGAGGTGGCCGAGCTGCCTCACTCCACCCAGGCGCGCCTGCTGCGCGTGCTGCAGACGGGCGAGTTCATCCGCGTGGGCTCGTCGAAGGTGCAGAAGACCGACGTGCGCGTGGTGGCTGCGACCAACATGGACCTGCAGCAGGCGATCCAGACGGGCCGCTTCCGCGAGGACCTCTACTACCGCCTGGCCACGGTGCCCGTCACCGTGCCGGCGCTGCGCGAGCGGCCGGGCGACATCCCGCTGCTCTTCCGCAAGTTCGCCGCCGACGTGGCGGTGCAGTACCGCATGCCGGCCGTCACGCTCGACGACGCGGCGCGCGAGATGCTCAAGGGCTACTACTGGCGGGGCAACATCCGCCAGCTGAAGAACGTCGCCGAGCAGATCTCGGCCATCGAGCAGGTGCGTGTCATCACCTCCGAGGTGCTCGCTCGCTACCTCCCGCCCCAGGGCGGGGGCGCTCCGATCGCCGCCGCTGCGGCCTTCGACGACGGCTCCTCGGCCTCGACCGAGCGCGAGCTGCTCTACAAGGTGCTGTTCGACATGCGCGCCGACATCAACGAGCTGAAGCGGATGATGGCCGAGCTGATGCAGGGCACGGCCCCCTACCGCGAGGCGCCGCGCGACGTGCGGGCGCTGCTTCCGTCGCCCGCTCCGGCTCCGGTCTACGCCCCGGCCCGCTATGGGGGCGACGAGCCCTTCCGCCGCGCGGACGCAGCCGGGTATGCCGCCCCCGCCGCCCCGGTCTATGCCGAGAGCGAGGAGGTGACCGACGAGCCGCCGCGCGAGCGGACCAAGGCCGACGTACAGCGCGAACAGATCGTCCGCGCCCTGAGGCGCAACAACGGGCGCCGGCGCGAGGCGGCCGCCGAGCTCTTCATGTCGGAGCGGACGCTCTACCGCAAGATCAAGGAGCTGGGCATCGAAGACACGGACTGAGAAATGGAAAGTTGAAAATTGAAAATTGAGAATTGAAAGTTTGAAAACGTCGCATATTCTCCGGGCCGCGCTGCTGCTGGTCGGGCTCTTCTCGATCCACGGCTGCGGCGTGCAGATCAAATACTCGCTCTCGGGCGCCTCGATCCCGCCCGACGCCAAGACCTTCTCGGTGGCCTACTTCCCCAACAACGCCACGATGGTCTCGCCGATCCTCAGCTCGACGCTCACCGAGGCGCTGGTCGACATCTTCTCGCGCCGCACGCGTCTGATGCAGGTCGACGAGGGGGGCGACTTCGCCTTCGAGGGCGAGATCACCAACTACACCTCGACCACGGCGGCCGTGTCGAGCGACGACTATGCGTTGCTCAACCGCCTGACGATCACCGTGCGCGTGCGCTTTACGAACGCCATCGACGAGACCGCCTCGTGGGCCGGCGGGCGTACCTTCACCGCCTACGAGGACTACGAATCGACGCAGCTGCTCACCGAGGTCGAGGGGACCCTCATCCCGCAGATCGTCGACAAGCTGGTCACCGACATCTTCCAGGCTTCGGCCTCCAACTGGTAGCGCGCGATGGAGGGTCTGAAAGAGTGTATCGCCCGCCCCGAGGCGGCGCCCGCCCCTGAGCCCGGGGCGCTGGACGAAGCCCTGGCCCGCTACGGCTGGTGCATGCCCCTCCGGCTGCTGCGGGCGCGGACGACGGGCGTCGAGGATCCGCTCTGGCGGGCGCTCGCGCCGTGGCGTGCAGCCAGTTCGCTCTGCCAGCAGCAGCCCGCGGCCGCCGACTTCACGGCTTTCTCGTCGGACGATCTGATCGAGCGCTTCCTGCGCGAGGAGGATCTGCGCATCGTGGCCCAGGAGGGCGACGCGCCCGACGACGACGTGGTCACGGAGGCGCGGCTGGACGACGACGACCGGCTCGTGAGCGAGGAGCTGGCGGCGATCTACCTCGCGCAGGGGTTGCGCAGCGAGGCCGCGGCGATTTATCGCGAATTAAGTTTGCGAAATCCCGAAAAAAGTGTTTACTTTGCCGAGTTGATAGCGCAAGTTGAAAACAAATAATCAAAATCAAAGGATATGTTATACACGATTTGCATTGCCCTGATACTCATCGCGAGCGTACTGGTGATCCTCGCCGTATTGGTGCAGAGCCCCAAGAGCGGCATGGCCGCCAACTTCGGCGCATCGAATCAGGTGATGGGTGTGCGCGAGACCACGAACTTCCTGGAGAAGTTCACCTGGACGATGGCCGTGGCCATCGTGGTGCTGAGCCTCGTGGCTACGCTGGCCATGGACAACAGCCTGGTGCTCAAGAGTAATTCCGAGATTTCGAAGGATGCCAAGGCGCTCCAGGAGCACGTGCTCGACAGCCAGCCCGCGATCCCGCAGGCCGAGATTCCCGCCGTCGAGGAGGAGACTCCCGCCGAGTAGTCGGGAGCGCGACAGCCTACGCAACCCCCGGTCTTCCGAGACCGGGGGTTGCTGTGTTTTCGGGAGAGGCGAATGCGGAAAGGGGCGTTGCGGGGTGGCGCTGCGGGCCGAGGGGCAAGTAAGACGTGAGAAGTAGAGCAGCCCTCCGCCGGGGGTGGCTGCAGCCCGCCGGCCTGCGGCCGAGGTCTCGCCGCGTTCTTCTGTTGTTGCCCGATGCAGCGTCAGCTGCGCGGGCCGCAGCCTCCGGCGGCGGAGGCCCGCACTTCGCTTTCGCTCGTTTGCTCCTCCGCAGGCTGCGGTCCGCCGTTTTTCATGCACACGCTTGCGAACGATTGCCCCAGCCGGCAAAGAGACGAAATCTGTGGCTTCGCAATTCAGAATGCCCGATTCTTAATCGGACGATGCGATTGTCGCTTGTTCGATTGCGGGGCGCAGCCACGGCGGGCGAAGGCCCGCACTCTTCGTCGGAGTGTGCCGCCCTTTGCCGGCTGCCGCCCGAGACGGAGCCCTCGGTTTGAAGAGCCGGCAGCCCGCAGCTACGGCGGGCGGAGGGCTGCTCCCTCGGCTGCGCCTCGATCGAGTCTCCGCAGGCTGCGGCCTGCCGACTTTCATTCACACGCTGCGAACGAGTTCCCTTTGCCGGCTGGGGCGGTCGTGCCGGAGGCTCTCCTTTGTCGCGCAACCTCCCAATTTTCAATTTCCCACTTTCAATTTGTCATCGCCTCCCGAACACCGCGCCGAAGATCTCGCGGGCCGTGTCGACGGGGTCGCCCGCCGGGGCGGCGGGGTAGGGGTTGCGGGCCTGGGCCCACGCCTCCTCCAGAGCGTAGAAATCGATCTCGGGGAGCTCCTCGCCCGCCAGGCGGCGCTCCATCAGGTCGAACCACGTCTGCCACCGCACGGCGTAGAGGTCGCGCAGGATGCCGTTCCACTCCTTGTGGGCGTAGTCGTGCAGCCCGCCCTCGGCCGCCGTACGGTCGCCCCACGACGAGATCTGCACGCGGGCGTTCCACTCGAGCAGTGCCTTGTCGGCCTCCGTGCGGCCGAGCGCCCGGGCATCGGCGATCCAGCGGCCCACCATGAACTCGGCGCGGGTGCCCAGCAGGCGGTCCTGAAGCTGTATGAGGCGCAGGAAGCGCTTCGCCGCCGCCGCGAAGGCCTCGCGGTCGCCGGCCCGGTAGGCGGCGGCTACGGCCCACTGCTGGAGCTTGCCGGCCTCGGCGACGGCCTGCCGCACGACGTCCACCAGGTCGTACTCGAAGCGGGCGTTGCCGCGGAAGCGGTCGGCGGCCGAGAGCAGCAGGCGCGCCGCCTCGACGACGTCCGCCGGGTCGTAGTAGTCGGTGGAGTGGGCCCAGGTCGAGGCCGTGCGGAAGTCGAGCGTCGGGCGGGCGCAGAAGACCGATTCGTTGGTCCCCTCCTGCGTCGACGCCTTGGGGCAGTTGTAGACCGAGCGCGCCAGCAGCTCCCACGCGGCGTCGACGGCCTCGTCGCTGCGCCCGTAGCGGGCGCGGAGGTAGCCCGCGAGCCACTCGCTGCTCGTGAAGCGCTCCTTGCGCCAGGGCAGCTCCGAGAGCAGCTCGTACATCACGGGGTTGTTCTCGATACCCTCGGGCGTGATGCCCACGCCGCGCAGCGTGCGGCCCGCACGGTCGTGCGCGCAGGCGTCGTAGTAACCGTCGATGACGTAGTCGAGCTTGCCGTGGAGCCCTACGTTGCCGCCGAAGTTGAGCAGCATGCAGTAGATCCACGGGTGGTCGCCGTAGCCGTCGGGGCGGTACCACGGCGACGAGGGTTCGCCCCACTGGGGCCGCGACTCGCTGAAGAGGTCGAGCACCACGACGTCGTCAGCGGGCAGCGCGTCGATCATCGCGGCGCGGGGGTTGTCCTGCCAGGCCTGGATGACCCATGCGGCGTCGGGCGTGCGGCGCTTCATGGCACCGAGGATCGCGCGGCCCGAGGCGGGAAGGTCGACGCCGGCGACCGAGCCCCCTTCGTGGAAGGGGTCGCACGAGAAGTAGCGCGTCGGGCCGTAGGCGGCCTCCAGGGCGTCGTAGTAGCGGTCGGCGATCTCGCCGAAGCGCGGGTCTTCGGGTTGCAGGAAGGCCGGGCGGCGGAAGCTGCCCCAGAGCCCCGGGTCGGCGACGTCGAGCCCCAGCCGCTCGCGCGCGTCGGAGGGCAGCATGCCCGAGTAGCCCGGGAGCACCGGCTCGATGTCGAGCTCGCGCATGCGGGCGAGGATGCGGCGCGTGAGCGCGGCCCGCTCTTCGTACCATCCCTCGGGGCAGGGGCCGCCCCAACCCTCGAGGTTGTTCATGAGCCACCACGCCTGGAAAGCGGGGCCGGCGACGAAGCGGTCGATCGAGGCCTGGTCGTAGCCCAGCCCCGACAGCACGTCGCGCCAGACGACCTCCATGCCTGTGGCCACGAGCGGGAGGTTGATGCCGTGCAGCGCCATCCAGTCGATCTCGCGCTCCCAGCGCTCCCAGTCCCAGAAAGCCATCGAGTAGGAGTAGGTGCAGTAGTTGTAGGCGTAGCGCAGCTCGGCCTTCGTGGTGCGGCGCTCGGGCCGCTCGGGCAGCGGCAGGCGCTCGGGCAGCTCGGCCCGCATGCAGTCCCACGAGAGCTGGATGCCGGCGTAGTATTTGAAGTACCAGTGGATACCCGCGGCGATGCTCGAGTTGTCGCTGCCTCGCACGACGACGCGCCGGCCCCGCCGGTCGAGCTCGAAGAACGATTCGTCGGAGGCGACGCGCTCGATGACGAACCGTTCGGAGGCTCCCGGGGCGATGCGCTCGAGCAGGGCGGCGATCGGGCGGCGGGCGGCGGGCGCCGGCGCTGCGGAGGCGGCGCCCGGCAGGAGGCCGAGGAGCAGGACGAGGGCCGGCAGGAGCCGGCCGAGCGGGCGGAAAAGTGCGTTGTGCATGGGCGGATGGTTTTTTGTCGGTTGGTGTGCCGCCGCGGGGGCGGTCGTGCAAATCTACGGAAAAAATCCGTACCTTTGCACTCCGAACCGTATAATTCCCCATCCATGCAGATCAACCGTGCCGAGTTCAAATGTTCGTCCGAGCGCATCGGGCAGGTGCCCAAGGACGAGCTTCCCGACATCGCCTTCATCGGGCGGAGCAACGTGGGCAAGTCTTCTCTGATCAACATGCTCACCGGGCGGCAGGGGCTGGCCAAGGTCTCGGGCACGCCCGGCAAGACGCGCCTTATCAACCACTTCCGCATCGACGACAGCTGGTATCTGGTCGATCTGCCGGGCTATGGCTACGCCCGCACGTCGAAGAGCCTGCGCTCCGACTTCGCCAAGATCATCACCGACTACGTGCTGCGTTGCGAGAAGATGCACTATCTGCTGGTGCTGGTCGACATCCGGCTCGAGCCGCAGAAGATCGACCTGCGCTTCATCGAGATGCTGGGCGAGCACGGCGTCCCCTTCGGGATCGTCTTCACCAAGGCCGACAAGCTCTCCAAGGCGCAGCGCCAGCGGAGCGTCGAGCGCTATTGCGCCGTGCTGGAGGAGCAGTGGGAGGAGCTGCCGCCGATGGTGGTCACCTCGTCGGAGCGGGCCATGGGGCGCGACGAGCTGCTCTCGCTCATCGGCGGGGCGCTCGGGCGGTAGCGGCCGGGACTGCGGCGGGCCGTGCCGGATGCGGAGCGCCGCCCGGCGGGCCGGCACCGGGTCGGAGCGGGCCGTTTGACAAAATGTTAAAAAAAGAGCGCCCGCGAGGCGCTTTTTTTCGTCGCATTGTTCTATCTTTGCCCAACGAACGAAAACCTCCCAATTTTTATGGCTATCCACAAAATCAAAATCTTCTCGGGCCGCGGTTCGGAGTATCTGGCCGAGAAGATCGCCGCCAGCTTCGGCACGACCCTCGGGCAGGTCGAGGTGCTGCGTTTCAGCGACGGCGAGTTCCAGCCCTGCTTCAACGAGTCGATCCGCGGCTGCACGGTCTTCATCGTGCAGTCGACCTTCCCGCCTTCGGACAACCTGATGGAGCTGCTGATGATGATCGACGCCGCGCGCCGTGCGTCGGCCTACAAGGTCGTGGCGGTGATGCCCTACTTCGGGTGGGCGCGTCAGGACCGCAAGGACCGTCCGCGCGTGCCGATCGGCGCCAAGCTGGTAGCCAACATGCTGGTGGCCGCGGGCGTCGACCGCGTGATGACGATGGACTTGCATGCCGACCAGATCCAGGGCTTCTTCGATATCCCCGTCGACGCGCTCTACGCCAGCGGCATCTTCGTACCTTATATCAAGAGCCTCGCCATCGAGGACCTCTCGATCGCCGCGCCCGACATGGGCGGCGCCAAGCGTGCCAACACCTACGCCAAGCACCTCGGCACGCCGATCATCATCTCGCACAAGGAGCGCGCGAAGGCCAACGTGGTGGGCAAGATGACCGCCATCGGCGACGTCGAGGGGCGCAATATCCTCATCGTCGACGACATGATCGATACGGCCGGCACGATCTGCATGGCCGCCGACATGCTCATGTCGCGCGGTGCGAAGAGCGTGCGTGCCGCCATCACCCACCCGGTGCTCTCGGGCCCGGCCTACGAACGCATCAACGACAGCGCCCTGCAGGAGGTGATCGTGACCGACACCATTCCGCTCAACCCCGACAAGGACCTGCGCAAGTTCACGGTGCTGTCGGTGGCCGACATCTTCGCCGATGTGATCGAGCGCGTCTACAACTACCGCGAGATCTCGTCGATCTTCTTCAAGTAAGAAGGATCAGCCGGATACGAAAAAGCCTGCGCCGAAAAGGTGCAGGCTTTTTTCGTGGCGGGCGGGTTCCGCGCGGCGGCCGCCGCGCTACTTGAACGGGCTGTCGGGCTCCTTGGCCATGAACCAGTAGAAGAGGCGGTCGAGCAGGGCCGGGGCGAACTTCTTGACCAGGTGGGTGGCGCGCCCCTCGGCCTCCATCAGACAGAGGCGACGACGACGGCGGATGCCGCGCGCCACGATGCGGGCCACCTCTTCGGGGGTCATCATCTTCGCCTCGTCGCGCGGCGTGGCGCCCTGCTGCGATCCGTCGGCCGTGAGGGCCGCGAAGCGGACGTTGGAGGCGGTGAAGCCCGGGCAGGCGATCATCACGTGGAGCCCCTTCTTGAGGTTTTCGATGCGCAGCGTCTCGAGGAAGCCCGTCATGGCGTACTTCGAGGCCGAGTAGCCCGTGCGGCCCGGCAGGCCGTGGAGCCCCGCCACCGACGAGATGCCGACGATCGACCCCTTCGACGCCTGGAGGTAGGGCAGGGCGTACTTGCAGCAGTTGACCGTGCCCCAGAAGTTGACGTCCATCAGGCGGTGCAGCACGTCGAGCTCCACCTCGTCGAAGAGGGCGCGCATGGAGATGCCGGCGTTGCAGACGAGGATGTCCAGGCCGCCGAACGTGCTCGCGGCCTTCTCTATGAGCGCGCGGCACTCCTCGGGGCGCGTGACGTCGACGGCGCACCACTCGGCGCTGCCGCCCGCGGCCCGGATTTCGGCGACGATCCGCTGCAGCCTGTCGGCCTGGCGGGCGCCGAGCACCACGCGGGCCCCGGCAGCGGCATACTGGCGGGCCATGGCCTCGCCGATGCCCGACGAGGCGCCCGTGATGACGATGATTTTGTCCTTGAGCGTTTTCATATCTTGGTTTTCAGTCTTCGATTTGCGTTTGCAGCGTGTCGTAGGCCATGCGAACCCCCGCGGGGAGGGTGGGCTCGGTGGCGGCGTGGAGCCCGATCTCGTGCGACATGTGGGTGAGGTAGGCCTCGCGCGGCGCCACGCGGCGGATGAGCTCCAGCGCCTCGTCGAGGCAGAAGTGGGAGGGGTGGGGCGCGACGCGCAGGGCGTTGACCACCAAGGTGTCCACGCCCTCCAGCTTGCGCAGCTCGGCCTCCTCGATGCGCTTGAAGTCGGTCAGGTAGGCCAGCGGCCCGATGCGGTAGCCTGTCACCTCGAAGCGGTCGGAGTGGTGCCCGCGCACGGGCTCGATCCGCAGGCCCCGCACCTCGAACGGACGGTCGGGGTCGATCTCGTGCAGCGCGATCTCGGGCACGCCGCGATACTTGTCGCGGGCAAAGGCGTAGTCGAAGTCCTTGCGCACGACGGCCGCGGTGCGGGGCGCGGCGTAGAGGTCGACGCGGTGGACGGTCGGCGGGTAGTCGACGAAGTTGAAGGCGCGCACGTCGTCGATGCCGCCCGTGTGGTCCTTGTGCTCGTGCGTGAGCAGGATGGCGTCGAGGTGCCGCACCCCCGTGCGGAGCATCTGGTAGCGGAAGTCGGGGCCGGCGTCGATGACGATCCGCACGCCGCCCTGCTCGACCATCGCCGCCGTGCGCAGCCGCCGGTCGCGCCGGTCCTGCGAGGTGCAGACCGCGCAGCGGCATCCGATGACGGGCACGCCCTGCGAGGTCCCGGTTCCCAGAAAGGTGAGCTTCATGGGCGTAAAGGTACGAATAAGCGAGGGCAAAAGCAAACTCGCTCGCGGTTTGCCGGTTCGCGGAGCGATAAATCGTGCGGCGAAGGCCGAGTTTCGAAAAAAATTCCTATATTTGATAATCGGACCGCGCGGATACGGCGCGGAAGAGTAGAATAAATTATAGGAACGAAGCGATGAAAAAAGTGTGTATGAGTGCGTGCGCGGCTGCGGTCGTGCTGCTGGCTGCGGCCTGCGGCAGCGAGCCCGGGTGGCAGCTGGTGTGGGAGGAGGAGTTCGAGGGCGGGACGCTCGACGAAGCGGTGTGGAGCCGGATTCCGCGCGGCAAGCCCGACTGGCAGAACACCCAGTCGGCCGACGACCGCTGCTATGCGCTGCGCGACGGGATGCTCGTGCTGCGGGGCATCGTCAACGACGACCGCACGGCGGACACGGCTGCCTACCTCACGGGCGGCGTATGGACGCGCGGCAAGCACGCCTTCGAGGGCGGCCGCATCGAGGTGCGGGCTCGCCTGCACGGGGCGCGGGGCGCCTGGCCGGCGATCTGGCTGCTGCCGTTCGAGACCGAAAAATACATGTGGCCCCAGGGCGGCGAGATCGACATCATGGAGCGGCTCAACCACGACTCGATCGCCTATCAGACCGTGCATTCGCACTACACCTACACGCTCGGCATAGAGAACGATCCGCGTCACGGCTCGACGATGGCGATCGATCCCGACGCGTTCAACGTCTACGGCGTCGACCTGTGGCCCGACAGCGTGGTCTTCCGCATCAACGGCCGGCGCCACTTCGCCTACCCGCGCATCGAGACCGACCGCGAGGGACAGTTTCCCTTCGACATCCCGCAGTACCTGCTCATCGACATGCAGCTGGGCGGGCAGTGGGTGGGCCGGGTCGATCCGGCCGAGCTGCCGGTGGAGATGGAGGTCGACTGGGTGCGCCACTATCGGTGGCAGTGACCCGAAAGCCCGAAACCGCATAGCGCAGGGTCATGATCCGCTGGCGTAGCTTCCTGCCGCTGCTGTGGGCGGCGCTCGCGACTTCCCCCCCCCTCGTGCGGGCGGGGCTGCTGCCCGTATCGGACCGGCGGGTCAACTACTCGCGCTTCGAGCGGGTGGAGGTGAGCGTCGAGGCGTCGTGCGTGCACGCCATGCTGCAGGACGTCTCGGGGCTCATGTGGATCTGCACAGACAAGGGGCTATACAACTACGACGGCTACCGCGCCGTGGCGTGCCACGCGCGCAACGACCTGACGCGGGTGCAGACCCATTGCGCCGCGGTGATCGGCGAGCGGATCTGGACCGGCACCGACCGCGGCGTGCTCGTCTACGACATCCGCCGCGACCGCTACGTCGCCGACTCGCTGCTCGCGGGGCAGACCGTGCGCTCGATCCTCCACGCCGGCGGGGCCGTGTGGATGGGGTGCTCGCAGGGGGTGTGGCGCTACGACCCGAAGTGCGACCGGCTCGACCGTGTGCGCGTGGAGCGCGGGCATGAGGAGCAGGGCGTCTACTCGCTCCATGCCGACCGCACGGGGCTCTATGCCGGCATGTTCGACGGCCTCTACCGCTACGACGAAGCGGCGGAGGCCTTCGTGCGTCTGGGGCCGGCGCAGACGCACTCGCTCTTCGTCTACGCCATCTGTCCCGATCCGCTGCGCGGCTGCCTCTACCTGGGCACGCAGCAGGGACTGTGGCGCTACGAGCCCGGGACGGGCCTCTTCCGATCGGAGGGCGGGCTGCGCCATGCGGTCATCAACGACGTGGCCGTAGACCGCGACGGGGTGGTGGTGCTGGGCAGCGACGCGGGGCTGATCCTCTACGACGGGCGGACGATGCGCACGCTCACGCACGACGCGCGCAGCGACGCCTCGCTCTCGCACGACGACATCGAATCGTTGCGGGTGGACCGCGCGGGCAACGTGTGGATCGGCACCCACGACGGCATCTCGCTGGCGCGCTACGGCCAGACGGGCGAGAAGATCGCCCTGTCGGAGTTCACCGGCTCGGGCTACGGCATGACCATCACGGCGATGATGCAGGACAGCCGCGGGGCGCTCTGGTGCGGCGGTCCGAGCGGCGTGCTGCACGTGGCCGAGGAGGGCACCTCGTGTCTGCACCACATCCGCAGCGAGCGCCATCCGCTGCCGCACAACTGCGTGCACTCCTTCTACGAGGACGGCGCGGGCGAGGTGTGGGCCGCCACCGACGGCGGGGCGCTGCGCTACGACCGCCCCGCAGGGCGCTTCGTCGCCTATCCCGTCGAGACCGACCGCTACAACGCCGAGTGGTGCTACACCCTGGCCGAGGACGGGCGCGGGAGGATTTGGATCGGCACCTTCTCGGCCGGCATCTTTCTCTGCGACCGCGCGCGGCTGCTGCGCGAGGGGGTGGGGCGCCCCGAGCGCAACCTGGCCGGGGAGATCCGCAACGGCTCGGTCTTCCGCATGCTCCGCGACGCGCGGGGGTGCATCTGGGCCCTCTACTACGACAAGGGTCTCGACCGCATCGACCCCGAGGGGGCGGTCGAACACTACGACCTGGCCCGCTACATCGGCACGCAGGTCATCCCCACCGACATGGCGCTCGACGACGCGGGCTTCCTCTGGGCCGGCTTTCTGGGGGGCGTGCTGCGCATCGACACCCGCACGGGCGAGGCTCTGCGGCTCGATTTTCCCGAGGGGCGCGACAGCGAGGTGCTGGCCGTGGGCTGCTCGCCCGAGGCGGCGTGGATCACCACCACCGACGGCCGCGTGTGGTGCGTCGACCGGCGGCGCCTGGCGGTCGAGCCGGTGCCCGTGCCGCTGTGCCAGTATCCGTCGGTCTGCTACGAGCGGACGGGCGACTGCATGCTGCTGGGGTGCGTCGACGGGGTGCTGCGCATCCCGCTGCCCTTCGCCGATCCGTCGGCGCCGCCCTGCCGGCCGATCCTTACCTCGCTGTCGGTCGACGGCCGTCCGTGGGCGCCCGTCGACGGCGGGGGCGAGCCCCTGAGCATCCGCTACGCCGAGCGCATCGACCTGCCCCACGACCGCAACGACCTGGAGCTTCGCTTCGCCTCGATGAACTTCGGACCGCGCGGGAGCGAGAAGTATGCCTACCGCCTCGATCCGGCCGACGGCGACTGGTCGCCCGTGGCGCCCGACGCCAACGGCGTCTCGCTGCTCAACGTCGCCCCCGGAAACTACCGCCTCGAGGTCTGCATGACCGACCGCTCGGGGCACCCCGTGCCCGGCACCGTGCGCGCGCTCCGCATCACCGTGCGGCCGCCGCTCTACCGATCGGCCGGGGCCGTGGCGCTCTACCTCTGTCTGGCGGCGGGGGCTGCTGTCGCTGCCGCCGCGGCCGTGCAGCGCCGCGACCGGCGTCGCCGCGAGCGCTTCGAGCGCGAGACGCTGCTGGCGCAGGCCAAAGCCAAGGCCGACTTCCTTCTGGAGGTGTCGCACGACCTGAAGGCGCCCCTGGGGCTGATACTGGGGCCCGTGAGCCGGCTGCTCTTCGCCGCGGGCGACGAGCCCACGCGCCGCCAGCTGGATCTGGTGCGGCGCAACGCCGAGCGGATAGGGCTGCTGGTCAACCGCGTCTTCGACCCCGAGTGCGGCGACGGGGCGGGCGACAGCTTGCTGCTCTCGACCGTCGACGTAGCCGAGCTCTTCGCGGCGGCGGTGCTGCGCTACCGTCAGGCGGCCGAAGACCGCAGCATCGAGACGCGGACGTGCATCGAGCCCCGCCGGCTCTTCCGCCAGTGCGACGCCTACAAGATCGGCTCGATATTCGACAACCTGCTCTCCAACGCCTACAAATACGTGCGCCGGGGCGGGCGTGTCGACCTTTCGCTCTCGCTCTCGGCGCAGAGCGGGTGCGTGCGGCTGATCGTCGCCGACGACGGCATCGGCATCCCCGCTTCGGACCGTCCCTACGTCTTCCAGCGCTTCTTCCAGTCGTCGCTCACGCGCGGCAGCCACGCCGGCACGGGCATGGGCCTCTATCTGGTGCGCAAGTACGTGGCGCTGCACGGCGGCACGGTCGAGCTCACGTCGAAGGAGGGGAGCGGCACGACGGCGATCGTCGAGCTGCCCCTGGCCGCGGCGCCCGAGCTGCCCGATGCACCCGCCGCGGAGGTCGCGGCGCCGGATGAGGCGGGCACGGCGCCCGCCGCGACTGCCGCGGAGTCGGTCGCGGAGCCGGCCGCGGAGGCCATGTCGCACGACGAGCGCTTCCTGGCCGAGGTCACGCAGCTCGTCGAGCGCGAGATCGATTCGTCGGAGCTGACCGTGGCGAGCCTCGCCGCCCGGGCCGGCACTTCGCCCAAACAGCTCTACCGCCGCCTGAAGGCGCTCACCGGCTGCACCCCCGTCGACTACATCCGCACCATCCGCATCAAGCGGGCCGCGATCATGCTCTCGCAGGGGCGCTTCACCGTGCAGGAGGTGATGTATTCGGTGGGATTTTCGGACCACTCCTATTTTGCCCGGTGCTTCCGCGCAGAGTTCGGCTGCACGCCCAGCCAATTCCTGAAAAACCGCCCCGAAACGTAATTCTGCGGCCCTTCTGGTCCGTTTTGTCTTTCGATTCGTCCTTTTTGTCGCGCTCCGCCCGCGGGCGGCGGAGTACATTTGTCATGGCCGGGGAGAGCTCCGGCCCTAACCTAATCCAACCTATTATGAAAGGACAATTACATCGTTTGTTCGGCCTGTTGCTGACAGGCCTTTTTCTGCTGTCCTCGTTCGCCGCGGTCGCGCAGACCCATCAGGTGAAGGGTACGGTGGTCGATGCTGCGGGCAACGCCATGCCCGGCGCCAGCGTCGTTATCCAGGGCACGACGCGCGGCGTGACCACGCAGGCCGACGGCTCGTTCTCGATCGCCGCCGAGCCGCGCGAGACGCTCGAGGTGAGCTTCATCGGCTACAAGAGCGCCGTGGTGCCCGTGGGGCAGCAGAGCTCGGTGAAGGTCGTGCTCGAGGAGGACGCCGGCCTGCTCGACGACGTGGTCGTGGTGGGATACGGCGTGCAGAAGAAGGTCAACCTCACCGGCTCGGTGGTCTCCGTGTCGGCCAAGGACATCGCCGACATCCCGGTGGCCAACACCGCCACGCTGCTCCAGGGCCGTCTGCCGGGTCTGGTGCTGACGTCGAACGGCGCGCAGGCCGGTGCCGACAACCCCGAGATCCGCATCCGCGGCATCGGCACCTTCGGCAACAACAACCCGATGCTGCTCGTCGACGGCGTGGAGACCTCGCTCTCGCAGCTCTCGGTCATCCCCTCGGCCGACATCGAGAATATCTCGGTGCTGAAGGACGCCGCCTCGGCCGCCATCTACGGCGTGCGCGCCGCCAACGGCGTGATCCTCGTCACGACCAAGCGCGGCGGCGAATCGCGCCCCAAGGTGGTCTACTCGGGCAGCTACACCCTCCAGACGCCGGGCATCGTGCCCGACTTCGTGGGCGGCTACGACTGGGCCCTGATGCGCAACGAGGTGAAGCCCGGGACCTACTCGCCCGAGGCGCTCCAGAAGCTCAAGGACGGTTCGGACCCCGACCGCTACGCCAGCACCGACTGGCTCGACGCCGTGCTGCGCAACGCCAACATGCACCAGCACCACCTCTCGGTGTCGGGCGGCTCGAAGGATACCCACTACATGACCTCGGTGGCCTACCAGAACCAGGACGGCATCATGTTGCAGACGGGTGTGGAGCGCATCTCGTTCCGCTCCAACGTCGACACGCGCTACAAGCGCTTCACTTTCGGCGTGAACGTGTCGGGCACGAAGAGCAACATCACCGCCCCCTCGGTGGGCGTGAGCGGCGCGAGCGGCGTGATGCGCTTCGTGTCGTGGTTCACGCGTCCGACCGTGCCCGTGCGCTATTCGAACGGCCACTACGGCTACGTCGACGGCTCGTGGACCGACGCCGAGATGATGAAGAACCCCGTGGAGCTGATGACGCTCGGCTACCGCTCCAACGAGTACTGGCGCTTCAACGGCAAGGCGTTCGCCGGGATCGACCTCTACGACGGTCTGAAGTTCCAGACCAGCTTCGCCTACACTTTCGACCTGAACGCCACGAAGGCCTACAACCCCAAGTCGCCCGCCCGCTACGACGCCGACGGCAACGTGAAGAAGGTGGCCGGCACGACCAACGAGGCCTCCGACTACTGGTGGCGCCAGGGCATGTGGACCAATGAGAACATGCTGACCTACAACAAGCAGTTCGGCCGCCACACGGTGGGCGCCCTGCTCGGCCACTCGGCCATCGAGTCGCGCTACAACACCTCGACCGCCTCGAAGCAGGGATTCCCCACCGAGAACATCTACGAGCTCAACGGCGGCACGGACAAGCCGGGCGCTTCGGGCAAGTCGGAGAAGTACACCCTCCAGTCGTTCTTCGCCCGCCTGACCTACAGCTTCGACGACCGCTACCTGCTGGAGTTCAACATCCGCCGCGACGGTTCGTCGCGCATGCCCAAGGCGCACCGCTACGCCAACTTCCCCTCGGTATCGGCCGGCTGGGTCTTCTCCAACGAGTCGTTCATGGAGCGCGCCAAGTGGCTGTCGATGGGTAAGCTGCGCGTGTCGTGGGGTAAGCTGGGCAACCAGGAGATCGGCAACTACGCCTACTCGGCCACGCTGGGCGCCAGCGGCAACTACTACTTCGACGAGTCGATCAAGCAGGCCGGCATGGTGCAGACCTCGATTCCCAACGAGAATATCAAGTGGGAGACCACGCGCTCGGTCAACGCGGCCATCGACCTGGGCTTCCTCAACAACCGCATCACCACCACCTTCGAGTGGTTCGACAAGAAGACCTCCGACATCCTCATGCAGCTCTCCATGCCGGGCATATTCCTCGGCTCGCTGGCCGCTCCCTACCAGAACGTGGGCGCCGTGCGCAACCGCGGCTGGGAGTGGCAGACCAACTACTCCGACTCGCGCCGCGACTGGAGCTGGAACATCGGATTCAACCTCTCGCACGTGAAGAACACGATCCTCGAGATGGGCGGCCTGCGGGAGCGCATCGACGGCAACACGATCAACCGCGTGGGCCAGCCCATCGGCGCCTTCTTCGGCTACCGCGCGCTGGGCATCTACCGCACCGAGGAGGACCTCAATCGCACCAACTCGAAGGGCGAGGTCATCAAGCAGAACGGCGTGGCCCCCAAGCTGGGCGACATCATGTATGCCGACACGGACGACAGCGGCAACATCACCCCCGACGACCGCGAGATCATCGGCAACCCCTTCCCGTCGTACTCCTACGCCTTCAACATCGGCTTCGCGTGTAAGAACATCGACGTGTCGACCTTCTGGCAGGGCGTGGCCGGTCTGTACCGCTACAACTGGGAGACCTCGACCGACATCCGCGGCAACCTGACCTCGCGCTGGCTCGACCGCTGGTCGCCCGAGAACGTCGAAGGCAGCATGCCGGCGCTGGGCAACACGATGAACGACTCCTATTCGTCGTTCTGGCTGGAGAAGTCGAACTACCTGCGTCTGAAGAACCTCGAGGTGGGCTACACCTTCCGTCAGCCCGCCCTGGCCAAGGCCGGCATCTCGAGCATCCGCGTCTACTTCGCCGGTACGAACCTCTGGACCGTCACCCCGCTCAAGAACTGGGATCCCGAGAAGAGCTCGGGCGACCAGCGCAACGACGTGCACCCCAACATGCGCACCTACTCGTTCGGCGTAAACATCCAATTCTAACCAACCACAAGGAGGAAACATTATGAACATGAATCTGAAAAACATATTCGCTGTCTTGCTGCTTCCGCTCGCGCTGGGTTCCTGCTCGGACAGCTTCCTGCAGACCGATTCGCCCAACGAGCCCTCGGCCGGCACCTACTGGCAGACCGAGGACGACGCGCTGATGGCCCTCACGGCGTGCTACGACGCCATGCAGAGCCAGAATCTCTACGACGACAACATCGACGGCTGGCGCTTCGGCTTCCTCGGCCGCGAGACCTCGACCGACAACGGCGACCACACGTGGGGCGACTGGATGCTCGGCAGCTCGATCGCCCGCGGCACCTCGGCCACGACCGACGAGTGCTTCTCGATGTACTGGAACGCCAACTTCGAGGTCATCAAGCGGTGCAACCTGCTGACCGACAATATCGATCGTGTGCCTATGGAGGCCGCGAAGGTGGCCGCCTACAAGGCCGAGGCCATCGCGCTGCGCGCCCTGGCCTACTGCAACCTCACGTCGGTGTTCCGCGACGTGCCCTACCTGACCGAGTCGCTGACGCTCTCCAACCCCACGGCCGCCAAGACGCCGCGCGAGCAGATCGTCGCATCGATCGTCGCCGACATGCAGGCCACCGTCGCCGACATCCCGGCGAAGGGGCAGGCTGCCACGGGCCGCATGACGCGCGAGGCCGCCTATGCCATCCTGGGCCGTATCGCGCTGTTCAACCGGAAGTGGGACGTGGCCATCGACGCCTACCGGCAGGTCGTCGGCAAGGTGTCGCTCTTTCGCTCGGGCGACGGCAAGGACTTCCACAAGAATTTCGCCGACCTCTTCACCCAGGCCAACGAGACCTGCGACGAGGTGCTGCTCTCGATCCACTACAAGAGCGGCAAGGTGGGCGAGGGCAGCTGCTTCGGCGTCTGCTGGTCGGGCCCGATGAACGCCATCGAGGCCTCGATGAACCTCTGCGACGACTACTACTGCACCGACGGCCAGCCCATCGACAAGTCGCCTCTGTTCAAGGGCAGCCTCGCCAAGGGCGGCCATACCAAGGCTGCGCCCGACTACGCCCGCTACGAGAACCGCGACCCGCGCATGAAGGGTACGCTGATGCTGCCGGGCATGACCTGGAACGGCCGCGAGTACACCAACGACCTGCCCGCCTCGTCGACCTGCTGCATCCGCAAGTGGTACACCCCCGAGGATACGGCCAACGAGTACGACGGCGGTCTGGACTACTATGTGATCCGCTATGCCGAGGTGCTGCTCTCGCTCGCCGAGGCGATGATCGAGAAGGGCGGCTATCCGCAGGCCGAGATCACCAAGCATATCAACGAGGTGCGCGCCCGCGTGGGCATGCCCGCCGTCGAGGATGTCGCTACGGAGGGTACGAACCTCTCGCAGGAGCAGCTGCGCGCGATCGTGCGCCACGAGCGCCGCGTGGAGCTGGCCTTCGAGGATCTGCGCTTCGCCGACCTTTACCGCTGGGGCGAGTGGGAGAACGGCGTGAAGCGCATGCAGCACGACAAGGAGTTCTACGGTTTCGGCTGCTACGAGCGCGCCTACCGCGGCCCGCAGGATCTGGTATGGCCCATCCCGCAGGGCGAGATCGATACCAACGACCTGCTCGAACAGCACGCCGAGTGGAAGTAGCGATGAGACGAGCTGCCTTTATCTGCTGTATCGCTCTGGCAGCGGGCACGACCGCCTGCGGCCGCCGTGCGGTACCGGCCGGCGAAGAACCGACGCCGGCCGGTGCTCCGGCGACCGAGTATGCGGGCTACGAGCTGGTGTGGGCCGACGAGTTCGATGAGCCCGGCCGCCCGGCCGCCCACTGGTCCTACGAGCAGGGGTTCGTGCGCAACCGCGAGTTGCAGTGGTATCAGCCCGACAACGCTACCGTGGAGAACGGATGTCTGGTCATCACCGGGCGGCGCGAGACGGTGGTCAACCCCCTCTACGACCCCGAGAGCCGCGACTGGCGGCGCGAGCGGCCCCAGGCCGAGTTCACCTCGTCGTGCGTGACCACGCGCGAGAGCTTCGCCTTCCGCTATGGGCGTCTGGAGGTGCGGGCCCGCATCCCCGTGGCGCGCGGCGCCTGGCCGGCGATCTGGACCCTCGGCAACCGCTGGGGGTGGCCCGCCAACGGCGAGGTCGACGTCATGGAGTTCTACCGCCGCGCCCAGGCGGCGCCTCCGGGCGGCGAGAAGCGCGAGGCGGCGGAGGCCGGACCCGAGATTCCGATCATCCTGGCCAACGCCTGCTGGATGGGTCCCGACGGACGCGATGCGTGGGACGAGGGCACGGTGCCCTTCGCCCATTTTCTGGAGCTGAACCCCCGCTGGGCGTCGAAATTCCACCTCTGGCGCATGGACTGGGACGCCGACTTCATCCGCATCTGGCTCGACGGCGAGCTGATGAACGAGATCGACCTCAGGCAGGCCGACTGCGGGGGCGGCGCGAACCGCGACGTCAACCCCTTCTCGAACGACGTGGAGGATTTCGGCCACTATATCCTGCTCAACCTGGCGCTGGGCGGACATGGCGGCGAGCCCGACATCGAGGCCTTCCCGCTGCGCTACGAAGTCGACTTCGTGCGCGTCTACCGCGCTGCGGAGTAGGGGAGAGCATATACAACGAGCGGCCCGGAGCATTGAGCTCCGGGCCGCTTTTTCGTTGGGATGCGGGGCGGCGGGCGGTTGCGCTGTGTGTTGCGGCGGTGCCTATTCGGCCACCTCCTGCTTGGTGCGCTTGCGGTGGCCGATGGCCAGATAACGTTGCAGGGTCTGTTGCAGGCGCGCGGGGTCGAGGTTGCGGCGCAGCTCGCCGTCCTTGGCCACGGAGATGCCCCCCGTCTCCTCCGAGACGATCACGATGATGGCGTCGGAGATCTCGCTCATGCCGATGGCCGCGCGGTGGCGCGTGCCGTAGTCCTTCGGCACGTCGCTCTGCGTGACGGGCAGGATACACTTGGCCGCCACGATGCGGTCGCCCTCGATCACCACGGCACCGTCGTGCAGCGGGGCGTTCTTGAAGAAGATGTTCTTGAGGAGCGACGTCGAGACGCGCGCGTCGAGGGCGATGCCCCCCTCGGTAATCAGGCGCAGGTCGCTCTGCTGGCCGATGATGATGAGCGCCCCGGTGCGCGTGGCCGCCATCTCGCGGCATGCCGTGACGATGGGCGCCACGTTGGTCTGGATGGGGTCCTCGCCGGCCGAGAAGATGCGCGTGATGAAGTTGAACTGCTTCTGCCGCATGCCGATCATCTGCAGGAAGCGCCGCAGCTCGGGCTGGAAGACGATGATCAGCGCGATGGTTCCCACCGAGATCAGCTGCCCGAGGATCGTCGAGAGCAGCTCCATGTTGAGGGTACGCACCACGACCCACAGCAGATAGACGGCGATGATGCCCGAGAGGATGTAGGGGGCGTTGGTCCCTTTGGTCGTGCGGTAGATCAGATACATGATCAGCGCGACCAGCAGGATGTCGATCGCGTCGATGAAGGAGAACGGTACGAAACCCATAGCGTGCGGCTTTTAGATGGCACAAAGATACGAATAAGCCGAAAACAAAACCAAACTTGTTTGGATTTTGTTGAGGCGAAGTATCTTCGACGAAGTCAAAGATAGTGACAAGCGAGGGGCAAAAGCAAGCTCGCCTGCATTTTGCCGGGCGTGGGTATCCTGGGCGCAGCCCGAAGCGCGAAAAAGCCGGCCCTTCCGTCGGGGAGGGGCCGGCTTTCGGCGTCGGGGCGGCTATCGGTCGAGCGCGACCTGCACCACGGGCTGCCGCTGCTCGCGGTCGAGCGGGCCGCTGCGGTAGGGCGTCGAGGCGAAGTCGATCCGGGCCAGGTCGATGCAGCGGATCGTGCTGTCGTAGGCCGTGCGGTAGTAGACGCGGCGGTGGGTGAGGTCGATCGCTGAGGTCCACTGCGTGGCGCTGGGGATGTCGGGAGCCTCTCCCGCGGGGTGCTCGATGCCGATGGGGATGTCGAAGAGGTTGAGCAGGTGGAAGCATTGCACCACGGCGCCGAAGGTGTCGGCCTGCTGCGGCGCCGTGGCGCGGTAGAAGGCTGCGCGCACGAAGCGCGACGGGGGTGTGGCGTCGCCCGGCAGGCCGAGCATGCCCGAACTGCTGCCCGTGGGTAGCAGCGTGTGCGTGCCCAGCGTCAGCGGCTCGGCGTTGCCCGGGCGCAGGTTGACGTAGTTGTCGAGGTTGGTCAGCTGCCACTCGAATCCCGGGGCGTTGGTCAGCACGCCCACCGGGTTCTCGAAGAAGCGGGCCTCGCCTCCGACGATCTCCAGCACCACCTGCCGCCCCGAGGGCTCGCCGATGCGCCAGTGGACCACCGACGCGGGTTCGAGTCCCGCCACGCGGATCGACGCGAGGCGCTCCTTCACCTCGTCGATCGAGGCGCACTGGGTGAGGATCCACGAGACGAGCTGCAGGTCGGAGACCGTGCGCTCCTTCTGCGCCGGATCGTAGGGCCGGTAGCCGCCGTAGCGGGGGAAGAAGAAGAGGCCGGCCGAGAGCCCCGCCTCGTTGATCCCCTCGGCGATGAACTCCTCGGCGACCACCGAGAGGCCCACGGCGCCGTAGCGGGCCCGGAACGCGAGGCCGTCGGCGCCCGAGGGGGTGAGCGAACGCAGGGCGTGGCCGCGCGGCAGCACGACGTAGCGGCTGCTCAGCGGGCCCTGCGCCCACTCGATCGTGCGGCCCTGCACGTAGCTGCCGTCGGCCGCCGTGAGCGAGATGCCGGTGCAGGCGATGGCCTGGAAGGCGCCGCATGCCGCGGCGGCGCCCAGCAGAAGGTGTTTTGTCATCGGATGTCTGTTTTGGGGCTGTATGCTCCATCCGATGCAAAAAGAGGGCCGAACGGCCGTCGGCGCCCGATAAAACGGGGCCCGGGTCCCGATAAACCCGATAAAAAAGAAAACGACCGTCCCCTTGCGTGAAGGGACGGTCGCATGCGCGGACGGGTGTCCGGCCTATTTCTCGATCTGTTTCTTGTCGGCGGCGTAGAGCTCGTTGACCTTGGCCAGCACGGACTGGCTGATGTCGAGCGTCGAGTCGGCGTCGATCAGGGCCGAGGCGTTGACGATGAGCTTGTAGCGCTTGTCGGAGTTGACCTCGCGGATGGCGCGCTGGAGCAGATCCTGCGCGCGGTTGGTGAAGACGAAGTTCTCCTCGTCGAGCTTCTGGGCCTCCTTCTGGGCCGAGCTCTGGAACGAGGCGGCGCGCTGCTCGATGCGCTTCTGCTGGGCCTGGGCGTCGCTGGTGGTGATGAGCCCCTTCTGGTATTTCTCCTGGAGCTGTGCGGCCTCGGCCTGGAGGTTCTGCTCGCGCTGGGCCCAGCTCTTCTGAGCCTTCTGGGTCTTCTCCTGCAGCGCGGCGCCCTCGGTCTTGTAGAGGTCGCTCTGGGCCAGCACGGCCTCGGGCGATACGATGGCGATGTCGGAGGCCTCGATCCGGCCGGTAGCCTCCTCGGCCGGAGCCTCGGCGGACTGCTGCTTCGGCCCGCAGGCGGTCAGGACCAGGGCTGCGGCCAGTGCCGAAAATAGCATCTTCTTCATAGTTCGGGTATGCGTTTTTGGGTTAAAATTTCTCTTTAAAACATGCAAAGATACGAATTAGCGGCGATAAAAGCAAGTCTGCCTGCATTTTGTCGGACCGAAGTGTCTTTGGCGAAGTCAAAGATAGAAAAAAATCCGTATTTTTGCCTTGTTTACGTGAAAAAATCGGAGAGAACATGTATGAATATATAAGCGGAACGGTGGCCGAGGCGGCCCCGACCCATGCGGTCGTCGATGCGGGCGGGGTGGGGTATTACCTCCATATCTCGCTCGAAACATTTGCGGCCGTGGAGCATGCGCAGCAGGCGAAACTCTGGGTCCACCAAGTCGTGCGCGAGGATGCGCAGCTGCTCTACGGTTTCGCGACGAAGGCCGAGCGCGAGCTCTTCCGCCTGCTCATCGGAGTCTCGGGCGTGGGCGGCAACACGGCGCGGACGATCCTATCGACCTACTCGCCCCGCGAGCTGCAAGGGATCATCGCCGCCGGCAACGCCGTGCTCCTCAAGAACGTCAAGGGGCTGGGACTCAAGACGGCGCAGAAGATCATCGTGGAGCTCAGCGGCAAGCTCGCCCTCTCGACCGACCTGGGCGAGGGATCCGTGCCCGCGGGTGCCGACACCGACGAGGCGATCGCGGCGCTGGTCATGCTGGGCTTTGCCAAGAGCGCGGCCGAGAAGGCCGTGCGGCAGGCCGTGCGCGAGCAGCCCGCAGCGGCCGTGGAGCAGATCGTGCGTCTGGCCCTGAAGATGTTGTAGGGCGGTGAGTTGGAGGGAAAGAAATTTTGTCGTATCTTTGTCGATTATGCCGATGAAACGATTGTTCGCATGCCTCGCCCTGGCGGGGGCGCTGCTCGCCGGATGCTCCGACGAGGAGGATGTGCTGCCCGACCAGCAGAAGCGCATGGAGTCCTACCTGCGTTCGACCCATGCGCCGCGCCTGGTGCACGAGCAGGAGATCGCCGACGAGCAGCTGCCCTGCTACTCGACGGCGGGCAATACGGTCTACCGCTACATCGCCAACCGCTACGACCCCGAGCGGCCCGCGCGGCGCGAAGTGGGGGAGCGGTCGTCGGTGCGGATCACCTTCCGCGCCTACGTCTTCTCCTTCGCCAACATCATCACCTCGGGCCAGAGCGTCACGATGCCCTACTACACCAACGACCCGCTGCTGCGCGACGCCTTCCTCTCCCTCGAGGGGTTCAACCCCGCGGGGTGGAGCTTCGAGCCGCTGGCGATCGAAATGGGGCGCGGCGACATACTAAAAGGGCTCCGTCTCGCGTTACTCGGTTGTCGCGAGGGCGACGAGGTGGAGGCCTACATGACCTACAACATGGCCTACGGCGGCGACGACTTCTCGGTGGTGCCCGAGCAGAGCCCCGTGGCGATCTTTTTCACCGTCGACAGCGTAGAATAACAGTAAACCCGAAATAATGAAGTGTCTCAACATGAAAGCCTGCCTTGCGCTCGCGGCGCTCGTGGCAGCGTGTTCCTGCGCCAAGGAGCAGGACGTGGATACCGGACGGTATGAAACGCAGGCCCTGGCGGCGTGGATCCACCAGCACCGTCCCGACCTGGAGGGCAACCTGCAGGAGCCGGGCGGCTACTATGTCGACGTGCTCGACGCGGGCGATCCGCACTACGGAGCCATCAACGACACGGTGTGCTGGGTGCGGTTCGACTACTCGGGGCGCGATCTCGGCGGCAACATCGTCATGACGCGCGACGCTGCCGAAGCGGCGCTCGAGGGCACCTTCACCCGCTATACGCGCTATGTGCCGCTCTACCGCTATTGCGGCGAGCAGAATACGAGCCTGCTCGAGGGCACGTGGCTGGCCATGCGCAACGAGCTGACCCTCTCGGAGGAGTACTACACCAAATATAAGGACGATCCCGACCGCCGGATCACCGACCGCCGGCTCAAGTTGCGCCGCGGCTCGAAGGTTGTGCTCTACCTCCCCTCGACGGTCGTCGGCGGCAGCGTCTCGGGCACGGGCGGCTACGAGGGGCAGTTCACCCTCGACGAGGGGCGTCCGATGATCGTGACGATGGCCGTGTGCGACACGGTGAAGAATCCCCTGGAGGCCGAGGGCCGCGCCGTGGACGCCTTCTGCACGCTGGCCGGCAACGGCGGGCTGCACCTCTACCAGAAAGAGAAGGCGGAGAGCGCGAAAGAGGCCGACGAGGAGGAGTCGTCGATCCCCTCCGATCCCGAGGCGGCCGACCACCCCTACAACATCCCTGAGGCATGGTCGTCGGTCAACGACACCATTCCCCAGCTCTACGTCAACTACCGTTACCGTCCGGAGGAGACCTTCCGCTTCGAGGAGCCCTACCATGCGGGCTTCGAGCCCTACGTCGACGAGGCCTCGATGGCCGACATCGACCGGCGTATCGTCGAGGCGCTGCGCGAGCGTTTCGGCGAGGCGGCGACCGCCTACAAAGGGGTCAAGGAGCTCGACGCCGACTCGGTGAAACTCGAGGGCAAGGCCAAGATCTGGTACATCGCCCGGTTCCTCGACGGGTTCGTCCTCGATACGAACATCGACGAGGTGAAGCAGATCGTCTACGGCGAGGTGAAGCAGGCGGGCGAGGCGCTCGAATACACGCCCAAGGACGGCGGCATGATCCAGGCTTTCTACTACACGGTGCCCAATCTCAAGTTCGGCCAGTGGGCGGCGCTCGTCACCTCGTCGACCCACGCCTACGGCTCCTCGGGGCAGAGCGGATCGACCACCACCGAGTCCTCGTCGAACAACAGCATGGCCGACTACTACAACTACATCAACTACCTCAATTACGCCAACTCCTACTACGGCAGCAGCTACGGCGGCTACTACGGCGGCTATTACGGCAGTTACATGGGCGGCTACTACGACCCCTACTACGGCTACGGCGGCTACGGTTACGGCTATGGTTACGGCAGCGGTTCGGACAACTCTACCACCACGACCACCACGTCGGTCAGCACGGAGGTCCCCTCTTTCACGCCCCTCATCTTTCAGCTCTACGTCGAGCCCGAGGAGTAGGGTCGCGACGCGGCCGGACATCTGGGCGGCGCCCTCCCGCAGGAGGGCGCCGCTTTTTTCGTAATTTCCGGCCGGAAATTTGGAAATACCGAAAAAAAGAACTAATTTAGTCAAGCAGAAACATCAACCTAAATCTAAAAGGATATGATTATCACATTCAACGAATTGCGCCGAATCAAGGATCGGCTGCCGAGCGGCAGTTCGCAGCGCATTGCAGATGAGTTAGGAATCGACGTGGAGACCGTCCGCAACTACTTCGGCGGTTCGCACACGGCGAAGGAGTGCGTGGGTGTGCATTTCGAGCCGGGACCCGACGGCGGCGTGGTGACGCTCGACGATACGGCGATCCTCGATGCGGCGATGCGTATCCTGGGAGAAAATAAGTAAGGACGGCTTCGCGCCGTTTCGGGGGCCTGCGGCGACGCAGGCCCTTTTTCGTGCTGCCAAAATAGCACCTTCGGCGCCCGGAGGGGCGGGGTTTCTGCCAATCGTCTGACAAATTGGCAGTCGGCGGGGTTTGGTATAGCGTTTGTTCCAAGGGGGGACGTGCCCCGCGAGGGGTGCATATAAATAGAACGAAGAACAATTAAACTCAATAAAAGATTATGGCAAAGATTATCGGTATCGACTTAGGAACGACGAATTCCTGCGTAGCAGTGATGGAGGGCAGCGAGCCCGTGGTTATTCCCAACAGCGAGGGTCACCGCACCACCCCGTCGGTGGTGGCGTTCACCGAGGGCGGCGAGCGCAAGGTCGGCGATCCGGCCAAGCGCCAGGCGATCACCAACCCCAAGCGCACGGTCTTCTCGATCAAGCGCTTCATGGGCGAGCGCTACGACCAGGTGGCCGCCGACATCGCGCGTGCTCCCTACGCCATCGTGCGCGGCGACAACGACACGCCCCGTGTGGACATCGACGGTCGTCTCTACACGCCGCAGGAGATCTCGGCCATCACGCTCCAGAAGATGAAGAAGACGGCCGAGGATTACCTGGGCCAGGAGGTCACGGAGGCGGTTATCACCGTGCCGGCCTACTTCTCCGACTCGCAGCGTCAGGCCACCAAGGAGGCGGGCGAGATCGCCGGTCTGAAGGTGCGCCGCATCATCAACGAGCCCACGGCCGCCGCACTGGCCTACGGCATGGACAAGAAGAACAAGGACATGAAGATCGCCGTGTACGACCTGGGCGGCGGTACGTTCGATATTTCGATTCTGGAGCTCGGCGACGGCATCTTCGAGGTGAAGTCGACCAACGGCGACACGCACCTGGGCGGCGACGACTTCGACCACGTGCTGATCGACTACATGGCCGAGTCGTTCAAGGCCGAGCACGGCATCGATCTGCGTCAGGACCCGATGGCGCTCCAGCGTCTGAAGGAGGCGGCCGAGAAGGCGAAGATCGAGCTCTCGTCGTCGACCACCACGGAGATCAACCTCCCCTACATCATGCCTGTCAACGGCATCCCGCAGCACCTGGTGATGTCGCTCACGCGTGCCAAGTTCGAGCAGCTGTGCGACCACCTGATCCGCAAGACCGTGGAGCCCTGCAAGGCGGCGCTGCGCGACGCGGGCCTCGAGCCCTCGCAGATCGACGAGGTGATCCTGGTGGGCGGTTCGACCCGCATCCCCGCCATCCAGAAGATCGTCGAGGAGTTCTTCGGCAAGGCTCCCAACAAGTCGGTGAACCCCGACGAGGTGGTGGCCATCGGCGCCGCGATCCAGGGCGGCGTGCTCACGGGCGAGGTGAAGGACGTGCTGCTGCTCGACGTCACGCCCCTCTCGCTGGGTATCGAGACGCTGGGCGGCGTGATGACCAAGCTCATCGACGCCAACACCACCATCCCGGTGCGTAAGTCGGAGGTCTTCTCCACGGCAGCCGACAACCAGCCTTCGGTGGAGATCAACGTCTGCCAGGGCGAGCGCCCGCTGGCCCGCGACAACAAGTCGATCGGCCGCTTCCACCTCGACGGCATCCCCGCCGCACCGCGCGGCGTGCCGCAGATCGAGGTGACGTTCGACATCGATGCCAACGGCATCCTCAATGTCTCGGCCAAGGACAAGGGCACGGGCAAGGAGCAGAAGATCCGCATCGAGGCGTCGTCGGGCCTTACCGAGCAGGAGATCCAGCGCATGCGCGACGAGGCGAAGGCCAACGAGGCCAAGGACAAGGCCGAGAAGGAGCGCATCGACAAGATCAACGCCGCCGACTCGAACATCTTCGCCACCGAGAAGCAGCTCAAGGAGTACGGCGAGAAGCTGCCCGCCGACAAGAAGGGCGCCATCGAGACCGCCTTGGGCAAGCTCAAGGAGGCTCACAAGAACGCCGACGTGGCGGCCATCGACACGGCCATCGCCGAGCTCAATGCCGCATGGCAGGCCGCTTCGCAGGACATCTACGCCCAGCAGCAGGCCGCGCAGGGTGCCGCAGGCGCCCAGGGCGCGGGTGCGGGCCAGCAGGGTGGCGGTGCGGCGCAGGACGGCGCCAAGCAGCAGCCCGAGGACGTCGAGTTCGAGGAGGTGAAGTAACCCCTCGGGCGGACCGCCCTCCCGCGACGAACGATCCCCGCTCCGGATACTCCGGGGCGGGGGTTTTCGTGTGTCGGCGGGTTGCAGCCGCACAGACGAGCGGGGTCGGGCGGCGGTCGGGCGGCGGTTTTCAGGGGTTGAGGGGCGGTTTTCGGGCGGGGCGCCGCGGGGCTCGTTCGTCCGCGCCGCCCGCGCAGAGCGCCCCGACCCGGATGCCGGCGCCGGCCCCCTCGTGATCTGCCGCTGCGTCCGGCTCGCGAGGCGGTTTCCCGGACCTGCGCCGGCGCATGCTGCGGGCTGCGACGCCGTGTCCTCGACGTCGTACCGGCGATACGGTCCGCGGCGGTTCGCTCGCCGGCGGACGGGCTGCAACGGTTCACTTGCCGGTCGGCGGCTTGCATGACAGAAAGGGAGGCGTTTTCTCGAAAACGCCTCCCTTTGGTCGGTTGCTCCCGGGGCCGGTTATCGCTCCGCCACAGTCAGCTCGACGATGGTGTCCGCACCCGCGGGCACCTCGCCCAGGCGGAGCAGCACGCCCGCGTCGTCCTGCGCGAAGGAGACCTTGCTGCGGTCGGCGAAGCGCACGGCCTGCTTCACGCGCAGCCCCTCCAGCGGGAGGAAGAGCTCCTTGTCGGGGCAGTTGAAGATGTGGACCCACACGCGGTCGCTGCGGCGCGTGGTGACGCCCCACGGGCGCGGTTCGACGGGGCCGGCCTCGGTGCCGTAGACCGTCTCGCCGTTGGCGCGCAGCCACTCGCCCACGGCCGCGAGGCGCTCGAGCGCCGCCGCCGGGAGCGCTCCGTCGGGCTGCGGGCCGATGTTGAGCAGCAGGTTGGCGCCGCGCCCGGCCGCACCGACCAGATAGCGGACGAGCCGCTCGGTCGACTTGTAGTTCTGGTCGGCGATGCGGTAGCCCCACATGCCGTTCATCGTCTCGCAGGTCTCGAGCGGCAGGCGGCTGATCTCCTGCCCCGAGAGCCCGGCGGTGTTCTCGCCCGGCAGGTCGCGCTCGAAGGCCTGCGCGTCCTCGCCCTCGAAGGGCGCGAGGTGGTGGTTGTTGATGACGAGGCAGGCGGGCTGTAGCTTGTGGATCAGCGCGTAGAGCTCGCCCAGGCGCCAGTCGAACGAGGGGTTGCGGTCCTGGTCCCACACGCCGTCGAACCAGATGGCCCCCACCTCGCCGTACTGGGTGAGCAGCTCGGTGAGCTGCGCCTTCATGAAGTCGAAATAGGCGTCGGCGTCCTCCTTCTCCGCGGGGCGGCCCGTGCCGAGGCCCGTGCGGCCGCGCGGAGCGTCCTCGCGCCACCAGTCGATGAGCGAGTAGTAGAAGTGGAGGCGGATGCCCTGGCGGTGGCACTCGTCCGCCAGCTCCTTCACCACGTCGCGGGCGAAGGGGGTCGCCTCGACGATGTTGTAGGGCGACTGCGCCGTGCGGAACATCGAGAAGCCCTCGTGGTGGCGCGTGGTGAAGCAGATGTAGCGGGCGCCCGCCTCGCGGAAGGCCGTGACCCACTCGCGCGCGTCGAAGCGTGCGGGATAGAAGCCCGCGGCGAGCTTCTCGTACTCGCGGTAGTGGAGGTTGGCGTTGGTCATGTGCCACTCGCCCTGCCCGAGCATGGCGTAGAGCCCCCAATGGAGGAAGATGCCGAAGCGGCCGTCGGCGAACTGCTGCCGCGCGGCGAGGTTCTCGGGTGCGGGTCGGTAGCCGGTTTGCGCCGAGAGGCCGCCCAGGCAGCAGAGCGCGGCCAGAAGGGTGGTGATTCGTTTCATTTCGAAGGGTTAGGATTGTCGGTTAGTTGCAAAGATATGCGAATAAGTCGGAATATGAAAGCCGAGGCCCTCATTATTGCGTGCGCCGGGGCGTGCCTCCCCGCTCGGCCATCCACATGCCCGATAGGATCAGCGCGGCGCCCGCCATCGCCGCGGCGGTGATCCGCTCGCCGATGAAGAGCGCAGCCGTGAGCATCGTCACCAGCGGGTTGAAGTAGATGTAGTTGGTGGCCCGCACGGCTCCCAGGCGGCGGATCACGGCGTTCCACACGAGGTAGCAGAGCATCGAGGCGACCAGCCCCAGGAAGAGCAGGTTGCCCCACACGGCCGGGCGCGCCAGCAGCCACGCCGGGGGCGCCCCCGCGCCCGCGAAGAGCGCCGGCGAGATGGTCGCCAGCCCGTAGAAGAAGATCTTGCGCGTGACCAGCAGCGCCTCGCAGCGCCCCAGGATGCGCTTGACCAGCAGCGAGTAGAGCATCCACAGCAGGGCGGCCGAGAGCGCCAGCAGGTCGCCCGCGGGCGAGAGGCGGAGCACGAAGCGGCCGTTGAGCACCACGAGCACCATGCCGGCGAAGGCGATGAGCGAACCCGCGGTCTGGCGGCGCGTCATCCGCTCGCGCCGGTCGAGCGCCCCCAGGAGCAGGGCCGTCCACAAGGGGGCCGTGCAGACGATCAGCGAGACGTTGGAGGCGGGGGCGTATTGCAGGGCGATGTTCTCCGTGAGGAAGTAGAGCGAGCCGCCCGTGACGCCCGCGGCGAGGGCCAGCGCCTCGTCGGCCGCGCTGCCGAGCCACAGCCGCCGCGGCGCCAGCGGCAGGATGCACGCATAGGCCAGGGCGAAGCGCAGGAAGAAGATCCACGCGGGGGTGAGGCCGTGGGCGATGAGCACCTTGGTCGAGACGAAGGTGGCGCCCCACACCGAAACGGTGAACAGGGCGGCCAGGTGGTAGCGGTATGCACGCAGGCGTTCCATACGCGCAAAGGTAATCATTACGCGGCGATGCGTCAACGCCCGGAGGCGATTTTTGCGGCACGTCGGGCGCGCCCGGCGGCGGCCGCGGGGGCAAAATCCGCTTTTTTTCGGCGCGCGCCACTTTTAGCGTCTCTGTTTTCGCTTTTCATCATATTTTTTCTATCTTTGCACGCTAACCGAGCCGAAGAAAAACGTAAAACAAATCAAATATTTATCGTTCCATGCAAAGTAAAGGCTTTATCAAACTACTCGCCGTGCTTCTTGCGCTTGCGTGCGTTTACCAGCTCTCGTTCTCGTTCAAGACGCGGAGCGTAGAGAAGAAGGCGGCGGCCTATGCCGCGCAGTTCCCCCTCGCAGAACAGGCCGGGGCGGAGCAGCACTATCTGGATTCGGTCCAGAATCTCCCCGTATACAACATGCTGGGGGCCAAGAATTTCACCTATAAGGAGTGCAAGGAGAAGGAGCTCAACCTGGGCCTGGATCTCAAGGGCGGTATGAACGTCATGCTGGAGGTGCAGGTCGAGGACGTCGTCAAGGCGCTGGCCGGCGACAGCCAGAACGATCCGGCCTTCCGCGCCGCCATCGCCGAGGCCAACGAGGCGATCAAGCAGGGCGCCTCGAAGGACTACATCGACGACTTCGTGAAGGCCTACCAGAAGCACTCCGACGGCGCTTCGCTGGCCGCGATCTTCGTGAGCCCCGACCGCAAGGAGATCACGCTCGAGACCTCCGACGCCGAGGTGGCCAAGATCCTCAAGCGAGAGACCGAGGCCGCCATCTCCGCCTCGTTCAACGTGCTGCGCAGCCGTATCGACCACTTCGGCGTGACGCAGCCCAACATCATGCGCCTGCCCAACTCGCACCGCATTCTGGTCGAGCTGCCGGGCGTCAAGGAGCCGCAGCGCGTGCGCAACCTGCTGCAGGGCACCGCGTCGCTCGAGTTCTGGACCACCTACGACGCCCGCGAGGTGCTGCCCGCGATGGTCGCCGCCGACAAGTTCATCCGCAGCGAGCTGACCGCAGCTCCCGCCGCGACCGAGGAGGTCGAAGTCGCCTCGACGGACGACGCTGCAGCCCAGGGCGAGGGTCTGATCGCCGAGGTGGGCGCCGCAGCCCGGGACGAGGAGGCCCGCACGGGCCGCTACGACCGTGAGCAGAACCCGCTCTTCGCGCTGCTCGATCCGTCGTTCGCCGGCGGTGCCGTGGTGGGTGCCGCCTACAAGGCCGACATGGCCGCCGTGGAGGCCTACCTGGCCGATCCTTCGGTGCGCGATCTCTTCCCCGCCGACCTCGAGTTCAAGTGGGGCGTCAAGGGCGAGGATGCCATCGACGGCCGCTACTATCTCTACGCCATCCGCATCTCGACCCCCGACGGCAAGGCGCCGCTCGACGGTTCGGTCGTCACCGACGCCCGCGAGCAGTATGCCGAGCGCGGCGCTACGGCCGTGGTTTCGATGGCGATGAACGCCGCCGGCACGCAGGAGTGGTCGCGCCTGACGGGCGAGAACATCGGCAAGTGCATCGCCGTGGTGCTCGACGGCTACGTCTACTCGGCTCCCGTCGTGCGCACGAAGATCGACAAGGGCACCTCGGAGATCTCGGGCGACTTCACCATCCAGGAGGCCAAGGACCTCGCCAACGTTCTCAACTCGGGTAAGGTTCCCGCGCCCGCCAAGATCATCCAGGATACGGTCGTAGGCCCCTCGCTGGGTCAGGAGTCGATCGACGCCGGTCTGATGTCGTTCCTCATCGCCTTCATCCTGGTGCTGCTCTACATGGGCCTCTTCTACAAGACGGCAGGCTGGATGTCCGACCTCGCGCTGCTGACCAACGTCTTCCTGCTGATGGGCATCCTCGTCTCGTTCGGCGCCGTGCTGACCCTGCCGGGTATCGCCGGTATCGTGCTGACGATGGGTATGGCCGTCGACGCCAACGTCATCATCTACGAGCGCATCAAGGAGGAGCTGCGCGGCGGCAAGGGCCTTTCGCTCGCCATCAAGGACGGCTTCTCGAAGGCCTACTCGGCCATCATCGACGGTAACCTGACGACGATCATCACGGGTATCGTGCTCTTCGTCTTCGGCAACGGTCCCGTCCAGGGTTTCGCCACGACGCTCATCATCGGTATCATCACCTCGTTCCTGAGCGCCGTCTTCATCACGCGCCTGCTGATCGAGTGGGTCGTGGAGCGCTGGGGCTCGATCTCCTTCTCGCGCAAGTGGTCGGAGAACTTCCTCAACAACACCCACATCGACTTCATCGGCGCCCGCCGCATCGGCTACATCGTCACCGTGGCGCTCGTCGCCCTCTCGTGCCTCTCGTTCGTGGCGCGCGGTCTGAACCTGGGTGCCGAGTTCACGGGCGGCCGCGCCTACGTGGTGCGCTTCGACAAGGCCGTGTCGGCCGAGGACGTGCGCCGCAACCTCGACGCCGAGTTCTCGAAGATCGCCGACGCCGACGCCCAGAACATCAGCTTCGAGGTGAAGCAGTACGGCAACGAGAACCAGATGCGCATCGTCACGCAGTACCGCTACGACGATACGTCGGACGAGGCTACGGCCGTGGTCGAGCGCATCATCTACGACGCCATGAAGCCGCTCTACACCTATGACATCACCTTCGAGCAGTTCCGCAACACGCAGACCGACGAGAACGGTATCCTGACCGCCGACAAGATTGGCCCCTCGATCGCCAAGGACATGACCTGGAACGCCATCTACTCGGTGCTCTTCTCGCTGCTCGCCATCGGTCTCTACATCACCTTCCGCTTCAAGCGCTGGCAGTGGGCTTCGGGCGCCACGATCGCCCTGGCGGTCAACGCTCTGTTCATCATCGGCCTCTTCTCGATGTTCTATGGCCTCGTGCCTTTCAACCTCGAGGTGAACCAGGCCTTCATCGCCGCGATCCTGACCATCATCGGTTATGCGATCAACGACACGGTGGTGGTCTTCGACCGCATCCGCGAGTACCTGGGTCTCTATCCCAAGCGCAACCTGAAGGAGAACGTCAACAACGCCATCAACTCGACCCTCTCGCGTACGATCAACACCTCGGGCACGACGCTTGTCACGCTGCTGGCCATCTTCTTCTTCGGCGGCGAGACCATCCGCGGCTTCATCTTCGCGCTGACGGTGGGTGTCGTCGTGGGTACGGCCGCTACGATCTTCATCGCAACGCCGGTGGCCTACGACCTGATGACCAAGCGCGGCAAGCTCGACAAGGAGTAACGCGGCGCCTGCCCCGCCCCGCGGCGGGCGTATGGATTGATTTGCAATATGAAGCTTTCGCCGGAAACGGCGGGATGATATGAAAATAAACGAGGTTTCGGTTTGCAATCGTTACCTCGTTTATTTTTTTGTATTGCATCATGCAATCGATATATGCTCTTGCGTTAGCTTTCATCTTGCCGTTAGACTCTGCCGGAATTAGATTTGTCCCACGAAAAAGCGGAGTTTATGCGCCGTATGTTCAAAGAGCTCTTTTACCTCATAATTTTTCCCTTCAGAAATGCGTGTGAAAAAATATCAGTATTTTTATGCTGATAATCGACCGCTATGAAATACTTGATACTCCTTTTGATACTTTTGCTCTCATCCGGCTGCGGTGGAACCCGACAAATCGAGCATGAACTATACGTTGCATCAAGATTGTTGCGCATCGAACCGGACAGCTCGTTGCGCATCATCGAGAACATCGACCCCGACCGGATTCTGCGGCGCAGCACGCGGGCGAAATACGCTCTCTTGTATTCCGCAGCACTCGATAAAAATTATGTGGATACCGATGACGACTCGCTGATACGCATTGCATACCGGTATTACGACAATCGGATTTGTTCGGATTCGGTAAAGTTTCTCATCAACTATCACTATGGGCGCATCTATCAAAACGGCGACGATTATCAGGAAGCCATGCGCTATTATCTGACTGCGGAAAAATACGCCCTTGCGGCTCATAAGAGTTATTATCTGGGGTTGGTATACTCCCGTATCGGGGAGGTCTATTCCGAGCAGATGAATTTTAACGGAGCGCTGGAATATTATCGGAATGCTTATGAGGCATGGGAAAAACTACGCAATCTTGCGTTTATGAATAATGCGATGCTTAATATCGCTAATGCCTGTTCCAGTTTGGGCGATAACGACAATGCCGTAAAATACTATTCGCAAGCGCTGCAAGCAGCCGTACAGCAGGAAGATGACGAAATAATTGTTGCTTGTTTAAGCAATTTAGGGGATATTTATGTAAATGAGGGCGATTATCCAAAAGCCCTGAAAGCCGTAAAGGAGATCGAGCGGATCGCCCCGGACGGTTTGTCGATTTATCAATATAGGGTATTGACCAAAGCCTATTATCTGCAACACAAGATCGACAGCGCACGATATTATTTCAATATCGCTTCGGATTTGGCGGAGGATATTCGGGACGATGCACAACTGGCATATCTGTCTATTCAAATTGAGCTGGCATCCGGAAATTCGGAGGAAGCCGCCAATTCGCTCAACGAATATATCCGATTGAGCGATTCCATATCCCGCATGGTGGTATCTCAATCGGCAACCGCTGCCGAGGGAAAATATTATAAAGAGCAAACTGCGTTTGCGGGTTACCGTCTGAAAGTACGAACCTACTTCGAATATGTCGTCGGACTGCTGATCTGCGCCGTTGCGATTTTCCTGGTCTACTACTATCGGGAGCGCATGGAACGAAAGCAGCAGCAGGTCGAACGCTACATGTTGGCTGTTGACAGCATTCGGGCATCGAAAAACCGCATCCTCGAACATCTTGCCGTCAAGCAGGAACAGGAAGTGCAACTTAAAGAATTGGTGCTGTCCCGCTTCGAGTTCCTTGATCAGCTCGGCCGGGTGTTCTATGAACGAAACAACACAAAAGCCCAGCAGGAGGCTATCTACAAACATGTGAGAAACTTCTTTACGGACCTTGCATCCAACCCCGCGGCCAAAAAAGAGTTGGAGGAGCTCGTAAACACGGTAAATGACAATATCATCGTGAAACTGCGGACGCAATTTCCGAAATTCAAACCTGCGGATATAGATTTGCTGTGTTACATCTACGCAGGATTTTCGGCGCAAATCATCAGCGTTATAATCGGCGATTCGGTATCGAATATCTACAACCGCAAATCGAGATTGAAAGCCCGAATCGCGACGTCGGATTCGGCGGAAAAAGATTTCTTCATTCGAAAAATGCAATAATATGCTGATTGCCAGTCGAATCGCTCCGCCATGCTCGGCTGCTTTCAAAAATCGGGTATGTAATGCATTGAATTTCATATAGATATATACGCATTATAATGGCTGCGAGATTTTCACAATTCTCGCAGTTTTTATTTCGTTGTATTTCAGGTGCTTGTCTGTTTCGTGTGATAGATTTATAGACGCCGATTTTGCTGTAGGAAAAGGCCGAAAGCCTAACTTTGCTATTGTCTAACCATCATACCAATCACGTGAGAAAAATTTTCTTATTATTTGCGCTGTGCTGCATCGGGGCAGGAATTTGCATCGAGGCGTATGCAAATCAAAAGCGGCCGAACCCCATTTCCGTAAAAGAAAACACCGATAGGTTGGAATACCTACCAGGATAGGTTTACGATTACGCATTTATCGTTCGAAATTTCAATAGGAGGACAACTCTTGGCAACTGCGGCGCAGTGACAGAAGAGTGGAGGAGGGTCAAGCCTTCGGTACTCCTTCCATTGTCGAACTGCATGTAAATCGTGGGGAACGACCTTCTTTCTTAAATATCAAACATTTAAATATCAACCCAATGAAACGTTTGCTTTTGTTTTTATTTCTGGCATTGTCCGTTACTTCATGTGAGAATGAAGAACGCGTGACTTTTTATGAGGACATGATTTATTTCACAGAAAAGTTGTCGTCGTCCGAAGGCTATATTTCACCGATAACGACATTGTCGGCAAAGCCCGATTCGCAGATGGAGCTACTGGTCTGGCGAAATGCTTTCGCAGCGAAAGATCATCCCCGACAGAATGTACGGATAGTCGTGGATCAAAAACTTTCCACGGCCGAAGAGGGGCGCGATTTTTCTATCTCGGAATCGAATTTAGATTTCAACGGTAAGGATAATACGTCTATTCCGGTCTCTATAAATATACGTTCTGCCTCAGGCAAAAATATTGTCCTGCAACTCGTTTATGAATATTACAACGAATGTCCTGCCGAAACCCGCAGGGCCGACCGATTAAAAATCGACATAGAGTAATTGAAACAAATTCATCGGGTATGAAAAAGCTACTCTTCGCATTTGCCCTGCTGTGTTTCATGCAGGGAAATGCTCAAACCGGCCAATCCTCGGTTGCGGATCGCAAGGTCGGCCGTTTGGAGGGTGAAATCGGCGTAGGCCTCTCTTTCGGTGCCGACAAACTGAATTTCGACAAGAACAGACTCGGAGCGACATTTCATGCCGAAGCGCGATATAATATACAGCGCGTGCCGTTGGATGTCGGCGTACAGGTCGCGGGGTCGATTTTCCACCGGGAGTCCGTCGATGCAGGAGAGCTGAAATTCAAGACCTGGAACGTGATGGCTGTCACGGATTACAATTTCCGGCGTCATGCGAAAATTTCATTCTTCGCGGGCATGGGCTTGGGTTATGCCTCTTTGGATCATTCGGCGCCGATCGCCTTCGACGACTCGCAGCCCAACTGGGGCGGATTCTCGACGGGAACCAAGACGGGATCCGTCTGTTTCATGCCGCGTGTCGGCGTAGAGTTGTTCCACCACCTTCGCGTGACTCTCGATTACAAGCTACAGGAGAAAGCGAACCGTCATTTCGGGCTTTCGCTCGGTGTGGTTTTCGGCGGGGGGCGCAGATAATCGCAAAAAATGATTGCACGAAAGATGTCGGAAAACCCCGGCATCTTTTTTTGTTGGATCATACGGGCGAGCGGCGGCATGAAAATGCCGCGGCTTTTGGTGGTGCGGCCCGTTTTATTTCTTAACTTTGCGCGGGAAAACACATCCGACCTATGGAAAATCCGTGGAAGCTCATGCGCCGCTACGTCTCGCCGGTCTTTCTGTCGATGCTCGTGGCGTCGTTCATACTCTGGTACATCGCCAAGCTGAGCTATACCTACACCACCGAGCAGACCGTGCGGCTGAACGTCGACGGCGAGCACTTCGAGGTGACCTGCGTGGTCGAGGGGGTGGGTACGAACCTGTTCGGCTACCGCGTCTATGCCACCAAGCGGCTGCGCATCCCCCTCTCGGAGCTCCACTACGCTGTCTCGCGCGAGGAGGGGCACGAGGGGAAGCTGGTGATCGACCCCCAGTCGTTGCAGAATGCCATCTCGCTGCGCATCAGCGATATCAAGTTCATCTCGATGGGCCCCGTGCCCGAGATCGACAAACCTGCCGAGCCATGATGAAGGTGGGGGTCACGGGCGGCATCGGCAGCGGCAAGAGCACCGTCTGCCGCCTCTTCGCCGAGCGTGGCGCGGCGGTCTACGATTCGGATCGCGAGGCGCGGCGCCTGATGCACGAGGACGAGGCGCTGCGCCGGGCCGTCGCGGAGCGCTTCGGCGCCGGGATCTACCGCGACGGCGAGCTCGACCGCGCGGCGCTGGCTGCGGTGGTCTTCGCCGACGCCGGGGCGCTCGCCGAGCTCAATGCCCTGGTCCACCCGGCCGTCGTGCGCGACTTCGCCGCCTGGGCCGAGCGGCAGCAGGGGGAGTATGTGGTGCTGGAGAGCGCCATCCTCTTCGAGGCGGGGCTGGAGGGGTGCGTCGACCGCACGGTGGCGGTGCTGGCGCCCGCCGAACTGCGCGTGCAGCGTGCCGCGCGGCGCGACGGCTGCGACCCCGAAGCGATCCGCCGGCGCATCGCCGCCCAGTGGGACGACGACCGGCTATGCAGCAGCGCCGACTATACGATCGTCAATATTTTCGAGACGGACCTCGAACCGGCCGTCAAGGAGTTGGATTTTATCTTCAGACATGGCAAGCGTTGATTTCGATTTCAGCACGCCGCAGGTGATGGCGATCGTCAACGTCACCCCCGACTCGTTCTACGACGGCAGCCGCACGCCCGACGAGGGGGCTCTGGAGCGGCGCATCGCGCAGGTGATGGCCGAGGGCGCCTCGATCGTCGACGTGGGGGGCTACTCGTCGCGCCCGGGCGCCGACCCCGTGCCGGCCGACGAGGAGTGGCGGCGCGTCGAGCGGGGCCTACGGGCCGTGCGGCGCCTCGACGGCCGTGCGGTCGTGTCGGTCGACACGTTCCGCAGCGAGGTCGCCGAGCGGGCGATAGAGGCGTTCGGGCCGCTCATCGTCAACGATATCTCGGCCGGCGAGCTCGACGGGCGCATGGCCTCGGTGGTGGCGCGCTACGACGTGCCCTACATCGCCATGCACATGAAGGGCGACCCGCAGACGATGCAGTCGCTGACCGACTACCGGCGTGACATCGTGACGGAGGTGGTCTCCTATTTCGAGCGGCGCATCGAGCGCTTCGCCGAGGCGGGCATCCGCCGCGAGCGGCTGATCCTCGACCCCGGGTTCGGGTTCGCCAAGACGCTGGAGCAGAACTACGAGCTGCTGGCGGGGCTCGACCGGCTCGCGGCGCTGGGGCTCCCGGTGCTGGCGGGGCTCTCGCGCAAGTCTATGATCTACCGCCTGCTCGACACCGCACCGGGCGAGGCGCTGGCCGGCACGATCGCCCTGGGGTGGGAGTGTCTGCGGCAGGGGGCGACGATCTTGCGCGTGCACGATGTGCGCGAGGCCGTCGATACGGTGCGGATCTTTCATACTTACCGACAAAACACAGTATTATGGCAGACGAAAAGATAGCGGGGGAGCTCTCCGAGCAGCGACAGCAGCAACAACAGCAACAGCCGGCCGAGGCCGGAGAGCGCGCGGGCGACCGGGCCGAGGGTCGGCGCCGCGCGCGGCGCCGCAGCGCCAGAGCGGCCGAGCCTCCCGCCGCCGAGGCGGCGCAGACCGAAAAAGCGGCCGACAGCCCGGTAGATAAACCGGTAGAGAAGACCGCCGAGAAGCCGGCTGAAAAACCCGCCGCGAAGCCCGCCGGGCGATCGCAGGAGAGGCCGGCCGCGGCTGGCAGGGCCGAAAAGCAGGCTCAGCCCCGCCCGACGAAATCGGCCTCCGGAGCCGTCCGCTCCGTCGGGCGCACCGCCCCCGAGCGGCGCACGACCCGCAGCGGCGGGGGAGCCGGGAGCTCGGCTGCGAAGCGTGCGTCCGGGCCGTCGTCGGCCCGCGGCGGCAGCGGGTGGAACTGGCGCGAGGACCTGCGTCGGCTGGCGATCGTGGTGATAGGCGTGGCGCTTACGGTCGGTATCCAGCAGTGGATCGGCCGGATCGGAGCGTCGCGCGAAGAGCGGCAGGTCATGCAGCAGGTCTACGAGGAGTTGCAGGGGAACCGCAAGCAGCTCGCACTGCCCGACGCGGCGATTCGCACCGATGCGCTGGAGACGCTGCGCTCCTCCGCGGCAGCCGTGTCGCGGTGCGACAAGGCGCTGCTGCGCGACATATATTTCTGCTATGGCTCGATCGGCCGCCGGGAGGAGCGGACGGCGGGCAGTGTGTCGGGCGACGCTGTCGCGAGGCTCGATGCGCAGATCGGGCGGACGCTCGCTGCGATCGACAAGCAATACGACTTCGGGCGATGATACGGGCTGCCCACATCCGCAAGAGCTTCGGCGCGCTGGAGGTGCTGCGCGGCGTGTCGCTCGACGTGTCGCGGGGCGAGGTGGTCTCGGTGGTCGGGGCCAGCGGCGCGGGCAAGACCACGCTGCTGCAGATCCTGGGCACGCTGTCGCGTCTCGACGCGGGGCAGCTGCTCGTCGACGGCGTGGACGTCGCGAAGCTGGGCGACCGGGCGCTGTCGCGCTTCCGCAACGAGCGCATCGGCTTCGTCTTTCAGTTCCACCACCTGCTCGCCGAGTTCACGGCGCTGGAGAATGTCTGCATCCCGGGCTACATCGGCGGACGTCCGCGCGCCGAGGTCGAGCGCCGGGCCGCCGAGCTGCTGGCGATGATGGGCCTCACGGCGCGCCGTGACCACAAGCCCGGCCAGTTGTCGGGCGGCGAGCAGCAGCGCGTGGCCATAGCCCGCGCGCTGGTCAACTCCCCGGCCGTGCTGCTGGCCGACGAGCCCTCGGGCAACCTCGACTCGCGCAACCGCGACGAGATCCACCGCCTCTTCTTCGACCTGCGCGAGCGACTGGGGCAGACCACCGTGATCGTCACCCATGACGAGGGGCTGGCGGCGATGGCCGACCGCCGGATCGTGATGAGCGACGGGATGATCGTCTGACCCCGCAGCAGTATGGACCCCGAGATTCGCGAGCTGCTCGAGCGGCTCTACGACCGCTATGACCGTCCCGAGTTCATCGAGTGCGACCCGATTGCCGTGCCGCACCGCTATACGGACCCCGCCGACCGTGAGATCGCGGGGTTCCTCGCCGCCACGATCGCATGGGGCAACCGCAAGACGATCGTGCGCAACGGCCACCGCATGATGCACTGCATGGACGACGCGCCCGCCGACTTCGTGCGCCACGCCTCGGAGCGCGAGCTGGCGACGCTCGACCGTTTCGTACACCGCACCTTCAACGGGGGCGACCTGCGCGACTTCGTCGTGGCGCTGCGGCGCGTCGATGCGGCGCACGGCGGCCTGGGGGCCTTCTTCGAGAGCCGCTACGAGGCCTCGGGGAGCTTGGCCGAGACGTTCGCCGCCTTCCGGCGCGCATTTTTCGCCGCCGACCACGCGCCGCGCTGCGAGAAGCACCTCTCATCCATAGAGCGGGGCGCCGCCTGCAAGCGGCTCTGCATGTTCCTGCGCTGGATGGTGCGGCGCGACGCGCGGGGCGTCGACTTCGGGCTGTGGCGCCGCATCCCCGCCTCGGCGCTCTTCATCCCGCTCGACGTGCACGCCGCGGCCACGGGGCGCCTGCTGGGGCTGTTCGCGCGGCGGCAGAACGACTGGCGCGCCGTGGAGGAGCTCACCGAGGCGCTGCGCCGCTACGATCCGGCCGACCCCGTGCGGTTCGACTTCGCGCTCTTCGGAGCCGGCATGGAGGGGCGGCTGTAATCGGGCTGTAATCATTCGCAATTCGCCGAAGACGCCATGTTTCAGTTCAAACGCTTTACCATACGGCAGGACCGCTGCGCGATGAAGGTGGGCACCGACGGGGTGCTCCTGGGGGCGTGGGCCTCGGTGCGGCCCGGGGACCGGCTGCTGCTCGACATCGGCACCGGCACGGGGCTGGTGGCCCTCATGCTGGCCCAGCGTTCGGAGGCGTGCGCCGCGGACGGCGCTGCGGCGCGCATCGTGGGGGTCGACATCGAGCCGGTGGAGCAGGCGCGCGAGAACGCCGTCGCCTCGCCCTGGGCCGACCGCCTGAGCTTCGAGCAGACCGCCGTGCAGGCCTACGATCCGGGGGTGCGCTTCGACCTGGTCCTCTCCAATCCCCCCTTCTTCGTCGATTCGCTCACCTGCCCCGACCGGGGGCGCACGATGGCGCGTCACGCCGTCTCGCTTCCGTTCGAGGAGCTGCGCGACGCCGCGGTGCGGCTCCTGGCGCCCTCCGGGCGCTTCGCCGTGATCCTGCCTACGGACGAGGGGGAGCGCTTCGAGGCGTTGTGCCGCGGCGTGCTGACGCTGCGGCGCCGCACGCGCGTGCGGACCGTGCCGCGGCGCGAGCCCAAGCGGGTGCTGCTGGAGTTCGTGCCCGCGGCCGGCATGGCGGAGGAGCCCGTCGACGAGACCCTTTCGATCGGCACGGGCGGCCACGAGAGCTACACGGACGAATACCGGGCGCTCACGCGCGATTTTTATCTGAAATTTTGACTTCCGCCGAAATTAGGCTATTTTTACACGACCAAATACCGATGACTATGAAACACTCTCTTTTGGCCTGCGCGCTGCTGTGGTGCGGCCTCGGCGCGGCGCAGAACCCCTACATCGCCGTGCAGGGGGCCGTGCAGAGCGAGACGGGAATCGTCGTCTCGCAGCCCCGCACGGTGCTCGGCGTGGATGTGACGGTGCGCTGCGAGAAGATCCTCTGCGGCCCCTACGCGCGCTATGCGCAGAAGTTTCTGGGCGTGCTGGCGCCGCTGACCGACAAGACGATCTGGAGCGTCGAGGGGGCGTCGGTGGCGCTGCTCGACGAACGGGCCGCGCTCGAAGCGCCCGAGCTCGAGGCGCCGCGCAGCGAGACGATGGCCTATGCCGTATCAGACGAGGGCTTCGCCCGCATTCAGGCCGACAAGATGGACGTGAACGTGCTCGCGCTGGAGGATGCGGCCCGCAGCGCCGCCTCGGCGATCTTTTCGCTGCGCCGCCACCGCACCGATCTGGTGACGGGCGAGGCGGGCGAGAACGTCTTCGGCGAGGGGTTGCAGGCCGCTCTGGCCGAGATCGCGCGCCTGGAGCAGAGCTACCTCGAGCTCTTCCTCGGCAAGCGCGTCGTGACCATCCGCACGCAGCGCCGCGTGGTCTATCCCGACGCCGAGAAGCGGCAATATATCGTCGCCCGCTTCAGCGAGGCGGCCGGGCTGCTGCCCGAGAGCGACCTCTCGGGCGACATGGTGCTGCTGCGCATCGAGCCCTCGGGCACGGCGTCGGCCGGCATCGAGGCTGACCCGAAGGTGCGCGAGGTGGTCGCCTGCCGTGTGGCCGACCCCTCGACCTGCACGGTGATCTGCGGCGGCCGCGAGTACGCGCGCGCCGTGCTGCCCCTCTTCGAGTTCGGGCGGACGGTCAACGTACCCCTGATCCGGGCCCGCCAATGAACCGCACGTCGCGCATGACCGCGCTGCTGGCCGCCTTCCGGCGCGAGCGCAACGGCGCGGTGGCCGACGCCATGCGCCCTTACGGCGCCCCGCGCGGGCTCAACTACGGCGTGAGCCTGCCCACGCTGCGGCGTATCGTGGCGGCCGAGGCGACGGACGACGATCTGGCCCGCTATCTCTGGCAGCAGGACGTGCGCGAGCTGAGGCTCGCGGCGCTGCACCTGGCCGACGCCGCGCAGCTGGCGGACGGGGGCGCAGACCTCTGGATCGACGGTATCGCGACCTCGGAGGAGGCCGAGGAGGCGGCCTTCGCGCTGCTGCGGCGCGCCGAGGGGTTCGACGCGCTCTTCGCCGGGTGGATCGTCCGTTCCGGCCGTCCGCTCGTACAGTATGCCGCGCTGCTGGCCGCCGCGCGCCGCGAGGTGCGGCCGACGGAGTGGATCGTTGCAGCCGCGGAGGCGGTCGCCGGAGCCGACCGTCTGGCTGCGGCGGAGCCTCCGGCCATCGATCGCTACGCCGCTCGACTGGTGGCGCAGGGGGCCGTGGCGCTCTGCGCGGCCCTGGGGGCCGAAAACGACGCGAACCGGCAGACGGTGTTCCGTGCTGTCGGTTCGGCGGGGCAGGGGCCGGCGGCGGCCTACCTGCGCGAGGAGCTCGCGTGGCGGCTGCCCGATCCCGAGGCGTAGGGGTGTGGGCTATTGCACGTGTTCGGCGGCCTCGATGCGGTCGAGGGCCGCGATCAGTGCGGCGTAGGTGGCCGGTCCGCCGATGCGGGCCAGCTCCTGCCCGTGGCGGAAGAAGAGCAGCGCCGGGGCCGAGCGGATGTTGTAGCGTTCGAGTGCGGGGCGCATGTCGGGGTCCTCGACGTCGACGCGCACCAGGTCGACGCGGCCGCCCATCCGCTTCATGAAGCGGTCGGTTTCGGTGCGGGCCCGCTCGCAGGGGTTGCAGCGGGTGGTGGAGAACTCTACGAGGGTGATGGCGTCGCGCCAGATCAGTTTTTCGAAATTTTTCATTGCGTTTGTCGGTAAATGTTTCTGCTCCGACAGACGCAATTATCGTTCCATAGAGAGGCCGGTGCCCGGCGTGAAGAAACCCGTCGCGAAATACGGTCGCGGCGGGCTTCTGCGTGGCGTGGCGGCGGCTTGCATGGCCGGCACCGGGCGCTCGGTCCGGGGCTGCCCCGTAGTTTCTGTCGGACGCGCCTTCGTGTCCTGCCTCGGGCTTTGCTCAGGCCTGTCTTCTGCTTTGGCCCCTGCGCCGGGGTCAGCCTCGTGTTGTCCGCTCCGGCCCCGGAATGCTACTCCATGAAGAGGGCCTGCGGCAGTTCGCGTATGCTGTTGATCGTCACCACTTCGATTCCGCGGGGGCGCTTGGCGCCGGCGGCCAGGTAGCCCGAGACGATGATGCGGCGGAAGCCCAGGCGGGCCGCCTCGGCGATGCGCTGCTCGGTGCGGGGCGCCGGGCGCACCTCGCCCGAGAGGCCGATCTCGCCCGCGCAGCAGACCCCCTCGGCGACCGGTTTGTCGAAGTAGGAGGAGACTACCGCGGCCACGACCGCCAGGTCGAGCCCCGGGTCGGCGACGCGGAAGCCGCCGGCGAAATTGAGGAATACGTCCTTCTGGAACATCTTCATCCCCAGTCGTTTCTCGACTACGGCCAGCAGCATGCTCATGCGGCGCGCGTCGAATCCCGTGGCCGTGCGCTGGGGCGTGCCGTAGGCGGCGCCGCTCACCAGCGCCTGCACCTCGATCAGGTAGGGGCGGATGCCGTCGGCCGCGGCTCCCACGGCGATGCCCGAGAGGGGCTCTTCGTAGTGGGTCAGGAGGATCTCCGAGGGGTTGTCGACCCCGCGCAGCCCCGAGTCGAGCATCTCGAAGACTCCGATCTCGAACGTCGCGCCGAATCGGTTCTTGATGCCGCGCAGGATGCGGTAGACGTTGTTGCTGTCGCCCTCGAACTGGAGTACGACGTCGACGATGTGCTCGAGGATCTTCGGACCGGCGATCGAGCCGTCCTTGGTGATGTGGCCGATGATGAGGATCGACGTGGAGGTCGACTTAGCGTACTTGAGCAGCGTGGCGGCGCACTCGCGGATCTGCGACACGCTGCCGGCCGACGACTCGACCAGATCGGTGTAGATGGTCTGTATCGAGTCGATGACCACCAGGTCGGGCCGCAGTTCCGAGATCTGGGCCACGATGTTCTCCAGCAGCGTCTCGGGGTAGACCAGGCACTCGTCGTTGCCGATGCCCAGCCGCTCGGCGCGCATGCGGATCTGCTCGGCCGACTCCTCGCCCGAGACGTAGAGCGTTTTCAGACCGTTGCCCGCCAGGGCGATCTGCAGCGAGAGGGTAGACTTGCCGATGCCCGGCTCGCCGCCCAGCAGCACCAGCGACCCGGGGACCATGCCACCGCCCAGCACGCGGTCGACTTCGGCGTTGCCCAGGTGGAGGCGGCGGTGGTCGCTGCGGCTGATGTCGTGCACGCGCTGCGGCTGCGCCTTCGGCACCGCGCCGACGACCGCCGCGGGCACCGAGCCGTTCTCGCGGGCGACGATCTCCTCCGCGAAGGTGTTCCACGCCCCGCACGAGGGGCACTTGCCCAGCCATTTGGGGGCTTCGAATCCGCACTCGCGGCAGAAGTAGGCTTTCTTGACTTTGGCCATGACGGTGTCGGGTTAACGGGCTGCCGGTTGTACGTCGATGCGGACAGCGGCCCGGCGGTTTTTGCTTTGCCAGATCTCTGTCGCGGGGCGGTCGTAAGCGGGGACAGACTGTGCCGGTCGGGGTGTCGTGCGCAGCAGCTCCGTCTGTCCGCCGCCTGCGGGAGTGATGCGCATCGCCCGATAGTCGATCCGCACGCGGTCGCAGCAGAGCAGGAAATCGACGCCCAGCGAACCATCTTCGCCCGTTTCGTGGGCGAGTGTCGTCGTGTAGGTGATCTCCGTGTCGTAGAGCGGGCACCGGCAGCCTTCAATGTCGAGCGCTACGGTCGGCTTGACGTAGGCACGGCCTTCCTGTGCGCCTCCGACGCCCCCGGTGCGGAACTCCCGTTCGGGGCAGGCCGCCTCGATCTCTTCGCGGTATTTGTCGAAATAGACCTTGGAAAGGGTGCTTTTGGTGTTGCCCGAATCGAACTGCAGCACTACCGGGTGGCTGTCGGCCTCGGCGCGCACGTAACACAGACCGTTGTTGTCCATATATATGTTGGGAGCCTCCGGCTCCGAAGCGGCCTCCCCGACCGGAAAGCGCAGGCGGCGTCTTGCCCCGAGCACCTCGACGACGCCGGCTTCGAGGAGAAAGTTGCAGCCCAGTACGGCGTCGACCCGGTAGGTCGAGACGGCCGGGGCGTCGGAGATCACGAATACGGCATTGTAGAGCGTCATGGGGCCGATGCGTAGCGAGTCGGCGATGCCGAGACGGCTTCGCTGCGAGCCGCTGACGCCCGACACGGCGAGTTCGAAATCGAGAGGCCGGATGCCGTGCGTCCGGGCGAACTCCTCGCTGGCGAATGAAAATTCGGCGCATCCCGTGTCGATGATGAACGGGGCGGACTGTCCGTTGATCTCGGCGTCGATGCCGAGCAGCATGCCCCGGCCCGCCGTCTCGAGGCGGAACGGGATCTCTACGTCGTGGTCAGGCCGCTCGAGGCGCATTGCAGGCAGGGCCGCCAGGGTGTCGAAGAAGCCCTGGGCATTGTCGTGCGCGTCCCGGTGCGCGGGATCGGTATCCTGCTGCCGGAGCTGGGCGTAGAGCGCCGCCGCCGTGGCATGGTCGCCGGCCATGCGGTAGTTCGAAAGGAGCTGCCCGACGAGCGCTCCCTGCCACTCGGGCGCGGTCTGCGGATCGGCCAGTAGCGCGAGGATCGCGTTGTTGCTGGCCTCGAAGCGCCGGAAGCGGGCGTCGGTCATCGCCCGGGTCCGCAGGCGTGCGGCGGGTGTGAGCGTGTTCTCCGCTTCGGCGAGCAGCCGCTCGAGGGCGAACCAGTCGCCGCACCGCAGCAGGCTGTCTGCCGTTCGGTCGGCGGGAGTCTCGGCGCGGCAGACCGCGGTGCCGAGCAGGGCGAGCGAGAGGAGGATCTGTTTCATGACGAAAAGAGGTTAGTAGTGGGTTGCGGTGTACTCGTTGCGTACGACGCGCCGCAGGTCGAGCGAGGGATAGCGCTCGCGGTAGGCGGCCGTGAGGTCCGTTTCGAAGCGCACGCAGGGGCGTCCGCCCGCCTCGGGATCGTAGGAGCCGACGAAGACGGTGTTGTCGAGCTCCCCCGCAATGAAGCGGATGCTGTCGGCGCCGGGCTGCTTGGTGAAGGTGCCTTGCTGCGGTTCGGTGCCTGGTGTGGTGACGAGCGTGAGCTCTCCGCCGTCGTAGCGGTCGAAGTCGAGCGTGTAGCTGCCGCCCGCGACGACGGGCGATGAGGCGACGACCTCGGCGGCGATCGCCGCGAGGGCCTCGTCGGTCGGGGCTGCGGGCGTATCGTCCGACGCGGCGGCGGGCTCCGGGGCGGCCTGCTCGACGAGGGCCTCGACGCGCAGGATGTCGTAGCGGGCCGTGTAGAAGGTTTCCGTCTTCTCGCTGCATGCCGCGAGGAGGAGGGCTGCGGCGGCCGCGAGCAGCTGCGGGGAGGTGTTGCGCAGGGGCGTTGTCATGGCTTATCGGAGTTTGCGTTTGACGACGGCGGGGTTGCCCACGGCCAGCGAGTCGGAGGGGATGTCGTGCACCACGACGCTGCCGGCGCCGATGATCGAGCGGTCGCCGATCCTCACGCCCGGGCAGACCGTGACGCCGCCGCCCAGCCAGCAGTCGGCGCCGATCTCGATCGGGGCGGCCCGCTCGATGGGTTTGCGCCGCTCGAGGTAGTCGGTGGGGTGGATGGGCGTCAGCAGCCGGCACCCGGGGCCGATGAGCGTGTGGTCGCCGACGGTGATGCCGCCGCCGTCGAGGAAGATGCAGTCGGCGTTGACCACCACCGCCTCGCCCAGGCGGATCTGCATGCCGTAGTCGCAGTGGAAGGGCGGGACGATGACCGTGGAGGCGGGAATCCCGGGTATGAGCTCCTCGAGCGCCGCGCGGCGTGCGGCCTCGTCGTCGGCATCGGCCCGGTGGAAGCGTTGCAGCAGGCGGCTGCGACGGCGGATGCACTCCATGTTCTCGGGCGCGGAGATGTCGTAGAACTCGCCTGCGCGCATTTTATCCAGTTCGTTCATCGGAAGGGCCGGTTAGCGGATGAAGAAGCGGTAGATGTCGTTGCCGTTGGCGTAGAGCAGCAGCGCGAGGATGATGACCAGACCCACGTATTGCGCCGCTTCGAGCACGCGGTCGCTCACCTTGCGGCCGGTGACGATCTCCCACAGCGTGAAGAGGGCGTGGCCGCCGTCGAGCCCCGGGATGGGGAGGATGTTCATCACGGCGAGGATGATCGACAGAAAGGCCGTGGTGAGCCAGAAGCCCTGCCAGTCCCACGCCCCGGGGAAGATGCTGCCGATGGAGATGAAGCCCCCCAGCTCCTCGTACATGCGCGTCTTGGGCTGGGCGATCATCTTCAGCTGCTCCCAGTAGGAGGCGATCACGCGCCCCGCCTTGCGCAGTCCTGCGGGGATCGACTCCAGGAGCGTGTATTCGCGCGTGCGGAGCGTGTAGGGGACCGAGGCCACGACGCCCAGCGTCCCTTCGGCCGACACGGGCACCAGTTCGTGGAGCACGGCGCCGCCGCGCAGCACCGAGAGACGCACCGTGTCGCCCGAGTGGAGCTTCAGCAGCGTCTTGTAGTCGGCGAACTCCAGACCGTCGTAGCGTTCGCCGGGGGCGACCTCGATCCCTGTGATCTCGTCGCCGGGACGCAGGGCCGCGGCCGTGGGGGAGGCCACGCTGTCGATGAGGAAGGGCACGCGCAGGCGGAAGAGCCCCTCGAACTGCTTGGCGCGGCGCATGGCGATCAGCGAGTCGAGCGGCAGGGTGAGCTCGACGCGGCTGCCTGCGCGCTCGACCGCGATGCGGCGGTCGCCCTCGGTGAGGATGAGCGCCGGGACGACCTTCGAGATGTCGTCGACCGGCTCGCCGTCGATCGAGATGAAGCGGTCGCCGTCGCGCAGCCCCAGGCGGTGGCCCGCTTCGTTGAAGGCGTAGCCCCAGCGGGCGTCGTCGTTGGAGAAGTAGGTGTCGCCCCACGCATAGCAGATGCCGCAGTAGATGACGATGGCCAGCACGACGTTCATCACCACGCCGGCGATCATCACCAGGAAGCGCTGCCAGGCGGGCTTGGCGCGGAACTCGTCGGGGCGCACCGGCTGCCGCATCTGCTCCTTGTCCATCGACTCGTCGATCATGCCGGCGATCTTGACGTAGCCGCCCAGCGGCAGCCAGCCGATGCCGTACTCGGTCTGGCCGCGCCGGAACCTGAAGAGCGAGAACCAGGGATCGAAGAAGATGTAGAACTTCTCGACGCGGATGCCGAACACGCGCGCCATGAGGAAGTGGCCCAGCTCGTGCAGGCCCACGAGGATGGTGAAGCAGAGGAAGAACTGAATGATTTTGATGAAAATTTCCACGGGTCGGTTTGTTTTGTTCGTTGGTGCAGGGCGGGCCTGCGGGTCGGGGCGTGCGGCGGGGCCCGGTCGGCGTCAGCCCACCGAGGCGAGGTACTCGGCGGCCAGGCGGCGCGCCTCGGCGTCGGAGGCGGCCAGGTCGTCGAGCGTGGGGCGGGCGACGAACGGGGCGCGCTCCAGCGCATAGGCGATGGCGCGCACGATCTCGGTCCAGCGGCAGCGGCGGGCGAGGAACGCCGCCACGGCCACCTCGTTGGCGCCGTTCATCGTGCAGGCGGCCGTGCCGCCGCGGCGCAGGCAGTCGTAGGCGATGTCCAGCGCCGGATACTTCGTGCGGTCGACCTCGGCGAAGGTGAGCTGCGGGTGGGCGAGGAAGTCGAAGCGCTCCTGCGGCCGCGAGGCCCGGTCGGGGTACATCAGCGCCAGGCTGATGGGCATGCGCATGTCGGGCGTGCCCAGCTGGGCCTTGATGGCTCCGTCCTCGAACTCGACCATCGAGTGGACGATCGACTGCGGGTGGAGCAGCACCGAGATGCGCTCGGCCGGCGTGCCGAAGAGCCAGTGGGCCTCGATCACCTCGAAGCCCTTGTTTACGAGCGTCGACGAGTCGATGGTGATCTTGGCCCCCATCGACCACTGGGGGTGGCGCAGCGCCTCGTCGACCGTCACGTCGGCGAGCCGCTCGGCGGGGACGTCGCGCAGGGCGCCGCCGCTGCACGTGACGATGAGCCGGCGGACGGGGGCACGCTCGCCCGCGAGACACTGGAAGATGGCCGAGTGCTCGGAGTCGATCGGGAGGATCGGCGCCCGCTTCTCGGCGGCCAGGGGCATGACGCACGCGCCGCCCACGACCAGCGACTCCTTGTTGGCCAGAGCAAGTTTCTTGCCGGCCGAGAGCGCCGCGACGGTGGGGGCCAGGCCGGCGTAGCCCACCAGGGCGTTGACGACCACCTGCGTGTCGCCCGCGGCGGCGATCTGCGCCACGGCGTCGGCGCCGGCGTAGACCTTGGTGTCGGTGTCGGCCAGAGCGTCGCGCAGCGGGGCGTAGCAGCGCTCGTCGGCGATGACGACCGTGTCGGCGTCGAAGGCGCGGGCCTGCTCGGCCAGCCGCTCCCAACGGCTGTGGGCCGTGAGCACGCGGGCTTCGAAGCGGTCGGGATTCTCGCGCACGATGTCGAGCGTCTGCTCGCCGATCGAGCCGGTCGATCCCAGGATGGCTAAGGATTGTTTCATGGAGATCAGAAGAGGATATATCCCTCCGGGTCGACGGGCTTGCCGTTGCTCCAGAGCTCGAATTCGAAGAGGCGCACCTCGCCCCCGGCCGCCTCGGCGTTGTAGCCCACCAGGTCGCCGCGCTTCACGCTCTGGCCCGTCTGGGCGAGCGTCTGCGACAGCCCGCGGTAGACCGACAACAGGTTGTCGGCGTGCTGGATGATCACCGTGCAGCCGCTCTCGGGGGTCCAGAGGCTCTGCACCACGGTGCCCTTGTCGATGGCGGCCACGCGCTCGGCCGCGGCCGCGGCGATGCGAATGCCGAAGCGCCCTGCGCCCAGGTCGAAGCGGTCGGTGACGATGCCCTCGATCGGGCGCGTGAGGTCGAGCGCCTCGCGCACGCTGCGGCGCGTGTCGGTGCGGCCCGAGAGTGCGTAGGGGCCGTCGCCCTCCATCTGGGCGCGCAGCAGCGAGTCCTCGGCCGAGGGCACGACGAGCACTTTGGTGGCGTGGAGCGAGTCGCGCGACGGATCGATCGTGCGGACCACGGGCGTGCGCCCCTCCAGGATGAGCGAGATGTTCTCGTTGTAGGTCATCATGTCACTGATCATCCGCTCCATCGAGTCGAGTCGCATGATGTTGTGCGCGAGGCTCTCGCGCGAGCGGTCGGCGGCCGTGCGGTAGCCGGGCAGCATCTCCAGCACGGGCGAGTAGGCCACCAGCGAGAGCGTGAGGATGAAGAGCAGCAGGACGAAGGCGACGGTCGCCGCGAAGGCGCTGGCTGGCGAGAGGTGGATGTGCCACTCCTCGCTGTTGTCGGTGGCGTTGAGCATGCAGAAGCGCCGCTTGCGGAACAGCTCGCGCCAACGCCGGCGCAGGTTTTCGAATCTTTCGGTCATGGTCGGTACTCCGATATACGGTGGATCGTATATAATACGGTAGGCAAAGATACGAATAAGCGAGGGCAAAAGCAAGCTTGCTTGCATTTTGCCGAGCGGGAGTATCTTGGGCGCAGCCAAAGATACGAAAAGTCGAGGGGGGCAAAAGCAAGCGTGCTTGCATTTTGCCGAGCAGGAGTGTCTTGGGCGCAGCCGAAGATGCGGATAAACGCAGCCGGCAGGGCGGGTGCGCAAACTCTTCGCAAGAGACGGGCAGAGACTGAACAAAAATAGAAAAAATCCCGTTATCGGACAACTAAATTCGAAAATAAATTCGCTCGGATCGCTCTTCGGGGCGCAGCTTGCGGGGGTCCGCCTCGGGCGGGCCTCCGCCGCCGGAAGCTGCGGCCCGCGCGGCTCGATGGGCCGCAGAGTTGCAACAAAACGCCTTTTTCGCGCGAAACGGCACACAGTAAACATATTGATTATCAAATAAATGTTCCGCACTGTTCGTCTCTTGCGAAGAGATCGCCCGCCGGCCGGTCCGGCGGCGCATGCGGCGGACCGCTTCCCAGTCGCCGTCTATCGGGTGGCGCTTGCTTGTAAAACATTGAAATTCACTTTGTTATAGTGATTTCAATGAACCCGGTTTATACCCATGCCGCAAGACGAGGCCCGGTCGGCGGGGCTTCAGCAGCTATCCTATGAACACATCGCAAACGACCGAAGATGAAAAGTCCTGGTTTGCCATGCGTGCCATATTCCACCGGGAGATGGCTGCCATGCGGCTGCTCGAAGCGGAAGGCGTCGAACACTTCATCCCCATGCGCCGGCAGACGCAGACGATTCGGGGCCGGCAGGTCAGCCGCCTGGTACCGGCCATCCGCAACCTGATCTTCGTGCACGCCCGGCCCGAGACCGTCCGACGGATCAAGGCCCGGGCCGCTTACCTGCAGTACATACCCGATGCCGCCACCGGGCGCATGATCGTCGTGCCCGACGATCAGATGCGCCGCTTCATCGCCGTGGCGGGCAGCTGCGACGACCGCCTGCTGTGGCTGCGGCCCGAGGAGGTCAACTGGTCGCGGGGCATGCGCGTGCGTGTCACGGGCGGTCCTTTCTGCGGGCAGGAGGGGGTGCTGGTCAAGGTGAAAGGGGCGCGCGACCGCCGTGTGGTCGTGGCCGTCGAGGGGGTGGTGGCGATCGCCATGGCGACGATCCGCCCCGATCTGATCGAGCCGATCGAGGGCTCCGCGGGTCATCCTGCCCGGCGGCCCGGCTCAAAATAGTAAGAAACGTCATGGATAGGAACGTCCGATTGCAGGCGCTGTTGCGGCTGTTCATGGAGCGGACTCCGACGGCGGAGAGCCGTGTCGGGGAGTTGTTGGCGCTGGTGCGTGTCTACGCATCGATGCACGGTTTTACGACGATCTGCGGCGACGCCGGTTTCGGCCGCCCGGCCGACTACGCCCGTCGCGCCGGGGAGCTCTTCCCCCTGCTGCTCGGCAGGGTCGCGGCGACGACCGATTTCGCCCTGCGGGCGCGGCTCGTCTCGGCGCTCTTCTTCCTCAGCGGCGAGACATCCTTCTCCTACGATTCGGACGAGGCGGAGGCGTGCCGCGAGGCGGCGCTCGCGCTGCTCGACGACTACGTGCGCGAGGAGCGGGCCGACGACCTGGCGTGCGCCGCCGTCTGCCGCTGCATCGCCGACCTCTGCTACCCCGAGGGGTGCGGATGCGAGGAGTGGCTCTCGCGGCTGGCTGGGCGGGTCGCGCGGTGGGCTTCGGCGCTCGACGACCGGGGCCGCTGGGCCGACGCCGACCTGCGGCTGGCCTTCGAGCGCGTGGAGGTGATGAACCGCTACTCCTATATGTTTCTCGACGACGGTTTCGACGGGGCCGTGCGGCGGGCCTACGACCATTGCACCTCGCAGCTTGCGACGTGCTGCGAGGCCAGCCCCGGGCAGCTCGCGCTGCTGCGGGCGGCCTACGACGCCGCCCGGCAGGGCAACGCCTGTGCGGCCGGCCGCGCGACGGCCGACCGCATCGCCGCCGACCTGGCGCGCTGGGCCGACGCCCCGGCCCCGGAGGCCGACCCCGCCGCGTGCGACGCCCGCCTCGGTGCGCTCGCACTCGTGCTCGACAACCTCTGCGAGGCGATCACGGACGAGCAGCAGCGGAGCCTGTGTAGAATTAAATAACTTTTCATTATGAGAACTTGTATAGTCCTGGCATTTTTAACACTTGTAGCTTTAATTATTCCTATGGATGGTTATAGCCAGAGTGCTGTTTCTGAGTGTGCAGATGGTATGACCAATTCTGAACAAGAGGCTATAGAAATACAAAATACCGAAGATCTCGCAAAGAACAAGTGGGGAGCGAAGTTAATAAAGTCTCCTTTTGGCCTGGGTCTCGATATACAAACGAAATATATGTGGAGAGGTATGGAAATGATCGTGGAGAATTCTGCTCCGGTTCTGTTCCCTGCTGCTAACTACACATATAATGGATTGTATGTCTATGTCATGGGTGGATATGCGATAAATGGTAAATATGCCGAGGTAGATCTTGGTGTCAGTTATACATGGAAGGGTTTGAATATAGGGCTCAACGATTATTATTACCCTACTTTAGATAGTAATAAAGATAAGTATTTGAATGGAGGCAGGCACACCGGACATTGGTTGGAAGTGTGTTTGACATATACGCCTGAGAAACTGCCAATCTGGGTGGCTTTAAGTAATTTTTTCTGTGGCGCCGATAAGTACATTGATACTAACGGTAATGAAAAGCAGGCATATTCTACGTATCTGGAGGTAGGAACCTATTATGATTTTCTTCGTAGTAACCGTATTTCTTTAACTGTTGGAGCGGCGCTCAATAAATCATGCTATAATGGATATGAGCATGGCTTTTCTGTTTGCAACATGGAGCTCAAGTATACCTATAATGTTGGGTTCAGAAATGGTTGGGTTTTGCCTCTGAATGTAGCTTATATTTACAATCCTGTTTTTGACAAATCATTTGTCGATTTCACGGTCAATCTTGCATTCTGAAAAATGCAGAAGAAAAATGCAATAATCATGGCTGCCGGTACTTCCTCCCGGTTTGTTCCTCTTTCGGCGGAGTATCCCAAAGGTTTGCTCCAAGTGAAGGGCGAAATTCTGATAGAGCGGCAGATACGACAACTCAAAGAAGCCGGGATAAAAGTTATAACGGTTGTGGTCGGTTATAAGGCCGAGATGTTTGGATATTTACACGACAAATTTGGTGTTGATATAGTATTGAACGAAGACTATACCAGATATAATAATACATCTTCGGTAGTACGCGTACTGGATCGTTTAGATAACACATATCTGTGCTCTTCTGATAATTATTTTCCGGACAATGTGTTTTTGGATGATCCTATAAAAAGTTTTTATAGTGTATTGTATGCTGAAGGGCCTACTGATGAATATTGTGTAACGACGGATTTGGACGACAATATAATAGGGGTCGCAGTCGGAGGAAAAGATTCTTGGTATATGATAGGCCATGTATATTTTTCTGAAGATTTCAGTAATGCTTTCAGGCAGGTCTTTGTACAGGAATACGAAAAAGAAGAAACAAGACTCGGCTACTGGGAAGATGTCTACATTCGGTTTATTGACTATCTCCCAAGGATGAGTATTCATCGATATAGGAAAGGCGACATTCGGGAGTTTGATACGATAGATGAGTTGCGCGATTTCGATATGAGTTATATTGACGACACTCGCTCCTCGATCGTTAAAAGTATTGCGAAGAATTTGGATTGTAAGGAGTCTGAACTATCTGATTTTCGTAATATAAGGCACAACGGCGATTATCTTCTGTTCTCTTTTAACAAGAATGGGGTAGCTTATCGGTTTGATGGATATGAAAATAAGATAATATTACAATGAAAACGGCGGTAATATTAGCAGCCCGTAAAGAGCAAGACTCTGAACAGCCTTACCCAATTTTGCCATTTGCAGAGGGAAGATGTCTCATAGACCGCTCTTTGTCAATATTACGGAAAAACGGTTACAGCCGTATCCTCATTGTGGCTGGATACAGATACGAGCTTTTTGAGAGGTTCAAAGCGGAAGATGTCCGTATTGTAGTCAATCCGAAGTATGAGTTTACAGCTTCGATGGGTTCTCTCGCACTATGCAAGGATTATATACAAGAGGACTTCCTTCTTGTAGAGGGGGATACATTCTTTGAAGAGAAAGTTGTCGAAATTCTTTCTGGTGTAGAAGCCGGTAACTATATTTCAATGACGGAGGAGAGCGGATCCGGTGATGAGTGCTTTGTCGAGACCCGTCAAGGATTTGTTACTAAGATAACTAAAGACCGTCATCGGGTCTGTAATTTCGAAGGAGAAATGATGGGAATAACCCGTATTTCCTACGATACGTACAGAAAGTTGATATATGCTTGGGAGCATTCTACTAATCCGTATCTTAATTATGAGTATTTGTTGATGGATGTCACGGATATTCTCGACCGGCCGTATATTCGCTTCAAGAATGTGATATGGGGCGATGTAGATTGCTGTGAAGACTTCAAAAGGCTACAGAATGCAACATACCGGGCGTTAAGGCGGAAAGAAAATCCGTTCGATGAAGAGAACCTCCGTCAACATCTTCGTACAATATTCCCGAAGAGGAATATAAATATGGCCGAAATAATCCAGATCGGAGGCATGAGTAACAAGAATTTCCGAATCAACTTTGAAGGAAAAAGCTATGTGCTTCGTGTTCCAGGTAATGGTTCCGAGGGGATGGTTGAACGCGTTAATGAGGAATTTAACGCAAACGAGGCCTGTAAATTAGGCGTGAATCCGGCAATTCGCTATTTTAATCCTGAAACAGGAATTAAATTAGCCGACTTTATTGAGAATGCAGAGACGATGAATGCTGCGACAATTCAGCGTCACGACAATATGTGCAAAGTGGCCCAAATATATCAGACGGTCCACCATTCTCATGTCAGACTGAAGAATGAGTTTAACATATTCAAAGAGATAGAGAAGTATGACGTCTTGATTGAGCATGCCGGAGCAACAATGTATGATGGTTGGGAAACTATTCGCTCTCGGGTAATGGCTCTTGAACATTATCTTAATACATTGGGTGTTGATTTGAAACCATGTCACAACGACGGTCTCTATGAGAATTTTATCAAGGCATCTGACGGTACGCTCTATTTGATTGATTGGGAATATTCGGGCATGAATGACCCGATGGCCGATATTGCTGCACTATTTATTGAGGCTCGATTTGAGGAAGAAAACGAGGATTATTTCCTTGATAAATATTTTAATGGAGATATTCCTGCTGAAGCTCGCAAGAAGATTCTATGTTACCAGATTCTTTGGGATTATTTGTGGGCGCAATGGACTGTAATTAAAGAATCCAAAGGGGACGATTTCGGAACATATGGCCGTGATCGCTACAACCGCGCGATTGCTAATCTTAATAAAATCAACTGCAAATAATGGGAACTACAGGACGAAAGATTGACTGGACAACCATGCTGATACCATTTGCCATCGTCATAATGCTGATGGTCGTGTTCATGATTGCCCCAGAGGGTTCAAAGACCGTCGTAGATACACTGCGAGGTTTCTTTGGCGATACTATAGGCATCTATTATCCGATACTTGCCATTGGATGCGTCATTTGTTCACTTTATATCGCCTTGACCCCGAAATATGGAAATGTCCGTCTCGGTAATATTGATAAGCCGTTATATAGCAACTTCAAGTGGGGAACGATGATTTTCACTTCGACAATGGCGGCGGATATTATGTTTTATTCTCTCATCGAATGGGCTTTATATGGCGGAGAACAGCATGTACAGGATTTGGGTGGCACGCAGATGTGGGCTCCGACATTTACGCTGTTCCACTGGGGGCCACTTGCTTGGGGCTTTTATGTGATTCTCGCTGTCTGTTTTGCCTTTATGATGCATGTCCGCCGTCGCAATCGGCAACGTTTTTCCGAAGCATGTCGTCCTATATTGGGTAATCGGGTTGATGGATTTTGGGGCAAAGTTATAGATGTCATAGCTATTTTTGCAATCGTATGCGCGACAGCTACTACGTTCTCATTGGCTACGCCGCTGCTTACAAAGGCATTGGGCATCGTGTTTGGTTTTGAGATCACAACGACGGTGACGATTCTTGTATTATTGCTGATTTGTTCGGTTTATACGATCACCGTGCTATTCGGTGTAACTGGTATAAGCCGACTGGCTGGAATATGCTCCTATTTATTCTTTGCCATATTGTTGTATTTCCTTTTTCTTGGAGGAGAGACCCGCTATATTATTGAAACAGGTTTTCAGTCGCTTGGCAATATGGCTCAAAATTTTATGGGGCTCATAACCTATATGGATCCTCTCAGGGAGAGTGGATTCGCACAGAACTGGACTGTGTATTATTGGGCATATTGGCTTGTATGGTGCGTTGCCACACCGTTCTTTATCGCTTTGATTTCCAAAGGTAGGACGTTGAGAAACGTGGTTTATGGTTCATTCGGATGGGGACTTGCCGGAACATATATGTCATTCATCATACTTGGTAACTATGGCCTTGCCCAGCAAATGAAGCATGGTGTCGATGCCATCGGATTTATCGGAAATGGAGGTGAAATGTATGAAGCGATACTCATGATATTTGATACGCTTCCTCTTCCGTGGATTGCATTGCTCTTGCTGATCATAACGATGATAGCATTTTATAGCACTACCCTCGATGGAATTACATATGTGTCCTCCTCTTATAGCTATAAACAAATTTCATCAGAAGAGGAACCCTCTCGAAAGATCCGTGGATTTTGGAGTATTATGCTCATTCTTCTCCCCATTGCTCTTCTTTTTGCCCAGAACTCGCTATATAGTTTGCAAGGTGTGACTATTATCGCGGCGTTTCCTGTGGGGATTTTGTTGATATTGATCGTATGGAGCTTTTTCAAAGATTTTATCAACTGGAGCAATGAAAATAGCAGTCGTTGAGATATATAATGGCAGACAAGGGGAGGTCCAGAAGTAGAAAAATAGAGAAATACAGCTGCTGATGATCTTTTTCTTCCGTCATTTCAAATTTTATAATTGTAGATAATATAAACAGAATAATGATATGGATATGAAATATGGCGTGATGACGTATGAGGATACTTCGATGGGAACCAACATTGGTGATTATATCCAGAGTATTGCCGCCAGGCAATATTTACCGCGTGTAGATTCGTACGTTAATAGAGAGTATTTGGATAAAGTATCTGACGGCCCGATTAAACTGATTATGAATGGTTGGTTTACTCACCATCCGGAAAATTGGCCTCCATCGGATGATATTATTCCTCTATTTGTAGCATTCCATATAAATGCAACCCATGCGGCTAAAATGCTTACGTCGTCTACTTGGAAATATCTTAAGATGCACGAGCCCGTTGGTTGCAGAGATCAATATACGTTTGATGTTTTATCAAGGGGGGGGGTGAATGCTTATTTGTCTGGATGTTTGACGTTGACGTTAGATAGCTATAAAATTCCAGATAACGAGCGAAATGATAAAATTTACATAGTAGACCCTATTTTTAATTTGATGTCTGTTCGTGATGGATTTACAACTTTACGCATGGCGGCAAGTTATATTAGAAGAGGGCTTTTTTTAGATTCGTATAAGCGGCATTTATTGATAAATAAGATTATACATCCGTCTATCCGTCAACGAGCTGAGTGGAGGCATCATATGCTCAAGCCGAATAATCTGAATGAGAATGCCCGATTTGGTATTGCAGATTCTCTTTTAAAAGAATATGCACGTGCGCGATGCGTAATTACGTCCAGAATTCATTGTGCTCTTCCGTGTTTAGCTCTTGGTACCCCCGTGATATTTATAAACTCATTCGAAGATGAGTCAAATCTGTCCAGGTTGAATGGTCTGACGGACTTATTCCATGTTATAAATTTAAATATAAAGACAGGCAGTTATTCTTCTAATTTTTCTCTTGAGAATAACCAAATTACATTGAATACTATTATTCCTAATAAGGAGAATTATCAGAAATTCGCCAATCCTCTTAAAGAGCGTTGTAGAAAATTTGTGGAAGAATATTAAAAAATATTTTACATTGATTCCCTCCCAAATAATCGAATTGTTGCATAAAATAGGTATCGATAAATCGATTGCCTATTCTTCTGGAAGTAGAATTGTAAATGCTTCGGCTGGAATATTTACGATTTTATTTATCTCCATCTATTTATCTAAAGAAGAACAAGGCTTTTATTATACATTCGGCAGCATTGTCGCTTTACAAGTATTCTTTGAATTGGGCCTCACTAATATATTGACACAGTTCATAGCCCATGAAAATGCGCATATAATATGGGATGGTGAACGGATATGTTCTGGAGACCAATTACATATTTCACGATTAGCACATTTATTACGGTTTACCAAAAAATGGTATCTGATCGTTTCCATAAGCTTTTTGTTACTTATATTAAGCGGTGGAATTTGGTTTTTTCAAAAATACTCTCCGACGGCAGATCTTCATTTGTGGTTTATTCCATGGATATTGGTTACTACAGCAGCATCTGCAAATTTGTTTTTAACTCCTATTTTGGCTATTCTTTCAGGTGTTAACAGAGTTAAAGAAACATCCAGAGTAGTCTTTTATCAACAACTCATCATGCCTTTTGCAATTTGGTTCACGTTGATTGCGGGCGGAGGTCTTTATGTAGTGGGTATAGGTTATTGGTGCTCGTTTGTTGTAGGAGTTGCGATGATACGCTGTTCCAAACTTTGGAGGATCCTACGAGAGATAAATAATATAGAAATATCGGATAGAGTCAGTTATAAAACGGAAATTTTTCCGTATCAGTGGAAAATTGCATTGAGCTGGGCGAGTGGGTATTTCGTGTTTCAATTGTTTAATCCGGTTCTGTTTGCTACTTCTGGAGCTGTAGTGGCAGGACAGATGGGAATGACTTTGGCCGCGGTTAATGGAATAGCATCATTCTCATCTAGTTGGATTTCTACTAAGGTTCCGACGTTTTCTGGTTTGATAGCGTTGCGTGATTATGTAAAGCTTGATCGATTGTTCAATATTACGATGAAGCAATTGGGTGTGATTTGCAGCATAATGCTTCTGTTCTTTTGGATCGTAATAGCCACTCTTAGATACTGGGATGTACCTTTGGCATTCAGATTTCTCGATCTTTTGTCAATCGCTTTTTTGGAAATTGCCATATTGGCTAATCAATACGGTAATGGTTGGGCGACCTATCTTAGGTGCCATAAACAAGAACCTCTATTGGTCAATAGCATTGTCGGTGCAGTGACATGTGGTTTATCTACGCTATTCCTAGGCAAATATTTTGGCGCCTTGGGGATAACCTGTGGGTATGCTATCTTAAGGGTTGTCCTGACCTGTTGGAATTATCAAGTATATAAACAAAAGAAATCAAAGTGGCATACTCTAAATAATTAGACGCGATGAAGAAGATACTCCATGCCGTATCGATCATGAATCGGGCAGGTCAGGAAACATTTATTATGAATATGTTCCGCGAGATTGACCGCTCCCGATTTTCTTTTGATTTTATTGTGAGTTTAGATGGAGAGGGCGATTTTGATGAGGAGATATATCAGTTGGGCGGGAAAATCTTTAAGATTAAAACATCGGATAAGCCCAAACCCCATATAGAAACATTGTTGAGAGCTTACAGATTATATGATTTTCTAAGGAAACATAAAGAATATACAATCGTCCATTTTCATAATTATCATGCGTACAGCGCTTGGCTCCAAGTGATGGCAGCTAAGGCCGCCGGTGTGAGATCTGTTATTGTCCATTCTCACAATAGTTGTGCACCTAATCCTCGAATAAGCAAATTGTGTCGTCCTTTCCTGAATGGTTTGAAAATACATAGGTTGGCATGTTCCGATATGGCGGCCAAATGGTTGTTCGGAAGCAAAAGTGGCGATTGTCAGATTATTAAAAATGGAATAGATCCGGCGATATTTCAATATAATGAGGCCGACAGACTGAAGATCCGTAAAGAGTTGTCGTTGGGGGATAAACAGGTCATTTTACATGTTGGAAGATTCAATTTCCAGAAAAATCATAAATTCCTTTTGGAGATATTCGGCGAGCTGCTTAAACATCTTCCTAATGCGCACTTATTGTTGGTTGGACAAGGAGAGCTCGAATCTGAAATAAAAAATAAGATTGCCGACATGGGGATTCAAGGCCATGTATCTATCTTGGGTATAAGATCCGATATTCCGGCACTACTTTCTGCTTCCGATTTATTCCTGTTCCCCTCATTATTCGAAGGGTTAAGTGTTATGTTGGTTGAAACGCAGGCCAATGGACTTCCCATTTTGGCAACTGATAATTTAGCCCATGAAACAATCTATTCGCCCAATTTGTTTACAATGGCATTAGAAAAATCGTCTGAAGAATGGGCTAATAAAGCAGAAGATCTTATTAGAAATTCGAGACGTATTGATGGTGTGCAGTTAGCTACCGAGGCTGGATTCAATATGAAGATGGGCGCAAAAGATATGTCCGATTATTATAATTCATTATAAGATATAGATCTTTATTTTCGCGACCGAAGTGATATCCTTGAGATAAATAATGGAGTTAATTAGGATAAGGTCGTAGGATCCGATATACGTGCTTTTTCCAAAGAGCTCAGGATTTTTCCGAAGGGTTTTAATATATGTTTGGGTTTATAGCAAAACATTATACAGAGTCTAATTGGAGTGATGCGACTTTGTTGCTTTACTTTATAATTGTGACGGTTGCATGTATATGTAGTCGAATGTCGCAAAGAGGTAAAGTCGTTGTTTTTACAACGACTTATCATGTGTATCGACCTAAAAATCGGGTTAATTATATAGTAATTGCCATCTCTTTTCTCATTTTAGTTTTTTTCTCTGCTTTTCGGGATGTAGGCGTTGATGTGCCGATGTATAAAAGTATATTTTTAGATTCTACCTCCAGATATGCAGATACATATGGGATTGAACCGGGGTTTCTCATATTGAATAAAGTTTTAAGAATATTCGGAGTATCGGCAGATTTTGCTATCGCTTTTTTTTCGGTTGCCACGCTATGGTTTATTTTTAAATCCATATTGCACTACGCAGATCAGTTGAATATTGGTATTTCTGTGCTTGCTGTGTGCTGTTTGTATTATTTTCCGAGTTTTAATATGATGCGAATGTATTTTGCCGCATCCATTATGCTTTATGGTTTTCGATGGTTACTTGAAGATAATCTAAGGAAATATTTATGCTATTTTTTTATAGCGAGCTTGATACACTATTCTGCTGTAATCTTTCTGCCAGTAGCTATGGGGATTTTAATGTTTCAATACAGCGAAAAAATATTCTTTTTGCTTTTTTCGTTGGGAGGCATATTGTCGTTTAAAGTCGTTTCATACCTCTCTTCTATTTCAATCATAGCTCGCTATGATCATTATCTTGCCGATGGTGTTGCGGATGGCGGATTAGGCATTATGCATTGGGTTATCAATATCCCATTGTTTGCGCTTTATCTTTATGCATCAAAGAAACTAAATAAATCCGTTTATTTATCCGCATTGCTCGTTCTTACGCTTTTCGAATTATTGATTGGGCTTTTGAGTTATCAGATCGTAATATTTGGGCGCAGTTTGGTCTATTTTAATGTATTGTTCGTAATTATTATTCCGATTTTGTTAAAGCGATTATCGAAAATGCGGGTCTCATATCATAAAATGATCAGTAGTTGTTATGTTTTATATCTTTTATTCAGATTTTATATTTATTTGTCTGAATATCTTTATCTCGATGGGATAATGCCGTATAAATTGAATTTTGTATGAAAAAAATTCTATTTATTGCTCATACTGCATCAATGGGTGGCGGTGCTGAAAAGGTACTTGGTGTTTTGATTAAAGAGTTAAGCCAGTGCTATCTAGTTGATTTGATCGAGCGGGTGGAAGATTCGGTTTTGCCTTTTAAAATCCCTAATGGAAACGTCCGGCATTTGCCTTCGTTGTCATTTACGGATAGAAAATGTCAAGAGCTGGGTAATAATGTTCTTTGTAATCGCATATGGCGGATCTTGTTGTCGGTTTGGATTTTTGTATTGCCCCGCAGTGTCCATCGCCATTTTATAAAGGGAAGCTATGATTATGAGGTGTCTTTTAATTATCTTTATTGTTCTTCGTTGGTCGGTAATTCTCCTAACCGAAATAGTAAAAAGGTAATGTGGATCCATGGAGCTATTGTGGATCTGCTTCTTCCTATAAATGCTATAAATAGTATACGAGGGAAATTGAAACATTGGGCGGAACGGATGATGCAGAAAGATGCCTTTTCCAAAAGTGATGTGATTGTCGCCATTTCTCAGCGAACACATGATTCAATTGCCGATTTTTGTCCCGAGGTGAAATCAAAGATAGTTGATGTTTATAATGGATATGATCTGTTGAATATTGATCGTTTCGCTCGAACGTTTGAATATCCTAATAGTCGGCTTTTTCGTTTGGTATCATTAGGTCGAGTAACATACGCTAAGAATGTAATTCTGCAAGTTGAGGCTGTTGAATGTTTAAGGAAAAAGGGGATAGATGTTGAACTCCTTATAATAGGAGATGGTGATCAGATGGATTATATCCAAAGCGTTTCAAAACACAATCCTCATATAAAATTATTGGGGTTCAAGCCTAATCCCTATCCATATGTATTGGCATCGGATGCATTGATCATTACTTCTCTGAGTGAAGGATTTCCGACCATTGCCGTTGAGGCGATGGCTTTGGGGAAACCTGTGATCAGTACGCCTGTGGCAGGTACAAATGAACTTATCGATGCACAAACTGGAGTATTGGTTGATTGGAGCGTTGAGAGTGTGGCTGCCGGGATCGAAAAGATGATGACTACGAAATGGGATTCCAGGTTGATAGCGTCTTCCGTATCTAAATATAGTAAAGAGGCATGGGCTGAAAATGTCTCCAATCTTCTTGAATCTTTATAAACTATGAGTTATTCGATAATATCTTGTGCAAGCTTTGGCGCGTCGGGATCAGGTGTCGTGACAGATTATCTTCAGGAGTTTGATAATATATACAATCCCGGCGATTATGAATTTCGATTTCTTCAGGATTATGGTGGTATTACGACACTTGAAGATTGCCTTGTCCATAGCCGCCACCGACTGAATTCCGATATTGCGATCCGGAATTTCATACAATATGTTCAGTTCCAATGCGGGGATTTTACCAACCGGCGTTATAATCGTTTCTTCAAAGGGCGCTTTGAGGAAATCAGCCGAGAGTTCCTCCGGGAGATTGTCGATGCAGAATGGCCGGGGTATTGGGAAGAGTATCAGATCTTGGTCCCTAAGGCCATTGCAATAATCAAATATAAGGTACTTCCCCGTTTAAAACGACTATTGAAATTTCAGCGTGGTAAATACATCGCTCATTTTCTGCCTTTGCGCCCGATGTATTTCTCTTGTCCAAGCGAAGAAAAATTTCATATTGCCGTTAAAAACTATTTGAACCGCTTGTGTGCAATAGTTGATCCTCAGGGGGAATACGACCACATTTATTTCGATCAGTTAGTGCCGCCCACAAATATAGACCGCTACTTCAATTATTTCGAGAATCTAAAAGTGATAGTCGTAGATTGCGATCCGCGGGATTACTATGCCAAAAATATGTTTTTTGGAGAGCCTTGGGTTCCAAAAAATGTCGAGGACTTCATCACGGTATATAGAAAGACAAGGCAATATATCGATAGCGATAATGAGAATCGGAATATCCTCCGTATTCAATACGAAGACTCGATATTTCAATATCCGAAATTCAAAAAACGCATCAATGAGTTCTTGAACTTGGATGAAACGCATCACTTATACCCTCTCAAACATTTTGATCCTCGAATATCCGTAAGATATACCCGTCAATGGGAGAAACATCGAATTGCGTCAGATATTATTTATAAAATCGAAAGCGAGCTCCCTGAATATTGCTATTCGTTTCCCGATAATCCAATTGTGTCAGTGTAATGTCGCATCCTGTTGTTTCTGTTACGGTCCCCGTTTATAATACTTCCAAGTATCTTAGAACGTGTTTGGATTCATTGCGAATGCAGACCCTTAAGGATATTGAATATATTCTTGTTGACGATGGAAGTACGGATGATTCAGGCCTAATCTGTGATGAATATGCCCGGACGGATTCTCGATTTCGTGTGATACATCAAAAAAATGGAGGATTGGCTTCTGCCCGTCAAACTGGGCTCCAACAGGCCTTGGGCGAGTATATTATTGTTTGCGATTCAGATGATTGGGCCGAGCCTCATATGTATGAAAATTTATATTTGACTGCCCGAAACCATGATGCCGATATTGTAACTTGTGGCTATTATTCCGAATATAGTGATGGCAGATCCTTAAAAAAACAGGTATTTTTTAAAGAGAAGGATGGGGTTGTCGATTTTTTTGATTTTTTGCATAGAGGAGCAGGAAGCTCATGGGTGAAGTTGATCAGAAAATCGCTATATGAAAGGACGAACTCTACGTATGAAATCGGAATAAATTTCAGTGAGGATGCTCTCATAATTTATAAGCTGTTAAAAGGTCGTCCAAAGATCGTACAAATTCCTGCTTATTTATATCATTATCGTCGGTTGTATGGGGGCGCTTCATATACTAATAGTATTAGAATGTCTTATGTTTTTCAACTCCAATTTACATACAATTGGTTGAAAAAAAATTATACTGCTGCTGAATATAGGCCGGTTATACGCCAAAAAGCCATTGAGATCGCTGTCGTGTGTCTGCATGTCATCGATTTGGATGAGCTCTATTTGCGTAAATTCATGTCTTCCGAATTGAAATGGACGACGATAGTTCGAGGCCGGCTCTCTCTCAAAAGTATTATGGTGTGTTTCGAAAAGATATTTCCATTATGTGTAGCAAGGACTATCCTGAAGACTGTTTATCCATTTGTTTATAGATATAGATGATGTACATGGTTTTTGCGTGTGAAATTGAATTTTTGTGCTGCTAGCTGTCGTTGTGTCAAAAGTCTTTAGAATCGCGAAATAATGAAGTTGCTTTTTTGTGACAATTCTCTCAAGGAACTGGTCAACTTTCGGGGTGATGTCATTGAAAATTTTCTCGATAAAGGATACGAAATCGTCTTGGTTGCTCCAGATAATCAAGGCGATTTCCGATTTCGGGATCGGGTGAAATTGTATACTCCGGCAGTTAGCCGTAGCGGAATGAACCCGATTAAGGATATGAGGTATTTAATCACTCTTCTTAAGATTTATAATAGGGAGCGACCGAATATCGTTTTCCACTATACGATTAAACCCAATATTTATGGGAGCCTTGCATGTCGATTGAATTCAATAAAATCGGTCGCAATGATCACGGGCTTGGGCTATGCGTTCAATCATAATGATATACGAAGTAGGGTCGCTCGGGCTCTTTACCGATTCGCCATGCGATTTCCCGAAAGGATAATGGTTCTCAATGAATCCAATCAACAGGTCCTTGTCGATAGTCATATTATTTTGCCACACAAAACGGTTCTTCTTAAGGGCGGAGAGGGGCTCAATTTAGATCATTATAAATGAATAAGCTTAAATTCTTAACGGTCGCTCGGGTTTTGTACGATAAGGGCTTTTGTGAGCTGGTCCAAGCTGCGTCTATATTAAATCGGACTTATGGTAATATCGAGTTTCAGTGGCTGGGGGCTATCGATACCGGGTATGCGAAGTTTGTTGCAAAGGATGAGGTAGATCAACTTCATGAACGAGGGATACTCAACTACCTGGGATTCCAAAAGGATGTGCGAGAATATATGCGAGCCGCAGATTGTATCGTTCTCCCATCGTATCACGAAGGGATGTCGAGGGTGCTGATGGAAAGTCTGGCACTGCGGAAACCTATAATCACTACTAATATTCCAGGTTGCAGAGAATTGGTAGATGATGGAATAAATGGCTATTTATGTGAACCGCGCGATGTAGGATCTCTGGTTCGTGCTTTAGAGAAGTTCATGAAACTTTCTGAAGAGGAGCGTATTCGCATGGGCGAGATGAGCCGAGAGAAGGCTGAGGCTCAATTTGATGTCAAAAGTGTGATCGCGATTTATGAATCTATAATCACCGCGATATGATCCGTTCTGCGTTTTTAAATCACGTGCTTCAGTTCATAATTCCGAATCAGTCGGATGGAGGCAAGTGATGTCGGGGGTGACTTAGTTTTAATTGAACGGCGGATGGAAATAGAGCTCTATCCGTCGTTCTTTTCGTTTATGGAGGGGCCGTGGCTATTGAAAACCTTGTTGTGTGATTTTGAAAAAAGAAGTAAATTTGTCAAAATAATTTGTCGGATATGACCGAACGCCACGAAGGCTGCGGGTGGAGCCCGCAGGCCGTGATTTATGAAATGAACGTGAGGCAGCTCACGCCCGAGGGCACGCTGCGCGCCGCCGCGCAGAAGCTCCCCTTCCTGCACGACGTGGGCATCGACGCCGTGTGGCTCATGCCCGTCTATCCCATCGGCGAGCAGAACCGCAAGGGCTCGCTGGGCTCCTACTACTCCATCCGCGACTACTGCGCCGTCAACCCCGAGCTGGGGTCGATGGCCGACTTCGACGCCTTCGTCGCCGAGGCCCACCGCCTGGGGATGAAGGTGCTGCTCGACTGGGTGGCCAACCACACGGCGCGCGACGCCCACTGGATCGCCGAGCAGCCGGCCGACTGGTACGAGTGCGACGCGCAGGGCGCCCCCGCCGTGCCGTGGGACTGGACCGACACGGCCAAGCTCAACTACGCCAATCCCGCCGTGTGGCAGGCGCAGATCGACGCCATGGCCTTCTGGCTGCGCGAGCACGCCGTCGACGGCTTCCGCTGCGACATGGCGATGCTGGTGCCCGCCGCGTTCTGGCGCGAGACCTCGCGACAGCTGCGGGCGCTGAAGCCCGACCTCTTCATGCTGGCCGAGGCGGAGGAGTCCTACCTCTTCGACGAGGGGGCCTTCGACGCCTGCTACGCCTGGGAGATGCACCACCTGCTGTGCGACGTGGCGCAGCAGCGCGTGCGCGTGACGGCCCTGCGCGACTACATCTACGCCGACCGCGGGCGCTACCCCCGCCGGGCCATGCGGCTCGCCTTCACCTCGAACCACGACGAGAACTCCTGGAGCGGCTCGGAGTTCGCGCGCCTGGGCGCCGCCCGCGAGGCGATGGCCGTCTTCACGTTCGTCGTGCCGCGCGGCCTGCCGCTCGTCTACACCGGCCAGGAGGTGGGCTACGACCACTCCTTCGCCTTCTTCGACCGCGACCCCATCCCCGCCGACCGCTACGTCGCCAACGACTTCACGGCCCTCTACCGGCGTCTGGCGGCGCTGCGGCACGCCCATCCGGCGCTCTCGGCGGGCGAGTCGGGGGCCGAGATGGTCGAGATCCGCAACAACGCCGAGGACTGCCTCATGACCTTCGTGCGCGAGACGGCCGGCGATAGGGTCGTGGCGGTGATGAACCTATCGCCCTATACGATTCAGGCCGTGTACGATACGGGCGTATATGCCGGCGCCTATACCGATGCCGTGACCGGCGCGCGGTACGAGCTGCCGCCCCGCGTCGACGAGATCATGGCGCCGTGGAGCTACCGCATTCTGGTGCGCTGACGGCCGTTGAGGCGTGGCGGCGGGGTGGTGCGACGGCGGAGCGGTGCGCGCGGTGGGGCGCGTCCGCCGATTGCGGTACGGGGTTTGCTGTCGCTCTCTCTGGTTTTCGGCTGCGCCCGAAGATACTCCGTCTCGGCAGAAACAAATCTTGCGGTTTGTCTCTGCGCTCGACTTTTAGTACCTTTGCCCCTATGAAACGCTACCTCCTCTGCTGTCTGCTCCTGCTCGCCGCCGCGGGCGTCGGGGCGCGAACATATCGCATCGATGAGATTCCCCACGTGCAGCGTGCGGACCGCAACCGCTACGTCTCCAATCCCGACGGGATCCTTTCGTCCGGGTGCGTCGCGCGCCTCGACACGATCTGCGCGTCGCTGCGCGAGCGCGGCATCGCCCAGGTGGCCGTGGTGGCCGTCGACGACGTGGCGGGCGAGTCGGTCTTCGACTTCGCCATCGAGCTCTTCCGCAGCTGGGGCGTGGGGCGGCGCGACGCCGACAACGGCCTGGGCATCCTGCTGGTGCGCGATAGGCGCGAGATCCGCTTCGTGACGGGCGGCGGCCTGGAGGGCGTGCTGCCCGACGCCGTGTGCAAACGCATACAGCTCAACTACATGCTCCCGGCCTTCCGCGAGGAGGACTACGACCGGGGCATGCTCCTGGGCGTGGAGGCTGCGGCGCAACTGCTGCGGGGCGGCGAGCTCGACTTCGGGCCCGACGAGGCCGACGACGAACTCCCCGCGTGGGCGGTGCTCTCGCTCGTGGGGCTCTTCTTCCTGCTGCCGCTGGGGCTGGGTTTGCTGGGCTACGTGCGGCGCACGCGCTGTCCGCGGTGCGGGCGGCTGGGGCTGCGGCCCGAGGCGTCGAAGACCGTGTCGCTGACTCCCGTGGCCCGCACCGTGGAGGTCACCTACGTCTGCGCCCACTGCGGGCAGACGGTGCGGCGGCGCGAGACGCACCGGCGCGACAACGGCCTGGGGCGGGGCGGCGGTCCCGTGGCGGGCGGTCTGGGCGGCTTCGGCGGCGGTCGCGGAGGGTTCGGCGGCGGCTTCGGCGGCGGATCGTTCGGGGGCGGCGGCGCCGGCTCGAAATGGTAAAGGATGTATAACCGAAAAATAAGTTCGCGAAATGAAAAAATGGATCTGGATCGGGGCGATCGCCGTGGTGGCGATCTTCCTCTACGTAACCTACAACGGGTTCGTCGTCAAGGAGGAGGCGGTGAAGACCGCCTGGTCGAAGGTCGAGACGCAGTACCAGCGTCGTGCCGACCTCATTCCCAACCTCGTCAATACGGTCAAGGGGTATGCCGCCCACGAGAGTGCGACGCTCCAGGGGGTGGTCGAGGCGCGCGCCAAGGCCACGTCGATGACCCTCTCGGTCGACCACATGACGCCCGAGTCGCTGGAGGCCTACCAGCAGGCCCAGTCGGAGGTGCGCTCGGCGCTGGGGCGCCTGCTGGCCGTGGCCGAGAACTATCCCGACCTGAAGGCCAATCAGAACTTCCTGGAGCTTCAGGCCCAGCTCGAGGGCACCGAGAACCGCATCGCCGTGGCGCGCGCCGACTTCAACGAGGCGGCGCAGCGCTATAACGTCGCCGTGCGCCGCTTCCCGGCCAACCTGGTCGCCGGGCTCTTCGGCTTCGACCGCAAACCCTATTTCGAGGCCGCCGAGGGTGCGGAGGCCGCTCCCAGCGTCGCGTTCTGACGATGGAGCGTTCGAAACGCGGCGGCTACGCGCTCGGCGCCGTAGCCGCCGCATTCTATGGTCTGAACCCGCTCTTCGCCCTGCCGCTCTACGAGGCGGGCCTCGGTACCGACTCGGTGCTCTTCTACCGCTATGTGCTGGCCGTGGCGATGCTGGGAGGGCTCATGCTCGTCAGGCGGCAGTCGTTCGCCGTCCGCCGCTCGGAGATCCTGCCCCTGGCGGCCATGGGGCTGCTCTTCTCCTTCTCGTCGCTCTTCCTCTTCCTGAGCTACCGACACATGGCCGCCGGTATCGCCTCCACGCTGCTGTTCCTCTATCCGCTGCTGGTGGCGGCAATCATGGCCGTGGGCTTCCGCGAGCGGACTTCGGCAGCCACCCTCATCGCCATCCTGCTGGCGCTGGCCGGCGTGGGGCTGCTCTACCGGGGCGGCGACGGGGAGACGCTCTCGATGGCGGGCGTCGCGCTGGTCTTCCTCTCGTCGCTCTGCTATGCGGTCTACATCGTGGGGGTCAACCGCTCGTCGCTGGCCTCGTTCCCGACCGAGAAGCTCACCTTCTATGCGCTGCTGTTCGGTCTGAGCGTCTACGTGGTGCGCCTGCGCCTGGGGCTCGACCTGCAGGCCGTGCCTACGCCCGCACTGTGGGTCAACGCCGTGTCGCTGGCACTGTTCCCGACCATCCTGTCGCTCGTGGCCATGGCTGCGGCCATCCACCGCATCGGCTCGACGCCCACGGCGATCCTCGGGGCGCTGGAGCCCGTCACGGCGCTCTTCTTCGGCGTCGCGGTCTTCGGCGAGCAGCTCACGCCGCGCATCGTAGCCGGCGTGTCGCTCATCCTCTTCGCCGTGCTGCTGGTCGTGGCCGGCGGCACGATCGCCGCGCATCTCCCGTTCAGAGGCCGCGTGGCGCACCTGCTGCACCAGCTCCGGCGGGCACGGTAGGCATCCGGTCCGAGCACACGAAAAAGGGGCACCCGACGGGTGCCCCTTTTTCGTCGCTGTGCGGTTGTCACATGCGCCCCTTCTCCTCGGCGGCGCCGCTCTCCACGCTTTTGTTGCGGAAGGCCTTGCCCGCCTTGAAGTGGTAGACGAAGGAGGCCTTGAAGTAGCGGTTCGACCACATCTGGCGCATGCGGACGCTGCGTTCGAAGCCCTCGCCGCGGGCGCGGACCGTCTGCCCCTGGTCGAGCAGGTTCTCGACCGACGCGGCCGCGGTGAAGCGCTCGCCGAAGCGCTTTTTGATCCCCGCCGAGAGGCGGTGCATCGGGTCGACGGTCGCCGAGCCGAACGTCATGCGGCCCTGGAAGCGGTAGGAGAGGTCGATGTAGAACTTGGCGGGCAGGGTGAAGGTGGCCGCGGCCCGCGCCTGGACCATGTTGCGGAAGACCTCGGGGGCCGAGCGGTCGAGCCGCTCGCCGCGCCGCATGTAGGTGGCGCTGACGTTGAGCGACATCCACTTGGCGGGCCGGAAGGGGAGGTTGGCCGTGAGGTAGTAGGCCTCCGTGTCGTCGTAGTTGACCCACAGCGCGCCGAGCATGTCGGGGTTGTCGGCGTCGGCGGCGATCGTCTGGTTGATTTCGTCGCGCTGGAGCGTCGCGCCCGCCGTGAGCGTGTATTTGTGCGCGAGCACCAGCGTGAGGCTCACGTCGTCGGAGTAGGCCGGGACGAGGTGCGGATTGCCGACCTGGTAGGTGTAGTCGGAGATCTGCATGCGCCGCGGCGAGAGGTTCCAGAAGCTGGGGCGCTGGATCGTGCGGGCATACTGCGCGATGAGCGTGTAGGCGCCGTCGTCGGTCAGCGAGTAGGAGAGGTTGGCGTTGGGGAAGAGCGAGAAGTACTCCTGTCGCGCCTCGCCGCCGCGGCCGCGGGTGGAGGTGTATTCGCCGCGGATGCCCGCCACGAGGCTCCAGCGTCCGAGGTCGGCCGTTGCGATGCCGTAGAGCGCCGCGATGTTTTCCACGTAGTCGTAGGCGTAGCTCTGGGCGTCGTTGCGCAGCCACTCCTCGCCGCGCAGCCACTCGTAGAGGGCGTCGTTGCGCATGTCGTTGTGGGTGTACTTGGCGCCGGCCTTCAGGCCCCAGCGGGGCGAGAAGCGCTTCTCGAGCGCGAGCGTCAGTGCCGCCACGTCGTAGGTGCTGCGCGTGTCGTTGCGGTAGAGCGAGTCGACCGCGGCGGCGGGTGCGGGCGGCGTGATGCGGCTCGCGTTGTCGTAGCCTGCCAGCGACTTGCGGTGGAAGTAGTCGCCCAGCACCTTGAAGGTCGAGCCCAGCGTGTCGATCTTCCAGATGTAGTTGAAGGTGGCGTTGTAGCTGTCGGAGCGGTCGCGCCCGAGGTAGCGGCTCTCCGTCGAGGTGGCCTGGGCGGCCGCCATCCGGGAGCTGGTGCGGGTATCCTCGGGCTCGCCCGAGCGGTAGTAGGCCAGCTCGGCGCCGATGCTGTGGCGGTCGCTCAGCTCGTAGACGGCGCTGACGTTCGCCCCGCCGTTGCGGCTGCGGGAGGCGATCTCCGATTCGGCCGCGAGCTGCTTGTCGCTGCCCGTGTAGAGCGTTCGTTCGTTGGAATATACCTTGTTGCTGCCCAAGTAGCCCCATGCCGACGAGAGGCTGAGGTCGAGGCGCCCGCGGTGGTAGGCCAGGTCGCCCGAGGGGACCCACACGTTGGCCAGGCCGCTCTGGTCGGTGCGGATGCCCACCGAGCCCTGGATGCCGTCCTCGCGCCGCCGCTTGAGGGTGATCTTGATGATGCCGCCCGACGAGTCGGCGTCGTAGTCGGCGCCCGACGCGGGCACCACCTCGATCTTTCGGATCTCCTCCGCGCGCAGCGAGCGCAGGTAGGTGAGCAGCTGCTCGGGCTGCATGCGCAGCTCGCGGTCGTTGACGTAGACCTTCGACCCCGACTTGCCGTTGACGGTGATCTTCTCGCCGTCGATCCAGACCCCGGGCGCGTGCTCGAGCAGCTCCACGCCGTCCTTGCCCAGCGCCGCGGGCGAGTTGGCCACGTCGACCACGAAGCGGTCGGCCTCGCGGCGGATGAGCCGGGCCTCGACCACGACCCCGTCGATGTCGGTCGACGAGGGCTCCAGCACGATCTCGCCCAGGTCGTTGCGCTCCTCGATCCGCACCGGCCGCTCGATGGTCTCGTAGCCGAGGAACTGCACCACGAGGGTATAGTCGCCCGCCGGGACCTTCAGTTCGAAGCGGCCCTGCGCGTCGGTCGACATGCCGGCCTGCTGTTCGGTGCCGCGCAGCAGCACCACCGAGGCGTAGCCCACTCCCTCGCCCTGCGGGTCGACCACGCGGCCCGTGGCCGGGCATGTGTGCGCCGCCAGGGCCTGGGCGGCGGCCGTTGCGAGGATCACGATCAGGAGAACAATTCGTTTCATACTATTCCGTTTGATTGTTATGTTTGCTTGTGTTGTTATTCGATGGTGCAAATATATATAAATTTATTTGTATTATGCAAAACATAGTAGTATTTATTTCTGAAAATTTTTCACACAAATATATATATGCGGCGAATAGATATGCTTTGCGCGCGGTTCTCTTCGCTGCATGGCTCCTGAGAGGCGGGCGGCGGACGCGGGGCAGGGTAGGCGGTGCGTGAGGTGTTGCGGCCGAGGTGGCGAGCTGCAACGGGTACGGCTGGCTGTCAGGGCGCGTGAGGCAGAGGCGTGCGGTTGGGCGGCGAGCGGGGTAGTGGTGGGCGGAGCGAGTCGTCGGTCGGCGGCTGGGCCGACGGATAGCTGGGCACACCCGACGGCGGCGGGGGCGGCGGACACACCCGGCAGCAGCGGGGACGCCGGGCGAGGCGCCGAAAAGCGCGAATCGGAGCCGTTGTTGAAAAATCGCGGCGGTCCGATTCGGCCCGATTCGCAAAAAATGTTTAATTTTGCACGATTGAACCCTAATCCCGCCGAAGATGCTGAGTGCCCTATACTACCTCTTCCTGGTGCTGCTGTGCACTGTCTTTATGATTCTGTCTGCCGTGGCGCTGGTCGTCTGCGCCCCCTTCGACCGGGGCCGCCGCACAGTGCACGAGCTCTCGCGCGTGCTGGTGCGTATCTTCTTCGCCGTTCCGCCCCGCTGGCGGCAGCGCATCGAGGGGCTGGAGCATGTCGACCGCAGCCGGCCCTATGTCATCGTGCTGAACCACAATACAGTGGTCGACATCCCGGCGCTCTACTACCTCCCGCTCAACTTCCGCTGGGTGTCGAAGCGCGAGGTGTTCCGCGTCCCCTTCTTCGGGCAGTTCCTCGTCCTGCACGGCGACATCTGCATCGACCGCGGCCGCGCTTCGGAGGCGATGGCGCAGCTGCTGCGCGAGGGGGGCAAGTGGCTCGGTCGCGGCGCCTCGGTGGCGATCTTCCCCGAGGGCACGCGTTCGAAGGACGGCGAGATCCGCCGCTTCAAGGCGGGGGCCTTCCTGCTGGCCAAAGAGCTCGGGGTGCCGATTCTCCCGGTGGTGATGGACGGCACGCGCACGCTCATGCGGCCGAATCTTCTCTTCAACTGGGGCAACCGCATCCGCATCCGCGTGCTGCCCCCCGTCTCGGCCGATGAGGTGGCCGCCTCGGAGGTGCATGAACTCATGGAACGCACGCACGCTGCGATGTGCGACGCGCTGCGGCGGATGCGCGAAACCAACTAACCCGAACTATGGCAGATTTACTTGATAATAAGAATACGGGCGACTACGGCGACGACGCCATCGTGACCCTCTCGCCGCGCGAGCACATCCGGCTGCGTCCGGGTATGTACGTGGGTGTGGTGGGCGACGGCTCGCAGCCCGACGAGGCGCTCTACGTGCTGATAAAGGAGGTCGTCGACAACTCGATCGACGAGTTCATCATGGGCGCCGGCCGGCGCATCGACATCACCATCGAGGACAAGATGGTCTCGGTGCGCGACTACGGCCGCGGCATCCCCCTCAAGTCGCTCTCGGCGGCCGTCGGGCAGATGAACACGGGCGGCAAGTACGGCGGCACGGCCTTCAAGAAGACTGTGGGTCTCAACGGCGTGGGCGTCAAGGCCGTGAACATGCTTTCGAGCTCCTTTACGGCCCGCTCGGTGCGCGACGGCGAGGCCCGCACGGTGGTCTTCGCGCAGGGCCTGGAGGTGAGCGATACGTGGGAGAGCGGCGTGGAGGAAAAGAACGGCACCTACATCTCCTACCGCGTCGACGAGGAGGTCTTCGGCCCCTACGACTACAACATGGAGTATGTCGAGCAGAAGATCCGCAACTACAGCTACCTGAACCTCGGCCTGACACTTACGCTCAACGGTCGCAGCTTCGTCTCGAAGAACGGCCTGCTGGATCTGGTCAACGACACCATGACCGAGGAGCCGCTCTATGCTCCCATCCACCTCACGGGCGAGGACATCGAGGTGGTCATCACCCACGGCTCGGGCTACGGCGAGAGCTACGACTCGTTCGTCAACGGCCAGCACACCACGCAGGGCGGTACGCACCAGACGGCGCTGCGCGCGGCCGTGGCCAAGACCTTGAAGGAGTTCTACCACAAGGACTACGATCCGTCGGACATCCGCACGTCGATCATCGCCGCCATCTCGATCAAGGTCGACGACCCGTTGTTCGAAAACCAGATGAAGACCAAGTTCGGGTCGAAGGAGGTATCGCCGGGCGTGTCGGTCAACAACTTCGTGGCCGACTTCCTCGGAAAGCATCTCGACGACTACCTCCACAAGCACCCCGAGACGGCGCAGATACTTCAGAAGAAGATCGTCGAGAACGAGAAGGAGCGCAAGGCCATCTCGGGCATCCAGAAGAAGGCCCGCGAGACGGCCAAGAAGGTGTCGCTCAACAACAAGAAGCTGCGCGACTGCAAGATCCACCGCACCGACCGCAGCGAGCTGGCCGAGCAGTCGATGATCTTCATCACGGAGGGTAACTCGGCCTCGGGCTCGATCACCAAGAGTCGCGACCCCCGCACGCAGGCGGTCTTCTCCCTGCGCGGCAAGCCACTCAACTGCTTCGGACTGACGAAGAAGGTGGTCTACGAGAACGAGGAGTTCAACCTGCTGCAGGCGGCGCTCAACATCGAGGAGGATATGGACAACCTGCGCTACGAGAAGGTGGTCATCGCCACCGATGCCGATGTCGACGGTATGCACATCCGCCTGCTCATCACCACCTTCTTCCTCCAGTTCTTCCCCGAGGTGATCCGCCGCGGCCACCTCTACATCCTCCAGACGCCGCTGTTCCGCGTGCGCAACAAGCGCGAGACCCACTACTGCTACTCGGAGGAGGAGCGGCAGTGGGCGCTCAGGCGGTGCGGCGCCTCGGCCGAGATCACGCGATTCAAAGGTCTGGGCGAGATCTCGCCCGACGAGTTCCGCGAGTTCATCGGCGAGGGGATGCGCCTCGACAAGGTGCGCATCACCAAGGACGACCCGATCCACGACCTGCTGGAGTTCTACATGGGCAAGAATACTTTCGAGCGCCAGGGCTTCATCATCGACAACCTGCGTATCGAGGAGGACCTCGTCGAGCAGGATTTACGGATAAGTTAGCATATGTCAGAAGAAAAAGATAAGATCGAACGCGACGAGGAGCTCCGCGCGGAGGCTGCGGCCCCCGGCACGGCGGACGACGGCGCAGCCGAAACCGCCGCCGCCGGAGCTGCCGCCGCCGATACCGACGCCGCTGAAGAGGCCGAAGAGGCCGCCGCGGCGCCCGCCGCACGGGCCCGTGCGGGCAAGTACGACCGCCTGACGCAGGACGAGGGGGGCGTGCGCAAGCTCACGGGCATGTACAAGAACTGGTTTCTGGATTACGCCTCCTACGTGATCCTGGAGCGCGCCGTGCCCCATGTCGAGGATGGCCTGAAGCCCGTGCAGCGGCGCATCCTCCACGCCATGAAGTCGGTCGACGACGGCCGCTACAACAAGGTGGCCAACATCGTGGGCCAGACCATGCAGTACCATCCCCACGGCGACGCCTCGATCAAGGACGCGCTGGTGCAGCTCGGGCAGAAGGACCTGCTGATCGACTGCCAGGGCAACTGGGGCAACATCCTCACGGGCGACGAGGCGGCCGCGGGCCGATACATCGAGGCGCGGCTGTCGAAGTTCGCCCTCGACGTGGTGTTCAACCGCAAGACCACCGAGTGGATGCGCTCCTACGACGGCCGCAACGAGGAGCCCGTGACCCTTCCGATCAAGTTCCCGCTGCTGCTGGCGCAGGGTGCCGACGGCATCGCCGTGGGTCTGGCCTCGAAGATCCTGCCCCACAACTTCGTCGAGCTCATCGATGCCGCCATCGCACACCTTCAGGGCCGCGACTTCCAGCTCTGGCCCGACTTCCCCACGGGGGGCATGGCCGACGTGAGCCGCTACAACGACGGCCTGCGCGGCGGTGCGGTGAAGGTGCGCGCCCGCATCTCGAAGATCGACAAGCGCACGCTGGCCATCACCGAGATTCCCTACACCACGACCACCGAGTCGATCAAGGAGTCGATCATCAAGGCCAACGACAAGGGCAAGATCAAGATCCGCAAGGTCGACGACAACACGGCCGACCGGGTGGAGATCATCGTGCAGGTATCGCCCGACGAGTCGTCGGACAAGACCATCGACGCGCTCTACGCCTTCACCGACTGCGAGGTATCGATCGCGCCCAACGCCTGCGTCATCTGGGACGAGAAACCCCACTTCCTGGGTGTGAGCGAGATCCTGCGCCGCTCGGCCGACCACACGAAGTGGCTGCTGGGCCGCGAGCTCGAGATCCGTCTCGACGAGCTCGACGGGGCGTGGCATGCCGCCTCGCTCGAGCGCATCTTCATCGAGAACAAGCTCTACCAGCTCATCGAGGGATGCCGCACGCGCGAGGAGGCCTATGCGGCCGTCGACGGGGGGCTGGAGCCCTTCAAGGGGCGCCTGCGCCGCGCCGTGACGACGGACGACGTGCAGCGCCTCACCGAGCTGAAGTTCATCCGCATCTCGCGCTACGACACGGAGAAGGCCGACAACGAGATCCGCCAGATCGAGGCCGACATCGAGCAGACGCGCTTCCACCTGGCCCACCTCACGGAGTACGCCGTGGCCTACTACGAGCGCATCCGCGACAAGTACGGCAAGGGGCGCGAGCGGCGCACCGAGCTGCGCGAGTTCGACTCGATCGAGGCCTCGAAGGTCGCCGTGACCAACGCCAAGCTCTACGTCGACCGCGAGGAGGGCTTCTTCGGCATCGGCAAGTCGATGAAGGATGCCGAGCCGGTCTGCGACTGCTCGGATCTGGACGACGTGATCGTCTTCACGCGCGAGGGGCGCTACGTCATCACCCGCATTTCGGACAAGGCCTTCTTCGCCCGCAACATCTATTATATAGGTGTCTTCAAGCGCAACGACGAGCGCACGATCTACAACGTCCTCTACCGCGACGGCAAGAACGGCCCGATCATGATGAAGCGCTGCGCCATCAAGGGCATCACGCGCGACAAGGAGTACGACATCACCAAGGGAACGCCCAAGAGCGAGATCCTCTACATGACGGTCAACCCCAACGGCGAGGCGGAGGTGCTGAAGGTCTACTTCAAGCCCCGCCCGCGCCTGAAGCGGGTGATCGTCGACCTCGACTTCTCGACCTTGGCGATCAAGGGGCGCCAGAGCCAGGGCAACCTCTTCTCGCGCTACGGCATACACAAGATCGTGCTCAAGGAGCGCGGCACGTCGACCCTCGGCGGGCAGGACATCTGGTTCGACGAGGATGTCCGCCGCCTGAACGCCGACGGACGCGGACGCCTGCTGGGCGAGTTCAAGGGCGACGACAAGCTCATCGTCCGCACCTCCAAGAACCAGTACTACATCACGGGCTACGACCTGATGCAGCACTTCCCCGACGACACGGTGCACGTCGACCGCTACCTCCCCGGGCGCGTCTACAGCCTCTGCTATTACGACCGCGAGCAGCGCTACTACTACATGAAGCGCTTCACGGCCGAGCTGTCGGACCGCATGCAGTCGTTCCTCGACGAGGAGGGAAGCGCCGAGCTGGTCTGCATCACCGGCTGCGCGGGCGCCCGGTTGGAGATCACCTACAAGGGGGCCCACGCCCAGCGTCCGGCCGACCTGGTGGAGGTCGACGACTTCGTGGGGGTCAAGAGCCACCGCGCCAAGGGCAAACGTCTGACTACCTACGAGGTAGCCTCGCTGCGCTTCATCGAGCCCGAGCTGCCGCAGGAGCCCGCCGAGGCGTCGGCCGACGATCCGGCCGCCGAGTCCGCGGGCCTATCCGGGGAGGCCTCCGTTTCGGCCGCAACCCCGGCCGCTGCGTCGGTTCCGACAGCCGGGAGTGCCTCGGAGAGCGCCGCCGCGCCGGCCGCCGGTGCGCCGCTGGAGATCGAGCGCAGCGCCGACGATCCGCTGCTCGATCCCGCGCAGCTCGACCTCTTCTGACCTTTGGCTCCGCGACGATGAAAACCCTCTTCCTGGTCGGTTACATGGGGTGCGGCAAGAGCACCTTCGCGCGCCGGATCGCCCGGCGCCTGGAGGTGGAGTGGGCCGACACGGACCGCGAGGTCGAGCAGCGCGAGGGGGCCTCGGTGTGCGATCTGTTCCGCTACGAGGGCGAGGCGCGCTTCCGCGAGGCCGAGCGTGCGGCCCTCGACCGGCTCATCGACGAGGGGCGGGTCGGCGTGGTGGCCACGGGGGGCGGGCTGCCCGTCTGGCGCGACAACATGGAGCGAATGAACGGCGCGGGGCTGACGGTCTACCTGCGGCGCCCGGCCGAGCAGATCGCCTGCCGCATGAGCCCCTACGGGCGGCAGCGGCGTCCGCGCCTGAGGGGCCTTTCCGACGAGGAGCTGGTGGCGTTCATGCACCGCGACATGGCCGAGCGCGAGGCGTTCTACGCCCGGGCGCAGCTGGTCTTCGACTGCGCCGCCGCGAGCGACGACGAGCTCCTCGATCGGATCGTCAAAGCGCTTCAAGCAACAGACTGACAGTCGTTTGTTCTTTAATTTTCCATTTTCAATTCTCAATTTTCAATTCTTCGTTTGGATAACCGTCCCATAGGCATCTACGACTCGGGACTCGGCGGGCTGACGGTCTGGCGGGAGGTGCGGCGCGCGCTGCCCTGCGAGGCGCTCGTCTACCTGGGCGACGGCAAGAACTGCCCCTACGGCTCCCGCCCGCGCGAGGAGGTGGCGCGTCTGGCCGACGAGGCTGTCGGGCGGCTCGTCGCCGAGGGATGCAAGATGGTCGTCGTGGCGTGCAACACGGCTACGGCCGCGGCGATCGGGGCCCTGCGCGCCAAGTATGCGCCGCTGCCGATCGTGGGCATGGAGCCCGCGGTGAAGCCCGCCTGCCTGGCCACGCGCAGCGGGGTGGTGGGGGTGCTCGCTACGGAGCGGAGTCTCGACGGCGATCTGTTCCGCCGCACGGCGGCCCGCTACGGCTCGGGCATCGAGGTGGTCGCCGCCCCGGGCCGGGGGTTCGTCGAGCTGGTCGAGGGCGACCGCGAGGCGACCGACGAGGCCGAGCGCACCGTGCGCCTTGCCGTGGCGGAGATGCTCGCGCGCGGCGCCGACCAGATCGTGCTGGGCTGCACGCACTATCCCTTCCTCATTCCCGTGCTGCGGCGCGTCGTGGCGGGGCGCGGGGTGGAGATCGTCGATCCGTCGCCCGCCGTGGCGCGGCGCGTGGTGCAGCTGCTCGACGCGGGGGGGCTGCGCTGCGATCCCGATCGGGAGCCGCGCTACGACTTTCTGACCTTCGCCGACGAGGCCTACCAGCTGCGGCTGGAGCGCAAGGCCTTCGGCCGTTGATCCGGGGCGCGGCGCCTTCGGAGGCGGCGCGATTTTTGACGATTCGATTCTGAATTGTCCCGGATTTTCCCTAACTTTGCTCCGTTAAAGCGATCCTTCATCCGGCCCGGTCGGCGATCCGGCGGGCCGCATATCCTGCATACGATGGCAACCCGAAATAGCAGCTCTTCCACCTCTGCCGGCCGACCGGCCGCGGCGCGCACCAACGGCGACAGCGCCCGCTGGATCGGCGGCCTCGTGCTCTTCTTCACGGGGCTCTTCGCCGCTTTCGCGGTCTTCTTCTCCTACTTCTGCTGGGCCGGCGACCAGAGCGGCCTGCTGCTCTCGGCCGAGGAACGCGCCACGCTGGGCGTCGAGCCCGAGAACCTCTGCGGGTGGATCGGCGCGCGCATCGGCATGTGGCTCGTCGACGATTCGTTCGGCCTCATGGGCATCCTCATCCCGGTCATGGTGCTGCTTGTGGGGGTGCGCATCATCCGCCAGCGTCCGCTGCTGTTCAACCACTCGATCCTCTCGCTGCTTTTCATCACGATCCTCGGCTCGCTGACGCTGGGTTTCGCTTTCTCCGACCACTGGAGCCTCTGTAGCTCGACGGGGTGGGGCGGCGCGTTCGGTATCGGCGTGGGCGATCTGCTGCGCCGCAACCTGGGGGTCTTCGGCTCGGTCATCGCCCTTCTGGGCGGCTGGATCCTCACGGGGGTCTTCATCAACCGCAACTTCATCAACAAGGTCAACGAGGCCGGCAATGCGATGGTGGGGGGCAGCGAGCGCTTCGTCGAGGTGGTGCGCCGCAAGGTGGCGCCCCATGCCGCCCCGGCCGACCAGCCGCTCGACGACGGGCACGCGGCACCCGCGGCACCCGCGGCCGCACCCGCGCCGTCGACCCGCCCCGAGCCGCAGTCCGAGCCCGCGGCCGATGCCGGCTCCGAGCTGGTCATCCGCCGTGCGGCCGAGGAGGCGCCGGCGGAGGCCGACGACGAGAATCCCTTCCTCGAGTACGGACCCGACGATCCGGCCGAGGAGCCGATGACCCTGCCCGGCGAGGCGGCGGCCGACGAGGAGTTCACCGAGGTGGACCTCTCGGGGGGCGCCGAGCGCGTGGTGATGGGGGCGGGCGGGCTGGTCGAGCTGGCGCGTCCGGCGCTCCGCCGCGCCGAGCAGGTCGACGACGGACCCTTCACGGAGCTCACCCTGCGCGGCGACGATGCTGCGCCGTCGACCGTTGCGCAACCGCTCGACGATCCCTTTGCGGCCGCTCCGCGCACTGCGCCGCAGCCCGCCGCGCCCGTCGTGAGCGACGGCCCCTTCACCGAACTTTCGCTCGCGCCCGAACCGACGCCCGAACCGACGCCCGAACCGGCGCCCGAACCGGCGCCCGAACCGGCGCCCGAGCCTGCGCCGGCTGCCGGGACGCCCGTGGCACCCGCCGTATCCGCAATGCCTGCCGCTCCCGTGGCGCCCGAGGCACCCGCCGCACCCGCAATACTCGCCGCACCCGTGGCGCCCGATGTTCCCGCAGCGCCCGCCCCCGCGGCCGCGCCGGAGCAGGGAGTCGTGGTGACGGTCGAGAGCGGCCGCGCGCAGCTGGTCGACGAGCGGTCGATCGCTCAGGAGGCCTACGATCCGCTGAAGGACCTCATAAACTACCGCCGTCCGCCCGTGACGCTGCTCGAGGACTACATGTCCGACTCGGAGGTGACCGACGAGGAGATCTTCGAGAACAAGTCGCGCATCGAGGAGACGCTCAAATACTTCGGCATCCCCATCCAGCGCATCAAGGCCACCGTGGGCCCCACGGTGACGCTCTACGAGATCGTGCAGGCGCAGGGGGTCAAGATTTCGAAGATCCAGGGCCTGGAAAACGACATCGCCCAGAGTCTCAAGGCGTTGGGTATCCGCATCATCGCCCCCATCCCCGGCAAGGGAACCATCGGCATCGAGGTGCCTAACCAGCGCAAGCAGGTGGTGTCGATGTATTCGTCGGTGCGCTCGCTGCGCTTCCAGGAGTCGAAGGCCGAGCTGCCGGTGGTGATCGGCCGCACGATCCAGAACGAGAACTACGTCTTCGACCTGGCGAAGATGCCCCACCTGCTCGTCGCCGGTGCCACGGGTCAGGGTAAGTCGGTGGGTCTGAACGCCATCATCACCTCGCTGCTCTACCGCAAGCACCCCGCGCAGCTCAAGTTCGTGATGATCGACCCCAAGATGGTCGAGTTCTCGCTCTACGCCAAGCTCGAGCGCCACTTCCTGGCCAAGATGGAGTCGGAGGAGAAGGCGATCATCACCGACCCGATGAAGGCGGTCTACACGCTCAACTCGCTCTGCACCGAGATGGACAACCGTCTGGAGCTGTGCAGCGAGGCCGGGGCGCGCAACATCGTCGAATACAACGAGAAGTTCACCGCCCGCCGGCTCAACCCGCAGAAGGGACACCGCTACATGCCCTACATCGTGGTGGTGGTCGACGAGTTCGCCGACCTGATCATGATGGCGCGCGAGGTCGAGCGGCCCGTCATGCGTTTGGCGCAGAAGGCCCGTGCGGTGGGCATCCACCTCATCATCGCCACGCAGCGTCCCGACGTGAAGGTCATCACGGGCGGCATCAAGGCCAACTTCCCCGCCCGCATCGCCTTCCGCGTGATGCAGATGATCGACTCGCGCACGATCATCGACCAGCCGGGCGCCAACCAGCTGATCGGCCGCGGCGACATGCTCTTCTCGAAGGACGGCGAGCTGACGCGCATCCAGTGCGCGCTGGTCGAGACGCGCGAGGTGGAGCGCATCGTCGACCACATCGCCGGCCAGCAGAGCTACACGGAGGCCTACCAGCTGCCCGACTTCGCGCCCGAGGGGGGCGAGGGCGGCGGCCTGGGCAGCGAGGAGTCGTCGGCCCCCGTGCGCTACGACTCGCTCTTCGCCGAGATCGCCCGTGAGGCGGTGCAGAACGGCCAGATCTCCACCTCGATGATCCAGCGCAACTACGAGGTGGGCTTCAACCGCGCCGGGCGCATCATGACGCAGCTCGAGCGGGCCGGCATCGTCGGGCGCCAGCAGGGGGCCAAGCCGCGCGACATCCTCTTCCACGACCTGCCCTCGCTCGAGGCGAAGCTGCAGGACCTGGGCTTATTCTGATCCGTAGAACGATGAAACTGAAAACGATGTTTTGGCAGGCCGTGCTGCTCCTGGGGGCGGCGCTTCCCTGCGCGGCGCAGAGCGATGCCGCAGCCTGGCTCGAGCGGCTCGACGCCGCCATCGCCCGCGAGGGCAGCTATGCTGTCCACTTCTCGGTCACCACCTCCGAGGAGTTCGCCGGCCGGGGCTACTACCTGGTCGACGGCGAGAGCTACTATCTGGTGCTGGGCGATGCGGAGGTCTTCTGCGACGGCAGCATCCGCTACGAGGTGAGCCGCGTGGCGCGCGAGGTGACCGTCGTGTCGGTCGATCCGGCGAGCCGCAACCTGCTCGACAACCCCACCCACGCCTTCGACTTCCTCGACGAGAGCTACGCCGCCGAGCTCCTCTCGGCCGATGCCGAGCGGGCGCTGCTGCGCCTGACGCCCCGCGGCAAGGGGCCCGTCAGCGAGGTGCTGCTCTGCGTCGATGCGCAGCGTGCGCTGCCCCAGTACGTGACCTACGTGGCCGACGGACTGGAGGTGAAGGTCTCGATCCTCTCGTTCGAGAAGTTGCAGCGCCCCGTGCTCACGTTCGACGCGGCGCGCTACGCCGACTACGAGCTGATCGATTTCCGTTAGCCGCTCACTCGCGCCACAGGTAGGCGTGCAGCGCCCCGACGAAGAGCGCTCCGCCCGCGATGTTGCCCAGCGTGGCGGGCAGCAGGTTGCGCCACAGCAGCTCCGCGACCGAGATGTCGGCCCCGAGCATCATCCCCACCGGGATGAAGAACATGTTGGCCACGCTGTGCTCGTAGCCCATCGCCACGAACCCCGCCACGGGCAGGAAGAGCCCGAGTATGCGCCCCGGCGTCTCCGTGGCGCACATTCCCAGCCATACGGCCAGGCAGACGAGCCAGTTGGCCCCGATGCCCCGCAGCAGGACGGTCGTCCACGGCAGGGCGACCTTCGCGAGCGCCGCATTGCATGCCGCCTCGTGCCAGAGGGGGTGTGCGAGCATCCCGGGCAGCACCGTGAGCACCCCGCCGAAGAAGAGCGCCCCGACGAAGTTGCCCGTCCACACCAGCGCCCAGTTGCGGGCCACGGCGCTCCAGCCGTAGCGGCGGCGCAGCGCCCCCGGCACCAGCACGGCGTTGTTGCCCGTGAAGAGCTCGGCGCCGGTGAAGACCACCAGCACGAGCCCCAGCGGGAAGACCGCGGCCGAGAGCAGGCGCTGGAGCCCCGGTGCTGCCGCGGCCCCCGGGAATCCGAAGCCCGCCATCAGCGACAGCAGGCCACCCATGGCGATGAAGGCGCCTGCCAGGAAGGCGAGCAGGAGGGTTTTCCGTGCGGGGTGGCGCAGCTTGGCGTCGGCCGAGCGCTCCATCGACGCGAGTGCCTCGCGGGGAGTGAGAATCGGATTCATCGGTTCGGATTTTGGCTGCAAAGATACGTATTCTTCCCTTACGTTACAACGCCCCGGCGCTGCGGCGGACCGGCCGCGGGCGCCCGTGCAGAGGCGTCGCCGCCCTGCATGGAAAATCCCGGAAGCACCTTTGCCGAGAGGGTGTTTCCGGGATTTTTCTGTGCGAAGGCGCCGCTATTTCCCCGTTCGGAGCCTCCGTCCGAGCCACTCGCGCACGGGCTCGTCGTAGCACTTCAGGCAGAGGTAGGCCAGGGCGATGTTCCCGAAGAAGAGGCCGATGGCCACGGGCCACGTCTGAGCGAAGGTGAGCCCTTCGCGCCACAGCCAGGCATAGAACAGATACATGAAGGGGTAGTGGACGATGTAGAGCGGGTAGGAGATGTCGCCCAGTGTCTTGCAGATGCGCGACGAGGTGCGGTCCGTGGTCTTGCCCGACGCGGCCACCCGGACCAGCAGCGGGAAGGCGAAGAGGATGCACGCGGCGTCGTAGAGGCCGTTCATCCACGGCGTGTCGCCGCCGCCGATATGGGGGATGCAGAGCAGCAGGGCCACCGCCGCGCTGCAGATCCAGAAGGCGCCGCGCATGGCCACGGGGCGGAAGCGGCGCGAGAGCAGCAGACCGGCCGAGAAGGAGAACGACAGCCGCAGCAGCCCGCCCGGGAGGTTGTGGTCGAGCAGCGACCAGCCCACGCCCATGTGGCCGTAACCCGAGAGGTTGCCCGCGGCATAGGCCGCCAGCCCGAGGCCCGACACGGCGACGAGGAGCGTCAGCGCGCGCGTCGACAGCCGGCGCAGCAGCGTGGCGTAGAGTATGTTGCCGACGTATTCGAAGAAGAGCGACCAGCTGGGGCCGTTGAGCGGGAACATCTCGCCGTTGCCGCGCACCTCGGCCGCCGATCCCGGGAGGGCCGGGACGAGCAGCAGGTTGAGCAGCAGGGCCAGCGCCACGGCCCAGCCGGCCACGCGGGTGCCGTCCCACTGCACGCAGCCCTGGATCGCATAGGTCGCGGCGCCCAGCACGACGCCCATGACCAGCATCGGGTGGAGGCGTATGAGGCGCCGCCGGAAGAACCCGCCGACGGTCATGCGCCCCTTCCAGCGGTCATCGTAGGCGTATCCGATGACGAAGCCCGAGAGGATGAAGAAGAAGTCGACGGCCAGGTAGCCGTGGTTGAACATCTGGTCGACGGGGCTCGTGGCGAAGCCCTCGAAGATGTGGTACCATATGACCAGCAGCGCGGCTACGCCACGCAGGCCGTCGAGCAGTTCGTAGTGGGGTTTGGTGTCAGCGAAGGCGGACGAAGCGGTGGGTTGCATGGTGGTCGGGGTCTGTTGTCGGTTGTTCGATTGTTCGTTACCGGCTGCAAAGGTAATCCGTTGCGGGGAATCTCCGTTTGCCCTGCGTCAAAAAAACGCCCGCGGCGAAGCGATTTTTCCTGTCCGGCGTCCGGGTGCCGGTCCGCCGGAGCTCCGACCCTCGGTCGGGCGATTTTTTTCGGGCCGTCAGATCGCACGAAAAGGGGCTAAAACGGGCCGTTGCGCGGCAAAAGGTGTGCGCGGTGCGCGAATTTGGGCCCCGAAAGTTGCTCAAATCGGAAATAAACGCTATTTTTGCTCGTTAATAAGAACGAAAATCCGCTGAAGATAATGCTGACAGAAGAAGAAAAGAATGCCGGTCTGATGGGACGCATCATCCCCATCAATATCGAAGAGCAGATGAAGTCGGCCTACATCGACTACTCGATGTCGGTCATCGTCTCGCGAGCGCTTCCCGACGTGAGGGACGGACTGAAGCCCGTACACCGCCGCATCCTCTACGATATGAGCGCCGAACTGAACCTCTACTCCGACAAGCCCACCCGTAAGTCGGCCCGTATCGTCGGCGACGTGCTCGGTAAGTTCCACCCCCACGGCGACACGTCGGTCTACGACGCGATGGTCCGCCTGGCCCAGGAGTGGTCGATGCGCTATCCGCTGGTCGACGGCCAGGGCAACTTCGGCTCGATGGACGGCGACTCGCCCGCGGCCATGCGTTACACCGAGGCCCGCATGCGCAAGATCACCGACGAGGTGATGGCCGACATCGACAAGGAGACCGTCGACTGGACGCTCAACTTCGACGACACGATCCCCGAGCCCACGGTGCTCCCGACGCGCATCCCGCTGCTGCTGGTCAACGGCTCGAGCGGTATCGCCGTGGGTATGGCGACCAACATGGCGCCCCACAACCTCTCGGAGGTGGTCGACGCCTGCTGCGCCTATGTCGACAACCCCGAGATCGAGGGCGAGGAGCTGCTCCAGTACGTCAAGGGCCCCGACTTCCCCACGGGCGGCATCATCTACGGCTACGAGGGCGTGCGCGAGGCGCTGCTCACGGGTCGCGGCCGCGTGGTGATGCGCGCCAAGACCGAAGTGGAGCACACCCCCAGCGGCCGCGAGTGCATCGTCATCACCGAGATCCCCTACATGATCAACAAGGCCGAGATGATCAAGAAGATTGCCGACCTGATCAACGAGAAGAAGATCGAGGGCATCTCCTACATCAACGACGAGTCGGACCGCAACGGCCTGCGCATCATCGTCATCCTCAAGCACGACGCCGTGGCCAGCGTGGTACTCAACACCCTGTATAAGAACACGCCGTTGCAGACCTCGTTCGCAGTGAACAACATCGCCCTTGTGAACGGCCGTCCGCAGCTGCTCCCGCTGCGCGACCTGATCAAATACTTCGTCGAGCACCGCCACGACGTGGTGGTCCGCCGCACGCGTTTCGACAAGCGCAAGGCCGAGGAGCGCCTCCACATCGTGCTGGGTCTGCTCATCGCGCAGGACAACATCGACGAGATCGTGCGCATCATCCGCTCGTCGAAGACCCCCGACGAGGCCAAGCAGACGATGATCGAGCGCTTCGGCCTCTCGGAGATCCAGGCTTCGGCCATCATCGAGATGCGCCTGCGCGCCCTGACGGGGCTCGAGCACGGCAAGCTGGTGGCCGAGCGCGATGAGCTGGAGCGCCTGATCGCCCACCTGGCGGAGGTGCTCGCCGACGTCTCGCTGCAGATGAAGATCATCAAGGAGGAGCTCCTGGAGATCAAGGAGAAGTACGGCGACGAGCGCCGCTCGGAGATCGTCTATGCCTCGGAGGAGTTCAACCCCGAGGACTTCTACGCCGACGACGACATGGTCATCACCATCTCGCACATGGGCTACATCAAGCGCACGCCCCTGGCCGAGTACCGCACGCAGAACCGCGGCGGCGTGGGCGCCAAGGGCAGCGCCACGCGCGACGAGGACTTCATCGAGCACATCTATGTCGCCTCGATGCACAACACGATGCTCTTCTTCACGGAGAAGGGCCGCTGCTACTGGCTCAAGGTCTACGAGATCCCCGAGGGCACCCGCTCGTCGAAGGGCCGCGCCATCCAGAACGTCATCCAGATCGAGCCGGGCGACAAGGTCCGCGCCTACATCAACGTCAAGCGGCTCAACGACGCGGAGTATGTCGACAGCAACTACATCATCATGTGCACCAAGGACGGCACGATCAAGAAGACGAAGCTCGAAGCCTACTCGCGTCCGCGCCAGAACGGCGTCAACGCCATCGTCATCCGCGAGGGCGACCAGCTCATCGAGGCCAAGCTCACGAGCGGCAATGCCGAGGTGATGATCGCCGCCCGGGGCGGCAAGGCGATCCGCTTCAACGAGAATACGGTGCGTCCGATCGGTCGCGTGGGCGCCGGCGTGCGCGGCATCTCGATCGAGGAGGACGACGAGGTGGTAGGCATGATTTGTGTGGAGCCCGACTCCAAGCAGGACGTGCTGGTGCTGAGCGAAAACGGCTACGGCAAGCGCACCGACCTGGAGGAGTACCGCGTGACCAACCGCGGCGGCAAGGGCGTGAAGACGATCAACGTGACCGAGAAAACGGGAGCGCTGATCTCGATCCAGGCCGTCACGGACGACAACGACCTGATGATCATCAACCGCTCGGGCCTCACGATCCGCACGGCCGTGTCGCAGATCCGCCTGGCGGGCCGCGCCACGCAGGGCGTGCGGATCATCAACCTGCGCGAGGGCGACGCCATCGCCTCGGTGATGGCCGTGCCGGCCTCCGACGAGAGCGAGGCTGCCGAGGCTCCGGCGCAGGGCGAGGGCGAGGCCCCGGCCGAGGCGTGATTGCCGGCCGGAGCGCGCCCGCGGGCCGGAAACGGTTGCGCGAACCGATTATTTGGTTATCTTTGTGAGTAGGGAGCCGGCGCGGCCGGCCCCGAACGATTGAGAAATATTTGAAAAACCTTAAATTTCAGATTGTTATGAAGAAAATCATGATGACGGCCTTTGCCGCCCTGCTGCTGGCGATGCCCGCCGTGCAGGCGCAGAAGGTCAACGAGAGCGCCATCCGCTCGAAGATCGCCAAGAGCGACGCCGACATCGCCGATGCCAAGAAGAACGCCAAGGCCGCGACGTGGATCAACCGCGGCAAGATCTTCATGGAGGCGGCCGCCGAGCCTACGAAGGACCTCTTCATCGGCCAGGAGTCGATGCTGCTCAAGCTGGCCATGGGCGATCCCGCATCGACGGGCGCCGAGACGCTCAACAACAACCAGTTCGAGGCGTGGGTATATCCCTATGTGACCGTCTACCTCAAGGATGGCAAGGTCGCCGCCTGGACGCAGACCAAGTGGGTGGTGGAGAACGCCCCCGAGAAGGCCATCGAGGCCTATGCCAAGGCTGCCGAGGTCGATCCCAAGGCCGCTCCGAAGGCGAAGGAGGGTCTGCAGCAGGTCAGCGACTTCTGCTCGCAGGCCGGTAATGCAGGCCTCGACACGGGCATGCACGCCGCTTCGGCCGACGCTTTCGCCACGGCCTATGCGGCCCAGGCCGTTCCCGTCTACGGCAAGGCCGATCCCTCGCTGCTCTACTACGCGGGCAACCTGCGCACGATGGACGGCGTGAACAACCCCGCATCGTATGCGCTGGGCGCCGAGTACCTCAACAAGGCGCTCGAGCAGGGCTATGCCGACGAGGCCGGCTACCTCTACTACTACCTCTTCCACTGCTACTACGGTCAGAAGGATGCCGATCCGGCCAACGTCGTGAAGGCTAAGGACACCCTGCTGGCTGGTATCTCGAAGTATCCCAAGAACGAGAACATCCTCGAGGCGCTCATCCAGCTCTACACGGTAGAGGAGGGTGTGGGCGACCCCGCCGACCTGGTGGCGATGATCGATGCTTCGCTGGCCGAGAACCCCGAGAACGTCGACCTGTGGTTCGGCCGCGGCCGTACTTTTTACGCGCTGAAGAACTTCGACGAGGCGATCGCTTCGTTCGCCAAGGTGACCGAGATCCAGCCCGATCTGTTCGACGGCAACTACTGGCTGGGCATGTTCTACATCCTGAAGGCCGACGAGGAGAACCGCATCATCCAGGAGGAGAAGCAGTACAACAGCACCTCGGCTTATGAGGACGACCTGAAGGCCGTGACCGCCATCTACATGCAGGCTGTGCCCTGGCTGGAGAAGGCCCACCAGATCAAGCCCGAGGATCTTCAGGCGCTCGACTACCTCAAGTCGCTCTGCTTCCGCGTGCGCGACGAGGAGGGCATGATGGCGAAGTACGAGAAGTACAACGCCGAGTTCAAGAAGCTCAAGGGCGAGTAAGCGCTCGCGCTGCGACGATAAAGCCCCGGCACCTTTACGGTGCCGGGGCTTTTCGTGCGGTGCGGCCGGCTGGGTGGTGTCGGCCGGCGTTGCCGGTGCGGGACGGTGTGGGAGAGCCTGCGGGGGCTGCCGCCGCGGTGCCGGGGACGGTCGTCGCCGGGGCTGCGGTTGGGCTTGTCGCCGGGCTTCCGGTCGCCCGAGCGGTCAGTCCTGCACCTGGGCGTAGATCTCCTTCAGGCGGCGGGTCATGAAGTATTGCAACACGCCGCGCAGGAACATGTAGAGCGTGAAGGCGAGCCAGAGGGCGTCGTTGCCCACGACGGGCTCGCAGGCGTAGAAGACTGCGAAGTAGGCGGCCGTCGACCAGAACATCGAGTTGCGCATCACGCGCGTGCGCGTGGCGCCCACCATGATGCCGTCCATGATGAAGGGCATGGCGCTGGCGATGGGGATCGCGATGATCCAGCCGATGTAGCGCCCGGCCAGCTCCACGATGCGCGGTGCGTCGGCCGAGTCGCCGTCGACGAAGAGCCCCACCAGCTCGCGCCAGCCTATCAGGTAGATCCCCACGAAGAGCACCGAGACGGCCGTGCCCCAGAGGATGCACCCCACGGTGCTGCGGCGCAGCGATTTCGCGTCGCGCGCGCCGATGAAGCGGCCCGTGAGCGCCTCGGCGGCGAATGCGAAGCCGTCGTTCATGTAGGAAAAGAGGGTGAAGAGCTGTAGCAGCAGCGTGTTGACGGCCAGCAGCGACGGATCCTCCATGCGGGCCGACGCCCCGGTGAAGAAGGTGTAGACGGCCACGATGCAGAGCGTGCGCAGGATGATGTCGCGGTTGATGGCGAAGAAGGTCTTCAGCGGTCCCAGGTCGATGACCTTCGACCAGTCTACGGCCGTCAGCAGGTGGCCGAAGCGGGCCCGCAGCAGCAGGGCCGAGAGCACGACGCCCGTCCACTGGGCGATCACCGAGGCATAGGCGATGCCCACGATACCCATGTCGAGGCCGAAGGCGAACCAGAGGCTGCACACCACGTGTATGACATTGACCGCGATGGCCGTCGTCATGGGGATCACGGCGTTCTGCATCCCCGTGAACCAGCCGTTGAAGCCGAAGAGCAGGATGCCCGCCGGCACGGCCCAGATGCGGGCGAAGAAGTAGTCGCGGGTCATCTGGCTGCCGTTCATGGCCCACAGCGCCAGCTCGCCCGCGGGGTACTGCACCAGCAGCATCGCCAGACCCATGATGCCCGCCACGCTCATCGCGCGGCAGAGCATGTTGGTGCACTCGGCGTAGTCGCCCGCACCGAAGGCCTGGGCGGTCAAGCCGCTCGTGCCCATCCTTACGAACGAGCAGTTCCAGTAGATGAAGTTGAAGATCGAGACGCCGATGGCCAGCGCTCCGATCGTCGCCGCCGAGTCGGCGCCCCAGTGGCCGGCGATGGCCGTCGAGACGATGCCCATTAGGGGCACGGTGATGTTCGAGACGATGTTGGGCAGGGCGATGCGCAGTATTTCGCGGTTCATGATCTGTCGGGTGTGTGTTGTCGTGCGCCGCCGGCGCGGAAGGCGCCGCTCGGACGGTGCAAAGATAGGTAATCCCGTCCAAACTCGGCGCGCCGCGGCGAGGAAACTGCGCGGCGGGCTTGCTTCTGCGCCCGACATTACGTATCCTTGGCTTCGCCGAAGATACTCCGTCTCAGCATTTCGCAAGCCTGCGGCTTGCTTCTGCGCTCGACATTTCGTATCTTTGTATTTAATAACTCGCGTTTATGTTACGGAAAATCAGAATCGTGCTGGCCTCGCTCTGCTTCGTCGGCATTACGCTCCTCTTCCTCGACTTCACGGGGACGGCGCATGCGTGGCTCGGCTATCTGGCCCGCGTGCAGCTGGTGCCCGCCCTGCTGGCGCTGCACGTCGGCATCGTCGCGGCGCTGCTGCTTCTCACGCTGCTCTTCGGCCGCATATACTGCTCGGTCGTCTGCCCGTTGGGGGTGATGCAGGACCTCTTCGGCCGCGCCGGCCGCCGTGCCCGCCGCCACCGCTACTCCTGGTCGCCCGCACGGACGGAGCTGCGTTATGCGATGCTGGCGCTGTTCGCCGCCGCACTGGTCGCGGGCGTCGGGTCGCTCGCGGCGCTGCTGGAGCCCTACAGCGCCTACGGCCGCATCGCGCAGAATCTGCTGGCGCCGCTCTGGGGCTGGGGCAACAACCTGCTGGCCTACTTCGCCGAGCGGGCCGACAGCTACGCCTTTTACGCTACGGAGGTGTGGATGCGCAGCGCCGCGACCTTCGCCGTGGCCGCCGCAACCTTCGCGGGGGTGGGGTGGCTCGCCTGGCGCAACGGCCGCACGTGGTGCAACACGGTCTGCCCCGTGGGCACGCTCCTGGGGCTGCTCTCGCGCCATTCGCTCTTCCGCCCCGTGATCGATACGTCGAAATGCAACGGCTGCGGCCTCTGCGCGCGCAACTGCAAGGCCTCGTGCATCGACAGCGAACGCCACGCGATCGACTACTCGCGCTGCGTGGTCTGTATGGATTGCCTCGACCGCTGCTCGCGCGGCGCGATCACCTACGCGCGCCGCCGCAAGGCAGCTCCGTCCGAGGAGGGCGCTCCCGTCCCGGCCGGCAGCCCTGCCCAGGCCGACAAGCATGCCCCGGCCGACTCGGGGCGCCGCACCTTCCTCGCGGGGCTCGGTCTGGTGGCCGCGCAGGTCGCGCGGGCCCAGCGGCGCAAGAAGACCGACGGCGGCCTGGCCGTGATTCTCGACAAGCAGGTGCCCGAGCGCGCCACGCGCATCGTGCCTCCCGGCAGCGGGGGCATCCGCCGCTTCGCGCAGCACTGCACGGGGTGCCAGCTCTGCGTGGCCGCCTGCCCCAACGGGGTGCTGCGCCCCTCGGGGGGCCTCGTGACCCTCATGCAGCCCGAAATGTCCTATGAGCGCGGCTACTGCCGTCCCGAGTGCACGCGCTGCTCGGAGGCGTGCCCCGCGGGGGCCATCGTCAGGATCTCGGCCGCCGAAAAGTCGTCGACGCAGATCGGTCACGCCGTGTGGCTGCGGGCCAACTGCCTGCCCCTGACCGACGGGGTAAAGTGCGGCAATTGCGCGCGCCACTGCCCCGCGGGTGCCATCGCCATGGTCCGCTCCGCCGCCGCCGACCCCGCCTCGCCCGAGATCCCCTCGGTCGACGCCGAGCGCTGCATCGGCTGCGGCGCCTGCGAGAACCTCTGCCCGGCGCGCCCGTTCAGCGCGATCTACGTCGAGGGCCACGAACGCCACCGCATCATCTGACAAAAGCTATGGAGACGAACAATAAGAACCGTATCGACCGCCGCGAGTTCCTCCGGCGTCTGGGTGTCGGCGCAGCCGCGGTGTCGGCGGCGGCGCTCCCCGCCTGCGCCCCGAAGGGCGGGGCGGAGCGTCGTGGTGCCGCCGCGGGCGCGATCCCCACGGACCGCATGACCTGTCGCACCAACCCCTCCACGGGCGACCGTGTGTCGCTGCTCGGCTACGGCTGCATGCGCTGGCCGACGGTGAAGGGCAGCGGCGAGATCGACCAGGAGGAGGTCAACCGTCTGGTCGACTATGCGCTGGAGCACGGCGTCAACTACTTCGACACCTCGCCCGCCTACTGCAAGGGGCTCTCCGAGCGTGCCACGGGCATCGCCCTGAAGCGCCACCCGCGTGACCGCTACTTCATCGCCACCAAGCTCTCCAACTTCGCCCCGGCCACCTGGAGCCGCGAGGCGTCGATGGAGATGTACCGCACGTCGTTCCGCGAGCTGCAGACCGACCATATCGACTACATGCTGCTCCACGCCGTGGGCATGGGCAGCGGCATGCGCGAGTTCGAGGCGCGCTATATCGACAACGGCATGCTCGACTTCCTCGTGGAGGAGCGCCGCGCGGGGCGCATCCGCAACCTCGGCTTCTCCTACCACGGCGACGTGGCCGTCTTCGACCGGCTGCTCGCCGAGCACGACAAATACCGCTGGGACTTCGTGCAGATCCAGCTCAACTACGTCGACTGGCGCCACGCCAAGGAGGTCAACCCCCGCAATACCGATGCGGAGTACCTCTACGGCGAGCTGGCCGCGCGCGGCATCCCGGCCGTCGTCATGGAGCCGCTGCTGGGCGGCCGCCTCTCGAAAGTCCACGACCACATCGCCCTCAAGCTGCGGCAGCGGCGTCCCGAGGCGAGCGTCGCCTCGTGGGCCTTCCGCTTCGCCGGGTCGCTGCCCGGGGTGCAGACCGTGCTGAGCGGCATGACCTACATGGAGCACCTGCAGGACAACCTGCGCACCTGTGCGCCGCTCGAGCCGCTTACGGATGATGACCTGGTCTTTCTCGAGGAGACGGCGCAGGCCCTGCTGCGTTATCCCACCATCCCCTGCACCGCCTGCAAGTACTGCATGCCCTGCCCCTACGGGCTCGATATTCCGGGTACGCTGCGCCACTTCAACAAGTGCATCAACGAGGGGCGCATGCCCGCCTCGTTGCAGGATCCTGCCTACCGCCGCCTGCGCCGCGAGTTTCTGATCGGCTACGACCGCTCGGTGCCCCGCCTGCGGCAGGCGAACCGCTGCATCGGGTGCGGCGAGTGCGTGCACCACTGTCCGCAGCGCATCGACATCCCGGCCCAGATGCAGCGTATCGACCGCTTCGTCGAGGATCTCAAGCAGGGGCGGGAGTTCTGACGGGCCGTGTCGGGGCCGGCGTCGGGATTGTGTCGGGGTTGCGACCGGCCGGTGCTTCGGCTGTCGGCCGCCGGGCGGGGGAGACGTGCTGCCGGCGCTTCGGCTGCCGCGGTGCGCGGGCATATGGCCGCCGTGCGACTATTTTCCCTATTTCGGCACGCAATGTGCCGTAATCCGGAAAATTAGCGTACCTTTGCGCCGACCATTAAGAATTAAGAAGAAAACGAATGAAGCAACAGAAAAATAGTCCGGCATCGGCGCTCGCGCGCTTCGGCCGCGACAAGCGTGTCCGCGGCGAAGAGACGGCAGCGGATCCGGCCGGGCAGCGACCGCGCACGCCGCGCGCCGAAGGCGGGGAGCGTCCCCGCCGCGATGCGAAGCCGGGCGGCCGGGCGTCGTACAACCCCAACTTCACGGCCGACAACCGTCCCGTCTTCGAGACGCACTCCGACGAGGAGCGCCCGCGCCGCACGTTCGGCGATCGGACCCGCACGCAGGGCGACCGCGGCCGCACCTTCGGGGAGCGGGGGCGCGCGCAGGGCGATCGGCCCCGCACGTTCGGCGAGAAGCCCCGCTTCGGCGCCTCCGAGGGCAAGCGCCCGGGCGGCAAGCCGTTCGGCGGCCCGAAGTTCGCCCCCCGTGAGGAGGGCGAGCGCCGCTTCGACCGTGCGCGCGACGAGCGGTCGCATGGCGACCGGCCGCGCACGTTCGGCGACGGACAGCGCGGCGCGGGCCGCAGCTTCACCGACCGCCGCGGGGGCGACAAGCCCGCGTTCCGTGGCGGCGATTCCCGGTCCTCGTTCCGCGGCGATGCCAAGCCGTCGTTCCGTGGCGGCGACTCCAAGGCGCCCTTCCGCCGCGACGAGAAGCCGGCCTACCCGCGCTACAACCCCGAGAAGCAGACGGGGGCCATGCGGCTCAACCGCTTCATCGCCCAGTCGGGCATCTGCTCGCGCCGCGAGGCCGACGACTTCATCCTGGCCGGTCTGGTGTCGGTCAACGGGCAGGTCGTCACCGAGCTGGGCACGAAAGTGATGCCCACCGACGAAGTGAAGTTCAACGACAGCCGCGTACAGGGCCAGAAGAAGGTCTACCTGGTGCTCAACAAGCCCAAGGGCTACGTCACCTCGCTCGACGACCCCCACGCCGGCAAGACGGTGATGGAGCTGGTCGAGGGCGCCTGCTCGGAGCGCATCTACCCCGTGGGGCGTCTCGACAAGAACAGTCTGGGCCTGCTGCTCTTCACCAACGACGGCGATCTCACGAAGCAGCTCACGCACCCCTCCTATAAAAAGAAGAAGATCTACCAGGTGACGCTCGACAAGCCCCTGACGCGCGCCGACATGGACCGCATTGCCGAGGGCATCACGCTCGAGGACGGCGAGATCTTCGCCGACGAGATCTCCTACGTCAAGGAGAACAAGCAGGAGGTGGGCATCGAGATCCACTCGGGCCGCAACCGCATCGTCCGCCGCATCTTTGAGTTTCTCGGTTACACCGTCACCAAGCTCGACCGCGTCTACTATGCGGGTCTGACGAAGAAGAACCTCAACCGCGGCCGCTGGCGCTTCCTCACCGACGAGGAGGTGCAGCGCCTCAAGTCGGGGCAGTACGAATAACCTTCCGAGGAGACAAAAGCAAAGGAGCGACGCCGGCAGGGTGTCGCTCCTTTGCTTTTTGCGCGCCCTCCCCGGCCGCGGTCAGTGGGTCGCCCGCCACCACGCCGTGCGGCGCTTGGCGTCGACGGTGAGCGGTGCCGTGCTGGGGTCGGAGGTGGTGATGCCCGAGAAGGTGCGGATCGGGTGGGAGCCGCTGCCGCCGGGTGTTGCCGAGTAGTAGTATTCGGTGTGGCGGTGGTGGGGCACCGCGGCGCGCAGCCGCTCCTGCGCCTCGGCCGCGAGCGCCGCGTCGGGACAGAGCTGCGCCACGTAGTCGCCCATGTCGAAGAAGCGCACGGGCGAGTAGCCGTCGAGGCGTTGCAGCGCGTTCTCGTCGCCTGTGAAAGCGTAGCGTTCGTTGATGCGGCGCATCACGTCGGCCAGCGCCTCCAGCTGCGTGCAGTCGATCGCCCCGATCGTGCCGTAGGGGAACTGGTAGGCGGCGTAGAAGCGGTAGAAAGCCTCGCATACGGCCTCGTAGTCGACCTCTCCGAAGAGGAGGTCCCCCATCTCGGCGTAGGGGAATCCGTAGGCCATGATCTCCGAGGTCGACCCGATGAGGTGCTGCGCGACACCGCGCAGCTCGTAGGCCACCTCCACCGAGGCCATGTAGCAGGCGTCGAAGAGGATGTACTCCATCGGCATCTCCGCCCGGCGGATCGCCTCGGCGAGTGTGGCGATGTCGGTGCGGTAGGCCGCTGAGGTGCCGCCGAACCAGCGGGTGAGGGGCATCCCGTCGGCCTCGTGTTCCCAGTACTCCCGCTCGCGCGCCACGCCCGCGCCCTCTGCTGCGCGCCCCTCCGCCTCGTCGGCGGGGAGCCATCCCATGCCGTGGCAGCCGACGATCAGTCCGTAGCGTCTGCCCGGTGCCGCCCGCTTCGCCGCGCCGAGGATCGAAGCCAGGCCGCCTGCCGTGGTGAAGTCGGGCGCCCGGTCGTAGCGGGCGATCTCGCGCCGCTCGCACGCGCCGTTGCGCTCCTTCAACTCGAAGAGAGTGGCCGTCGAAGCGCTTTCCATGAAGTAAACCACGAGCCGCGCCCCGTCCAGCTCTCCGCGGGCCACGATCCGCTCCATGCCGGCGATGTTCTGCTTGAAATAGGAGGACATGTTTGCCCACGGTAAGAGCATCACGACGGTCTGCTGCTGCTCGGGCAGGGGATCGGGAGTCGGCTCCTTGTGGCAGGCGACGGCCGCCAAGAGCGCGACTGCGGCCGCGAGCCGCCGCACGGCTATTTGTAGACGCGCGGTTTGAGGTTGTTGAACTGCCATGTGCGGTCGCGTTTGTAGGTGTAACCTTCGGGTTTGTTGCGGTAGATGCGGCTGAAGTCGAAGTAGAAGCCCTTGCGCTTCTTGCCTTCGACCACCTGGGGCGCGGCGAGCGGCACGAACTCCACCGAGCGGCTCACCACGCGCCCGCGTCCGCCGTTGGCCAGCCCCTCGGCGGCCAGCACGTCGTAGGCGTGGTCGAACATGAGGATGTGGCGCGCGGTGCCCTGCGTGAGGCCGTCGCCCGAGTCGAGGATCGCCCCTACGATCCCCTTCATGCGGTCGTAGGCGGCCTGCTCCTCCTGCGTGTGCCCCAGCGCCCCGTGGGCGAAGGCCATCAGGTTGAGCAGTTTGGGGCTGAACGGGTCGCGCTCGGCGGCCCGGCGCGCCATGACGAGCACCTCCTCGAGCGTCTCGCGGTCGGGGCGGTCGGGATCGACGCCCGATACCATCAGCAGCAGACGGTCCATGTCGGGATTGCTCTCCAGCGGCTTGTAGTTGTCGTGGTAGGCGTAGCCGTAGTAAAGGTAGTGGTACTCCTCGTCGGTGAGTGTTTCAGCGGGGTCGTTGAAGCGCATCAGGAGCACCGTGAGGCAGTAGGGCGACGACGAGTCGATGGTCTTCAGCACGATGTCTTCCTCGTCGGGCGTTTTCGCCGCGGCGAGCGCGGGAAGCAGCAGCAGGGCGCAAAGCAGTCGTTTCATAGTGTCGGGGATTTTCCTCTACGAACGGAGATTTACCGCAAATCGTATCTGGCGATCAGCTCCTCGAAGCGCGCGCGCAGCTTTTCCGAGCCCGGCACCAGCGGCAGGCGCATCGTGGGGCCGATCTTGCCCATCACCGAGAGGGCGCACTTCACCCCCGTGGGGTTGCCCTCGGCGAAGAGCGCCTGCACGGCCTCGTCCAGCGCGGCGTACTCGGCGTCGGCGCGGTCGAAATCGCCCGCCTTGGCGTGGCCGACGCACGACATGAAGCGCTCGGGGAAGGCGTTGGCCGCCACCGAGATCACGCCGTCGCCGCCGCGCCGCATCAGGTCGATGGCCATGCCGTCGTCGCCCGAGAGCACGAGGAACCCTTCGGGCCTCCGGTCGAGAATGCGCTGCATCTGCTCGATGTCGCCCGACGCCTCCTTGATGCCGATCACGTTGGGCAGCTCGCGCGCCAGGCGCAGCGTGGTCTCGGGGGTCATGTTGACGCCCGAGCGCCCGGGGATGTTGTAGAGGATGACCGGCAGCGGAGAGTGCTCGGCCACGGTCTTGAAGTGCTGGTAGAGCCCCTCCTGCGAGGGTTTGTTGTAGTAGGGCGTGACGCTCAGGATGGCGTCGGCGCCGCGCAGGTCGAACTCGCGCAGCTGGTCGAGCACCTCCGAGGTGGAGTTGCCGCCGCAGCCCATCACCAGCGGCACACGCCCGGCGATCTGGTTGGTTATGAACATGGCGATCACGGCCCGCTCGGGCATGTAGAGCGTGGGTGTCTCGGCCGTGGTGCCCAGGGCGACGATGTAGTCGACGCCGCCTTCGATCACGTGGTCTACCATGCGCGCCAGCGCCTCGTAGTCGACCCGGCCGTCGGCCGTGAAGGGGGTAATCATTGCGGCGCCTACGCCCGCGAGTGGATGTTGGATCATAATTCGGTACTCGTTTTTCGTTTGTTTTTCGTGTCGTGTGTCAGAACAGCTCCCCCTGACGGGGAGCTTCGCCGGCCGCCGTCTCTTCCGAGGGCTTGCCGGAGGGCGCGGGGTGCGCGGGGTGCGCCGTGCGGTCGGCCGCTGCGGGCGGCGCATCCGCCCGGGTGCCCCGGTCGAGCAGCGCCGCGAACTCCTCTTCGGTGAGGATGCGGATGCCCAGTTTCTCGGCCTTCTTCAGCTTGGCGGGCCCCATGTTGTCGCCCGCCACCAGAAAGTCGACGTTGCCCGACACGGCGGCCAGGTTGCGCCCGCCGTGCCGCTCGATGAGCTCCTTCAGCTCGTCGCGGCTGTGGTTCAGGAACTTGCCCGATATGACGAAGCTCTTGCCCGCCAGCGCGTCCGACGCCTGCTCGCGCGCCTCGGCCTCGAAGCGCAGCCCCGCGGTGCGCAGTCGCTCGACGATGCGGCGGTTCCCGGCGTCGGCGAAGTAGTCGACGATGGCGTCGGCGATCTTCTCTCCCACCTCGTCGGCCTCGACGAGCTCCTCGCGCGAGGCCGCCATCACGGCGTCGAGCGTGCGGAAGTGGGCCGCGAGGTATTTGGCCGTGGTCTCGCCCACGAAGCGGATTCCCAGCCCGAACAGCACCCGGTGGAAGGGCGCCTCGGTCGAGCGGCCTATGGAGCGCACGATGTTCTCGGCCGACTTCTCGCCCAGGCGCGGCAGGGGCGCCAGCTGCTCGGGGCGCAGGTCGTAGAGGTCCGAGGCGTTGGCCACCAGACCGTTGTCGTACAGCAGCTCCACGGTCTCCTCGCCCAGCCCCTCGATGTCGAGCGCCTTGCGGCGGATGAAGTGGAGGATGCGGCCGATGATCTGGGGGCGGCAGCCGCCCTGGTTGGGACAGTAGTGTTTCGCTTCGCCCTCGTAGCGCACCAGCGGGGTGCCGCACTCGGGGCAGCGGTCGATGTAGACGAACGGACGGCTGTCGGCCGGTCGCGCCGCCAGCTCGACGCCCGTGATCTTGGGGATGATCTCGCCCCCCTTCTCGACGTAGACGCAGTCGCCGGGGCGGATGTCGAGCTGGGCCATCTGTTCGGCGTTGTGGAGCGTCGCGCGGCGCACGGTGGTGCCGGCCAGCAGCACCGGTTCGAGGTTGGCCACGGGGGTCACGGCGCCCGTGCGCCCCACCTGGAAGTCGATGCTCTGCAGACGCGTCAGCGCCTGTTCGGCCTTGAATTTGTAGGCCACGGCCCACTTGGGCGCCTTGGCCGTGAAGCCCAGCTGGCGGCGCAGGGCGAAGTCATCGACCTTGACGACCACCCCGTCGGTGGGGAAGGGGAGCTCGCGCCGCGCCGTGTCCCAGTGGGCGATGAAGGCGTCGACCTCTTCGGTCGTGCGGCAGATGCGCATCTTGTCCGATACCTTGAATCCCCAGCTGCGGGCCGCAGCGAGCGCCTCGCTGTGGGAGCGGAAGGGGAGCTCGTCGCCCGCGATCTGGTAGAGCGTGCAGTCGAGCCCGCGGCGCGCCACCACGGCCGACGACTGCTGCTTGAGCGTCCCGGCCGCGGCGTTGCGCGGGTTGGCCAGCAGCGGCTCGCCCGCCGCTTCGCGCTCGGCGTTGAGGCGGTCGAACGAGGCGTAGGGCATCAGGATCTCGCCCCGGATCTCGAAGTAGTCGGGCCACCCCTCGCCCTGCAGGCGCAGGGGCACGGTGCGGATCGTGCGCACGTTGGCCGTCACGTCGTCGCCCTCCGTGCCGTCGCCGCGCGTCACGGCGCGCAGCAGGCTGCCGTGTTCGTAGGTGAGCGAGATGGCCGTGCCGTCGAACTTCAGCTCGCACGCCACCTCCGCCTCGCGGCCCGTCTCGCGGCGGATGCGGTCGAGAAAATCGTGCAGCTCCCCGAGCGAGTAGGTGTTGCCCAGCGAGAGCATGGGGAAGTGGTGGCGTACGGTGCGGAACTCGGCCGTCAGGTCGCTGCCCACGCGTACCGAGGGCGAGTTGGGGTCGGCCCATTCGGGGTGGGCGGCCTCCAGCTCCAGCAGCTCGCGCATCAGGGCGTCGAACTCGAAGTCGGAGATCTCGGGGGCGTTATCGATGTAGTAGAGCCGGTTATGTCGTTCGAGCGCTCGGCGCAGCTCTTCGATGCGTTGTCGTACCATATTAAAAAGCGGGAAACTCGCGTAAAGGTAAGCAATTTGCGCGGAACGGCCGCCGGATTCGAAAAAAAAGCAAAAAAAACGGGGCGCAGTGGCGAAGTATGCAAATTTTGCGTATACTTGCAGCAAAATTTCGCAGCAATACGTTCTATGGCTACACAGACTACGACGAGAAAGAAACATATCGTAACGAGTTACCATAACCTTCCGGCCGAACTGCAGGAGGCCGTCAAGGAGAAATACCCGCTCGGGTTCACCGACGCGATGATGCGCGTCGACAAGCCCAACGGCGATTTCTTCTATGCCGTCCCTTTCGATACCGACGAGGTGGCCTATCTGGTGAAGATCGACGTTAAGATCGACGACAACGCCCAGGAGGAGGACGACAAGGATTACTACGACGACGATCTGAAGGGGGCCGACGAACTCCAGGGCGACGACTCGTCCGAGAGCGGCAGTTCCCAGTCGGACGACGACGTGGACATCTGATCCCCGGCGCGTGCGACCCCTGCTTCCTCTGCTTCTGCTCGCGACGGCCGCCTCGTGCGGCCTGGCCGACGATCCGCGCGAGGAGGAGAACCGACACACCTACATAACGATTTCCGATCCGCAGCTGCGCGCCCATTGCCTCGCGGCCTACGATCTGAACGGCGACGGTCGTCTCTCGCGCTACGAGGCGCAGCGCGTCCGTCATCTGTCGTGCCCGGGCCTGGGCATCGAGCGGATGGACGAGCTCGGTGAGTTCGTCTCGCTCGAGCGGCTCGACTGCGCCGACAACCGCATCGCGGAGCTGGACCTGCGTCCGCTCCGCGCGCTGCGTCGCGTCGACTGCGCGCGCAATGCGCTGGTGCGGCTCGAGGTGGGGGAGTCGCGCTCGCTCGCGGAGCTCGACTGCTCCCGTAATGCGATAGGGCGGCTCGACCTGGCGGCCCCGTCGCTCTCGGTGGTCCGCTGCGCGGGCAATCCGCTCCGCCTGCTCGACCTTCGGCGCTGCGCCCGGCAGATGGAGCTGGCCGACGCCTCGGCGTGCCCGCTCGAGGTACTCTACAAGGGGGCGCAGCAGCGCATCCTCCGTCTGGCGGTCGACGACCCGTCGGTGGTCGAGGAGCTCTGACGCCCGGTTTCCCGCTCCGCTTTTTCCCGCGTCGGCGTATTTTCGCCCCGTTCCGTTGGGCTTTTCCGCAAAAATTACGTATCTTTGGGTGCAAAATGTCTTTTGCAGCTTAACATGTGCGAATAATTCTTTTCGGATAAATGAAAAAAGTAGACGTGATCCTCGGCCTGCAATGGGGCGACGAGGGCAAAGGAAAAGTGGTGGACGTGCTGACGCCCCGCTACGAGATCGTGGCCCGCTTCCAGGGCGGCCCCAATGCCGGTCACACCCTCGAGTTCGACGGCGAGAAGTACGTGTTGCGCTCGATCCCCTCGGGCATCTTCCAGGGCGGCAAGACCAACGTCATCGGCAACGGCGTGGTGCTCGACGCCATCCTCTTCCGTTCGGAGGCCGAGGAGCTGGCCAAGAGCGGTCACGACCTCACGCACCGGCTCTGCATCTCCAAGAAGGCCCACCTGATCCTCCCCACCCACCGCATCCTCGACGCCGCTTACGAAGCGGCCAAGGGGAGCGGCAAGATCGGCACCACGGGCAAGGGCATCGGCCCCACCTACACCGACAAGGTGAGCCGCAACGGCATGCGCGTGGGCGACCTCCTGAGCCCCGATTTCAAGGCGATCTACGCCCGCGCGAAGGCCCGCCACGAGGCGATCCTCCGCAGCCTCGACTACGCCTACGACATCGCCGATCTGGAGCGCGAGTGGTTCGAGGCGGTCGAGTACCTCAAGCGCTTCCGCCTGATCGACAGCGAATACGTGCTCAACGACGCCCTCCGCGAGGGCCGCACCATCCTGGCCGAGGGGGCGCAGGGCACGCTGCTCGACGTCGATTTCGGGTCGTATCCCTTCGTCACCTCGTCGAACACCGTCTGCGCCGGCGTCTGCACCGGCCTGGGCATCGCCCCCAACCGTATCGGCGAGGTCTTCGGCATCTTCAAGGCCTACTGTACGCGCGTGGGCAGCGGCCCCTTCCCCACGGAGCTCTTCGACCAGACGGGCGACCGCCTCTGCCAACTGGGCCACGAGTTCGGCGCCGTGACGGGGCGCAAGCGCCGCTGCGGCTGGCTCGACCTGGTAGCCCTCAAGTACGCCATCATGGTCAACGGCGTCACGCAGCTCATCATGATGAAGTCGGACGTGATGAACGACTTCGATACGATCCGCGTCGCCACGGCCTACCGTATCGACGGCGAGCGCACCGAGCAGTTCCCCTACGCCACCGACGCTGCGATCGAACCCCTCTACACCGATCTGGAGGGGTGGCGCTGCGACCTGCGCAGCTGCCGCTCCTACGACGAGTTCCCCGAGGCGTTCCGCCGCTACGTGGAGTTCATCGAGCGCGAGACGGGCGTTCCCGTAAAGATCATCTCGGTGGGTCCCGACCGCGACGAGACGATCGTGCGCTGACGCTCCGCGCCCGAAACAACGACAGAAATACCTACACAACCGATATATGAAAAACCTTAGAATCGTAGTACTGGCCAAGCAAGTGCCCGATACCCGCAACGTGGGCAAGGACGCGATGACGCCCGAAGGGACGGTCAACCGCGCCGCGCTTCCGGCCATTTTCAATCCCGAAGATCTCAATGCGCTCGAGATGGCTCTCTCGCTCAAGGACCGCACCGAGGGCTCCACGGTCCACGTGCTGACGATGGGTCCGCAGCGCGCCGCCGACATCATCCGCGACGCCATGTTCCGCGGCGCCGACGGGGGCTACCTGCTCTCGGGCCGCGAGTTCGCCGGCTCCGACACGCTGGCCACCTCCTACGCCCTCTCGTGCGCCCTGCGCAAGATCTCGCCCGACATCATCGTCGCCGGCCGCCAGGCCATCGACGGCGATACGGCCCAGGTGGGTCCGCAGGTGGCCGAGAAGCTGGGCCTGCCGCAGGTGACCTACGCCGAGCAGATCGTCGAGATAGGGGAGTCGTCGCTGGTGGTCAAGCGCCGTCTGGAGCACGGCACCGAGGTGGTCGAGTGCCCCGTGCCGGTGGTGCTGACGGCCAACGCTTCGGCCGCCGCCTGCCGCCCGCGCAACGCCCGCCGCGTGATGGCCTTCAAGTGCGCGATGGCCAAGTCGGAGATCGCCGCCGCGCCCGATTCGGAGGCTGCGCGCCGCGCTGCCGCCAAGCCCGCGCTGCAGATCGTCGAGTGGGCCGCCGCCGACGTCGATCCCGATCCGCAGCAGCTGGGCCTCACGGGCTCGCCCACCAAGGTAAAGAAGATCGAAAACGTCGTCTTCCAGGCCAAGGAGGCCAAGCGCCTCACCGCCTCGGACTGCGACATCAAGGAACTCATGGTCGAACTGATTGCGAGCCACACGCTCGGTTAAAGCGCAAGCGCGATGAACAACATATTCGTATATATCGAACTCGAGGGCGGCAAGATCGCCGACGTGAGCCTCGAGCTGCTGACCAAGGGCCGCGAGCTGGCCGACACGCTGAAGGTCAAACTCGAAGCCGTCATGATGGGCGACGGCCTGGCCGGTCTGGAGAAGGAGCTGGCCCGCTACGGCGCCGACACGGTGTGGATCGCCGACGACGCCATCTTCGCCCCCTTCCGCACGCTGCCCCACACGGCGGCCCTGTGCGGTCTCATCGAACAGGAGAAACCCCAGATCGTCCTCTTCGGCGCCACCTGCGTGGGCCGCGACTTCGCGCCGCGCGTCTCGTCGGCGCTGCACAGCGGTCTGACGGCCGACTGCACGCAGCTGGTCATCGGCGACCACAACGACGTGAAGACGGGCAAGGGCTACAGCGACCTGCTCTACCAGATCCGTCCCGCTTTCGGCGGCAACATCATCGCCACGATCGTCAACCCCGACCACCGTCCGCAGATGGCCACCGTCCGCGAGGGCGTCATGCGCAAGCAGGAGGCCGCCCGGCCCGGTGCCGGCGAGGTCCGCGTGATCGACTGGCGCAGCTACGTCAAGGATTCGGACCTGGCCGTCACGATCATCGACCGCCAGATCGAGGAGCGCAAGATCGACATCAAGGGGGCCCCGATCATCGTGGCCGGCGGCTACGGCATGGGCTCGAAGGAGAACTTCCGGCTCGTCCACGAGCTGGCCGAGGCGCTGGGCGCCGAGGTGGGCGCCAGCCGCGCGGCGGTCGACGCGGGCTTCACGGAGCATGCGCGCCAGGTGGGCCAGACGGGCGTCACCGTGCGTCCGAAGCTCTACATCGCCTGCGGCATCTCGGGTCAGATCCAGCACACGGCCGGCATGGACCAGTCGTCGATGGTCATCTCGATCAACACCGACCCCGACGCCCCGATCAACAAGATCGCCGACTACGCCATCACGGGTGACGTCTGCGAGATCATCCCCAAGATGATCAAGCATTACAAGGAAAACTCGAAGTAATCATGCGGCGTCTCCTATCCATCGCGTGTGCATTGCTCCTCTCGTCGGCCGCCTTCGGGCAGCAGGTGAGGAGCCGCGAGGCGGGCCTGGATGAGCTCCGCATGCTCCTCGAGCAGACGGGCTACAAGGCCTTCGGCTTCGATCTGCGGGAGTTTCTCGCCGATCGCTACGATGTGACAGTGCGGGTGAAGGAGTATGCCGACGGCCGCGACCTGGAGTGCGACCGGGTGTTCTACCTGCGTTCGAACAAGCTCATGCTGACCGATTTCCCGGCCGAGTCGCGGGACGGGATCCGACCCGACGAGATGGCCGATCCGACCACGGGGACCTACCGTCAGGCCGAGCGGCTGACGGTGGGGTTCTATCCCTCGGGCGCCGACTCGCTCGCCTCGGTGGTCTTCGATCTGGCCGGCATGGCTACGTCGCGTGCGCAGCTCCCGCTGCGCGGGCTCGCTCGTCCGGGTGCGGAGGAGTGCACGCCGTTCTACCGCTATCTGGTGCGCCCGTTCCGCCTCGACGCACCGCTCGGCGAGGGCCGCTTCGTCCCGCTGCTCTTCTTCGGGTCGATGTGGTACGACGCGCGGTCCGGCATTTTCCGCTTCTGCGGGGAGCGGGAGATCGCGCCCGACCTTTCGAGCGAGATCGTGGGCCGCGTTCCCCACTTCTTCGTCATCGGCCTGGAGCTTACGCGACGACAGGAATAATCAACCAATCAAACAACTACCATTATGGCTAATTTCTTTTCAGATAATAAGGATTTGCAGTTCCACCTCCAGCATCCGATGATGCGCAAGATCGTGGAGCTCAAGGAGCGCGGCTTCGCCGAGAAGGATCTCTACGACCACGCACCGCAGAACTTCGAGGACGCGATGGACTCCTACCGCCGCGTGCTTGAGATCGCCGGCGAGGTGTGCGGCGAGGTGATCGCGCCCAACGCCGAGGGGGTCGACCACGAGGGTCCCCGCGTGGTAGACGACCATGTCGAGTACGCCTCGGGCACGGTCGAGAACATGAAGGCGATCGTCGACGCCGGTCTGAGTGGCCTCACGCTTCCGCGCAAGTACGACGGACTGAACTTCCCGCTGGTCTGCTTCGTCATGGCCAACGAGATGGTGGCGCGCGCCGATGCCGGCTTCGAGAACATCTGGGGTCTGCAGGACTGCGCCGAGACGCTCAACGAGTTCGCCTCGGAGGAGATCAAGCAGAAGTTCCTGCCGTGGGTGTCGGCCGGCGCCACGTGCGCCATGGATCTCACGGAGCCCGACGCCGGTTCGGACCTGGGCGCCGTGATGCTGAAGGCCACCTGGAGCGAAGAGCGTCAGACCTGGCTGCTCAACGGCGTGAAGCGCTTCATCACCAACGGCGACGGCGAGGTGTCGCTCGTGCTGGCCCGCACCGAGGAGGGAACCACCGACGCGCGCGGTCTGTCGATGCTCGTCTACGACAAGCGCGACGGCGGCGTGAAGGTGCGCCGCATCGAGAACAAGATGGGCATCAAGGGCTCGCCCACCTGCGAGCTGGTCTTTACCAACGCCCCCGCGCAGTTGGTCGGCGATCGCAAGATGGGCCTCATCAAGTATGTGATGTCGCTCATGAACGCCGCGCGCCTGGGCATCGGCGCCCAGTCGGTGGGTCTGTGCGAGGCGGCCTACCGCGAGGCGTTCAAGTACGCCTGCGAGCGCGAGCAGTTCGGCAAGCCCATCGTGCGCTTCGCCGCCGTCTCGGAGATGCTGACCGTCATGAAGGCCAAGCTGGAGGGCGCCCGCGCGCTGTTGTATGAAACCACGCGCTTCGTGGAGATCTACAAGCAGTACACCCACATCTCGCACGAGCGCCAGCTCGAGGGCGAGGAGCGCCAGGAGATGAAGTTCTACAACCGCCTGGCCGACGGCTTCACGCCGCTGGTGAAGCTCTTCTCGTCGGAGTATGCCAACCAGCTGGCCTACGACGCCATCCAGATCCACGGCGGCTCGGGCTTCATGAAAGACTATCCCTGCGAGCGCCTCTACCGCGACGCCCGCATCATGAATATCTACGAGGGCACCTCGCAGCTGCAGGTCGTGGCGGCGATCAACGCCGTGACGAAGGGCACTTTCATGGAGCAGATCGGCCGCTATGCCGCCGGCGACTATTGCGCCGAGATGCAGCCCGTCGTCGAGCGTCTGAAGGCGCTGACGGCCAAGTTCGCCGAGATGGTCGACCGCGTCGAGACGCTCGATAAGCAGGCCCCGGGCTTCAAGGACCTCCACGCCCGCCGTCTGGTGGAGACCGCCGGCCACATCATCGTCACCTACCTGCTGGCACGCCAGACGGGCGAGTGCGCCGACTACGGCCGTTCGGCCCGCGTCTTCTGCAACCTGGCCGAGGGCAAGATCGCCGAGGCCCACGCCTGCGTGATGGGCTCCGAGGCCGGCGACGTGGCGCTCTACCGCGTCGAGACGGCCGAGTAACGGCCTTCGCCGCAACCCGCAGGGAGCGTTCCGAGTGCCGGAACGCTCCCTTTTTTTCGCCCGAACGGCTCCACGCGCGGCCGATCGTTTTGCGCCGGCCGCGGAATTTATTACTTTTGCCCCCGAATTGAAAAAACACGAACGAATATGATGCGTAAACTTTTGCTACTCTTCGTCGCAGCGCTCTTCCTGCTTCCCGCCTCGGCGCAGCTGCGCCGCAGCGAGCTCTCGGTCTCCTACGGCTTCGCGCCCGTCACGGGGTGGACCGACACCTACACCGACCTGCTCAAGGATCTGGTCGCAGGCCACGATACCGGCCTGAAGGGGTGGGGTGCCGTCACCGTGGGCTACAATTTCCGTCTGCTCAACAAGCTCAGCCTCGGCGTGCAGGTGGTCTACGCCTCCAACGACCGCCGCATCGTCCCGGCCGCCAACGCCGTGCCCGCCGGTACGGCCACGAGCCACTACTGGACGGTGATGCCCAATCTCAAGTGGACGTGGCTCAACCTGCGCGTCGTCTCGCTCTATTCGCGCGTGGGCGTGGGCTCGACCTTCTCCAAGGCCGAGGCCGGCGGCAGCGACGTCTCGGCCACCGACTTCGCTTTCCAGGCCTCGCCCGTAGGCGTGGAGGTGGGCGGCCGCCTGGCGGCCTACGCCGAGGCCGGTATCGGTGCTTCGGGCTGTTTGATCTTCGGCGCCCGCTACCGTTTCTGATCCGGCCCGCGCGATGAGACGGATCCTGCTCCCGGCCGCGGGGCTGCTCCCGGTGGCCGTCGGCCTGCTTCTGGCGGCCGTGTGCCTGCTCGGGGTTGCCTCGTGCGGCCGTCGTGCCGCCCGGCCCGCGGCCTCCGAGGCCCCGGCTTCGGTGCGTGGCTTCCGGCCCGTCGAGGTGCCGGCCGGCGTGGCCCCCGCCGAGCGGCGCGCCTACCTGCGCGACCACTACTGGGATCGCTTCGACTTCGCCGACTCGCTCCAGGTGCGCGAGGCCGACACGTTGCAGCTGGTCGAGGCCTTCGCCCGCTTCGCCGTGCTGCTCGCGGCCACGCCCGAGCGCGCGGCCGACCCGGCCCCCGTGCGCGCGCTCATGCGCCGGGCTTCGGCCTCGCGGCCCATGCTCGATCTGTTCGCCATGCTGGCCCGCACGGTGCTGCACGACCCCAACTCGCCGCTGCGCGACGACGAGCTCTACATCCCCGTGCTCGAGGCGCTTCTCGCGGCCCCCTACTACGACGACTACGAGCGCATCCGCCCCGAATACGACCTGCGCATGGCGCGGTGCAACCGCCCGGGCGAGCCGGCCGCCGACTTCGGCTATGAGCTGCGATCGGGTACGCGCGGGACGCTCCGCGGCATCGAGGCCGAGTATACGCTGCTCTTCTTCGGCGACCCCGACTGCCCGGCGTGCCGCGAGCTCGGCGAGGCCCTCGTCGCCTCGCCCATGCTCTCGGAGATGGTCGAGCGGGGGAGGCTGTGCGTGGTGGCGCTCGCCCCCGACGTCGATGCTGCCGCCTGGCGTCGGGCGGCAGCGAGCCTCCCCGCCTCGTGGCTCGACGCCTGCGACACGGAGGGGCGCATTCGCAGCGAGGAGCTCTACGACCTGCGGGCCCTCCCGTCGCTCTACCTGCTCGACGCCGCGAAGCGCGTGCTACTCAAGGATACGACCGACGTCGAGCGCATCGAGGAGGTGATCGACCGGCGCGGCTGACGGCAGCTATAAGCAGGGCTTATCGCCGCATAAGAAAAGACGATCGGAAGGATGCGCGGGATTGGCCGGATTTTGCTATCTTTGCAATGTAAAACAGGAATACACACAAAAAACGGATTAAGATTATGGCAAAGAAATGGCGTTGTACCGTCTGTGGTTATATCCACGAGGGTCCCGAGGCACCCGAGCAGTGCCCGATGTGCAAGGTAGGCAAGGATAAGTTCGTCGAGGTGGTCGAGCAGGAGGGCGATCTGGATTTCGTCACTGTCCACAAGCTCGGCGACGGCAAGGGTGCCAGCCCCGAGCTGTGGGAGGGCCTCCAGAACCACTTCATCGGCGAGTGCACCGAGGTGGGCATGTATCTGGCCATGAGCCGCCAGGCCGATCGCGAGGGCTATCCCGAGATCGCCGAGGCCTACAAGCGTTACGCCTGGGAGGAGGCCGAGCACGCCTCGAAGTTCGCCGAGCTGATCGGCGAGGTGGTATGGGACACCAAGACCAACCTCTACAAGCGCATGAACGCCGAGTGCGGCGCCTGCGAGGACAAGATGCGTCTGGCCCGTCTGGCCAAGGAGCAGAACCTCGACGCCGTGCACGACACCGTGCACGAGATGGCCAAGGACGAGGCGCGCCACGGCAAGGGCTTCGAAGGCCTCTACAAGCGCTACTTCGGCAAGTAGCCTTCGCGCTCTTCTCGCATGACAGAAGCGGCCGGGAATCGTCCCAGCCGCTTCCTTTTTTGCGTGTGGCGTGTGCCTTATCGGCTTTCGCGGGGTGCGAGCATGAGCAGCACGCGTTCCGCGATCCACTCGTAGCCCGACTTGGCCGCGCGGGCCACGTCGTAGACCGTCTCCACCTGTGTGCGCAGCTGCTCTACGGCGTCGCGGATCGACAGGCGGTAGATAATCGCGGCGATCACGGCGAAGAAGCCGCCGATGACGAGCGAAGCCGCTACGAGCGATCCGGTCAGTTGCGTGAGCCATGCGACCGCAGCCGTGAGTCCGAGCATCACCGCCAGCAGAGCCGTGGTGATGAATCCTGCGATCGAAGCGGCGAGGTACCCGCGTTTCGGATTTTCGACATTCTTCTCCATGATGCGCGCGGTTTGCCGATTACACGTTGTCGTACTTGCTGGCTACCTTGCCGATCTCGGACTGTACCTTCTCGTGTACCTTGTCGAGTTTCTCGTGGACCTTCTCGCTCTGCTTGTCGATGAAATCCTTGATCTGCTTGCGCAGCTCGGGGCCCGACTGCGGAGTGAGCAACATGGCGAGGGCCGAACCTACGACCATACCGCCGATGAGCGATGCGATGACGATTCCTGTGTTTTTCATAAGGCTTGAAGTTTTAAAAATTCATAGCCTCCACGTGCAAACTCTGAGCCAAACTCCTATCTTTGCATCGGTGATTTCGTCGCTCCATACTTCTGTCGCCTTCACGGGACACCGCACCTACGGCGGCCAGGCCGCCGAGGCGCTGTGCGCCGTCGTGCGGCGGCTTCACGCCCGCGGCTGCCGCACGTTCCTCTGCGGCATGGCCGTAGGCTTCGATCTGGCGGCCGCCGAGGCCGTGGTGGCCTGCCGCCAGGAGCTGCCCGACATCGCTCTGGTGGCCGTCATCCCCTTCGAGGGGCAGGAGCGCGGCTTTTCGGCCGCCGACCGCGAGCGCTATGCCCGCGTGCGCGCCGCTGCCGACAGCGAGGTGGTGCTCCTGCCCGCCTACCGCCCGGGCTGCTACGCCTTGCGCAACGACTATCTGGTCGATCGTGCGTCGGTGGTCGTGGCGTGGTACGACGGTTCGCCCGGGGGCACGCGCTACACCGTGCGCCGGGCCCTGCGCCGCGGGCGCGAGGTCGTCGGCCTCTGTCCCCGGTCGCCCCTCCCGGCCTCCGCTCCCACCTTATTCTAATGGACCCGTCCCGTCCGGCTTTCGGCTGCGAGCAGACGGTCGATCGCCGTGCGTGCGGCCGCCTCGCCCGGGCGCGGTGCGTCGTCGTCGGCGAGCCGCCCCTGCCGGTCGAAGAGCAGCAGGTGGGGGATGCGGTGGTGGCCGATCTCCTTCATGAAGCGGCTCTGCGCGGCGTTGAGCACGCGATAGCTGAGGCCTCCGGTCCGCTCTACGGCGTGCCGGTCGGCTGCCCGCAGCCACGCCTCGCGCCCCTCGTCCAGCGAGAGATAGACGAACGCCGCCTCGCGGCCGGCATACTCCTCGCGCAGCTTGAGCACCGCCGGCATCTCGCCGCAGCAGGGGCCGCACCACGAGGCCCACAGATCTGCGTAGACCACCTTGCCGCGCAGCCGGTGCAGGATGTCGGCCAGATCGTGGCGCGTGCCGTCGGCCGCCTCGACCACCAGGTCCACGGTATACCCGTTTTCGAGGTGCGGTTTGCCGACGATCACCTCGGGCGTGTAGCTCCGATCGCCCGTCAGTGCCACGTAGAGGCGGTTGCAGGTGTCGAGCAGCTCGGGCGCGAAGCGGTGCCAGCCGCCGTCGTTGGAGGCGAGGCGCTCCAGCATGTAGCGCAGCGCGGCGGCCCGGGCGAGGGGGCGCTGTGCGGTGTCGGCGGCCAGCTGCGTGCACCGTGCGGCGGTCACCTCGCGCGGGGGTATCGCCCAGGCGCTGCTCAACGCGAGCCGCTGCACGGAGGGGTAGTGCAGCAGCGAGTCGCAGCCCAGTGCCGAGTCGTCGCGCCCGGCGTGCGGCATCCGGCAGCGGCGCAGGTGGTCGGCGTAGCGGGGCGGCAGGGCTTCCGCCCGCTCCAGCGAGTCGATGCGCGCGGCGAAGTCGGCCTCGTAGGCCTCGAGGATCGGTTGCAGCGAATCCAGGTCGGGGCAGCACCGCTCGTAGCGCTCCAGCAGCTCGCGCGGCGCGCTCTTTCTTTTGGGGCCGTTGAGCACCCACCACATGAGCCTGTATTTGGAGTAGGTGCAGACCGTGCGCAGGTTGTAGCCCGTCGGGCGGTGGATCGCCCTCGGGTCCTCTTCCGGGAGGTTGTAGAGCCACGTGTTGCGCTCCGAGCGGAGGCTGCGCAGTTGCGGGCGCCCCGTCGCGGCGTAGGTGAAGAGCACCGTGTCGCCCCCTTCGATCAGATAGCAGTTGTCCTCGATGCACTGGTTGCGGTGCACGATCTCGGCGTAGCCGCCCCAGGCGGGTATCGTGAGCGTGTCGCGGCCCGCCTGCGGCGGGGTGTAGTGGCGCAGGCGCAGCAGCGTGTCGACGAAGTCGACGGTCGTCTCGGGCAATGACCTCATGGAGCTGCCGAAGCGGCGGGTCGAGAGCTGGTCGGGGCAGTCGTCGAAGAGGATCGTCACGCGCGAGGTGTCGGTCCGATCGGCCTGCGGCGCGGCGGTGCAGGCTGCCAGCAGGGGCAGCGTGCAGATGAAGCGAAGAAGCGGTTTCATGGCTGGGAGATGGGTTTGCGCAAATGTAATTAAAAAAAACGGGAGGGGGGGGGAGCACGTTTTTCTTGAAAAAAAATTGAAAAATTTTGTCGTTTCGGATTTTAGGGTTATCTTTGTGCGCTCTTAAGGTTATAAGGGCCTTCGTTCGGGGTGTAGCGCAGTCCGGTTAGCGCGCCAGCTTCGGGAGTTGGAGGTCGCTGGTTCGAATCCAGTCTCCCCGACAAGAAAAAGTCTCTGCTTTGGCAGAGACTTTTTTCGTATGCGCGTATGTCGGCTGTGGGCCGCGGCTCCGGGCATAACGCAACCGGCCCGCAGGCACTGCCTGCGGGCCGGTTTTTCGTGTGTCGTGCGGCAGCGGTGTGCGCGCCCCGGATTCCGCGAAAGGGTTTTGCGGCGTGTGGCGCCGGATGGCGCGCCAAGTTCTGCGCCGGGTTCCGCGAAAGGCGTCGCGTCGGCCGCATGTCGGGAAAAGGACGCGTCCGGATGCCGCTGTGCTTTCGTTGCGTCAGGCGTAGCCCTTGGCCTCCATGTTGCCCCGCAGTACCTCCAGCGCGTTGAGCGCCAGCGCCTCCAGCTCGTCCTCGCCGGGGTATACCTCGATCGGCGCGATGAACGAGCAGCGGGCGCGCAGGTAGTCGACCACCCACGTGCTGTGGGCGATGCCGCCCGTGAGCAGGATGGCGTCGACGCGCCCCGAGAGGGCCGCGGCCAGCGAGCCGATCTGCTTGGCGACGTTGTAGCACATCGCCTCCAGCATCTTCGCCGCGCGCTGGTCGCCCGTCCCGATGCGCTGCACGACCTCCATCACCGAGTTGGTCCCCAGGTAGGCGACCAGACCGCCCTTGCTCGACACGTATTTGAGCAGCTCCTCGCGCGTGTACTGTCCCGAGAAGCAGACCTTGATGAGCTCGCTCGACGGGAGCGAACCCACGCGGTCCGGCGCGAAGGGGCCGTCGCCGTCCAGTGCGTTGTTCACGTCGACGATGCGTCCCTGCTTGTGCGCCGCCACCGAGATGCCGCCGCCCATGTGGGCGATGATGAAGTTCGATGTGTCGTAGCCCATGCCCTTCTCGCGGCAGTGCCGGCGGGCGATGGCCCGGTGGTTGAGCGCGTGGAAGATGGGCTTGCGCGTGCACATGGGCATGCCCGTCATGCGGGCTGCGTCGTCCATCTCGTCGACCACGGGCGGGTCGGCGATGTAGGCCTTGATGCCCGCCGTGTGGGCGAGCTGCTCGGCCAGCAGGCCTCCCAGGTTGCAGGCGTGGCGCATCTGTGCGTGGCGCAGGTCGTACTTCATCTGGGTAGTGACCTCGTAGACGCCGCCGGGCACGGGGCGGATCAGTCCGCCGCGGCCGATGATGGCGTCGAGCTGACGGATCTCGAAGCCGTGCTCACGCAGCGCGTCGAGGATCAGCCCCCGCCGCCAGTCGAGCTGGTCGATGGGGTCCTTGAAGGCGGTCACCTCTTCGAGGCGATGGCGCAGGTTGAGCTCCACGAGCGGACGTTCGTCCTCGTAGAGCGCCAGTTTGGTGGATGTCGAGCCGGGATTGATCGCCAGGATTTTGTAGCTCATAGTGTTCTCGGTTCGGATTGTGGAGTTTGCGGATAGGGAAAAACGTCCGCCCCGAGCGGCTCGGGACGGACGGATGCGGCTATTTGGCTGCCAGGCAGGCCAGTGCGATTGAGTAGAGCTTCGTCTTGCTCGAGTCGCCGCGCGAGGTAAGCACGCAGGGGACTTTCGTGCCCATGACCATTGCGGCCAGCTCGCCGCCGCAGAGGTGCGTCGTCGACTTGAAGAAGACGTTGGCCGACTCGAGGTTGGGGAAGAGCAGGCAGTCGGGATCGCCGGCCACCGACGAGCCCTTGACTTTCTTGTGCTCGGCCACCTCCTTGTAGAGAGCCACGTCGAGCGACAGCGGGCCGTCGACGATCACCTTGCCCAGCTGTCCGCGGTCGGCCATCTTGGCCAGCAGCGCACCCTCGGTCGACGAGACGACGTTGGGCAGCAGCTGCTCCGAGGGGGCGATGCAGGCGATCTTGGGGGTGTCGATGCCCAGCAGCTTGGCCGTCTGCGCGAGGTAGCCGATCTGCTTCATCTTCTGCTTGAAGTCGGGCAGGGGAATCACCGCCACGTCGGAGATCGCCAGCAGCTTGTGGTAGCAGGGCATCTCGACGATCGACACGTGGCTCAGCACGCCCTTCGGGGGGAAGAGGCCCGCCTCCTTGTTGAGGATGCCGCGCATGTACTTGTCGGTCGACACGAGGCCCTTCATCAGCACGTCGGCGTTGCCCGCCACGACCGAAGCCACGGCCAGCTGCACGCACTTGACGTCGCTCTTCTCGTCGACGATGTTGAATGCCTTGATGTCGAGGCCGTTGTCGGCGCACACCTGCTCGATGACGGCCTTCTCGCCGTAGAGCGTGGGCTCCACCAGCCCCTCCTGGTAGGCCTCGTAGACGGCCGCCAGCGTGTGCGAATCCTGCCCGTAGGCTACGGCCAGGCGTTTTTTACCCTTCTTTCTCGCCTCTTCGACGATCTCGGTAAGATGTTGGATCATGGTTCTATGTTTTTGTTTTGTGAACGGTCTATTTTACCAGGTTGTAGGTGTCGGTGGCGATCATCAGCTCCTCGTTGGTGGTGATGACGGCGACCTTGACTTTCGACGCGGGCGTCGAGAGGATCTTGTCTTCGCCGCGCACGCCCTTGTTGGCCGCGCTGTCGAACTCCACGCCCATGAACTCGAGGCCCGAGCATACGAACTCGCGCAGCTCGTCGGAGTTCTCGCCCACGCCGCCCGTGAAGACGATCATATCCAGACCGCCCATCTCGGCGGCGTACTGGCCCACGAACTTCTTCACGCGGCCGTAGTGCATGTCGCGGGCGAGGATGGCGCGCTCGTTGCCCTCGTCGTAGGCGCGGTCGATGTCGCGCATGTCGCTCGAGAGGCCGGTGATGCCCAGCACGCCCGACTTCTTGTTCATCATCTCGTCGATCTGGGCGAAGGTCATGCCCTCCTTCTCGCCGATGAAGGTGATGGCGCTGGCGTCGACCTGACCGCAGCGCGTGCCCATCACCAGGCCGTCGAGCGGCGAGAAGCCCATCGACGTGTCGAACGACTTGCCGTTCATGACGGCCGTCACCGAGGCGCCGTTGCCCACGTGGCAGGTGACGATCTTCGAGCGGTCGGGGTCGAGCCCGGCCAGCTCGGCGCCCACGCGGGCCACGTACTTGTGGCTGGTGCCGTGGAAGCCGTACTTGCGCACGCGGTACTTCTCGTAGTAGGCGTAGGGGAGGGCGAACATGTAGTTGACGGCCGGAATGGTCTGGTGGAACGAGGTGTCGAAGACGGTCACCTGCCGCACGCCGGGCAGCACCGTCTCGATGGCCTCGATGCCCTGCAGGCTCGCGGGGTTGTGCAGCGGGGCGATCTGGCAGAGCGAGGCGATCTTCCGCTTCACGTCGTCGTCGACCAGGCAGCTCTGGGGGAAGAACTCGCCGCCGTGGGCCACGCGGTGTCCGACGGCCTTCACCTCGTCGAGCGAGGCGATCACGCCGTGCTCCGGGTCGGTGAGCGCCTGCATGACCAGGCTGATGCCCGTCGTGTGGTCGGGGATGGGTTGGCGGAGCTCGAATTTATCCTTGCCCACGGGCTTGTGCGTCAGGTCGCCCTCGGGCAGGCCGATGCGCTCCACGATACCTTTTGCGAGCAGTTCGCTCGACGCGTCGTTCATGTCGATCACCTGATATTTGATCGACGACGAACCGCAGTTCAGAACCAGAATTACCATTTTAATATAGTTTTAAATAGTTTTCAGCAGTTGCCCGACCCGCATGCCGGCGGCCGCGCAGAGGATGCACACCCCGACGCTCGCCGCCACGTAGGCCGCGGCCGGGCCGTAGTTGCCCGCGCGCAGCAGCCTCACGGCGTCGGCCGAGAAGGTCGAGAAGGTCGTGAAGCCTCCGCAGAAGCCCACCGTGAGCAGCCACGCGGCGGGCTGCGAACGCAGCGCCTCGGCCAGCAGACCGATCAGCAGCGATCCAGCGGCGTTGACGGCGAAGGTCCCGGCGGGAAATCCCCACAGCGTATGTCCGGCCAGCACGATGCCCGACAGCGCATGGCGGGCCATGCTGCCCAACGCGCCGCCGCATCCCACTGCCAGCAGTTCACGAATCATAAGCTAAAGGTAGCAATTATTTCCGATCCGTGCAAATCCCGGCGAAAAATGCGGCCGTTCCGTAAGTTTTTCCGCCTTTTCGGCGACCTGCGGCCGGCTGTGCGGTCCGTCGTCGCGATCCGCGGCCCGGGATCCGTCTGCCGTCGCCCGCGTGCTGCCGTGCTGTCGTGCTGCCGTGCGACCTGCGACCCGCCGTCCGCGGCCCGCTGCTCGGCCCGGGTTCAGGGTTCGAACTTGTAGCCCACCCCCTTGACCGTCACGATGCGGTCGTCGCCGATTTTCTGCCGCAGCTTGCGGATGTGGACGTCGATGGTGCGGTCGCCGACCACCACCTTGGCGCCCCACACCTTGACGTAGATCTCTTCGCGCGCGATGAGCTGTCCGGGCGAGGCGGCCAGCAGCTCGAGCAGCGCGAACTCCTTGCGCGGGAGGCGGATCTCGCGGCCGTCGCACCGTACCGTGTGGCGGGCGCTGTCGACCTCGATGCCGCGCGCGGCGGGGGGCTCCGTCGCCGTCGCCGCTTCGGGCGCGCCCTCCGGCGGCGTGTCGGCGGCGGCGTCCACGCGCTTGAGTATGGCTCGTATGCGGCTCATCAGCAGCTTCATCTTGATGGGCTTGGTGATGTAGTCGTCGGCCCCGACGCCGAACCCCGTGAGCTGCTGCTCCTCTTCGCCCAGCGCCGAGAGGAAGACCACCATCGTGTCGCGCAGCGCCGGGTCGCGGCGGATCGCGCGGCAGGTCTCGGCTCCGTCCATGCGGGGCATCATCCTGTCGAGCAGGATCAGGTGGGGACGGCAGCGGGCGGCCGTTTGCAGCGCCTCGGCGCCGTCGCGGGCGGTGTAGAGTTCGTAGCCCTCCTTGAGGAGGTTGTAGCCGACGAATTCGAGGATGTCGACCTCGTCG
>CABIXK010000005.1:150726-177318 GCA_902362705.1 Rikenellaceae bacterium
CCCATGACCGATACGACCCCTGCCGCCGGGGAGGCGACGCAGGGCGGCGACGCGGCGCCCCGCGCCCGGCGCGCCCGGATCCGTCCCGAGGCCGAGATGGTGGCCGGGTCGGAGGAGTTCTCCGACGTCGAGGAGGAGGCCGCGGCGATGCCCTCGGTCGACTTTTCCGACGAGGAGGCCGCGCTGGCGGCCCAGGGCGCCGGCCTGGAGATCGAGGACGAGACGGTCGAGGAGGCTGCGGCCGAAGCGCTCTCCGCGCCGGCGGTCGGCGAGGAGCGCTTCGCCGGCAAGAGCAAGGAGGAGCTGCTCGCGATCTTCGCCGCGTTGCTGGCCGAGCGTCCCGTGCAGTCGATTCGCCGCGAGGTGGAGGCGCTCAAGATCGCCTTCTACCGCATCCGCCGCGCCGAGGTCGAGGCGGCCCGCCGCACCTTCCTCGGGCAGGGGGGCGACGAGTCGGCCTTCACGCCCGCGGTCGACGGCGCCGAGGTGCGCCTGAAGGAGCTCTTCCGCGACTACCGTACCCGCCGCGACGAGTTCATCGCCTCGCTCGAGGCCGAGAAGGAGGCCAACCTGCGCACGAAGCTCGCGATCATCGAGGAGCTCCGCGAGCTGGTCGGCTCGGACGAGACGCTCAACCACACGTTCACTCGCTTCCGCGAGTTGCAGCAGCGCTGGAAGGAGACGGGCCCCGTGCCGCAGCCGCAGGTCAAGGACCTGTGGGAGACCTACAACCTCCACGTCGAGAACTTCTACGGCTTCATCAAGATCAACAAGGAGCTGCGCGACCTCGACCTGAAGAAGAACTACGAACTCAAGCTCTCGCTGTGCGAGCAGGCCGAGGCGCTGGTGGCCGACGAGCAGGCGGTCGAATCGTTCCGCAAGTTGCAGAAGCTCCACGACGAGTGGCGCGAGGCGGGCCCCGTGGCCAACGAATACAAGGAGGCGCTCTGGGAGCGCTTCAAGGCGGCCTCCGCCCGCATCAACCGCCGCCACCAGGAGCACTTCGAGGCCCTGAAGGCCGAGCAGACCAAGAACCTGGCCCTCAAGACGGAGCTCTGCGCCGCCGCCGAGGAGCTCACCGCCCAGCCGCTCACCACGCGCCGCGAGTGGAACCGTGCGAGCGACCGTCTGCTCGAGATCCAGAAGACGTGGAAGAGCATCGGCTTCGCCCCCAAGAAGGACAACAACCGCATCTACGAGCGGTTCCGCACGGCGTGCGACCGCTTCTTCGAGGCCAAGCGCCGCTTCTACGCCGGTCTGAAGAGCGAGATGGAGCACAACCTGGCGCTCAAGATCGAGCTGTGCGAGGCGGCCGAGGCGCTGGCCGGCAGCGAGGAGTGGAAGAAGACCACCGACGAGCTGATCGCCCTGCAGGCCCGCTGGAAGCAGGTGGGGCTCGTTTCGCGCCGCCACTCCGACGCGGTATGGAAGCGTTTCCGCGCCGCCTGCGACCGCTTCTTCGAGCGCAAGAGCGCCCACTTCTCGTCGGTCGACGACGAGCACGGCCGCAACCTCGCGCTCAAGCGCGCGCTGCTCGACGAGATGGCCGCTGCCGTGGATCGGGTCCGCGCGGAGGGCTACGACGTGATCCGCGACTTCCAGCGCCGCTGGGGCGAGATCGGCTTCGTGCCCATCAAGCAGAAGGAGGCGATCCAGAAGCGTTACAAGGCTGTGGCCGACGCGCTCTTCGACGCCCTGCGCGGCTCGGAGCGCGACCGCTCGATGAACCGCTTCCGCGAGCGCGTCTCGGCGCTCAAGGGCGCCGGCGAGCGCCGCGTGCGCTCCGAGCGCGAGCGTCTCGGCAGCAAGGTGCGCCAGCTGGAGCAGGAGATCGCCCTGCTGGAGAACAATATCGGCTTCTTCGCCAAGTCGAAGAACGCCGAGGCGCTGGTGGCCGACGTGCGCGCCAAGATCGACCGTGCGCGTGACGAGATGCGGTCGCTCGTCGAGAAGGTCCGCCTGCTCGACAGCGAGGAGAAATAACGTGCCGGCGCGCCGCGGCTTCCCGGGGGCGCTGCGGGCCGACTACGAACCGGACAATAATAATATAAGTTCACGATATGAAACTTTCGAAACCCAAGTACATCTTCGTCACGGGCGGTGTGGCTTCGTCGCTCGGCAAGGGTATCATTTCGGCCTCGATGGCCCGCCTGCTCCAGGCCCGCGGCTACTCGGTGACCATCCAGAAGCTCGACCCCTACATCAACGTCGACCCCGGCACGCTCAACCCCTACGAGCACGGCGAGTGCTACGTCACGGAGGACGGCGCCGAGACCGACCTCGACCTGGGCCACTACGAGCGCTTCACCGACCATCCCACCTCGAAGGCCAACAACGTCACCACGGGCCGCATCTACAAGAGCGTGATCGAGAAGGAGCGCAAGGGCGAGTACCTCGGCAAGACCGTGCAGGTGATCCCCCACATCACCGACGAGATCAAGCGGCGCATCCAGCTGCTGGGCCAGAGCAAGCGCTACGACATCATCATCACCGAGATTGGCGGCACGGTGGGCGACATCGAGTCGCTGCCCTTCATCGAGTCGGTGCGCCAGCTGCGCTACCAGCTCGGCTACAGGAATACGGCGCTCGTCCACCTAACGCTCATCCCCTACATGGCCGCTTCGGGCGAGCTGAAGACCAAGCCCACGCAGCACTCGGTCAAGGCGCTGCTCGAGAACGGCTTGCAGCCCGACATCCTGGTGCTGCGCACCGAGCATCCGCTCACTCTCTCGCTGCGCCGCAAGGTGGCGCTGTTCTGCAACGTCGATCCCAATGCCGTGATGGAGTCGATCGACGTGCCGACGATCTACGAGGTGCCGATGAAGATGCACGAGCAGCACCTCGACGAGGTGGTGCTCCACAAGCTCGACCTGCCGGCCGACTCCGAGCCCGACATGACGGCCTGGTGCGCGCTCGTCGACAAGATCAAGCACCCCAAGCGCAAGATCGAGATCGCACTGGTGGGCAAGTATACCGAGCTGCCCGACGCCTACAAGTCGATCAGCGAGTCGTTCGTCCACGCCGGCGCGGTCAACGACTGCAAGGTCAAGCTCCAGTATGTCAACTCGGAGAAGCTCACCGACGCCAACGTCGCCGAGCTGCTCGGCAAGAAGGCCGCCATTCTGGTGGCTCCGGGCTTCGGCAACCGCGGCATCGAGGGCAAGATCGTCGCCGTGCGCTACGCCCGCGAGCACAACATCCCCTTCCTGGGCATCTGTCTGGGCATGCAGTGCGCCGTGATCGAGTTCGCCCGCAACGTGCTGGGCATCGCCGACGCCAATTCGAGCGAGATGGAGGCCACGCCCCATCCGGTGATCGACCTGATGGAGGAGCAGAAGGGCATCACGGCCAAGGGCGGCACGATGCGTCTGGGCGCCTACCCCTGCCGCCTGCGCGAGGGCTCGAAGGTGGCCGAGGCCTACGGACGTCTCGACATCTCGGAGCGCCACCGCCACCGCTACGAGTTCAACAACGACTTCCTCGCGCAGTTCGAGGCCGCCGGTATGCAGGCCGTGGGCATCAACCCCGACACGGGGCTGGTCGAGGTGGTCGAGATCCCGTCGCACCCCTGGTTCGTGGGTACGCAGTACCACCCCGAGTACAGCAGCACGGTGCTGAGCCCCTCGCCGCTCTTCGTGGCCTTCGTCCGCGCCGCGCTCGAAAACCGCAAGGAGAAATAATCACATCCGAATACCGAAAAAGATATAGATGGACAAGAAATCGATAGCCGGCATCGCGCTCGTCGCGATCCTCTTCCTGGGCTTCGCCTTCTACAACAGCCGCGAGCAGCAGCGTTACGAGCGGCAGATGGCCGAGTGGCAGGCCTATCAGGACTCTCTGGCCGCCGCCTCGCGCGGTGAACTTCCGGCCGATGCGCCTCAGGCGCCGGTCGCCGTGCCCGACTCGGTGGCTGCGGCCGCCGAGCATGCGTCGCGCGTGGCCGTGCTGGGCGAGTACCTGGCCGCCGCCCGCGGGGGCGAGGCCGAGACGATCGAGGTGGAGAACGAGGTGATGCGCGTGCGCTTCTCGACCCTGGGCGGTCAGATCCTGGGCGTGACGCTCAAGGAGTACACCCGCTATGCGCCGCGCGGCGAGCGCGGCGTGCCCGTCGAGCTGATGGATCCCGCCTCGGCCGAGTTCGCGCTGAACTTTTATATTAAGAACGGCACGCGCAGCGTGCCCGTGCGCACCTCCGAATACCTCTTCACGGCCGATCCCGTGCAGTCGACGCCCGACGGCGCGCAGCTGGCGACCTTCCGTCTGCCGGTGGCCGACGGCGCGCAGCTCGTCTACGAGTACCGCATCTACGACGGCGCCGCGCCCGAGCGCGACTACCTGGTCGACTTCCGCGTGCGCATGGAGGGCATGGCCGCCGCGATGGCCGGCCAGTCGACCCTCGGCGTCGACTGGGCCCACACCACCTTCCAGAACGAGAAGGGCTTCAAGAACGAGAACATGTACACCACGCTGGCCTACCGCCTGCCGGGCGAGCGCTCGATCGAGGAGCTGGGCATGAGCGAGGACAAGAAGTCGGAGACGCTCTCCGAGACCGTCGACTGGGTGGCTTTCAAGCAGCAGTTCTTCTCGTCGGTCCTCATCGCGCCCGCCGACCTCTCGGCCGCCGACCTCTCGTTCGAGACCTTCCAGCCGGGCTCGGGCTACATGAAGCGCTTCCGCGCCCGGATGTCGGTGCCCTACGCTCCGCAGACCGAGGCCTACGACTTCGCCTTCTACTTCGGCCCCAACAAGTACTCGATTCTCAAGCGGGTGTCTGTCGCCGGCGACGAGGAGCTGGCCCTCGAGCGGCTCATCCCGCTCGGGTGGGGCATCTTCGGCTGGATCAACCGCTGGTGCGTGATCCCGGTCTTCGACTTTCTGCGCAACTACATCCCGAGCTTCGGCGTCATCATCCTGATCCTCGCCGTGCTCATCCGCCTCATCATCTCGCCGCTGACCTACAAGAGCTACGTCTCGATGGCCAAGATGCGCCTGGTGAAGCCCGAGGTCGACGAGCTGGCCAAGAAGTACCCCAAGCAGGAGGACGCCATGAAGCGCCAGCAGGCGACCATGGAGCTCTACCGCAAGGCGGGCATCAACCCTATGGGAGGGTGCATCCCCATGCTCATCCAGTTCCCCATCCTGATCGCCATGTTCCGCTTTTTCCCGGCGGCCATCGAGCTGCGCGATCAGGCCTTCCTCTGGGCCGACGACCTGTCGTCCTACGACAGCATCCTCGATCTGCCCTTCTCGATCCCCTTCTACGGTGATCATGTCTCGCTCTTCGCGCTGCTGATGGCGCTCTCGACCTTCGCCTTCTCCTACGTCAACTACCAGCAGACGGCTTCGTCGCAGCCCCAGATGGCCGGCATGAAGTTCATGATGGTCTATCTGATGCCCGTCATGCTGCTGCTGTGGTTCAACAGCTATTCGAGCGGTCTGTGCTGGTACTACCTGCTCTCCAACCTGCTCACGATCGGTCAGACCTTCGCCATCCGCCGCATGGTCGACGATACGAAGATCCGGGCGATCATGGAGGCCAACGCCGCCCGCAAGTCGAACGGCAAGAAGTCGAAGTTCCAGCAGCGCTACGAGGAGCTCATGCGCCAGCAGGAGGCTGCCCAGCGCGCCCGCCGCAAGTAGGCTGCCGACGCGCCGCGACCCGACGCAAAACGGGCCTCCGCAATCGATGCGAAGGCCCGTTTCGTTTTGCATGGCCGGGGTCGTGAGGGGCGGTTGAGGCTTCGTGTGCCGCACGGCGCGGATGCGCGGAATCGTGTGCGGCGGGTTATGCGCCGGGCGGCTGAGGGTGTCCGGCTTGTGTGCGGAGACGGCGGCCGGTCCGGGCATGGCCGGTTTGAGCGGAGTTTCCCGGGCAGTGCGGCCCGGGCGGCGGGCTCAGCGGTCGAAGCCCGCCGATACGAACGTCAGGATCTCGGGCAAGGCCGTCTGCCAGTAGCGCCACGTGTGGCCGCCGTCGCGCATGCGGAATTCGAGGGGGATGTTCCGCTTGCGCATGAGCGTATAGAAGCGGACGTTGCCCTCCCACAGGTAGTCGTCGTCGCCGCAGTCGACCCGCCAGCGCACCGTGCGCAGCGCCTCGGCCTCGTCGTCGGAGAGCGATTCGAGCCGTCGCAGCGGGCTGGTCGCATCGACCGAAGCGGCGAACTCCTCCTGGCGCATCCTTCCGTCGTCGATGGTCAGCAGCGCGCTGATCGGGCATGCGGCGGCGAAGAGCTCGGGGTGGTGCTGGGCATAGACCGTGGCGCCTCCTCCGCCCATCGAGAGCCCCGCGATGGCGCGGTCGGACTTGTCGCCCGCGATGCGGTAGTGTCGCTCGACTGCGGGCAGCAGCTCCTCGAAGAAGAACCGTTCGTAGGGCCACCCGGGCTGGTCGAAATAGCCCATGTGGGGCCCCATGCGGTACTCGCCGTCACCCGAGGCGTCGGGCATCACCACGACCATCGGCACGGCGCGTCCTTCGGCGATCGCCTCGTCGAGGATCTGCCGCGCGTTGCCCAGTTCGAGCCAGTCGGTGTGGCATCCGCTGGCGCCGTGCAGCAGGTAGAGTACGGGGTAGGGGCGTTCGCTGCGGTCGTAGCCGTCGGGCAGATAGACCGAGCAGGTTTTCTCGCGCCCGAGCAGGGGGCTCTCCACGGTGAAGGTCTCCGTGCGGCTCTGCGCTGCGGCGCTCCATGCGGCTGCGAGCGCCGCGATCGTAAATAACAGGTGTTTCATGTGCGTAAGGTTGCTTTAGAGTGGGGAATCGCGTTATCGCGCCTGCATCCATTTTTCCAACTCACGGAAAAACTCCGGCGCATGGCCGCTGCAAACCTTTCGGATACGGCCCTCGGGGTCGATGATGACCTTGGTAGGAAAATTCTGCACGGCATACAGTTCCTTCACATCGTCGGATTTCGAGCTGTAGAGCTGTACCCACGGCAGTTCGTAACGTTCCACGGCGGCTTTCCATGCCTGGGGAGAGTCGTTGCAGTCGATTCCCACGATCTCCAGCTTCCCGTCGTATTTCGCATACGCCTCTTTCAACTCGGGAAATCCCTTGATGCACCATCCGCACCACGAACCCCAGAAGTCGAGAATGACCCATTTCCCGCGGAAGTCGCTCAACGCGACCCGATTGCCCTGCATGTCGGGCAGTGTGAAATCGGGAGCCGGCTTGGCCGCCGACTCCAGCGTCCGTTGTTTCGCCCGTTTGGCCAGCCGCTTCTCGGCATCCGCCATATTCGATCGCGCGAGCGGATAGATCATCGAAGCGAGGGCCTCGCCGGTCAGCTTCGAGCCGTACTCCACGACCTCCTCCGCATTGGTGAGCTCCATCACGGCATAAGGCGCGCCGACCCGGTCGGGATGTGCCGCGATACAAGCTTTCAGGTAGGCGAACAGCTGCACGGCCGTTTCGCGCGCCGCCTCGGTCTCTTCCGCCTCGAGTGCCCGTATGTAGCGGCGCTCCGAATCCTTGACCCGGTTCTGGATTTCGGAAACCTGTTCCATCAACGGGGTTCCGACGGCCGAGCACTGCCTGTCCGACAGCGTTATGGCCAGCTCGTCCGCAGGATCGGCATAGAACGTGAAGATAATCTCGTGATAGCCGCGCGGCGTTTCGTACGTCAGGAAACGGTAACACGTGCCGTTCGGGAATACGTGGTCGAGCGAGAACGTTTCGGAGCGGATCGTCAGCGTATCCGTGCGGGTCACCAGGTCGGCCAACGACTCGGCCTCGACCATGCTCCGTATTTCCGTCGCCTTGAAGAGGATTTTACGGCCTTTCCATTTCGCAGGAACCGTGACCGTGAATCGGGCGCTCGCAGCGTCTGCACCGAAAAGTGCGAGCGCGAGAACAAGAAGAATTTTACGCATATCCGAATTTCAAGGGTGTGTGGATGCTTGACTATGCAAATATAACGATTTTTTATCGTTATGCAACTATTCCGCATAGTTTATTGGCGAAGAATCGCGGTTTGGCGGTTCCGCATTTATTCGCCACCTTTGAAAAATAGGAATATTCGTATGGTCGGCTTCGACGAATTTCACCCAGGGCGGAATCGCCCTGCGCGGCCGCCTGCCGAGCCCGGTTACTCCACGTAGAGCACCAGCCCCTTGAGGTATTCGCCCTCGGGGTGGTAGATGTTGATCGGATGGTCGGCAGGCTGGGTCAGCTGGTGCAGGATGCGCACCCGCCGCCCGGCGATCGCCGCGGCCGAGAATACGGTGGTGCGGAAGAGCTCCTTCGACACCGCCTGCGAGCAGGAGAAGGTGAAGAGGATGCCGCCCGGGCGGATCTGCGACAGGGCGCGGGCGTTGAGCCGCTTGTAGCCCTGCATGGCGTTGCCCAGCACCTTGTGGTGCTTGGCGAAGGCCGGCGGGTCGAGGATGATCAGATCGTAGCGGTCGCCGATGTCGCGCAGGTACTCCACGGCGTCGGCCGCCACCTCGGTGTGGGCGGCACCCTCGCCGAAGTTGAGCCGCATATTCTCGGCCGCGAGGGCCACGGCGCGCTCCGACGAGTCGACCGAGCATACCTCCCGGGCGCCGCCCGCCATCGCGTAGACCGAGAAGCCGCCCGTGTAGCAGAAGGTGTTGAGCACCGTGCGTCCTTTGGCGTAGCGCTTCACCAGCTCGCGGTTCTCCCGCTGGTCGAGGAAGAAGCCGGTTTTCTGCCCCTGCTCCCAGTTGACCAGAAACCGCTCGCCGTGCTCCAACACCACCTGCGAGGGGTTGTCGGCGCGGCCCCACAGATAGCCGTCCACAGCGCCCAGTCCCGCCTTGTAGGGCACCGTCTGCGACGACTTGTCGTAGATGGCGGCGATCCGCTCGCCGTAGACCGCGCGGATGGCTGCGGCGATCTCCATGCGGGCGCGGTACATGCCCACCGAGTGGCACTGCACCACGGCCGTCGTGCCGTAGATGTCGACCACCAGGCCCGGCAGCGAGTCGCCCTCGCCGTGCACCAGACGGTAGCACGTCGTCTCGGCATTGTCGGCAAGGTGCAGCGTGCGCCTGACGTCGTAGGCCACCTCCAGGCGGCGGCGCCACCACGCCGCGTCGATCGCTTCGCGCTCGAACGAGAGCACGCGCACGGCGATCGAGCCGATCTGGTAGTGTCCCTGGGCGATGAAGTCGCCCGCGTGGGTGTAGACCTCGACCAGGGCGCCTTCTGCGATTTCGGCCTCCTCTTCGGCCCGGATGTGGTCGATGGCGCCCGAGAAGATCCACGGGTGGCGGCGCTGGAGCGACTCCTCCTTGCCGCGCCGCAGGTAGATTTGGGGTATCATGCTGTAGCTGTTTTTTTCGGTGAGCGACGGTGCCGGCGCGGCCGGCGGCGTGCGCGGGTCGGGGCGGAGGCTGCCGCCTCCTCGGCCGCAGGCGCCGCTGCGGCGGGCGGCGGGGTGGGGCGGGGCGCTTTGGGCGTGCGCTGCAGGCGCTCGTAGATGCGCGTGCAGACCCAGGCGTCGGTGGCGGCGTAGGTGCGCTGCTTGTCGGTGAGCGTCGTCGCCTCCCAGTTGCTCAGCCGCTGTGCCTTCGACACGCGCTTGCCCAGCACGATGGCCGAGAGCTTGCGCAGGCTCTTCTCTTCGATGCCCCACTCGGGTGCGATCTGTTGCAGGTCGACGAAGCCCCCGTCGCGGAAGTGGCGGATCTGGCGCAGCGAGCGCAGGTCGCCCGCCACGTCGGCGCCGATCTTCGGCACCCGCTCGTCGCCGAGCAGTTGCAGGATCGGCTTGGAGAGGGGGATGCGGTTGAGGCGGAAGAGGAAACAACGCTCCGGGGAGGAGAGCTGGAGCAGCGACACGCGGAACGTGACGCCCGCGCGGAACGAAGGGCGCGTCTCGGTGTCGAAGCCGATCATGGGCTGCGCGGCGAGGTATGCGCACGCCGCCTCGACGGCGCGCTCGTCGTCCACGACCACCACCTCGCCGTCGAACTCGATGGCGGGCAGCTGGGCCGTCAGCTCGTTGCTTATTTTGTCCGTAAAACGATTTTCTGTACTCATCGGTGAATGATTCCTGCAAAACTACGGAATTATTTCCAATTTTCCGTCGTCGCGGCTGCGGATTTTCCCCGCGTCGAGTCCTTCGCGCACGAGCGCGGCGATGCGCGCGGGGTCGCCGCCCAGCTCGGCGCAGAGCGTGCGGGGGTCGGCCGCACCGGCCGTGAGTCGCTCGTGCAGCGCCTGCGACAGCCGCTCGTCGGCCGTGTCGGCCTCGCGTCGGCGCAGCCTCTCGGCCCGCCGGCGGGCCAGGCAGAGATCGCACACGCCGCATGGCGCAGCCTGGTCGCCCGCCCCGAAGTAGCGTTCGACGACCGTGCTGCGACACTCCGTGTCGTTCTGCGCATAGGCGAGCATGGCGGCGAAGCGCTCGCGCAGCAGCTCCTGCCGCCGCTTGTAGGTCTCGGGAGCGATGTAGAGATCGGCCTTGGGCAGCCGCTCCTCGTCGAGGTAGAGGATCGGCGAGCGGTTGGAGGGGATGTAGCGGATCAGCCGCAGCTGCCACAGCCGCTTGAGCAACTCGCGCACCCGCTCGGGCGTGTAGCCGCTCCAGGTGGCCAGCTCCCCCTCGTCGATGGGGCGGAAGTCGGTGAAGATGCCGTTGTAGAGCCTCAGCAGCGTGCGGATGAAGTGGTCGAGCTCGTCGCGCAGGATCCGCACCTTGTAGAGGTCGTCGCGGCTCACGCAGAACATCACCCGCGCGGGGTTCTCCTGCGCGTCGGTGAGGGTCATGTAGCCGTTCTGCTGGAGCAGTTTCAGGGCGCTCTGCACCGTCCCGCCATAGAGGTGCTCGCGGGCGCAGAAGTCGTGGATGTTGAACAGCTGGGCCGTCTGCGCCCCCTCGCCGATGCCGATACGCAGGTAGGAGCAGACGCGCTCGTATATATCCTTGATCTTGTCGAGCGGCGGGAACTCCTGCTCGAAGCGGCGCACGATGCGCCCCTCGTCGTCCGAGGCCACGAGCAGCAGGGCGTAGGCGCGCTGTCCGTCGCGCCCGGCGCGTCCGGCCTCCTGGTAGTAGCTCTCCAGCGAGTCGCACATGGCGTAGTGGACCACGAACCGCACGTCGGGCTTGTCGATGCCCATGCCGAAGGCGTTGGTGGCCACCATCACGCGCACCTTGCCCGTGAGCCACTCCTCCTGGCGCATCGACCGCTCGGCGTGGCCCATGCCGCCGTGGTAGGCCGCGGCCGTGATCCCCTCGCCGCGCAGCAGGTCGGCCACCTGCTCGGTAGCCTCGCGCGTGCGGACGTAGACGATGCCCGACCCCGCGACGTTGTGCACGAGGCGCAGCAGCTGGCCGTTCTTGTCGTCGGTGCGGCGCACGCTGTACGACAGGTTGGGGCGCGCGAAGCTGCTGCGCAGCAGGTGGGGCTCGGCGAAGCGGAGGTGGTGCATGATGTCCTCGGCCACGCGGTCGGTCGCCGAGGCCGTGAGCGCCAGCACGGGCACCCCCGGCAGCCGCTCGCGCAGCTCGGCGATGCGCAGGTACGAAGGGCGGAAGTCGTAGCCCCACTGCGAGATGCAGTGGGCCTCGTCGACGGCCAGGAGCGAGACGTTCATCCTGACCACACGCAGGCGGAAAGCCTCCGACGCGAGCCGCTCGGGGGCCACGTAGAGGAACTTCACGTCGCCGTAGACGCAGTTGTCCAGCGCGATGTCGATCTGCCGCGGCGAGAGCCCCGAGTGGATCGCCACGGCCGCGATGCGCCGCGCGCGCAGCCGGTCCACCTGGTCCTTCATCAGGGCGATGAGCGGCGTGACGACGATGCACAGCCCCTCGCGGGCCATCGTCGGCACCTGGTAGGTGAGCGACTTGCCGCCGCCGGTGGGCATGAGCGCCAGCGTGTCGCGCCCCTCCATCGCCGCGCGGATGATCTGCTCCTGCACGGGACGGAAGGTCGTGAAGCCCCACCAGCGCCGCAGCGCCTCGTAGATGCGTTTGGTCTCTTCGGCCGGTTCCATAGGGCAAAGGTACGCAGAAAAGTCATAAAGTAAGAAGTGAAAAGTAAAAAGTGAGGGGCGGGCGGCAGCCTGCGGGGACCGCGGCGCTGTCAAGCGTAGCGGGCCTCCGCCGGGGGAGGCTGCGCCCCGCCGGTCTTCGACCGCCGTGTCGCGTGTAAATCGCCGGGGAGGCTGCGGGCCGCCCCATTTTCGACGTTCCGATTTTGAATTTTTCGCCGAAACCCCTATCTTTGTGCCGATGAAGCTCCGGCGGACCATATCTTTCCTGCTGCTGGCCCTCTATCTGACGATGGCGGTCGGCCCGGTCGCGCTGTCGCTCTCGTGCGAGTGCGTGGCGATGGTCGGTCATGCGCGCGGCGAGGCCTCGTGCTGCCGCCACGCCTGCTGCGCCTCCCGCTTCGTCGCCAGCGAAGCGGTCGACTGTTGTCTGGCGGCGCCCTGCTGCGACGACCGCCACTCCACCGACATCGCTCTTTACACGGCGGCCGACGCCGAGGGCGACCGGCAGCTCCGCTGCGCCGTCATCCACCTGCCCGCTTCGCTGGCTGCCGAGTGCCCCTGCCCGGCCCATGTACCGGCGCTGCGTTCCCGCCCCGTCGAGCGCCCGGCTCCCTTCCCGGCCGATCCGCTTCCGGGCCTTTGCGGCCTTCGTGCCCCTCCCGTAACGGTCTGAACCCCGACGGGCGGATGCTGTGCGCATCCGCCGCACCGAAGTTTAACCGATTACGCGAAACCATGAAAATCAAACTCATTTTACTTTTCGCCGGATCCCTCTTGTGCGCCTCGCTGCGTGCGCAGGACCTCCGGGGCGTCGTGCGCGACGCCGACAATCAGCCGCTCCCCGGCGCCTCGGTCTACTGGGCCGGAACCACCGTGGGCACGGCCTGCGACGCCTCGGGCGCCTACCTCGTTCACCGCGTGAAGGGCCACGACCGGCTCGTCGCCTCGTTCCTGGGCTATGTCAACGACACGGTGCGTGTCGCCGCGGGTGCCGACCGCGTGGAGTTCACGCTGCGCACGGACGGCCTCGAGCTCGAATCGGTCGTCGTCGAGGGCAACCAAAGCGGCAACTACATCAAGCGCGACGGTCTCCTCAAGGGCGAGATGATCTCCTTCGCGGGCCTCTGCAAGATGGCCTGCTGCAACCTGGCCGAGTCGTTCGAGAACTCGGCCTCGGTGACCGTCGGCTACAGCGACGCCATCTCGGGCGCGCGCCAGATCAAGATGCTGGGCCTGGCCGGCACCTACACCCAGATCCTCGACGAGAACCGCCCCGTCATGCGCGGCTTGAGCGCCCCCTACGGCCTGAGCTACACGCCCGGCATGTGGCTCAACTCGATCCAGGTGTCGAAGGGCACCTCGTCCGTCACGGCGGGCCACGAGGCCATCACGGGTCAGATCAACCTCGAGCACCGCAAGCCCACCGACGAGGAGCGTCTCTTCGTCAACCTCTATCTCGACGACGAGCTGCGCCCCGAGGCCAACATCTCGACGGCTTTCCCCGTCACCAAAGACAAGAAGCTCACGAGCGTCCTGCTGCTCCACGGTTCGATGGATACCGACGTGCGGAAGATGGACCACAACCACGACGGTTTCCGTGACCTGCCCAAGGCCGACCAGATCAACGTGGCCAACAAGTGGCTCTACGCGGCCGACGACGGCACGCAGATCCGCTGGGGCTGGAAGTTCGTGCAGGAGAACCGCCTGGGCGGCATGACGGACTACAAGCGCTCGATGCGCGAGCGGATGACCCAAGCGTGGGACGAGCCCGGCACGCTCTACGGCTCGCACATCCGCAACCGCGGCGTCAACGGCTACTTCAAGCTGGGCACGCCCGTCGGCCCCTCGGTGTGGGATGCCGACGAGCAGGACGAGCAACGCTCCAACATCGCCCTGGTGGTCGACTTCGACCACTTCAACGAGGCGGCCTATTTCGGGCTCAACGACTACAGCGGCAACGAGAACTCGCTCGCGGCCAACCTCATGTACGCCCACTACTTCACCTACCGCTCGTCGCTCAACGTAGGCGTGCAGGGCCACCTCCAGTACTACCGCGAGCGGCTCGCCAACCCCACGCCGTGGATCGCCGGCGACACCCCGCGCATTTATCGGCTCGACCGCGACGAGCAGGAGGCGGGGGCCTATGCCGAGTATACCTATAACGTCAAGGAGAAGTTCTCGCTCGTGGCGGGCCTGCGCGGCGACTACAACTTCTACTACGACCGCTTCTTCGTCACGCCGCGCGGCCACATCAAGTGGAACATTACCCCGACGACCGTCCTGCGCGCCTCGGCCGGTCTGGGCTACCGTTCGACCAATGTCCTGACGGACAACATCGGCATGCTGGCCACGGGCCGCCGCATCGTGCTGCCCGAAGATTTTGCGGCTTTCGACCGCATGGAGAAGGCCCTGACGGTGGGCGGCAGCCTCTCGCAGACCTTCACGCTGGTCGAGCGCGAGGACGCCACGCTGAGCTTCGACTATTTCCGCACGCAGTTCTACCACTCGGTGGTCGCCGACCAGGAGTACGACCCCACGGCCATTCTCGTCTACGGCACCGACGGCCGCTCCTACACCGACACCTACCAGATCGACTTCTCGTGGACGCCCGTCGAGCGCTTCGACATCTTCGCCACGTTCCGCTACACCGACTCGTCGATGACCGTCGATCGTCCCGACGGGACCGTGGCGCGCGTCGAGCGGCCGCTGGTGAGCCAGTACAAGACGCTGCTCAACCTACAGTACGCCACCCGATTCCGTCGCTGGGTCTTCGACGCCACGGCGCAGCTCAACGGCCCCTCGCGCCTCCCGTCGCAGACGGGCGACCTGGCCGACAGCCGCTACTCGCCCCGCTACCCGATGTTCTTCGCCCAGGTGAGCCGCAAGGTGGGCAAGTTCGACATCTACGTCGGCTGCGAGAACATCGCCGACTACCGCCAGAAGGATCCCATCCTCCATGCCGACGCCCCCTTCTCCACGGGCTTCAACTCGATGAACGTGTGGGGTCCCCTGATGGGCCGCAAGTTCTACGCCGGCCTGCGTTTCAATCTCTATTGACGAATTTCAAACCTTAAACCTTTCCTACTCATGAAAAAGATTCTGTTGATCTGCCTCGCGACCCTCCTGGGCGCCGGCATCTCGATGGCCGCCAAGCCCGCAGCGGGCAAGAAGACGGCCAAGACCGTGTTCGTCACCGACATCGACTGCGACCACTGCGTCAAGAAGATCATGGACAACGTGCCGTCGCTGGGCAAGGGCGTCAAGGACGTCGAGGTCGACCTCGCAAAGAAGGAGGTCACGGTGACCTACGACCCTGCGAAGACCAACGACGCCCAGCTCGTGCGCGGCTTCGCGTCGCTGCGCGTGAAAGCCGAGCCGAAGGGGGCGTGCGACGCCGGGAAGTGCTCCGCCGCTCCCGGGGCTGCGAAGAAGCACGACCACGCCGGGGAGAAGTGCGACGGCAAATGCGGCGGCAAGCACTCTGACAAGAAGTAGGGCAGGGAGCCCGCTTCGGTAAATGCAACGCGGCGCACCCGGAGAGGTGCGCCGCGTTTTTCGCACTTGCGGCTTCAGAGCAGGTTGCCGTATACGTATCCCGCCAGGGTCGCCATCGCGACTACGAGGGCCACGTAGACCGCCGTTTTTTTCGTTCCCAGCACGCCGCGGATGACCAGCATGTTCGGCAGCGAGAGCGACGGACCGGCCAGCAGCAGCGCCAGCGCGGGACCCTTGCCCATGCCCGAGGCCATCAGCCCCTGGATGATCGGCACCTCGGTCAACGTGGCGAAATACATGAACGCCCCCGTGAACGAGGCGAAGAAGTTGGACCGCAGCGAGTCGCCGCCCACGGCCCAGGCGACCCACGCGTCGGGCACGATGCCTGCGACAGAGGTGCCGTCGTGCGTCGAACCGAGCAGGAACCCGGCCGTCGCGACGCCGATGGCCAGCAGCGGCAGTATCTGCTTGGCGAAGCCCCACGAGGCGAGGGCCCACTCCCGGTTCTCCTCGCTCCGCTCGTCGCGCAGCAGAGCGTGCGAGAGCGCCGCGACGGCCACGATCGTCGGCACGAGCGGTGCGAGCGCCGCGTCGTCGATCCGCAGATGGGCCAGCAGCGCGGCGCCTGCCGTCGCCGCCGCGCCGAGCGCCACCCGCGCGGGGTGCAGCTTGAGTATCCCGACCAGCGCCCCGCACAGCAGCAGCGCCGGACCGACGAGCGGCGCTCCGTAGCGGCCGATGAACCGCTGGATGCCGAACAGGCTCGCCCCCTCGCGGAGCAGCGGAATGAGCGCCATGCCCAGAGCCGTGTAGGCCACGATGCGTCCGAGCGTGTAGAGCAGGCCGTTTCGGAACACCCGCCGCCGGTCTCCGATCTGCCGGCCGATGAATCCCACGGCGGCGATGTTCGTCGCCAGCGGGCAGGGCGAGAGGGCCGTGAGCAGGCCCAGAAGAGAGGCCGTCAGAGCCGGTGTCGTGCTGTTGTCCAGCAATGTCTGCAACCACTCCATGACCTCTATTCCATCAGCGGTTCGACCTTTGCCGCCACTGCGGCCCGAACTTCTCGGGGGCCGTCCGGGCGTTGGCGAAGGCATAGGCGGTCAGGTCTTCGCGGGTCTCCTCTCCCGCTTTCCATCGGCTGACGACCAGCGACGACCAGCCGACCTCGTACGCTTCGGCGATCTTCGCGTTTTGTGCCTCGGAGATATCGATCGTTCGGAAAACGACCTGCCCTTGAGCCAGTTCGTCGGCGAATCGCGCCTCGATCGCCTCCCGTGCGTTTCGCTCTATGGCCCGGCAGGTGGCGCAGCGCTGCCGGCTGTGGAAGCAGAGCACCTCGACCCGATCTTTTTGCGGCGCCTCTTCGGGGCGGGCCTCCCCCTGCGTGCCTCGGCCTGCGCAGGCGTACAGGCCGAGGCACAGGGCCGTCGTCAGAATGATTTTTTACATTTCGTTCAGCATATTTGTAATTCGTCGAAATACGAACATTGCGGCCCGAAAAAAATGCCGCTATTCGCAGCACCGCCCCTTTTCGCAGGCGCATTGTGCGAAGAACCTGCCGAAGAGCGCCGAGGCGATCCGCCAGTTTTCGCGGTCGATGCAGTACTTCACTTTGGGCGTTTCGATCTCGCCCTGGATCAGTCCCGCCTCCTTGAGCTCCTTCAGATGCTGCGAAACGGTGGCTTTGGAGATGGGCAGCACCTCGTGTATGTCGCCGAAAAAGCAGCAGTTCTGCCGGGCCAGAAATTCGAGTATCGCCATCCTCGCCGGGTGTCCCATCGCCTTGGCGAAGCGGGCCGCCTGCTCCTGCTCCGACGTATATTTTCTCTGCTCCATCGGTTTCTTATTCGTTGTTTGCAAAACTACGAATAATATTTCGTGCTGCCAAATATTTTTCCGTTTTTTTGCCGCATGGCTGCCACTGCGGTGCGACATTTCGGGCACACGCCGCGGTGCGCCCTGCCGCCGCCGGCGATGGCTATTCCATCGGCCGGATCCGCACCTCGGTGATCCCCTCCAGCTCGCGGGCGAGGCGCTCGGTGTCGGTGAGCTCCTCCACCTCGCCGTAGTGGTAGGGGTAGAAGATCGCGGGCCGCAGCGCCTTCACGGCGGCGACGGCCTGATCCACGGTCATCGTGTAGGGCTGGTTCACGGGAAGAAAGGCAATGTCGATTCCGCGCAGCGCCTCCATCTCGGGCGTGGGCTCCGTGTCGCCCGCGATGTAGATGCGCGTGCCGCCCAGCGTCAGGACATAGCCGCAGTCCTCGCGCGCGGCGGGGTGGAAGTCGAGGTGCCCCTCCGTGGTGTTGTAGGCGGCCACGGCCTCCACCGTCACCCCCGGACGCGGCGTGGCGACGCTGCCCGGCCGCATGACCGTGCACCCCTCCATGTCGAAGGCTTCGGCCGTGGTCCGGTCGCAGAGCAGCTCCGTCTCGCGCACCTGCACCGCCTCCACGGCGGCCCGGTCGAAGTGGTCGTAGTGGGAGTGGGTGACCAGGATCAGGTCGGCCTTGGGCAGCGAGGCGTAGTCGGCGTATTCGCCCACCGGGTCGACGTAGATCCGACGCCCCTCGTGCTCGATGGCCAGCGAGGCGTGGCGGAAAAAGTGGAGCGTGGCCTGCGAGCCGTCGCGGAGCGTCAGCGTGTCGGCGGGGTAGGTCGGCGCGTCGTTGCGGTTGCGGCCGAAGAGGGAGATCAGTGACATGGCTTTGATTATCAGCTTATTCGTTTTTCTTGTGTCGCGGGATGGCGTTCCCGATGCACAAGATACGCAAAAAATCGAAAACGCGAAGCCGAAAATCGAAAATGGGGGAGGGTCGTAGCCGGGGGTGGCTGCGTGCACGACGGTGGCTGGAGGCCTCCCCCGGCGAGGGGGTGCGCTTTCGGCTCGCAGAGCCGGCGGGCCGCAGCCAGCGGCGGCGAAGGCCCGAAAAGCGGAGGGGCATAATGGCCCGGCCGTTGCCCCTCGTCGGCCGGGCCCATTATTTTTTTCGTGCCGGCATGCAGTATTCGCCGCCTCGGCCGTTTATAGAGCAACGAAACCAACTCAACAACGCAAATGAAAAAAGTTCTTTTGATGGCCGCGGCTGCGGCTACGCTGTTCTCCTCGTGCATGAACAACAGCGACAACGGCTACGGCGAGCTCGAGCCCGTGATCCCCGGTCTTCAGATCTACGACTACGCATCGGTGCAGAACCGCATCGCCATGCAGCCCATCGACATGGCCCTGCGTCTGGCGATCCTCGAGGCCGAGGCCGACAAGCAGGAGGCCGCCACGGGCACGCGTCCGGCGCTCGAGCAGGTGCGCGTGGGCGCTACGCAGGTCTACGAGCGCTTCTTCGGTCAGAACAACGGCACCAAGATCGAGTCGGTGCCCGAAGGCTACCGCATCACGTTCGCTCCCACGACGATCAAGGACTACTATATGTGCAAGGGCACGATGACCGTCAAGACCGACGGCAAGCCCTTGAACGCGAGCCCCGTGCCCTGGACCGTCGAGCTCGATCCGGGCTTCCAGGTGCTCCTGGCCACGAGCGGCGCGCAGAGCTACCAGGCCGTCGACATGACGGCGGGCGAGTTCTCTATCGGCCGTCTCAACGGGCTCTACCAGATCACGATGCGCAACGTGGAGGTGGCGCAGAGCGGCAAGTCGATCCGCTCGGCATGGGACGGCTCCTTCACGCTGACGCCTCCCCTGGGCGGTGAGAATCTGGCCTGGTCGGACCTCTCGGAGAAGACCTTCACCTTCGACGGCAGCGCACGCGGCGCTTCGCTCTTCTCGCTCGACAACGCCACGTCGCTCGAATTTGCCTACGAGGCGGAGAAGGGCGTATTCGGCAGCCCCTACCAGATCCAGGGCGGCAAGGAGACCTGCCGTCTGCTCAACGGCGCGCTGCTCACCGAGACCTTCCCCTCGCCCCTGGTGACCATCACCTGGACGCTGCTGGGCAACTACCGCCTGCACCAGACCATCGTCTACAACGGCCACACCGTGACGCGCTAAACCGCCGCGATGCCCGACATGCGCGAACGGCGCTCCTCGCAAGAGGGGCGCCGTTCCGTCTTTTTCGCGGGGGCGGGTTTCCGCATGCCGCTGCGCGGCTACTCGACCCGCTCGATCCGCCCCAGCGCGACGTACCACACGTAGCCCTCGGTCTCGGTGTAGCCCATCCCGCGCAGCAGCGCGAGGTAGTCGCCGATCTGCCGGGCGTAGCGCTGAGGCTCGGGGGCGCCGAACTTGTAGTCGACGGCCACGGCGCGCCGGCCGCGCAGCATCACGCGGTCGGGGCGCCGGACCGAGCCGCTGCCCGGCACCACGATCTCGTTTTCGTTGCGCACCTCGTCCCACCCGTCGCCGAACCACTCGCGGGCGGCGGGGTGCTCCAGCGCGCGGTCGATCGCCTCGCGGAGCTGCTGCGCCTGCGCGGCGTCGAGGCTCCCGTCGGCCTGCATGCGCTCCACGGCGCCGCGGATGTCGGCCTCCGACGTCGCGCACTCGAAGGCCTTGTGCATCAGTATGCCGAAGTTGCGCGGCGAGAGTTCCCGCTCGCCCTGTTCGAAGTAGCGCTGCGAGGGCAGCCGCAGCCGCAACCGCACGGGCGAGGTAGGGTAGTCCCGCACCACGGCGTGCTCGGCCCCCTCCTCCCGCCCGCCCGGGGCGGGGCCGGCGAAGGTGCCGAACTCGAACCGCTCGCCCGCCTCCGTGCGCTCGTAGCGCCCCTCCGCATCGCCGATGCGCACGCGCCCCTGCTCCGCGGCGAGGTTTTGCAGCAGCAGCCCGCCCACCGTGCGCGCCGACCGCTGGGGGATGAACACGTGGAGCGACTCGGCCGCGCGCGTGAGCGCCACGTAGAGCAGGTTCACGTTGTCGACATGGGTGTAGACCAGCTCGCGGTAGTACTCCTCCGAAAACCCCGACTCGGCCATCGCCTTGCGGTAGCGCACCGGAAAGCGCCCCACGGCCGCCGCCTCGCCGTCGCGGGCCTCGGCCCAGACGATGTTCTGTACGCCGCTCGCGCGCGGGTCGAGCGGCCACGAGCACCAGGGGATCACCACGGCGCGACGCTCCAAACCCTTGGCCTTGTGCACGGTGGTGATCTCCACGGCCCGCTCGCTCCGCTCCGTGGTCAGCGAGCGGCGGCTGCCCTGCTCGTCCCACCAGCGCAGGAAGAGGGGGATGTCGGCGATTCTGTTCGCCCCGAAGGCGATGATCTGCTCGTGCAGCGCCTGCAGGTAGGCCGTCTCGGCGGGGCGGTGTTGCAGGTCGTAGCGCATGACGATCCGCTCGAAGGCCTCCTCGGGCGCGTGGAGGCGCAGCGTGCGGAAGAAGGCGCGCTCGTCGTCGTCGAGCGGCCGGTCGAACGGTCGGCCGAGGTATTGGTTGTAGAGCGCGCGGTGCAGCTTGTCGGCGGGGTTGAGGGCCAGGCGCAGGGCCGCCGTGACGAAGGCGCACACGGGGGCGCGGCCCACCACGAGCGCCTCCTGCGTCATCACGTCGAAGCGGTAGCGCTCCTCGGCGTTGCGCTGCTTGAAGTCGAGCAGCTCGGCGGCGACCTTGGCGCCGTCGGTGGCGCTGCGCACCAGCACGAGGATGTCGGCGGGACGGAATCCGGCGTCGATGAGGCGGCAGATACGCTCGACCACAGGGGGCCGCTCGGCGAAGGTCTCGATCGCCACGTAGCCCTCGCCGGCGTTGCGCCGGCGGGGTTGCTGCGCGTGGTCGCGGTAGGCGTCGGCGAGCGTGTCGCGCAGGGTCTCGGCCGTCGGGGCGCTCACCTCGCCGCGCGCCGCCGCCTCGTCGAGCGTGCGGTTCAGCTCGCGGTTGTCGCTCTCGACGATGCGCGCGATCGCCGCGTTGTTGAACGCCACCACCGCGGGCAGCGAGCGCCAGTTTTCGCGCAGGTCCACCACCTCCGTGTCGTCCGTGCCCAGCGCCTCGGCGGCCCCTGCGCGGAGGATCCGCCAGTCGCCGCCCCGCCAGCGGTAGATCGACTGCTTGATGTCGCCCACCAGCACCACCGACGTGGCGGTCGACTGCGCCATGGCGTTGTGCAGCAGCGGCAGGAAGTTCTCCCACTCGCGCTCCGAGGTGTCCTGGAACTCGTCGATCATGAAGCGGTCGAAGCGGTTGCCCACCTTCTCGTAGATGAAGGGGGCGTCGTTGCGCCCGATGAACTCGGAGAGCAGGTATTTGGTTTCCGACAGCAGCATGGTGTTCTGCTCGTCGCACATGCGCTGCACCTGGGCGTAGAGGTCCGCGAGCAGCGCGAAGCTGCGGTAGTTCTCCCGGATGAGATCGCTCGTGTTCCACTGCCGCAGGTTGTCGTCGTAGAGGGCGCACATGCGTCGCAGAAGGGGTTGCAGCGCGCCGACGAGCGGCGCGGCGGGCGAGCCGGCCGCGCACCATCCGTCGGTCGAGGCGGCGCGCTTGGCCACGGTGGCCGTGTAGGGTTTCGGACCTTCGGCCGCCACCGCGTAGAAGTAGTTGGCGAAGCTGCGGCTCTTGCCCGCGAAGTCGGCGGCCGTGCACCCGGCGTCGGCGATCAGCCGCACGGCGCTCTCGGCCAGCTTGCGCATCTGCTGCCGCGTGCGCTCGGCCCGGGAGGTAGCCTCGCGCACGATGCGCGCCAGCTCCTCGCGGGGCCGGGCTGCGGACAGGGCCTCCTTGTTGCGCTCCTTGAAGAGCTCGCCGCCGAGCGCGAGGATGCCGTCGCGGATGTCCCACTTGCGCCCCTCGGCGATCCGCTCCTCGACGAACTCGGTGAGCCAGCGCCGTAGCTCCTCGTCGACGGTGATGCGCTCGACGAGCGTGTCGGCGCTGCGCGTGAGCACCGAGGCGGTCTCGATCTCGACGTTGTAGTCGAGGTCCATGCCCAGCTCCTTGATGAAAGCGCGCAGGATGCGCTGGAAGAAGGTGTCGATCGTGAGCACCGTGAAGCGCGAGTAGTCGTGCAGGATGCGCGAGCGCACCTCGCGGGCACGGCGACGCACCGTCGCGGCGTCGAGCCGCAACTCGCGGCAGAGATCCTCCAGGTAGCCGCTCGGGGCCCCCGAGGCGAGCGCGTGGATCTCCTTGAGTATGCGCCGCTTCATCTCCTCGGTGGCCTTGTTGGTGAAGGTCACGGCGAGGATGTGGCGGTAGCGCTCGGGGTTTTCCACCGTGTCGCGCACGTATTTGTAGGCCAGCTGGTAGGTCTTTCCCGACCCCGCGCTCGCATTGAGGATTCTCGCTCTCACGCCCGTCTTTTCGTTTGGTCCGAAACAAAAGTACGAAACAAATCGCGAACGACAAGGAGCGTTTGGCGGGATTTTCGTAAATTAGCCCCTGAATTGACAAACCGAAACGATATGAAACGATTGATTCTGACCCTCGTGGCCCTCGCTTCCGTCGCGACGCTCCGCGCGCAGACCTCCGTCGAGGCCGCCGCGGCCCCGACCGCCGACCAGCCGGCTGCCGCCCCGGAGGCGCGCAGCGAGTGGCTCTCCGAGTTCTCGGCCGTCGACCTGCGCGGCCCGATGACCGTGCGTCTGGTGCGGGTGCCCGATACGGAGGCGCCCCGCATCCTCTTCGACGCCGAGGGTGCACCCTCGGCCAAGTTCCGCGCCGAGGTCAGGGAGCGCGTGCTGCGCCTCACGGAGCGAGCCGACGCGCGCCGTGCCGGCACCACCTCGGTCACGGTCTACTACAACACCCTCGCGTCGCTCTTCGTCTCCGACGCCGCGGTGCGCTTCGAGGGGACCTTCGCGGCCACGCTCTTCGACCTGAGGATCGAGGGCGGGGCGCTCGTCGAGGGCGATCTCGACGTGCGCGACCTGGCCTTCGAGGGCTCGGGCAAGTGCCGCGCCACGCTCTCGGGGCGCGTCGACTACCTCACCCTCGCCCTCTCCACGGGCGACTTCTCCTCCTACGGCCTCGAAGCACGGTCGGTCGACGCCTCCGTCTCGGGCTCGGGCAAGGTCGAGGTGCGCGTGGGTGAGCGTCTGGTGGCCCGCACCACCACGGGCGGCAAGGTCGGCTACAAGGGCCAGCCCTCGATCGTGCGCGACGAGGCCAAGTTCATGGGCGGCGGCACGGTCCGCGTCGAGTAGGAGGGGGCGATGAAGGGTTTCCTGGCGGAGGTCGCCGCCGATCTCTACGGCCGCTACGGCGAGGCGCTCTCGCAGCGCGAGGTGCTGTTTCCGTCGCGGCGCGCGCGCCTCTTCTTCACCGAGGCGCTCTCGCGCGTGGCCGAGCGCCCCATGTGGCAGCCGCGTTGGACGACCGTCGACGAGCTCATGGAGGAGATTTCGGGGCTCCGCACGGCCGACCGCCTGCGGTTGCTCACCGAGCTGTGGCGCGTCTACTCCGCTTTCCACGACGAGCCTTTCGACCGCTTCTACTTCTGGGGCGAGATGCTGCTCGCTGACTTCGACACGATCGACAAGTACCTGATCGACGCCCGGCAGCTCTTCCGCAATCTCTCGGAGATCCGCGAGCTGGAGGCCGATCTTTCGTACCTCACCCCGCGCCAGTTGCAGATCGTGCGCTTCTGGTCGTCGCTGGGGCCCGAGGCCGACCTGTCGCAGGAGAAGCGCCGCTTTCTGGCGCTGTGGCGCTCGCTGGGCCCCATCTACGACGCCTATCGCGCGCGTCTGACGGAGCTGGGCATCGCCTACGGGGGCATGGTGCAGCGCGCCGCCGCCGAACGCATCCGCGCCGGAGGCTTCTCGTTCGCCGCGCCGCGCCGCTTCGTCGTGGCGGGGTTCAACGCCCTGTCGGAGTGCGAGAAGGAGCTCTTCCGTCTGCTCTCTTCCGCTGCCGAGACCGATTTCTACTGGGACTACGACGACTACTATCTGCGCGACCGCGAGCAGGAGGCGGGGCTCTTCGTCCGCACCAACCTGGCCGAGTTTCCGCCCGTCGCCGGGGCCGTCTCCCACGACCACATGGCGCGCTCCAAGCGGCTGGTCTCCGTGGCCGCCGTGTCGAACGCCGTGCAGTGCAAGTATGCGGCCGAGATCCTGCGCAGTCTGGCCCGTGAGCAGGGGGCGCCGCTCGACAAGGAGACGGCCGTGGTGCTGACTGACGAGAACCTGCTGCTGCCGCTGCTCCACGCCCTGCCCGACGAGCTGGGGGAGGTCAACGTCACCATGGGCTTCCCGCTCCGGCAGAGCCTGGCCTACACCTTCGTCGAGCGCCTCGTGGAGTTGCAGGCCCACCGCCGCCGCAAGGGCGGGGGGTGGACCTTCTACCACGCCGATGTGGCGGGGCTGCTGGCGCACCCCTACGTCGCCGGGTGCGACCCCGAGCTCACCCGCTCGCTGCAGGAGCAGATCGTCGACGAGCGCCGCATCTCGGTCGAGGCTGCGTGGCTGGCCCGCAACGAGCTGTTAGCCGCGCTCTTCTCCGCGGCCGAGCAGTGGCGCGACCTCTCCGACTATCTGCTGCGCGTGATCGAGGCCGTGGCGCGCCGCCCCTACGAGGGCGACGACGCCGGCGAGCGGGTGGAGTTCCTCGCCGTGCTCTCCGACCAGATAGTCAAGCTGCGCAATTCGCTCGACGGGTGCGACGTCGACCTCTCGACGGAGGTCTACGCCTCGCTGCTGCGCCGCCACCTCCAGACGCTGCGCATCCCCTTCGAGGGCGAGCCGCTCGAGGGGGTGCAGGTGATGGGTATCCTCGAGACGCGCAACCTCGATTTCCGCCACGTCGTCCTGCTCTCGATGACCGACGACAACTTCCCGGGCAACCGCCTCGCCCAGGCGTCGTTCGTCCCCTACAACCTGCGCGCCGCCTTCTCGCTGCCCACGCCCGAGCACCACGAGGGGGTCTACGCCTACTACTTCTACCGCCTCATCCAGCGTGCCGAGACGGTGCACATGCTCTACTGCGCCCGTGCCGACGACAAGTCGACGGGCGAGCCGAGCCGCTACATCCACCAGCTCGACTGCGAGAGCGGCCTGGGCGTGCACCGCATCGAGGCGGGCGTCGACGTCAATCCGATCCCCTTGGCGCCGATCGAGGTGGCGAAGGATGCCGCCGTCATGGCGCGCCTCGGCCGTTTCGTCGACCCCGAGTCGCCCGCCACGCTCTCGCCCACGGCTCTGTTCCGCTACGTCGCCTGCCCGCTGCGCTTCTACTTCCACTCCGTCGCGCGGCTCGAGACCGACGACGAGGTTGCGGAGGAGGTCGACGCCCCCATGTTCGGCACCATTCTCCACGCCGCCGCGCAGCGGCTCTACGCCCGTGTCGAGGGCGAGGCGCATCCCGCGAAGACGCTGCGGGCGCTGCTCTCGACCGACGCCGTGGACCGTGCCGTGGGCGAGGCGATCAACGAACACTGGCTGCGCGACGAGCGGGCCTCGGAGGCCGACTACACGGGCAACTTGCTGCTCGTGCGCGAGATCGTCGTCCGCTACCTGCGGGGCGGGGTGGTGCCCTACGACGCCGCCCACGACGCTTTCGCCGTGCGGGGCCTCGAGCGCGAGGTGGCCTACGCTTTCCCGTTCCGCTGCGGCGGGCGCGAGCTGCGGGTCAAGTTCTCCGGCATCGCCGACCGCATCGACTCGCTCGACGACGGCACGCTGCGCGTGGTCGACTACAAGACCGGCGCTCCGCACCTCGAATTCGCAGGCTTGGAGAGCCTCTTCACGGGCGAGGGGCGCCACCGGCTGTCGAACATCCTCCAGACGCTGCTCTACTCCATGATGCTCCACCGCTCGGAGGGGCGCGACGTCGTGCCGGCGCTCTACTACGTGCGGGCGATGCACCGCCCCGACTATGCGCCGCAGCTCGACGACCGGGGCGACGGCGTGCGCGGCGCCCGCTACTCGTTCTACGCCGAGCGCTTCGAGGAGCTGCTGCGCGCAACGCTCGCCGAGCTCTTCGACCCGGCCGTCCCTTTCCGTCCGTGCGACGATCCCGACACGTGCACCTTCTGCGACTTCAACCTGCTCTGCCGCAGAGGGGCGAAGTGACAAGCTTTTAAGTTGAAAATTGAAAGTTGAAAATTGAAAATGGCGGCCGCGGGCTGCCCCGGTTAAGAGCCGGGTTTTATTATTTGCGTTTGCGGCACTCCGCGTCGGGGAGTTGCAGCCTGCCGGTTCTGTGAACCGATGTTTTCGCGCATGATCTCTCTTTGCCGGCT
>CABIXK010000005.1:177334-193204 GCA_902362705.1 Rikenellaceae bacterium
GGAGCGGGCAAAGAGACGAAGCCGAAGGCTTCGCGATTCACAACTCCACCTTGAAATAACCCGCGCCGCTGCGGCGGGCGGCTTCGAGCCCGATCGCCGAATCCTCGAAAATGAGCGTCTCGGCGGGTGTGCACCCCTCGCGGCGCATCGCCTCCAGAAAGCATTCGGGCGCCGGCTTGGGCCGCTCGACGTCGGCTCCCGTGAGGATGCCGTCGACGCACCCCTCGGGTGCCTGCTCTTCGCCCGGGGCGCCGAGCCCGAGGTGCCGCATCGCGTTGAGGATGTTATCCGGGCTGCCCGTCGAGACGATCCACACCCGGCCGCCGCGCGCGCGGAAGGCGCGGCAGAACGCCCACAGCGGCCGGTTGAGCCGCAGCGTGTCGAAAAACCGGGGGTAGAGGGCGATCTTGCGCAGCCGCAGCCGCTCGCGCTCGGCCGGGTCGGCGATCCCGTACCGGGCGAGGAACTCGTCGCACCGCATGCCGAACCATCGCTCGGCATACTCCTCCTCGGTGAGCGTGTAGCCGCTCTCGCCCAGCGCCGCGACGTAGGCCTGCGTGTTGGCCCGCCGCGTGTCGGCCAGCGTCCCGTCGAAGTCGAGCAGGAGCAGTCGGATGCGAGCGCCCGGCGTCACGTCAGTCGAAGGATTGCATGCCCGTCTGTGCGATGCGCATGATGCGCTGGTACTCCGAGGGCGAGAGCTCCATGAAGAAGTAGTGGATCGGATCCACGCGCATGCCGTCGAGGCGGATCTCGTAGTGGAGGTGGGGTGCCAGCGAGAGCCCCGTGTCGCCCGACAGGGCGATGATGTCGCCGCGGCGCACGCGTTGCCCTTTCTGTACGAGGATGCGGCTCAGGTGGCCGTAGAGCGTCTCGTAGCCGTTGCCGTGGTCGATCGTGACGGTCTGCCCCGAGGTCGAGTTGCGCATGGCTACGCTGGTCACCGTGCCGTCGGCCGTGGCGAAGACGCGCGAACCCTCGGGGATGGTGTAGTCGACCCCCTGGTGCGACTTGAGCGTCTTGAAGAAGGGGTGGAAGCGCATGCCGTAGGAGGCCGTGAGCAGCGTCAGCTGCTTGTTGATGACGGGCTGGATGGCCGGGATGCTGCCCGCGCGGCGCCCGGTCGTGTCGATGCGGCGCTGCAGGTCGAGGTAGGTGGCGTTGAGGGCTCGGAGCCGCTCTTCGAGGTCGTCGGTGCGCCGGCGCAGCTCGCGGCGCAGCTGGCGCGACGAGCGGCCGATGATCTGCTCGTAGGTGGCGGCGTGCGACGTGCGCCCCTCGGCGTCCAGGTCGTAGGGCTCCGACTCGAAGAGGGTGCGGAAGACGCCGCGGTCGCGCTCGGCCAGGTTGTCGAGCACGGTTGCGAGGGTGTCGTAGCGCGCCGTGAGCGCCTCGTACTCGCGGCGCAGGGCGTCGGTCGAGTGCTTGAGCTCGTACTCCACGGGGGTGTCGAAGAAGAACGAGAAGCCCGCGTAGTAGAGCAGCGCCATGCCCAGTCCCGCGAGCAGGTGCACCACGGCGCGTATCGCGCGCTGTTTGCGGCGTCTGCGGCGCCGCAGTCGGACGAGATCTTTCTTGCCGGCCATCTCAGAGGGTTTCGTAGTTGGTTTCGCGCATCCGGGCCATGAGCTCTTCGTACTCCTCGGCGGTCATGTTGCGGTTGAAATAGTTGATCGGGTTGACCGGCGTGCCCTTGTGTATCACCTCGTAGTGGAGGTGGGGACCCTTCGAGAGCCCCGTGTTGCCCGTCAGTCCGATGATCTGCCCGCGCACCACGCGCTGCCCGCGTTCGACGAGCACCTTGTCCAGGTGGGCGTAGCGGGTCTTGTATCCGAACTCGTGGTCGAGCAGGATCATCCGCCCGTATCCGCCGTTGTAGCCGCTGCCGTCGGCCGTGACCACCGTGGCGTCGCCCGTGGCGAAGACGGGCGTGCCGCGGTCGCAGCCGAAGTCCACGCCGTTGTGGGGGCGCGTATAGCCCAGCACGGGGTGGAAGCGCCGGTGGGTGAAGGCGCCGATGTGGTTGCCGTGCAGCGCCTTGCGGTCGATGGGCCAGATGGCCGGAATGGCCGATGCCAGCTGCTCCTTGTTGCGCGAGAGGGTCTGCAGCTCGTCCATCGAGCGCGAGGCGAGGTAGAGCTCGCGCGCCAGCTTGTCCATCTGCTCCCACGCGGGCACCATCAGGCGGGCGAACTCGTCGTCGGCCAGCGCGGCGTACTTCGACGCGGGGTAGGGCTGCCACACCCCCTCGATCGAGAGCGAGTCGGTGCCGAAGAGGGCGCGGTAGACGTGGTTGTCGCGGTGGCGGATGCCGTCGAGCTGCCGCTGGGCCGTGCGGATGCGCTCCTGCAGGATGCGGTAGCGGATCACCAGGTCGCGGTTCTCGCGGTTGATCCGATACATCTTGGGGGTGTAGAAGAAGTAGGAGAAGAGCACGTTGGCCACCGACACGAGCATGAAGCCGAGCAGCACCTTGCGGATCGTGCGGTAGATGCGCAGCCGCACGGTCACGGCCGAAACCTCGGCCTGCGGCGCGCCCTGCGCCGCCTCCGCATGCGCCGAGGCGCGTTTCCGATCGTTGCCCTTCATCCGAAAAAACTCCATTGATTCGTGCAAATTTAGCGTAAATTGTGTAATTTTGCAACCCGAGTTACCAACGAAAAAACAGGATAAAACGATATATGATGGAATCGAATGAAATTCGCCGGGCCTTTCTCGACTTCTTCGCATCGAAGGAGCACGCGATCGTGCCCTCGGCCCCGATGGTCGTCAAGGGCGACCCCACGCTCATGTTCACCAACGCGGGCATGAACCAGTTCAAGGATATTTTCCTGGGCAACGCACCTCGCAAATACCCCCGCGCGGCCGACACGCAGAAGTGTCTGCGCGTCTCGGGCAAGCACAACGACCTGGAGGAGGTGGGCCACGACACCTACCACCACACCATGTTCGAGATGCTGGGCAACTGGTCCTACGGCGACTACTTCAAGCGCGAGGCCATCGAGTGGGCCTGGGAGCTGCTGCACGACGTCTACGAGCTCCCTGCCGATCGCATGTACGCCACCGTCTTCGAGGGTTCGGAGGAGGACGGCGTGCCCTTCGACCAGGAGGCCTACGACTACTGGCTGCAGTTCCTGCCCGCCGACCATATCATTCGCGGCAACAAGCACGACAACTTCTGGGAGATGGGCGAGACGGGTCCCTGCGGCCCCTGCTCGGAGATCCACTTCGACCTGCGCGACGAGGCGGAGATCGCCGCGAAGCCCGGCCGCGAGATGGTCAACGCGGGCCATCCCCAGGTCATCGAGATCTGGAACCTGGTCTTCATGCAGTTCAACCGCAAGGCCAACGGCTCGCTCGAGGAGCTGCCGGCGCGCAACGTCGACACGGGCATGGGCTTCGAGCGCCTCTGCATGATCCTCCAGGGCAAGAAATCCAACTACGACACCGACGTCTTCCAGCCCACCATCGGCCGCATCGCCTCGCTCTCGGGCAAGCGCTACGGCGAGGATGAGAAGTGCGACGTGGCCATGCGCGTCATCGCCGACCACCTGCGCGCCATCTCCTTCTCGATCGCCGACGGGCAGCTCCCCTCCAACGTCAAGGCGGGCTACGTCATCCGCCGCATCCTGCGCCGCGCCGTGCGCTACGGCTATACCTACCTGGGCTTCACCGAGCCCACGCTCTGCCGGCTCGTCGCGGGTCTGGTCGAGCAGATGGGCGGCCAGTTCCCCGAGCTGCGGGCGCAGCAGGGGCTCATCGAGCGCGTCATCGAGGAGGAGGAGGCTTCGTTCCTCCGCACCCTGGCCACGGGCATCACGCTGCTGGACGGCGTCATCGCCCGCACCAAGAGCGAGGGCGGGCGGGCCATCTCCGGCAAGGACGCCTTCGTGCTCTACGACACCTTCGGCTTCCCGATCGACCTGACGGAGCTCATCGCCCGCGAGCAGGGCGTCGACGTCGACCTGGCCTCCTTCGAGCAGGAGCTGCAGGCCCAGAAGGAGCGCTCGCGCAACGCCGCGGCCGTGGCTACCGACGACTGGGTGGAGCTCATCCCCGTCAAGGAGAGCCTCTTCACCGGCTACGACACGCTCGTCGACACGGTGCGCATCGCCCGCTACCGCCGCGTCACCTCGAAGAATAAGACCACCTACCAGCTGGTCTTCGACCGCACCCCTTTCTACGGCAATTCGGGCGGTCAGATCGGCGACGTGGGCCATATCGAATCGGCCAACGAGCGCGTCGCGATCGTCTCGACCGAGAAGGAGAACGGCCTGATCATCCACATCGTCGACGCTCTGCCCGAGAATCCCGCGGCCGAGTTCCGCGCCACGGTCGACGCCGACAAGCGCCAGATGGCGGCCAACAACCACTCGGCCACCCACCTCATGCACGAGGCGCTGCGCAAGGTCCTCGGTCCGCACGTCGAGCAGAAGGGCTCGATGGTGACTCCCGAGCTGCTGCGCTTCGACTTCTCCCACTTCCAGAAGGTCACGCCCGAGCAGCTGCGCGAGGTCGAGCGGCTGGTCAACCGCGCCATCCGCGCCGACTATCCCCTGGAGGAGAACCGTGAGGCGACCAAGGAGGAGGCTGCGGCGGCCGGCGCCATGATGCTCTTCGGCGAGAAGTACGGCGACCGCGTGCGCATGGTCCGCTTCGGCTCCTCGGTCGAGCTGTGCGGCGGTACGCACACGGCCTCCACGGGCCGCATTGGTCTGTTCAAGATCCTCAACGAGAGCGCCATCTCGGCCGGAGTGCGCCGCATCGAGGCGGTCACGGGCGAGCGCGCCGAGGGGGTGATCTACGCCGCCGAGGATACCATGCGCAGCCTGGGCGAGGCGCTCAACAACCCCCAGCTGGTGCAGGCCGTGCGCAAGATGCTCGAGAGCAACGAGGCCCTTTCGAAGGAGGTCGAGGCCATGCGTCGCGAGCAGGTGGCGCAGTGGGCCGACAAGATCGCCGCGTCAACGCCCGAGCGCGACGGGGTGATGCTCTTCGCCACGCAGACCGACCGCCGGCCCGACTTCGTGAAAGATCTGGCCTACAGCCTGCGCCAGCGCTCGCCGCGCCTGGCCTTCGTGGTCGGCTCGCTGTTCGAGGGCAAGCCCACGCTCACGGTGATGCTCGGCGAAGAGATCGTCGCGCAGGGCGTCAACGCCGGCGCGGTGGTCCGCGATGCCGCCAAGCTCATGCAGGGCGGCGGCGGCGGTCAGCCTTTCTTCGCTACGGCGGGCGGCAAGAATGCCGACGGCCTGCAGGCGACCATCGACCGGGCGGTCGAGCTCATCAAATCTCAAGTCAATTCATAAAAAACGATAAGGAACTATGGCAAACAAGGTTCTTCTGATGATTCTCGATGGCTGGGGCAACGGCCATCACGACAAGGCCGACGTCATCTCGACGGTGCACCCGGCCTACATCTCGGCCATGACCGAGAAATATCCCCACGCCGAGCTGCGCACCGACGGCGAGAACGTCGGTCTGCCCGACGGCCAGATGGGCAATTCGGAGGTGGGCCACCTCAACATCGGCGCCGGCCGCGTGGTCTACCAGGACCTGGTGAAGATCAACCGTGCCTGCCGCGACAACTCGATCATGAAGAATCCCGAGGTGGTCGCCGCATTCGAATATGCCAAGCAGCGGGGCGCGGCCGTGCACTTCATGGGCCTCACCTCCGACGGCGGCGTCCACTCGTCGCTCGAGCATCTCTTCAAGCTCTGCGACATCGCCGCCGAGTACGAGATCGAGAACACTTTCGTCCACTGCTTCATGGACGGCCGCGACACCGACCCGCGCAGCGGCAAGGGCTTCATCGAGCAGCTGGAGAAGCATCTGGCCGCCTCGACCGGTAAGATCGCCACGGTCATCGGTCGCTATTACGCCATGGACCGCGACAAGCGCTGGGAGCGCGTGAAGATCGCCTACGACGCGCTGGTCGAGGGCGTCGGCGAGCGCTCTTCGGACATGGCCGAGGCCGTGCAGAAGTCCTACGACGAGGGCGTTACCGACGAGTTCATCAAGCCGGTGGTGCGCATCGACGCCGAGGGCAATCCCGTGGGTATGATCCGTCCCGACGACGTGGTCGTCTTCTTCAACTACCGTAACGACCGCGCCAAGGAGCTCACCGTGGTTCTCACGCAGGAGGATATGCCCGAAGCCGGCATGCACACGCTGCCGCTCTACTACTGCTGCATGACCCCCTACGACGCCAAGTTCACCGGCCTGCACATCCTCTTCGACAAGGAGAACGTGCCCGACACGATCGGCGAGTGGGTCTCGAAGCAGGGCCTCAGCCAGCTGCGTATCGCCGAGACGGAGAAGTACGCCCACGTGACCTTCTTCCTCAACGGCGGCCGCGAGGAGAAGTTCGCCGGCGAGGAGCGCATCCTGGTCGCCTCGCCCAAGGTGGCGACCTACGACCTCCAGCCCGAGATGTCGGCGCCCGAGGTGGCCGACAAGTTGGCTGCGGCGCTCGACGAGCAGCGCTTCGACTTCATCTGCCTCAACTTCGCCAACGGCGACATGGTGGGCCACACGGGTGTCTACGAGGCCATCGTCAAGGCCGTCGAGGCCGTCGACAGCTGCGTAGAGAAGGTCGTAGAGGCGGCCAAGCGCAACGGCTACGAGGTGGTGATGATCGCCGACCACGGCAATGCCGACAACGCCGTGAACGCCGACGGCACGCCCAACACGGCCCACTCGCTCAACCCGGTGCCAGTCGTCGTGGTCTCCGACCGTGTGAAGTCGGTCGAGAGCGGCATCCTGGCTGACGTGGCTCCTACCGTGCTGAAGCTCATGGGGCTCGCGCAGCCCGCCGAGATGACGGGGCACGCGCTGGTGGAGCTCAAGTAGCGGCCCGCAGGGAGACTCCTCTGTGCTGTCTTGCGACCGAAAAGCCCCGTTCCTGCATTTGCAGGGGCGGGGCTTTTTCGTGTGGTCAGCTGCGGGGCAGTAGGTCAGTAAAGGTCGAGGAACTCGTGGCCGTTCCCCACGATCGAGAGGTAGCGCACGAAGGCCTCGCGGTCGACGATCACCGTCGCGCGGTTGTCGTTGGGGTGGAAGGCGAAGCGCTCCCATGTGCGCATGCGCTCGTCGAGAAAGAGGTGTACGTGGTCGGCCGGGTCGTTGATGAGCCCGAAAACCGATACCGATCCCGGCCGCAGCCCCAGCCACCGCTCCATGCGCTGCTCCGAGGCGAACGAGAGCTTGCCCTGGCCGAGCCGCTGTTCCAGGTCGCGGATGGCCAGGCGCCGCTCGGCGTCGAAGCAGACCAGGTAGTGGCGGTCGCCCTTGTGGTTGCGCAGGAAGAGGTTCTTGCAGTGGCGCGCCCCGTCGCCCCGACAGTATCGGAGTGCCTCCTCGCACGTCGGCGCCTCGGGGTGTTCGTACCACGTGTAGCGGATGTCGTGCAGGTCGAGCCAGTCGAAGACCCGTTGCCGCCGCTGGTCGGCCGTCGGAAGGTTCTCGGCGGCCATCACTTTGCGCAGAACTCCTCGATGTTCGCGACGATGCAGCCCACGAGCGTCTCCAGCGCTTCGGCGGCGGCCCAGGCGTTGTGGGGCGAGAGCAGCAGGCGGTCGCGGTCGCGGATCGCGAGCAGCGGGTTGCCCTCCTCGAGCGGCTCGCGGGCGAAGACGTCGAGCGCCGCGCCGGCCAGCCGGCCGCTGTCGAGCGCCTCGGCGAGCGCCCGCTCGTCGACGATCGTGCCGCGGGCGACGTTGATGAGGATCGCCGAGGGCTTCATCAGCGCCAGTTCGCGCGCTCCGACGAGCCCGCGCGTCGCCGGGGTCAGCGGGCAGTGGATCGAGACGATGTCCGAGGTGCGGAGCAGCTCGTCGAGCGACAGGGCGGGGTAGGCCTCCTCGCGCACGATGCCCGAGGTCGAGGCGTAGACGACGCGGCAGCCCAGCGCCTCGGCGACGCGGGCGACGTTGCGGCCTATGGCCCCCAGCCCGACGATGCCCCACTGGGAGCCGTGCAGCTGGCGGAGCTCGCGCCCGAAGTGGAACTGGAGGGGCGAGCCCGCATAGCGGGTCTTCGTGTAGCGGTCGTAGTAGAGCGTCTGGCGGCGCAGGGCGATCGCGGCGCCGATGGTGGTCTCCGTCACTGCGTGGGTCGAGTAGCCCGCGGCGTTGCGGACGGCGATGCCCAGCTCGGCGGCAGCCTCCAGGTCGACGTGGTTCATCCCCGTGGCGGCGATGCACACGAGGCGCAGGTCGGGCAGCGCGGCGAGCGTCTCGCGGCCGAGCGGCACCTTGTTGGTGACGACGACCTGGGCGCCGGCGCAGCGGGCCAGCACCTCGTCGCGCGTCGCGGTGGTGCGGTAGCCCGTGTAGTCGCCCAGCGCGCGCAGGGGCGCCAGATCGGCCGTTCCCAGCGAGTATTCGTCCAGAAATACGATTTTCATGGCGTATGTTTTATGCGGTTGTCGGTTTCGATGCCCGGTCAGGGCTCCATTTCGCCGATCAGGTCCCGGATGACCACCGAGGCGCAGCCGATGCCGAACAGCGCGGGGATGTAGGAGATCGTCCCCACGTTCGACTTCTTGTTGCGCTCCTCGCAGAGGATCATCGCCCCCTCGCGCATCGGCTCGGGCGAGAAGACCGCCCGGAACCCCTTGCGGATGCCGATCTTGTGGAGCCGCTTGCGCAGCATGTGGGCCAGCGGGCAGTGGTGGGTGCGGCCGATGTCGGCGATCTCCATGCGTGTGGGGTCGGTCTTCGCCCCGGCACCCATCGAGCTCACGAGGGGAATCCGCCGCTCCATGGCTGCGGCGATCAGCGCCAGCTTGGGCGAGAGGGTGTCGATGGCGTCGACGACGTAGTCGTAGGGCGCGGCGTCGAGCAGCGCGTAGGTCTCCTCGTCCTTGATATAGAGGTCGACCACGGTGAGCTCGAGCGCGGGGTTGATGTCGCGCAGTCGCTCGGAGAGCACTTCGGCCTTGGGCCTCCCGACGGTCGAGCGGAGCGCCACCAGCTGGCGGTTGATGTTCGATACCGCGACGACGTCGGCGTCGGCGATCGTCATGCGTCCCACGCCCGCGCGAGCGATCATCTCTGCGGCGTAGGCACCCACGCCGCCCAGCCCCACCACCAGCACGTGGGCCCGGCGCAGGCGGTCGGTCTTCTCCTTTCCGAGCAGCAGCTCGGTTCTTTCAAGCCAGTTGTCCATCTCCGAAAATGCGTTGGTAATTCTCCGCCGTCGCCTGCCGCAGCCGCTCGACGGCGACGCCCCGCGCCTCGGCTATGCGGGCCGTGATCCGCTCGATCGGCTCGGCGCTCGTGTCCGTCTCCGTGAAGAGCCGCTCGAGCGGCGTCGCGCGCAGCGCTTCGAGCGTCCGGGGCGAGCGGAAGGTCCGCTCGCCGAACGAGAGGTAGCAGCCTGCGGCCAGCGCCCGCGCGGCCTGCTCCGGCGAGCCGACGAAGCCGTGGAAAATGGCGGTGCGCGGCGGGCAGGCGGCCAGGCAGCGCATCACCTCCTCGAAGGCCCTCACGCAGTGCAGCACCACCGGCAGGCCCGCCTCGCGGGCCAGCTCCAGCTGGCGGCGGAAGCACGACAGCTGCGCCTCACGCGGTGTCGCGCAGGCGAAGTCGAGCCCGATTTCGCCCACCGCCTCCACGCCCGGCGCGGGGCGTTGCAGCGTCTCGGGCGCGCACGCGCCGGCCTGCCACGGATGCACCCCTTCGGTGCGGATGCCGATCCAGTCGCCCTGCGGCTTGTGGGTGTGTATGTCGACGAAAAGCGGGGTCACGAGGACAAAAATACTACTTTTTGGCGTAAAACGGGAAATTCGGAACACGGGCGTGGTGATTTCTCGGAAAAAATGCGTAATTTCGCACGCGATTTATTGTGGATTGTTAGCCTGCTAACAGCTTCTGGGGCCGATTCGGACCGCGGGGCCATCGACGGGAAATCATTCGAAAACACAATACAAACAAACCCAAACAACTTTAACCATGTCGAAAATCATTACTCTACGCAAGGGTCTCGACATCAACCTCCAGGGCCAGGCCCGGGAGTCGCTGCGCGTGGCGCCGCAGGCTTCCGAGTACGCCCTCTCGCCGCTCGATTTCGAGGGCGTGACTCCCAAGTTGCTGGTTAAGGCGGGCGACACGGTGAAGGCCGGCACGCCGTTGTTCTTCAACAAGTACAACGAGCGCATCCTCTTCACTTCGCCCGTCAGCGGTACGGTGGCGGCCATCCACCGCGGCGAGAAGCGCAAGGTGCTCGCCGTGACGGTGACCCCCGATGCCGAGCAGCGTTACGAGGAGTTCGCCAAGCTCGATCTGCAGAAGGCTTCGCGCGAGGAGATCGTCGAGCAGCTGCTGCGTTCGGGCCTCTGGCCGATGATCGTGCAGCGCCCCTACGGCATTATCGCCGATCCGAGCGACACGCCCAAGGCGGTCTTCGTTTCCGCCTTCGATTCGGCGCCCCTGGCGCCCGACTTCAACTACGTGCTGCGCGAGGAGCAGGCCAACCTCCAGACCGGTATCGAGGTGATGCGTCGCCTCACCTCCGGCAAGGTCCACCTCTCGATGCGCGCCAAGGCCGAGGGGCAGATGGCCGCGCTGCAGCACGTCGAGCCGCACCTGTTCGCCGGCAAGCACCCCGTGGGCAACGTCGGCGTGCAGATCCACCACGTCGACCCGATCAACCGCGGCGAGGTGGTCTGGACGGTCAACATCCAGGACCTGGCCATCATCGGCCGTCTGTTCAACGAGGGCCGCGTAGACATGACGCGCATCGTCGCCGTCACGGGCTCCGAGGTCGAGGCTCCCGACTACTGCCGCGTGGTGGCCGGTGCCAAGGTCGACTCCGTGCTCGCCGGCCGTGTGCGCAAGCAGGCCGAGGGCGACTCGGTGCGCGTGATCGCCGGCAACGTGCTGACGGGCCGCAAGGTGGCCGCCGACGGCTTCCTGACCTACTACGCCAACCAGCTCACCGTGATCCCCGAGGGCGACAAGTACGAGCTGCTGGGCTGGGCCATGCCCCGCTTCAAGAAGTTCTCCGTCTCGCGCGCCTACTTCTCGTGGCTCTGCCCCAAGAAGGCCTACCGCCTCGACACCAACATGAACGGCGGCGAGCGTCCGTTCGTCGTCACGGGTCTCTACGAGCAGTATCTGCCGATGGACATCTATCCGATGTACCTGCTGAAGGCCTGCCTCGCGGGCGACATCGACAAGATGGAGAACCTCGGCATCTACGAGGTCACCGAAGAGGACTTCGCCCTCTGCGAGTTCGTCGATCCCTCGAAGATCGAGATCCAGCAGATCATCCGCGACGGTATTAACTTAATGATCAAGGAGGCATAGTATGGGACTGCGTAAAATAGTTGACAATCTGAAGCCCACCTTCTCCGAAGGGGGAAAGCTGAGCTTCCTCGCATCGACCTTCGATGCGTTCGAAACCTTCCTTTTCGTGCCCAACACCACCACCGTGCGCGGTGCGCACATCCGCGACTGCAACGACATGAAGCGCACGATGATCGTGGTGGTCCTGGCACTCATGCCCGCCTTCCTGTTCGGCTGCTATAACACCGGCTCGCAGGTGGGTCTCGACGGCCTCCAGGCCTTCTTCTACGGTCTGGTCCGCATCCTCCCGATGGTGTGCGTGTCGTACATCGTGGGTCTGGCCATCGAGTTCGGCTTCGCCCAGGCCCGCGGCCACGAAGTCAACGAGGGCTTCCTCGTCTCGGGTCTGCTGATCCCGATGGTGATGCCCGTCTCGACGCCGCTGTGGATGGTCGGTCTGGGTACCGCCTTCGCCGTGGTGATCGGCAAGGAGGTCTTCGGCGGCACGGGTATGAACGTCTTCAACCCGGCGCTGGTGGCCCGCGCCTTCGTCTTCTTCAGCTTCACCCCCTCCATGTCGGGCGAGACCGTGTGGTACTCCGACTGGACGATGATGGGCGCACAGGTCGACGGCGTCACGGGCGCCACGGCGCTCGAGCACCTCTCGACCACCGGCACCATGCCCTGGTCGCCGATGGAGGCCTTCCTGGGCTTCATCCCCGGCTCGTTCGGCGAGACCTCGACGCTGGCCATCCTCATCGGTGCCGCCATCCTGCTCGCGACGGGCATCGCCTCGTGGCGCACGATGATCGCCGTGTTCGTCGGCGGTCTTGCTATGGGCTATCTGTTCCAGTGGACCGGCGCGACGGAGTATCCGGCCTGGTGGCACCTCATCGTCGGCGGCTTCGCCTTCGGTGCCGTCTTCATGGCCACCGACCCCGTCACCTCGGCGCAGACCGATACGGGCAAGTACATCGTGGGCTTCATGACCGGTGCGCTGGCCGTGCTGATCCGTGTGATCAACCCGGCATACCCCGAGGGCATGATGCTTTCGATCCTCTTCATGAATGCGCTCGCTCCGCTGGTCGACTACTACGTCGTGGAGGCCAACATCGCGCGCAGAAAGAAACGTGGTGTCAAACTCGCAAAATAGGAGGCAGTCATGGCAAAGAAATTCAATACCAACAGCAACGCCTACATCATCGTCTATTCGATCGTGATGGTGGTCGTCGTGGCTACGGTGCTGGCCGTAGCGGCCCTCTCGCTGCAGTCGCGCCAGTACGCCAACGAGCTCAACGAGAAGAAACAGTCGATCCTCTCGTCGCTCGGCGCCCAGGATCAGAACTACGATGCGTTCATCGACGCCTATGTCGTCGACGGCGAGGGCAACCGCCTCGAGGGCGAGGAGGTCTTCGATCTGCTCAAGGACCTCAAGGGTTCGTTCGAGGCCGGCAAGTTCCCCGTATTCGAGGCTGCCGACGGCCGTGTCGTCCTGCCCGTCACGGGCACCGGCCTGTGGGGTCCCGTGTGGGGCTACGTGGCGCTCGAGAAGGACATGGACACCGTTTCGGGCATCATCATGGACCACAAGGGCGAGACCCCGGGTCTGGGTGCCGAGATCGCCTCGCCCAAGTACCAGTCCCTGTTCGCGGGCAAGCGGATCTTCGAGGGCGACGAGTTCGTTTCGGTCTCCCTGCGCAAGGGCGGCGCCAAGGACCCCGCACACGAGGTCGACGCCATTTCGGGCGGTACGAAGACTTCGGACGGCGTCTCGGCCATGCTCCGCACGAGCCTGGGCCACTACCTGCCGCTGCTCCGGGCCAAGCGTTCGGGCGCAGCCGCGGAAATGTCTAACGCAGAAAACGTAGAAAACAATGAGTAACCAGGAGAAAGAGCCCTTGTTTTCGGCTAAAAACATGAAGTATCTGACCGGCCCGTTCTCGGCGAACAACCCGGTCATCGTGCAGATCCTGGGTATCTGCTCGGCGCTGGCCGTCACCGTACAGCTCAAGCCGGCGATCGTCATGGCCCTCTCGGTCACGGTCGTCACCGCTTTCGCCAATCTGGTGATGTCGCTCCTGCGCAACGGCGTTCCCGCGCGCATCCGCATCATCGTGCAGCTGGTGGTCATCGCCGCGCTGGTGATCCTGGTCGACCAGGTGCTCAAGGCCTTCGTCTACGATGTCTCGAAGCAGCTGTCGGTCTACGTGGGTCTGATCATCACCAACTGCATCGTCATGGGCCGCATCGAGGCCTTCGCGCTGGGCAACAAGCCCTGGCCCGCACTGCTCGACGGTATCGGCAACGGCCTGGGCTACGGCCTGATCCTCGTCATCGTGGCCTTCTTCCGCGAGCTTTTCGGCTCGGGCAGCCTGATGGGCTACCGCATCGTGCCCGAGAGCTGGTACGCGGCCGAGGGCGGCTGGTACAGCAACTGCGGTCTGATGCTCTTCCCGCCCATGGCGCTCATCATCGTGGGCTGCATCATCTGGGTGCACCGCTCGCGCAACAAGGACTTACAGGAAAAATAGGAGGATAGCGTATGGAATCATTGAATATCTTCATCCGGTCGATTTTCATCGACAACATGGTCTTCGCCTTCTTCTTCGGCATGTGCTCCTACATCGCCGTGTCGAAGAGCGTGAAGACGGCCCTGGGCCTCGGAGCCGCCGTCACGTTCGTGATGGTGATGACCGTGCCCCTGAACTACCTCTTGTACGAATACGTGCTCAAGGCCGGCGCTCTGGTCGAGGGCGTCGATCTGAGCTTCCTCACCTTCATCGTCTTCATCGCCACGATCGCCGCCTTCGTGCAGCTCGTGGAGATGATCGTCGAGAAGTTCTCGCCGACGCTCTACAGCCAGCTGGGTATCTTCCTGCCGCTGATCGCCGTCAACTGCGCCATCATGGGCGGCTCGCTCTTCATGCAGCAGAAGGTCGACGCGATGGAGCTCACGTCGCTCTGGCAGACGGTCGTCTACGGTCTGGGCTCGGGTCTGGGCTGGTGGCTGGCCATCGTCATGATGGCGGCCATCCGCGAGAAGACCACCTACTCGCACATCCCCGCAGCGCTGAAGGGCCCCGGTATCGCCTTCATCATCACGGGTCTGATGGGTATCGCCTTCATGATCTTCTCGGGCATTCAGTTCTAACCTTTAAAAGAGCATTCGGAAAATGACAACGACAATCTTAATTGCGATCGTAGCCTTTCTGGTCATCACGCTCGTACTGGTCGCTCTGCTTCTCTTTGCCAAGGCCAAACTGACCTCGTCGGGCGAAGTGACGATCGACATCAACAACGGCGAGAAGGTGATCACCACCGAGAGCGGTTCGACGCTTCTCTCGACGCTCGCCAACAACAAGGTATTCCTCCCGTCGGCCTGCGGCGGCGGCGGCTCGTGCGGCATGTGCAAGTGCCAGGTGCTGGAGGGCGGCGGCGACATCCTGCCCACCGAGACGGGCTTCATCTCGCGCAAGATGGCCAAGGACCACTGGCGTCTGGGCTGCCAGGTCAAGGTCAAGAACGACCTCAAGATCAAGGTTCCCGAGGCCGTGCTGGGCGTCAAGAAGTGGGAGTGTACGGTGGTTTCCAACCGCAGCATCTCGACCTTCCTCAAGGAGTTCGTGGTGAAGCTGCCCGAGGGCGAGAACCTCAAGTTCCGCAGCGGCGGCTACATCCAGGTCGACATCCCGAAGTACGACCAGATCAAGTTCTCCGACATGGACATCGACGAGCAGTTCCGTGCCGACTGGGACAAGTTCAAGATGTGGGACCTCGTCACGGTCAACCCCGAGCCGACGTTCCGCGCCTACTCGATGGCCAACCACCCGGCCGAGGGCAACATCATCATGCTCAACATCCGTATCGCCACGCCTCCGTTCGACCGCGTCAACGGCGGCTTCATGAAGGTCAACCCGGGTATCTGCTCCTCCTATGTCTTTTCGCGCAAGCCGGGCGACAAGGTGACCATCTCGGGCCCCTACGGCGAGTTCTTCCTGCCCGACAACCTGCCCGACACGCAGGAGCTCATCTTCATCGGCGGCGGTGCCGGTATGGCTCCCATGCGCAGCCACATCATGCACCTGTTCAAGACCGAGAAGACCTCGCGTCCCGTGTCGTTCTGGTATGGTGCCCGCGCCATGAAGGAGGCTCCCTATCTGGACGAGTACCACCAGATCGAGAAGGATTTCCCCAACTTCAGCTTCAACCTGGCGCTGGACCGTCCCGATCCCGAGGCCGACGCCGCAGGCGAGAAGTACACGGCGGGCTTCGTCCACAACGTGCTCTACGAGAACTACCTGAAGAATCATCAGGCCCCCGAGGACTGCATCTACCTCATGTGCGGACCTCCGATGATGATCGCTTCGGTGGTCAAGATGCTCGATTCGCTGGGCGTACCGCCCGAGAATATCCTCTACGACAACTTCGGTTCGTAGCGGGCCCACGGGCAATCGACGAGGGAGTGTGCTGTTTCGGCACACTCCCTTTTTCGTTGTGCGGGGGCGATCCCTGCGGGGCGAGTGGAAGTGGGGGGGGCAGGCCGTGGCCAGCGCGAGTTGCGGGCCTTCGCCGCCGGGGG
>CABIXK010000006.1:0-29231 GCA_902362705.1 Rikenellaceae bacterium
GGCGGTTGCGGCCCGCCGGCCCGCGGGTCACTGCCGGGGCCTGAAGATGCGGTAGCCGATCGAGAGGCCGATCTTGTTGGGGTACCACTCCGACGACCCGTTGAAGGGGTCGGGGTGGGGCGGATCGACCGGGCGGTGGGGGTACATGTCGATCCGGTGGTCGAACGAGTAGCCGTTGTAGTGGCTGTCCATGAAGGCCCAGCCCAGGTAGGCGTCGAGCAGCCACCGCTCGCGGAACTGCCACTCCCAGCCCACGCACAGGCCGATCATCATGCCGTAGCCCTTGCAGTAGCGGTTCTCGAACTTGATGCTCCAGCCGTCGCGGTAGGGCTTGGACATGTCGAAGGCCATCATGCCGAGGTTGGCCCCGAGGTACCAGCCGCGGTTGTGCTCCTTGAAGTAGCGGCGGTACTCGCCCATGAGGATGCCGAAGAGCATGTGTTTGCCGTGGATCGACTTCCAGGGCGAGACGACGATCTCGGTCTGGAGGGTCGACTTGGGCGATATGGCGAACTCGACGGCGGGGTTGACCACCCCGGCCAGGGCGTAGGGGCCGTTGAGCTTGACGTAGCCCTGCGCGCGGGCGGGGCGGGGGGCGGCGACGAAGAGCAGCACGAGCAGCGCGGCGAGCGGGAGCGGCCGGGCGAAGAGGAATTTTTTCATGTCGGTGAGCGCTTTACGGGGGCGAAGATACGAATAAGCGAGGGCAAAAGCAAGCTCGCGTGCGTTTTGCCGGGCGGGAGTATCTTTGGTTGCGCCCAGGATACGAAAAAGGTTCCGATACGCAAGATCGGAACCTCTTCGGGTGTCGTCGGTTTCGCGCGGCGGAGGGCCGCTCCGCCCGCGCGATGAGGGGCGGCGATCAGACGGTCATGATCTCCTTCTCCTTGCGGGCGATGGCCTCGTCGAGCGTCTTGGCGTACTTCTCCAGAAGCTTCTGCGTGCGCGTTTCGCCGTCCTTCGACTCGTCCTCGGGCATGCCCTCCTTGACGGCCTTCTTGAAGGCTTCCACCGCATCGCGGCGGGCGTTGCGCAGGCTGATGCGGGCCGTCTCGGCCTCGGCGCGCACCTGCTTGACGAGCTCCTTGCGGCGCTCCTCCGTCAGGGGCGGAATCGAGAGCCGGATCTGCTCGCCGTTGTTCGAGGGCGTCAGGCCGATGTTCGAGTCGATGATCGCCTTCTCGATGGGGCGGATCATGTTCTTGTCCCAGGGCTGGATGAGGATGGTGCGGGCGTCGGGCACGGTGACGCTCGCGGCGCCCGAGACGGGCACCTGCGAACCGAAGTAGTCGACCATCACGCCGTTGAGCACGTTGGGCGTGGCCTTGCCGGCGCGCACGTTGAGCAGTTCCTCGTCGAGGTGGTCGAGCGCCTTCTGCATGCGGGCCGAGGCGTCGTTGAGAATCGTGTTGGTGTCCATGGTGTTATTGATTTTCGAGTGTTCGTTCGATGGTGTCGATCAGGCCGGCGAACTCCTCCTCGTCGAAGCCCACCGTCGCGGCGATCACCTTGCCGTCGGGGCCCACGAGGAAGTTGCGCGGGATGTAGTTGGAGGCGTAGCGGTCGTAGGCCTCGCGCGCGGGGTCGAGGGCCATGGGAAAGGTGTGGCCCGTCTGCTTGCGGAACGCTTCGACCGCGGCGCGCTCCTCGCCGCGCGAGATGGGCAGGAAGACGAAGTCGCGGCCGGCGAAGCGGTCGATGAGCTCCCGCTGCACGTGGGTGAGCTCCTCGCGGCAGGGCGGGCACCACGTGGCCCAGAAGTTGACCAGCACCACCTTGCCGCGCAGCGCCGAGAGCGTGACGCGGCTGCCGTCGATCATCTCGACGGTGAAGTCGGGTGCCTGGTCGCCCTCTCCCACGAGGGTCGTGGCCTCGATGTCGTCCCCGGCCTGCCGCTGCGTGCGGCCGCCGCACGAGGGGAGCAGCAGGATCGCCGCCGCCACGGCGACGATGAGCGCCAGGAGGATGAATAGCTGCTTGTTGCTTTTCTTGGTTGCCATATTCGTTCGTAAAAATTATCTTCGGTCCGTTTTCGCCTCGGGGCAGCGCGCCCGGATGAACGCGCCGAAAGAGGCCGCATCGCCCTTCGTGAAGCCCGCGTCGGGGAGCGGGATCGTCAGCCGCCCCCGCAGGACGAGCAGGGTCATCGGTCCCCGTCGGCGGATGCGCTCCACCTGCGCGTAGTCGAAGTGCTGCTCGTCGCGGCGTTCCCGCAGGAGGATCTCCCCGTCGGAGAAGGCCGCCGTCACCTCGGGCAGCTCACCGTCGAAACGCCGGCGGTGCTGCCGCTCGGCGGCGATCGCCTGGCGCCGGGGCGACGCGCAGAAGCCTATGGTCGCGCAGGCGATGCAGAACGCGACCGACGTGGCCGAGACCGGCTCCCGCCACAGCACTGCCTGGCAGAGCAGGAGGACGGCCATCACCGCCGCGTAGACGAAAAACGCCGGCTGCCACCACCGCCGGTAGGCCCGGAAGACCTCGCGCAGCAGGGCGCGCTCGTGCCGGAAGCGGCATTCGAAACGGGGCTGCTCCATCGTCGCCCGCTACAGCTCGACCAGGGTGCCGATCGCCTCGCCCGAGAGTACGCGCGCGAGGTTGCCCGGGGTGTCCATGTCGAAGACCACGATCGGGAGACGGTTTTCGCGGCAGAGCGTGAAGGCCGTCTGGTCCATCACCTTCAGCCGGCGCGCGAGCACCTCGTCGAAGGTGATGCGGTCGAACTTCTCGGCCGCGGGGTCCTTCTCGGGGTCGGCCGTGTAGACGCCGTCGACGCGCGTGCCCTTGAGCAGCACCTCGGCCTCGATCTCGATGCCGCGCAGCGCCGAGGCGGTGTCGGTGGTGAAGTAGGGGTTCGACGTGCCGCCGCCGACGATGACCACGTAGCCCGCCTCGAGGTATTCGATGGCGCGCGCCTTGGAGAAATATTCGCCGATGGGCTCCATGCGGATCGAGGTGAGCACCTTGCACTTCACGTCGTTGTCCTCGAGCGCCGACTGGAGCGCCAGCGAGTTGATGACCGTGGCGAGCATGCCCATCTGGTCGCCCTTCACGCGGTCGAAGCCCCGCTTCGCGCCGGTCATGCCGCGGAAGATGTTGCCGCCGCCGATGACGATGCCCACCTGGACGCCCGCCTGCGCGACGGCGCGGATCTGCTCGGCGTAGGACTGGAGCACTTGCGGGTCGAGCCCGTATTTCTGCTCTCCCTGGAGCGATTCGCCGCTCAATTTCAGAAGGATTCGGTTGTATTTCATCTCGGGTCGTGTTTATCTCCATGCGAAGATAAGGATTTTTCGCGAAAAAATTACGATTTATTGCGTATCTTTGGCTTCGCTATGACACCCAACGAACATACGCTGCTGGATCGGATCGACTCGCCCGGGGAGCTCAAGCGCCTCTCGGAGGAGGAGCTGCGCCGCTACTGCGACGAGCTGCGCCGCTACATCGTCGCGGAGTGCTCGGTCAACCCCGGGCACCTGGCCTCGAGCCTCGGGGCCGTGGAGCTCGCCGCGGCGCTGCACTACGTCTACGACACGCCCGAGGACCGCATCGTGTGGGACGTCGGGCACCAGACCTACGCCCACAAGATCATCACGGGGCGCCGCGAGGCTTTCCGCCGCAAGCGGCAGCTGGGGGGCATCAGCGGCTTTCCGCGCCGCGCCGAGAGCCCCTACGACTCGTTCGGGGGCGGCCACGCCTCGGTGTCGATCTCGGCGGCGTTCGGCATGGCCAAGGCGGCCGAGCTGAGGGGCGAGCGGCGCAAGGTGGTGGCGGTGATCGGCGACGGCTCGATGACCGGCGGTCTGGCCTTCGAGGGGCTCAACAACGCCGGCACGTCGCGGGGCACGGACCTGCTGGTGATCCTCAACGACAACAACATGGCCATCGACCAGGCCACCGGGGCGCTGAAGAGCTACCTGGTGAAGATGGCCACGTCGAAGCCCTACAATCGTTTCAAGCGGCGTCTGTGGGGGGCGCTGAGCCACACGCCGCGGCTGCTGCGGCTGTGCCAGAAGGCGGGCAACGCCCTCAAGCAGGGGCTGCTGAACAACTCCAACCTCTTCGAGAGCCTCGACTTCCGCTACTTCGGTCCCGTCGACGGCCACGACCTGCAGGAGCTCGTGCGCACGCTGCGCGCGCTGCGCGACATCGGGGGGCCCAAGCTGCTGCACGTGATGACCGTCAAGGGCAAGGGCTACCTGCCGGCCGAGCACGACCAGTCGACGTGGCACGCCCCCGGGCGCTTCAACCCCGAGACGGGCGAGCGCCTCGCCTCGCCGGGCGGGGCGGCCCGCTATCAGGATGTCTTCGGGCAGACGCTGGTCGAGCTGGCGCGCGCCGATGCGCGCGTGGTTGGCGTCACGCCCGCCATGCTCACGGGCTGCTCGATGAACCTGCTCCAGCGCGAGATGCCCGACCGCTGCTTCGACGTGGGCATCGCCGAGGGCCACGCCGTGACCTTCTCGGCCGGTCTGGCCGCCGAGGGGCTGGTCCCCTTCTGCAACATCTACTCGTCGTTCATGCAGCGCGCCTACGACAACGTGATCCACGACGTGGCGATCCAGGACCTGCCGGTGGTGCTGTGCCTCGACCGCGGAGGTCTGGTGGGCGAGGACGGGGTGACGCACCACGGCCTCTTCGACATGGCCGCCTTCGCGCCGGTGCCGGGGCTCGCGGTGGCCGCCCCGATGGACGAGCGCGAGCTGCGCGACATGATGTATACGGCCCTCCGCCACGGACACCCCTTCATGATCCGCTACCCGCGCGGTGCGGGTGCCGGTGCGGCGTGGGAGGGGGAGCCCTTCCGCCGGCTGGAGGTGGGGCGCGGACGCCGCCTGCGCGACGGGAGCGACGTGGCGCTGGTGAGCATCGGCACGGCGGGCAACGCCGCGGCGCGTGCCGCCGGGCGTGCCGCGGCCGAGGGGCTGAGCGTGGCCCACTACGACCTGCGCTTCGTCAAGCCGCTCGACGAGGAGCTGCTCGCCGAGGTGGGGCGGCGCTTCGGCCGCGTGGTGACGGTCGAGGACGGCTGCGTGCGCGGCGGCGCGGGCGAGGCGGTGGCCGCATGGCTCAACGCCCGCGGCTGCGGGTGCACGGTGCGCTCGCTGGGCATCGGCGACGAGTGGGTCGACCACGGCACCCCGGCGCAGTTGCAGGCCCGCTGCGGTTACGACGAGGAGGGCATCCTCCGCGCGCTGCGCGAGGCGTAGGACCGCTGCCGGGCGGAGTCCGAGGGCTGTTTGCGGTGGATTGAGGCACGGTCAGCCGCGGTGCCGCGGGTCGAGGCGCGGTCTGCCGCGGAGCTGTGGGGCGCAGCTCGGTTTGCTGCGTTGCCGCGGTGCCGCTCCCGGGCACGGAATATCGGCCGCACCTCGGTACGGAATCTGCAAGGGATCGTGGAAACACCACGACCATGAACATCATCCTTCTGTTATTGGCGACGCTTGCCGCGACGGCCCTGCTGGTCGTCGTGCCGGCATCGTTTTGCCGGCGTCCGAAGATCGACCGGCGCACCGTCGCGCGCTTCGACGTGGCCCGCTACATGGGCCGCTGGTACGAGATCGCCCGCATCGAAAACCGCTTCGAGCGGGGCATGACCGATGTGTGGGCCGACTACCTCCTGCTGGACGACGGCACGGTGGAGGTGATCAACAGCGGCTTCGACACCCGACTGGGCGTGCGCCGCGAGGCGGTGGGCCGGGCGCGGGTGCAGGGCTTCGCGCCGGGGCGCTTCCGCGTGCGCTTCTTCGGGCCGTTCGGCGCCGACTACGACGTGCTGGAGCTCGACGAGGAGTACCGCTGGGCGCTCGTGGCCAGCCGCTCGGCCTCCTATCTCTGGATCCTGGCGCGCCGTCCGACGCTCGGTGCGCCGACGTGCGCCCGTCTGGTGGCGCGTGCGCGCGAACGGGGCTACGACCCCGAGCGTCGGTCGTGGGCCGGGCGTCGCTCCGAACGCCGCTCCGGGCGGGGATAGAGGAGCAGCCCGAGTAGCGCCCCGGCGGCGAAGCCTCCGGCGTGGGCGGCGTTGTCCACGCCCACGCCCGCGCCCGCCACGAAGGTGAACACCGCCGTGACTGCGGCCCACGCGATCAGGCCGCCCGGACCGCGTTTGTAGCGAAGTCCCGCGACGATCGTGGCCCCGAGCAGCCCCATGATCGCCCCCGAGGCGCCGATGCACACGCTGTCGGGGTGCACGGCCAGCGAGGCGAGGCTGCCCGCCAGCCCCGAGAGGAGGTAGATGGTCCCGCTGCGCAGCCCCGGGCCGAAGAGGACGAGGCTGCACAGCAGCGCCATGGCGCCGCTCATGCAGTTGTAGAGCAGGTGCCCCCACGAGCCGTGGAGCAGGATCGTCGTCAGCGGACGCCACCAGCCGCCCGCCGCCACCTCGGCGCGCCGCATGGCGCCCCAGGCGAGCAGCTCGTCGGACGAGGGCTTCACGAGCGGCGAGCCGGTGCCGAAGAGCAGCACCCCGAGCGAGAGCGCCAGCGTGGCCGCGACGACCGTGGAGAGGGGCTGCGCCGCCATGAAGAGCCTCCATGCCTCGTGCGACCGTGCCCGCAGCCGCGCCGCCGGCCGCCCGGCCTGCCGCGTGCGTGCGGCGCGCCCCGGGCCCTGCGTGCCGCCCCAGCGGGGGAAGAGCAGCATCAGGTGCAGCGGCGCCATGCCCGCCAGAAAGGCGATCCACACCCCGCCGAAGCGCCGCACGGGGCGGGGCGGCTCGGCCGCCGTGAGGACGATGAGCTCCTCGTGCCGCTCGGGCGGGATGTCCCAGCGGTCGGACGTGGTCGTGTAGCGGGCCCGCTCGAGCGCCTTGCGGTAGCGCGCCTGCTCGCGCGCCGAGGCGGGGAGGCGGAAGTAGCCCGTGGTCTTCAGCTCGCCCCGGCGCAGCTGCTGGAGCGCCAGCGTGACGTAGGCGTCGACCTGCCGGGCGAACTCCTCGTCCGAGAGGCGGCGCGGCGCCTTGCGCTCGATCTCCACCCCGTAGAGGTAGGGCCCGCGGGTGCCCTCGAAGGGGAGCAGGAAGCTGATCGTGACGTGCACGTCGTGGCGCACGGTGTGGTAGTCGACGGCCCCGCAGAGGGGCTCGGGGCGGATGGCGAACTGCGCGGGGCGGTAGCGGACGTAGGGCGAGGGGGTGCCCGCGTCGTCGATCGCGGCGATCTCGCGGTCGCGCATGTGCGTGCGCGAGAAGCGGATCTGCCCGGTGACGAGCATGGCTGCGATCATCGCCCAGCAGAACCACCGGCACCCGGAGGTCGGGTGCGAGCCGGGCGGGTCGACCAGCGAGGCGAAGCGCCGGCGCAGCCCCGCCAGAACCACGAGGGTCGCGAGCGCGAGGGGCAGCAGCAGCTCCCACCACTCGCTGCCGCGCAGCAGGCCCCACCTCAGGTCGAAGAGCTGCCGCGCGCCCGTCAGGGCCAGGTGGGCGCCCCACGCCGCGAGGGCTGCGGCGGGGACGATGCGGCGCCACTTGAGGGCGTAGTGGCGGCTGCGGGGCGTGCGGCGCCGGGCGGGGGCGTCGTCGCGGGTCGGCGGTTGTGCTGTGCGGGCCATCGGTGAGGGCGGTTTTCTCGTCGCGTTACAATATGAAGAGCGGGGCGTCGGGGCGGCTGCGCCCGGCATCGAAGCGGAAGCCCTCCCACGCGAAGTCGCGCAGCGCCCCGGGGTCGTCGATGCGGCGGCGCAGCAGGTAGCGCGTCATCTCGCCGCGGCACATCTTGGTGTAGACCACCACGGTGCGCAGCCGCTCGCCGTCGTCGAGGCGGAAGGAGGGGGTGATGACCCGCACCTCGCGGCAGACGCGGCGCCAGTCGAAGAGACGCTTCATCTCGTCGCTGGCCAGGTTGACCAGCACCCCGTCGTCGGAGAGCACGCTCTCGATGAGGGGGTCGGTCAGGCGGTCGCGCCAGAAGTCGAAGAGCGTGCGCTCGTCGTCGAACGGCCGCACGGAGCCCTCGAGGCGGTAGGGGCGGATGGCGTCGAGCGGGCGCAGCAGTCCGTAGAGAAACGAGGTGATATGGAGGTGCCGCTGGGCGTAGAGGAGCTCGTCGGGGGTGAACGACTCGGGCGCGAGGCGCCGGAAGACGATGCCCGCGTATGCCGTGATGGCGGGGAGCGCCTCCGCGTCGTGGAAGCGCAGGTAGCGCTGCCGGTTCTCGGCGGCCAGGCGGTCGTTCACCCGCAGCGCGCGGGCCAGCTCGTCGGCCGGGAGGGCCCCCAGGCGCGCGGCCAGGCGGCCGGCATCGCCGGCGAAGCGGGGCTCGGTGGTGCTGTGCGGGCGGACGGCGCTGCGGTCGGCCATCGTCTTGGCGCAGGAGAGGAGGATCTGCATGGTGCGGGGCGTTTGGTTCAGGCGACCGAGCAGGGGATGCCGAGCCGACGGACGCGGGCGGCGATCGCCTCGAGCTCCTCGCGCGGGACCTTCCCGAGCGTGGGGCAGGGGGTGTCGCGGTCGAGCGAGTAGACCATGACGCTGCCGGGGCGGATCTCGTCGACGAGCGCGAGCCAGGCCGCGACCTCCTCGTCGGTGGTGTTGTCGACAGGTGCGCCGTCGCACGTGCCGCGCAGGAACATCGTCTGCAGGATCATGCGCCCCTCGAAGCCCTTCATGGCCTCGACCGTGGCGCGGACCGTGTAGGCGGGGTTCTGCGGGAGGTTGAGGCGCCGCACGGTGGCGTCGAAGGCCGAGTCGAGCTTGAGGATGTTGTTGTCGACGCGGCCGAGCGCCCGGCGGACGTCGGGGCGGTGGAGCTGCGTGGCGTTGGAGAGCACCGAGACCCGCGCCGCGGGGCAGAGCGCGTCGCGCAGCGCGAGCGTGTCGTCGATCACGGCCTCGAAATGGGGGTGGAGCGTCGGCTCGCCGTTGCCGGCGAAGGTGATGACGTCGGGCGGCGTGCCCTCGGCGACCATGCGGCGCAGCACGGCCTCGAGCTGTGCGCGCACCTCCTCGCGCGGGTTGAAGCGCCGCGCACCCGGGTGGTCGGCGTTCCAGCCGCACTCGCAGTAGATGCAGTCGAACGAGCAGAGCTTCGAATCGACGGGCAGGAGGTTGACCCCCAGCGAGAGGCCCAGCCGCCGCGAGCGCACCGGGCCGAAGATGATGTCGTGGAAGAGCGATGTCATGGTGCGAAGTTAGCATTTTTTTCGCGACTCTGCGCCGCGGGGGAGCGGATGGGGCATCGAAAAAACGGCCGCCCCGGGCGGAGGGCTGCTCTGTCGGCTGCGCCTCGGTCGCTCCTCCGCTGGCTGCGGCCTTTCGCGCGGCGCGATATCGTCGGCGAAACGGCGGCCGGAGGCCGGCGGGCCGCAGCCACCCGGCGCGAAGGCCCGCAACTCGCGTGGCTCGTGCGGCTCTTCGCCGGCTGCCGCCCGAAAATAGAAAGAATCCGGCGGCTCTTAGCCGGGCGCTGGCTGCGACCCGAAAATCCTCCATTTTCAATTTTCCATTTTCCATTTTCCATTTTCAACTTTCCATTTCCGATTCTCCTCCGATTTTCGTATCTTCGGCTTCGGTTAAGGCTCCCCGGCCCGGCCGGCCGGGGCGATATGTAAGTCTGTCGCTATGAAAATCCGTTTCTCGTTGCTGGCGCGCGTGGTCGCGGCCATCGTGCTGGGCGTGGTGTGCGGCTGGGTGCTGCCCGTGTGGGCGGTGCGCCTCTCGCTCACGTTCAATGCCCTCTTCGGCGCCTTTCTCAACTTCATGATTCCGCTGCTCATCTTCGGGCTCGTGGCTCCGGGGATCGCCGACCTGGGGCGCGGGGCCGGGCGGCTGCTCGCGCTCACGGCGGCCCTGGCCTACGCCTTCACCCTCTTCTCGGGCTTCGGGACCTACATGGTCGGGCGGGCGCTCTTCCCGGCGCTGGTCGACGGCGCCTCGGCGGCGCTGCCCGAGGCGGCCGCGGCGCTGCGGCCCTACTTCACCGTGGAGATGCCGCCCGCGATGGAGGTGATGACGGCCCTCGTGCTGGCCTTCGTCGTGGGGCTGGGCATGGCCTACGCCGGGGCCCGGAGCCTCAAGGCGGGGCTCGACGAGCTGCGGGCGATCGTCGAGCGGACGATCGGCGGGATGATCGTGCCCCTGCTGCCCCTCTACATCTTCGGCATCTTCCTGCAGATGACCCGCTCGGGGCAGGTGGCGGGCGTCGTGGCGCTCTTCCTGAAGCTCGTGGCGGTGATCTTCGCCCTGTCGGTCGTGCTGCTCGTCGTGCAGTTCTGCGCGGCGGGGCTCGCCGCGCGGCGCAACCCCTTCCGCATGCTGCGCACGATGCTTCCGGCCTACGCCACGGCCCTCGGCACCCAGTCGTCGGCCGCGACCATCCCCGTGACGCTCGCGCAGACGCAGCGGCTGGGCGTCGAGCGGTCGGTGGCGTCGTTCGTCGTGCCGCTCTGCGCCACGATCCACCTCTCGGGTTCGATGCTCAAGATCACGGCCTGCGCGCTGGCCGTGGCGATGACGGCGGGGCTCGATGTGTCGGCGCCGCGCTTCGCGGAGTTCATCCTGCTGCTGTCGGTGACGATGGTGGCGGCGCCCGGCGTGCCCGGCGGGGCGATCATGGCGGCGCTCGGGCTGCTCGAGTCGGTGCTGGGCTTCGACGAGACGCTGTGCGGACTGATGATCGCCACCTACATCGCCATGGACAGCTTCGGCACGGCGACCAACGTTACGGGCGACGGAGCCGTGGCGGCGATCGTCGACGCCGTGGCGCGCCGCTGGGGCCGCGGGCGGGGCGATCGGATGCCGAAATAGGTATTTATGCGTAGCGTGGCCCGTAAAAAAACGGCTACTTTTGGACGTCCTTTCTCCGACCCGCGCGGTGCGGCGGCGGAAGGGCGCCGACAACGGCTTGAAATCTTAAAATCAGATACGTTATGGTTGATATTTTCGAACGCCTGGAGAAGAACGCAGGCGGCCCCATCGGGCAGTACATGTCCTACGCGCACGGCTATTTCGCCTTCCCGAAGCTCGAGGGCGAGATCGGTCCCCACATGGTCTTCCGCGGCAAGAAGATGCTGAACTGGAGCCTGAACAACTACCTCGGCCTGGCCAACCACCCCGAGGTGCGCAAGGCCGACGCCGAGGGCGCGGCCCAGTTCGGCATGGCGGCGCCGATGGGCGCCCGCATGATGAGCGGCCAGACCGTCTACCACGAGCGTCTGGAGCGCGAGCTGGCCGAGTTCGTCGGCAAGGAGGACGCCTTCCTGCTCAACTTCGGCTATCAGGGCATGCTCTCGATCATCGACTGCCTGCTCACGCCGCGCGACGTGGTGGTCTACGACGCCGAGGCCCACGCCTGCATCATCGACGGCCTGCGCATGCACAAGGGCAAGCGCTTCGTCTTCGGCCACAACGACATGGATTCGCTGCGCCTGCAGTTGCAGCACGCCACCGACCTGGCCGAGGAGCAGAAGGGCGGCGTGCTGGTCATCACCGAGGGCGTATTCGGCATGAAGGGCGACCTGGGCAAGCTCGACCAGATCGTCGCGCTGAAGAAGGAGTTCCGGTTCCGCCTGCTCGTCGACGACGCCCACGGCTTCGGCACGATGGGTCCCGGCGGCCGCGGTACGGCGGCCCACTTCGGCGTGGCCGACGGCGTGGACGTGCTCTTCAACACCTTCGCCAAGTCGATGGCCGGTATCGGCGCCTTCGTGAGCGGTCCCCGCTGGCTCATCAACCTCTTCCGCTACAACATGCGCTCGCAGCTCTACGCCAAGTCGCTGCCCATGCCCATGGTGATCGGCGCCCTGAAGCGTCTGGAGCTCATCCGCAACCACCCCGAGTACCAGGAGAAGCTCTGGGAGATCGTCCGCGCGCTCCAGAGCGGTCTGAAGGAGAACGGCTTCAACATCGGCGTGACCAACTCGCCCGTGACCCCCGTCTTCATGAAGGGCGGTATCCCCGAGGCGACGAACCTGATCGTCGACCTGCGCGAGAACCACGGCGTCTTCTGCTCGATCGTGGTCTACCCCGTGATCCCGAAGGGCGAGATCATCCTGCGTGTCATCCCCACGGCGGCCCACACCATCGAGGACGTCAACTACACGCTGGAGGCCTTCAAGTCGGTGCGCGACAAGCTCGAGAGCGGCTACTACGCGTCGCTGCCCATTCCCGAGCGTGCCGACGAGGGCTTCAAGCTCCGCTAACGGCAGCCCTGCCGACCACTGCGCCGCCGCCCGCAGCAGGAGTTGTCCTGCCGCGGGCGGCGATGCTATTGCGGGGGATGCTGCGGCGGGCGGCGGGCGATGCTATTATGGGCGATGCTATTGCGGGGACAGTGTTATTGTCGGCGGTGCTGCTGTGGGCGGATGCTATTGCGGGCCTCGACGCGGTCGGCGTTGCGTGCGACGTGAGGTGCGGGGATGCCTGACAGCTGGCCCGTGTGGCCGTCGGGTGCTTCCGGCAGCCGCCCTTGTGTTGCGTACAAACATTTTCGGAGCGGTTTTCGCTCCGAAATTTCCCGGAAGTTTCGGCTTTCGGAAAATTTTTGCCCGAAAAATTTGCGAACTCAGAATTTAGTCGTATATTTGCAATCCCAAAACAAACGTTTCGGGGTTGATTTGCGGAAATAGCTCAGTTGGTAGAGCACAACCTTGCCAAGGTTGGGGTCGCGAGTTCGAGTCTCGTTTTCCGCTCACGAGGTCCTTTTCGAAGGACCTTTTTTGTTGGGCAAGGTTGCGCAATTCGAAGCAAACGATTCTGTATATCAATGATATGCAGGATCGTTTCGTTTTTGTACCATAGCAAAAGGTAGCAGCCGGAAACATCCTTCTCGTGTGCCGAATCGTGGTACACGGGAGCGAATGGCAGAAATGTACCACACTTTTTCGGTAGTGCGTTGAATTACATTGGTTTGCATCGAACGTTCCGGGCTTTTCAATCGTATGATTGTCAAACTCAAAACGTATTCGGACGATGGAAAGAAAACGATTCAGCGTAACTTACTTTCTGCGTAAGGCACGCACCAACAAGGCTGGCTTAACTCCTATTCTGGCCCGCATTACCACTAACGGTATCTCCAAAGAGATTTACATCCAATGTTCGGTTCCCGCCGACAAATGGAGCCAGTCCAAAGAGCGGGCGACTGGCAAGGACAAGCTCTGTCAGCAGGTCAATTCCTATCTGGACGATTATCGCGCAAGGATTCTCGCCGTGCGGCAGGAACTGATCTCCAAAGGCTACGAGGGCAACTGCATCCAGATCAAGGAACGATTGCAGAACCCTACTACGCTTTCGATTATGTTCCTTGCGGAGTTGGCGAAATACTGCGAGAAACGGCAGGCGGAGGTCGGGGTACGGATTACCCAGTTGACAGCAAACAAATATCATCGGGTGCTGCGGTATCTTCGGGAGTACGTCGCATCCGCTTATCGGAAAGAGGATTTGCTGCTCTCGGCTGTCGGTTACGAGTTTCTCGACGGGTTCAATACCTTTCTGCAAACAGCCCACCGATGCAAGCACAACGACGCTGTGAATCTGCTCGATTGCGTCAAGAACTTCACCCGTTACTGCCTGCGCAACGAGTGGATCGAGAAAGACCCGTTCCGAAACTATAAGCTCAAGGAGGGGCACAACAAGGAGAAAGACCACCTGACAAGAGAGGAATTAGAGACGCTGGTGCGAAAGAGATTGCCGAACGAACGGCTCGACAGAATCCGGGATGTCTTTGCTTTTTGTTCACAGGGTTGGCATTTACAGATGCGGAACATTTGCAGCAGGAACATATCCGCACGGACGACAACGGAACGACATGGATTCATAAGCCGCGAGAGAAGACGGCCGTCATGAGCCGTATTCCGTTGCTGCCCTATTCGTTGGCACTACTGAGGAAATACGAGCGGGATGCGGAGTTGCGAGCGACAGGGAAACTGCTGCCGGTTCCGAGTAATCAAAAGATGAATGCTTACCTGAAAGAGATCGCCGACTTGTGCAATATTCCGAAGAATCTGACCACACACGTTGCCCGTCATACGTTCGCTTGTTTGGCCGTGGAGTACGGGATGCCGATCGACGTGCTGGCGAAGATTCTCGGACACTCGAATACCAACATGACGCGGCACTATGCCAAATTCTCGGAGCAGTTGATCGGGCGCGAAATGCGGAAGATGAACGAGCAGATGTTTTCTGGCGATATATTGTCGTTGAATCAATAAGCGGCAGTTCCGATGAAAAGAGGGCGCAACGACGGGCAGGATCAACCTGCCCGTCGTTATTGTTCTACATTTGTAAATCGGTGGGTACATACCAACGTTGCGATGTACCGACCAATCTGCGGATATATTTCAATCGGCATGGCGATGTCAATTGGTCGATAATCGTATAATCATCAAACGTTTTTTGTCAGCATCGGCTGACAGCAGCAAGGTGTGTTTTCCGTTTCTTCGTGCACCGCCTCCACCACAACCAATAGCCGGTCAGGGGGAGCGAAGCACCGACAAGCGCGGCAAGGAAATAGAAGATTTTCGTCCAGATACCGCCCCACGTACCCGTGTGGAGGGCATAGAACCAGCCTCGGAGGCGTTGCTGGCGGGGCGTGTCTTCATAACGGGCGATCTCGGCGAGACGGCCGCTGCGGGGATCGAACGTCGCGCGGTCGATGCGTCGCATCGCCGATTGCCGCGCGACCTGCGCTTCGGTTCGTGTCAGCGTGATTGTTTTGTAGGCGGTGCAATGCGTCGTGAGCTGCCCCAGCACGGCGTCCCATACGGCATAATCGAACGGTCGCGCTTCTGTTTCGGCCTGCGTTCCATCGTGCTCCCGGCCTGTGTTCCGTTCGCCGCTTCTTTCGCGGCTCTGGCGGCTGCCCGAATCGGTCTTTCGTGCGGGGAACTCTTGCGCCACAGCGATTTGCGGGGTTCCGCCGAAAAGCGCATAGGCCGCCGTGCGGTACCAGCCGAACGACCACGTGAGCCCCGTCAGCGCCATGACCAGCAACAGCAGGGTCGCATAGAATCCCAGCGAGACATGGCAGTCGTGCCAGAAACGGCGGCCGTCGGAACACGATACTTTCAGCCGGTTGCGCAGCGCCTTGCGGCTGCGGGGGATCCAGAGAATCAAGCCGCTGACAAGAATCACCACCAACGCCAGCGTCGAGACCCCGACGATGGCGTTTCCGATCGACTTTTCGCCTTTCGACGGCGGCGGGTCGAGCAGCCAGCGGTGAAGTTTCCGCACCGTGCCGAAGAATGCCGGGCTTTCGGCCCAGCCGTTGACAGCGCCCGTATAGGGGTCTACGCTCAGTTGCCTGCGTCCCGTCTCGCGGAAAGCGGCCATGCAGGGTTCGTCGCTGCGGGCGGAGAGTTGCAGCGAAACCAGGTGCAGCGAATCGGGCATCTGCCCTCTGATGCGGTCGGCGAGCTGCGACGGACGAAGCGGACGTACGTTGGCCGGGACTGCGACCCGATAAAGCTCCGGGTGCAGTGCCCGGGTAATCTCGCCCTCGAAGACGAGCACGGCGCCCGACAGGCAGACGACGGTGATGACAAGTCCCAGCGGAACGGAGAGCCACAGGTGTATTTTTGCGAATATCTTTTTCATGATTCGGGTGTTTTGTCCGGACAAGGGAACGGCCCGCGCAACGACGGGCCGCTCTCCTGCCGGAGTGGTTCCTATTTCCGGACGGTCAGCTTACCCGCCGTGGCGACGGATTCCGCGTCGATGACGAGCCCTTTGGTCGCACGCCCCGTAGCGGCATCGATCCTATAGAATGCCGGTTTGTCGCCGCCGGTCACCGTCACGGCGATGTACATGGCTCCGTTCTCGCCGTAAGGCTCGCCGCCGAAGCCCGCAAGGTCCGACGGCAGCCCGGTCACGGGTACGACGGTTTTCGCCTCGGCATCGAAGACGGCAAGTTCGTTGGTCACGGCATCCTTGCCCTGCATCATCCCCTCCACGCCGTCGGAGTAGAGTTGCAGCAGAAAGTGTGCGCCCGAGATGTGCCAGCAGCGGAAGACGGGATGCTGCGTGCCGATCCGCTCGAAATTCACGTAGTAGTCGGGGTCGAACTCCGTCGCGCCCTTGCGGATGCGCACCACGCCCGAGGGTTTGGTGCCGGTCACCTTCTTCAGGTCGGCCGACGAGGTAAAGGTGCGGCCGTAGCCGGGCGAGAAGACGTAGAGGTCACCGTTGTCGGCGGCCCAGATCGTCTGGTAGTATTGCGAGCGATGGCGGCCGCAGGCGAAGCCGATTTTGTCGGTCGAGGCGATTACGGGCTTCTCGGAGAACGACGAGCCGCTGTAAATGGCGACCCACGCGCGGTCGGGATACTGCGTCGAAGGAATCGTTCCGGCGGTGTAGGAGCTGCTGGCCGAGCCGCCGTCGGTCTTGGCGACCAGTTCCGGGTCGGTCACCATGTCCGGCCACTTCGCTATACCGTAGCGGCTCATGCCCATCGGCACGACCGAGGTGTAGAGCTTGCCGTTCGCCTCTTCCAGTCCGGCGAAGGTCACCTTCTCGCCGTTGCCGAGGAAGTTTTCCGCGTCGATCGACCCTTCGGTCTGCCCGCCGGTATTCTCGTCGAGGTAGTTGAACAGCAGCGCCTGCGCGATGTTGCCCTCGGCGTCCGTAGTCTTCGAGTCGCCGGTCGAGACGGTCACCACCTTGTCGCCCCACGTGCCGTAGGAGGTGATGCGGTTGAATTCATAGAGGTAGCGTTCGGTGGGTTTGCCCGCAGCATTCAGGTAGTAGGATGCGCCCGTGCCGGCACCGCCCTTGTTATAGACCAGCGAGAAGACGTAATTCTGGTTCTTGAATACCCAATAGGAGCCGCCGAGTACCTCCGTCCCCGTGCCGCGCACGGTGGCCGTGCCCTCGTCGAGCGACGGGGCGGTGATCAGGTAGCTCGTGCCGTCGTCCTGCGCCGCGATGACGTAGGAGGTTTCGGCATCGGGGCCCGGAGTCGGTTCGGGCGTGTCGTCATCGTTGCTGCACGAGGGCAGCAGGCCGGCGGTGCCGGCGCACAGCAGGGCGAGGAAAGCCCGGGTGTAAAGTTGCTTTTTCATGATTCGATTTTTTATTTTAGTGTTTATAAATCAGTTGCCGAAATGAACGCGCAGCTTGACGTAGAACGCGCGGCCCGCTTTCTGGAGGCTGAAATTGTCGTAAAGCCGTGCGTCGGTCAGGTTGCGGCACTCCAAAGCGATGTTGTAGCGTCCGTTTTTGATGCTGTAGGCCAGCGAGAGGTTGTGCGACAGCTGGCCGGGCACGTAGGCTTTCGAATCCTTGTCGCCGATGTTCTCCCAGTTGAGCGGAAAGGCGTGCTGCCAGAATCCGTCGTAACCGACCGTGAGCGTATTTCCTCGGGCGAAAAGGTCGTGCCAGTGGAACGAAGCGTCGAAGTTGGCGAAGCGGTAGGGAATGTTCGGCAGCCGCACCTTATAGTGCATGTTCTCCTGCTGCGACGAGCCCGTCCAGCGCCGTTCGTAATCGCGGGTGTCGATGCTGTTCCACGTTCCGCCGAAGTCGAACCAGCGGGCGAACGAGTAGCGCAGCGACACGTTGTAGCCCTTGGTGCGCACGTGGCCGTGGTTTTCGTAGATGCCGTACTGCGTCGATCCGTGCTTGCCCAGTCCGCGCTTGATATAGTCTTTCGTGTTGCGGTAGATCAGGCTGACGTCCGCATAGAGACCGTGCTTGCCGAAGCGGCCGTCGTAGCTGAAATTGAGATTGATGTTGTCGCTTCGTTCGGGCCGCAGGTCGGCGCGCCCCGCTTCGAGGTCCTCGTCGCCGAACAGCTCGTCGGTGGTCGGCAGCCGGAACGCCCGTTCGTAGGAGCATTTGGCCTGCAACCCTTTCATGATGTAGTACGTTCCGGCCGCACCGCAGCCCCATGCCGCGACGCTTTTACCCAGCTCCACGTAGTCGCCCACGCCGTCGGCGCTGCGCGAAACGGGGCCCCGGTTGTATTGCAGGTAATATTTGACGAATGCCGAGGCGTTCCACCGCTCCGACGGAATCACCCGGTAGGAGAGCCCGCCGATGTTCTTGCGCGTGAGTTTGGGAATCGAGAAATCCGTGAGCACCGACGAGGTGCCGACGTGCGAACGGCTCGTGCGGCGGAAATCGCTGAAGACATGGTTGAATGTCAGCGTGTGGATTTCGCCGATGCGGTAGTTGAGCGTCAGCGTGGCGTTCCAGTTCGTGTTGCGCGATTCGCTGTTCTGATAGGATTGTTCGCCGCGGCTATCCTTTTCGTAGTAATGGCCGTACCAGTTGTAGTAGCGCGCTGCGGTGTCGATGTTGTGCGTGACGTTGCGGTTGTAATTGGCCGTCACGAGCAGGTCGAGCCCCTCGGTGAAAAGGTTGCGCTTGGCATACTCCAGCGACGGGGAGAGCGAATGACCCTTGCGGTGCTTCCGGCCGAAGACGATATCCTGGTAGACGCCGGTCTGGATCTCCTTGTAAAAATTGGAATAGGAGAAGCCCAGCACGAAGCGGTCCGCCCATTTTTTGCCTGCGAGACCGAGTTTGCCGAGCACGACCTCGTTGTGGAAGGCGTCGTTGAAGCGCCGGACATGCTTCACGTCGCTCTTGTCCACGGGAAACTTGTGAACCGTACCGTCGGGCAGCACCTCGAATTCGCGCACCCAGTTGTCGATGTAATAGTCGTTGTCGGAGTAGTTCTGGAAAGCGTCGATTTCGTACAGGAAGCCGCCTCGGGTCGTCTGCCCGAAACGGAGGTTCGAGCGGTGGGTGTCGAACGAACCATAGGAGTAGGAGGCGTCGGCGAACCAGTTGCGCCGCCGTTTGTTCGTGACGATGTTGATGACGCCGCCGATGGCATCGGTGCCGAAACCGACGGGCACCACCCCCTTGTATACTTCGATGCGCTCGGCGAAGCCCGCCGGTATGTTGTTCAGGTCGAACGCCTGCCCGGCCCCTTCCTGGGGCACGCCGTCGATGAAGACCTTGACATGCTTGCCGCTGAACCCGTCGAGCATCAGCTGCATGTCGGAGCCTACGCCGCCCGATTCGCGGAGCTTCATGCCGGGCAGTTTCGAGAGAGCGTCGCTCAGGCTCTTGGTCGTGTTCTGCAAGGCTTTCGTATCTACCGCCACCGCGTTGAACGGCGACTGCTGCACGCGGCTTACGCCGCTGCCCGTGACAACGACCTCTTCGAGTCCGGTCGCTGCCGGTTGCAGGACGACCGTGAGGTTTTTCATGTCCCGGCCGACTTCTATGTTTTTCTCGGCGGACCGGTAGCCGATAAGCGATACGGCGAGCGTATGCTTTCCGGCCGGCACCTTGAAACGGAACCGCCCCCTATCGTCCGTGGAGCAGCCGTAGTTCGTGCCTTTCAGACAGACGGTGGCGAAAGCGACTGCCGTGCTGTCTTTCTCCATCACCTTTCCCGAGAGCCATGCGGAGGCGTGCGGGCCGTGATGTCCGGCATGCGGACGAAGGGGCTGGGCTGCGGCCGACTGAAAGCAGAGGGCCAGCATGACCGTCAGTAGTCCCCATGTTTCTGTTATATATTTCATTTGCGAACGGGTTAATTTCGAGTGCAAAATTACCCGCCCCACGAATTTCAGTCAATCGCCTTTTTTGGGGAATTTCAAACGACGGAAGTACCTAATTTCGATTAGCGAACTATGCGCGACGACGAGAAGGAACGGGCACGCCGACGATGAATTACCTTTTAATCGAAGAGCGCGCATGGACGAATCTGCAAGCCTATGCCCGCCGACTGACCGACACGATGCGACGGCTCGACCGCCATTTCAACCCTGCGGCCGAAAGCGGCTGAATAGACAATGCCGAAGTCTGCCACCGACTTCATATCGCGAAACGGACGCTGCAATACCTGCGCAATAGCGGAAAACTGCCATACTCGACTATCGGCAACAAATGTTATTACAAGCCTGAAGACGTGCGGGCGTTGCTCGACAAGAACTTGACGACCAACTGCGGATAACTATGGATGAGAACATAATGATCGAGAATCGCAGCGTTCTCATGCGCGATACGGATGAATACAAAGTGCTGCTCGAAGCCATGCGCCGCGCTGCGCAGACGGCGGACAAACTGATCGCCGAGGTCGAGCCCTCCTTACTGGGTGAACGCTATCTGACCACCGAGCAGGTAATGGCCCGTTTCCACATCTCCCGCCGCGCCTTGCAAAACTATCGTGATAAAAGAATTATCCCTTATACTTCCATCGGCGGAACGCTCCTTTATCCCGAATCCAAAATTGGTAAGGTGTTGGAGAATAATTACCACAAACCGGCAGGCTGTAAAGAGCTGAAATGAAAAAGATAAGCGGGCATTGCCCGCTTATCTTTTTCATTTCAGCTCCAACCTAACAAAAATATCGAATTTAAAAGACGGAAATTTTTAATATCTATTAGCGTAATAGTAATATCTGCGAATAGTGTTAAGGGACGATGTTATTCACAGGATGCTTGCATGTAGTGAAGGGGTACTTGGGGAAATATTAACAAATTACTATATTTGCATATAATTGAATAACTTTAATGTCTTTAATAATATGGCTAACTTGTTTACACAACAAAATGATTCGGAATATTATGACGATAGTCAAAATGAGGAAATAACGGATGTTATTGATTATGACATTTCAGTATCTCCGAATGATTTTAATCTAAAAACACTATTTGATTTTATTGATTCTGGGATAGTTAAAATCCCTGGATTTCAGAGAAATTATGTTTGGGATTTGAAAAGAGCATCAAAGCTAATAGAGTCTCTTTTAATAGGAGTTCCTATTCCTCAAATATTTTTATATGAAGAAAAGAAAAATAGCTTTTTGGTTATTGATGGCCAACAGCGATTAATGACAATATACTACTTTAAGAAGAAGCGGTTCCCTCGTATGGAAAAACGCGCAGAATTACGACAAATATTTGAAGATAGTAATGGTATTCCAGATGATATTCTGAATGATAATACATATTTTATTGATTTTAATTTAGATTTACACGAAACTCTGCCCAATAAAAAGAATAGGTTTAATAAAAAGAATTATTTCACTTTAAGCTCCGAAGATCAAACATCATTAGATTTAAAGACTATCAGAAATATTATTATAAAACAGAATGCACCAGATGATGGAGATTCCGTTATTTTTGAAATATTTAATCGATTGAATTCAGGTGGTGTGAATCTTAAAGCTCAAGAAATTCGTACGAGTTTATATCATTCGCCATTTTATGATATGCTATATAAAATCAATATCAATAATGATTGGAGAAAGCAAACGCCCAAACCAGTTCCTGATCTAAACATGAAAGATATAGAAATTTTGTTAAGGGGATTTGCAATGTTGCTTAACGGATCGGACTATACGCCCAGCATGACAAAATTTCTAAATAGTTTTTCACAAATGATGAAAAATGAATCGAATGAGCGTGTGCAAAAATTAAATACATTGTTTGTGAATTTTATTAATCATATAACCACACTTCAACCAGATAAATTATTCTTCACAAACCAAAGATTTAATATATCTGTATATGAGGCAATCTTTGTTGGATTATGTGAGGACGGGTGGTTAGATGGCAGTCTTAATGTTAAGAAAACGACACTTGATAAAATCGAATCGCTTAAAAAGGATTCTGCGTTTATTGAAGCGACACAAAAGGGAACCGCTAATACAACAAATGTTACCATACGGCTCTCAAAAGCAAAAGAGATGTTGTAGTATGGACTCTGCGGTTGATCGGATTTATCAAGATTACAAAACAATGAAGTCTTATTTAGAATCCCAAAATGAGATTTCATTGTTGAGTAATTACACCAATACTTTCAGAAAGGTATTAGTCCTGTCTTGTGGAAGTTATTTTGAAGCTCAAATAGTGTCCATATTGACAGAATATGCTGAAAGATGTTCATCTGGTGATGTCCGAATAAAAAATTTCATTTATAATCAAGCTTTGGCAGGTAAATACCATACATTATTTGCATGGGGAGAACAGAATGAACCAACAAAGCCCGGAAAAAATGCCAACAAATTTTACGCCTTATTTGGCCCAGAGTTTAGCGAATATGTAAAAAAAGATTTAGCTCAACCACAAACAAAATTTGGTACTCCCAAGGAAGAAATTAATAGTTCTATACAATCCTTTTTAGAGTTAGGGCATTTGAGAAATATTTTAGTACATAGCAATTTCGCAGAATACTCATATGATTTAAAAACCCCTGAAGAAATATATGACTTGTATGGTAGGGCAAAATTGTTTATCGTCTATATAAAATATTTACTACTTAACATTGAAATTTAATAGCGATTTATCTATATTTGCAACGTATTGAAAAGCCGATACAACGGCAAGTAATCCGACGTTCTTCACGCATGACCAAAGCGTGGTACAACGGAATGGTTCTTTTGCAATACGATTGATATACAGTGACTTCAAAATGCGGATGCGGCATCGTGTTCCGCTCAAAAACAGGAGGATCGAGTAATCGATCCTCTTTTCTTTTGTAGGTCAGTGGGTTGCGGTATTATCGCCTTTTAGCGTGTTAACGATCTGTTAACCGATTTACCCGACAGAATATATCAGGAGGCGGCCATCGTGCTGCATCTGGATGACGGTTGTTATGCCCTGATCGAATGCAGGCTCGGAAGCCGGGACATCGAGGAGGGCGCGAAACACCTTTGGGAGATCAAAAGGCTGATACGACAGAAAAACGAGACGAAAAAGCAGATGCCGCTGCGTGAACCTGATCTGCTGATCGTCCTCTCAGGTGGCGAATTCGCCTACACCCGCAAAGACGAGGTAAAGGTTGCGCTGTTGTAGTGTATAAAGTATGAATGACAAATATTTAACTCGAATAATGCAGCTTGCAATTATCTCATTAAATAGTAAAGTTATATATTTGGAAGTCCGTAGTTTGGAAAGTTATCGGCGACTTGGTTCAATCTTTAGGACTAAGGAAAACGAAATATATGTTTTGACCAGATTGCGGACCAAGAATTCAAATCCCGTTTGTCCGATTGTGATTTATGGGACAAGAAGAATTTGCGTATAAAGTACGAACTGAATAACATCCCTCTCGACTCCAAATTCATTATTGTTTCACGTAAATATGCCAATGATACGATTGATCTATACCGATTAAAAGTATTTGTGCAAGAAATAAATGGTGAAAGTAGCGACATTCGTCCGAACGTGGACCAATTGAAGATGCTTTTCCCCCATTATTCAATGCACCTGTTTGATGGCAGCAGCCGAATAACAACATACATCGGGAACAGGGATGGAGAGAAAAGAGTATGTCGTTTTTGCCATCAGGCCGTGCCTGATACCTTGTTTAAGCATAAATCCCATGCCATCTCCGAAGCATTGGGGTATAAAAGTGTAATTTGTAATGAGGAATGCGATGAATGCAACGAACGTTTTAGCCGAACGATCGAACCGGATGTTGTGAATATGAATTCCTTTCTTCTCTCTCTGTATGGTGTTTCGGGAAAGAAAGGAGTGCGAAAAACAAGTGGAGCCAATTTTAAGTTCTGGCTCGATCGCTCAAATTGCCGGTATGACAGTCAAGGAACCTTTGTTATGCAATTGGATGATTTGCATATTGACAAAGCGGATATTAAAGCCAGCCTTCAGAATCTACCGCCACCATTTTCTGATTCTGTCCCCGCAAAACGACTTTCTTCTGCATTTCCCGCAATGTAGACCGTGCCGTACGGCATCGGACTGTCGACAATGACATCGCGCCAGCGTATCGGTCATTGCTATCGCCAATATGGGTTTCACTTTGTAAAAGGCATAGCCCCCAAGCGCTCGTATCGATGAAATATGCTCTGATCGGGCGGTCGAATTCCCGGAAATGGTCCTTGGACTCCCGATACCCGGATTTCCGAAACGCACGCCCGATCGTATGGGTTATCGTGGTCTCCGAACCCGATCATGTCGGTGCGGAGGGTTCGCCGGGCGAAAATAGGCGTCGATCTCCTCCTGGGCGATCACCGCCACCCGCACGCGGTCGGAGAGCTCCGCCGAGGCGTCGGTGCAGCGCGCCCCGAACGCCGGGCTGCGGCCGTTGCGGCGAGGAGCGCGGCGGCTGAAAGATAGCATTTCATGTTCTTCGTCTTTTGGGTTACGGTGCGCCGGAGCCGGCCGAAAGACGAAAAGGCGACGGAACGCGCGTCCCGTCGCTTTTTTCGGTCGTCGTCGGATCGCGCCGCGACGTGCGGCTATTTGCCCGGCCGGATCGTGATGGTCTCCATGTGCTCGGTCTCGCCCGAGGATCGGTTCTTCATCGAAACGGTGTAGACGACGGCACGGGTCAGGTCGCCGCCGCTGCCCCCGGTCGCGTCGCGGAGCTCTGCGGCGATCTGCCGGAGCGTCTCGCGGGCGTCGGCCGGCGAGAGGGGCAGGGTCGCCAGCTCGGCGTTGTAGCTCTTCTCGAGGTAGTCGAGCGCCGTTTCGCTCACCTGGATCTCCGAGGCGGTCATGCTGCCCGGATCGGTCGGGGCGGCTGGTTTATAGATTCGCGATCGCGCAAAGGTAGGGGTGTCCGCCTCCCCTGCCAAAAGTGGGGAGGTGCCGATTCGTCGCGTTGTTGTGTGATTATGTCGCAACCGGCAGGGACATATTGGGTTGCATGGCGGGGTGCGTGGGCCGTGCTGCGCTACAGCTCGGCGACGAACAGCTCGGCCAGACGGATGCCGAGGGCCTCGCAGATGGTGACCAATGTCCTGACGGTGCAGTTGGAGCGCCCGGCCTCGATGCGGCTCAGGTTCGAGCGCTCGATGTTGCAGCGGTAGGCCAGCTCCTGCACGGTCAGATTGCGTTGTTTCCGGTAGCTCTTGATCCGGCTCGCAATCGCTTCAATTTCTTCCTGATAACTCACAAAATCCCCCCCCCTGAAAAAATTGGAACCTAAAATTTGCAAATGCAATAATAACGCTTTATATTTGCAACTGTCGTATCATATATGATACCACGCGCGGCTTTGCGACGATGACCATTCCATATATTTATTAACTTTTTTAAAACTAACCGTTATGAAGAGACTTTTTCTTTGTGTGATGGCCGCCGGCGCCCTGCTGGCTGCGCCTTCATGTATCAAGAACGACGAGCCCGCGGGTATCGAGCAGATGCGCAAGGGCAAGGCCGAGCTGCTCAAGGCCGAGGCGCTCGTGCAGCAGGCCGAGGCGAAGATCCGGGAGGCCGAGGCCGAGGTGCAGAAGGCCTATGCCGCCCAGGAGGCCGCCGTCGCCCGCATGCGCGAGGCCGAGGCCCAGCTCAAGGAGCTCGAGGTGGAGATGCAGCAGGCCCGCAACGAGGAGGAGCGGGCCCGGATCGCCCAGAACATGGCCCGCATCGAGTCGGAGACCGCTCTGGCAGCCGAGACGGCCCGGCAGGCGCTGCTCGCCGCTCAGGCACAGACCGCCCGGGCCGAGGCCGAGTACGAGCAGTCGATGGCCCAGCTGCAGGTGTGGGTCATGGAGAACGGCGCCGAGTCGGTCTATGCCCGGCAGCTGACCAAGGTGATCGGCAAGATGGGTGAGATCCGTCTCGAGATCGCCGGCATCCAGAAGCAGATCGCCGACGCCACGACCGGCCTCTACGACACGACGGTCGACGAGAAGGCCTGGGTGCGCGAGCAGGAGCGGTCGATCGCCATGCAGGAGCAGTCGATCGCCCTCTACAACGACGCCATCGCCTATTGGTCGGCCCTCTCGAAGGCCAACGAGGTGAAGTGGGGCGAGGAGCTCGAGGCCCTGAAGGCGAAGCGCGAGGCGGCCTATCCGGTCTATGTCGATCTGAAGAAGGCCTACGACGAGGCCGAGGCTGCGCACACGCAGATGCAGCAGGAGATCTCCGACAAGCGCACGGCCTTCTATACCGAGCACGACCGCAAGGCGGAGGCCACCCGTCAGGAGTTCGCCGAGAAGCTGGAGGCGGTCCGGAAGCCCGCTACCGGCCAGTTCGTGCTGACGATTCCCGCGTCGGAGGAGTTCCGCCTGGCCTATGGCCACATCTTCGTGAACAGCGGCTGGATGCAGGACGACGAGGCCGAGGCCTTCGTATACAACGAGTCCGAGAACTCCGTATATGCCGCCGACATCGCCCGCATGCTGCTCTCCGACGACGACAACGGCGAGGCCCAGGCGGGCATGATCTACGAGCTGCGCCGCAGCCTCTTCACCCCCACCGACCTGGCCAACGCCGAGCAGAAGCTCGCTTCGCTCAAGCAGGATGCCGAGAGGGCCGAGGCCGCCCATGAGGAGGATGCCGAGGCATTCGACAAGGCGCTGAAGGCCTTCCGCGGGGCTGCCGCAGCCTACAAGTTCGATTGGACGCGCACGCGCCAGCAGACGCTGCAGGACGACATCCGGGCCCAGTGGGCCGAGTTCCTCGCGATCGGGGCGCCGACCGAGGCCCAGAAGAAGGCCATCGCCACGGCCGTGGCCGGCTACATCGAGGTGCGCGACGCGTTCGAGGAGGGCTTCGACGAGCAGATCGTAGCCGGCGAGACCAAGACGCTGCTGTCGGCCTTGATCGTCAAGAACTTCGAGGAGTACGTCATGGGTGCCAACCGCCCGATCGTCGAGGAGAAGATCAATGCCTACATGGACTACACGGATCCCGCCACTGTGACCGCCAAGCTCGCCGCCGCAGCCGACAAGGCCTACGGCATCGGCGCCCTGCTGCTCCACCGGATCGAGGCCGAGGATTGCTACAAGGGCAGCAACCGACTGCTCAACCCGATCAAGGAGGTCTATATGGTCGGCGGCGGTAGCTGGGGCTATATGTTCGATTGCGTAGACGGCTCCTTCGGCGGTCTGATCGAGGCCGGGCGGATCGCCGCGGCCTTCGAGGCCCGTATCGGGTGCCAGGAGGAGCTCGAGGGCGTGATCGCCGCCGCCGAGAAGTATTTCGAGCAGTACGACGCGATCGCCGAGGGCGTCGAGCAGGCCGTCGAGAAGCTCCTCGGCGAGCAGAAGGATGCCGAGAAGGCCCTCGAGGCCGAGGTGAAGGCGTTCGACGAGTCGATGAAGGCCGACGAGAAGAAGCTCCAGCAGGCCGGCTACGCCGCGATCGACGCCCGTGCGGCCATGGAGGCCGCCCATGAGGAGTACATGCTCTACGAGGCGGACATCCGTCGCGTCGAGGGCTACATCGGCATGGGCGCCGGCAACGACGAGAACGGCGAGTGGATCGAGTTCGTCGCGGGCGACATCGAGGAGTATGTCGAGCAGCTGACCGACACGGTCGCCGAGAAGAACGACCGGCTCGAGAAGACGAAGAACCTGCTGAAGACCTACGAGGAGACCGGCTTCACGGATGAGATCCTCTCGGAGCAGCTCGCCCACATCCAGGCCCGGATCGACAACCTGCGCGAGCAGCTGGCCGACGCCCGGAGCCGCTTCGATGCGCTGGCCGCTCAGAAGGACGAGCTGGTGGCTCTGATGAAGAACGAATAATCCCCTCTTTCCGATGATCAAGAAAAGAGTAATAACCCTGCTGCTCGCGGCGGCTGCGCTGACCCCGGTGTCGGCGCAGACCCGCCCCGAAGCGGAATCGTCGCTGCGACCCCGCAAGGGTGACTGGCAGGTCTCGCTGATGCTGGGCAAGGGGCAGTTCTTCGGCTCGGAGAACCTCACCTTCATGCTCCCGACCTACACGGGCGGGGCGATGGACGACGTGGGGCCCGACGCCGAGATCTCCTCGGTGCTCAAGCTCGGCGGCGAAGGGGTGCTGAACGACAACTCGCTGCTCAACATGGCGGGCGTGCAGTTCTCCTACTTCGTGACCGATGGCCTCGAACTCAACCTTTCGGGGGCGATGGACCTCAACTTCACCCCCTCGAAGGACTACGAGGAGGGGATCGCGGTCGACGGTTCGGTGCTGGACGTGCCGGCGAGCCGCTGCATCCTGGGCAACGTCACCGACAACTGGATGGTCGACCTGGGTGCCGCCTACCACTTCACCACGCGCAACGGTCGCGTGGGCGTGTACGTGGGGGCCGTGGCGGGTTTCCGCATGGGTTCGGTCCAGCAGAAGTACCCCTATACGGGCCAGACCGTCGGCGACGCGGGCGACCCCGTGGAGCTCTACATCCCCTCCGTGACGGGCGGGACGCTCACCGGCATGAAGTTCGGGGCCGTGTTCGGCGCCGAGTGCGTGCTGGTGCGGGGACTGGTGCTGGGGCTGGAGATCAACCCCGTGACCTACTGCTACAGCACGCTATCCATCTCTCCCAAGCTGACGGGCCGCTACCGCACCTCGTTTTCCAACGTGCGTGCCTTCTCGAGCCCCACGCTCAAACTCGGCTTCCGTTTCTGACGAAACCCCGGCCGAGATCCGTTTCGGGCCGCCCCTCGCTTTCGGGGGCGGCCTTTTTCGTTGCCGGGCGGCGGCCCCTGCGGCGCGGAATTTGCTGCCGCAGCGCGGAAAACCCTGTTCGATTATGGAAGAGTTGACCCTCGCCACGCCGGCACTGCTCTTTTCGGCCGTGTCGCTGATCCTGCTGGCCTACACCAACCGCTTTCTCTCCTATGCGCAGCTCATCCGCACGCTCGACGGGCTGCACCGCGAGCATCCGTCGCAGGTCACGCGGGCGCAGATCGACAACCTGCGCCGCCGCCTGCACCTGACGCGCTCGATGCAGACGCTCGGTGTCGTGAGCCTGCTGCTGTGCGTGGTGACGATGTTTCTGATCTACGTGGGGTGGCAGCAGCCAGCCGCGTGGGTCTTCGGCGCGGCGCTGTTGCTGCTGATAGGCTCGCTCGGGGTCTCGGTCCGCGAGATCGGCATCTCGGTGCGGGCGCTGGAGATCCGCCTGCGCGACCTGGAGCGGTAGGCGTCCGGGGCGGGCGGTAAACCGGTTGCGCGGGGGAGGGCTGGCCGGCTGCGCGGGGGAGCTTTGCGTTGCGGGTCGCCTCCCGGGGGCGTTTACCGCTCGATCTGCTGGCGTACGGCCTCCTCGTGGACCAGCTGCATGAAGCGGCGCACGAAGTCGGCGTGCAGGCCCAGCCCGGCGGCGCGTGCGGTCAGGCGGTCGAGCAGCTCGCCGTAGCGCCCTGTCTGGAGCACGGGCAGCCCCTCCCGGCGCTTCATCTCGCCGATCTCGCGCACGATCTCCATGCGGCGGGCCAGCAGCGCGAGCAGCTCGTCGTCGGTGCGGTCGATGCGCTCGCGCAGGGCGGCCAGGGGGGCTGTGCCCGTGCCGTCGCACTGCACGACCAGCGTGCGGACGAGGGCCCCCAGCTCGGCGGGCGAGAGCTGCTGTGCGCTGTCGCTCCACGCCTCGTCGGGGG
>CABIXK010000006.1:29528-83404 GCA_902362705.1 Rikenellaceae bacterium
GCGGAAGAGCGTGAACCCCTCGGCGGCCAGCCGACGGGCCGTCGCGAGGGTCTGCTCCTCGGTCTCGGCGCTGCACGGGCCGACGATGAAGCGGGGGTGTGCCGCCGCGTCGGCCGGGAAGAGGGGATGCAGGTCGTTCATGGGCGTCATTTTACGAATTCGAGGCACACGGGGCGGGGCATGGCGATCCTGCGCCCGGTGTCGCGCAGCAGCCCCGTGGCGGCGTCGCGCGCGTAGATCTCTATGGTGTCGCTGTCGCGGCAGGCGACCAGCAGGAAGCGCCCGTCGGGCGAGAGGGCGAAGTTGCGGGGGTGGGGGCCCGTCGGCTGGTAGCCGAGGGGCCGCAGCGTGCCGCGCCGCGCGTCGACGGCGAAGATCGCGAGGCCGTCGTTCTTCAGGCGGTTCGAGGCGTAGAGGTGGCGGCCGTCGGGCGAGATGCGGATGTCGCCGCTCGCGCGGGCCCCCGTGGTGTCGGCGGCGATGTGCTGCACGGGGCGCAGGCGCCCGCGCCGGTGGGCGAAGACGGTGACCTGGCCCGAGAGTTCGTTGACGAGGTAGGCGAAGCGGCCGTCGGGGCCGAAGCGCAGATGGCGCGGCCCCGATACGGGGCGCAGGGCGACGCTTTGTTCGCCCGCCGTGTCGACGGCCTCCGTGCCCCGTGCTCCGGCGACGAGCGGGAACGTATGGATGCGGTCGAGCCCCAGGTCGCAGGCCAGCAGCCGGCGGCCGTCGGGCGTGAAGGCGATGCAGTGGAGGTGGGGCTGCTCCTGCCGCTCGGGGTCGACGCCGCGGCCCGCGAAGCGGACGACGCGCGCCGGGGCGGCGAGGCGTCCCGCGCTGTCGAGGGCGAAGAGCGAGATGCTGCCGCCCGAGTAGTTGGCCGTGGCGGCGAAGCGCCCCGCGGGGTCGAGGGCCACAAAGCAGGGGGCCGCGCCGCGGGTCGGCTGCCGCTCGCCCTGCCGGAGCGTGCCGCTGCGGCGGTCGAAGGCCAGGCGCACGAGCGCCGCCGTCTCGTCGCCGGTCTCGCTGACTGCGTAGAGGCTGCCTCCGTCGGCCGAGGCGACCAGATACGACGGGTCGGCGATGCCGGCGCAGCCGCCCGCGGGCGTCGCCTCGCCCGTGGCCTCATCGAAGCGGAAGATGCGGATACCCTCCTCCGCGGCCGGGGCGTAGCTGCCCGCGACGAGGTAGAGGGGGGCGGAGGCCGGACGGTCGGGGGCGGCCTCCGATGCGGGGGCCGACGTCGATGCGTGGGCGGCCGGCGCGATGCCGGCGACGAGCAGGGCGCAGAGGCCCGCGAGGTGCTGTTTCATAGGGCAAAGATACGGAAAGTCGAGCGCAGAAGCAAGCCAAAGGCTTGATTATGCCGAGACGGAGTATCTTGGACGAAGTCGAAGATACGCATAAGCCGGTGCGGCGCCGTTTTCAGCCCTCCGCCGGGAGGGGCTGCGGGCTGCCCGGCCCAAAGGTCGGAATAAGCGAGACGCCTCCCCGTGCCGCCGTCTGCGCCCCGCAAACGAAAAAGGCGACTGCGTTTCCGCAATCGCCTTTCGAGCTGTCTATGAGACTTGAACTCACGACCTCTTCCTTACCAAGGAAGTGCTCTACCACTGAGCTAAGACAGCATTTTCCTCATTCGAGCGATGCAAAAGTACGCAAGAAAAATGAAAAGACCAAAAAAAAGTGAACATTTTCCCGAATATTTTCTATCTTCGCAATTGGAAAACTCTCAATAAGACTATGAAAAAGATACTCATCGTAGGTGCGGGTGGCCAGATCGGATCGGAGCTGACGGTCTACCTGCGCAAGATTTACGGCGATCACAACGTGGTGGCCACGGACATGCGCGAGTGCAAGGCGCTGGGCGAGGCGGGTCCTTTCGAGGTGCTCAACGCCCTCGACGCCACGGCCATGGCCTCGGTCGTGGCACGGCACCATGTCGACACGATCTTCAACCTCGTGGCGCTGCTCTCGGCCGTGGGTGAGAAGAACCCCCAGATGGCCTGGCAGGTCAACATGGGCGCGCTGAACAACTCGCTCGAGGTGGCGCGCCAGCACCACTGCGCGCTCTTCACCCCCTCGTCGATCGGCGCCTTCGGTCCCACCTCGCCCAAGGACAAGACCCCGCAGGACACGATCATGCAGCCGACGACCATCTACGGCGTCTGCAAGGTCACGGGCGAGATGCTGAGCAACTACTACCACCACCGCTTCGGCGTCGACACCCGTTCGGTGCGCTTCCCGGGCATCATCTCCAACGTGACGCTGCCCGGCGGCGGCACGACCGACTACGCCGTGGAGATCTACTACGAGGCGATCCGCCAGGGCAAGTTCACCTGCCCGGTACCCGCCGACGTCTACATGGACATGATCTACATGCCCGACGCGCTGCGCGCCTGCGTCGAGCTGATGGAGGCCGACCCCTCGAAGCTCGTGCACCGCAACAGCTTCAACATCGCCTCGATGAGCTTCACGCCCGAGATCATCTGCGCTGAGATCAGGAAGCGCCTGCCCGACTTCACGATGGACTACGACGTCGACCCGGTGAAGAAGGGTATCGCCGAGAGCTGGCCCAACTCGCTCGACGACACCTGCGCCCGCGAGGAGTGGGGTTGGAAGCCCGAGTGGGATCTGTCGGCCATGACCGACGACATGCTGGAGCACATCCGCGTGAAGCTGGGCGCGAAGTAGCAGCGCCGCGCTTCGCCGACCGACCGAACGCCGCAGCCGCATCGCCGGCTGCGGCGTTCGTCCGCTTCGGCGGGGTATTTGCAGGGCGAAGAGACGGGGGCGTGCGCGCTCGCCGTTCCCGTCCGACCGAAAAAATACGATGCTATGAAAAAATGGATTTGTGCGGGCCTGGCCCTCGTCGTGCTGTGGCTCGCTGTGGTGTGGGCCGGCAGCCGCTACCTGATCGCCTATGCGCTGACACCCGACCGGACCCTGCTCGACAAGAACGCCTCGGCGTGGAGCGACCTGCGGGGCGACTACCCGTGGATCGCGCCGTGGCTCGACAGCCTCGAGGCCTCGGGCGGGCTGCGCGACACGACGATCACGGCCCCCGACGGCGCGCGGCTGCACGCCCTCTACGCCGAGGCGCCGCGTCCGACCCGGCGCACGGCCGTCGTCGTGCACGGATACACCGACTGCGCCGTGCGCATGCTGATGATCGGCTACCTCTACCACCACGACATGGGGTACAACATCCTGCTTCCCGACCTGCGCTACCACGGCGCGAGCGACGGCGAGGCGATCGGCATGGGGTGGCACGACCGCCTCGACGTGCTGCGCTGGATCGGGGTGGCCGACGAGCGCTTCGGCGGCCGGACGCGGCAGGTGGTCCACGGCATCTCGATGGGCGCCGCCACCACCATGATGGTCTCGGGCGAGGAGTTGCCCCCGTGCGTGCGGTGCTTCGTGGAGGACTGCGGCTACACGAGCGTGTGGGACGAGTTCCGCAAGGAGCTCCGCGAGCAGTTCTCGCTGCCTGCCTTCCCGCTGCTGCACGCCGCCAGCTCGCTGTGCGGGATGAAGTACGGCTGGTCGTTCCGCGAGGCCTCGGCGCTCGACCGGGTGGCGCGGTGCCGCCTGCCCATGCTCTTCATCCACGGCGATGCCGACACGTTCGTCCCCACGCGGATGGTCTACCCGCTCTACGAGGCCAAGCGGGGCGAGAAGGATCTGTGGATCGTCCCCGGAGCGGCCCATGCCACCTCCTACCGCGACCGCCCCGAGGAGTACACGCGCCGCGTGGAGGAGTTCGTGGGGCGGTATGTCGGGACGGAGTGAGGCCGGCTGCGACAATGCGCACAAAAAAATCCGAAGGCGTCCAGCCTTCGGATTTTTCGTATCTGCGGAATCCTACGATCAAGCCTTGCCGGCCGAGCCGAGGACGTTCTCGCACTTGTGGATGTAGAGCTTCTTGAGCTCGTCGCGGGCCGGACCCAGGTACTTGCGGGGGTCGAACTCTGCGGGGTTGTCCACGAAGATCTTGCGGATGGCGGCGGTCATGGCCAGACGACCGTCGAGTCGATGTTGATCTTGCACACGGCGCTCTTGGCGGCCTTGCGCAGCTGTGTCTGAATCCCCATCTGTAATTTTAGCCCGAACAAGTTGCTATTCGTTCATGCCGAGCATTCGCCTTACTTCTTGGCTGATATCCGTAGTGTTTGCTCCTTGGTATAAAAGCGAACCCTGACTGCTGTCGAATATAAAACTATATCCCCCGGAGGCCCCGATTCGTGCGATTGCCCCTGATAGCTTTGCAAGGACGGGCGCGACTAAAGAGTGTTGATAATTATTAAGCTCCTGCGAGCAGTTATTTGAAAACTCTTGAATTTTATTCTGGAGAGTAGTTATTTCCTGTTCCTGTTGTTGCTTTTGTTCGGGTGTTCCTGTGTGTAGATTCTGTTGGTAATTTGTAACCAGAGTATTGAACCTTTTTTGCATGTTGTCCAGCTGCTCGGACAACTCTTTAGTTTTCTGTTCTACTTTCTTTTGTACAATCGCCATGTCGGGCATCGTCGATAGGAATTCTGTCATATTGATATATCCCAATCGGATTTGGCTGGAATTATTGCTGCCCGTATTTTGAGCCAGCGTCTGGCTGGATCCCGAAAAGGCTTCGGTGCTCATTTTGCGGGCAATTAGTCTGAAATTGACTGGGGAGCAATAGTTTTCATTACTGCTTTTGGATTCGCCGGGCTTCAGTACAATCGTTCCAGTAACGCTGCCTGCCTTGCTGTCGTCCAATTCGTATAAAACCGATACGGGGAAATTGTTATAATTTGTAAATGTTAAATTATAAACCGGAGTGTTTCCTCGGTAGCCCATGTGTTCACCCCGGGATATTTCCACCCCACCGACGTCCTCCCGCGTGGAAATGCCGTTGATATAATAGTTGTCGGCCGTAGTTGCGGTGGAGGGATTCGAATTGGCTGTCTGGAAAACTACGTTGTTTTGAGCTTTCAGAAACACTGTCATGAAGATAAGAAGAATGGAGAAGATCAATGATTTCATTTTCGGTGGTTTTTAAGAACGCGATTTTCAAAATGCGAAAACAAAAAAACGCAGGCTAAACTCCATTTGCTTCTGAGGTCTTCGACTACCTTGCACAACAAATAATGAGTAAAGCCCACGTTGATACGTGAGCGTTTACGCCTTACTCTCGTTGTGCTCGGAAAGTGTCGAAGTTTCAGAAGCAAGAGATAAAGCTTAACGCTTTTTATGTATGTACTGCTTTTATAGCAGAAAATGGATGCAGAGGGATTTCGGTTAATCTGTCATAGGCCAGTCGTTTTAAAAGTCAATGCAAGGGTTCGAAAATAGGGTTAGAACCATGCTCTGCGCGGTTTTTCAGAGTACAGCGCTTGGCTCCGTGTCAAAGGTATGCAATTTTATTGAAAAACGATTAAGAAAAAAGCCGATTCGGATTTTCCGAATCGGCTTTGAGGTAGGATTCCTATGGAATCCCGGGTTGCTGCGGAATCCTCCGATCAGGCCTTGCCGGCCGAACCGAGGACGTTCTCGCACTTGTGGATGTAGAGCTTCTTGAGCTCGTCGCGGGCCGGACCCAGGTACTTGCGGGGGTCGAACTCTGCGGGGTTGTCCACGAAGATCTTGCGGATGGCGGCGGTCATGGCCAGACGGCCGTCCGAGTCGATGTTGATCTTGCACACGGCGCTCTTGGCGGCCTTGCGCAGCTGCTCCTCGGGGATGCCTACGGCGTCCTTGAGCGCACCGCCGTGGGTGTTGATGATCTTCACGTACTCCTGGGGCACCGACGACGAGCCGTGGAGGACGATGGGGAAGCCGGGGAGCTGCTTCTCGATCTCGGCCAGGATGTCGAAACGCAGTTCGGGCGGCACGAGGATGCCCTCGGCGTTACGCGTGCACTGCTCGGGCTTGAACTTGTTGGCGCCGTGCGAGGTGCCGATCGAGATGGCCAGCGAGTCCACGCCGGTCTTCGTCACGAAGTCGATCACCTCCTCGGGGCGGGTGTAGGTGTGCTCCTCGGCCGAAACCTCGTCCTCGACGCCGGCCAGCACGCCCAGCTCGCCCTCGACCGTCACGTCGAACTGGTGGGCGTACTCCACGACCTGCTTCGTGAGGGCCACGTTCTCCTCGTAGGGGAGGTGCGAGCCGTCGATCATCACCGACGAGAAGCCCATGTCGATGCAGCTCTTGCAGAGCTCGAACGAGTTGCCGTGGTCGAGGTGCAGCACGATCGGAATGTTCTTGCCCAGCTCCTTGGCATACTCCACGGCGCCCTGTGCCATGTAGCGCAGCAGCGTCTGGTTGGCGTACTTGCGGGCGCCCGACGACACCTGGAGGATCACCGGCGAGTTGGCCTCGACGCAAGCCGAGATGATGGCCTGCATCTGCTCCATGTTGTTGAAGTTGAAGGCCGGGATGGCATAGCCGCCCTTGATTGCCTTGGCGAACATCTCACGGGTGTTCACCAGGCCGAGTTCTTTGTACGATACCATAATTGTTATTGTGTAAGAATTGTCGTTGCGATTCTATCGGCGCAAAATTACGAAAAAATATCGAGAGCGCTCCCATTTTGTGAAAAAAATAACAGCCTGGGCCCGAACCGTTGCGTAATCCCGATTGTTTTTCTTAAATTTGCGAGGATTTCCGCCCGGCGCGAGCCGGTCGCACGCGACGCGGGGCGGAGAGCGAACCACAGTTAGAGAACACAAATAAAACGATAAGCGATTATGGCAGATTTCATTTACCAGGAGCCCTATCCCGTCGGGGAGGACAAGACGCAGTACCGACTGCTGACCAAGGAGTACGTGAAGGTGGTCGAGTGCGACGGCCGCAAGATCCTGAAGGTCGACCCCAAGGGTCTCGAGCTGCTGTCGAAGGAGGCCTATGCCGACGTGTCGTTCTACCTGCGCGCGTCGCACCTGCAGAAGCTGCGCGACATCCTCGACGATGCCGAGGCGACCGACAACGACAAGTTCGTGGCCTACACGATGCTCATGAACCAGTGCGTCTCGGCCGAGGGCGAGCTGCCCACCTGCCAGGACACCGGCACGGCCATCTGCATCGGCCACAAGGGCGAGGACGTGTGGACGGGCGCCGACGACGCCGAGCACATCTCGCGCGGCGTCTACGAGACCTACAAGGAGCGCAACCTGCGCTATTCGCAGGTCGTGCCCTTCACCATGACCGACGAGAAGAACTCGGCCACCAACCTCCCGGCGCAGATCGACATCTATGCCGGCAAGTCCGGCATGGAGTACGAGTTCCTCTTCATCACCAAGGGCGGCGGCTCGGCCAACAAGACCTTCCTCTACCAGCAGACCAAGGCGCTGCTCAACGAGGAGTCGCTGACGAAGTTCATCCAGCAGCACATCTTCGACCTGGGCACCTCGGCCTGCCCGCCCTACCACCTGGCCCTCTGCATCGGCGGCACGTCGGCCGAGATGTGCCTTTCGACCGTCAAGAAGGCTTCGGCCGGCTATCTCGACGAGCTGCCCACCTCGGGCAACGAGGGCGGCCGCTGCTTCCGCGATCTGGAGTGGGAGGAGAAGGTGCTGAAGATCTGCCGCGAGAGCGGCGTGGGCGCCCAGTTCGGCGGCAAGTACCTGGTGCACGACGTGCGCGTCATCCGCGCCCCGCGCCATGCCGCCTCGTGCCCCGTGGCCATCGGCGTGAGCTGCTCGGCCGACCGCAACATCAAGGCCAAGATCACCCCCGAGGGCATCTTCCTCGAGGAGCTGGAGCGCAACCCCGCGCGCTTCCTGCCCTCCGAGGCTCCGGCCATGTCGCCCGCCGTGGAGATCGATCTGGACGAGGGCATGGACAAGGTGCGCGAGATCCTCACCAAGTACCCCATCCGCACCCGCCTGAACCTCAAGGGCACGCTCATCGTGGCGCGCGACATCGCCCACGCCCGCATCAAGCAGATGCTCGACGAGGGCAAGCCCATGCCCGACTACTTCAAGAAGCACCCGGTCTACTACGCCGGCCCGGCCAAGACGCCCCAGGGCATGGCTTCGGGCTCGTTCGGCCCCACCACGGCCGGGCGTATGGACCCCTACGTCGATCTGTTCCAGCAGCACGGCGGCTCGATGGTGATGGTGGCCAAGGGCAACCGCTCGCAGGCCGTGACCGATGCCTGCAAGGCCCACGGCGGCTTCTACCTCGGTTCGATCGGCGGTCCGGCGGCGATCCTCGCCAAGAACTCGATCAAGTCGGTCGAGGTGGTCGACTTCCCCGAGCTGGGCATGGAGGCCGTGCGCAAGATCTACGTCGAGAACTTCCCCGCCTTCGTCATCGTCGACGACAAGGGCAACGACTTTTTCGCCGATTTCAAACACTAAACCCCGCGCGGGTAGCGTTGTAGATCGGTAAGCCGATTTCACTGAACGAATATGCGGAATCTTTTCGCGAAAATCACCGTCTGTCTGCTGCTCTGTGCGGCGGGATCCTTCTCGGCGCTCGGCGCCGAGAAGGTTATTTTCGAGGCTTCGTCGCCGCTCGTGGTCGCCGTGGGCGAGCTCTTCCGCGTGGAGTTCTCGCTCAACACGCGCCCCGACGAGCAGAGCTTCCGGGCCCCTTCGTTCGAGGGGTTCGAGGTGCTGGCCGGCCCGTCGCTCTCGGAGGGGACCTCGATGTCGAGCGTCAACGGCGGTCCGATGACCCGCCAGTATCAGATGACGCTCACCTATGTGGTGCGCGTCGCGCAGGCCGGCAACGTGACCCTCGGCCCGGCCGAGATCGCGGCCGGCGGCGAGACCTACCGCACGGCGCCGCTGACGATCGAGGCGGTGGCCGAGCCCGCCGAGGCGGGCGGCGGGTCGGCGCAGGGCGGCGCGGGCCAGGGCCAGGGGGGCGGCGACGCCTCGCAGGAGGCGGGTGCGCGCCGTCAGGTGGCGGCCGACGACGTGGTGCTGCGGGCGGTCGTCTCGCGCACGTCGGTCTTCAAGGGCGAGCCTTTGCGCGTCACCTTCAAGCTCTACGAGCGCGTGCCGGTGGCCGGCTATAACGACGTGAAGTTTCCGTCGTTCAACGGATTCTGGGCCCAGGAGCTCGACCATGCGACGCCGCGCCGCCAGCGCGAGACGCTCAACGGCAAGGTCTACGAGTCGTTCGTGGCCCGCGAGTTCCTGCTCTACCCGCAGCAGGCCGGCAAGCTCGCGATCGACCCCGCGGAGCTCACGGCCGTGGCGCAGGTGGTGGTCCAGAGCCGCAACTTCGACCCCTTCTTCGGGCCGAGCCACGAGGTCTACAACGTCCCCTGCAAGGTGCAGAGCCAGCGTCTGACCGTGGAGGTCAAGCCGCTGCCCGAAGGTGCTCCGGCGAGCTTCAGCGGCGCCGTGGGGCAGTTCGCGCTCGAGGCCGTGCTGCCTCCCGAGCGGCTGGCGGCCAACTCGGCGGCCACCTACACGGTGAAGATCTCGGGCACGGGCAACCTCACCTTCGTGCAGGCGCCCCGCCTGGCGCTGCCCGGTTCGTTCGAGCAGTACAACGTCAAGACCATCGAGTCGATCAACCCCACGGCGTCGGGCATCACCGGCTACCGGCAGTTCGAATACCCTTTCATCGCGCGCGCCGAGGGCGACTACGACCTCGAGCCGGTGGAGTTCTCCTACTTCGATCCCGCGCGCATGCGCTACGAGACGCTCCGTTCGAAGCCTCTGGCCGTGCAGATCACGCCCGACGGCTCGGGCGGCGGCGAGGCGGTGATGATGCAGGGGCGCGGCATGTCGAAGGAGGAGGTGCGCCTGCTGGGGCAGGACATCCGCTTCATCCGTCTGGGGGCTCCGCATCTGGGGCCCGAGCGGCGTCCGTTCCTCTTCGGCGGCGTCTACTGGGCGCTGCTGGCGGCGATCGTCGCCCTGTCCGGCGCGGCCTATGCGCTGCTGCGCAAGCGCATCCGCGAGTCGCACAACCTGGCGCTCGTGCGCGGCCGCAGGGCCAACAAGGTGGCCGTGCAGCGCTTCCGCGCGGCCCGCAAATACATGGAGGAGCAGAACCGCCACGCCTTCTACGAGGAGATGCTGCGGGCGCTCTGGGGCTACATGGGCGACCGCTTCAACATCCCCGTGGCCAACCTCACGAAAGAGAACGTGCGCGAGGAGCTGCACAAGCGGGGCGCCGAGAGCGAGTTGCAGCAGCGCTTCACGGCGATCATCACCCGCTGCGACGAGGCGCAGTACTCGCCCGTGGCCACGGCCCAGATGTCGGAGGTCTACACCGAGGGCGTCGACCTCGTCTCGCGCATCGAGGGGGCGATCAAGCGATAGACCGGGCCCGACGACGAACCACATGAAGTACCGATCATGAAAAAAATCATCCTCATAACGCTGTCGCTGCTGTGCGCGCTCCCGCTCGCGGCGCAGCAGGGTGCCGACACGCTGCCCGAGGCTCCGGCCGCCGAAGCCGCCGAAGCTGTCGCGCCGGCGACCTCGCTGCGGTTGTGGGACCGCGCCAACGAGGCCTACGTCGCCGGCGACTTCCGCACGGCTGCCGACACCTACCGCCTGCTGCTCGCGCGCGGCGAGAGCTCGGCCAAACTCTACTACAACCTGGGCAACGCCTGCTTCAAGGAGGAGCGCCTGGGTGAGGCGATCCTCTGCTACCGCCGTGCGCTGCGCCTGCAGCCCGGCAACGAGGACGTGCGCTACAACCTCGGCGTGGCGGAGGCCCGCACCAAGGACACCATCGAGCGGATCCCCGAGCTGGGCCTCGCGACCTGGGTGCGCTCGGTGCGCCACCTGATGGGGTGCACGGCGTGGAGCCTGCTCTCGCTGGGGCTGCTGGCCGCGATGTTCGCGTGCGGTCTCTTCTATCTGCTCTCGGCGCGGCTGTCGCTGCGCAAGGCGGGCTTCTGCGGCATGGTCGCGGCGGCGGTGCTCTGCCTCGTCGCCACGCTCTTCGCCCTGGGCGCGCGGCGCGAGATCCTCGACTGCTCGCAGGCCGTGGTGATGGCCTCGTCGGTCTCGGTGAAGAGCTCGCCCGACAGGGCGGCGACCGATCTGTTCGTGCTGCACGAGGGGACGGCGGTGGAGATCACCGACCGCCTCGACGACTGGTGCGAGATCGCCATCGCCGACGGCAAGCGGGGGTGGATCGAGGAGTCGAAGATAGAGACGATCTGATATGTCGCAGCTCTTGCAGAACGTGGTGGGCGAGCTCTCGAAGCTCCCGGGCGTGGGGCGCCGCACGGCCCTGCGGCTGGCGATGCACATCCTACGCATGGAGCCCGAGTCGGTGGCCGACATGACGCGGAGCATCGACCGCTTCCGCACCGACATCCGCCACTGCGTGCGGTGCAACAACCTCTCCGACGAGGCCGTGTGCCCGATCTGCGCCGACGCCGAGCGCGACCGCTCGACCGTCTGCGTCGTCGAGCAGGTGGCCGACGTGCTCTCGATCGAGAACACCCACCAGTACCGCGGGCTCTACCACGTGCTGGGGGGCGTCATCTCGCCCATGCAGGGCATCTCGCCCTCGGACCTGACGATCGACCTGCTGTGCGAGCGGCTGGAGCGGGGCGACGTGAAGGAGGTGATCCTGGCCGTCTCGACCTCGGTCGAGGGCGAAACGACGCTCTTCTACCTGATGAACCGCATCCGGCAGTACGGGGGCGTGCGGGTGACCTCGATCGCCCGCGGCATCGGCTTCGGCGACGAGCTGGAGTATGTCGACGAGCTGACGATAACCCACGCCCTGCGCAACCGCCGCGAGGTGGAGTGAGCGGCCGGGAGAACAAGGACACGTATTGAATAACATATAAGCGAAAACCTTTAAACCCATTCAATTATGGAATTTCTGACCAACGAGAAGCTCACGATCGTGGGCGCTGCCGGCATGATCGGCTCGAACATGGCCCAGACGGCTATGATGATGCGTCTGACGCCCAACATCTGCCTCTACGACCCCTTCGCCCCCGCACTGGAGGGTGTGGCCGAAGAGCTCTACCACTGCGCTTTCGAGGGCGTGAACCTCACCTGGACCACCGACATCAAGGAGGCGCTGACGGGTGCCTCCTACGTGGTTTCGTCGGGCGGCGCCGCCCGCAAGGCCGGCATGACGCGCGAGGACCTGCTGAAGGGCAACACCGAGATCGCCGCAGACTTCGGTAAGAACCTGCGCGCCTACTGCCCCGAGGTGAAGCACGTGGTGGTGATCTTCAACCCGGCCGACATCACCGGTCTGGTGACGCTCATCCACGCCGGCATCGAGCCCAAGCGCGTCTCGACGCTCGCGGCCCTCGACTCGACCCGCCTGCGTTCGGAGCTGGCCAAGTACTTCAAGATCTCGCCCGACCAGATCGTCAACAGCCGCACCTACGGCGGCCACGGCGAGCAGATGGCCGTCTTCGCCTCGACGACGCTCGTCTCGGGCCGTCCCCTCTCGGAGCTGATCGGCACCGAGATGCCCGAGGAGGACTGGAAGGCGCTCCAGCAGCGCGTGATCCAGGGCGGCAAGAACATCATCGACCTGCGCGGCCGCTCGTCGTTCCAGAGCCCGGCCTACGTCTCGATCTGCATGATCGCGGCAGCCATGGGCGGCAAGCCGTTCACCTATCCCGCCGGCGTCTACGTCGACAACGCCGAGTTCAGCCACATCCTGATGGCCATGGAGTCGGAGATCACCAAGGACGGCGTGACCTTCAAGACCGTGGAGGGCACCCCCGAGGAGCACGCCAAGCTGGCCGAGAGCTACAAGCACCTCTGCACGCTGCGCGACGAGGTGATCGCCATGGGCATCATCCCTGCGGTGGCCGAGTGGCACACGCTCAACCCGCACCTGAAGTAATCGCCGTGCGGCACGAGCCCCGAAAAACCCCCGCGCTTCCGGATGGAGGCGCGGGGGTTTCTTCGTGCGGCGGGGCCGGCGGGTTCGGTCTTCGTGCGGCGGGGTTGCGGTGGGGCGGCTGCCGTGCGGCGCCGGCCGGGGCGGGCGTCTATTCGGCCTTCCCTTCGTCGGGCTGGGCCTGGAAGACCGCTTTGATCTCGCCGTCGCAGAGCAGCAGCAGCAGCGGACCGTCCATGTCGTAGTGGGTCGCCGACTGGAGCACGGAGAGGAACTTCCCTTCGCGCGAGCCCTCGGGGCAGGCCATGCGCGTCGAGGTCAGAGGGCCGATGCGCAGCGCCCGCTCGGGCGTCGCCTCGTAGCGTCCCCGCAGGCGGTTGCAGTCGCCCGTGCCGGCGAGCGTGCCGTCGTCGGCGTGCAGCGCGATGGTGTAGCGGCCCGGCTCGCAGGCCACGTCCTGGCCGTCGAGCTGCACGAGCTGCCAGCGGGTGCCCTCCAGCGGGCGCCGCGTGTGTTTCTGGTAGGAGCGGCAGGCGCAGCACGACGCCGCGAGCGCCGCCACGCAGGCCAGAAGGAGGATTCTGAACATGGGTTTCATCGTCGGATCGGTGTTTGGTTCGCGGCAAAGTTACGAATTTGCCGCGATACGGCGGACGAAAACCTCGTTGAAATCGCAAAACGAAAGAGGCGCCCGGCATCGGGGCGCCTCTTGTCGCTTCGCACGGCCGACGTCAGAACATCAGGCCCGCCTTGATCTGGATGGCGTTCATGCTGATCCCGACGCCCGATTCGGAGAAGCGCTGGACGTTGTAGCCCAGCTGCGCCTTGAACCTGCCTGCCCGGATGCCGACGGCCGGGGTGCAGTAGAGCCCCGAAAGCCCGCTCACGCCCTCCGTGGCGCCGACCCCGGCGCCGATGTCGAGCGAGAAGTAGGGGCTCACCTTCGCCCCTACGGGCAGGTAGCCCTTCAGGTTGAGGTAGATCGGGATCACCAGCTCGCCGCCCTCTTCGGGTTCGTGGTAGTAGTCCAGGCCGAGGCCCACGCCTGTCGAGAAGTACTTGGTGATCTGCACGCCCTGGACCGTGTGCAGGTTGACGCGCCCGGTGGCCCAGGTGCCGACGCCGATGGAGTAGCCCAGGTCGGCTTCGCCGTGGTACTTCACGCTCACGGGCGATTGGGCCCGCGCCGTCAGGAGGGTCGCGACGGCCAGGGCCGCCGCCAAGAGCAACTTTTTCATAGGCTTGAGGTTTGATGGTTTCCCTGCAAAGATAGCGATTACCCCCCCCCTGCAAATTTTCGGGGCGTTTTTTCGGCGCGAGGTGCGTTTTTTTCTTGAGACCGTGCCTTCGCGCGGCTGTGGGGCTGCTGTTTTTGTCGGTGCGGCGAGTTGTCCGGCGAGCTATTATTTTATACCTTTGTAGGGAAAAATTCCGCTTCCTATGAAAAAGATCATCGCATCGCCCCTCGCGCCCAAGGCCGTGGGGCCCTATTCGCAGGCCGTCGAGACCGATGGCGCACTCTACGTCTCGGGCCAGCTGCCCGTCGACGGCGCCACGGGCAAGATGCCCGAGGGAATCGAGGCGCAGACGCGCCAGTCGCTGGCCAACCTGGGCCATATCCTCCGCGAGGCGGGCTACGACTTTTCGGACGTGGTGAAGACCACGGTGCTGCTGGCCGACATCGCCGACTTCGGCGCGATGAACGCCGTCTACGCCGAGCACTTCATCTCCGACATGCCCGCGCGCGTCTGCTACCAGGTGGCCGCGCTCCCGATGGGCGCCCGCGTCGAGATCGACGCGGTGGCCTCGAAGTAGTCGGCGCGGAGGCCGCCGCCCGACCGATTCCGCGCCCTGCGACTGTGGGGCGCGGATTTTCGGTCATTGTAGATAATTTGTCGATAAATAGGCGTGCCGAAATTGGGTATTTCCGGCGAAAAACGCCAATTTTGTAAGGCCGGCTTCCGCCGCAGAAAGATCCAAGTACAAGCGATAAAAAGAGATACGCCATGTCAAAAGCCACCAACGCCGGCGCGCCGCAGCGCGTCGACTACAACGACGCCGTCGCCGAGTCGAAACGCTACTTCGAGGGTGACGACCTGGCCGCCACGGTCTGGGTCACCAAATACGCCCTCAAGGATTCGTTCGGCAACATCTACGAGCGCTCGCCCCGCGAGATGCACCGCCGCATCGCCCGCGAGCTGGCGCGCATCGAGCGCAACTACCCCGAGCCGCTCTCCGAGGAGCAGCTCTTCGCGCTGCTCGACCACTTCCGCTACGTGATCCCGCAGGGCGGTCCGATGACCGGCATCGGCAACAATTTCCAGGTGGCGTCGCTCTCCAACTGCTTCGTCATCGGCCACAAGAACCCCGCCGACTCCTACGGCGGCATCTTCCGCATCGACGAGGAGCAGGTGCAGCTCATGAAGCGGCGCGGCGGCGTGGGCCACGACCTCTCGCACCTGCGCCCGACCAACAGCCCCGTGCTCAACTCGGCCCTCACGTCGACGGGCATCGTCCCCTTCATGGAGCGCTACTCCAACTCCACGCGCGAGGTGGCGCAGGACGGCCGCCGCGGCGCGCTGATGCTCTCGCTCTCGATCAAGCACCCCGACGCCGAGCGCTTCATCGACGCCAAGGTCGACACGGGCAAGGTCACCGGCGCCAACGTCTCGATCAAGATCGACGACGAGTTCATGCGTGCGGCGCTCGCGGGCGGAACCTACCGCCAGCAGTTCCCCATCGCGTCGGAGCACCCGCTCTACGAGCAGCAGATCGACGCGAAGAAGCTGTGGGCCAAGATCATCCACAACGCCTGGAAGTCGGCCGAGCCGGGCGTGCTGTTCTGGGATACGATCCTGCGCGAGAGCATCCCCGACTGCTATGCCGACGAGGGCTTCGTGACGGTTTCGACCAACCCCTGCGGCGAGATTCCGCTCTGCCCCTACGACTCGTGCCGCCTGCTGGCGCTCAACCTGCTGAGCTATGTCGAGAAGCCCTTCACCGCGGAGGCGCGCTTCGACTTCGACAAGTTCCGCAGCCATGTCGGCATGGCCATGCGCATGATGGACGACATCATCGACCTGGAGCTGGAGAAGGTCGAGCAGATCATCGCCAAGATCGACAACGACCCCGAGGACGAGGAGGTGCGCCGCGTGGAGCTCGAGCTGTGGAAGAAGATCCGCACGATGGCGCAGAAGGGCCGCCGCACGGGCCTCGGCATCACGGCCGAGGGCGACATGCTCGCGGCGCTCGGGCTGCGCTACGGCACCGACGAGGCGATCGCCTTCGCCGTGGAGGTGCAGAAGACGCTCGCGCTGGCCGCCTACGGCGCCTCGGTGAAGATGGCCGCGCAGCGCGGTGCCTTCCCCGTCTACGACGCGGCGAAGGAGGCCTCCAACCCCATGATCGCCCGCATCCGCGAGGCCGATCCGGCCCTCTACGACGAGATGGTGAAGGTGGGCCGCCGCAATATCGCCATGCTGACGATCGCCCCCACGGGCACCACGTCGCTCATGTCGCAGACCACCTCGGGCATCGAACCCGTATTCCGCACGGTCTACAAGCGCCGCCGCAAGATCAACCCCTCCGACGTCGACACCCACGTCGACTACGTGGACGAGACGGGCGAGAAGTTCCAGGAGTACAACGTCTACCACCACAACTTCGTCAAGTGGCTCGACGCCAACGGTTACGACACCTCGCGCCTGGAGTCGATCCCCGACGAGGAGCTCGAGCGCTGGGTCGCCGCGTCGCCCTACCACGGCGCCACGGCCAACGACATCGACTGGGTGGCGAAAGTCAAGATGCAGGGTGCGATCCAGAAGTGGGTCGACCACTCGATATCGGTAACGGTCAACCTGCCCAACGACGTCTCGGAGGAGCTCGTGGCCGACGTCTACCGCACGGCGTGGGAGTGCGGCTGCAAGGGCGTGACGGTCTACCGCGACGGCTGCCGCTCGGGCGTGCTGCTCGAGAAGGGCAAGAAGAAGAGCCGCTGCGAGGAGCATCCGGGGCAGGCGCCGCGCCGCCCCCGGTCGATCCCGGCCGACATCGTGCGCTTCAAGAACGGCGCGGAGAGCTGGATCGCCTTCGTCGGGCTGCAGGAGGGGCGCCCCTACGAGGTCTTCACCGGCAAGATCGAGGAGGACGCCATGTACATCCCGCCCAAGATCACCAGCGGCTTCATCATCAAGGTCCGCGAGGCCGACGGGTCGAAGCGCTACGACTTCCAGTACGTCGACCGCTACGGCTATACCAACACCATCGGCGGCATCTCGCGCCTGTTCAACGAGGAGTTCTGGAACTACGCCAAGCTCATCTCGGGTGTGCTGCGCCACGGCATGCCGATCGAGAAGACGGTGTCGCTCATCGAGTCGCTGCACCTCGACAGCGAGTCGATCAACACCTGGAAGACGGGCGTCTGCCGCGCGCTCAAGCAGTATATCGCCGACGGCACCCGCTCGAAGGGCAAGTGCCCGCAGTGCGGCCAGGAGACGATGGCCTATCAGAACGGCTGCCTCACGTGCATGTCGTGCGGCTACTCCAAGTGTGGTTGATTTTCCGGCCGTCGGTCCTGCAATGAAAAATCGGGCCCTCCGTTGCGGAGGACCCGATTTTTTGTCGTCGGTGCGCTATCGGACGATGACGGCGTGGATGAAGGCGACGCCCGAGCGGCGGTTCAGCTCGTCGCGCAGGGCGTCGCGCTGGTAGAAGAGCTCCTGCCGCAGCACGCTCGACTGGATGCGCACGTGGAGGATGCGGCGCTCGAGCCTCAGCTCGCTCGTCAGGTCGGCGGCCCGGTCGCCCACCACCGCGCGCCACGTGTCGGGCAGCTTCCCCTCGGCCACCTTGGCCGCGATGTAGGGGCGGCGGAAGAACTCCTCCAGCAGGTCGCCCATGAGCATCGTCTTGGTCCGTCTCATCGCTGCGCGGTGTTTTCGTCTTGCTCTGCCGGCGTCGCCGCGGGCTCCTCGGCTGCGGCCTTTGTCGTCGTGGCCTCCGCCGCCGCGGTCTCCTCCGCCGGTTCTTCAGCCGAGCCCGGCTCCTCGGCCGCGGTGACGGCTCCGTCGGCCACGGTGAGCAGGGCATAGTCGTCGCCCGCGCGGTCGAGGATCGAGCGCAGGCGCGTGGGGTTGCAGTCGGTGATGAATATCTGCCCGAACCGCTCGCCCGAGACCAGGCGCAGCAGCTGCTCCACGCGCCCGGCGTCGAGCTTGTCGAACAGGTCGTCGAGCAGCAGCACGGGCCGCTCGCCCAGCGCCTCGCTCACCAGCACGTACTGGGCCAGCTTCAGGGCGATGAGGAACGACTTCTGCTGCCCTTGCGAGCCGTATTTGCGCAGCGGGTAGCCGCCGATGCGCAGCACCAGGTCGTCGCGGTGGAGGCCCGAGGTGGTGAACTCGTTGGCCAGGTCCTTCTGCCGCGCGGCGCGCAGCAGCTCGTCGAAGGGGCGGTCGTTGAGCTCCGAGCGGTAGATGAGCTCCACCTGCTCGCGGTCGCCCGAGAGCAGCCGGTAGAACTCGCCCACCAGGGGCCGCAGCCGCCCGGCATACTCCTGCCTCCGGGCGTGGATCACAGCTCCGTGCTCCGCCATCTGGCGGTCGTAGATCTCCAGCACGGTCTCGTCGGGCCGGTTCTTGAGCAGGCGGTTGCGCTCGGCCAGCACGGCGTTGTAGCGCATCAGCGCCGCCAGGTAGGGGCGGTCGAGCTGCGAGATGAAGGCGTTGAGGTAGCGGCGCCGCTCGTCGGCCGCGTCGCAGATCAGCGCCGCGTCGGAGGGCGAGACGATCACCGCCGGCAGCAGCCCCACGTGGTCCGACAGCCGCTCGTACTCCTTGCCGTTGCGCTTGAGCACCTTGCCGCCGCGCCGCGTGTAGGAGCAGACCACCTGCTCGCGGCGCCCCGCGTCGGTGAGGTACTCGCCCTCCACGAGGTAGAAGTCCGTGCCGTGGCGGACGCTCTGCGAGTCGGTCATCTGAAGCGCCGAGCGGCACATCGACAGCAGGTGGACCGCGTCGACAACGTTGGTTTTGCCTGCGCCGTTGTCGCCTACCAGACAGTTGATTCCCGGGCGGAACACCAGCTCCTGCTGTGCGATGTTCTTGAAATTGAGCAGCGATAATTTCTTCAGGTACATAGCGCAAAAGTACAAAAATTACCGATACGGCCTTGTACATTGCGGATAGTTTTGTATCTTTGCTCGCTAATGTACGCGATTACAAACTAAAACACAACAATATCTATGGCAAAGGAGAATGTCGCCGCGGCCCCCGAGACGCTCGGCGAAGCTATGAACAGGACGGAGCTTTTCTTCGAAAAGAACGGCCGCACGGTCGTCTACGTCTTCCTCGCGCTGCTGGTCGTAGCGGCCCTCGTTTTCGGTTACCGTTCGCTCGTGGTCGCTCCGCGCGCCGAGAAGGCCGCCGCGATGATCGCCGAGGCGCAGTACCGCTTCGAGGCCGAGACGCCCGACTATGCGCTGGCGCTGGAGGGCGACGCCAACGGCGCCGGCTTCCTCGAGGTCGTCGCCAAGTACGGCTCGACGCCCGCGGGCAACCTGGCCAAGCACTACGCCGGCATCTGCTACCTGCACGAGGGCGACCTGGAGAAGGCCGCCGAGTACCTGGCGAAGTTCTCGCCCGTGAAGGGGCTCCCCGGCGCGATCGTCAACGCCCAGAACTACGGTCTGCGCGGCGACGTGGCCGTCGAGCAGCAGGACTACGCCCGCGCGGTGAAGTTCTACGAGAAGGCCGTCGCGGCTGCCGACAACAACCTCACGGCCCCCATGTACCTGCGCAAGGCGGGGCTGGCCGAGCAGGCCGCCGGCAATACGGAGAAGGCCCGCGCCCTCTTCGAGCGCATCCTCTCCGACTATCCCGCTTCGATGGACGCCCGCGATGCCGAGAAGCTGATCGGCACGCTGAAATAATCCTCCGACGATGGCGACACGCAACCACAACCTTTCCCGTTTCGACTCGCCCCTGCCGTCGGCTTCCGACATGTGCTTCGGCATCGTGGTGGCCGAGTGGAACCGCGAGGTGACCGAGGCGCTGCTCGAGGGCGCCGTGCGCACGCTGCGTGCCGCCGGCTGCCCCGACCTGAACATCCAGATCAAGTACGTCCCCGGGACCTTCGAGCTGACGCTCGGCGCCCAGTTCTTCGCCGAATATACCGACGTCGACGCGGTGATCGTGCTGGGCTGCGTCGTGCAGGGCGACACGCGCCACTTCGACTTCATCTGCCAGGGGGTGACGCAGGGCATCACGCAGTTGCAGATCCAGTGGAACATGCCCATCTCGTTCGGCGTGCTCACGGTGGAGAACATGCAGCAGGCGCTCGACCGCTGCGGCGGCCGCCTGGGCAACAAGGGCGACGAGGCCGCGGCTGCGGCCATCAACATGGTGAAGCTCCAGATCGAGATGGATGCCGCCTCGCCCGACAAGGAGCCCGACCGGCGCAGCATCAACTGATCCTGCCCGCGATCGTAAAACGAAAAAGCCGTCCCCGTTGCGGGGGCGGCTTTTTTGTCGTGTGCGGACCCCTGATCGGGGCTGTGCGGGCCTGCCGGGGCGGCGGTGGACTGGACTTTCCGGGACGGGGCGGCGGCGCAGTCTGTCGGTTTGCCAGTCTGCCGGTGCGAGGCGCCCCGGGTCAGAAGAGCCCGAGGTTGTCGAGGAAGACGGCGAGCACCACCGCGGGGCAGAGGTAGCGCAGCAGAAACCGCAGCAGCGGGACGATGCGCCCCGGGAGGCGTCCGTCGTTGGTCAGCTCGGCGCGGAAGATGTGCCGGTCGAGACGCCACCCGACGAACAGGCAGGTGAAGAACCCGCCCGCGGGCATGAGGATGTTGGCCGTCGCGAAGTCGAGCGAGTCGAAGAGCGACAGCCCCGCGAGGGTCCACTCCCGCAGCGGGCCCAGCGAGAGCGACGCCGCCGTGGCGAGCGCCAGCGTGGCGCCGGTGGTGATGCGGGCCGCCGTGCGGCGTGCGAGGCGGCGCTCCTCGTGGAGGTAGGCCGTGACCACCTCGTGGAGCGAGATGGTGGAGGTGAGTGCCGCGAGGACCAGCAGCAGGAAGAAGAGCGCCGACCACACCGGGCCCAGCGTCATGCCGTTGAAGATCGAGGGCAGGGTGATGAAGACCAGCGAGGGGCCCGCCGAGGGCTCGATGCCGGCGCTGAAGACCGCCGGGAAGATCATCGCCCCGGCCAGCAGGGCCACGAGCGTGTCCAGCAGCGTGACGTGGAGCGCCGTGCGCCTCAGGTCGGCCTCCGGGCGGAAGTAGGATGCGTAGGTCACCATGGTGCCGATGCCGATCGAGAGCGAGAAGAAGGCCTGGCCCAGCGCCACGAGTATGGTCGAGGGGGTGATCTTCGCGAAGTCGGGGCGCAGAAAGAAGCGCATCCCCTCGGCGGCCCCGGGCAGCAGCAGCGAGCGGACGGCCAGCACGATGAGCGCCCCGAAGAGCAGCGGCATGAGCAGTCGGGCCGACCGCTCGATCCCCTTCTGCACCCCTCGGGCGATGACGAAGTGGGTCGCGAGGACGAACAGCGCGGTGTAGAGCAGCGGCCGCCACGGGTCGCCCACGAAGCGCTCGAAGAGCGTGCGGTAGTCGTCGGCCGAGGCGCAGCGGGCCAGCTCGCCCGTGAGCGCGCGGACCATGTAGCCCGCCGTCCAGCCCGCGACCACGAAGTAGAAGCCCATGATGAGCACTGCCGCCACTACGCCGTTGTAGCCCACGCCGCTCCAGCGGCGGTCGAGGCTGCGGTAGGCCCCCACGGCGTTGCGCTTCGCGGCGCGCCCCACCGAGAACTCGGCGAGCAGGAGCGGCAGTCCCAGCACCGCCACGCAGAGCACGTAGACGAGCAGAAAGGCGCCGCCGCCGTTGTCGCCGGCGACGTAGGGGAAGCGCCAGATGTTGCCCAGCCCCACGGAGCTGCCCGCGGCGACGAGCACGGCGCTCAGTTTGCCGCCCAGCTGGGCGCGGTTGTGCGGTGTGTGCATGGTTTTCAGTGTTTTGTCGAATCGAAAGAGAGGTGAGGCCGTGGCGGACTTCACCTCTCGTCGTTGCGTCGTTTGTCGTTCGGGGCCCGTTTGCGGCCCGCGGGGTAGTTTTCGGCCCGCAGCCAGCGGAGGGGCTCGGGAGGCGCCGCCGACAGAGCAGTCCTCCGCCGGCTGCGGCTGCGGGCTGCCGGGCTGTCGCCCGAATCTTCAGCTGCCGGTTGTGGGCTGCCGCTATCCCTCCAGTGTGACGCTCACGCGGTCGAGCTTGCCGCCCAGGGGCGGCGCGAGCTTGGCGACGGTGCAGCGCACGCCGCGGATGCAGGGGTAGGCGGCGCGCACGGCGCCGATGATGTTGGCGGCCACGCGCTCGACGGTGTGCTGCGTCGTGGCCATCTGTTCGCGGACCACTTCGTAGACCGTGAGGTAGTTGACCGCCAACGTCACGTCGTCGCGCTCGGCCACCCGGCCCAGCTCCGTTCGGATCTCCAGGTCGACCGTGAAGCGGTTGCCCACCTTGCGCTCGAGCTCGTAGCAGCCGTGGTAGGCGCGGAACTCCATGCCGTGGAGGCGGATCGTGTACTCCATGGCGCTACTCGGCGATGATGAGGTAGTAGTTCTTCTTGCCGCGCTGCACCAGCAGGTACTTGCCGGCGATCAGGTCCTCTTCCGTCGCGGGGCGCATCGGGTCGGCGACCTTCTCCTTGTTCAGCGCGACGCCGCCGCCCTGGATCATCTTGCGGCACTCGCCCTTCGAGGGGAAGATCTGCGTCTTCTCGGCGCAGAGCTCGACGAAGGGCATGCCCAGCTCGGCGCGGGCGATGCGGAACTGCGGAACCCCCTCGAAGACCTGCAGGAGCGTCTGCTCGTCGAGGCGGTGCAGCGCCTCCGACGTGGCGCCTCCGAAGAGAATCGCCGAGGCCTCGACGGCCTTCTCGTACTCCTCGCGCGAGTGGATCATACAGGTGATCTCCTCGGCCAGACGCTTCTGCAACGTGCGCAGGTGGGGTGCCTGCCGGTGCTCCTCCACGAGCGCCTCGACCGTCGCGCGGTCGAGCAGCGTGAAGATGCGGATGTAGCGCTCGGCGTCCTCGTCGCTCACGTTGAGCCAGAACTGGTAGAACTTGTAGGGCGACGTGTAGCGCGGGTCGAGCCACACGTTGCCGCTCTCGGTCTTGCCGAACTTGGTGCCGTCGGCCTTGGTGATGAGCGGGCAGGTGATGGCGAAGGCCTCGGCCTCGGAGCCCAGCTTGCGGCGGATGAGCTCGGTGCCGGTGGTGATGTTGCCCCACTGGTCGGCGCCGCCCAACTGGATCTTGCAGTTCATCGTCTCGTAGAGGTGCAGGAAGTCGAAGCCCTGCACGAGCTGGTAGGTGAACTCGGTGAACGACATGCCGTCGCCCTCGCCGCTGAAGCGCTTCTTGACCGAATCCTTGGCCATCATGTAGTTGACGGTGATGCACTTGCCGATGTCGCGGATGAAGTCGAGGAACGTGAACTCCTTCATCCAGTCGTAGTTGTTCACCAGACGCGCGGCGTTCGGCGCGTCCGAATCGAAGTCGAGCAGCTTGGCCAGCTGGCGCTTGATCGCCTCCTGGTTGTGGCGCAGCGTCGCCTCGTCGAGCAGGTTGCGCTCCTGCGACTTGCCGCTCGGGTCGCCGATCATGCCCGTGGCGCCGCCGATGAGGGCCAGCGGACGGTGGCTGCACATCTGGAAGTGCTTGAGGATCATCACGCCCACCAAGTGGCCGATGTGGAGCGAGTCGGCCGTGGGGTCGATGCCCAGGTAGGCCGTCGTCATCTCCTTTTCGAGTTGTTCCTTCGCGCCGGGCATGATCGTGTGGATCATGCCGCGCCATTCGAGTTCTTCGATGAAATTCTTCGTTGCCATATCGTTGTTTTTTTTGTCTTTGTCTTCGTTGCGTCGGGCGGGGGCCCTTCGCGTCGCAGTCTGTCGGTCGCCGGCCGGTTACTCCACCTCCAGGTCGAGCGCCCGGCGCAGCTCCGTCAGAAGCGGATTCTTGTCGGTGAGGTGCTTCACGCGGTCCTCGAGCCGGATGGGGCGCGCGGCCCGCACCGTCTCGTCGACGGCGATCTCGAGGTCGATCATCCCCGTGACCCCCGCCAGCTCGGCGATGCGCAGGAGCATCGCCGTCTTGCTGCGCAGCATCTCTTCGCGCAGCTCGGGCGTCGGCACCCGCAGGCGGATCGCGTGGCCGTCGAGCGTCATCTGCTCGAAGGCCGCCACGAAGCGCGGGCGCCGCTCCTGCATGAGCCGCAGTATCGCCCCGCGCGCCCGATCGAGCTTGGCGGCGCACTCGGGGTCGTACTGCGGGGCGGCGACGGGTGCCGCGGCTGCGCCCGCTTCGGCGGCGTCGGCCGGCTGCGCGGCCGCGAGCAGCTCCGAGAGCGAGGTGCCCATCAGCGGACGCCGCGCGGGTTGCGCTGCGGACTGCGGTGTCGGTTGCGGCTGCGGTGCGGGCTGCGGTGCCGGTTGCGGCGCGGACGTCTGCGGAGCTGCGGGGCGGGGCGGCGGTACGGTGCCGGCCGGAGCCTCGGGGGCCGGTGCGCTGCCCGGCGTTGCGGCCGGAGCAGTCGGTGTCGGCGACGCAGGAGCCGCCGGTGTGGCGGTGGGTGCCGCGGCGGGCGCCGGAGCAGCTGTCGTCGGTGCGACCGCAGCCGTTGCCTGTGCGGCGGGCGTCGCGGCCCGGGGCGCCCCGATCTCGGGCAGCGGATAGTCCGCGGGATCGGTCAGCCCCTCATTTTTTTTTTGACCGAGCCCGGCGATCTTCATCAGGCCCAGTTCCACGAGCAGCCGCTGGTTGGACGACTGCCGTATTTTCCCGTCGAACTCGGTGAGCAGCGCGATGGCGCCGAACAGGAACTCGACCGTGCAGGCCCCGGCCTGCGCGCGGTATCGCTCGAGCAGCGTGCCGGTCATCTCGATCAGCCGCAACGTCGCCTCGCTGCGCGCCATCATCAGGTCGCGCATGTGGCGGTTGAGCCCCGCCATGAAGGTCTGGCCCGAGAAGCCCTTCGAGAGCACCTCGTCGAAGGCCACGAGCGCCTCCACGTAGTTGCCCGCCAGCAGCAGGTCGGTGATGCCGAAGTAGGTGTCGTAGTCGAGCACGTTGAGCGTGCGGGCGACGCTGCGGTAGTCGAGCTCGCCGCCGCAGAACGAGACCGCCTTGTCGAACATCGACAATGCGTCGCGCATGCCGCCGTCGGCCTTCTGCGCGATGAGGTTGAGCGACTCCTCGTCGGCCGCGACGCCCTCCTGCTCGGCGATGTGGCGCAGGTAGCCCACGGCGTCCTCCACGCGTATGCGGTTGAAGTCGTAGATCTGGCAGCGCGAGAGGATCGTCGGTATGATCTTGTGCTTCTCGGTGGTCGCCAGGATGAAGACGGCGTGGGCGGGCGGCTCCTCGAGCGTCTTCAGAAAGGCGTTGAAGGCCGCGGCCGAGAGCATGTGCACCTCGTCGATGATGAAGACCGAGTAGCGGCCCACCTGCGGAACGATGCGCACCTGCTCGATGAGCGAGCGGATGTCCTCCACGGAGTTGTTCGACGCGGCGTCGAGCTCGTGGATGTTGAGCGAGCGCCCCTCGTTGAACGAGCGGCACGACTCGCACTCGTTGCACGCCTCGGCGCCCCGGGGCGCGAGGCAGTTGATCGCCTTGGCGAAGATGCGCGCGCAGGTGGTCTTGCCCACGCCGCGCGGACCGCAGAAGAGGTAGGCGTGCGCCAGCTGCCCGCGCTCGATGGCGTTCTGGAGCGTCGAGGTGATGTGGCTCTGCCCGACGACCGAACGGAAGGTCGCGGGGCGGTATTTGCGTGCGCTGACGATAAATTCACTCATGATGGGGCGAAGATACGAAAATCGGGGGCAAATAGAAAATGAAAAGCGGAGAATTAGGCATGTTTTCGGGGGCGCGGCCTGCGGAGGGGCGAACGGGCGGTTGCGACGGGGCGGCATCTCGCTCTCCGGCCATTCTGTCGCGCCGGTGGCAGGCGTGTCGTGACACGACGTGACAAAAGATGACAAAGCGCGCCGCCCGTGTGACACGCTGTCGCACCGGTGCGGCATGGCAGGCATTTTGCGACATGCCGGGGCAAAAGATAACGAACAGACAACGACTATGAACATCAACACTTTGACCATCAAAGCCCAGGAGGCGCTGCAAGCGGCTCTGGGCCTTGCACGCGAGCGGGGCCAGCAGGCCGTCGAGCCGATGCACCTGCTCGCGGCGCTGATCCGCGAGGACGATTCCCTGGCGGCGTTCCTTTTGGGGCGTGCGGGCGTCGGCGTGCGCGTCCTGCGCGACGAGGTGCGGCAGGCCCTCGACCGGCTGCCGCGCGTCGAGGGTGCGGGCGACCAGTTCTTCGCGCAGGAGACCTCGCGCGTGGTCCAGCGCGCCGTCGACTTCACGAAGAAGTTCAATGACAAGTACGCCTCGGTCGAACACCTCCTGCTGGGGCTCCTCGCCGAGCGCGGCGAGGCCTCGGAGCTGCTCAAGCGCCACGGCGCTGCGGAGAAGGAGCTCACGGAGGCGATCCGCACCTTCCGCCGCGGGGCGACGGTCGACTCGCCGACCGCCTCGCAGGAGTTCGACGCGCTGGGCAAGTACGCCGTGAACCTCAACGAGCAGGCCCGCTCGGGCAAGCTCGACCCCGTGATCGGGCGCGACGAGGAGATCCGCCGCGTGCTGCAGATCCTCTCGCGCCGCACCAAGAACAACCCCATCCTTGTCGGCGAGGCGGGCGTGGGCAAGACGGCCATCGCCGAGGGCATCGCCCGCCGCATCATCGACGGCGACGTGCCCGAGAACCTCCGCTCGAAGTCGATCTACTCGCTCGACATGGGTGCGCTGATCGCCGGCGCCAAGTACCAGGGCGAGTTCGAGGAGCGGCTGAAGGCTGTGGTGCAGGAGGTCGTATCGAGCGACGGCGAGATCCTGCTCTTCATCGACGAGATACACACGCTGGTGGGTGCCGGCAAGTCGTCGGGGGCTATGGATGCGGCCAACATCCTCAAGCCGGCCCTCGCGCGAGGCGAGCTGCGCACGATCGGCGCCACGACGCTCGACGAGTTCCAGAAGTATTTCGAGCAGGACAAGGCCCTCGAGCGCCGCTTCCAGAAGGTGATGGTCGACGAGCCCTCGCGCGAGGACGCCATCTCGATCCTGCGCGGACTGAAGGAGCGCTACGAGAACCACCACCAGGTGCGCATCAAGGACGAGGCGATCGTCTCGGCCGTCGAGCTCTCGACGCGCTACATCACCTCGCGCTTCCTGCCCGACAAGGCGATCGACCTGGTCGACGAGGCCGCCTCGCGCCTGCGTCTGGAGATGAACTCCGTGCCCGAGGAGATCGACACGCTCGACCGCCGCGTGCGGCAGCTCGAGATCGAGCGCGAGGCGATCCGCCGCGAGAAGGACGAGGAGCGCATCGCCCAGCTCGACCGCGAGATCGAGGAGCTGCGGGCCCGGGAGGGCTCGCTGCGCGCCAAGTGGCAGGGGCAGCGTGACCTGCTGCGCAGGATCCAGGAGAACAAGGATGCCATCGAGCGCCTGAAGGTCGAGGCCGCCGAGGCCGAGCGCGCGGGCGACTACGGCCGCGTGGCCGAGATCCGCTACGGCAAGATCCGCGAGGCCGAGCAGCGGATCGGAGCCCTGCAGGAGGAGTACCGTCTGGCCGCGTCGGGCGGCTCGATGATCAAGGAGGAGGTCGACGCGCAGGACGTGGCCGAGGTCGTTTCGCGCTGGACGGGCATCCCCGTCGCGCGCATGCTGGCCTCCGAGCGCGAGAAACTGCTGCACATGGAGGAGGAGCTGCACCGGCGCGTGGTGGGGCAGCAGGAGGCGATCGCCGCCATCTCCGACGCCGTGCGCCGCTCGCGGGCCGGTCTGAACGACCCGCGCCGTCCGATCGGGTCGTTCATCTTCCTCGGCACCACGGGCGTGGGCAAGACCGAGCTGGCCAAGGCGCTGGCCGAGTTCCTCTTCAACGACGACCAGATGCTCACGCGCATCGACATGAGCGAGTACCAGGAGCGCCACAGCGTCTCGCGCCTCGTGGGAGCGCCTCCGGGATACGTCGGCTACGACGAGGGGGGACAGCTCACCGAGGCCGTGCGGCGCAAGCCCTACTCGGTGGTGCTGCTCGACGAGATCGAGAAGGCCCACCCCGACGTCTTCAACATCCTCCTGCAGGTGCTCGACGACGGCCGCCTGACCGACAACAAGGGGCGCACGGTCGACTTCCGCAACACGATCGTCATCATGACCTCCAATATGGGAGCGCAGACGATCCAGGAGCGCTTCGCCGCGGCCTTCGACGGTGAGCGGATGGCCCCCGAGGCTGTCGCCCGCACGCGCGACGAGGTGGTCGAGCAGCTCAAGCGCCACCTCAAGCCCGAGTTCCTCAACCGCATCGACGAGATCGTGATGTTCGAGCCGCTCACGCGCCGAGACATCGCTCGCATCGTCGACATCCAGCTGGGGATCGTCGGCCGCATGCTCGCCGACAACGGCATCCGGCTCGAGTACACCGACGCGGCGCGCGAGTGGATCGCCTCGGCGGGCTACGACCCTCTCTACGGCGCGCGGCCCGTCAAGCGGACCATCCAGCGCTACGTGGTCAACGACCTCTCGAAGCGGATTCTGGCCGGCGAGGTCGACCGTTCGAAGCCGATTTCGATCGATGCCTCCGACGACGGGCTCACCTTCGCCAACTGACGCGCGGACGTGCCGTCCGCCGACCCCGCTCCCCGGACCAGGGAGCGGGGTTTTCGTTTTCGTCCGCCCGGTGCCCCGTTTCGGGGAAAGCCGTTCCGTCTGTCGAAATCCTATTTCCGTAAGATTGTGAAAACGATGCTGTCGGGCGGGGGTGCGGCGGCCCTCTTCTATAATCCTTTTTTCGCGATCCGCCACGCCGCGCGGTTGTAGAGCGCCAGCAGCGGCTGCCGCCACGAGGCGGGCAGGCGGTTGAGCAGGCGGATCTTCCACAGCGTGGTGCGGTAGCGGCGCGTGTAGGCGAAGAAGCGGGCCGCGCGGGCGGCTTCCGCGGTGCCCCCTTTCGCCGAGATGGTCAGGGCGCGGGCCAGCGCCGCGCGGGCCACGTATTCGTTGCGTGCGGCCGGGCCCTCGGGGTCGTAGAGCTCCTCGAACGAGTGGCGCGTGCGCTCGGGCGTGTAGATCGAGGCCGAGCGGTTGGACGCCTCGCGCGAGTAGACCGCCTCGCGCGCGGGCGAGAAGCATATCGGATAGCGGTCGGCGATGCGGATCCACATCCACTGGTCCTCGCCCAGCTTCATCCCCTCGGGAAAGCCCCCCACCGTGTCGAAGACGCGGCGCGGGACGACCGCCGCCGAGGGGATCGCCACGTAGCGGTGGATCGAGGCGGCGAAGAAGTCGGCCACGACGCCCCGCTCGGCAGGGGTAGGGGCGGGGTGGATCGCCTCGCCGTCGCTGCGGATGTCGAACCCCGTGCAGTAGAGGCCGCAATGGGGGTAGTCGGCGACCAGAGAGGCGATCTCGGCGAGGAAGCCCGGGCGCCAGGCGTCGTCGGCGTCGAGCAGGGCGATGTGCGTGCCCCGGGCCTCGGCGATGCCGCGGTTGCGGGCGGCGCACACGCCGCCGTTGGCCTGTCGGACGAGCCGCACCAGCCCCCGCCCCTCGCCGGCGCAGAGCGCCCCGACCACCGAGGCCCCGCCGTCGGTCGAGCCGTCGTCGACGACCACGATCTCGCACGGCGGCAGCGTCTGCCCGAGGGCCGAGCGGACGGCCCGCGCCACCTCCCGCTCCTTGTTATAAAGCGGGACGACGACAGAGAAGCTAACGTTCATAGACCGATTTTTGGGGCAGGATGCGTTCGAAAGCCTCGCGGAGGCGCCGGCTCGCGGCGTCGAAATCGGCGATGCGCTCGCTGTCGTTGAGGCACACCATGCGCCAGCGCTGCCGCTCGATGTCGCGGCAGATCGCCTCCAGCGTGTCGTCGGCGAGGGTCACCAGACGGCTGTCGCCCAGGCCCAGCGGCGCGAATTCGCCGCGGCAGAGCATGTCGTAGCGCACCAGATAGTCCGAGATGCCGGTGATCGAGCGCAGGCGGTGGCGGCACGTGGCGTCGAGCCGCTCGCCCCAAGCCCCCCCCCAGGCCCGGAACCACTGCCGCCGCAGATAGGGCTGCGGCAGGTGGGGGTCGAAGATCCCGGGGAAGAACGACCACACGGCGAGCGTGAGCGACTTGAGGAGGTTGCGCACCCCGTAGCGGGGCGAGAACCATTTGGCGGCGTGGCGGCGGAGCACCTCGCGGGCGCTCCAGCGGGCGTTGAGCAGCTCCAGATCGTTGTAGATGATGTGGCCGATCGACGAGGGCCGCACCGCGCACAGGCGGGCCATGTCGCACGGCAGGCCGCCGCGGAAGAAGTGGTCGGGGCGGCACGGGCGCGTGAGGAACATGTCGTCGTTGAAGACCACGAACTGCTCGGCGAGCCCCTCGATGCGGTGGAGGTTGAGCCCTATGGCGAGCGAGTTGAAGGTGGGGAGATACTCCGCGGGGATGAAGTCGCGGTGGCGGACCACCCGCAGCTTCGGGGCCGAGGTGTCCAACCATGCGGGCAGGTGGCCCCACGTGACCAGATGGATGCGCCGCACCCAGGGGGCGAAGCGCTCCGCGGAGCGCAGCCAGTGGCGCAGCGTGCCCCAGTCGCGGCTGCGGATCGCCGAGCCGTCCTCCGTCTCGCCGTCGGGCGCGCCCGCCCACTGCCGCCGCTCGGCGAGCCAGGCGGGGTCGGAGCCGTCGACCCAGAAGACGACGAAGTCTATGTCGTTGTTTCTCTGATCCATCGTGTTCGGTTTTCGGGACGCGGCCTGCGGGGGCGCGCGTCGTGAGATGCGGGCCTCCGCCGGGGGAGGCTGCGGCCCGCGAGGCTCTTCGAGCCGCCGCGGGTCACTGCACCAGCAGGTTGCACCCCCGGATGTCGGCCCGGTCGATGCGCCCCTCGATCTCGAACGAGCCGTCGGCGAAGACCCTTCCCGCGTCGTCGGTCTGGATGAAGGCGCACGACCAGCGGTTGGCCAGGTCCGTAATGTCCAGCCCGCCGCGCTGCCCGGCTCCGAGGCGGTCGAAGGGGTCGTTGACGTCGCGCGCCGCCACGCGCATCCACGCCGGACAGCGGAAGCGGTTGCCGCCCGCCGAGTAGGCCTGCGACGTGAGCTCGGCCATGCCGTATTCGGAGTGGATCGCCTCCACGCCGAAGGCCCGGCAGAGGATGCGGTGGAACTCCTCCTTGGCGAGCTCCTCGCGCTGCCCCTTCATGCCTCCGGTCTCCATGACGATCGTGTCGCGCAGCCTGGGGGCGTGCTGCTCCGCCAGATCCCACAGCGCGTAGCTCACCCCCAGCAGGATCTTGGGCTTGGGGTCGGCGGCCATGTCGCGCAGCAGGGCCTCGTGGTCGTCCAGATAGAAGCCCCCCGAGCCGCAGTCGGCGATCAGACGGTCGGCCATGTAGACCAGCGACGACCCTTTGCGCCTCAGGTAGTTGGGCAGCAGCGCGTAGAGGCTCCAGCGCGCCGGCGTGCCGTAGAAGGCGGCGAACGAGGCGCGGAACGCCTGCTCGTAGAGCGCGAGCGAGCGCATGGGGTGGCGCGCCTGCGTCATGCCCGTGGTGGCCGACGAGGTGAAGACCGCCTCGGGCGCCGCGTCGCCGCAGTAGACCTCGTGCGTCTTGAAGAGGCCGATGGGCAGGTGGGGGATCTCCGCCGCGCGGCGCACCCGCTCGGGGCGGATGCCTACGAGGCCGAGGTACTCGCGGTAGGGCGGGCACGTCGCGGCCTGGCGGCGGAAAGTCTCCAGCGCCGCCGCCTCGAAATCGGCCTCGGATGCGATGCGGAAGATATCGATGGGGGTGTTCATTGCCGACAAATTTAACGAAAAGCGGCGGAAAAACGCATTTTTCGCGCGCGAAATTTCCTCGTCTGGCCGTCGGAGCCTATTTTTGCAGTGCGAACATTCGATATGAAAGGAGTATACCTATACGGCACGGCCGACGTCGCGACGGTCGCAGCCCCCTCGGGCGTCGACCGCAAGGTGACGGCGCAGATACGCGCGCTCAACGACGCGGGGCTGACCTGCCGCCAGCTCTACGGGAAGGAGTGTACCGCCGGTCGCCTTTGGAAAGCCATCTGGGCGCGCCTGCCGCTGGCAGGTTACCGCCACGGCGTGTTGGAGCGCTACCGCGAGGAGTTCGACGGCGCCGACTTCTTCTACATCCGGCGGGTCTACTTCTCGTTCGCCCGCCTGCGGACCATCCGCGAGATCCGGCGGCGCAACCCGCAGGCCAAAATCCTCTTCGAGATTCCGACCTACCCCTTCCGCAAGGAGCTCACGACCCGCTGGTTCGACTATCCGCTCTGGTGGAAGGAGGCGGTGTGGATGCCGCAGCTGCGCCGCTATGTCGACCGCATCGTGACGGTGAGCGACGACGAGACCATCTTCGGGGTGCCCACCATCCGCATGGTCAACGGCATCGACCTGCGCACGATACGGCCGATCGATCCGGCGCCCGAGGACGGGGCCGTGCACATCGCGGCGGTGGCCCGCGTCACCCGCTGGCATGGCTACGACCGCTTTCTGCGCGGCATGGCCGACTACTATGCGCAGGGCGGCGCGCGCCGCGTGGTGCTCCACCTGGTGGCCGACGGACCCCTCGCGGGTGAGCTCGCGGCGGCGGTCGACCGCTACGGCGTGGCCGATCATGTCCTTCTCCACGGCTACCGCACCGGCGCCGAACTCGACGCCATCTACGACCGCTGCCACCTGGGACTCGTCTCGCTGGCCACGCAGGACAAGGACGTGCATGTCCACTCGACGCTCAAGAGCCGCGAATACCTGGCCAAGGGGCTGCCGACGATGGCCACGGGCATGACCGACGTATTCGTCGGCACGGACTACCCCTACAACCTCCGACTCCCGTCCGGGGCGCAGTCGGTCGACATCGGCGCCGTGCTCGCCTTCCACGACTCGATCTACGGAGCGACGCCCCGCCGGGAGGTGATCGCCCGTATCCGGGCCTTCGCCGAGCGCACGGTAGACATCGGGATCGCCATGGCGCCCGTCATCCGCTATCTGCGGGGGGAGGAGGCGTAGCGCTCCGCAACCACCGCCGCTTCCTGCCGCCGCCCGCCGTTTCCCGCGGCTCTTCGCGGCACTCTGCCGCCGCCCGCCGTATCGTTGACGCATCCCGTGCCCCTCCCCGTCTGCCCCCTCGGTCACAAAGCATGAAAGGCGTGTGCCGAAATCAGCATTTCGACACACGCCCTTCGGCGATCGGTGGGCCGGGGTCTACTTCTTGACCTTCGGCGCGAGCATCATATTCATCTTCTTGCCGTCGAGCTTGGGCATCATCTCCACCTTGGCGACCTCCTCCAGGTCGTTGGCGAAGCGCAGCAGCAGGATCTCGCCCTGCTCCTTGAAGACGATCGAGCGGCCGCGGAAGAAGACGTAGGCCTTGACCTTGGCCCCCTCCTTGAGGAAGTTGGTGGCGTGCTTGAGCTTGAAGTTGTAGTCGTGGTCGTCGGTCTGGGGTCCGAAGCGGATCTCCTTCACGACGATCTTCGTCTGGTTGGCCTTCAGCTCCTTGGCCTTCTTCTTCTGCTGGTAGAGGAACTTCTGGTAGTCGGCGATGCGGCATACGGGCGGTTCGGCCTTGGGCGAGATCTCGATCAGGTCGAGCTCCATCTCGTCGGCTAGGCGCAGCGCGTCGCGGAGCGACATCACCTGCGGTTGCTCGATGTTGTCGCCCACCACGCGCACCTCGGGTGCCGTGATTTCGCGGTTGGTCCGATGGGGATTCTCCTTCTCGGGCAGCCGACGTCCGAAGCGGTTGGGCGCTCCTGCCGGCTTGGGTCTGTTATTCCCGGGGTTGAACGGCCGCGGCGGGAATGGTTTCGGTGCAGCGATAGTTGTACGTATTAAATTGTTAATTGTCTGTTATTTGTTCATCTTGTTGGCCTCGATCTCGTCGCGCACCAGTCCCGAGAGCATGTCGCGGAAGGCGTCGAGCGTCATCTGGCCCTTGTCGCCCTCGCCCTGCGCGCGGACCGACACCAGGCGCTCGGCCTGCTCCTTCTCGCCCACGATCAGCAGGTAGGGGATGCGCTTGAGCTCGTTGTCGCGGATCTTGCGGCCGATCTTCTCGTTGCGGTCGTCGACCTGCGCGCGGATGTCCGAGCGGTTGAGCAGCTCCGCCACCTCGTGGGCGTAGTCGTTGAACTTCTCCGAGATGGGCAGCACGACCACCTGGTCGGGCGAGAGCCACAGCGGGAACTTGCCGCCCGTATGCTCCAACAATACTGCCACGAATCGCTCCATCGAGCCGAACGGCGCACGGTGGATCATGATCGGGCGGTGGAGGCGGTCGTCGGCGCCCTTGTACGTGAGGTCGAAGCGCTCCGGGAGGTTGTAGTCGACCTGGATCGTGCCGAGCTGCCACTTGCGGCCGATGGCGTCCTTGACCATGAAGTCGAGCTTCGGGCCGTAGAAGGCAGCCTCGCCGTACTCCACGACGGTGTTGAGCCCCTTCTCCGCCGCGGCCCGGATGATCGCCGACTCGGCCTTCTCCCAGTTCTCGTCCGAGCCGATGTACTTCTCGCGGTTGTCGGGGTCGCGCAGCGAGACCTGCGCCGTGTAGTTGTCGAACTTGAGCGTCTTGAAGATGTAGAGCACGATGTCGATCACGCGCTCGAACTCCTCCAGCAGCTGGTCGGGGCGCACGAACAGGTGGGCGTCGTCCTGCGTGAAGCCTCTGACGCGCGTCAGACCGTGCAGCTCGCCCGACTGCTCGTAGCGGTATACGGTGCCGAACTCGGCCAGACGCACCGGCAACTCCTTGTAGGAGCGGGGCTTCGAGCGGTAGATCTCGCAGTGGTGGGGGCAGTTCATCGGCTTGAGCAGGTACTCCTCGCCCTCGATGGGGGTGTGGATGGGCTGGAACGAGTCCTTGCCGTACTTGGCGTAGTGGCCCGAGGTGACGTAGAGCTCCTTGTTGCCGATGTGGGGGGTGATGACCTGCTGGTAGCCGTACTCCTTCTGCACGCCGCGCAGGAACTGCTCCAGGCGGTCGCGCAGCGCGGCGCCCTTCGGGAGCCACAGCGGCAGACCCTGGCCCACGCGCTGCGAGAAGGTGAACAGCTCGAGGTCCTTGCCCAGCTTGCGGTGGTCGCGCTTCTTGGCCTCCTCCATCATCTGGACATACTCGTCGAGCATCGACTTTTTGGGGAACGAGATGCCGTAGATGCGTGTGAGCATCTTATTCTTCTCGTTGCCGCGCCAGTAGGCGCCGGCCACCGACGTGAGCTTGATGGCCTTGATATACCCCGTGTTGGGGATGTGGGGACCGCGGCAGAGGTCCGTGAACGAGCCGTTGGTGTAGAACGAGATGGTGCCGTCCTCCAGGTCGGAGATCAGCTCCACCTTGTACTGGTCGCCCTTGGCGGTGAAGGTCTCCAGCGCCTCGGCTTTCGCCACCTCGCGGCGGACGAGCTGCTCCTTGTTGCGCGAGAGCTCCTGCATCTTCTTTTCGATGGTCGCCAGGTCGGCCTCGGTGATCGGCGTCGGCGAATCGACATCGTAGTAGAAGCCGTTCTCGATGGCGGGGCCGATGCCGAACTTGATGCCCGGGTAGAGCGCCTCGAGCGCTTCGGCCAGCAGGTGCGACGAGGTGTGCCAGAAGGCGTGCTTGCCCTCGGCGTCGTCCCACTTGTAGAATTTGATCGAGGCGTCCTGCTCGATCGGGCGCGTCATGTCCTGCACGGCGCCGTTGACCGCGGCCGCGAGAGAGTCGGCAGCTAAACGAGGGCTGATGCTCTCTGCGATCTGGTAGGGGGTAGTTCCCTTGTCGAACTCCCTTACCGAACCGTCGGGGAAGGTGATTTTAATCATTGTTTCGGTTATTAGGTTTTGCGTGAGCGTCGGCGCTTCCACAATTACGAGACGGAATACGCCGGGCCCCCGCGGGGTTTTTCTCTATTCGTGCTGCGGCGTCTCGCGCAGGGTGGCGTCGCGGCGGCTCTTCTCGCGCTCGGCCTTGGGCAGCGGCGAGGCCGACCACTCGGCCCAGGCGCGGCGCCGCCGCGTGAGGTCGATGGCGGCGTAGATGGCGTTGCGCATCGACTGGGCGTCGGCGCGGTCCTTGCCCGCGATGTCGAAGGCCACCCCGTGGTCGGGCGACGTGCGCACGGCACGCAGCCCCGCCGTGAAGTTCACCCCGTCGGGCGAGAGGGTCTTGAAGGGGGCCAGCCCCTGGTCGTGGTACATGGCCAGGATGCCGTCGTACTTCGCGTAGCCGCCCCCGGCGAAGAGTCCGTCGGCGGCGAAGGGCCCGAAGGCGAGCACGCCGGCACGGTAGGCCTCGACGATCGCCGGGCGGATCACCTCCTCCTCCTCGTGGCCGAGCAGGCCGCCGTCGCCGGCGTGGGGGTTGAGCGCCAGCACGGCGATGCGCGGCTCGACCACGCCGAAGTCCTCGCGGAGCGTGCGGCGCAGGGCGTGCAGGTCGGCGACGATCTTCTCTCGCGTGATGCTGCGGGCGATCTCCGACACGGGGATGTGCTTGGTCACCAGACCCACGCGCAGGCGGTCGCTCGCCAGGATCATCATCGGCTCGCCCCCGAGCTCGGCGCCCAGCCACTCGGTGTGGCCCGTGAAGCGGAAGGCGTCGCTCTGCACCGTCTCCTTGTCGATCGGAGCCGTCACCAGGGCGTCCAGCCGCCCCTCCTTCAGGTCGTGCATGGCCGCCTGCAGCGCCTCGACGGCCGCGCGGCCCGCCTCGGCCGTGGCCTGCCCGGGCTCGATGCGCCCGGTCTGCCCGCAGGCGACAAGGTTGACCTTGCCCGCGCGCGCCTCGTGGGCCGAGACGACCGTGTGGAAGGCGATGGGCTCCAGCTCGGCGATCGTCTGCCGGTAGTACTCCGCCGCCGCGGGCGAGCCGTAGACGACCGGCGTGCAGAGCTCCGTCATGCGGGCGTCGGAGAGGGCCTTGAGGATCACCTCCCAGCCGATGCCGTTGGGGTCGCCCTGCGTGATGCCTATGCGATATGTGGTTTGGGACATACTATGCTTTGTTTCAACGGGCAAATATAGGATAAATAAGTGAAAGTTAAAAAGTAAAAAGTAAAAAGTAGGGGCCCGGGGCGGGGCGGCAGGCCGAAAATGGAGAGCCGGAAGCGGGAAATTGTGAATGAAGGGCGGTTGCGGGCGCCCGACTAAAGGTCGGGCAAGTCAAAAGTAAAAAGTGAGAAGTAATAGGTGGAAAGAGGAGCTGTGGTGCAACGAATAATGGTCCGGCGGCCACTTTTCATTTTCCACTTTCAATTTTCCATTTTCAACTCCTTTTCGGTCCGCAGCCAGCGGAGGGGCCGGCGAGCCTTCGGGCGAGACGAGCAGCCCTCCGCGCCGGGTGGCTGCGGGCTGCGCGGCTAAAGCCGCAACTCTCCCGATTGTGAATCGTGCATTATGAATTGCCGACGCCTCCGGCCTTGCCGCACCGCCGCCGGAACTCGGCGCAGACGATGCCGGTGGCCATCGCCACGTTGAGCGATTCGGAGCCGCGGCGGTCGGCGGGCCAGGGCGGGATGAAGAGCTTGCGGGTGACGGTGCGGGCCACGTCGGCCCCGACGCCGCGCCCCTCGTTGCCCATGACGACGATTCCGGCCGGGGAGAGCTCCGCGCCGTAGAGGTTCTCCCCCTCGAGGAAGGTGCCGTAGACGGGCAGCCGCAGTGCGGGCGCCTGGGCGAGCAGCGCGGCCAGGTCCGTATAGTGTATGCGCACGCGGAGGATGGCCCCCATGGTCGCCTGCACGACTTTGGGGTTGAAGCAGTCGGCCGTCGCCTCGGAGCAGACGATGTCGCCGATGCCGAACCAGTCGGCCAGGCGGATGATCGTGCCGAGGTTGCCGGGGTTCTGGATGTCGTCGAGCGCCAGCGTGAGCCGCCCGGAGAGCGCCGCCGCATCGAGGCGGTAGTGCGGTATCTCGACGATCGCCAGCGAGTTGGAGCGGGTTTTGAGCAGTGACAGCCGCTCCATGTCGCGCGCCGTGACGCACTCGACCTCCTCTCCTTCGAAGAGCCCTTCGAGGGCGAAGATCTTCCGCACGCGAAGGTGCGAGGTGCGCAGCTCGCCGACGAGCTTCTCCCCCTCGGCGACGAAGAGCCCCTGCTCGGTGCGGCCGCGCTTGTCGGCCAGTGCGCGGACGAGTTGTATTTCTGCTTTGGTCATCGTTGTTTTTCGATGGTGAACGTGGTGCCTTCGGTGGCGGGATAGGTTTCGGCGAAGAGCGCGCGGGCCTCCTCGACCAGCTGCATCTCGTCCTTGTAGCGCGACGAGTAGTGGCCGATGACCAGCCGCCGGGCTCCGGCCAGCACGGCCGCGCGCGCCGCCTCGGCCGAGGTCGCGTGGCCCCGCTCGCGGGCGATCTTCCGCTCGGCGGCGGCGTAGGTCGCCTCGTGGTACATCAGGTCGACGCCCGCGCAGAGCCCCGCGGCCCGGGCCGAGAAGTTGGTGTCCGAAAGGTAGGCGTAGGAGCGCGGCGCGTAGGGACGGTAGGTGAGCTGCCCGGCAGGGATCGTCTCGCCCGTGTCGAGCTGCACCCCCTCGCCCCGCTTGGCCGCCGTGATCTGGGCGATCGAGAGGCCGTAGCGGGCGATGGCCGCCTTGTCGACGTTCAGCGGCGGCTCCTTCTCGCGGAAGAGGAAGCCTGCGCACGGCACGCGGTGGCGCAGCGGGATGCTCCACACCTCGACGGTGCGGTTCTCCCACAGCAGGGCGTGGCGCGTGGTGTCGGTGGGGTGCCACTCGACCGTGTAGGGCAGCTCGCTGTCGAAGTAGCGCAGGTGGCTGGCGAGGATCTCGCCGAAGGGCTCCGGCGCGAAGACCGGCAGCGGCGTCCGGCGCCCGTAGAGCCCCAGCGACGAGAGGAGCGGGAAGAGCCCGTAGACGTGGTCGCCGTGGAGGTGCGAGACGAACACCGCGCGCAGCTTCAGCGGGTTGATGCCGCAGCGCACCAGCTGCTGCTGCACGCCCTCGCCCGCATCCACCAGAAAGTACTGCTCGTGGATGTCGACCGCCTGCGCCGAGGGGTGGCGCGTGGCGGTGGGTTTGGCCGAGGCCGAGCCGAGGATGGTGACTTTGAAGCTCAAGTTGAAAATTGAAAGTTGAAAATTGAAAATGCAGGACTGCGGGCGGCCGGTCCTCGGGCGCTCCGAAGACCGGCCCGGCCCGCCTCCGCGCCGCTAATGGAGCAGGAACCGCTCGCAGTCGAGGGCTGCCATGCAGCCCGAGCCGGCGGCGGTGATGGCCTGGCGGTAGCGGGGATCCTTCACGTCGCCCGCGGCGAAGACGCCCTCGACCGAGGTGCGCGACGTGCCCGGCTCGACGCGGATATACCCCTCGTCGTCGAGCTCCAACTGTCCGGCGAAGAGCTCTGTGTTGGGGTGGTGCCCGATGGCGAGGAAGAAGCCCGAGATCTCGATCTCCCGCTCCGTGCCGTCGCTCTTGCGCAGGCGTGCGCCCGTGACGCCCGCCGCGTCGTCGCCCAGCACCTCGGCGGTGTTGTGCTCGAAGAGCACTTCGATGTTCTCCGTCGCGAAGACGCGCTCCTGCATCGCCTTCGAGGCGCGCAGGAAGGGCTTGCGCACGACGAGATAGACCTTGCGGCAGAGCGAGGCGAGGTAGGTGGCCTCCTCGCACGCCGTGTCGCCGCCGCCCACGACGGCCACGTCCTTGCGGCGGTAGAAGAAGCCGTCGCAGGTGGCGCAGGCGCTCACGCCCTGGCCGCGGAACTTCGTTTCGGAGGGCAGGCCCAGGTACTTGGCCGAGGCGCCCGTGGCGATGATCAGGCTCTCGGCCTCGATCTCCGTGCTGCCGTCGACGACGACGCGGAAGGGGCGCTGCGAGAGGTCCACGCGCGTGGCGATGCCCGCGCGGATGTCGGCGCCGAAGCGGGCGGCCTGCTTGCGCAGGTCGGCCATCAGCTGGTTGCCGTCGACACCCTCGGGGTAGCCCGGGAAGTTCTCCACCTCGGTGGTGGTCGTGAGCTGGCCCCCCGGCTCGATCCCCTCGTAGAGGACGGGTTGCAGGTTGGCGCGCGAGGCGTAGATGGCGGCGGTGAACCCTGCGGGGCCGCTGCCGATGATGAGGACTTTCGCTTTTTCCATGGTCTTTCTTTTTTATGTTCGTTTGTCGTTGTCTTCTATTCGAAAGGGGTGAGCCGCTGCCCGAGGTAGTCGAACAGCGCCCACTTGCCGCGGCGCCGCACGCGCACCACGCTCGCCGCGGGGTCGTAGTCGACGATCTCGTAGCGCGGTTCGATGACATAGTCGCCCCGGCGGTCGATGAGCCCCATGCCCTCGTCGGTCTCCACCTCGGCGCGCCCCTCGCGGAAGTCGCCCGCCCAGCGGAAGCGGGCCGGGATCACGGGGCGGTTCTGCGTGTCGACATAGCCGTAGCCCGTCTCGTCCTCGACGCAGACCAGACCCTCGAAGGTGCGGCTCACCCAGCGGTGGCCCGGCAGCGGCGCGGCCTCGTAGGGGGCTGCGGCGTCGTGCACCTCGCAGGCGGGGTGCGCCGCCGCGTTGACGCAGCGGCGCAGCGCCTCGAAGGCGGCCCGGTCGCCGCTGGCGACAGCCCCGAGCGAGGCGTCGCGGCAGCGCAGCGGGACGAACCGCTCGCCCGTCCAGCGCAGGTTCTGCGCCTTGAGGTTGTTGTGGGCGAAGCCCGCCTCGGCCAGCTCCCGTTCGAGGCGGTCGAGGGCCGCATGCAGCCGCTCCGCACGCTCGCGCAGCAGCGCCTCGGCGAAATCCGTGCCGGCGGGCAGGCGCTCGAGCAGCAGATCGCCGCTCCGCTCCGTGCCGGCGTCGTCGCGCCAGAGCAGCTCGTCGCGCAGGATGCGGCAGGGGGCCAGCCACGAGGCGTTGAGACGCTCCAGGGCGGGGACCGTGCGCTCGATGCGGCTCATCGCCGCGGCCGACAAGGGCAGCGAGAGGAGCCACCGGGCGCCCCGCCAGGCGATCTCGGCCTCGGCGAAGCGCGTCGTGCGCACGACGCGGGGCATGCCGTAAGGGTCGGTCGCGGCCGTGGCCTCGAAGAGCGTGCGCAGCGAGTCGCGGGGCGTCTGGAGCGCGCGGAGGAAGCAGGCGATGGTGGCGGTCATCCTATTCGGTTTTGATGCTGATCGATCCGATGTTGAGCATGGTAAGCAGCTGCGTGGCCGAGGCGTTGAAGCTCATGCCGCGGAAGGGCGGCAGCGCCCCCGGACCCTTCTCGCGGCGGATCGCCTCGTCGAACGGCGCGGGCATCTGGCTCGAGCAGTCGTAGAGCAGCTGTGCGTAGCGGTTGGGGCCCGGCCGCTCGTCGGCACCGGGAAAGAAGAGCGTGTGCCCCTCGTCGTCGGCAGCCAGGTGGATGTTTATCAGCAGCACGTTGCCGTCGGCGGTGCCCAGCGAGCGTATCTGCGCCGCCACGGCGCGCAGCTCCTCGTCGTCGCAGTCGGTGGCCTCGCCGTCGGTGATGTTGAAGACCACGGGCGGGAAGCTGGCGGCGTTCTCCGCCCGCGCGCACCACGCATCCGCCAGATCGCGGCAGCGGCGCAGCGCCTCGCACATGGGGGTCTGCCCGGCGGCGTGCGGCGCCACCCACTGCGGGAAGGTCGTCTCGCGCAGGGCGATGCGACCGTCGGGCAGGCGCAGCTCCTCGCTCCGCGTGCGCAGCACGGGCCGGCGGGCGGCCAGCTCCGTCACGGTGAGGGTCTCGGCACCGTCGGGGAGCAGGCTCTCGACCCGGTCGTCGCCCCCGTAGCCGATGAGGGCGATGTCGTAGTAGTCGCGCACGCCGTCGTCGCGCCGCGCACGCTCGATGAGCTCGAACAGCAGCTCGTCGGCCACCTCGGCTACCGCCTCGGCCTTGGTCGCGCTCCGGCCGCGGAAGCGGATGGGCTCGGCCATCGAGCCCGAGCCGTCGATGGCGACGACGAAGGCCGTGCGGTGGGTGCGGGTGATGCTGCGTGCGTACATGGGTGCTGTTATCAGATGCAAATATAAGGATTTATTCCGAAATGTTTCCCTCGCGGTCGATCGCGAGGCAGCGGCCGTCGCGGCGCACCTCGGCGCGGCCTCCGCGGAAGGGCTTCACGGCCTCGCACCCGGGGCAGTGGAGGCGCGTGCGCCCGGCCGTGTCGATGTAGTGCCACGCGGCGCCGAGCCGCACGGCCGCGAGCCCTTCGGTGAAGTCGAAGGCGCAGTCGTAGAGGGGGTCGATGGCGGTCTCGGCCCCGCGGCGGTAGCCCCACAGCCCGTCCCGGGCGAAGAGCTCGGGGGCCTCGTCCGCAGGGGCGGGCGGTGCGACGGCGCAGCGCAGCAATGTGGGGAGGTCGGGCAGCCGCAGCCCGGGCGAGGCCAGCAGGCGGGCGATGCGGTAGTGGGCGGCGTCGCCCAGCCGCTCGAAGAGGGCGAGCGCCTCGCGCCTCGCGGGGTCGGCCGTGCCCAGCGCGGGGGTGAGCAGCAGCCCGTCGCTCGCTGCGTAGCGGTCGATGAGCGAGGGGTCGAGGGCGAGGGCCGCCAGCGCCGTCGAGATCGCGGCCGCGGGGTAGTCGTCGAGCTCGGGTCCGAAGTCGTCGATCGTGCGCGCGGGGTGCTGGTAGGCCGCCGTGCCCAGCTCGGGGCTCCGCTCGCCGGCGAAGGCGGGCAGGAAGCGGGCGTCGAAGTCGATGGGGCGGATGGCGCCGCTGCCGTCGACGATCAGATTCTCGGGCTTCAGGTCGCCCCACGCCTCCTCGTCGGCCACGGCGCGGGCCGCCCACGCGTCGAAGGCGCGCGAGAGCCCGTGCAGCCGCTCGGTGTCGCGCTGCCGGGCCGCGTCGCACGCCGCACGGTGGAGCGTGGGCCCTTCGATCCAGTCGCAGAGCGCCGCGTCGACCCACTCGCCCCGCTCCGCCGTGTGGTAGACGAAGAGCTCGCGCTCGCGCAGCCGGTCGCCGTAGAGCGCCCGCAGCCGCTCGGTCGATCGGGGTCGGAACCAGCAGCGCAGGGCGCAGTCGCGGCCCCGGTACTTCACGCGGAAGACGGCGGCGCTGTTGCCCGCGGCGAAGAGCGGCCGCCCCGTCCGGTCGCGCAGCGGCTCCAGCGTGTCGAGCGTGCGCATGAGGCCGTGGGGCTGCCAGAGCGTGAGGAGGTATTGGCGGAGGGTGAACACTGCGGGAAGTAAAAACTAAAAAGTGAGAAGTTTTAAGTGGAGGGGCGGGCGAGCCTTCGGGCGAGACGAGCAGCCCTCCGCCCGGGGGCGGCTGCGGCCCGCCCGGCTCTGCGAGCCGAGACCCCCCCCCTAACGAAAAAGGAGCCCCTCGGGGCCCCTTCGTCGGTTAGTGGCAGTCGCAGTGCCCGTGGTCGTGATCGCCGCAGCCGCAACCGCAGCCGTCGTCGCATCCGCCCTCGTCGCACCCGTGGTCGCCGCACGACCCGCACGAGCAGTGGCCCTGCAGATCCTCGGGCGTCACGTCGCGCACCGAGACGACCTCCACTTCGAAGTTGAGCGTCTTGCCCGCCATCGGGTGGTTGAAGTCCATCTTCACGGTCTGGTCGCCGACCTCCTTGACGACGCCCATCATGCGGTTGCCCTGCTGGTCGCTCATCGGCACCTGCGAGCCGACGAAGAGGATATCCTCGGCCAGCTTGCCGTCGACCATGAAGATCGTCTTGGGGAGCTCGACCACGGCCTCGGCCACCACCTCGCCGTAGCCGTCCTTCGGCTCGAGCGTGAAGGCCACCTTGTCGCCGGGCTCCTTGCCAAGGATCGCCTCCTCGAACTTGGGGAGCAGCATGCCGGTGCCGAAGATGAACTCCAGCGGCTGCCCGGGACGCGACTGGTCCGCGATCTGTCCGTCGACGGTGAGCTTGTAGTCCACGCCGACCATTTTGTTCTGTTCTGCTTTCATATCAGTCTTGTTTACGTAACTATCCTTGTCGTGCCGCCCTCGCAGGGCGGCGATCGGACAAAGATAAGCCAATTTTGCAAAAGAACGAAGCGGCAATCGCAAAATTGCCGCTCCGCCCGGAAAAGTGCGTCCGTGCCGCTACTCGCAGTTTACGCAGCAGAGGTTGCGGTCGCCGTAGCCGTTGTCGATCTTCGACACGTAGGGGAAGAACTTGGCCGTGCGGACCCACTCGAGCGGGAAGGCGGCCTCCATGCGCGTGTAGGGGTGCGCCCACTCGCCGGCCAGCTCCTCGGCCGTGTGGGGGGCGTTGCGCACCGGGTTGTCCTTCTCACCCGCGGCGGCCGCCGCCTCGCACTCGCGCTTGATCTGCACCAGCGCCGCGATGAAGCGGTCCATCTCGGCCTTGGGCTCCGACTCGGTGGGCTCGACCATCAGCGTCTCGTGCACGGGGAACGAGAGCGTGGGGGCGTGGAAGCCGTAGTCCATCAGCCGGTGGGCGATGTCGCCGCAGTCGATGTCGTAGTCGCGCTTGAAGTGCGTCAGGTCGAGGATCATCTCGTGGCCCACGCGGCCCGTCTCGCCCGAGTAGTAGGTGCGGTACTCCGACGCCAGGGCCGCCGACATGTAGTTGGCGTTGACGATGGCCATCTCGGTGGCGCGGCGCAGTCCGTCGCCGCCCAGCATCTTGATGTAGCCGTAGGTGATCGGCAGCAGCATGGCCGAGCCCCACGGGGCCGACGCCACGGCCGTGATTCCCTCGTCGCCGCCCGTGGCCACGACCGGGTGCGACGGCAGGAAGGGCCGCAGGTGCTCGGCCACGCAGATCGGACCCACGCCCGGACCGCCGCCGCCGTGGGGCATGGCGAAGGTCTTGTGGAGGTTGAGGTGGCAGACGTCGGCGCCGATGTAGCCCGGGTTGGTGAGCCCCACCTGGGCGTTCATGTTGGCGCCGTCCATGTAGACCTGGCCGCCGGCGTCGTGCACCGCGTCGACGATCTCGCGGATGCGGCTCTCGAAGACGCCGTGCGTCGAGGGGTAGGTCACCATCAGGCCGCAGAGCTCCGAGGCGTGCTCGTCGGCCTTGCGGCGCAGGTCGTCGACGTCGATGTTGCCGCGCTCGTCGCACGCCACCGTGACGATCTTCATGCCGGCCATGGCCGCCGACGCGGGGTTGGTGCCGTGGGCCGAGGCGGGGATCAGCACCACGTTGCGGTAGCCCTGGCCGCGGCTCTGGTGGTAGGCGCGGATGACCATCAGGCCCGCATACTCGCCCGCGGCGCCCGAGTTGGGCTGGAGCGAGCAGGCCGCAAGGCCGGTGATCGTCGCAAGGTCGCGCTCCAGCTCGGCGATCAGCGCGCGGTAGCCCTCCGTCTGGTCTTCGGGGGCGAAGGGGTGCACGTTCTGGAAGCCGGCCAGCGAGAGCGGCTGCATGATCGCCGCGGCGTTGAGCTTCATGGTGCACGAGCCGAGCGAGATCATCGAGTTGGCCAGCGAGATGTCGCGCAGTTCGAGCTGCTTGACGTAGCGCATCAGGGCGCTCTCGGAGCGGTAGCTGTTGAAGACCGGCTCGGCGAGGTAGGCGCTCGTGCGGCGCAGCTCGGCGGGGATCGCCTCGACGGCCTTGGCGGCCTTGACCTTGCGTCCCTTGGCCGCGGCGAAGATGCGGACGACGGCCTCGACCTCCTGGTCGGTGGTCACCTCGTCGAACGAGAGGCGCACGCGCCCCTCGGAGGGGTAGTGGAAGTTGAAGCCGCTCTCGAGGGCCAGCGACTGCACGACGGCCGCCTCGGCCTCGACCTCGAGCGTGTCGAAGAAGCTGCGCGAGGCGAGCGCGTAGTCCATCGCCTCGAGCGCCGCAGCCACGCGCGCGGCGGCCCCGTGGGCCGTCTCGGCGGCGCGCCGCAGCCCCTCGGGGCCGTTGTAGACGCAGTAGAAGCCCGCCATCGAGGCCATCAGCGCCGAGGCGGTGCAGATGTTCGAGGTGGCGCGTTCGCGCTTGATGTGCTGCTCGCGCATCTGGAGCGCCATGCGCAGCGCGCGGCGGCCCAGGCGGTCGACCGAGACGCCGATGATGCGGCCCGGCATGTTGCGCTTGTAGGCCTCGCGCGTGGCCATGTAGCCGGCGCTCGGGCCGCCGAAGCCCATCGGTGTGCCCAGGCGCTGGGCCGAGCCCACGGCGATGTCGGCGCCCCACTCGCCCGGAGCCTTGAGCAGCGCGAGCGCGAGCAGGTCGGCGACGGCCGTCACCAGCACGCCGCGCTCGTGGGCCGCGGCCGCGAAGGCTGCGTAGTCGCGCACCGAGCCGTCGGCGGCCGGGTACTGCACCACGGCGCCGAACTCCCGGCCCGTGAACTCGTAGTCGTCGTAGTCGTCGACGATGAGCTCGATGCCGAAGGGCTCGCTGCGTGTGAGCAGCACGTCGAGCGTCTGGGGGAAGATGTTGCGGTCGACGAAGAGCTGGCAGCGCCCCTCCTTGACGGCCTCGCGCGAGCGCAGCGCGAACATCATCAGCATCGCCTCGGCCGCGGCCGTCGCCTCGTCGAGCAGCGAGCAGTTGCCGATCTGCATCCCCGTGAGCGAGATCACGGCCGTCTGGAAGTTGAGCAGCGCCTCGAGGCGGCCCTGCGAGATCTCGGCCTGGTAGGGGGTGTAGGAGGTGTACCACGCGGGATTCTCGAAGACGTTGCGCACCACGGCCGCCGGCACGGCGCAGGGGTAGTAGCCCATGCCGATGAACGAGCGCAGGGGGCGGTTGCGGTCGGCCAGCTCGCGGATGTGGGCCGCGAACTCGTACTCGCTCATCCCCTCGGCCGGGAGCGCGAGGGGCTTCTTCAGCCGGATCGACTGCGGGATGACCTGGGCGATCAGTGCGTCGACCGACTCGACGCCGATGGTGGAGAGCATCTGTTTCAGATCCTTTTCGTCGGTTACGCCGATGTGGCGCGAGGAAAATGTGTCGAACATGTCGTTTGGGTTGGTTTATTCTTTGGTTGCGGATTTTTAATCGGTGAATGGTTCGTCGGGCCACGGGCAGGGCAGCCCCGAGGCCTTGAATGAGGGGCGCCGGGCCCCCACGCGGCGCAGGTAGCGTCCCAGCTTCCGCGAGAGCCGGCGCACGACGGCGGGCTCCGAGGCCGCGAGGTCGTGCCGCTCGCCGATGTCGGCGGGGATGTCGTAGAGCTCGCGGCGGCCCGTGGCGTACCAGTAGATCATCTTCCACCGCCCGTCGCGGATGGTGCACGTGGCGCCGATGCCCGGCCCCTCGGCGTCCCACAGGTTGGGGCAGTTCCAGTAGAGCGCCCGGCCGCGCGAGGGGTTGCCCGTGCGGCGCAGCAGCGGGGCGAAGCTCACTCCGTCGACCGGCTGCGCACGGCGCGGCAGGCCGACGCCCGCCATCTCGAGGATCGTGGGGTAGAAGTCCTCGATGGCCACGTAGCTGTCGCAGCGCGTGCCGCCCTGCGCGACTCCGGGCCAGCTCACGATCATCGGCTCGCGGATGCCGCCCTCGTAGGCCGATCCCTTGCCGCTGCGCAGCGGGGCGTTCTGCGTGTGGGGTGCGCCGTCGCGCCACTCGGGCGCCGCGGCCAGACCGCCGTTGTCGCTCATGAACAGCACGATCGTCCGCTCGGCCTCGCCCGTGCGCTCCAGATAGTCGAGCAGGTCGCCCAGACTCTTGTCCATCCCTTCGATGAGGGCGGCGTAGGCCGCCTCGCGGTCCGAGAGCCCCCGTTCTTTGTATTTATCGAAGAAACGGGCGTCGCGGTCGATGGGTATGTGGATGGCGTAGTGGGCCATGTAGAGGAACCACGGCTGCGCGTAGCGGCGGGCCTTGTCCAGAGCGCGGATCGCCTCCTGCGTGAGGGCTTCGGTGACGAAGGTCGTCGAACCCCAGTACTTCTCCAGCCCCGGCACGGCGAAGAGCGACTGCGGCCGCCCGTCGGTGCGGTTGCCGTAGTTGCGCTCGCCTAGGTAGCTGGCCAGACCGCCCGCCGCGTGGCCTGCGATGTTGACCTCGAAGCCCCAGTGGTGCGGGTCCTCGCCCGGGGTGTCCAGAGCGCCGAAGTGGGCCTTGCCGCAGTGGATGGTGTGGTAGCCCGCCTCGCGCAGCAGGTCGACGAACGAGGTGCCGACGTACGAGCGGGGGATGCCCCCTGTCTGCTGCACGCCGTTGCAGTTCCACGCGGGCAGCTCCAGCACCTCGCTCGGGGCGTCGGTCGGTGTGTCGCGCCGCAGCGTCCAGTTGGTCACGCCGTGGCGCGCGGCGTTGGCCCCCGTGATGAGGCTGCACCGCGACGGCGAGCTGATGCTCGACGCGTAGGCCTGCGTGAAGGTGACGCCCATGCGGGCCAGCCGCTCCATGTTGGGCGTTTCGAACGTGTCGTTGTAGGCCGTGCGCCGCTCCCAGAAGGGGACCGACGTGTCCTGCCATCCCATGTCGTCGACCAGAAACAGCAGGATGTTGGGCCGCTCGGGCGCGGCGGGTGCGGCGGGTGCGGCGGGCGCGGCGGGCGCGGCCGAGGCGGCGCAGGCGGTCAGGAGGAGCGTCTTGCAGCCCATCAGTAGGTGAAGCTGCTCCCGCCGATGAACTCGCGCAGGATCGACGTGGGCGGGATCTCGTCGGGCGCTATGGGGGTGAAGTTGTCGAGGAAGCAGAGCATGCGCCGCGCCTCGTCGTACTCGGGTACCGTGTCGGGCACCTCGCGCAGGATCTTCTCGGCGAAGGGGCGCAGCACCGAAATCTCGTAGAAGAGCGACGAGTTGAGCATCACGTCGGCGTTCTCCTGGTAGGGGAAGATGTGGCGCTCCTCGCCGCGGCGCACCGACTCCCAGCGCGAGAGGGTGGCCAGCGCGTCGGCCCCGCGCATGCGGGCGTCGCGCACCAGGCGGCGCAGCAGGCGGTTGTCGGTGGTGGCGATGCGCGAGAGGTTGTCCATGGCCACCGACGTGAAGCACGAGACGTAGATGCGGAACTTCCGCTCGTCGGGAATCGAGGGCGTGAGGCGCGGGTTGAGGCCGTGGATGCCCTCGATGATGAGGATCGACCGCTCGTCGAGCGTCAGCGGGGCGTTGTGCCACGTGCGGCGCCCGGTGAGGAAGTCGTAGCGGGGGATGTCGACGCTCTGGCCGCGCATCAGGCGCGCGAGGTGGTCGTTGAACAGGTCGAGGTCGATGGCCTCGAGCGCCTCGTAGTCGTATTCGCCCCGCTCGTCGCGGGGGGTCTTCTCGCGGTCGACGAAGTAGTCGTCGAGCGAGATCATCACGGGCTGGAGTCCCAGCACGGCCAGCTGGATCGAGAGCCGCTTGGCCGAGGTGGTCTTGCCGCTCGACGAGGGACCCGAGATGAGCACCGTGCGCACGCCGCGCGTGCGGTTGGCCTCGGCCACGGCGTCGGCCACCAGCGCGAACTTGCGCTCGTGGAACGCCTCGGCCAGCTTGACCAGACTGCCCCCGTCGCCCGCCAGCACGCGGGCGTTGACCGCGCCCACGGTGGGCACGCCCATGATCTCGACCCACGACTGGTACTCGCGGAAGATGTCGAACATCTTCTCCTGCCGCACGTTGCCGTGGAGCCGCTCGGGCGCCGTGCGCAGCGGCAGCGAGAGCAGGAAGCCGCGGTAGTAGGGCGTCAGGGCGAAGCGGTCGAGGCAGCGCGTCGAGGGGGCCAGGACGCCGTAGAAACTGCCGGGCAGGCCGTCGAGCGTGCATAGGTCGCTGTAGAGGCGCGGGCGGGTGTCGAGCAGCGCCACCTTGTCGTCGAAGCCCTCGGCGGCGAAGCGGGCGCGCACCTGCTGCGTGAGCTCGCGCGTGTGCCGGATGGGCAGGTCGGCGGCCGCGAGCTCGCGCATGCGCCTCTCGATGGCCCCGGCGGCCTCGGCCGTGGCCTCGAGCCCCTCGACCTCGCAGTAGAAGCCGTTCTGCCCCATCGAGTGGCGGATGCGCAGCCGGCGCTCGGGCCACAGGTCGCGGCACGCCTTCTGGAGGATGAACGAGGCGGTGCGCTGCAAGACGCGGATGCCGGCGAAAGAGGTGATATCGATGAAGCGCACCGTGGCGGGCCGGTAGAGCCTGAAGTCGAGCTCGCGGATGCGGTTGTCGACCAGGGCGGCCAGATAGGGGTGCTGCGGCGCGGGGAGACGGTCGGCGACGAGGGCGAGCGTGGAGCCCCCCTCGACCTCGATGCTTCGGCCGAGGTTTTCGCATACGACCTGAATGGTGTCGGACATCGTTTTTTTGCTCATAAAGGTTGGGTAAAGATAAGAAATTTTTTCGAATTGCCGTCGGAAAATCGCTCCCGGCGGGTGAAAATATGTTAGGGTTCGGGTGCGGGGGGGGGCGTCGCGGCTCGATGAGCCGTGCGGGACGCAGCCACCCCCGGCGGAGGCCCGCATCCTGCGTCGCATGCCCCGCTGGCTGCGTCCCGGTAGCCCTCCCCTGCGGGTTTTTCGCAGGCGCAGTGCGCAAGAGTTCCGCGTCGTATCGTTTTTTTTCGTAAATTTGGCCTGTTTAAAATAAAATCCGAAACGATGAAAAAACCGCTGTTTCTCCTGGGCGTGCTGCTGATCCTCTTCGCGGTGGGCTACGCCGTGGGCCGCATCGTCCGCGCGCACTGCTCGGAGCGGGTGGTGGTCGTGCTCTCGACCAACGATATTCATGCCAGAATCCGGCGCTTCCCGCAGCTGGCCTCGGCCGTGGCGCAGTGCCGCGATACGCTGGGCGCCGGGCGCGTGGTGCTCGTCGACGCCGGCGACCGCTGGACGGGCAACGCCTACGTCGACCTGGCCCCGGAGCCCGGGCAGCCGGTGCTCGACCTGATGAACCGCCTGGGCTACGACGTCGCGACGCTCGGCAACCACGAGTTCGACCGCGGGCAGGCGGCGCTCGGCCGCCGCATCGCCGAGGGGACGGCCTTCCCGGTGGTGTGCGCCAACGTGCGGAGCGACACCTGCACCTTCCCGCAGTTGCCCGCCCACGCGGTGCTGGAGCGGGACGGGGTGCGCATCGGCGTGGTGGGCGTGGTGACCAACTACGAGGGTCCGGGCCACCCGGCCGGCAACGCCGCCTCGTTCGTCGGGCTGCGCTTCCCCGACCCGCAGCAGGCGGCCCGCGACGCGGCCGACGCGCTGCGCGGCGAGGTCGACGTGCTGCTGCTGCTCTCTCACATGGGCGACGACCGCGACCTGGAGCTGCTCGCCTCCGGAGAGCAGCGCTACGATGCGGTCATCGGGGGCCACACCCATGTAGTGCGCGATACGACGATCGGGCGCACGCTGCTCACGCAGACGGGCAAGAATCTCGCCGCGGTGGGCGCTACGACCCTCCGCCTGCGGGGCCGCCGCCTCGTCGGCGCCGACTTCCGCCTCGTGCCGCTCGACGGCTACGCCCCCGACAGCGCCTTCGCCGCCGAGGTGGCGCGCTGCTACGACAACCCCGAGCTCAACCGCCCCGTGGGCGACTTCGCCGCCGCGGCCGGCAAGACGGGCCTCGGCAACTGGATCTGCGACCGCATCGCCGCCGCGACCGGCGCCGAGATCGGCATCTACCACGTCGGGGGCGTGCGCATCGACACCCTCCCCGCCGGGGGCGTGGGGCTGGCCCGCCTCTACGACCTGGAGCCCTTCTCTTCGCGCATCGCCCGCGTGCGCATGACGCCCGAGCAGCTGCGGCGGATGATCCTCCTCAAATACAACGACGGGGAGAACCGCAAGGAGGCCCACCGCATCGACCTGATCGCCACGACCCCCTACACGATCGTGGTCGACGCCGAGGACCGGGCCGTCGACGTGCGCTTCCCCGCCCTGCGGGAGGGGCGCGCCTACGAGGTGGCGCTGGGCGACTACATCTTCAGGAACTACGCGGGCGTGGACCGCGCCGCGGGCGGGATCACCGAGCGGCGGGTGGTCGACGTGCTCTTCGACGACCTGCGCCGCGCCCCCGTGCTGCCCGACAACGCGCCGCGCCAGCGCCGCGAGCCGAGGCCGTAGCGGCCCCGGACGCCTGCCCCTCGGACCGAAAGCGTTGGGCTCCAGCAGTTTTTTCGGCCCCGATGTGCGGTTTTTCGCCCGAAATTGCATATCTTTGCACTCCCGTCGCGTGCGCACGATGCGCATTTCGGCGGGAAACGAACTAATTACTAATCACTTAACGAGCGATTGTATCGCACAATTTCCAACATGGAAGAAATGAAAAACGTAGTCGCAAACGAGAATTTCGACTGGAGCGCGTTCGAGAACGACCTGGGCGTTTACAGCCAGCCCAAGGAGGAGATCGCGGCAGCCTACGACAAGACCCTGTCGAACGTCAACGTCGGCGAGGTGGTCGAGGGTACCGTCACGGGCATCACCAAGCGCGAGGTTCTGGTCAACATCGGCTACAAGAGCGAGGGCGTCATCTCCGTTGCGGAGTTCCGCTACAACCCCGACCTGAAGGTGGGTGACACGATCGAGGCATACGTCGAGTCGGCCGAGGACAAGAACGGCCAGCTCGCCCTCTCGCACAAGAAGGCGCGCCAGCTCAAGTCGTGGGATCGCGTCAACGAGGCCCTCGAGAAGGACGAGATCATCAAGGGTTACATCAAGTGCCGCACCAAGGGCGGCATGATCGTCGACGTGTTCGGTATCGAGGCCTTCCTGCCCGGTTCGCAGATCGACGTGAAGCCCATCCGCGACTACGACATCTACGTCGACAAGACGATGGAGTTCAAGGTCGTGAAGATCAACCAGGAGTTCCGCAACGTGGTCGTTTCGCACAAGGCCCTCATCGAGGCCGAGCTCGAGGCTCAGAAGCAGATCATCATGTCGAAGCTCGAGAAGGGCCAGATCCTCGAGGGTACGGTCAAGAACATCACCTCCTACGGCGTATTCGTCGACCTGGGCGGCGTGGACGGTCTGATCCACATCACCGACCTGTCGTGGGGCCGCGTAAGCCACCCCGAGGAGATCGTCGCCCTGGACCAGAAGATCCAGGTCGTGATTCTCGACTTCGACGATCAGAAGAAGCGTATCGCCCTGGGTCTGAAGCAGCTCACCCCGCATCCGTGGGAGGCGCTCGACCAGAGCCTCAAGGTCGGCGATACGGTCAAGGGCCGCGTCGTCGTGATGGCCGACTACGGTGCGTTCGTCGAGATCGCCGCCGGCGTCGAGGGTCTGATCCACGTGTCGGAGATGTCGTGGAGCCAGCATTTGCGCTCGGCACAGGAGTTCATGAAGGTGGGCGACGAGGTCGAGGCCGTCGTGCTGACGCTCGACCGCGAGGAGCGCAAGATGTCGCTCGGCATCAAGCAGCTCACCCCCGATCCCTGGGAGACCATCGAGACCCGCTATCCCGTGGGTGCCCGCTGCTCGGCCCGCGTGCGTAACTTCACCAACTTCGGCGTCTTCGTCGAGATCGAGGAGGGCATCGACGGCCTGATCCACATCTCGGATCTGAGCTGGACCAAGAAGGTGAAGCACCCGGGCGAGTTCACGCAGGTGGGCGCCGACATCGAGGTCGTAGTGCTCGACATCGACAAGGACAACCGCCGTCTCTCGCTGGGCCACAAGCAGCTGGAGGAGAACCCCTGGAACGGCTTCGAGGCTCAGTTCCCCGTAGACTCCATCCACGAGGGCACGATCACCGAGCTCACGGAGAAGGGCGCGGTCGTATCGCTGGGCGAGAACATCGAGGGCTTCTGCCCCTCGCGTCAGCTCGTCAAGGAGGACGGCACGACCCCGAAGGCCGGCGACAAGCTCTCCTTCAAGATCCTCGAGTTCTCGAAGGCTACCAAGCGCGTCACCCTCTCGCACCTGCGCACCTACGACGACGCACGTCGTGAGGCCGTAGCCGCCGAGAAGGCCGAGAAGCGCGCCGCAGCCGACGCTACGAAGTCGACCGTCAAGAAGATCAACGCTTCGGTAGAGAAGACCACGCTGGGCGACATCGCCGGCCTGGCCGCTCTGAAGAGCGCCCTGGAGGCTGCCGAGAAGAACAACAAGTAATTCTCGGGTCTCACGCAGACCTTGCTTTCAAGGCCGCAGGCGAAATGCCTGCGGCCTTTTTTTGTTGTGTTTGTTGAGGGGGGCTGCGCTGTGCGGCAATGAATAATGAACAATGGATAATGAATAATGGGCGGGCTCTTCCATT
>CABIXK010000006.1:83769-101867 GCA_902362705.1 Rikenellaceae bacterium
TTGAAAGAGGAAAGTTGAAAATGAAAAATGGAAGGCGGCGACGCGCAGCCCATTATTCATTCATTGCTGCGCCGCACGCCGTCTCCTGCTCGTAGAGCGCGTCGAAGAGGGCGCGCAGCCGCTCGCGGTCGGCGATCAGGCGGCGCAGGGCGTCGAGCCGGCGGGCGTTCTCCGAGCCGGCGATCCAGAGCCGCAGGTAGCCGCCCTCGGCGTATTTGCGCTCGAGGTGGTCGAGCGTGCGGGCGTAGTGCCCCTCGCGGTCGAGCCCGGGGGTGTGGGCTAGGCCGTATTGGATCGTGCGGCGGAGGATGGTCGCGGGGTCGATCTGCCGGTCGGCCTCGGCCACGATGCGCCCGTAGAGGCTGCGCGGCGCGCGCTCCGACGAGGCGCGGTGGTCTTCGGCCGCCTTGCGCATGGTGTCGATCCGCTCGGGGGTGAACCAGCGGCGGAGCGTCGCGTCGGCGGCGAGGATGCGCCCCGAGTCGAGGTGGTGGCGTTCGCGCCCGTAGGCGAGCCCCGTGTCGTGGTAGAGGGCCACGGCGAGGGCGGTCGCGGGGTCGGCGCCGAGACCGATCGCCAGGTCGAGGCTCCGCGCGGCGACCGCCAGTGCGTGGTCGGTGCCGTGGCCCCGGTCGAAGGAGGCGTAGCGGGGCAGGATCTCGCCCGCGAGGTAGTCGGCGAGCTCTGCGGGGATCGCCGCGACGGCGCCTTCGAGCGCCAGCAGGCGGCGCTTGGTATCCACGCCGCCGGCGTATCCCGTCAGCGTGCCGTCGCTGCCCACCACGCGGTGGCACGGTATGAGGATCGGCAGCGGGTTGCGGTGGTTGGCCGCCCCCACGGCGCGGCACGCCCGCGGCCGGCCGACCTGCGCGGCGATCTGCGCATAGGAGCGGGTGGCGCCGTGGGGGATCGCCTCCAGCGCCCGCCAGACCTCCTGCCGGAAGGGCGTCCCGTCGGGGGCGAGCGGCAGGGAGAATTGCCGCCGCAGCCCCGCGAAGTATTCGTCGATCTGCCGTGCCGCCTCGCGCAGCAGGGGTGTGGGCGGGGCGTCGGTGTCGGGCGTGCCGCCGAAGTCGAGGCGTACGAGCGCCCGGTCGGCGGCCGTGAGCGTCAGCGGCCCGAGAGGCGAGCGGAGGGTGTGGCGGTGGGTCATCGGTGCGGGGTGTTTCCGAAAGACGAAGGGGCCGCCCGAGCATATCGGCCGGCCCCTTCGCTTCGCGGTGGGGTCGGGCACGATCAGAGGTGCTCGAGCGTGTAGTCGATCATCTTCTGCCGCACGTTGTGGCTGTCCGACGGCATCATCGAGTGGTTCTGGTCGGGGTAGACCATCATGTCGTAGCTCTTGCCCGCGCGGTTGAGCGCCCGGGCCATCTCCATCGCGTTCTGGAAGTGGACGTTGTCGTCGGCCGTGCCGTGGATCATCAGCAGGCGGGTCTTCCTGTCGTCGAGCATCCGCGCGAAGTGGATGGGCGAGTTGTCGTCGTAGCCCGAGGCGTTGTACTGGGGCAGGTTGTTGTAGACCTCGGTGTAGATCGTGTCGTAGTAGCGCCACGAGGTGACGGGCGCCACGGCGATGGCCATGCGGAAGAGCCCGTGGCCCTTCAGCGCGCAGCTCAGGGCCATGAAGCCGCCGTAGGACCAGCCGTAGATGCCGATGCGGGCGGCGTCGACCCACGGCTGCGCCGCCAGGTAGCGGGCCACCGAGAGCTGGTCCTCGACCTCCAGTGCGCCCAGGCGCCCGTAGGTCTGCTTCTTGAACTGCTCGCCGCGGAATCCCGTGCCGCGCCCGTCGGCGCATACCACCACGTAGCCCTTGTCGACCAGCGCATCCTCCCAGTCCATCGACCAGCGGTCCTGCACCGACTGCGAGCCGGGGCCCGAGTACTGGGTCATCAGCACGGGGTACTGCCGCGCGGGGTCGAAGTCGCGCGGACGCAGGATCCACGCCTCGAGCGAGTCGCCCCGCTCGGTGGGGATGCGCAGGAACTCCTTGACGGGACGCTGTCGCGCGGCGAGCTCCTCGCCCAGGGCGCGGCTGTCGCGCAGCGTGCGCACCGGGCGCCCCTCGCCGTCGCACACCTCCACGCGGTTGGGCGTCGCGGCGTTGGAGAAGGTCGAGATGTAGTACTTCATGCCGGCGCTCGGGGCGACGGAGTAGAACCCTTCGCCCGTGGTCAGACGCCGCTTGTCGCGGCCGTCGAGGCGCACGCTGTAGAGGTTGCGGCGGATGGGCGACCCCTCGGTCGAGAGGTACCACACGCGCTTGGAGGTGGCTCCCACCACCTCGGTGACCTCCCACTCGCCGCGCGTCACGGCGCCCAGCAGCCCGGCGCGCACGTTGTAGAGGTAGAGGTGCATCCACCCCGTGTGGCTCTCCTGCCGCACCAGGAAGCGGTCCTTGTCGACGAAGAGGATCGAGCGGCTGGAGGGGCGCTCGACGTACTGCTGCGAGCGCTCCTCGTAGACGGTGTGCTGCGCGCCGCCCGGCTCGCAGACGACCATCTCGAAGGTGTTCTGCCGGCGGTTGAGACGCTGGTAGAAGAGCTTGCCGTCGGGCGTCCAGCCCAGCCCCGGCAGGTACTGGTCGCTCTCCGCGCCGGTGTCGATGCGCCGCTTGGCGCCCGACTGGAGGTCGCAGACCCACAGCTCGACTGTCGAGTTGCGCTCGCCGGCCTTGGGGTATTTGAAGGTGTAGGGGGTGTTGTAGAGCTTGTTGTCGAAGCGCATCATCTCCATCGTCGGCACGTTGCGCTCGTCGAAGCGCAAGAAGGCGATCTGGCGGCTGTCGGGCGAGAAAGCGAAGGCCTTGGTGAAGCCGAACTCCTCCTCGTAGACCCAGTCGGTGGTGCCGTTGATGACCTCGTTCCACACGCCGTCGTCGGTCAGGCGCGTCGTGCGGCCCGAGGCGATGTCGTAGAGGTAGAGGTCGTTGCGGTCCGAGTAGGCGATCTGCCGCCCGTCGGGCGAGAAGGTGGCGTCGCGCGGCGCTTCGGCCTCGCGCAGCACCGGCCGCACGCTCTGTCCCTCGGCCAGATGGTATGAGGTGGTGAACGAATGGCGGTAGATGGGCGTGCGGCCCGACCAGAGGAGGATGCGCCGCTCGTCGGGCGAGAGGGCGTAGCCGGCGATGCGCAGCTCGGAGGCCGTGGCCGGGAGGAGCTTCTCGCCCGGCGTGTCGGCGGCGTAGGAGTAGCGCAGGACCTGGTTGCCCTCGAGCGTGGTGTAGTGTTCGCCGTCGGCCGTCGAGCGAATGCCGTAGACGCCCTCGTTCATCGAACGCAGGCGGGCGATCTCGGCGTACCGGCCCTGGGCCGTGGCAGGGCGGATGGCGCCCGCGAGCAGGCAGGCGGCCAGAAGGATGCGGTGGAGAGTCAAGGTTGCAGGGTTTTTCGGGTGGGTTTTCAGATGTCTTCGACGTCGAAGTCGTAGCCCAGGCGCTTGCCCGTGACGAACTTCGAGTTATCCATGCGGGTGTTGAACTGGTCGACCGTCACACGCTTGTTGTGGTCGAAGGGGGGCATCAGCAGGTCGAAGCGCAGCGAGAAGTCGATGGCCGCCTCCAGGACGGCGATCAGCGCCTCGCGGTCGAGCTCCTCGCTGCCGAAGCGGTCGGCGCGCAGCGACTCCTGCCCCTTGCCCTCGACGAAGTAGCGGCGGTCGCGGTTGATGAACAGCCGCCCGATGAGGTAGCCCTCGTCGGCGTTGCGGTTGTACTTGAACGAGTCGGAGAGGAAGTTGTAGATGTTGACCACGCCGCAGTAGCCGTTCTCCTCGTCGCGGATGACGTAGGGGTTGCGGTGCACGGGGTGGTCGTCGGGGAAGCGGAAGACGTCGGTGTGCATCTGGAAGATGAGCAGGTCGTCGGCGATCTGGAGCTGGGCCTCGAACTTGCCGCGGTCGCGGTATTCGAGCCGCACGTGGCGGTCGAGCCGCCCGTCGAGCTGGTCGTCCATCTCCGAGGCCATCTCCAGCAGCGTCTCCTTCAGCAGGTTCATCGCCGCGAAGGTGTTGTCGAAGATCCGCTGCTTGAGGTTCGACTTGCGGACGAAGGCGTCGAGGATCTGCCGGCGTACGGGGGAGGTTTCCATAGGTGGTGCGGTGGTTTGGGGTGGGTGAATTAGCGGATGCGCAGTTCGCGCCCGGCCTGGAGCGTCTCGCCGCGGCGCAGGCCGTTGAGCTTCTCGACCGCGGCCGTGCGCAGGCCGTAGGACTGGCCCACGGCGTAGGCCGTCTCGCCCTGGCGGCAGACGTGGTGGCGGGCGTTGCCCTCCCAGAGCCGCTTCTTGCGCTCGATGTAGACCACCTCGCCGGTCATGGGCTGCGCCCGCTTGTCCTTCAGGTCGTTGAACTTGCGCAGGTTGCGCGGCGCGATGCGGAACAGCTCGCCCAGGCGCTCGAACGTGTCGCCCTCCTTGGCCAGGACGTAGTGCACGCCGTTGGTGGCGTAGACGTTGTAGCCGCGGTGGGCGTTGATCGTCACGCGGTAGTCGTCCGGGTCGACGAGCTCCGACGAGCGGGCCCCCTGCTCGACGCTGCTCTGGCCCGAGAACCACTCCTCGGGTTCGTTCTGCGCGGGCTTGCTCGAGGCGTAGAGCCGCTCGCCGTCGGGGCGGTCGAGCAGGTGCAGCTCGCACTCCTCGATGATGCGGATGAGCCGCTGCGCATAGTCGGGCGCCGTGGCGTAGCCCGCGGCCTTGAGCCCGCGGGCCCAGCTGCGGTAGTCGTTCGAGGCGTAGACGAAGAGCGAGTCGTAGCGCGGCTGCGAGTCGAGAAATTCGGCGTGGTCGTGATACGACGCCTCGACCGACGGATAGGCGCGGAAGCACTCGCCGCGCGCGTCGTCGTCGTGGAAGACGCGCTCGCCCGTCCAGTTCTTCTTGCACTTGATGCCGAAGTGGTTGTTCGAGCTCTTCGACAGGGTGCTGTTGCCGCAGTCCGATTCGAGGATGCCCTGCGCCATGGTGATGCTCGCGGGGATGCCGTAGCGCTCCATCTGCTCCACGGCGATCGACTTGTAGCGGTCGATGTACTCCTCGCGCGTCATGCGGCTCCCCTTGCGGGCGGGCTGCTGGGCGGCGGCCGCGAGCGGGAGGGCGAGCAGGATTATTCCTGCGAGCAGAATTGGCTTTTTCGAAATATTCATTATCTTTGTTGTCGCATTTAACAAAACAAAGGTATAGTTTTCTGCGGAGAATTACAAAGGCAACGACCTACTTTCCTGCGCCGGAGCCCCGCGGCTGTCGTCCGACGCGCGGGGGTATGCGGTTGCTTTTGATTGTATTACGATAAATCGAACGAGTTATGCCAGTTGCAGAGAGGCAACCAGACGACCGGCGCCCCGCAGCGGCGGGGGTGGGTGGCGCGGCGCGCCTGCACGTCGTCACCCCGGTGAAGGATTCCATAGACCTGACCCTGCAGACCGCGGCCGCCGTGCTCGTCTCGCGGACCGCGGAGCCCTTCCTCTATACGATCTACAACGACTTCAGTACCCCCGAAAATACGGCCCTGCTCGAGCGCAAGTCGCGCGAGATGGGCTTCCGGCTCGTCAACCTGGCCGATCTGACCGACACCCCCTCGCCCAACTACCTGGTGACGCTGCGCACGGCGCAGCGCGAAGCAGTCGAGGCGGGGGCGTCGCTGCTGATCGTCGAGTCGGACGTGGTGGTGGATCCCGACACCGTGCGCCGGCTGGTCGAGGGCGCCGCCGAGCGTCCGCGCTGCGCGCTGGCCGCTGCCGTGACCGTCGACGAGCGGGGCGAGGTCAACTACCCCTACCTGCGCATGAAGGGCCGGCGGGGCGTGGTCGAGGAGAGCAAGCACCTGAGCTTCTGCTGCACGCTGCTCACCCACGCCTTCCTCTCGGCCGTCGACTTCGCGGCGCTCGACCCGGCCAAGCAGTGGTTTGACGTCTCGATCTCGCACATGGCCCTGCGCGCCGACTTCTCCAACTACGTCTTCTGCGACGTGCGGGTGCTCCACCGCCCCCACGGCAGCCGTCCGTGGAAGATGCTCAAGTATTCGAGCCGCCTGAAATACTACTGGCAGAAGTTCCTCAAGGGGCGCGACAAGATCTGATCCCATGGTCGACATCTCGGTCATCGTACCCGTATACAACATGGAGGGCTTCCTGCGCGAGACCCTCGACTCGATTGCGGCTGCGACCCCCTCCCTCGAGGCCGCGGGGCGCAGCCTCGAAGTGGTGGTCATCGACGACGGGTCGCGCGACGGCTCGCTGCGCCTGGCCCGCGAATACGCCGCCTCGCACCCCTCGGTGCGGGTGCTCTCGCAACCCAACCGCGGGCTGGCGGCGGCGCGCAACCGGGCGATCGCCGAGGCGCGCGGGCGCTATCTCTTCCCGCTCGACGCCGACGACCTGCTGGGCCCCGACTTCCTGGTCGGGGCGGCCGAGGTGCTCGACCGTCGCCCCGAAGTGAAGGTCGTGAGCGGCCAAAACGAGTTTTTCGGCGACCGCACGGGCGCCTGGAGGCTGCCCGACTTCTCGCTGGAGCTGCTCGCGCGGCGCAACCTGATCTGCGCCAGCGCGCTCTACCGCCGCAGCGACTGGGAGCGCGCGGGCGGCTACTGCGAGCAGATCGTCTGCTACGAGGACTGGGATTTCTGGATCGCGGTGCTCAAGGATGGCGGCGAGGTGGTGCGGCTGCCCCGCCCGGCGATCCGCTACCGCATCCGCGGCGGGTCGATGCGCGTGCGCGGCCGCCGCTTCAAGCGCGAAGTGGTCGACACGCTCAACGCCCGCCACGGCGACTTCTTCGAGCGCGTGCTGTGCGGCCCGCTGCGCTACCACCGCACCTGGTCGCGGCCGTGGAACAGGCTTCTGCGCCTGCTCCGCTTCGGGCGATAGACGGGTCCCGACGGGCGGCCTGTCGCCGCACTGTAATCCGAGAAACGAAAAAGACGGTGTGTCATAATGGCAACCTGCTGCCTTGTCGTCGGGCTTCGGGCTCGGTCATTTACGTAGCGTAAACTTCCGTCGTCACCATCAACGCCTTGCATCTTGCTCATTCTGACGCACCTTAAAGGGCGTGTGCCGAAAATATTCATTTCGACACACGCCCTTGCGTCGGCGTGATTGGCGGCCCGGCCGCTTCGGTTCGCCCGGGTGCGACCCGGACCCGGCCGCGGGGTTACTTGCTGCGGACGTATTCGTCGATCGCCCGGGCGGCTGCGCGGCCGGCCCCCATGGCCAGGATCACCGTGGCGGCGCCCGTCACGGCGTCGCCACCGGCGAAGACCCCGGGGCGGCTGGTGGCGCCCCGCTCGTCGGCGGCGATGCAGCCGCGGCGCGTGGTCTCCAGCCCCGAGGTGGTGGAGGCGATCAGCGGGTTGGGCGAGGTGCCCAGAGCCAGGATCACCACGTCGCACGCCACGTCGAACTCCGAGCCGGGCTTCTCCACGGGCGAGCGGCGGCCGCTGGCGTCGGGCTCGCCCAGCTCCATCTCCACGCACCGAAGGCCGCGGACCCATCCCCGCTCGTCGCCCAGCACCTCCACGGGGTTGGTGAGCATGCGGAAGGCGATCCCCTCCTGCTTGGCATGGTGGACCTCCTCGGCGCGCGCCGGGAGCTCCCGCTCGGAGCGGCGGTAGACGATCGTCGCCTCGGCGCCCAGGCGGCGGGCCGTGCGCACGGCATCCATCGCCACGTTGCCGCCGCCGACCACCGCCACGCGCTGCCCGACGTAGATCGGCGTGTCGTAGCTTTCGTCGTAGGCGTGCATGAGGTTGGCGCGCGTCAGGAACTCGTTGGCCGAGACTACGCCGTTGAGGTTCTCGCCCGGGATGCCCATGAAGCGGGGCAGGCCGGCGCCCGAGCCGATGAAGACGGCCTCGTAGCCCTCCTCGTCGAGCAGCGAGTCGACCGTCACGGTGCGGCCGACGACGACGTCGGTCTCGATCTCCACGCCCAGGCGCTTCACCTCCTCGATCTCGCGGGCCACGATGCGCTCCTTCGGGAGGCGGAACTCGGGGATGCCGTAGACCAGCACGCCGCCCACGCGGTGCAGCGCCTCGAAGATCTTCACCTCGTAGCCCATCTTGGCCAGGTCGCTCGCGCAGGCCAGCCCCGCGGGGCCGCTGCCGACCACCGCCACGCGGCGGCCGTTGGACTCGGGGCGCCCGGGCGCGTCGCCCTGCTCGAGCTTCCAGTCGCCCACGAAGCGCTCGAGCTTGCCGATGGCCACCGGCTCGCCCTTGATGCCGAGCACGCAGGCCCCCTCGCACTGGCTCTCCTGGGGGCAGACGCGGCCGCAGATCGACGGCAGCGAGCTGTCGCGCGCGATCGTCGCGGCGGCGCCCCGCAGGTCGCCCTCGCGCAGCGCCGCGATGAATTCGGGGATAGCGATCCCCACGGGGCAGGCGGCCACGCAGCGGGGGTTGCGGCAGCCGAGGCAGCGCGACGCCTCGAGCGTCGCCTCCCGAAGGTCGTAGCCGTAGCAGACCTCCTCGAAATTGGTGGCCCTCAGGGCCGGGTCCTGTTCGCGCACGGGCGTGCGCGGAATCTTGTTCGCCATGGTTATTTGTCCAATCCGATTCTACATACGTGTCCTGCGGCGCGCTCGGCCTCGATGGCCGCGGCGCGCTGCTCGAGCGTGCGGTACATGCCCTGGCGGCGTATCGCCTCGTCGAAGTCGACCTGGTGGCCGTCGAATTCGGGCCCCTCGACGCACGTGAAGCGCGTCCGCCCGTCCACGGTCACGCGGCAGGCGCCGCACATGCCCGTGCCGTCGACCATCAGCGCGTTGAGCGACACGGTGGTCTTCAGCGCATGTTTTTTCGTCGTGAGCGCCACGAACTTCATCATGATCATGGGGCCGATCGCCACGCACTCGTCGTAGCGCTCGCCGCGGGCGATGAGCTCCTCGAGCAGCTGCGTCACCAGCCCGTGGAACCCCTCCGAGCCGTCGTCGGTGGCGATGTGGAGGTGCGAGGCCACGGCGCGCATCTGGTCGGTGTAGATGAGCATCGAGCGCGTCTTGGCGCCGACGATGACGTCGACCTCGACGCCGTGCTCGTGCAGCCACTTGACCTGCGGATAGACCGGGGCGGTGCCCACGCCGCCGCCGATGAAGAGGTAGCGGCGCCGGCGCAGCTCCTCCTCCGGCAGCCCGACGAACTCCGAGGGGCGGCCCAGCGGCCCTGCGAAGTCGGCGAGCGCCTCGCCCTCCTCCAGCGAGCAGATGCGGCGCGTGGAGACTCCGATGGCCTGCGTGACGATGGTGACGCTCCCCTCCGTGGCGTCGAAGTCGGCGATCGTGAGCGGGATGCGCTCGCCGCGCTCGGTGGCGCGCACGATGACGAACTGCCCGGGCAGCGCGGCGCGGGCCACGCGCGGGGCGTGGATTTTCATGAGCCAGATCCCTTCGGCCAGGCTCCGTTTTTCGAGAATCGTATACATTCCTGTGTCTGTTTGCGCGGCCCGAGGGCGCGCGGTACCTATTTATATGCCTACTGCTCGACGATCGCCGTCACCCGGATGCGCCGCATCGGCCGCGCGGGGTCGTTGGTGACCAGGGTCAGGTGGGCGCTCGCGGGTCCGAAGTCGGAGCTTCGGGGGTCGAACGCCACCTCGATCGGGAGCGTGCCTCCGGGGGCGATCGTCGCGCCGGGGGTGCAGGAGGCCGCGACCCGCTCGTCGTGCTCTACGGCCCGCACCACGAGCGGCGCGCGGCCGCGGTTGCGGAGCGTGAGGGTGCGACGCACGGGCCGGCCGCTCTGTTTCACGACGCCAAATTTAACGAAATTTTCCGAAATCTCGGCCTCGGGGCATTTTTCGTGCGGCCCGGGCGCGGCGTCGACGGCGATGGCGTGGGCCGTGACGGCGACTGCGGAGGGGGTCTGGTCGACGATCGGGCGCAGCTGCTCGCGCAGCGTGCCGTAGAGCGTGCTGCCGGCGGGCAGGCGGTAGGCCAGGTCGATGGTCGCCTCCTCGCCCGGGGCCAGCAGCCCGGGGCAGCGGGCTTGCAGCGCGCCGCTCGGGGTCTCGGGGCGCAGCGCGAGGCGGATGGGGCGGGGCGAGTCGTTGACGATGCCCACGACGCTCTGCAGCGTCTCGCCGCGGTGCAGGTAGGAGAAGGCACAGAGGGTGTGGCTCAGGCGCAGGCCGCCCCCGGCGTCGACGGGGTAGCGCTCGGCCAGGCTCCGCGGGCGGGGCGCGACCTGGCCGCGCACGGTGAGCGTGGCGATCCGCTCGCGGGCCGTGGAGTAGACGTGCAGCTGCTTCTCGAACGAGCCGGGGCGGTCGCGCGGGTCGAAGGTGACGGTGATCTCGGTCTCTTCGCCCGGCAGGACGGGGCGGCGCGAAAATTCGGGGGCCGTGCAGCCGCACGAGGTCACCACGTCGAGGATCACCAGCGGCTTGTCGGTCTCGTTGCGCCCGGTGAAGCGGTGGCTCACGCGCCCGGCCTCCTCCTCGATCGTGCCGAAATCCCACGCCGCGGGGTCGAAGCGCAGTTGCGCGCGCAGCGGCGCGCCGAAGAGGGTCAAAGCGAAGAGTGTGAGGAGTATATGGATCGTATGTCTCATTTTCGTATCGGTTGGCTGTCGTACAAAGATATATTTTTTTCGAAAAAAATCGCCGAATATTTTGCAGGAATGATTTTTTGCTCTATATTTGCACTCCGAAAAGGTCACACAGACCGATTCGAAAATGCCTGAATAGCTCAGTTGGTTAGAGCACATGACTGTTAATCATGGGGTCCTAGGTTCAAGTCCTTGTTCAGGCGCTAATGCGCGAGGGTTGCGAAAGGTTCTTTAGAAAACTGCAAGGAGATGTCCCGCAAGGGGTGTCGGTCGCAAGTGGCCTTTGCAGTCCCAAGCCATTCTTTCGGGAGCTTAGCTCAGCTGGTTCAGAGCGTCTGCCTTACAAGCAGAGGGTCGGGGGTTCGAATCCCTCAGCTCCCACTCTTTCGATCGACCACTTACAGCAATGCGAGTGGTTTTTTTGTGACGGGAGCATAGCTCAGTTGGTTTAGAGCGCCTGCTCGACAAGCAGGAGGTCTGCGGTTCAAATCCGCATGTTCCCACTTCAAGGACGATCCGCAACGATGCGGGTCGTTTTCTTTTTTGGGTCGGGGGCGGGGCTGCGATTTTTGTCTGCGATTTTTGTCTGCGCTGTTTGGCCTGCGGTCCGGCCTGCGCGCTGTGGCCTGCCGCGACCTGCGATTGGCGCTGGCGATCCGTGGCCCGCTCCTGCATCCTGCTCCCTGCGCTCCGCGACTTGCGCCTGCGGGGTGTGCTGTGGACCGGTGCGGGACGGTCGTGCGGGGTTGGCTTGCGGGTTTCGGGCGGAGCGTCTGCGCGCGGCGGCGGGGAGGCTGTCGGAGCGCGATCGGGGGCGGCCGGCAAAAAAAAGATTTCGAAAAAAGGGCCCGGGGCTTGCCGGAGTGATTTATTTGTCCTATATTTGCACCCGCAACAAGCAAGGGAGCTTAGCTCAGCTGGTTCAGAGCGTCTGCCTTACAAGCAGAGGGTCGGGGGTTCGAATCCCTCAGCTCCCACAACATCGCAAAGAAAATCGACCACTCGAAAGAGTGGTTTTTTTGTTTTTGGCAAGCGCCCGCAAACAGCGTTTGTACGGGCGCTTGGCCAAAACAAAAGGCATCGGCCGTCGATTTTCTTTACGATGTCGTCGTAATTGACAGAGCCGCAAGGGATCAACGAGCGAAGCGAAGTTAATTCCTCTTGTAAAGATTTTTTTCGCGCGGAGCTCTTCGGCGCGGCTGCGTTATTTCCGCCGTCGGTCGAGCAGCACGAGATATTTGAGGCCTGCGGGATCGGGATCGACCCTCCGGCAGTTGCCGATGGCGGCGTAGACGGCGCCGGCGAAGCCCGGCAGGCCGCCGATCAGGGCCGCTGGCGTCGTGTCGGATGCGAGGGCGTGGGCGGCGCCGAGCATGCCGCACACCGTGCCGAAGAGCACCCTGCCGAGCCGTCCCTCGTTCATGCGCGCCGCCAGCTCGTCGCGCCGGTGGCGCAGCTCCTCGAGGCGGAGTGCGAAGAGCGGGGTGTCGGGGGCGGTTCCGTCGTCGAGGACGAGCAGTTCGACCTGCGTGCGGAAGCGGGCCAGCAGCTCGGCGTGGCGCTCCTTGAAAGTGCGGAGCCTCCGCGGATCGAGCTGCTGCGGCAGGGGCAGGAGCTCCTCCAGAATGCGGTCGCGCTTGCGCTGTCGGCCCGGGGCGGTGGGTCGGTAGAGCGGATGCAGCCGGTCGGTCGCCGGCTGGCGGCCGGTGGCGTGCCCGAGCACCAGGGCCAGAAACTTCATCAGCTGGTTCGCCGTCCGCCGTTCGACGTCGTACTATCCGACGGAGCTCCGCCGGGCCAGTCCCATCGTCTCCAGTTCGCGGAACAGCCCGGCGTCGAACTTCTGGGCGTGGATGCGCATGAAGGCGGCCTCCGTGCTGCGGGCACCGGTGAGACGGGCGAACCGCTCGGCGAAGCCGAGAAAGGCGTCGCAGGTCCGCCGCATGTCGGGCAGGTGGTCGAAAGGCTCGAGCGGCTCGACCAGTCCGTCGCGCAGCAGCTCGGTCATGAACGGGTCGAAAAACTCCTCGGGTGCGTAGCGGGCGGCTTGCGGGACGATCTGCCCACGGTGTCGTAGTAGAGCAGCGCACGCAGGGTCCACTCCGTGCGCGAAAGGTTGATGTACGGATAGTAGAGGAGGTGGTCCATGGCGGTGGCTTTCCCAAAGATACGATCGTTTTTCGGATAACCGCCGCTGCGGCACACGAAAAACGGCAGGGAATCGTCGCGATTGCCTGCCGTCGGTGAAGGGGAACCACCCCCTTCTGAACTACTAACCCAAACTTAAAATGAAGAAACCTCTCTGCGGATCGGAACCGCAGACGCCGGGGTATGTCGCAAAGCGCGTGCCGAAGATAAGTAATAAGTAAAAAAGTGAGAAGTAAAAACCATCAAGCTATAAGAAGAGCGGCCGGCAGGGGTGTGCGGTAAAAAAAGCCCCGTCTCCGGGGGAGGAGACGGGGTGTGGATGGGTATAGCCTGAAGCGTCGGGCGGGCAGTGCGGGCGAAGCCTCTGCCCGAAGGTCCGGCTACCGCTTCAGAAAGCGGCCGCCGGTGTTGGCGTAGATCACGGCGCAGATGATGCCGATTGTCATCCAGAGCCTGCCGGCGATTCCCAGCCCCCGGCCGGGCCGCAGCGTGTCGGCCACGAGCAGCGCCGTGCAGGCAGCGCAGAAGAACATCAGGCGTGCCATGAAGCGGCAGAGGGCCTCTCGGTCGTAGCGCTCGCGCTCCTTCGGCGGCAGGGTGTTGTAGCCCGCGATGAGCCATGCGCCCCGTCCAGAGCGGAAGAGGAGCCCCAGGACGACGAACATGCAGCAGAAGCCGATCCCGACCGGCAGCTCGCACATCATGGCTGTCGTCTGCTTAGCGGAAGATGCCCGTGTAGGTCGCCGGCGAGAGTGCGCGCAGCTCCTCCTTGACCCCTTCGGCCACGTCGAGCGTCTCGATGAACGAGGCGATCGACTCGCGCGTGATGTGGGTGTTGGTGCGCGTGAGGGCCTTGAGCGCCTCGTAGGGCTTGGGGAAGCCCTCGCGGCGCAGGATGGTCTGGATGCCCTCGGCCACCACGGCCCAGTTCTGCTCCAGGTCGCGGTCGAGCGCCTCGCGGTTGAGCAGCACCTTGCCGAGGCCCTTCTGCAGCGAGCGCAGGGCGATCAGCGAGTGGGCCATCGGCACGCCGACGTTGCGCAGCACGGTCGAGTCCGTGAGGTCGCGCTGCAGGCGCGAGACGGGCAGCTTGGCCGAGAGATGGCCGTAGATCGCGCCGGCGATGCCGAAGTTGCCCTCGGCGTTCTCGAAGTCGATGGGGTTGACCTTGTGGGGCATGGCGCTCGAGCCTACCTCGCCCGCCTTGATGCGCTGCTTGAAGTACTCGGCCGAGATATACATCCACATGTCGCGGCAGAGGTCGGTGAGGATCGTGTCGATGCGGCGCAGGCAGTCGAAGATCGCCGCCAGGTTGTCGTAGTGCTCGATCTGGGTGGTGTACTGCGAGCGCGAGAGGCCCAGCGTCGTGTCGACGAAACGGTTGGCGAAGGCCACCCAGTCGATCGCGGGGAAGGCCGCGTGGTGGGCGTTGAAGTTGCCCGTGGCGCCGCCGAACTTGGCCGGCACGGCGATTGCGTCGAGCTGCGCCAGCTGCTTGTCGAGGCGCTCGACGTAGACGCGCAGCTCCTTGCCCAGCAGCGTGGGCGAGGCGGGCTGGCCGTGCGTGCGGGCGAGCATCGCCACCTCGCGCCACTCGTCGGCCATCGAGGCGAGCGCGGCGCGGACCTCCTCCACGGCGGGGCGGTAGACCTCCTGCAGCGCCTCGCGCAGCGAGAGGGGGATGGCCGTGTTGTTGATGTCCTGCGACGTGAGACCGAAGTGGACGAACTCCTTGCACGACTGGAGGCCCAGCGCGTCCATCTTCTCCTTGAGGATGTACTCGACGGCCTTCACGTCGTGGTTGGTGGTGCGCTCGATCTCCTTCACGCGCTCGGCGTCGGCGGTCGAAAAGTCGGTGTAGAGGGTGCGCAGGGCGGCCTTCTCCGCGTCGCCCACCGCGGCGAGCTGCGGCAGCGGCAGCTCGGCCAGAGCGATCAGGTACTCCACTTCGACGCGGATGCGGTAGCGGATCAGGGCCTGTTCCGAAAAATAATCGGCGAGTTTTTCCGTTTTGTCACGGTAGCGCCCGTCGACGGGCGAGATGGCGGTAAGAGGGGTCAGCATGTCGTTGTGTGATTCTGTTCCGACGCCAAAATTAAGGAAATAAATTGAAATACGCATAATTTTCCCTACCTTTGTAGGGGCTAACGACACCCGTTGCGATCATGAAATTGCTGACCGACATACTCGATGCGCTGGCCGCCTTCGTGCGGCGCAACCCGCTCTTCACGGTGCTTGTGCTGGCGCTGGCGATCGGCGCCCCGGCGCTGCTGCGCGGCATCGCCGTATTCATACTCTACTTCTTCATGGGAATCATTCTTTTGGGCGTGGTGCTCGCCCTGGTCGTGCGCTGGCGCCTGGCGCGCGTGCGCCGCGAGATGGAGGAGCGCTTCGGCGCCGGAGGCGCGGCGGGCTTCAGCCCCCGTTCCGCACACGGCGGGCGTCGCGACGGCGGCCGCGAGGGCGACGTGGAGGTGCACCGCACCGCCGACGAACCCCGCAAGCGGGTGTCGAGCGACGTGGGCGACTACGTGGATTTCGAGGAGACCGACCACCAGTAACCGACCGCCCATGTTCCGGACATTGCAACTCATAGGCAGCTACTTCATCCTGATGGGGAAGGTCTTCTCCCGTCCGGAGAAGATCTCGATCTACCGCCGCCGCATCCTCTACGAAATGGAGGCGCTGGGCATGAACTCGATCGGCCTGACGGCCATCATCTCGATCTTCATCGGCGCCGTCATCACGCTCCAGATGTCGATCAACCTCGACTCGCCCTTCATCCCGCAGACGCTCATCGGCTACGCCACGCGCGAGACGATGATCCTGGAGTTCTCGTCGGCGGTCGTGGCGCTGATCCTCGCCGGCAAGGTGGGGTCGAGCATCGCCTCCGAGATCGGCACCATGCGCATCACCGAGCAGATCGACGCGCTGGAGATCATGGGCGTCAACTCGGCCTCGTACCTCATCCTGCCCAAGATCGTGGCCTCGATGCTCTTCTTCCCGCTGCTGACCATCCTCTCGATTCTGGTGGGCATCTTCGGCGGCTGGATGATCGCCTACGCGACGGGCATCATGATCCCGGCCGACTATCTCGACGGGCTGCTGCTCGACTTCCGCCCCTACTCGATCACCTACACGCTCATCAAGACCGTCTTCTTCGCCTACATCATCACCTCCGTGTCGGCCTTCTACGGCTACAACGCCCGCGGAAACTCGCTCGAGGTGGGGGCCGCGTCGACGCGCGCCGTGGTGGTGAGCTGCGTGGTGGTGCTGCTCTTCGACCTCATACTCACTCAAGTGCTGCTGATATGATACGTGCCGAACATATCGTCAAGGCGTTCGACGGACGCACCGTGCTCGACGACATCTCCGTGGAGTTCGAGACCGGGCGCACGAACCTCATCATCGGCCGCAGCGGCTCGGGCAAGACCGTGCTGCTGAAGACCCTCGTGGGGCTGCACGAGCCCGACTCGGGGCGCGTGTGCTACGATCGGACCGACTTCACGTCGCTGGGCTTCGGCGAGCGCAAGGCCATCCGCAAGGAGATCGGCATGATCTTCCAGGGCGGGGCGCTGCTCGACTCGTCGACCGTGGAGGAGAACGTGCGCCTGCCGCTGGACCTCTTCACCGAGCAGTCGGAGGCCGAGAAGCGCGAGCGGGTGGACTTCTGCCTGCAGCGCGTGCGGCTCGAGCGCGCCAACCGCCTCTATCCGGCCGAGCTGTCGGGCGGCATGATCAAGCGCGTGGCCATAGCCCGGGCCATCGTTATGAACCCCCGCTACCTCTTCTGCGACGAGCCCAACTCGGGCCTCGACCCGCAGACCTCGATCGTCATCGACAACCTCATCCACGAGATCACCCACGAGTACGGCATCACCACGATCATCAACACCCACGACATGAACTCCGTCATGGAGATCGGCGAGAAGATCGTCTACATCCACGAGGGGCACAAGTGGTGGGAGGGTACGCGCGAGGAGATCCTCCACGCCGACAATGCCGAGCTCAACGCTTTCGTCTTCGCCTCGGCGATGGCCAAGCACGCCAAGCAGGCCGTGCGGTAGCTCCGCCCGGCCGATTTGCGGGCCGGCGCGGCGAAAAAATCGCCCCGGTGTTGCATAATCTACTTATATTATATAACTTTGCCGGGCGATAAAGAGAACGTTTTACCAATTCAAATAATTAAACTATGGCAACTATCAAAATCGGTATCAACGGCTTCGGCCGTATCGGCCGTATGGTTTTCCGTGCAGCCTGCACGCAGACGGACAAGTACGAGATCGTAGGTATCAACGACCTTTGCCCGGTAGATTACCTGGCATACATGCTCAAGTACGACACGATGCACGGTCAGTTCCAGGGCACGATCGACTACTGCACCGAGAAGAACCAGCTGATCGTCAACGGTAAGGCGATCCGCGTGACGGCCGAGAAGGATCCCGCCAACCTGAAGTGGAACGAGGTCGAGGCCGAGTACGTTGTCGAGTCGACGGGTCTGTTCCTCACCGAGGAGAAGGCTCAGGCGCACATCGCCGCAGGTGCCAAGTACGTCGTGATGTCGGCCCCCTCGAAGGACGCTACGCCGATGTTCGTATGCGGTGTGAACACCAACACCTACGCCGGCCAGAAGATCGTTTCGAACGCTTCGTGCACCACCAACTGTCTGGCTCCCATCGCCAAGGTTCTCCACGACAAGTTCGGTATCACCGACGGTCTGATGACCACCGTACACTCGACCACCGCGACGCAGAAGACCGTAGACGGTCCCTCGCTGAAGGACTGGCGCGGCGGCCGTGCCGCTTCGGGCAACATCATCCCCTCGTCGACGGGTGCCGCCAAGGCTGTCGGTAAGGTGATCCCCGAGCTCAACGGCAAGCTGACCGGTATGTCGATGCGCGTGCCGACCCTCGATGTGTCGGTCGTCGACCTGACCGTGAACCTCGCCAAGCCCGCCAAGTACGACGAGATCTGCGCCGCCATGAAGGAGGCTTCGGAGGGCGAGCTGAAGGGCGTGCTGGGTTACACCGAGGAGGCTGTCGTTTCGTCGGACTTCCTGGGCGACGCCCGCACCTCGATCTTCGACAAGGCTGCCGGTATCGCTCTGACCGACACCTTCGTGAAGGTCGTATCGTGGTACGACAACGAGTGGGGTTACTCGAACAAGGTCCTCGACTTGATTTCGGTCATGAAGGCCTACAACAAGTAGTCTCTACCCGACTCAATGAAAAAGCCCCCGGAGCGATCCGGGGGCTTTTTTCGATTCATAATGCACAATTGGGCGGGGTGGGGTTGCGGGCTGCCCGGCTAAGAGCCGGGGTTTATTATTTGCGTTCGCTGCCCTCCGCCCGGGGGCGGCTGCGGGCTGCCGGCCTGCGGCCCTCAGTCAGCAGAAGATCTCCCTTTGCCGCCCC
>CABIXK010000006.1:102101-117587 GCA_902362705.1 Rikenellaceae bacterium
AGCCGGCAAAGGGGAAGCCTATGGCTTCGATAGGCTTTCCCGAATCACGCAGCGTCAAGTGCGCGGCCCGCAGCCTCTTTCGGCGGCGGAGGCCCGCACTTCGCGGCTGATCGTCCGCGCCTCCATCGTCCCTCCGCTGGCCGCGGGTTGTGGTAATGAACAGTGAATGCGAATTATGAATCGCCCTCGCCGCGCAGCTCGACCGAGGCGCCCGACCAGGGGTTGATGGCGAAGCGCTCGCGGCGCAGCAGGGCGCCGTCGCGGCGGATCTCCACCTCGAGCGGGAAGGTGCGCGAGGCGGCGATGTCGTTGTCGGCCGGCAGCGTGTGGGGGATGACGTAGAGGAAGCATACGAAGCGCGCGCAGGGTTCCGTGCGCAGCTCGATCCGCCGTTCGGCGGCCCCGGCGGGCGGCGACGCGAGGTTGCTGCCCACGGCGGCCAGCTGTGACGAGGCGGAGGCGAAGCCGGTGCGGCGCCCCTCGGCGTCGAAGCAGCCGCACGTGAGGGCCACGTTGTAGCGCCAGAACCCCTCGTAGGGGCTCTGCACTTCGATGGTGAATGGTGCGTCGGCGGTCATCGGTGCGAAGATACGATAATTTGGCCGCAACGCCAAATCGGACGCGGCGAGGGGTAAAACTCGTGCGAATTCTTTGCGAATGTCCTATTTTTTCGTAACTTTGCGCACTAAATGCGCATAGATGGAGCAGATCGAAGAGTATACGATCCCCTTCCGAGGGCTTAAAAGCGGGATTTACGAGTACGCTTTCCGGCTCGCCAAGCCCCTCTTCGAGGCTTTCGGCAGCACCGAGATCAAGGACGGCGAGTGCGCCGCCCACGTGCGCATGGAGCGCCGCGAGAACGGGCTGTCGTTCGACGTGCAGATCTCGGGCTCGGTGGTCGTGGAGTGCGACCGCTGCCTGGAGGACTGCACCGTGGGGATCGACTTCGAGGGCCGCATCGAGGCGAAGTTCTCCGAGGAGGTGCGCGATTACGACGGCGAGGTGCTGTGGCTCATGCCCGGCCAGAGCGAGGTCGACCTGGCGCAGTACCTCTACGAGAGCGTCGTGCTCTCGCTGCCCTACCAGCGGGTACACCCCGAGGGGCAGTGCGATCCGGCGATGATGGAGCGCTTCCGCATCGTCTCGGGCGAGGAGTTCGGCGCGATCGAGCGCGAGGCCGAGCAGTGGCAGCCGCAGGGCGAGTGGGAGAAGCTCGCGGCCCTGCGCGAGCGCATGCAGGCCGAAGAGGCCGGGGCCCCCGGAGCGGACGGCGAAGAGCCGGCCGAAGCAGCCGATGCGACCGGCGCTGCCGGAGACGAAATGACGAATACGTTGAACTTATAAATAAACAGGTAAAATGGCACATCCCAAACACAAAATCTCGTCGACGCGACGCGACAAGAGAAGAACCCACTACAAGGCAGTTGTCCCGACGGTCGTAACCTGCTCGAACTGCGGCGCCGCTACGCTCTACCACCGCGTATGCCCCGAGTGCGGTTTCTACCGCGGCAAGCTGGCCATCGAGAAGAAGGCCGCCGAATAAATCGGCCGGAAGCGGCTCCGCGCGGTGTGCGGAGCTCTTTCTGTTGTAGTGAACAGGCGTCGCACCGTCCGCGAGGGCGGCGCGACGGATTGCGTCGTTCGCGCGAAGGGGCCCGAGGCTCCATCGCCGGCGGCGCGGACCTTTAAAACCAACGCACTATGTTAAAGATTGGTGTAGATGCCATGGGCGGCGACTTCGCCCCCGAGGCTGCGGTCCGGGGCGCCGTCATGGCGCTCGACGCCATCGGCGCCGAAAGCCGTATCGTGCTCTTCGGCGACGAGGCGCGCATCCGCGAGCTGCTCGCCGCCGAGCAGTGCCCGGCCGAGCGGTTCGACATCGTGGCGACCACCGAGGTGATCGAGATGGGCGACCATCCGGCCAAGGCGTTCCAGGCGAAGAGCGATTCGAGCATCGCGGTGGGCTTCGGATACCTGGCCAAAGGGCTCGTCGACGGCTTCGCGAGCGCCGGGTCGACCGGCGCGATGATGGTCGGCTCGATGTATGCCGTCAAGCCCATCGAGGGGGTCATCCGCCCCGCCATCTCGTCGCTCGTGCCGACGGCGTCGGGGCGTCCGGCCCTGCTGCTCGACGTGGGTCTGAACGTCGACTGCAAGCCCGAGGTGCTGGCCCAGTACGGTCTGATCGGCTCGATCTACGCCGAGGCGGTGCTCGGCATCGAGAACCCTCGCGTGGGCGTGCTCAACATCGGCGAGGAGGAGACCAAGGGCAACGCCCAGTCGAAGGCTACCTACGAGCTGCTCAGGGCCGAGGAGCGCATCCGCTTCGTCGGCAACGTCGAGGGGTCGCACATCTTCTCGGGCAAGATCGCCGATGTGATCGTCTGCGACGGCTTCGTGGGCAACACCGTGCTCAAGATGGCCGAGGGTCTCTATCGGATCAACAAGGCTCTGGGCGGCGGCAACGCCTTCTGGGACGCCATGAACTACGAAAACGTGGGCGGCACGCCGGTGCTCGGCGTCAACGCTCCCGTGCTGATCGGTCACGGCATCTCCTCGCCCAAGGCGATCCGGAGCATGATCCTCTCGGCCGAGCGCTGCATCCGGTCGGGCTTCACGCACCGCCTGCAGCAGGTATTCAACAGTTAGTAAACGCCGATCGCCGGCCGCGGCGGTCCGGGCCCGAGGGTGCCGGACGCATCGCCGCGACGGGGCCGAAGCCCCTCCCTCCGCTGCGGCGGGGCGTGCGGTCGCGAAATTAAAAGTCAAGTTAATGGGAAAGATTTCAGCAGCCATAACGGGCGTGGGTCAGTACCTGCCCGACTATCTTCTGACCAACGACGAGCTGAGCCGTATGGTCGACACCTCGGACGAGTGGATCACCTCGCACACCGGCATCAAGACCCGTCACATCCTCAAGGCCGACGGCGTGGGCACCTCCTACATGGGAGCGCGCGCCGTGCAGAACCTGCTGGACAAGACCGGCATCGATCCGATGGAGGTCGACGTGGTGATCTGCGCCACGATCACCCCCGACATGTTCTTCCCCTCGACGGGTAACCTGATCGCCGACCAGGCAGGCTGCAAGAACGCCTTCGCCTACGACGTATCGGCCGCCTGCTCGGGCTTCCTCTTCGCCCTGACGACCGGCGCCAAGTACATCGAGGCGGGCACGAGCAAGAAGGTGGTCGTCGTGGGTGCCGACAAGATGTCGTCGATCATCGACTACACCGACCGCACCACCTGCCCGCTCTTCGGCGACGGTGCTGCGGCCGTGCTGCTGGAGCCCAACACCGAGGGGCTGGGTCTGGTCGACTCGATCCTCCGCTCCGACGGCTCGGGCGAGTTGCAGCTCTACATGAAGGCGGGCGGTTCGCGCTATCCGGCCTCGATCGAGACGGTGCAGAACAACTGGCACACGATCACGTGGGACGGTCCGGCGATCTTCAAGGCCGCCGTGTCGAAGATGTCCGACGTGTCGGTGGAGATCATGGAGAAGCACAACCTGACGGGCGAGGACGTGCGCTTCCTCGTGCCGCACCAGGCCAACCTGCGCATCATCGACGCCACGGCGCGCCGCATGGGCATCGGCAAGGAGAAGTGCATGATCAACATCGACCGCAACGGCAACACCACCGCGGCGACCATCCCCACCTGCCTCTACGACTACGAGAAGGAGCTGCGCCCGGGCGACAACCTCATTCTCTCGGCCTTCGGCGGCGGCTACACGTGGGGTGCGATCTACCTCAAGTGGGCCTACGACGGCTCGAAGAGCTGCCAGCTGGGCGCCGGCGAGGAGTAGCCTTCCGCCGGGCCGGGACGCGTCGGGCGGGCCGGACGGCCGGATGTGCCGGGAGCGTGTCGGGTGCGTTGCCGATGTCCTGGACGGGCCGGACGTGCTGCCGGGTGTGCCGGGAGCGTGTCGGGAGCGTGTCGGGAGGGGGCCGCACGGGGCCGTGTCGGGCGTATCGCCGGACGTGCCGGGTGCCCGTGGGGGCGCTGCCGGAGGCTTCCCGCCCTGCTGCTGACGAAAAGGCGGAGACTCTTTTGTTGCAAAGGAGTCTCCGCTTTTTTCATGCGGCTGGGGATGGGCAGGGCCGATACCGCTATAAGATAATGCGATGCGATTTGTTGCGCGATTTCGGGAAAACTGTTGTATATTTGCATGGATAAGAACGAACACAACAAACGGATACGATTATGCTGAGCAACAAATTGCACGACGCGCTCAACGCGCAGATCAACGCCGAGCTCTGGTCGGCCTATCTCTACCTCTCGATGTCGATGGATGCCGAGGCCAAGGGGCTGAAGGGCGTCGCCAACTGGTTCTACATCCAGTTCCGCGAGGAGCAGGACCATGCCCGCATCTTTATGAACTACCTCCTCTCGCGCGACTGCGAGGTGAAGCTCGCCCCGATCGCCGAGGTGCGCACCGCCTGGTCGTCGCCCCTGGAGATGTTCCGCGACACGCTGGAGCACGAGAAGAAGGTCACGGCCATGATCAACAACCTGGCGGCCATCGCTGCCGAGGACAAGGATTTCGCCTCGTCGAACATGCTCGTGTGGTTCATCGACGAGCAGGTCGAGGAGGAGGAGAACGCCCGCGGCATGATCGCCGCCTGCGAGGCGGTCGAGGGCAACAAGTTCGGGCTCTACATGCTCGACAAGGAGCTCGCGGCCCGCGCGTATGCCACTCCGTCGCCGCTCGCTGCGAAGGAGTAGGGCGCAGGCTATAGGCCGAGACGATCCGCCGCATCCCGCCTTATGGGGTGCGGCGGATTTTTTATGGGAGCTCCATCTCCAGGCGCACCATGTGGCGGCACTCGATGCCGTTCTCGAAGATCGGCTGCGGGTAGTAGCGGCGGAAGTAGTCGCGGTCGATGCCCGTGCGGCGGAACCCGCACCGTTCGTAGAGCGCCAGCTGCCCCAGGCCGGAGTTGCCCGTGCCGATCTCCAGGCGCCGCAGCCCCGCCCGGCGCGCCGTCCGGGCGGCGTGGGCGATGAGCGCCGTGGCTATCCCCTGCCGCTGGTGGGCGGGGGCGACGGCGAGGTTGACGATCTCGGCCGTGAAGGGGCGCGTGTGCAGCAGGATGTATTCGCCCAGCGTCTCGTCGCCGCGGCGGGCGACGTAGCAGACCCCGCGATGGATATAGTCGTCGACCGAGGCGTCGTATTCGTCGGCCAGGAGCAGCAGGTCGCGCGGGGGTGTCGCGGTGGGGAGGATCTCGAAGTCGGTCATCGGGGCGGGGGTGTTTGGGTTGTTCGGGGGGGGCGGGTCGTGTGCTGCCGGATGCGTGTTGCGTGTTGCGTGTTGCGGGTTCGCACTGCCCGTTGCCGGCCGGCGGAAGTTGTCGTGCGCTATGCGATCAGCGAGGCGATGCCCTCGGCGCCGGCCGCGATGGCGCCGTAGCGGAGGGCCTTGCCCGTGCACATGGCCGCGGCCGTGAGCCACGGATTGCTGCGCATGAGCCCCAGCACGACGGCTATAGCGCCACCGATGCCGGGCAGGAAGGCGAAGAAGCCCATCAGGGCGCCGCGGCCCGCCAGGAAGCGGCGGGCGCGCTCCAGCCGTGCCTCGCTCACGCCCAGGCGGGCGATCCACTCGGGGCGGCCGAGCATCCCGATCCAGTAGCAGGTCATGCCGCCGAGCGTGTTGCCCGCCGTGGCGGCGGCGACGCACCCCACGGGGTCGAGGCCCAGGCGCAGCAGCACCACGAGCACCGCCTCGGAGCAGAAGGGCAGGAGGCTCCCGGCGAGCACCGCCGCGAAGAAGAGACCCCAGTAGCCCCAGTCGATCAGTAGCTGTACAAGGCTTTCCATGGGGCAAAGATACGATAAATATATTTGCATTTTGCCGGGCGGAGTATCTTCGGCTGCGCCATTGACGATTGAAAGTGGAAAATGAAGAGCCGGTAACGGGTGCTTGTTCGCGGAATTGCGGCCGAAGGCCGGCAGCCCGCAGCCACGGCGGGCGAAGGGCTGCTCTCTTCGATCGCGCCCCTCCGCTGCCTGCGGGCTGCGCTGCGGAAATGAATAACGTCCCGGAGGCTGATTTTCAATTTTCCACTTTCCATTTTCAACTCCTCATCGGGCCTTCGCCCGGGGTGGCTGCGGCCCGCCGGCTCTGCGAGCCGAGAGCAAGAGTGAAGTAAAGATGGGAGGGGCCGCGGAGGTGCAGATATGAATGGCACGCAGTTGGCCCGCCGGCTCTGCGAGCCGAGGTTGCAAATGGAAAATTGCAAAGTGGCCGCGAGGCCATTATTCATTGTTCATTATTCTTTGCAGCGTCAGCTGCGCAGCCCGTAGCCACCCTCGGCGGAGGGCTGCTCGCTTCGTTCGCCAGCCCTTCCGCTGGCTACGCTCTGCGGCAAACCCCAATGGGGGGCTTCGACGGCCGCCAGCTTGCGGGCCCCGACTTGCGAACCAAGACTCGTTCCCGGGGACGGTTTGTATTTCGAAAAAAACGACAGCCGTTACGACGATCGGTCGTATTCGTACTCCGAACGGGTCGGGCGCGGGTTGCGGCACCGCGATTGCCCTTGAGAGGTAAAACGGCTTTTATGAATAAGATTCTTCGATTTTTCTACCCCTCGATCCGCTACGGAGTCCACGCCTCGTGGCTGCTGCTCGCGGCGCGGGTCATCTTCGGCCTGCTGCTCATGGCGCACGGCATAGACAAGTGGCGCCATTTCGAGGCCCTCGCCTCCTCGTTTCCCGATCCGATCGGGCTGGGGAGCCGCACGGTGCTCACGCTGGCGATCTTCGCCGAGGTGTTCTGTGCTGCCGGCGTCGTGGCCGGGGCCTTCTACCGCCTGGCGCTGATCCCCGTGATCTTCACGATGGGAATGGCGCTTCTGGTCGTCCACCACGGCGATCTGTTCGCCGTGAAAGAGCTGGCGCTGGCCTACCTCGCGGTCTTCACGCTGCTCTTCCTGGCCGGACCGGGCGACTTCGCCCTCGACCGCATCATCGGTCCGCGGTTTTCGGTGGCGAGGAGGTAGGCCGGAACCGTTCCGGCAGCGGAGACGGGGAGCGGACAAGGTGCCGTGCGAACGGGCCGAGCCGCGCGCACGACCGTGATCGGATAGGACGGGAAACGGCCCGACGCGGGCAGGGTCGGTCGGGGGCGGATAACGCCGCCCGACGGCGTGCGGGCCGATGCGCGATGCGGCCGAGCGCTCCGAGGCGCCCGGTGTCCTCATCGGGAGGCATGCCGAAACGGCGGCTGGAGGGAGTGCCGGCCGCGGAGGGTATCGCTCGTGCGGTGAAAAACGACGGGATCAGTCGGCGTCGGATCCCAACAGGTGCTTGAGGGGCGTGCCTTGTGCGTCGTGCCACTCCGTCCACCCGTTCGAGCTGCGCCCGAGACAAAAGACCGAGGCGGCGCTGGGACTGTCGAATCGCTTGTTCAGTTTGAGCATGCGTTTTCCGTCGGCCTCTTCGGTGAGTTCGGCGATGAGTTTCGTCCGCTTGTCGGGCGAGGGGCAGGATTTGGTGGAGTCGGCAGCGATGACGCTGCCGGCCAGAACGGTCAGCCCGTTCTCGTCGTAGACGGCCCGCGCATCCGCGCCCCGTCCCGAGAGCCGGAGCGAGAGCGTGTGCTTGTCGTGCTTCTGCGACGGCTCCTCGAAGATGTTGCATCCCGTGAACGAAGCCAGAAATACGATGTCCTCGAAAAACTCGTCGTCGGGATCGCGCTTGTGTTCCGGCAAAACGGGCAGCTCGGGGTTCTGCTTGTTTTCGTCCAGGACGTATTGTTTGTTTTTGAGTGCCAGTGCGATCGATTTCGCCTCGAGATACAGCACGTCGGCCTTGTCGATCTGCGACTCGTTCTGCGAAACGAAGACGAGGGCCTTCGACCAGAAACCTTTCTTCTGATCGTGGTCCTTGATGCGTTTGCTGAAGTTGTTGGTCTCCCCGACATAGGCTTTGGGCTCTCCCTCGTCGGTCTCTCCGAGCAGCACGTACAGCGCGTGCTTGTGGAGCTCTTTTCGGGAAATGACGTCCGCCATCTTCGAGCGGGGTACGACCATCGCCATGCAGTTCTTGTTGCTGACATAAACCATGCGCGGCCCCTGGGGTGTCCCGTCGATCAGGTAGGTAGTTATCGTTTTGCCCATTGTCGGTGGAATGCGAGTTATATTACAAATATACGATAAAAAAGCGGGAAAAGGAAAACCCGGTGACGGATTGGATGCTCCGAGCACGATCCGCCGATGCGGAGGAGAGGTGCAAAGGTGCGATTATCTGACCTTACCTCTTCGAATTCGATTCGTTTCCGGATTATTTTCCGATGCAGAAACGAAGCGTAAAACGCTAATTATTTGATTGTTGATTTGTTGTGGCTGCCTGCCGCTGGCTTCGTTGTAAATACGCGGCAAATTATTTTTCGACGGATTTTTGGAGGAAATTTACACTTACTTTTTTATTTCTTTTTTGAAAAAGGCGGTTAATAAATATTCGGGGTCGTCGAAATGCCGATAATTTTTTGCAGGAACAACCGAAATGAGTTCCCATCCTTGCTCCCCAAGCTTGTTCAGCTTCTTAACGACGCCTTGATCGATTTCTTCATCCGTCAGATTGTGGAACGATAGGGTTCTATATTCGAATTTTTGCATGTCTATATCCAAAATAGCCGTTTCCAATCTTTAATCATTACGGCATCATTGAATTGTCGGTTTGCCGGACTGCTGCTACGTAATGTGAGGTGTCTTATATCGGGAAATTGTCCTGCGAAATATTTGTTGTATAGTCGCTCTGCCTTTTGACCGTTGAATGCAATAGTTCGAATCGTAGGGTATTGACGGAGGAACTTTTGCAAATCATTCGGGAGTTCGGATCGTATGTCGGAGTCCAAACTCCCATGACGGTCGGCTGTATGTACGACATCCCATAAGGCAATTTTATGAGAAAATAATAATTGCTTTTTCTCCTCGTATGTTAGAGGGATAGGGCTATTTGCGACATGAGCAATAATAGACCAGAAACGATTTCCTGATTTAGCATAATATTGCTTCTTTTGTAATGATTCGTCTCCGGGTAATGTTCCGAGAATTAAAATTGTCGGATTGCTCCTGACCAAAGGCGGTAATGATTTTTTATTGGAGGATGATATTACCGTAGTTGGTTTAGGGTGTGATGCTGGGAGTGTTGAAGCTCTTTTCTGACCGTTCTTAGAGTGTGGTATACGCCACTTGTCGCCGATTTGATCTGCGTGGGGAATTTTCCCGTCACGCAATAGTTTGCGGAGCGGTGATCCAGGACGATCTTTGGAATCGGATAATAAACCTGCTTGAGCCAATATTTTATTTGCGTCAACAGGTGTAATGTCGATTTGGTTGTTTCGAATCAAGTATTTGTCGATACATTCTATGATTTGAGAAATGTTTGTCATTGGTGTTCGGTGGTTTGTTTTTTTCTCTGTTATTATATTCTTTCGATTCTTTCTGCTATAAGCGCTTTGTATTTGCTTTTCATCTCGTTGGGTAGGAACGAAACGTCGATCCACTCGCTCCATTTCGGAATGACTTTGATGAATTTTTTGAACAGGTTGTCGATCACCTTTTCGTCCATGCCTGACGCCGTCATTGCCTGCACGAAATCGTTGCGGCGGAGTTTTCGTTTGCGACCGTTCAGCATCAGTGCCAATTCCTCGGTGTCTTCGGGTAAAACGAGCGCTGTCGATAGCAGGTCATAAGCCGGTGTCAGTCCATAAACACCCGGATTCCGGCTATACAGCGAAAAGTTTTTGAGGTGCATGTCGGCATTGCCCGTGAGCCACGAGAACAATACCTGTTCCCAGAAATTGACGGCATCCAGTTTCGGGGCAGAAGAATAGCGCAGAATCGTTTTGGCAATCTGCTCGTAGGAACCTTTGTATTTGTGTTCGGTCAATCGTTCGGAGAGCTGACAAAGGTCTTCCATCGGGTATTTTTCGCCGTACGTTCCCCGGTCGATGCGGCGTGTGATGAAGCACAACTCTCCGTCGGCAAAGCGGACGAGCGAGTGGGGGACGACCTGCATTTTCGCAGCTTCGGCCATGTGCATGGTCAAATCTTCCAGTTCCGGCAAGTGCGGATAATGTTCGGTCTGCGGTTTGAGGATATAGCGGCCCCACAGACCGACGATCGTAAAGCGTTCCGGAGTGCCTTTGCCCGCTTTGGCAATATCGAGCGACAACTTCGCCTGCACTCCGGTCAGCGTCGTCTGGCTGCGGATTACCTCGCGGGCAAGTTCCGCAATATTGGCGCGAGTGTAGGGGAGCAAAGGAGCTTCGGGCGTGCCGAAAATCTTCTTGGAGCAGGATTTGTGGAAATCCCGCTCGCCGCCGGTCAATTCTTTGTAGCAATATAGACAACGCTCCATGTTACTCCTCCTTTGATTCGATGGGTACGACACTGACGGCACCGATGCAGTCTTTGCAGCAGGCCAAAAGCAGCGACATCCGATCTCGGTTGTCGATTTTCCAACTCTTTTCGGCAATGTCGAGCAGCCACCCTTCGGGAATCAATCCGTCGAAGAACGGGAACAGCACTTTGTCGCGATAGATCTGCTCCGTAAGCGGCAGCGTGAGACTGACTGCTTCGGCATCGGGCAGGCGGAGATAGTCGGCATCGTAGCGGAACGTGTAACCGGTTTCGTCCTCGGTCAACAGCCCTGCCTTGTGGTCGTGGAGATAGATGGCGGCCTGTTTCATCGGTCATCCGTTTTTGTCATCGGTACCACTCCGACCTCGGCCCCGAACAAGTTGAGAATCTGATTTACTTTGTCCAGCCGCAGCGTTGGTTTCCCCTGTTCCAGCTCGCGCACGAACCGCAGTCCCACGCCCGATTTCTCGGATAGTTCGACCTGCGTCAGCCGATGCTGTTTGCGCATGGCCTTCACGTATTTCGATAATGTCGTCTGCATATTATACCTCTTTGGGTACAAAAATAGTGAAATAATTTATAATTATATCTTTTCGGGTATAAATAGTTTGCCTTTTGTCGAAATATATTTCATATAATTAGTATAGCTTATTTGAGTATTATTCGTTAATTTTGCGTAAACTTCTGATACTGTATAATTATAGGAATATGAGCCCGGAAGAGAAAGCCCGAAAGAAGATAGACCAGATGTTCGATGATGCTGGCTGGAAGGTCGTAGATAGGGATCATTATGCTCCGAATATCTCTGCTGTTGCCATCGAAGAAGGTTTGTTGGAACATAACCTCGAAGCGGATTATTTCTTATTCCTAAATGGCAAGGCGGTTGGAGTCCTTGAAGCAAAACGGGAAGAGGTTGATGTCAAATCCGATGTGGTATGCGCTCAGGCTACTCTGTATGCTCGTAGTGTACCGTCTAAGTATCAGGCATATTTGCGACCGTTGCCGTTCGTTTATCAGTCAAACGGAAATACTGTAATATTCAAAGATATAAGGGATGAAAATTCCGAGTATGTGGAGTTGAACAGAATCCATTCGCCCAAAGAGATCGTTAATATGCTGGGTATAACGGACGAATTTGCTGGGCTGCCGACTTTGAAGAGACGAGGATTGCGGGATTGTCAGTTTGAGGCAATCAGTGAGTTGGAAAATAGTTTCCGTACAGGACAGAATCGTGCGTTGATGGTCTTGGCTACCGGTGCGGGAAAAACTTATACGGCATGTATGGCCGCCTATCGTATGCTGTCATATACGCCGATGCGCCGCATTTTATTCTTGGTCGATAGAAACAATCTGGGGAAACAGGCAGAAGGTGAATTCGGCATGTTTCGATTGACTGATAATGGCGAGCCATTTAATACGATTTTCACAGTAAGTCGGCTTAAATCGGGCAAGATTCCGGAAGATGCCAATGTGGTTATTTCTACGATACAGCGTCTGTTTTCGTTGCTGAAAGGAGATGATATTACGGACAGTGATGACGATGAAAATTATAGCAATGATGAAATGGCGGATGTTGCATTGCCTGCCAATCTGACTTTGCCACCCGACTATTTCGATATGATTATCATTGATGAGTGTCATCGCTCTATCTATGGTAGTTGGCGGAAAGTGCTCGATTACTTCAATACGGCAAAAATGGTCGGTCTGACGGCTACGCCTGCGCCGGAAACATTGGCATTCTTTAATAATAACCGCATTGTAAATTATACGCTCGAAAAATCTATCGCCGATGGTGTGAATGTCGATTATCGTATATATCGAATCAAAACGCAGGCTACCGAGGATGGCGGAGCTATTCGTGAAGGGGAGAAAGTAAAAAAGATAACCCGATATACCGGCACGGTTGAGAATATAAAAACGCGCGAAGAATCGACATATACTAAAACAGAGCTGAATCGCAGCATAATCAATCCTGCTCAAATAAAGCTGGTTCTTGAAACCTATCGGGATGCAGTATATTCCGAAATGTTCGTCGATCCACAGCGCGAACCGAATATGGACTATTTGCCGAAAACGCTCATTTTTGCACTGAACGATGCTCATGCAAGTAATATCGTCAAGATTGCAAAAGAGGTTTTCGGTCGGAACGATGACGAATTCGTGCAAAAGATTACCTATTCTGCCGGAGATAGCAACGAATTGATACGGCAATTCCGCAATAATAAGGAATTCCGCATTGCTGTTACTGTAACGCTGGTTGCTACGGGTACGGATGTCAAGCCGCTCGAAGTGGTCATGTTTATGCGTGATGTCGAGTCGGATTCTCTGTATACCCAGATGAAGGGGCGCGGAGTGCGCACGATTGGGGATGAACAGTTGCGGAATGTTACTCCGAATGCGTATAGTAAAGACTTGTTCTATTTGGTCGATGCTGTTGGCGTAACAGAACACGAAATGAAGGTAACCCGTCCGGGAGCGGATGACGAGACGACTCCGGTGATGACACTCAAAGAACTGTTGGAGCGTATCACGCACGGCAATGTGCAGGATGAATATCTGCGCCTTTTGGCTGCACGCCTGTCCCGTATCTATAATAAATGTAAAGTATCCGAACGCGACGAATTTGCAAGGTTGGCGAGGGCTGATATGAAAGATATTGCTGTCGGTATATACGATGCTTTGGACGCAGATACACTTCCGCCATATATCGACATCAATGAGCCGAATAACGAGCGTAAAGGGCTGGTGGCGGCAATCGTAAACCATCCCGATGCCCGATATTATCTGTTGCTTCTGAATGCAGGTTTCGTAACGATATTGCAGCCGGGCGAAGATACGCTGATATCCAAGGGATTTTCAATCGAGGAGGCACAAAATACGATTGATGCGTTTGAAACATATATCAACGAGCATAAAGACGAGATTGAAGCCCTGCGAGTCATATATAACAATCAAGGTGAGCCGATTACCTACACGATGCTGAAAGATTTGGAGAATAAGTTGAAATTTGCCAACAGCAAGTTTAATCCTACGTTGTTGTGGAATACTTATTCGCTTATAAATCCCGAAGCCGTTACTAAGTTCTCGACAAAGGAGGAAAAGGAGGCTGTTACCAATATCATTCAACTGGTACGCTTTGCATTCCGGCAGATTACAACATTAAACAGCCTGCATTCTACCGCCAATCAGTATTTCAATCTTTGGTGCGGTCAGATGCAGCGAAGCATTACCGATACACAAGCAGCGTTAATCAAACAAATCGTATCATACATCGCATCGAATGGTTCGTGTACGATAAAAGATATTCGCGACTGGGATAGAACTTATGCCGCACAACTGATTCAGGCATTCGATAATCCCGAGCAGGTAAATAATTCACTCATGTCACTCACGCAGTTCCTGATTTATAGAAAAACGGCATAACAATATATGGCACAAGCAACCGCAAACGAACAGAACCTCACAAAAAAGGTTTGGACACTGGCAACTACGCTTGCCGGTCAAGGCATAGGTTTTACAGACTATATCACGCAGTTGACCTATCTTCTTTTCTTGAAGATGGACGACGAGAATGTCAAGATTTTTGGCGAAGATTCCGCTATCCCCGAAGGATACCGCTGGGAAGATTTGACGAACCTCGATGGTCTTGACCTCGTCATGCAGTATGAAAATACGCTCGAAAAGTTGAGTCAGGAGCAGAACCTGATTGGAACAATCTATACCAAAGCGCAGAATAAAATCGACAAGCCGGTTTATCTCAAAAAGGTTATTACACTTATCAATGGTGAGTCGTGGCTGGTTATGGATGGCGATGTGAAAGGTGCTATCTACGAAAGTATTTTAGAAAAGAACGGTCAGGATAAGAAAAGCGGTGCGGGGCAGTATTTCACGCCGCGCTCGTTGATAAAGGCGATGGTCGATGTTGCCAACCCACAGATTGGCGAAACAGTTTGCGACCCTGCTTGTGGTACGGGCGGTTTCCTGCTTGCAGCATACGACCACATGAAACCGCAATCGGCCGACCGAGGGAAACAGGATTTTCTGAAAAACAGCGCACTGCATGGTTATGATAATACGGCTTTGGTGGTTACGCTTGCCTCGATGAACCTCTATCTGCACGGAATCGGTACCGACCGCAGCCCTATTATTTGTCAGGATTCGTTGGAGAAAACCCCGTCGGTGCTTGTTGATGTAATTCTTGCTAATCCTCCGTTCGGTACTCGTCCGTCTGGCTCTGTCGATGTAAATCGTGAGGATTTCTATGCCACGACGAAGAATAACCAGCTCAACTTTTTGCAGCACATGATGGTGATGCTTAAAAACGGAGGACGGGCTGCTGTCGTTCTACCCGATAATGTACTGTTCGAGGGCGGAGCTGGCGAAACTATCCGCAAAGAGCTTTTGAAAAACTTTAACTTGCATACGATTTTGCGTTTGCCTACGGGTATTTTCTATGCGCAAGGCGTAAAAGCGAATGTCCTGTTCTTTACAAAGGGAACTCCGACCAAAGATATTTGGTTTTTCGACTATCGCACGGGGGTAAAACATACGTTGGCTACGAATCCGATGCTGCGGCACCACCTCGATGAGTTTGTCGAGTGCTATAAGGCAGACAATATCAATGCTCGTACTGAAACGTATGATGCCGAGACTAATCCTAACGGTCGTTGGCGTAAATATAGTGTTGAAGAGGTACTCAAACGCGACAAAACGAGCCTCGATATATCGTGGATAAAGTTTGGTGATGACGATGCCGATTTGACATTGAGCGAATTAATGACTACGATTCAGGAAAAAAGCGATCATATCAGCAAGGCGGTTGCCGAGTTACAAAAATTATTGGCAAATATCGAGGAGTAATATGGATACGAAGAAACTACGTCAAAAGATTCTCGATTTGGCTATTCGTGGTAAACTTGTTCCGCAAGACCCGAACGACGAGCCAGCATCCGTATTGCTCGAACGCATCCAAGCCGAAAAAGAACAATTGATAAAGAATGGGAAAATCAAGCGCAGCAAGAAGTCTGCCTCTTCCGATACATACCCTTATGAGAACGTGCCGTTCGAGATACCGGAAAATTGGGTGTGGACAACGATTGGAGAAGTATTTAATCTTCAA
>CABIXK010000007.1:0-21552 GCA_902362705.1 Rikenellaceae bacterium
CCCCGCCCCCCCGCCGCCGGGCCCCGCCGCACCGCTTTTCGCCGGAATTTCGCCGACTTTTCGCAGGTTTTTCTTATCTTCGACTTCGTGCAAGATACTCCTGCCCGGCAAAAGCAAGTATATTTGCTTTTGCCCTCGCTTATTCTTATCTTTGCACGGATAACCAATTGCGCTCCGGCATGTTCAACACCTACCTGCGGCTCCTGGGCTTCGCCCGGCCCCTGGCCCGATACGCCATACCCTACTTCGTCTACTCGCTCCTCTACGCGCTCTTCAACTCGCTGACGTTCCTGCTCATCATGCCCATCCTGAGCACGATGTTCAACCCCGAGTTCACCCACGAGCCCGTCACGACGCTCCCGGCGCTGACGCTCGACGCCCAATACCTCGCCTCGCTCTTCGACTACGCCTACTTCCGCCTCTTCGACCAGTACCGTCCCGAGAACGTGCTGCTGCTGCTCGCCGCTGTGACCGTCGCCGTGAGCTTCCTGAGCAACCTGTTCCGCTACCTGGGTGCCTGGACCGTCGAGACGATGCGCACGCGGACGCTGCAGCGCATGCGCGACGAGATGTTCTCGCGCGTGGTCGACATGCACGCGGGCTACTTCTCGGACCAGCGCAAGGGCGACGTCATCTCGAAGCTCACGTCGGACGTCAACGTCGTGCAGTTCTGCATCACCAACACGTTGCAGGTGGCCTTCCGCGAACCCTTCCTCATCCTGGGCTACACGGTGATGATGATCGCCATCTCGTGGGAGCTGGCCCTCTTCTCGGTGCTGTTCCTGCCCGTCGTGGCGCTCATCATCGGCAGCATCGTCAAGCGCCTGCGCCACCCCGCGCGCACGAGCCAGGAGCGCATGGGCGAGCTGGTCTCGACGCTCGACGAGACGCTCGGCGGCATCAAGATCATCAAGAGCTACAACGCCTCGGGCTACATCCGCCGCAAGTTCGCGGCGCTGAACGCCGACCTCTCGCGCCTGATGCTCTCCATGGCGCGGCGCCAGCAGCTGGCCTCGCCCATGAGCGAGTTCCTGGGCATCTCGGCCGTGGGCGTGATCCTGGTCTTCGGCGGCTCGCTGGTGATGAACGGCACGCTGAGCCCCGAGGGGTTCATCGCCTTCATCGCCATGTTCTCGCAGATCACGCGCCCGGTGCGCACCTTCATCGACCAGTTCGCCAACATCAACCAGGGCATCGCCGCCGGCGAGCGCATCTTCTCGATCATCGACGCCCGCAGCCAGATCGAGGACCGCGCCGACGCCCGCCCCTTCACCGGTCTGAAGCAGCGCATCGAGTTCCGCGACGTGCACTTCTCCTACGACGAGAGCCGCGAGGTGATCCGCGGCATCTCGTTCGCCATCGAGCGGGGCCAGACGGTGGCCCTGGTGGGCCCCTCGGGCGGCGGCAAGTCGACCCTGGGCGAGCTGCTCCCGCGCTTCTACGACCCCACGGCGGGCGAGATCCTCATCGACGGGGTGCCGCTGGGCGCCTACACGCAGGAGAGCCTGCGCGACCACATGAGCATCGTCTCGCAGGAGACGGTGCTGTTCAACGACACGATCGAGCACAACCTCTCGATGGGCCGCCCCTCGGCCACCCGCGACGAGATCGTCGAGGCGGCGCGCATCGCCAACGCCGACACGTTCATCCGCGACTGCCCCGAGGGCTACGCGACCAACATCGGCGACCGCGGCGTCAAGCTCTCGGGAGGCCAGCGCCAGCGCCTTTCGATCGCCCGCGCCGTGCTCAAGAACCCCGAGATCCTGATTCTCGACGAGGCCACCTCGGCCCTCGACACCGAGAGCGAGAAGCTGGTGCAGGAGGCGCTGGGCAAGCTGCTGGAGGGGCGCACGTCGGTGGTCATCGCCCACCGTCTGTCGACCATCCACAACGCCGACCGCATCGTGGTCATCGACCGCGGGCGCGTGGCGGAGCAGGGCACCCACGCCGAGCTGATGGCCCTCGGGGGCATCTACGCCAAGCTCATCGAAATGCAGTCGTTCGACTAACCTCTTCGCGCCATGTTTTCCGACAGCGACCCCGACCTGCAATCGTTGCAGGACATCTTCACCGCCGCCCGCATCGGGTGGTGGAAAGCCGACCTGAACGCCGGCACCGCCTACCTGAGCGAGAACCTCGCCGCGCGCCTGGGCACGGCGCAGCGGCTCCCCCTCGACGCATGGCTCGGCCGCGCGCACCCCGACTTCGCCGCGGCGCTGCGCACGCAGTTCCTGGCCCTGAAGCAGGAGAACCGCTTCGACATGACCTGCCCCTTCACGGAGGCCGACGGCAGCGAAATCTGGCTCCACCTCCAGCTGGTCGGGCGGCTGAGCGACCCGCAGCGCGGCATCCGCCTCTTCGGCTACGCCCAGCAGGTCTCCACGCACAACCGCGAGGAGGCCGACCGCCTCTCGATCGACAGCTGCAACCACGCGCTCCGGCGCCAGGTGCGCCACCACGAGCAGGTGCTCGACCGCCTGCCGATCGGCTACATCCGCCTGCGCCTGCTCTACGAGCACGACGGGCGGCCGGTCGACTTCGTTTTCCTGACGATCAACCGCACGGCGCAGGAGCTGCTCGACCTCACGCCGCGCCACGTGGGCCGCTCGGCGGGCGAGCTGGGCCTGAACCGCCTGAACGAATACCTGCGCACGCTCTCGTCGATCGGCCTGGGGAGCTACTCCACCGACGAGTGGTACGCCCACTGGACCGACCGCTTCCTGCGCTGCTTCCTCTACAACACCCCCGACGACCCCACCGAGATCGTCCTGCTGCTGCTCGACCTCACCGACACGACGCGCGCCCTCCGAGCCCTCGACGAGCAGGAGAAGCTGCTGCGCAATATCATCCAGAACGCCCCGATCGGCGTGGAGATCTACGACCACCGCGGCCGCCTGGTCGACGTCAACAGCTGCGACCTGGAGATGCTGGGCGTCGCCTCGCAGGAGGAGCTGGCGGGCAAGAGCATCTTCGACAACCCCAACTTCACGGCGCAGACCCGCGCGAGCCTGCGCCGCGGCGAGGAGATCGACTTCGCGGCGCTCTACGACTTCGAGAAGGCGCGGGGCTACATGCCCACCACGCGGCACGGGAGCTTCGACTGGACGGCGCGCATCCGCTGCCTCTACGACAACCGGGGCGAGGTGACCCACTACCTCCAGATCAACATCGACAACTCGGAGCTGCGCCGCACGCAGAACCGCCTGGCCGAGTTCGAGACGGCCTTCCGCATGATCTCGGACTATGCCCAGGTGGGCTACGCCGGCTACAACCTCTGCACGCTGCGCGGCTACGCCCAGGAGGTGTGGCTGCGCAACTACGGCGAGCCGCCCGCGACGCCCGTGGGCGAGGTGCTGGGCCGTTTCAGCCACATGCACCCCGACGACCGGCAGGAGATGCTGCTGACGCTCGACGCACTGCGCGAGGGGCGCCTGCGCTCGCGCAGCCTCACCTGCCGCATCCTCCACGACGACGGGTCGATGCGCTGGATCTCCTCCCACCTGCTCTGCCGCGACTACCGCCCCGAGGAGGGGGTCATCGACCTGCAGACGATCAACTACGACATCACACGCATGAAGGAGGCCGAGCAGGTGCTCATCTCGGCCAAGGAGCGCGCCGAGGAGGCCAACAAGCTCAAGTCGGCCTTCCTGGCCAACATGAGCCACGAGATCCGCACGCCGCTCAACGCCATCGTGGGCTTCTCGGAGCTGCTGGCCGACGAGGAGGACCCCGACGCGCGCCGCGAATACGGCCGGATCATCCTCCACAACAACGACCTGCTGCTGCAGATCATCTCCGACGTGCTGGACCTGGCGCGCATCGAGTCGGGGCGCACCGAAATCACGCTCACGGACTTCGACGCGGCGGTCTGCTGCCGCGAGGTGGTCGAGAGCCTGCGCCTGCAGACGCGCAGCGGCGTGGAGCTGCGCACGGCCGACGACCTGCCCCCGACGCCCATCCGCTCCTACCGCCAGGGCGTGCTTCAGGTGCTGGTCAACTACACGCGCAACGCACTGAAGTTCACCTCCGAGGGTTCGGTCACGGTGGGCTTCGACCGGCGCGGCAGCCTCATCCGCTTCTGGGTGCGCGACACGGGCATCGGCATCGCGCCCGACGCCCTGGAGCACGTTTTCGAGCGCTTCTACAAGGTCGACACCTTCACGCAGGGCACGGGCCTCGGCCTGCCGATCTGCCGCACGATCGCCGAGCAGCTGGGCGGCCGGGCGGGCTGCGAGTCGACGCCGGGCGGCGGTTCGTGCTTCTGGATCGACCTGCCGCACGAGGAGGCGCCGGCCGCGACGCATTGATTTTCCCGACTTTTTCATAACTTTGCCAAGCAAAACACCCCATACCATGAAGTTCAAGGAGTACAAAGGACTCGATCTGGCGGGCATCGCCGCCGAGGTCCTCGCCGAATGGGACGCCCGCGACACCTTCCGCAAGAGCGTCACCACGCGCGAGGGTCACCCCACGTTCGTCTTCTACGAAGGGCCCCCGTCGGCCAACGGCATGCCGGGCATCCACCACGTCATGGCCCGCACGATCAAGGACGTCTTCTGCCGCTACAAGACCCAGCAGGGCTATCTGGTCCACCGCAAGGCGGGCTGGGACACCCACGGCCTGCCCGTCGAGCTGGGCGTGGAGAAGAAGCTGGGCATCACCAAGGAGGACATCGGCCGCACGATCTCGATCGAGCAGTACAACCGCACCTGCCGCGAGGCCGTCATGGAGTTCACGGGCGTGTGGGAGGAGCTCACGCGCAAGATGGGCTACTGGGTCGACATGCAGCACCCCTACGTCACCTACGACAACAAATACATCGAGACGCTCTGGTGGCTGCTCAAGCAGCTCTTCGACAAGGGGCTGCTCTACAAGGGCTACACCATCCAGCCCTACTCGCCGGCCGCCGGCACGGGCCTCTCGACGCACGAGCTGAACCAGCCGGGCTGCTACCGCGACGTGAAGGACACGACCGTCGTGGCGCAGTTCCGCATCCTCTCGCCCAAGGCCGAGATGGAGGGCTGGGGCACCCCCGCGTTTCTGGCGTGGACCACCACGCCGTGGACGCTCCCCTCGAACACGGCGCTGTGCGTGGGTCCGAAGATCGACTACGCGGCCGTGCGCACCTACAACCCCTACACAGGCGAGAAGACCACGGTCGTGGTGGCCGAGGCGCTGCTCCACGCCCACTTCAACAAGAAGGCCGAGGGGCTCGCGCTCGACGCCTACGAGCCGGGAGACAAACTGGTGCCCTACGAGGTGGTGGGCCGCTACAAGGGCTCGGAGCTCGTGGGCATGACCTACGAGCAGCTGCTGCCGTGGGTCAAGCCCGTCGAGACGGACGAGCGCGGCGAGTGGTGCGACGCCTCCGATAAGGCTTTCCGCGTCATCGCGGGCGACTACGTGACGACCGAGGACGGTACGGGTATCGTCCACATCGCCCCGACGTTCGGCGCCGACGACGCTTTCGTGGCGCGCGCCGCAGGCATCCCGTCGCTCTTCATGATCGACAAGCGGGGCCAGACGCGCCCGATGGTCGACCTCACGGGCAAGTTCTACCTTTGGGAAGAGCTCGACGAGCGCTTCGCCGCGGCATGCGTCGTTTCGGAATACGCCGACTACGCCGGCCGCTGGGTCAAGAACGCCTACGACCCGCAGTTCACCGTCGACGGCCGCTACGACGAGCAGGCCGCCGCTGCGGCCGAGTCGCTCGACGTATACATCTGCATGAAGCTCAAGGCCGCGGGCAAGGCATTCCGCATCGAGAAGCACGTCCACAACTACCCCCACTGCTGGCGCACCGACAAGCCGGTGCTCTACTACCCGCTCGACTCGTGGTTCATCCGCTCGACAGCCTGCAAGGAGCGGATGATCGAGCTCAACCGCACGATCCGCTGGAAGCCCGAGTCGACCGGCACGGGACGCTTCGGCAAGTGGCTCGAGAACCTCAACGACTGGAACCTCTCGCGCTCGCGCTTCTGGGGCACGCCGCTGCCGATCTGGGCCACGGAGGACCGCTCGGAGCTCAAGTGCATCGGCTCGATCGAGGAGCTCATGGCCGAGATCGAGCGCTCGATCGCCGCGGGCCACATGACCGAGAACCCCTATAAGGATTTCGTCGTGGGCGACATGTCGGAAGAGAACTACTCGACCGAGCGCGTCGACCTGCACCGCCCCTTCGTCGACCGCATCGTCCTCACCTCGTCCAAGGGCGAGCCCATGCGGCGCGAGGCCGATCTGATCGACGTGTGGTTCGACTCGGGCGCCATGCCCTACGCGCAGGTCCACTACCCCTTCGAGAACAAGGAGGGCTTCGATCGGATCTACCCCGCCGACTTCATCGCCGAGGGCGTCGACCAGACGCGCGGCTGGTTCTTCACGCTGCACGCCATCGCCTCGATGCTCTTCGACTCGGTGGCCTTCCGCAACATCATCTCCAACGGTCTGGTGCTCGACAAGAACGGCAACAAGATGTCGAAGCGTCTGGGCAACGCCGTCGACCCGTTCGAGGTGCTCTCCGCCTACGGCGCCGACGCCACGCGCTGGTACATGATCTCCAACTCCCAGCCGTGGGACAACCTCAAGTTCGACCGCGAGGGTGTCGACGAGGTGCGCCGCAAGTTCTTCGGCACGCTCTACAACACCTACTCCTTCTTCGCCCTCTACGCCAACGTCGACGGCTTCACCGGCCGCGAGGCCGAGATTCCGCTCGCCGAGCGCCCCGAGATCGACCGCTGGATCCTCTCGCTGCTCCACTCGCTCGTGCGCGACGTCACGCGCTGCCTGGAGGAGTACGACCCCACCCCCGCGGCCCGCGCCATCCAGGAGTTCGTGGGCGAGAACCTCTCCAACTGGTACGTGCGCCTGAACCGCAAGCGCTTCTGGGGCGGCGAGATGACCGCCGACAAACTCTCGGCCTACCAGACGCTCTACACCTGTCTGGAGACCGTCGCGCAGATCGCGGCCCCCTTCGCGCCGTTCATCTCCGACCGCATCTTCTGCGACCTGAACGCCGTGAGCGGCCGCCACGCCGACGAGTCGGTCCACCTGGCCGCGTTCCCCGCATGCGACGCGAAGGCGATCGACGCCCGTCTGGAGGAGCGCATGGCCCTGGCGCAGCGCGTCACCTCGCTGGTGCTGGCCCTGCGCCGCAAGGTCTCGATCAAGGTGCGCCAGCCGCTGCAGAAGATCCTCATCCCGGTGCTCGACCCCGCGACGGGCGAGGAGCTGCGGGCCGTGAGCGAGCTCATCGCCGGCGAGGTCAACGTCAAGCAGGTGGAGCTCATCGCCGACACCACGGGCATCATCACCAAGCGCATCAAGCCCAACTTCAAGACCCTGGGCCCGCGCTACGGCAAGCAGATGAAGCAGATCGCCGCCCTGGTGGCCACGTTCACGCAGGAGGACATCGCCCGCATCGAGGCTGCGGAGGAGAGCACGCTGGAGATCGGCGGCGAGCGCCTCACGGTCACGCCCGCCGACTTCGAGATCGCGTCGGAGGACATGCCCGGGTGGCTCGTGGCGTCGGAGGGCAAGCTCACCGTGGCGCTCGACATCACGCTCACCGACGAGCTGCGCGCCGAGGGTGTGGCACGCGAATTGATCAACCGCATCCAGAACCTCCGCAAGGATTCGGGATTCGAGGTCACCGACCGCATCCGCGTCGCGATCGAGCGCAAGGCCGCCGTCGCCGACGCCGTGGAGCGCCACGCCGACTACATCGCCCAGCAGACGCTGGCGGTGGAGGTCGCGACGGCCGACGCCCCCGCGGGCGAGACGGTCGCCGAGTGCGAGGTCGACGACGAGTCGCTGCGCATCGCCCTGACGCGCGTCTGAGCAGGGGAAAGACAATATTTCCGCCGAAAATTTGTTATTATGGGGAAATATGTTTAATTTTACGTAAACCCTTATCGACGAACGACCATGGCAGACGAGAAAACCCGATACAGCGACGCCGAGCTCGCGGAGTTCCGGCAGTTGATCCTCCAGAAGCTGGAGAACGCGCGCGCCGACTACGACCTGTTGCGCGCCACGATCACCCACACGGCCGACAACGACACGGAGGATACATCGCCGACGTTCAAGGTCCTCGAGGAGGGTGCAGCCACCCTCTCCAAGGAGGAGAGCGGCCGTCTGGCCGCCCACCAGCTCAAGTTCATCCGCAACCTCGAGATGGCTCTGGTGCGCATCGAGAACAAGACCTACGGCATCTGCAAGACCACCGGCAGGCTCATCCCCAAGGAGCGCCTCCAGAAGGTCCCCCACGCCACCGAGTGCATCGAAGCCAAGGAGGCGCGCAAGTAACCCTGTCGCCGACGCCGCATGCCGGCCGTCGGCGCCGCACGACCACCGATCCCGTCCCGGCAGGGGCGGGATCGCTGTTTACGAACCGAAACACGCCGCCACAGCCATGAACCGTCCGCTCTGCCTGCTCTTCACGGTGTTTCTCGCCCTGCTCGTCACGGGCGGGCTGCACCCGGCGCACCCGGCCGTGCGGCACTCCCACCCGCTGCTCGACACCGTGCGCACGCGCCAGTCGTCCACCGTGGCGCGCGACAATCTCGACATCGCCACCAGCGAGCGCAACCGACGCCTCTACGACAGCATCCGCACCAAGACCAGCCGCCGCGCCGTGCCGCGCCTGCTCTATCGCATGCTCTTCCGCCGCCCGGTCGTCGACACGCTCACGGGGCGCGTCGTCGACGAGAGCCGCGCGCTCGAGCGCTTCGCCGGCGCCACCGTGGGCGAGATCCGCATCGTCCGCGCCCCCATCTTCGGGCCGGGCGGCAACTGGTTCGAGCGGGCCGGCGACCGCATCCACGTCCTCACGCGCGAGCGGGTCATCCGCCGCGACCTGCTCTTCGGGCCGGGCGATAGGTTCGACCCCCAGCTGGTCGTGCGCAACAAGCAGCTGCTGCGCTCGCGCGCCTACCTCTCCGACGTCGACATCGAGGTGCGGCGCGACTCGCTCGACTCCATGCGCGTCGACCTCACGATCCGCACGCGCGACAGCTGGTCGGTCACCGTCGACGGCGCGCTGCACGGCGAGGGGCGCACCATGGTGGGGCTCTACGACGCCAACCTGCTGGGCACGGGCAACCTCTTCCGCGTGAAGACCCACTTCGACCGCGGCGACTTCTCCTACGGGGGCAACATCTTCGAATACGAGCTCCCCAACCTGCTGGGGAGCTTCTTCACGGCCGACTTTTCGGCCGGGCGCGACTTCTACGACTCGGAGCTCTGCCTGGGGCTGCGCAAGGAGTTCCTCCGCCCCACCGACTACGAGGTGGGCATCACCTACGGCGACATCAAGTCGAAGCACCGCTTCGTCGAGGCCGACACGCAGCTGCTGGTCAAGGCCCGCAACCTCGACCTGTGGGGCGGCTACTCGCGCTACCTCCGCTCCGCGCGGTCGAGCCTCTTCCTCACGGCGCGCTACAACTACGCGCGCGTCGGCCTCCGCCCCGAGGTGGCCCCCGACCTCCACCCCGCGCTCCACGACCGCGACCTGGTGCTGCTCTCCGCGGGTCTCTACCGCGAGAAGTTCTACACGGCCAACATGGTCTACGGCTTCGGCACGCGCGAGTACCTGGCCACGGGCTACCGGGCCGAGCTCACGGCCGGTCGCTCGTGGGGCGAGTTCAACGACGAGCTCTACCTGGGGCTCCACTACAGCACCGGCGGCTTCCGCCCCCACGGCTACTTCATGGCGGGCTTCACGCTGGGCAGCCACATCGACCTGCGCTCGGGCATGTGGCGCCGCAGCGCCGTCAATGTCGACCTGCGCTGGTTCTCCAACCTCTACCTGCTGCGGCGCAGCCGCGTGCGCCAGTTCCTCGGCATCGACTACACGCAGGGGTGGAACCGCGCCTCGGGCGCCGACGAGGTGCTGGTCTTCACGCGCGAAAACGGCCTCCAGGCCCTCGACGAGCGGCGCACGGGCACCACGCGCGCCGTGCTCAACACCGAGACGGTGCTCTTCACCCCCTACCAGCCCCTGGGCTTCCGCATCGCGCTGTTCGGATTCGCCGACTTCGGCACCATCGGCTTCTCGCCCAACCTCTTCAAGAACAGCTTCTTCACCACCTTCGGCATCGGCATCCGCCTGCGCAACGAGCGGCTGATCTTCAACACCGTGCAGATCCGCCTGGGTCTTGCCGTGGGCAAGGGCGGCTGGGCCGGCAGCGACTACCTGCGCGTCTCCAACTCGCGCCGCCTCGACGAGCAGCGCTACCGCCCCTCGCGCCCCGAGGTCGTGGGGTTCGAGTAGCTGCTATCGGCCTGCCGGAGCGGTCGCGCCACCCCTTTCGGGCCGCAGCCTCCGGCGGCGGAGGCCCGCGCTTCGCCCTCGCTCGCTCGTTCGCTTCGCCGCAGGCTGCGGGCCGAAAACAGAGGTCGAACTATATGAAAAAAGAAGACCGGCCAGCAGTCGCAAAAAAGAATAGCGCCCGAGATTCGGGCGCTATTCTGAAAAGGCGTGAGCGGGAGCCTACTCCTCGAGCAGGATCTCGAGCATCTTGATGGCTGCCGTGGCGATCGGCGTGCCGGGGCCGAAGATGGCGGCGGCACCGTCGCGGTAGAGCTCGTCGTAGTCCTGTGCGGGGATCACGCCGCCGACGATGACGATGATGTCCTCGCGGCCCAGCTTCTTGAGCTCGGCGATGATCTGCGGCACGAGCGTGAGGTGGCCGGCGGCGAGCGACGATACGCCCACCACGTGCACGTCGTTCTCGACGGCCTGCTTGGCGGCCTCCTCGGGGGTCTGGAACAGCGGACCCATGTCGACGTCGAAGCCGATGTCGGCATAACCCGTCGCGACGACCTTGGCGCCGCGGTCGTGGCCGTCCTGGCCCAGCTTAGCGATCATGATGCGGGGCTGACGGCCCTCCTTCTTGGCGAACTCGGCGCAGAGCTCCTTGGCGTGCGCGAACTGCGTATCGTTTTTCACTTCCGAACTGTAAACACCTGAGATGGAACGGATAACTGCCTTGTAACGGCCTACGACGGCCTCGCAGGCGTCGGAGATCTCGCCCAGCGACGCGCGGACCTTCGCAGCCTCGACGGCCAGCGCCAGCAGGTTGCCCTGCTTGGTGCGCACGCACTCGGTGATGGCCTCCAGCGCACGCTTCACGGCCGCCTCGTCGCGCGAGGCGCGCAGCTCCTCGAGACGCTTGATCTGGCTCTCGCGCACGGCCGTGTTGTCGACGGCCAGGATGTCGATCGGGGCCTCCTTCTCCAGGCGGTACTCGTTGACGCCGATGATCTTCTCGGCACCCGAGTCGATGCGGGCCTGCTTGCGGGCCGCAGCCTCCTCGATGCGCATCTTGGGGATGCCGGTCTCGATGGCCTTGGCCATGCCGCCCAGCTCCTCGATCTCCTGGATGCGCTCCCACGCCTTGCGGGCGATCTCGTCGGTGAGCGACTCCACGTAGTAGGAGCCTGCCCACGGGTCGATCTCGCGGCATACGTTGGTCTCCTCCTGGATGTAGATCTGGGTGTTGCGGGCGATGCGGGCCGAGAAGTCGGTCGGCAGGGCGATCGCCTCGTCCAGGGCGTTGGTGTGCAGCGACTGGGTGTGTCCCAGGGCGGCGCCCATGGCCTCGATGGCGGTGCGGGCCACGTTGTTGAACGGATCCTGCTCGGTGAGCGACCAGCCCGAGGTCTGCGAGTGGGTGCGCAGGGCCAGCGACTTGGGGTTCTTGGGTTCGAACTGCTTGACGATCTTGGCCCACAGCATGCGGGCTGCGCGCATCTTGGCGATCTCCATGAAGTGGTTCATGCCGATGGCCCAGAAGAACGACAGACGCGGTGCGAAGGCGTCGATCGACATGCCTGCGTTGACGCCCGCACGCAGGTACTCCAGACCGTCGGCCAGCGTGTAGGCCAGCTCGATGTCGGCCGTGGCGCCCGCCTCCTGCATGTGGTAGCCCGAGATGGAGATCGAGTTGAACTTGGGCATGTTCTTCGAGGTGTACTCGAAGATGTCGGCGATGATGCGCATGGAGAACTCGGGCGGATAGATATAGGTGTTGCGCACCATGAACTCCTTGAGGATGTCGTTCTGGATCGTACCCGAGAGCTGGTCGAGCGTGCAGCCCTGCTCCAGACCCGTGACGATGTAGAAGGCCAGAATGGGCAGCACGGCACCGTTCATGGTCATCGACACCGACATGCGGTCGAGGGGGATGCCGTTGAAGAGGACCTTCATGTCCTCGACCGAGCAGATCGACACGCCGGCCTTGCCCACGTCGCCCACCACGCGCGGGTGGTCGGCGTCGTAGCCGCGGTGCGTAGCCAGGTCGAAGGCCACCGACAGACCCTTCTGGCCGGCCGCGAGGTTGCGGCGGTAGAAGGCGTTCGACTCCTCGGCGGTCGAGAAGCCGGCATACTGGCGGATGGTCCACGGACGCATGACGTACATGGTCGAGTAGGGACCGCGCAGGAAGGGGGCCACGCCTGCCGCATAGTTCAGGTGCTCCATCCCTTCGAGGTCCTCGGCCGTGTAGGCGCCCTTGACGGGGATGCCCTCGGCCGTCAGCCACGGCTCGACCTGGCCGCAGCCCTTGGAGGCGCAGCAGCTCTTGCGGCCGGCGCCTTCGTATTTCAGTTCTTCGAATTTCGCTCTCATAATCAGATTCCCATCTCTTTAAGGTAGAACTTCAGTGTCTCGAGCACGTTGGACTTCACGTTGATGAAGTTCTTGATGCCCTGTGCCTCGAGCTCGGGTGCGCAGGCCGGGGCGCCGGCTACGACCAGGATGGCCTTGTCGCCCAACAGCTCCTTGGCCTTGGGTGCGAGCTCGGCGTAGTCGTCGTCGGCGGCGCACACCACCACGATCTCGGCCTTCGAAGCCAGCGCGGCCTCGACGCCCTCCTCTACGGACTTGAAGAAGGTGTTGTCCTCGACGCGGATGCCGGCGCAGGCGAAGAAGTTGCACGAGAACTGGGCGCGGGCGCGGGCCATCGCCAGGCTGCCGCACGTGAGCATGAAGGCCTTGGGCTGCTTGCCCGAGCGGTCGACCTCCAGGCGCATGCGCTCGAAGGCCATGGCACCGCGGTAGGCGGCCAGGGCGTTGCCCTCGGCCTCGCAGCGCGTGACTGCCTCGGTGCCGATCTCGGCGGGAGCGACCTCCGTGAAGTTGGGGAACTGATTGGCGCCCAGCAGGATCTGGCGGCGCGTCGAGATGTTCTTATCCTTGGCGGCGGCCGATGCGGCCACACGCTCGCGGATGAAGCCCGCCTCGTAGGCCGCGGCGTAGCCGCCCTTCTGCTCGATCTCGAGGAAGAGCTTCCACGCCTCGGCGGCGATCGACTCGGTGAGGTTCTCGATGTAGTAGGAGCCGCCGGCGGGGTCGACGACCTGGTCGAAGTGCGACTCGTGCTTGAGCAGCAGCTCGACGTTGCGGGCGATGCGCTTGGAGAACTCCGTGGGGGCCTCGAACGAAGCGTCGAACGGCGTCACCTCCAGCGAGTAGACGCCGCCGATGGCGGCCGACATGGCCTCGGTGGTGCCGCGCAGCATGTTGACATAGGGGTCGTAGACGGTCTGGTTCCAGCGCGAGGTCTCGGCGTGGATCTGCATCTTGCAGGGGCAGTCCTTCTCGGGTGCGTAGGCCTTGACGATGTTGGCCCACAGCATGCGGGCCGCGCGCAGCTTGGCGATCTCCATGAAGTAGTTGGAGGTGACGGAGAACGAGAAGCGCAGCTTGCGCGCCACGGTCTCGGCGTCGACGCCCGCGTCGGTCAGGCGGGCCAGGTAGTCCTGACCGGCCGAGAGGGCGAAAGCGAGCTCCTCGACGATCGTCGAGCCGGCGTTGCCGAAGGTGTGACCGGCCACGGTCACCAGGCGCACGTGCTTGTACTCGGCCGCCTTGGCCATGAGCGCGGCGATGCGTGCGATGCAGTCGGCGCAGAGCCCCTTGCCCGAGGCGAGGCCGACGACCAGCGGGTCGATGGCGAACGACGCCTTGACGTCGCACTTGTCGATGCCCTCGCGCCCGATCTTGGCGAGGAAGAGCTCCACAAGGTCGGCCACGCACTTGCCCGAGAAGGCGACGGCGATGGCCGGCAGGTGGATGCCTGCGAGCAGGCTGTCGAGATCGGCGGCCGTGAAGGCCTCGCGCTCGACTACGAAGCCCAGCGAGTCGACGCCCGCGTCGAGGAGCTTGAGCGCCTCGGCGTTGGCGGCCGCCGGGTCGGCGACTGCGACGCTCTGGTGGATGCGCCAGCGGTTGTGCGAGCGCACGCCCCGCACGTAGGGAAACTCGCCTGCCTGCGAGCCCAGGAAACGGAGCCCTTCGAGGTTCTCGGCGCGGTAGTAGGGCCGCACGTTGAAGCCCTCGCCCGTGCGCCATACGAGCTTGCGCTCGTAATCCGCGCCCTTCAGATCGGCCGTAATCACCTCTTCCCACTTCTCGGTCGGAACCGGGGGAAATTCGGTGAACAGCTTTTCACGATTGGTGTTTGCCATAACTATTTTAGAGATTAGTATGAGTGTTGTCGTTGCATATTGCATGTAAAGATACGAATAAGCGAGAGCAAATGCAAGTTCGCTTGCTTTTGCCGAGCGGAAGTATCTAAGACGAAGTCAAAGATAAGGAATTATTGCGGATTGTTACAAATAAATTGTTAACAAAATAACAGGCTCCCCCGTTCCGCCTCTCCCGCGCTGCGTCGGGCGGCGACAGGGCACGGCAGCCGCCGAAAAAGGACCCATGGAACAATATTCACACGAAACGCCGCCCATTTCTCCGATTTTACGGAATCGCCGGAAATCAGCCGATCGGCGAAAATCGACATCGATTTTCCAAAAACAGCGCGAAAAAACCGACCGACACACCGAAAAAAGCCCTGAAAAATCAGAAAACAGCGAAAAAATCGCACGTTTTTCCGAAAAACAGCGATTTCGGAAAAACAACGAGCCGCAGAAATTTTTACCTTTGTCGACGTAAAAGCAACCGAAAAACAGCAGCACATGTCACTACTCAGATTCAAGATGGTCGATGCGGCGATCAACCACACGGCCCTCGAGGTGGAGGTCCCGGCAGGGCGTCCCTCGGACTATTTCGGCGAGAAGGTCTTCGGCCGCGACGCCATGCGCAAGTACCTCAACCGCGCGACCTACGACGCGCTGATCGACACGATGGAGAACGGCACGCCGCTGACGCGCGAGCTGGCCGACGGCATCGCCGCAGGCATGCGCCAGTGGGCCCTCGAGCACGGAGCCGACCACTACACCCACTGGTTCCAGCCCTTGACGGGCGGCACGGCCGAGAAGCACGACGCCTTCGCCGAACCCGACAGCTGCGGGGGCGTGCTCGAAGAGTTCTCGGGCAAGCTGCTCGTGCAGCAGGAGCCCGACGCCTCGTCGTTCCCCAACGGCGGCATCCGCAACACCTTCGAGGCGCGCGGCTACTCGGCCTGGGACCCCGCGTCGCCCGCCTTCATCGTCGACACGACGCTCTGCATCCCCACCGTCTTCATCGCCTACACGGGCGAGGCGCTCGACTACAAGGCGCCGCTGCTGCGCTCGCTCAACGCCGTGGACAAGGCGGCCACGGAGGTGTGCCGCTACTTCGACAAGAACGTGCAGCGCGTGCACGCCTACCTGGGCTGGGAGCAGGAGTACTTCCTCGTGGACGAGAGCCTGTGGGCCGCGCGCCCCGACCTGATGCTCACGGGCCGCACGCTCATGGGCCACGAGTCGGCCAAGAACCAGCAGCTGGAGGACCACTACTTCGGCGCGATACCGACGCGCGTCATCTCGTTCATGCGCGAGCTCGAGTACGAGAGCCTGAAGCTGGGCATCCCCGTCAAGACGCGCCACAACGAGGTGGCGCCCAACCAGTTCGAGCTGGCGCCCGTCTACGAGGAGGCCAACCTGGCCAACGACCACAACCAGCTGCTGATGACCATCATGGACAAGATCGCCCGCCGCCACAAGTTCCGCGTGCTGCTGCACGAGAAGCCCTTCAAGGGGATCAACGGCTCGGGCAAGCACAACAACTGGTCGCTCGGCACCGACACGGGCGTCAACCTGCTGGGCCCGGGCCGCACGGCGGCCGAGAACCTGCAGTTCATCACCTTCCTCGTGAACGTCATCTCGGCCGTGCACAAGCACAACGGCCTGCTCAAGGCGGCGATCATGAGCGCCACCAACGCCCACCGCCTGGGCGCCAACGAGGCGCCCCCGGCCATCATCTCGACCTTCCTGGGCAAGCAGGTGTCGGCCGTGCTGGACAAGCTGGCCGCCTCGAAGAGCGACGACGCGATCCGCTTCGACGCCAAGAACGTATTCAAGATGAGCGGCATATCGCACATCCCCACGCTGCTGATCGACAACACCGACCGCAACCGCACCTCGCCTTTCGCCTTCACGGGCAACCGCTTCGAGCTGCGCGCCGTCGGCTCGTCGGACAACTGCGCCGAGGCGATGATCGTGCTCAACACGGCCGTGGCGGCCGAGCTGCGGGCCTTCCGCGAGGCGGTCGACGCCCGCATCGAGGCCGGCGCCAAGAAGGAGAAGGCGATCTACGAGGTGCTCAAGGAGATGATCCACGCCTCGCAGCCCATCCGCTTCGACGGCAACGGCTACTCGGAGGAGTGGAAGGCCGAGGCGGCGCGCCGCGGGCTCGACTGCGAGACCTCGACGCCGCTGATCTTCGACCGCTACCTCGATGCGGAGGCCCTGGAGATGTTCCGCACGGCGGAGGTGCTCTCGCCCGTGGAGGTCGAGGCGCGCACGGAGGTGAAGTGGGAGACCTACGTGAAAAAGATCCAGATCGAGGGGCGCGTGCTGGGCGACCTGACGATGAACCACATCGTGCCCGTGGCGTCGCGCTACGAGGCGATGCTGCTCGACAAGGTCTACAAGATGTCGCAGATGCGCCACCTGAATCTCTCCGCCTCGTCCGACATTCTGCTGATCCGCCGCATCCAGGAGCACACGGCCGAGATCCAGCGCCTCACCGACGAGATGGTCGAGGCGCGCAAGGCGGCCAACCGCATCGAAGAGATGCGCGCCAAGGCGATCGCCTACCACGACACGGTGGCCTGCACGTTCGACGCCATACGCTACCACGTGGACAAGCTCGAAGAGATCGTCGACGACCAGATGTGGCCGCTGCCCAAGTACCGCGAGCTGCTCTTCCTGCGGTAGCGCGCGAGGGGCGAAACAGCGAAAGGGGAACCGGATGGCCGGCTCCCCTTTTTCGTCGCCGCGGGGCCCGTCCGACGGCACGTTCCGCCGGGGCGGGGCAGTTGCGCGACCCGGCAAAACGCACCCGGCAGAGCGGGCGTCCGGCGCGGCAGAGCGGGCAGACGGGCCGGCCGAACGCACCAAATCCCCCGCCCCACCCGAGCGCGCCGGGCACCCGACAAAAAAAGACCGCTCCCCCACGTGCGAGGAAGCGGTCCCGGTGAACTTTTTATTCGTGCGGCCGGGCAGGCGCTACTTTTTCTTGGTGGTGACGACCACCACGCCGCGGGCACCCTTCTCGCCGTAGGCCTCCTCGGCGGCCTTGCCCTTGAGGATCCGGATCTCCTCGATCTTCTCCGAGTCGAGCTTATGCAGCCGGCGCGACGTGGCCTCCTTGCCGTCGATGAGGATGAGCGCATCGTCGAACTGCGAACCCTCCGTCAGCGTGACGTTGCCCGTGACGCGGATCGTCTCCGACGATACGACCGCGCCGCTGTCGTCGATCGAGGTGGTCATGGTGGTGGTAGTGGTCTTGTCCTGCGCGGAGCCCTTGCGGCCGACCACGAGCAGCGTGTCGTCGCCGGGCTTGGCCGCAGCGTCGGAGCCGGCCGGCGACGTGACGACGGTGATCCGCTCCATATTGCCGCTCGTCGTGCGCTTGACCTCGCTCGCACCGCCGGAGGGGGTGGTGACCGTCAGCCCGTCGCTCGTGTCCCCCGCGGAGCGCGTCGTGATGATGATGACGCCGTCCTTGGCCCCCTCGCCGTATCGCTCGGTGGCCGTGGCGTCCTTAAGCACGGTGATGCCGGCGACGCGCCCCATGTCGACGCCGTCGAGGTTCTCCACCTCCTTGCCGTCGACGATGTAGAGCGGCTTCAGCCCGGTCGGTGCGTCGGTGCCGCGGACAGCGACTTTGTCCGAATAGCCGCCCGTGACGACGATCGTCGTCTGCTCTTGGTTTCGTGCGCCTTTTTTCGTATCTTTGGCTTCGCCGAAGGCACTCTCGCTCGGCAAAAACAAGCTCTCCGCTTGCTTTTGCTCTCGCTTATTCGTACCTTTGTCGTCGGGAACGACATAGACGGTCTCGGCGAATGCCCCGAGGGCGACTCCTGCAAGCGGCAGCACCAGCAGCGCCTTGGCTGCTGCCCACCGCGATGATCTTTTTTGCAACATCATGGTAATACGGCTTTTAAGTTTACTGTGATTGAAGCTGTTGGCGACCGAGTACCACCTCTCGCCGGCAGCTTTCTTTATGAGTAGCAGTTGATAGGTCCGCGCGTCGACGCCGCTGTCGAGCACCGCCGCGTCGGCTTCGTATTCGTGCAGCGCGCGCAGCTCGCGGCGCAGCAGCCACATCGCGGGGTTAAACCACTGGAAGCACCCCGCGAGGTCGGTCGCCAGCAGGTCGTGCGAGTGGTGCAGCCGCACGTGGGCTCGCTCGTGGGTGAGGATCGCGCGGCCGTTCTCCTCCAGGTCGCGGCGCGAGACGACGATGTGGCGGCCCCAGCTGAAGGGGGCGATCTCCCGCTCCGCGACGACGAGCCACGCCCCGTCGTCGAGCCGTTCGCGCCGCCCCTCGCGCAGGACGCGCCGCACGCACCAGAGCGAGCGCAGCATCGCGGCGAGCGTCACCGCGGCTCCGGCCAGAAGGAGCACCCCCGCGGCGGTCTGCCACCAGACGGGACCCTGCGCCGCGGCCTCGGCAAGCGCCGTGTCCGAAGGCAGCGCGGCGGCATCCTGCGCCGGGCCGAGCGCGGCCGGCAGCACGCGGTAACGCGTGACGACGCACACCGGGAGCGCGAACGAGGCGGCGGTGGCCGCGAGGATCAGCATGCGGTTGAGCCAATGGAAAGTCTCGCGGCTGAGCAGCAGCTTGAAGAAGAGGTAGAACCCCGCCAGGCATGCGCCCGTCTCGAGCGAGTAGATGGTGAAGGCCCAGAGCATCCCTACCCGCGGTTTCGGCGTTCGATGCGGTCGACCAGTTCGCGCAGCTCCTCCACGGAGATCTTCTCCTCTTCGACCAACGCCGACACGGCCCCCAGATAGGAGCTGCCGAAGTAGCGGCGGATGACCCCGCCCAACGTGCGGCGCGAGAACTCCTCCTCCGAGACGAGCGGATGGTATTGATAGGTGGCCCCGAAGGCCTTGTGACCCAGGTAGCCCTTCGCTTCAAGCGAACGGACCATGGTCGAGAGGGTGTTGAAATGGGGCTTGGGCTCGGGCGAGAGCTCCACCAGCTCGCGAACGAACAGCGGGCCGCGCTGCCAGAACCAGCGCATGAGCTCCTCTTCGCGGCGGGTCAGTTTTTCGAGTTTGTCCATAGCATCGGATCGTTTACGACGCAAATATAACTATTGTTTTTCGTTTTACAACTATTGTTGATAGTTTTTCAACTAAAATAATCCGTTTGGAGATCGGCGGATTATTTCGTACCTTGTACGTGGAAAGCGGGTGCCGCTGCTGAATTTTCAACTTTCCATTTTCAACTTTCCATTCGATCATGGCTGGAAAACTATTTACCGACAGAGAGATACGCACCGTTGCGTTGTTCGTGCCGCTGGCGGCGCTGGTGGTGCTGGCCTTCGCGCTGGCGCGGCCCAGGGGCGATGAGTCGGCAGCCCGGCGCGCCGAGGCCGAGATGGAGCTTCGGCCGCCGGCCGACAGCGTGCGGATGCGGCACTTCGACCCCAACACGGTCGACTACGACACCCTGCGCGCGCTGGGGCTCACGCCGCAGGAGGCCGTATCGCTGCTCAAGTTCCGCGCCTCGGGCAAGGTCTTCCGCATCGCCGAGGACGTGGCCCTATGCTACGGCATCGACGACTCGCTCTTTCGCCGCCTACGCCCCTGGATCCGCATCGGGCGCCGCTACGCCATCGCCCCGCGCGACTATCGCCCGGGGCGGATCGTCGACGAGCGCCGCGCCCTCCGCCCCCGCCCGTTCCGCATCGACACGGTGAGCGCCCGCTACCTGCGGGCCATCGGGGCGCTGTCGAAGCGCCAGGCCGAGGCCTTCGTCCGCTGGCGCGACGCGAGCGGCATCTACGACATGGAGGAGCTGGCCGCCTGCTACGTGGTGAGCGACTCTGTGGCACGCGCGCTCGCACCCTACGTCCTCTTTCCCGAGCGGCCCGCGCCGTCGGCACCCGCGCGCGTGGAGCTCAACACGGCCGACTCGGCGGCGCTGCGCTCCGTGGCGGGGATCGGCGAGCGGACCGTAGGGGCCATACTCCGCTACCGCGAGCGGCTGGGCGGGTTCCACCGCGCGGAGCAGCTGGCCGAGGTTCCGGGGGTTACGGAGCGCAATTACGAGCGAATTTTGCAACAAATTAGCTGCGATTCTTTCGTAATTCGGAAAATAGATGTTAACTTTGCGGCTCCGAACGAGTTGGCATCCCATCCCTACATGGCGCCGACGACGCTTCGGAGACTACTCAAATACAGACAGCTGAAAGGAGGTTGGAGCACCGCTGAAGAGATGATCGAAGACCATATACTGACCCGCGAGGAGGCAGCCCGCCTGGCTCCCTACCTGCGGTTCGGCACCGACAGCGGACGCGGCGAATGACCTCACAGCAACCCCCGAAAACCGGAAGGAGCACCGGACAAAGCTCCAAAAAGAAGATTACAAAACAAACAAAAAAAGCATACTACTATGATTATCATGCCGGTAAAGGAGGGCGAGAACATCGAGCGCGCCCTGAAGAAGTTCAAGCGTAAATACGAGCGCACGGGCGTCCTGAAGGAGCTCCGCCGCCGCCAGTACTTCACCAAGCCTTCGATCGCGAAGCGCGAGGCGATGATGCACGCCGTCTACGTAGAGCACATGTACCGCGACGAGGAGTAGTCTCCTGTTCCGATACGCAATGCGCCGGACGCTCCACGAGGGGTGTCCGGCTTTTTTATATTATAGGTGTTGCCGGGGGCATTTTCAATTTCTCCTCGGGCCAGCCTGCGGAGGGCGCACGAGCCTCGGGCGAGTTGCGGGCCTCCGCCGCCGGAGGCTGCGGCCCGCACGACCCTGCGGGTCGAGAGCAAAAGTAATTAACTAAAAGCGGGACGTGAGGGGCAGGCCGTAGCCGGCGCCCGGCTAAGAGCCAGGTCTTCTTTTTTTATATAGTTCGACCGCTGTTTTCGGCCCGTAGCCGGCGAAGTGGCGCGAGAGTAGCGAGCAGCCCTTCGCCCGGGGACGGCTACGGGCTGCCCGGCCCATCGGGCCGAGAATGAATAATTGTGCATTGCGCCGCTGCAAGCGGCGCCTCACCCCGCCCGGCGAAAAAGGCGGCCGTCGGACGGCGGCTAAAAGCGCGAGCGAGGGGGCAGGGTTGCTCGCTTCGGCGAAGGCCGAAGTGGTGC
>CABIXK010000007.1:21606-101752 GCA_902362705.1 Rikenellaceae bacterium
CTTAATTACTTCTCACTTTGTACTTATTACTTTTTACTTGCCCCGGCGGAGCGTCCGAACAAAAAATCGCCCTTCGACGACAATTTTCCCGCTGAAAATTTGCGGGGGGGGATATTTTGTCTAAATTTGCAAGAACCCAAACACTTGCAACCATGAAACGACTTCTTCTCCTGGCGGCCCTGCTGTGCGCCGCCGCGACGACGCGGGCGCAGATGCCCGAGGTTCCCGAACCCGACTTCATCGGCGAGGTGGTGGCCGTCCTGCCCGACGGGAGCACCGCCAAGCTCGAAAAGGAGACCGTGCAGATGCGCACGCGCGCCAACGCCGGCGTGCTGATCGTCGGCATCGGCAAGGCCAAGACCAAGATCGTCATCGAGTCGCCCGCAGCGGCCGTACGCCTCGACGGCGAGCAGCCCATCCGCTTCATAGTCAAGGCTGTGGACAATAATTCCGACCCCATTTCGATCATCAACGTCTTCCGCTTCGACGCCACCAAGAAGCGCCGCCTCGCAGAGGTGGCCTCGGCGAGCACCTTCGGCAGCGTGAAGACCAACAAGCTGGAGCGCCTGCGCTTCGAGGCCAGCAAGTACGGCGAGAGGTCCTACCTGCTCACGCTCCTCGACAAGCCCGCCGGCGAGTTCGGCATCACGGTGAGCAACCCCAACCTAATCGACGAGAAGCAGACCATCGTCGCCACCTTCGCCATCGAGGGTCCGGCCGACGAAGCGGCAGAAGCGGCCGAGGCAGCCGAGGCAGCCGAATAGCCCCGAGCGGCAGCGAAGAGCAACGCCCACACCGAACGAAGGCGGCCCCCGCAGGGGCCGCCTTCATCCCTTATCGAACTATAGAGCCATCGAATGATCCGACAGCCGCAGGCCGCTCCCGCCCCGGCAAAGGCCCTACATGCAGGCCTCGAGGATCTGCCGCGCCACGGCGCCGTCGACGTTGCGCGCCTCGCCGTGACGCACGCCGCTCGCCGTGAAGCGCCGCTCGATCTCGGCCACGGTCTCGGCACCGATGCCCTCCTCGGCAAGGCGCGTAGAGAGCCCCAGCGAGCGGAAGAACTCCTCCGTGGCGGCGATCGCGCGGTCGATGCGCTCCTCCTCCGTCCCCTCGGCGATGCCCCAGATGCGCTCGCCGTATTGCAGGAGCTTGGAGCGCTTCTGCTCGCGCAGCACGCGCATGGTACCGCACATGACGATGGCCAGCGTCGCCCCGTGCGTGAGGCCGTGCAGCGCCGTGAGCTCGTGGCCGATCATGTGGGTCGCCCAGTCCTGCGCGACGCCCATGCGGATCATATCGTTAAGCGCCAGCGTCGCCGAGAGCATGTAGTCGGCCGCGGCGTCGTAGTCGGGCGCATCGCCCAGCACGCGCAGCGCCACCTCGCGCACGCTGTGGAGGATGCCCTCGGCCCAGCGGTCCATCAGCCGCGACTGCCCCGCGCGCGTAAGATACTGCTCCAGCACGTGGACGAAGGTGTCGGCAAGGCCGCAGGCGATCTGCCGCTTCGGAAGCGAAATGGTGGTCTCGGGGTCGAGCACCGAGAAGAGGGGGTAATTGCCGTAGAAGGCGCGCTTCTCGCGCGTCTCCTGCCGCGAGATCACCGCCCCCGAATTCATCTCCGAACCCGTGGCGGCCATCGTCAGCACCGTCGCCAGCGGCACGGTATCGGTGGCGCTGCCCCGCTCGACGATCTCCCACGGGTCGCCCTCGTAGCGGAGCCCCGCGGCGATGAGCTTCGTACCGTCGATGACCGAGCCGCCGCCCACCGCGAGCAGGAAGTCGACGCCGTGCTCGCGTCCCAGCGCCACGGCCTCACGCACGGTCTCGACCGAGGGATTGGGCTCGATGCCCCAGAACTCCACCCAGTCGCGCCCCTCGAGCGCCCGCGCCACCTGGTCGTAGACGCCGTTGCGCCGGACGCTGCCCCCGCCGAAGGTAATCATCAGCCGCCGGTCGGCCGGTATGAACTCCGCGAGGCGGGCGATCGTTCCCCGCCCGAAGACCAGCCGGGTGGGGTTGCAGTAGGTAAAATTATTCATGGTTCGAACTGTTATTGGTGTTGCGTGTCAGATGGCCCCGCGGCATGCGGCCGCACGCGCCGAGAGACGAGGATAAAGATAGCGACGCCGGCCGAGAAAACAAAGCGCACCGAACGAAAAATTCGTTCGGTGCGTTTCGTATCGTCGGGTCGCGAGCCGGAGGGTCCGCGCGTCGGCGATTCATCGGGCGGCCATTCCCGGAGAAGCAGCCGCCTCGGCAACCGCCCCGGTCGGGCGAACAACCCACCCGGCAGGCAGCCTTCGGATCGGTCGGACAACCGCCCGGGCCCCGGGGGCTCCCCCGCCCCGCCGTTAGAAGTACTTGCCGCGCAGATCCTCGATCCGGGCCATCTCCTGAACGGCCTGCAGCGAGAACTGCTGCGCGAGGCTCTCGGCCATCGCCTGGGCGCGCACGCGCTCGGCCTCGGGGGTCTGCTTGGCGGCGTTGTCGGCGTCGTCGACGCGGAAGACGAGCACGCTCCCGAGACCCTTGACGGGTGCCGACACCTCACCGGGCTGCGCCGCGGAGATCGCACCTACCAGACGGGGCTCCAGACCCGCGCCGTTGACGTAGTAGGAACCGTAGCTTACGCCCTCGAACGCCTCGGGCTCGCTGCCCAGCGAGGCGGCCTGCTCCTCGAGCGTCGTGCCCGAGAGCTGCCCTACGATATAGTCGTATTTCTTGTCGCGGAGCAGCTGCGCGCGGATCTGCTGCGCTACCTGCTCGACGGGCGCATAGCGGTCGTCGTTCACGTCCGTGAGGGTGGCGATCACGTAGTCCTTGCCCACGTTGAAGATCTCCGAAACGTCGCCCACCTCGGCGCCGTAGGCCCAGCGGGCCACCTCGCGCGAATCCTCCAGGCCGTTGATCGTGCGGTCGCCCTGGGCCATCATGGCCACGCGGGGCGTCACGGCAGCCGAGTCGGCAGCGGCGGCGAAGCCGTTCTTGGCCAGCACGGTGAAGGTACCGGCATGGTTGTGCACGTCGCGGCGCGTAGCCTCCGACGCCTCGACCGGGTAGGTGATCGAAGCCACCAGCACGTGCTTCACGGGCTTGTCGGCGCGGTAGACCTGCACGAGCTGGATCATGTCGCCCGACGCGATCTTCACCACGTCGCCCTGCTTGGCACCGGCCAGCGCCTCGGCGAACTCGCCCGAGAAGGAGGAGAAGGGCAGCACGCCCACCTCGCCGCCGTTGGCGGCCGTAGCCTCGTAGGCCGAGTAGGCAGCGGCCGTCTGCGCGAAGTCGGCACCGGCCTTGAGCGCGCCCATGAGGCTGTCGGCCAGCGACTCCTGCGTATAGGGAAGGACGATGTGGCGGATACCCAGCGAGTCGGCGACCGTCTTGGTGTCGAGCACGCGGGCCATGGTCCACTGGTTGTTCTTCAGCACGGGGCCGTAGGTGCGGCCGTTCATCAACGCCTCGGCCTCGTCGTCGGCCAGCTGGGCCGCCGTGACGTAGCGGTCGGCGATGCGGCCGTTGCGGTTGGCGCGCACGAACGAGCGCAGCTCCGCAGTCTCGGCGAACTCGGCGCCCACCTCCGCGACCTTGCGCTCGAGCGCGAGCATGTCGTCGTCGGTCGGAGCGACCTCGAAGACCACGTACGACAGCGTGCGCGCGGGCTGCTGGCGGAAGCGGTTCTTATGCGCCTTGTAGTAGGAGCGGATCTCCGACGAGGAGACGTCGAAGAGCGAGTCGGGAACCGACAGGTATCGCTTGCCGGCCCACTTGCCCGAGAAGGTCTCGTTGGCCGCCTCGACGCCGCGCGCCACCTCCAGCGAGTTGACGTAGGCGCCGCCGCGCACCAGACCGAAGTACTTCTGCAGGGCGCGCTCCGCGCAGATCTGCTCGTTGAGCTGGGCCCAGGCCTGCTGCGCCTGGGGATCGGTCTCGGCCTGCAGGAGGAACTGACGCACGGCCTCCACGTCGTAGCGCCCCGTGCGGGGGTCGGCGAAAGCGTTGTAGAGGGTCTGCGAGAGGTGCTCGCCGCCGATGATCGCCAGACGCTCGGCGTCGCTCACCTCGAGGCCCAGCTGCTCCAGACCGGGGGCGACGACGTAGCGGTTGAAGAGCGACTGCCACGTGGCATTGGCCAGCATGGCCGACTGCTGCTCGTCGCTCTCCTGAGCGCCGCTCTGCGCCTTGACGCGCTCGTACTCCTCGTAGTACTCCGAATAGTTGATCTTCTCGCCGGCGATGACGCCCACCTTGGGGTCCTGGCCCGAGAAGCCCATCTCGGTCTTCAGCGAGAGGATGAATGCCAGGAGGGCCAGCGCGATGATGACCGACAGCACGATGCCGAACCTGGTGCGTAACGTGTTTAAACTTGCCATATGAATCTGTTAATTATCGTTTGTTGCGGATACCTGGACCGGGATACGGGCAAGCAGGGGCGAAAGCAGGCTTTGCCGCGCGCACGTATCTTCGGCGGCCCCAAAGATAAGAAAATATTCGGTAAACACCTCTATTTATCACAACTTTTTCACGCGCGCCAGCTCGATGCGCGAGCGCGTCGTGCGCAGGATGCGCAGCTGCAGCCCGTCGAGGACCAGCGTCTCGCCCGCCTGCGGGATGCCCTCGTAGCGCGAGATGATGAAGCCGGCCAGCGTGTCGTAGTCGCGGCTCTCCTCGATCCCCAGGTCGTAGCGCTCGTTGAGGTACTTGACCTCGTGGCGGCACGAGAGGACCCACTCGTCGGGCCCCACCTGCTTCTCGGTGAGGTCCGAGGCGTCGTGCTCGTCCTCGATCTCGCCGAAGATCTGCTCCAGCACGTCCTCGAGCGAGATGACGCCCGCCGTGCCGCCGAACTCGTCGATCACCACGGCGATGTTGCTGCGGTGGCGCGTGAAGTTCTCCAGCAGCAGCTGCAGGGGCATGGTCTCGGGCACGAAGTTGACCTCCATGACCACCTCCGAGATGGAGGCCGGGCACATGAAGAGGCTCTTCGAGTTGACGTAGCCGACGATGTTGTCGATGCTCTTGCGCCAGACGAAGATGCGCGAATATTTCGACTCGACGAAGCGCGCGGTGAGCTGCTCGACCGTCGTATCGTCGAGGTCGACCGCCTCGACGTCGACGCGCGGGACCATGCAGTCGCGCACACGCAGGTCGGCGAAGTCGAGCGCGTTCTGGAAGAGCTTCAGCTCGTTGTCGGGCTCGGGACCCTGCTCGGCGGCGTTGCCGTCGAGCAGCGCGGCCAGATCCTCGCGGTTGAAGCTCGCAGGGGCCGGGCGCTCCTCGACGCGGCGGCCCACCAGACGCAGGATCCCCTGCGAGAGCAGCGTGGTGAAGCGCGCCAGGGGGTAGAGCAGCACGTAGAAGAACCAGATGACCGGCGCGAAGGCGCGGTAGTAGAAGTTGGGGTTGTTGCGCACGATCGACTTGGGCAGGAACTCGGCGCAGAAGATGATGATGAGCGTCGAGACTGCCGTCTCGACGGCCACCGAGCCCTCGGCGGCAACGCGCTCCCACCCGGCCAGGTAGAAGAGCGAGCGCAGCACGAGCGACATGTAGAGCGAGTAGACGACCAGCGCGATGTTGTTGCCCACCAGGATGGTGGTGATGTACTGGCCCGGGCGGCGGGCGAAGATGTCGGCGATGCGGTCGAACATGCGGCTCTGCTTGCGGTCGATCTCCAGTTTGAGGCGGTTCTTGCTCGTGAAGGCGATCTCCATGCCCGAGAAGAAAGCCGAGAGCAGCAGCATGACGACGATCAGTATGAGAGAGGTCAGCATCGTTCAGCGAAGGGTTGGGTCATGATTTCGAGGGGTGTGCGCCGCACCGCACGGGCCGCGGAGCGGGCGGGGGCGGCAGGGCCGGCCGAGGTTGCGAGGGTCACGGCCGGGATTGCGGGGCCAGCGGCTGCCGCAGTCGTAGCCGCAAGCGCAACGGACGCGGCGGGGATGTCGGCGGCCGCGAAGGTCGCGGCGACGGCCGGACAGCAGCGGTCGGCCGGGATTGCGGGGGTCGCGGCGACGGCCGGAGAGCCGGTCCCCGGCGCAGTTGGGGCGGCGGCAACACGTACCGCGGAAGCCGCACGAATCGCTGGAGCGGCGAGTGCCACGGATGTCACGCAAGGCACGGCGGCATCGCGGCGCGACACGAGGTCGGACGACCGGCGCCCGACCGGGCCCGCAGGCCCGCCGGGGACGAAGCGCCCGCCGAAGGCAGTGCGCCCATCGGAGGCTGTGCGCCCATCGGAGGCAGTGCGCCCATCGGAGGCTGTGCGTCCGCCGGCGCGGGAATGCGCATCGGCGCCCGTCGCAGCGTCCGCACCGAAACGCCCGCTGGAGGCAGTGCGCCCGCCGTCAGCCTCCGCAGGTTCGGCCGGCCGGGACTCCCCGTCGGTCGAAAGCCGTTCTGTCGGGGAGCGCCGCTCGGGCGTCGCATCGGAGCGCCCAGGCGCCGCGTCGAGGCGCTCGGGCCGCAGCGGGCGCAACGGCCGGGCAGCATCGTCGGGCAGGCGGCGCAGCCCCGAGCGCGGAGCCGGCAGTTTATCGGAGCCCTCGGCGTCGGCGTCGGCGTCGGCATCGGCATCGGCATCGGCATCGGCATCGGCACCGCGCCCCGCCCCGTCACGCCCGCGGTCGGAGCGGCGGTCGGCGGCGTTGCGCGCGGCCGTGCTGTCGCGCCGCGGCGCCTCGACCTCGAGGCGGCTGCGCTGGCGGCGGAAACGCCAGTCCTTGAAATCCTCGTCGGCCTCGAAGCCCTCGCCGTAGGAGACACCGCGCGGATGCACGAACTTCGAGTCGACGTTCGAATAGATCTTGCGCGTGCGGGCGTTCCAGAAGAGCTGCTGCGTGTAGAGCCGCTTTCCGTCGTGCTTCTCGACGGCCACGTCGCCGCGCGCCTCCCACAGCTGCCGGTCGGGATAGAAGATGGCGTAGTTGGCTCGCAGCGTGGCGTCGACGGTCGAGAGAGAGTCGTCGAGGTAGGTGAAGACCTCCACGCCGCGGCGGAACTCGCGGTAGGGCTCGCCGCCGAGCGTGTAGCCCTCGAGCAGCGGCGCCTCGAAGCGGTAGGAGCGGCGACCGTTCTGCGAGACGACCACCGACAGACGCTCGCTGTACTCGGTCATCACCGCCTCGTCGGCCGGGCGGTCGGGCACGGCCTCGCGCTCCGCGCAGGAGAATAGCAAGATAGCACTCCCCAGGACGGGGAGTGCTACCCGGATGTATCCAGCAGCGATCGATCGCATCATGCCGTCGGTTCGCCTGCCTGAAGAGTTAACGCGGACGCACCGTGGTGGCGATGCCGGCGGCCAGGCCGCACGTCACCGTGTAGCGGGCACCCTCCTGCAGCTCGTTGAAGAAGCACTCCTCGTTGGAGGGGAAGCGGCTGCGGAACTGGCCGAGGGCCGTGCGAGCGTGGGGCATGTACTCCGAATCCTCGGGGAGCAGCTCCACGGCCTTGGTCATGGTGTCGTAGGCCACCCAGAAGGCTGCCTGACCGGCGAAGCCGCCGCAGTTGCCGGCCGAGATGCCGTAGCACTGGGCCAGAACGAAGTAGGGCACGCCGTCCTCGGGGTTCAGGTCGCGGGCCTGACGCGCAGCGGCGGCAGCGGCCGACGCATTGTTCGACGCCAGGTTGACCAGCGCGATGCGCACCAGCAGCTTCTGCTGCTCGGCGGGATCCTGCTCGGCCTCCATGGCCTCGTTGAGGTACTTCGACGCCTTGGCGAAGTCGCCCTTGCCCTGGAACGCCTTGGCCAGGAAGAGGGCCGTCTCGGTCTGGGGCTTCACCACGTAGTATTTCTCGGCGACCTCGAAGTAGAACTCCGAGTCGCAGCCGGCGCGCGACATGAGGGCCACGGCCTGGGAGAGCACCGACTCGTCGTCGGGAGCAGCGGCCAGACGCTCGCTGAAGAGCTTCTCGAGGTTCTCGCAGCTGGCCACGCCGCTCAGACCGAACGATGCGTCGAACTGCTTCTTGAACTCGGCGCCCTCGGGGTTCTGCGTGAAGAAGGGGGTCAGGCGGTCGTACTCGGCGATCACCTCGTCGGCGACCACCTCGTCGGTGTTCTTATAGTCGTCGCACAGGTTGGAGAAGTAGGCTACGACGGTCTCCGGATCGGTGTTGTCGCCGCCCGCCTCGATCGCCTCGCGGAAGGCCTTGCGGATGGCCGCACGGTCCGAGGGCAGGTAGTTGAGCACCTCGCGCGCCTTGCGGTCGAGGATGTAGGCGCTGCCGTACTTGCTGTGGTTGCCGAAGTACTGGTTGCGCAGGTCGTAGCAGAGCAGCAGCGAGTCGACCAGCGCCTCCTTCTCGGCCACCGACTTGGCGCGGGCGATCTTGCTCTTGAAGAGCTTGGTGCCGTTGACGTAGGTGTTCATGGTGGCGGCGGGGCACTTCTCGATCAGCTCCTTGAAGTAGGCCGAACCTTGGTTGTAGTTCTTGTTGTCGCAGGCCTCCTTGAGGAAGCTGCTGGTGAGCATGTTCTGACGACGCTCCTCGACCGTCTCGCCCCACACGGCGAACTTCGGGTCGCTGAAATCCTGCGCGATCGCTGCGAATGCGAAAAGCGCGAATGTTGCACTGAGCAACGACTTTACGTTTTTCATTTATTCAGTTTTAGTTGTTTTCCGACTGAGATCAGGTGTCGTTCCGACCTTCAAAATTACCACCAATTTCCCGGATTCGCAAATTTCGGACCGCTAATCGTACTTGGGACGCACGAACCAGTACTCGAGGTTCTCGCTGCCGGCGAACAGGGAGAAGCCCACCGAGAACTTGAAATACTGCTGGCGCACCAGCCCGATGCGCTCGGCGACGTTGTAGCCGCGGCGGCCGTATTCGAAGCCGATGTCGATGGCCGAGACGGCCCACAGCTTGACGGGCACGCCCACGCCCAGCGTGACGGCGTACTGCGCGAGCCGGTGGTCGCCGAAGGTCTGGTGGTAGTCGCCGTAGCGCACGCCCGCGCGGTAGGAGAGGCGACGGAAGAAGTGGCGCACGTCGGAGCGGTTGGGGACGAATTCGACGCCCGCCTTGACGGTGTGCGTGTCGGTGTAGGCCACGCGGAAGGGCTCTGCATCGGGGCGCGAGACGCCCGTGAGCTCGGAGTGGTCGTTGCGGCCGCCCCAGTCCTGATATACGTAGTCGACGCCCACGGTCCACTTGGGGGTCTGGTAGAAGAAGCCGGCCTGCAACTGGCGCGGGAGGCGGAGCCGGAGGTGGGTCGTGTCGCCCTTGACCAGCGTCGAGAAGTTGTCGTTGCCGGTGATCGTGCGCGTGGCCTCGGGGCGCAGGTCGCCGCCGAAGTCGTAGGCGGCGCCGAAGGTGAGGATACGGCGCGTATTCTTGACGAGATTCCACTGGATGCCCACCTGCCCCTTGAACGAGGAGACGGAGTAGTTGTCGCGGCCGATCATCGAGAGATAGGTGCCGTCGCCGACCGTCGGCGTGGGGGTCATGGTGTAGTGGCGGTCGATGTCGCCCCAGTAGTACTGCACGGCCACGCCCAGCGAGAAGTTCTTGAAGAGCTCCCAGCCCACGCCCAGCTTGACCTCCGTCACGTCGCCCTCGCCCTCGTAGACATAGCCCACGCGGCCCACGTTGCCCCACACGGGGTCGGAGGCGTCGAAAGCGTGCTCGCCCTTGATGCGGTAGCCCGTGGAGCTGTAGGGGGTGAGGCTGAAGCCCAGGCCCAGACGCTTGGCCAGGGGCAGCTGGAAAGCCACGTCGTGGAAGTTGAAAGTGTTGTAGGCCGTGGTGCGGTTGACCCCGTCCAGGCGCTGGGCGTTGTAGTAGTTCTGCCCTTCGAGACCGAAGTTGAAGAGAAAGGTCTTCTGCGGGGCCACGCTGTAGGCGGCCGGATTGAGCAGGTTGACCGTCCCGCCGCTGCGCATGGCCACGCCCACGCCGCCCATCGAACGCATAGGGAGCGTTCCGGGGGTGTTGAGCTCGCCGATGCCGTAGAGGGTGTAGGGCGAGAAGGCGTTGATGCTGCTCGTCTGGGCCAGCGACGCCGCGGGGAGCAGCACGGCCGCCGCGAGGAGGAGTTCGATGAGGGTTTTCTTCACGTTGAGTACGCTTCTAAAATTCGATCCAGCCCGACCAGGACCAGATTACAATCTGCAAATATCGTATTTTTAATTCTTTTCGCAAAGTATTTCGCGTCTCCGCCCGTAAAAATTACGCACACGTCGCCCCACTGCCCCCTCACGCGGTCGATGTAGCCCTCCGTTTCGAAGGCGAGCGAGTTCATCACGCCGTGGCGCACGGCCTCGTCGGTGGTGCGGCCCACGAGGCACTCCCCCTCGCAGGGCTCCGAGAGCGGCAGGCGCGCCGTGTAGTCGTGCAACGCCTTGAAGCGCAGCGACAGACCCGGCGAGATGCAGCCGCCGCGGAAAGTGGCGTCGGCGGTCACCAGATCGAACGTCACGGCCGTGCCGAAGTCGACCACCAGCACGTTGCGCCCCGGATAGAGCGCCGCGGCCCCCACGGCTGCGGCCAGACGGTCGCGCCCGAGCGTCGCGGGGGTGAGATAGTCGTTCTTCAGCGGCACGGGGGTGGCGGGGGTGAACTCCACCACGCGGTCGAAGCGGCGGCGCAGCGCCCCGACCAGCCCGGGCAGCTCCCCGCGCGTCGACGAGACGATCGCCTGCCCGACCCGCCACGGCGCGGCGAAGGCGGCGAGCGCCTCCGCGTCGGGGTGTTCCGCACAGCACGAGGCCACCGCGGAGCCCCGCTCCATGACGGCCGCCTTGCAGCGCGTGTTGCCGATGTCTACGACCAGATTCAAAGTTCGCGAAGGGTTTTGTAGGCCTGCTCGATGTCCGCAATTTTCCTAACGGTCATGGCCAGCCGATTATTGTGCTGCTTGAGCACGAATCGATCGGGATGCTGCGTGACGCGGCGCAGCAGCTCCATGAAGGTGTCGGTCTTGTAGAAGGGCGAGTTCTCCTCGCCCACGAAGTGGACGATCATCAGCCCGTTCTTGACCTTGACGCGCTCCATGCCCAGGCGAATCGCCTCCCAGCGCAGGCGCACCACGTCGAGCAGCTCGCGCGCGGCCTTGGGCAGCGGGCCGAAGCGGTCCTCGAGGCGCGCGGCGAAAGCCGTGAGCGCCTCCTCGTCGCGCGTGGAGTCGAGCTCGCGGTAGAGCTTCAGGCGCTCGGCCTGCTGGCTGACGTAGGTGTCGGGAAGCCCCGCCTCGACCTCGATGTCGATGTGGGCGTCGTCGACATAGCCCGCACGGCCGCCCACGGCCTCGGCCCCGGCCTCGAGCGACGGGCAGTCGAGCCCCTCGGCGCGCAGCTCGGCGATCGCCTCGGCAAGGATCTTCTGGTAGGTCTCGAAGCCGATGTCGGCGATGAAGCCGCTCTGCTCGGCCCCCAGCAGGTTGCCCGCGCCGCGGATGTCGAGGTCCTGCATGGCGATGTTGAAGCCCGAGCCCAGGTCCGAGAACTCCTCGATGGCGCGCAGGCGCCTCCGCGCGTCGGACGAGAGCAGCTCGTCGGGCGGCGAGAGCAGGTAGCAGTAGGCCTTGCGGTCGGAGCGCCCCACGCGGCCGCGCAGCTGGTGCAGGTCGCTCAGGCCGAAGCAGTGGGCGTTGTTGACGATGATCGTGTTGGCGTTGGGGATGTCGATGCCGCTCTCGACGATGGTGGTCGAGACCAGCACGTCGAACTCGCCGTAGATGAAGTCCATGACCAGCCGCTCGAGCTCCTCGGCGGGCATCTTGCCGTGGCCCGCGGCCACGCGGGCCCGGGGGCAGAGGCGCGCGATCATCCCCTGCAGCGCCGGCAGCTCCTCGACGCGGTTGTGGACGAAGTAGACCTGGCCGCCGCGCGCGAGCTCGGCCTCGACGGCGTCGCGCACGACCTCCTCCGAGAAGGCGTGCGTCTCGGTGAGGATGGGCTGACGGTTGGGCGGCGGCGTGGAGATGATCGACAGGTCGCGCGAGCCCATGAGCGAGAACTGGAGCGTGCGCGGGATGGGGGTGGCCGTGAGCGTGAGCGTGTCGACCGAGACGCTCATCTGCGTGAGCTTCTCCTTGGCCGCGACGCCGAACTTCTGCTCCTCGTCGATAATCAAAAGCCCCAGGTCGCGGAACACGACCTGCTTGCCCAGAATCTTGTGGGTGCCGATCAGGATGTCGATGCGTCCGGCGGCCAGCTCGTCGCAGATGCGGTGGGTCTCCTTCGCGCTCTTGGTGCGGTTGAGGTACTCGATGCGTACGGGGAAGTCGCGCAGGCGCTCCGAGAAGGAGCGGTAGTGCTGCAGGGCGAGGATGGTCGTGGGGACCAGCACCGCCACCTGCTTGCCGTCGGTCGCCGCCTTGAACGCCGCGCGGATGGCCACCTCGGTCTTGCCGAAGCCCACGTCGCCGCAGACGAGGCGGTCCATGGGCTGGTCCGACTCCATGTCCTTCTTGATGGCGGCCACGGCGGCCTGCTGGTCGGGGGTGTCCTCCCAGCGGAACGACGCTTCGAACTCGTGCTGCAGGTAGCTGTCGGCCGAGAAGGCGAAGCCCTTCGACGCCTTGCGGCGGGCGTAGAGGGCGACCAGCTCGCGCGAGATGTCCTTGACGGCCTTCTTGGCCGCCGTCTTGAGCTTCTGCCAGGCGCCGCTGCCCAGCTTGTAGACCTTGGGCGGGGCGCCGTCGCCCGACTTGTAGCGGGCGATGCGGTGCAGCGAGTGTACGTTGACGAAGAGCACGTCGCCGTCCTTATATACCAGCTTGATCGCCTCGTGGGTACGCCCCCCCTCCGAGATGCGGACCAGCCCGTCGAAGCGCCCCACGCCGTGGTCGATGTGGGTCACGTAGTCGCCCGGGCGCAGCTGGTTCAGCTCGGCGACGGTCATCTGCTCGTCGCGCCGGATCTCGCCGTTGAGGCGGTAGCGCTGGTAGCGGTCGAAGATCTGGTGGTCGGTGTAGAGGCAGAGCTTGCGGTCGTCGTCGACGAAGCCCTCGTGCAGCGTGAGCGGCAGCGTGCGCACCGCGGCCTGACCGCGGCCGATCTGGTGGAAGATGTTCTCCAGACGCTCGGTCTGCACCTTGTTGCGCGAGAGGATGAAGGTCTCGTAGCCGCGCAGGCGGTTGCGGATCATGTCGTCGGCCAGCAGCTCGAAGTTCTTGTTGAAGCTGGGCTGGGGCGCCGTGGCGAAGCGCACCGTGGCGACCGAGGGGCGCTCCGTGAGGTTGTCGCGCAGGAGGAAGAGGCGGCAGTCGGCCAGGTCGGCCACCAGGCCGTTGCGCGAGGTCATGAGCGCATCGATCGAGGCCGGGTCGTCGAGATCGGCGATCGTGCGGCGGCGCAGGTCGTTGACGCGGCGCAGCACATGGTCGGCGTCGAAAAACCACCAGGCGGCCTCCGCGCCGGCGAAGCGGGCCAGCGAGACGCGCGACGAGGCCGCGCCGCCGCGGTTGAGGTCGGGGATGATCTCCACGCGCGCGGGGCGGTCGGTGGAGAGCTGGCTGGAGATCTCGAAGCGGCGGATCGAGTCGACCTCGTCGCCGAACAGATCGATGCGGAAGGGTTTGCTCTCGGAGTAGGAGAAGACGTCGACGATGCCGCCGCGCAGCGCATACTGGCCGGGCTCGTAGACGAAGTCGACGCGCTCGAAGCCGGCGTCGGCGAGCGCTCCGACGAGCACCTCCACCGAGATGCGGTCGCCGACCGAGACCGCGAGCGTGTCGCGGCCCAGCGCCTCGGCGTCGGCGACCCGCTCGGCCAGCGCCTCGGGATAGGTGCAGACGACCAGATAGTCGGGAGCGGGGGCGGAGCTGGCGGCCGCGGGTTCGCCCTTGCTCCCGGAGGGGGGCTGTGCGGCGGGGCTGTCCGGGGCGGGGCGGGCGGCTCCGGCGTTGCGGGCGGCTCCGGCACTCCGGGCGGCGAAGCTGCGGAGGGCGTTCATCGCGGCCGTGCGCCGCACCACCCCCTGCGCATCCTCGGCCCCGTAGGCGGGCGAGCGCTTGTAGGCCGACGGGAAGAAGAGCACGCGCTCCTCGTCCAGCAGGTCGTAGAAGTCGTTGACCAGGTAGGCCGCGGCGTCGCGGTCCTCGGCCACGAACAGGTGGACGCCTCCCGTGCGGGCGATGGCGGCGGCGGCGTAGAACGACAGCGCGCCGCCGACCAGATCCTGGAGCCGGACGGCCGAAAGGCGCTCGCGGTAGGCGCTGCACAGCGCCTCGAGGGGCTGCGATCCGGCGACCAGCTGCGCCAGTTGTTCTCGGACGGTGGACATGTTTCGACGGTAGGTCGGAAGGGTTAAACGGTTCGTATCATAGGTTCACGGCGCCGGGCGAAAATCCGCAAAAGCGACTGATAAACCCCGGCTCTTAGCCGGGCGGGTGCAGCCTCCGGTGCGACCGCCCCTGCCGGCAAAGGGAGCTTTTCTGCCGAATGACGGCCAAAGGCCGGCGGGCAGCCCCGGTCAGCTCTTCTTTATCAGGTCGTTGTCCTTGCGGTCGTGGTAGTGGACCTCGATGATGCCGACGCTCTGGTCCTCGGCGATCTGCAGGCGCACCTTGTATTTCCACTCCCAGCGGCGGCGCAGCGAGATGAATCCCCGGCGCAGGAATGCGGCGACGTAGGGGCTCACGACCAGCTTGATGAACTTGTGGCCGCGGTCCTGCGTGAGCAGCGAGATCTGGTTCTCGATCTTCTTGTCGAGCAGCACCGTGGGCTCGATCTTGCCCGAGCCGTGGCACGTGGGACAGACGTCCGACACGCTCTCCACGGCCACGGGGCGCACCCGCTGGCGCGTGATCTGCATCAGGCCGAACTTGGTGAGCGGAAGGACCGTGTGCTTGGCCTTGTCGGTGGACATCAGGCGCACCATCTCGTCGTAGAGCGCCTGCTTGTTCTGCGCCTTGTGCAGGTCGATGAAGTCGATGATGACGATGCCCCCCAGGTCGCGCAGGCGCAGCTGGCGCGCGATCTCGGCCGCGGCGGCGAGGTTGACGTCGAGGGCCGTCTGCTCCTGGTTGTCCTCGGCCTTGGTGCGGTTGCCCGAGTTGACGTCGATGACGTTCATCGCCTCCGTGCGCTCGATGATGAGGTATGCGCCCCGGCGCAGCGACACGTACTTGGCGAACAGCGACTTGATCTGCTTCGAGATGTCGAAGTTGTCGAAGATGGGCACCGTGCCCCTGTAGAGCTTGACGATCTTCTCGCGGCCGGGCTCGATCTGCTTGATGTAGGTGCGGATCTCGTTGTACATCGCCTCGTCGTCGACGACGATCTGCGAGAAGGAGTCGCTGAGCGTGTCGCGGATGATGGTGTTGGCGCGGCTCATCTCGCTCATGATCTGCGCGGGGGCCGTGTGCTTGCGGACGGCCGCCATGGTCTTGCGCCAGCGGTCGATCTGGGTCTGGATGTCGTTCTCGATATCCTCGTCCTTGGCCTCCATGGCCGCCGTGCGGATGATGACGCCGAAATTCTTGGGCAGCACGGCCGCGGCGATGCGCTTCAGGCGCTTCTTCTCGTCGGCCGAGCGGATCTTCTGCGAAAGGAAGACCTTGGAGGTGAAGGGCACCAGCACCACGTTGCGGCCCGCCAGCGAGATGTCGGCCGTCAGGCGCGGCCCCTTGGTGGAGATCGCCTCCTTGGCGATCTGGACCATGACGGTCTGGCCCACCTGGAGGAAGTCGCCGATCTTGCCGTTCTTGTCGATGGGGGCCTCGAGCTTCATGCCCTCGACGCGCAGGCCCCGCTTGCCGGGCTGCTGCGAGGCCATGACCTTCTGCAGCGAAGGGAACTGGGGTCCCAGGTCGAGGTAGTGGATGAAGGCGTCCTTCTCGTGGCCGATGTTGACGAAGGCGGCGTTCAGACCGGGCATGATCTTGCGCACCTTCCCCAGGTAGATGTCCCCCACGGCGAATCCCGAGCGGCTCTGCTCCTTGTTGAGCTCGACGAGCACCTTGTCCTCGCACAGGGCGATGGAGATCTCGGTGGGGTTGACGTTTACGATTAACTCTTTGTTCATTATCATGCGACGCACGCCGGGCGGCCCGGGTGCGGTTGGAATTGAGGTTATACGGGCCGTCGGACTGAGTGTGGAGCGACGGCGGCTCCAATGGCTGTGCCGGGGCTTCGGAGCGGCGTCCGAAGGGCGGCCGGGGCGGTCGGCGAAGGGCGGCGGGAGGGCGGATCGGGGGCCGCGGAGGCCCGCCGGGCGACCGTAGGATTTTAAATAGGTAAAGCTAAAAGAGCCCGAAGCTCCTTTAGCTTTACAATCATTGCACGAGGTGCACTACCCTACTTTTTCTTGTGGCGGTTCTTGCGAAGACGCTTTTTACGCTTGTGGGTAGCCATCTTGTGACGCTTATGCTTCTTTCCGTTGGGCATGGTCGTAAGATTTTAAGGGTTCTTTATTCTGTTGTCTGGGAAATTATTTCACCTTGGCCGCGAAGCTCTTGGCGGGCTTGAACGCGGGGATGTTGTGCTCGGGGATGGTGATGGTGGTATTCTTCGAGATGTTGCGGGCAACCTTCTGGGCGCGCTTCTTCACGACGAAGCTGCCGAAACCACGCAGGTAAACGTTGTTGTTGTGGGTCAGCGACGTCTTGATGCTCTCCATGAAAGCCTCGACGATAGCCTGCACCTGCACCTTTTCGACTCCGGTGCTCTTAGCGATTTCGCTTACGATATCAGCCTTGGTCATAGTTTATATTGTATTAAAAATTAAGTTCATGCGAACAATCGGGATGCAAATATACAGTTAATTCGCATATCCGCCAACAAACCGCACTTTTTTTTCACGTTTTTTCGGCGGTCCCCGATCCCGCACGCTGACAGTCGAATAACAAATATCGGGCAAAACGCTCCGCGCGGCGCAAAAAAGTGAAAGACAGACCCGCCGGCGGTCCGCGCCCCCGCCCCGCGACGCCGCCCGAGGGGCCCTGCGCGGCGCTCCGAAGAGCCGCCGCACGGCACGCCGCGGCCCTTCGCCGTAATAATCGGCGGCTTTTTGCGTTTAACGAAAAAACGGCTAATTTTGTAAACCAATTACGACGAACGCTTATGGTCAAGATACTCTGGGTCGACGACGAAGTGGAGCTGCTCAAGCCCCACGTGCTCTTTCTCGAAGGCAAAGGCTACGAGGTGGACACCTGCAACAACGGCTACGACGCCATCGACATGGCCTCCGAGGGCTCCTACGACCTGATCATCCTCGACGAGATGATGCCCGGCATGACGGGGCTCGAGACGCTGCCCCGCATCAAGGAGGCGCGCCCGACGACGCCCGTCATCATGGTCACCAAGAGCGAGGAGGAGAACATCATGGACAAGGCCGTGGGGTCGAAGATCGCCGACTACCTCATCAAGCCGGTCAACCCCAACCAGGTGCTGCTGTCGATCAAGAAGAACGTACACCAGCAGCAGTTGGTCACGGAGCAGACCACGGCCGACTACCGCTCGGAGTTCGGGCGGCTGGCCTCGTCGTTGCAGATGGCCGAGACCTTCGCCGACTGGTGCACGCTCTACCGCCGGCTGACGGGGTGGGAGATCGAGCTCGAGACCTCGAGCGACACGAGCATCCGCGAGGTGCTCGCCTACCAGAAGAGCGAGGCCAACCAGGCCTTCTCGAAGTTCGTGCGCCGCAACTACTACCACTGGATCAACCGCCGCTCGGCCGAGACCCCCGTGATGTCGCACACGCTTATGCGCAACCGCATCTTCCCCGTGGCGGAGGAGAACGAGAAGACCACCCTGCTGCTGATCGACAACTTCCGCTACGACCAGTGGCGGGCCATCTCGTCGCTGCTGCGCGGCTACTACGACGTGGCGCAGGACGACTTCTACTGCGCGATCCTGCCCACGGCGACGCAGTATGCGCGCAACGCCATATTCGCCGGACTCATGCCGCTGGCCATCGACAAGCTCATGCCCCAGAAGTGGCTCAACGACAACGAGGACGGCGGCAAGAACCAGTACGAGGAGGAGTTCCTGCGCCGCCTGATGGCGCAGAACGGCAAGACGTGGAAGTGCACCTTCGACAAGCTCGTGCGGCCCGAACAGGGGCGGCGCCTGGTCGACAACATCCGCAAGGTCTACGACGCCGACTTCTCGGTGATCGTCTATAACTTCCTCGACATCCTCTCCCACGCCCGCACCGAGACCGACATCATCCGCGAGCTCACGGAGGACGAGGCGGCCTTCCGCTCGCTCACGCGCTCGTGGTTCGAGCACTCGGACCTCTACACCATCCTCAAACTCCTCTCGGAGCGGGGCCACACGGTGGTCATCACCTCCGACCACGGCACCATCCGCGTGGACAACCCCGTGAAGGTGACGGGCGACCGCGAGACGTCGGCCAACCTGCGCTACAAGACGGGCCGAAACCTGGCCTACAACTCGCGCGAGGTCTACGAGGTGCAGCGCCCGGAGGACATACAGCTGCCGTCGGGCAACCTCTCGTCGAGCTACATCTTCGCCTACAACACCGACTTTCTGGTCTACAACAACGACGCCAACCGCCACATCCGCTACTACCGCAACACGTTCCAGCACGGCGGCATCTCGATGGAGGAGATGATCGTGCCCTATATCGTACTCAAACCCAAACAATAGTATGAAAACCATACATATAGAATCGCAGGAGCAGCTGCGCGAGGTCGCGCGCGCCGTGGTCGGGGCGCTCGACGGCCGCACGGTGGTGGCCCTCGACGGCGGCATGGGAGCCGGCAAGACGACCCTCGTGCGCGAGATCGCCGCCGAGCTGGGCTGCCGCGACGCGGTGACCAGCCCCACCTTCGCCATCGTCAACCAGTACGAGGGGGGCGACGGGCAGCGCATCTTCCACTTCGACTTCTACCGCATCGACGATCAGAGAGAGGCTTTCGACCTGGGCTACGAGGAGTACTTCTATTCGGGAGCGCTCTGCCTGGTGGAGTGGCCCGAGAAGATCGAGGGGCTGCTGCCCGACGAGACGATGCACGTGCGCATACGGGTCGACGGAGACTCGGCCCGCACGTTCGAAATCGACTGATTTTTCGCGATCCGCACGCCCGGACGCAGGCTCCCGCCCGAAGCCGCCGGATCGCAACAACCGAACAACATACCGACATGAAGGAATACATCTCCAAACAGCACCAGGTGCTCCGCCCCGCGGAGCAGATCTACGCGGCGATCAGCCGCTTCGACCACCTCACGCCCGCGCTGGCCGACAAGGTCGAGGAGTGGCAGGCTACCGAAGAGCGCTGCTCGTTCAAGGCCAAGGGGTTCACCGTGAAGCTCCGCATGGAGGAGCGCGTGGAGCCCAGGCACGTGAAGATCACGGGCGACGAAGGCGGCGTGCCGATCGACTTCGCGCTCTGGATCCAGCTCCACAAGGTCGACGAGGCGGACACGCGGCTGCGCGTGGTGCTCCACGTCGAGCTCAACATGATGATGAAGATGATGATCGGCTCGAAGCTGCAGGAGGCCGTGGACCGCATCGCCGAGGGGATCGCCGGGGCGATGAACGGCGCGATGCCGAATTTTTAAGCTGAGAATGTAAAATTGGAAGCGAAAGGTGGCTGCCGGACCATTATTCGTGGCAGCGCAGCCCCACTTCTCACTTATTACTTATTACTTTCGACTTGCCCGGCCCGCAGAGCCGGCAGCCCGTAGCCGCCCCCAGGCGAAGGGCTGCTTGTTTCACACGCCGCCGCTTCGCCGGCTACGGGCTGAGACACCCCGCATTTTTACTTTCCACCGGCCCCTGCGGACCGCAGGGCCGGGCGAGCCGCAGCCTGCGGAGGGGCGAACGAGCGAGAGCGAAGTGCGGGCCTCCGCCGCCGGAGGCTGCGGCCCGCGCAGCTGACGCTGCGTCGGACAACGACAGAAGAACGCGGCGAGACCTCGGCCGAAGGCCGGCAGCCCGCAGCCACCCGGCGCGGAGGGCTGCTCTCTTCGCTCGCAGGCCTCTCCGCTGGCTGCGGACCGAAAATGCAGCATGACGGTCGAAGACCTGCAGGCGCCGGCTGCCGCCCGAGCGCCCTCACCCCTCAACCCCTCACTTTTTACTTTATCACTTAACCTCCTCCATCGCCTCCGCCACGCAACGGATGGTGGGGAAGGCGTCGCGCAGGCGGTCGCCGAGCCCGGAGGGGGCGCACCAGACGACCTCGGTGATCCCCTCCTCGGTCTGAGGCGCCGTGGGGGCCGCCGCGCCGCAGCTCAGGCGGAACCAGTGCGTGCGCTTGAGCTCCCAGCGTTGCGTGGGCGGAAACCAGTAGGCGTGCAGCGTCTCGCACAGCGGACGCTCGACGCGCGCGACGACGCCCGTCTCCTCGCATATCTCACGCGCGGCGCACTCGGCGAGCGTCTCGCCCGGCTCCAGATGCCCCTTCGGGAGGTCCCAGCGGCCGCCCCGGCGCATCATGAGCCAATAGCCGCGGTCGTCGACCACCACCCCACCGGCCGCCGTGACGCGCGCGAAGCCGGCGGCGAAGGCCTCGAACGCCGCGTCGGGATCGGCCGCGACGACGCAGACCGTGTTGGCGGTTTCGAGAATTTTGGTTATTTTTGCTCGGGATACCTCCTCGCAGCCGGCCCGGAGAAGGAGGTCGGCGGGGAGCGGCTCCGCGGCGAAAGTCACGGAGCGGGTGGCGAAATAGACGGTACGATTCATCGGCGGACATTGTTTTGAATCGTCGAAATTACGAATAATTCAAGGAAACCTCAACGAATATGAAAAAAATCATCCTGTTTATGGCTATCGCAGCTGTGGGGATCGCGGCGTGCGACAGGCAGCCGGCGCCCCGCGAAATCGACAATGCGCTCACGGCCGAAGAGATCGCCGCCGGGCGGCTTACGCCCGAGGTGATGTGGAAGATGAGCCGCGCGGGCTCGTCGTCGCTCTCGCCCGACGGGCGCACGCTCGTCTACCAGCAGACCGACTACGACATGGCGGAGAACCGCGGCGCGACGACCCTCTGGGTGCAGGACCTCGAGACGAAGGCCGCACGGCGCCTGACCGACCAGACGTCGAACAGCAGCGCCCCGCGCTGGAGCGCCGACGGCGCGTCGATCTGGTTCCTCTCGAACCGCAGCGGCTCGTCGCAGGTATGGCGCATGGATGCCGACGGCGCGAACGCGCGGCAGATCACCGGGGCCAGCGACGGCGAGGGTACGGGCGAGGTCGAAGGCTTCGGCGTGAGCCCCGACGGAGGGCGCATCTGGTGGGTGCAGAAGGTCCACGCCGCCGACCGCCGCTCGCGCGACGTGCATCCCGACCTTCCCAAGTCGAAGGCGCGCATCTACGACGACCTGATGGCCCGCCACTGGGACTACTGGGACGAGGGCGACTACCGCCACATCTTCGTCGCCGAGCTGGGCGACGGCCTGGTGACGGGCGGCACGGACATCCTGGAGGGCGCCCCCTACGACGCGCCCCTGGCCCCCTATTTCGACATGGCCGAGATCGCCTGGAACCACGCCGGCACGATGCTGGCCTACACCTGCAAGCCGCTCACGGGCGCGGCCTACGCCGTGTCGACCGACTCGGACATCTTCGTCTACGACGTCGCCTCGGGCCGCACGCAGAACATCTGCAAGCCGCTCACGGGCCGGCAGGCGCAGAAGGGCGAAGCCGCGGTGGATCTGGCCGAGATGGTCGGCTACGACAAGTACCCCGTCTGGTCGCCCGACGACAGCCATATCGCCTTCCTCTCGCAGCGCCGCCCGGGCAACGAGGCCGACAAGTCGCGGCTGTTCGTCTACGACTGCCGCACGGCCGAGATGCGCGATCTGACGGAGGATTTCGACTACAACGCCCACAACGTCGTCTGGGAGGGCAACGAGCGGCTGTGGTTCGTGGCGCCGATCGAGGCCACGCACCAGATCTGCCGCGTGGCGCTTCACGACGGCGAGGTGGAGGTCGTCACCGAGGGCGACCACGACATCAACGCCTTCACGATGGCCGAGGGGCGCATCGCCGCCGAGGTGACGCGCATCTCGATGGCCACCGAGTTCTTCACAGTCGACCCCGCCGACGGCGCGATGGAGCAGCTCTCCGCGATCAACCGGCGGGTCTACGACGCCGTCGGGCTGGGCCAGGTGCAGAAGCGCTGGGTGACGACCACCGACGGCAAGCAGATGCTCGTATGGGTCATCCTGCCCCCCGACTTCGACCCGGCGAAGAAGTACCCCACGCTGCTCTACTGCCAAGGCGGCCCGCAGAGCGTCGTCTCGCAGTCGTGGAGCTACCGCTGGAACTTCCAGCTGATGGCCGCGCAGGGCTACGTCGTCGTGGCGCCCAACCGCCGCGGCCTGCCCTCGTTCGGCCAGGAGTGGCTCGACCAGATCTCGGGCGACTACTCGGGGCAGAACATCCGCGACTACCTCTCGGCCATCGACGACGTGGCGCGCGAGCCGTGGGTCGACCGCGAGCGCATGGGCTGCGTGGGCGCCTCCTACGGCGGCTACTCGGTCTACTATCTGGCCGGCTGCCACGAGAAGCGCTTCAAGGCCTTCATCGCCCACTGCGGCATCTTCAACTTCGAGTCGATGTACGGCGAGACGGAGGAGCTCTTCTTCGTCAACAACGACTACGGAGGCTCCTACTGGGACACGAAGAACGCCGTGGCGCAGCGCTCCTACGCCCACTCGCCCCACAAGTTCGTGGCCAAGTGGGACACGCCCATCATGATCATCACGGGCGAATACGACTTCCGCATCCCCTACACGCAGTCGCTGCAGGCCTTCACGGCCGCCCGCCTGCGGGGCCTGCCGGCGCGTCTGGTGGAGTTCGAGAACGAGGCGCACCAGGTCTTCGGGCCGCAGAACTCGCTGGTGTGGAACCGCGAATTTTTCGGCTGGCTCGACCAGTACGTCAAGCAGGGCGGCAACGAGTAGCGCCCTCTCCGACACAACGAAAAGGGGCCCCGGACGATTCCGGGGCCCCTTTTCATGTATACGGAGACCGCCTCAGCAGTCGGCGCGACAACCGCTGCGGCTCTCGGGCTCGGCCTCCAGCCAGGAGAGCTCCAGACGCGTAAACCAGATCTCGTAGCCGGGGTCCCAGTCGCCCACCTCGGTGAGCAGGCCTATCTCGCCGTTGTCGAGCACCGTCAGGGACGAGTAGCCCGCCGGGCAGTTCCACACGGTGCGGCGCACGGGCCACGTGAGGCCCTCGTCGTAGCTTACGGCGATCGAGACGTTGCAGCGCGAGGCCGAATCGGCGGGGATGGAGTGCAGCAGGATGTCGCGCCCGCCGGACCACCGCTTCGGGTAGCGGATGATGTCGCCGTCGCAGGCCGGATCGGGCAGGTCGTGCCACGTGCCCGGCTCGCCCCACGTGGCGCCGCGGTCGGCCGAAACGGCGTAGCGGCGGCCGCCCTTGCGGGGGTTGCGCATGCTGATGAGCCACCGCCCGTCGGAGAGCTCCACGAGCTTCGACTCGTCGCCCACGGGGGGCACGGCCGTGGGCGTGGGGAGCAGGCACCAGGTGCGGCCCCCGTCGTCGGAGCGGCAGACGTAGTTGTAGAGGGGCGGCCACCGCTCGCCCGTGTGGGCTGCGGCCACGGCGAAGAGCAGCGTGCCGTCCTCGAGGGCCAGGGCGCGACCCGAGGCGGCGAACATCGCCGAGATGGGCGCCGAGGCGGGGTTGCCGCACCCGGGGCCGTAGAGCTGGGGCGTGATGTCCTCGGCGGGGCTCCACGTCAGGCCGTTGTCGGCGCTGCGCGAGACGCAAACGCGCGTGGGCGCCTCGGCCGTCGAGGCCCAGAGGCCGCAGCCGGCGGCGAAGATGCACACCACGTCGCCCGAGCGGGGGTCGACCACGAGGGCCGCATCGCCGTAGCCGCACGTCTCGGTGTGCTGCGCGATGGTGATCGGCTCGCTCCACGTCGTGCCGCGGTCGGTGCTTCGGCGCAGCACCACGTCGATCAGGTTGGGCAGGTCGCCCTGCGAGTCGCCGCGGCGGTCGGCCACGGCCAGCAGCGTGCCGTCGGCGGCCGTCACGATGGCCGGAATGCGGTAGTACTTCGAGCCGTGGTCGCCCGAGGCGAAGAGCCGCACGTGGACCGGCTCGGCGGGCGGGCGGACGGTGCAGGCCGACAGGAGGACGCCGCAGAGCAACAGCGCCGGAAGGAGGAGGGTTCGTTTCATCTGTTTTTTATGGGTTGATTTTTTTCACACGTCGGGACAAATCACTACTTTTGCAAAAATAACGAAATAACCGTAATATCCCATGTCCGACACGATAAAACTCCACGACCGGACCTTCCGCGTGATGATTCCCGCGGAGCGTATCGACGAGGCGGTCTCGGCCGTCGCCGCACGTATCAACGCCGACTACGCCGACAAGGAGACGCCCCTGTTCGTGGGGGTGCTCAACGGCTCGTTCATGTTCATGAGCGACCTGATCAAGAAGATCGAGTTCCAGAACGAACTCTCGTTCGTCAAGCTCGCCTCCTACGCCGGCACCGAGTCGACGGGCCAGGTGAAGAGCCTGCTGGGCCTCAACGGCTCGATCGAGGGGCGCCACGTGATCGTGGTGGAGGACATCGTCGACACGGGCGAGTCGATCGAGCACATGATCCGCGACCTGGAGGCGCGCCGCCCGGCCTCGATCGCCGTGTGCACGCTCTTCTTCAAGCCCGCATCGTACCGCAAGCAGCATCCGATCCGCTACCGCGCGATGGAGATCGGCAACGAGTTCATCGTCGGCTACGGCCTCGACTACGACCAGCTGGGCCGCTCGCTCAAGGACATTTACGTGGTGACCGAGTAATGGCGCAGACGACCGATACCGCGCTGCTCGACGGCGGACGGCGGCTGCCGCTCGTCGAGGATTTCTACACCATCCAGGGCGAGGGCTACCACGCGGGCAAGCCCGCCTACTTCATCCGCCTGGGCGGGTGCGACGTGGGGTGCCGCTGGTGCGACGCCAAGTACACGTGGAACCCGCGGCTCTACCCCCCGACCGCGATCGAGACGGTGGTCGCGCGGGCGCTCTCCTGCCCCGCGCAGGCGATCGTCATCACGGGCGGCGAGCCGCTGCTCTACCCGCTCGACGCGCTCACCGGCCGCCTGCGCGACGAAGGGCTGGAGATCTTTCTCGAGACTTCGGGCACGCACCCCTTCAGCGGCGCGTTCGACTGGGTGTGCCTCTCGCCCAAGCGGCAGCATCCGCCCCTCGACGAGGCCTATGCGCGCGCCGACGAGCTGAAGGTGATCGTCGAGACGGAGGATGACTTCGCCTGGGCCGAGCGCAACGCCGCGCGCGTGGGCGAGGCCTGCCGCCTCTATCTCCAGCCCGAGTGGAGCCGCTCGGAGCAGATGATGCCCGCGATCGTCGAGTATGCGAAGGCCCACCCCGAGTGGAACGTCTCGATACAGACCCACAAATACATGCGCATTCCCTAAATGACGCTCCGATTAGGCCGCAGATTCTGGATCGCCGCGACGACGGCCGTGGTCGTGGTCACGGGCTTCGTCGTGGCGCGCAACACCGTGCATGCCGTGAAGATCAAGCGGCAGATCGGGGCCCTGGAGCGCGAACGGCGGCAGTATCTGGATCGGATCCGCGACGACAGCGTCCTCATCGAGCGGCTGCGCTACGACGACTACCTCGAGGAGTATGCCCGCGAGCGCTACCACATGCAGCGCCGCGACGAGGAGGTCTTCCTCATCGAGGAGGATTAGCCGGGGGCCGGCAGGTCGCCCCGCCCCGCGGGACCTCTCCCGCAAAACGATCCCTGCGCAACCGCCCCTCAGCCCCGCACGACACACACGGAAAACCCCGCCCTCCTTTGCGGAGAGCGGGGTTTTTCATTGGCGGACACCGGCGCTACACCAGCCCCGAGAAGCCCATGAAGGCCATGGCCAGAATACCGGCCGAGACCAGCGCGATGGGCACGCCGCGGAACGCCTTCGGCACGTCCTCGAAGTCGAGGCGCTCGCGGATGCCGGCGAAGATCACCAGCGCCAGGGCGAAGCCCAGGGCCGTGGAGATCGAGTAGACGACGCTCTGCAGCAGCGAGAACTCCTTCTGGATCATGAGGATCGCCACACCCAGCACGGCGCAGTTGGTCGTGATGAGCGGCAGGAAGATACCCAGCGCCTGGTAGAGCGAGGGCGACATCTTCTTGAGGATGATCTCGACCATCTGGACCAGCGCCGCGATGACGAGGATGAAGACGATCGTCTGCATGTATTCGATGTGCCAGGCCACGAGCAGCTGCTGGAGGGGCCACGCCACGACGGCCGTGAGGGCCATGACGAAGGTCACGGCGGCGCCCATGCCCATCGAGGTCTCGACTTTCGACGAGACGCCCAGGAAAGGACAGATGCCGAGGAACTGCGCCAGAACCACGTTGTTGACGAAGATGGCGCCGATGATGATTGCGAAATAGGTGATTTCCATAGCTATTTCTTGGCTAATTTGTTAAACAACACCATGAGGTAGCCGAGCGTCAGGAAGCCGCCGGGAGCCAGCACGAAGACCAGGGGCGCATAGTCGGCGATGCCGAGCGGCAGCCCGAAGATGGCGCCGCTGCCCAGCACCTCGCGCACGGCGCCGATCACCGTGAGCGACGCGGTGAAGCCCAGGCCGATGCCCACGCCGTCGAGCACCGAGTCGAAGGCCGAGTTCTTCGAAGCGAAGGCCTCGGCGCGGCCCAGGATGATGCAGTTGACCACGATCAGCGGGATGAAGACGCCCAGCGAGGCGTACAACGCCGGCACGTAGGCCTTCATGAGCATCTCGATGATGGTCACGAACGAGGCGATGACGACGATGAAGGCCGGGATGCGCACCTTGTCGGGGATGATGTTCTTGATGAGCGAGATCACCAGGTTGGACATGATGAGCACGGCCATCGTCGCCAGGCCCATGCCCATGCCGTTCGCGGCCGAGGTGGTGGTGCCCAGCGTGGGGCACATGCCCAGGATGAGCACGAACGTGGGGTTGTTCTTGAGTATGCCGCTCAAGACGATATTCAGCTTATTCATTTTCTCCTCCTTCCTGAGCCTGGGGCTCGTTAGCGGTTTGCTGCGTGGCGCCCGAAGCCGTGTCGGCGACGCCGGCACCCGTAGCCACGCTCTTGTAGGCCATCCACGCACGGTTCACGGCGTCGACATAGGCGCGCGACGAGATCGTCGCAGCGGTCAGCGCATCGACGTCGCCGCCGTCCTTGGCGACGGCCAGACGGCCGTCGACGAGCTTCTTATCCTCGAGGCGCTGCCCTCGGATGCTCGCCAGCAGCGGGTTGCCCTCGTCGGCCATCTTGGTGCCGAGGCCCGGGGTCTCGGCCTGCTTGAGGACGTTGACGTTGACGACCTCGCCCTCGGGCGTGAAGCCCACCATGAGCGAGACGACGCCGCCGAAGCCCTGCTTCGACTTGGTCTCGACGGCATAGCCGACGGTAGCGTCGCCCGAAGTGGCCGTATAGACGGTGATCGGCAGCTCGTCGATGGTCAGGGTCTCCGACGCCGTGGCCTCGAAGGCGGGCAGCACCTGCTCGAGCGCCGCATTCTTGGCGGCCAGCTCGGCCTGGGCGATGGGCTCGGCGGTGATGAGGTTGACCGCACCCACGCCGGCCGACGCCACGAGCGTGATGCCGAAGAGCACGGCCGTCATGTTCAAAAGAGTGCTTTTCATACTTCGCTCCTCCTTATTTCACGCCGAAGCGCTTGGGTTTGACATATTTGTTGATGAGCGGCACCATCGAGTTCATCAGCAGGATCGCGAACGACATGCCCTCGGGATAGGCGCCCCACAGACGGATGCACATCGTCACCAGACCGATGCCCACGGCGAAGATGACGCCGCCGCGCACGGTCATGGGCGAGGTCGAGTAGTCGGTGGCCATGAAGATCGAGCCGAGCAGCGCACCGCCCGCCAGCAGGTGGAAGACGGGGAACTGCCACAGCGCGGCGCCCTCGGCACCGCGGCCCAGGGCCACAAGGAAGGCGAAGAGCGCCATGGTGGCGAGGATCGTCACCGGGATGTGCCACGTGATGACGCGGCGCCAGATGAGGTAGACGAAGCCTGCGAGCAGCGCCAGCGCGGCCACCTCGCCCAGCGATCCGGGCATGTTGCCCAGGAGCAGCTCCTGCATGCCCAGCACGTCGGCCGCGGCGCCCTGCTTGACGGCCGCCAGGGGCGTGGCGCCCGACAGCGCGTCGAAGGCCGCGCCCTCGGGCATGGGGAACGAGGTCATCTGCACCGGGTAGGCGATCAGCAGGAAGACGCGACCCACCAGCGCGGGGTTGAAGGGGTTCTTGCCCAGACCGCCGAAGGTCATCTTCGCCACGCCGATCGAGACGAAGGCGCCGACCAGGACGATCCACCAGGGAATCGAGGCCGGGAGGTTGAAGGCCAGCAGCACGCCCGTGACGACGGCCGACCAGTTGCACACGGTCAGCGGCCCGCGCACGACGAAGCGCTGGATGAGGTACTCGAAGCCGACGCACGCCGCGACCGACAGCGCCGTGACGGCGAGCACGCCCGCACCGAAGACGATGGTCGAGACGACCAGCGCCGGCAGGAGGGCGATCACCACGTCGCGCATGATCGAGGCCGTCGACTGGCCCGACTGCACGTGGGGTGCGGGAGCAACAAAGAGTTGATTTGCCATAGTTATCCTAAACGTTTTTTCGATTACTTTTTGGGAGCGGCGGCCGCGCTGCGGGCGCGGATGATGCCCATGACGGTCTGCTTGCCCAGGCGCACCCAGTCGAGCAGCGGCAGGTAGGAGGGGCACGACGACTGGCAGCAGCCGCACTCGATGCACGAGGTGATCATCTGCGCCTCCAGCTCGTCCCAGCCCTTCTTGCGGGCCATCTTCGAGAGGTAGTAGGGCTCCAGACCCATCGGGCAGGCGGCCACGCACTTGGCGCACTTGATGCACTGCGAGGGCTCGCGGCGCACGGCGTCGCGGCCGCTCATGACGGTGATGCCCGAGCAGCCCTTCGTGACGGGCGACGCGAGGTTGATCATCGCGCGGCCCATCATCGGACCGCCGTTGATGACCTTACCCGCATCTTCCGGAAGACCGCCCGCGGCCTCGATCAGCGCCGAGACGGGCGTGCCCATGCGCGTGAGCAGGTTCTTGGGCTCCTTCATGCCCTTGCCCGTGACGGTCACCACGCGCTCGACGAGCGGCTTGTTCTTCTGCACGGCCTCGTAGACGGCCACCGCCGTCGAGGCGTTGCAGACCACGGCGCCCACGTCGATCGGGAGCGCGGGCGGGGGCGGCACCTGGCGGCCCGTGACGGCGGCGATCAGCTGCTTCTCGCCGCCCTGGGGGTACATCACCTTGAGGGGCACCACCTCGACGCCCGGGTAGGCGGCGGAGAGCTGCCGCAGGTGGGCGATGGCGTCGGGCTTGTTGTTCTCGATGCCGATCGAGGCGCGGTCGACGCCGATGGCCTTCATCAGGATAGAGACGCCGACCAGCAGCTCCTCGCCCCGCTCGAGCATCGTGCGGTGGTCGGACGTAAGGTAGGGCTCGCACTCCACGCCGTTGATGATGAGCACCTCGGCCTTCTTGCCCGGAGGCACCGACAGCTTGACGTGGGTGGGGAACGTGGCGCCGCCCATGCCGACGATACCGGCGTCCTTGATCTTGGCGATGATCTCCTGCGACGAGAGCGCGCACTCGCGCACGAGCGTCTTCGAGAGGTCGATGCCCTCGGCCCACTGGTCGCCCTCGCGCTGGATCGTAATCATCATCTGACGCACGCCCTGGCCGTTGGGCTGCATGTCGACGGCCGTCACCGTGCCCGAAATCGGGGCGTGGATGTTGGCCGACATGAAGCTCGACGCCTCGGCGATGAGCTGCCCGGCGAGCACCTTGTCGCCCTTGGCGACCTTCGCCGCGGCGGGGGCGCCGATATGCTGCGCGAGCGGGATATTGACCGTGTCGGGCAGCGCGAGCACCTCGACGGGGCGCTTGCTGCTCAACTTGTTTTCCGACGGATGGACTCCGCCCATTGGAAATGTCTTCATATCTCGGAAAAGGATTTTACGGATTGGTTACTTCACTTCGGGCTTCGGTGCGGCCGGAGCGGCGGGAGCGGCGGGAGCGGCGGGCTTGGCAGCAGGTGCTGCGGCGGGCTTGGCGGCCGCCGGGGCCTTGGGCTCCTTGGGCAGGGGCTCCATGCCGACGAGGCGGATGGCGCCCGTGGGGCACTCGTTGACGCACTTGCGGCAGAGCTTGCACTTCTGCGGGTCGATGTAGGCCAGGTTGTTCTCCACCCGGATGGCGTCGAAGGCGCACGCCTTCGCGCACTTGCCGCAGCCGATGCAGCCCGCCTTGCAGGCCTTCATCACCGCGGCGCCCTTATCCTTCGAGACGCACGACACATAGACGGCGCGGTTCTTGGGCCACTTCTTGCGCAGCTCGATGATCGCCTTGGGACACGCCTTGACGCAGGCGCCGCAGGCGGTGCACTTGTCGGGGTCGACGACCGGCAGACCCGTCTCGGAGTCGATCGTGAGGGCGCCGAACGAGCACACGTCTACGCAGTCGCCGAAGCCCAGGCAGCCGAACGAGCAGGCGGTCTGGCCGGCGTAGAGCGACGAGGCGACGGCGCACGACTTGGCTCCGTCGAAGGTGTTGATGCGGGGACGCTTGGCGCACGTGCCGCCGCAGCGGACCGTCGCCGTCTGGGGCTCCTTCTCCGCGGCCGCCTTGCCCAGGTAGCCGGCGATGGCCTTCATGCAGTCGCCGCCGCCCACGGGGCAGAAGAGCGCCGAGATGTCGTCGCGCGCGACCAGTGCGTCGGCCATGCCGCGGCAGCCCGCGAAGCCGCAACCGCCGCAGTTGGCGCCCGGCAGCATCTTTTCCACCTCGTCGATACGGGGATCCTCCTCGACGCGGAACTTCTGCGCCACGAAGTAGAGGATCACCGCCGCGAGTACACCCAACGCACACAGCGTCAGGATCGTGTAGAGTAATACTTCCATCAGATTTTAGTTATTGTAAATTGAATTGTGTGTTCGATTCCGCGGCGGCAGAGCCACAGCAGGCCGTAGTAGAGCACCACGGCCGCGAGGGACGCGGCGGCCGCACGGCCTTCGCTCCATCCCAGCGCGAGCGTCGCCGTGCAGAGCGCTCCGAGGAGCACAGCCAGGGCGCCCACGTAGGCCAGTACGACGGCCACGAGGCCCGCATGCCGCCGCACGCCGACCCGCACGGCCTGGCCCGGAGCGTACTCCGCGGCGCGGGGCGTGGCCACCTCCACGATCTTCTCCTGCGCCTCGGCCATGCCGCAGGCCTGGCGGGCGCGGCAGCCGCCGCAGGCGCTGTGCGAGGTGATGCGCACGCACACGCGCCCGGCGGCGACCGAGGCTACGACCCCTTCGTGTTCGATCAGCGGGGAGGCCACGGGTCAGTCGCCGTATTTGTTGGTGAGGGGCATCAGCCGCTCGTGGCCGAACGAGCACGACGAGAGGCGCAGCACGGGCGGGAACTGGAAGCGCTTCTTCTCGTTGCGCATGATCATGGCGTGGATCTTCTCCACCACCTCCGAGTCGAAGCCCGCGTTGATGATCTCCTCGCGGTGCTGCCCCTCCTCGATCATGCGGTAGAGGATGGCGTCGACCACCTCGTAGGGAGGCAGCGTGTCGGTATCCTTCTGGCCGAGGTGGAGCTCCGACGAGGGCTCCTTGTCGAGGATGTTGTCGGGGATCAGGTCGCCGAAGGTGCGGTTGATGTAGCGGGCCACGTCGTAGATCTCGCCCTTGTAGAGGTCGCCCGTGGGGCTGAAGGCCCCGGCCGTGTCGCCGTAGAGGGTGCAGAGTCCCAGGGCGTTCTCGCTCTTGTTGGAGGAGTTGACGAGGATGTGGCCCGTCTTGTTCTGCAGGGCCATGAGCAGCACCGTGCGGATGCGGGTCTGGATGTTCTCCTCCGTGGCGTCGAACTCCGTGCCGCCGATCACGGGCTTGAGCGTGTCGATGGCGCTGCGGTAGATTTCGGTGATGGGGATGACGTTGTAGGCGATGCCCAGCCGCTCGGCCAGCGCCTTGGCGTCCTCGACCGAGTGGTCCGACGAGAAGGGCGAGGGCATGAGCAGCGCCCGCACGTTCTCGCGCCCCAGCGCCGCGACGGCCAGGCAGGCCACCACGGCCGAGTCGATGCCGCCCGAGAGACCCACGGCGGCCTTCTCGTAGCCGTTCTTGCGGAAGAAGTCGCCCAGGCCGCAGCAGGCGGCCTCGTAGAGCATGCGCGTGCGGTCGTTGATCGTGGTGGGGACAACGACGGGCTCCTGTCCCCCCTCGGTGTCGAAGATCTGGAGGTCTTCGCGGAAGTTTTTCATCATCAGCACCAGCTCGCCGCGCGCGTTGAAGGCGCCCGAGGTGCCGTCGTAGACGATGTCGGTGGCGCCGCCCACCTGGTTGACCAGCACCAGGTTCTTGCCCTCGACGAAGGCCAGGCTGCGCATCAGCTCGTAGCGGTGGCTGAGCATGCCCTTGCCGTATTTGCGGGCGTTGATCGAGATGACGGTCTCGACCGAGCGGTCGAAGTCGCGCTCGTGGCTCAGGTCGTCGCCCACGATGATGGCGCACTTGTGGCCCTTGACGGTGGCGTATTCGTAGCCCTTCGAAGGAACCAGAAAGCCCATCTCGCGACGGGCCGTGATGTGGCGCTTGCCTACGTAGCGCAGCACCTTGCGATCCTGAATGAGCGCCGCGGCGCTGACCGTGCCCCGCTCGGTGAGGATCGGCAGGCCGACGATGGCGGCGATCCCGTCGCAGCAGGAGGCGATCTCGACCAGCGCGTCCTCGCACAGTTCGAGGAAGGTGGTCTTGCGCAGCAGGTCGAAAGCCGGCGTGCCGCTCAGCGCCTGCTCGGCGAAGACGACCAGATCGGCATGCAGGGCCCGGGCTTGGTTGATCGCGTCGATGATCTTCGAGGCGTTGCCTTCGACGTCGCCGACGGTGTAGTTCAACTGGGCGATGGCGATTTTCATTCGGTGCAGTTTTAGTCAGACTTAGGTTGGCGAAGCGCCCCGTGCGACGTGCGATCGCATCGCTGCGCTCCAACTGCGCAAAGGTAGGGATTATTTGCCGAAGTCGGAAATCTTTCGGGGGTTAATATGGACTGCGCGCGCGGTTTAGGGGCCGCCCCGCCGCCCCTGCCGGACACAAAAAAGCGGCGGCCTCCCTCTCGGGAAGCCGCCGCATGGATGCGGACGCCGCAGACTACTCCTCCGCGACCTCGGGATCGGCCACGAGGATACGGCCGCAGTACTCGCAGACGATGATCTTCTTGCCCTGACGGATGTCGACCTGACGCTGGGGCGGGATGCGGTTGAAGCAGCCCCCGCAGGCGTCGCGGCGCACGGTGACCACGGCCAGTCCATTGCGCACGTTGCGGCGGATGCGCTCGTAGGCGGCCAGCAGGCGCTCGTCGATACGCTCCTTGGCCATCTCGGCCTGGGCGGTGTACTCGGCGACGCGGGGAGCCGTCTCGGCCTCGATGCCCTCCAGCTCGGCGCGCTTGGCCTCCAGGTCGGAGCCGCGCTCGGCGGCGGCCGCCTCGGCCTCCTCGAGCTGCGCCTTCTTGCCGCGGATGCCGGCGGCGTACTCCTTCAGACGCTTCTCGGCCAGCTCGATCTCCAGCTCCTGGTACTCGATCTCCTTGGTGATGGCATCATACTCGCGGTTGTTGCGCACGTTGTTCTGCTGCTCCTTGTAGTTGCCGATCTGGATACGGGCCTGGTCGATCTCGCGCTTGCGCTGCTTGGTGAGCGCGTTGAGCTCCTCGACCTCGGCGTTGACGTTCTCGATACGGGTCTTCAGGCCGGCCATCTCGTCCTCGAGATCCTGCACCTCGAGCGGGAGCTCGCCCTTCACCTTGTTGATCCCGTCGATCTTGCTGTCGATCTTCTGAAGCTCGTAAAGGGCCAAGATCTTCTCCTGCATCGAGTAGTCGGCCTCGGCAGTCTTCTTCTGTGTCGCCATATAGTGTGTCGTATAATTTAGACTTAAACCCAATAATTCACCGGGTTACGCGATGATTCACTCCTGCGGACCGCAAAGGTACATAAATTTTTCGACAAAATGTCAAATAAAATCCGAATTGCGCAATATTCGCTCTCGAAATGGCCTATGTCAGCCACCGTGAGCGCCTTATCGGGGGTCATGAAGTCGTTGTACTTGAGGTCCGAGGTGACATAGAAATCGGCCCCCGCGCGGCGCGCGGCGCCGATGAGCGAGGCCCCCGCGCCGGTGCAGACGGCCACGCGCCGCACCTGCCCGCAGGCGATGTCGCTGTGGCGGATGACCCTGACTCCCAGCCGCTCGCGGATGCGCTCCATGAAGACCCCCACCGCCAGCGGCTCCGCCAGCTCGCCCACCGTGCCGAAGCCCACCTCGGAGCCCTCGGCCGCCGGTTCGAGCACCCGCAGGCGCTCCACGCCCAGCTCCGCGGCCAGGTGCCAGCTCATGCCCCCGGGGGCGCTGTCGAGGTTGGTGTGGCAGGCGTAGAGGGCGATGCCGCGGCGGATGGCCCGCTCGACGCAGCGCTGGACCGCATCGGCCGAATTGAAGCGCTTGAGCGGGTGGAAGAGGATCGGATGGTGGGCGATGACCATGTCGCACCCCTCGCGCTCGGCCTCGTCGAGCACCTCCTCCGTGACGTCGACGGCCACCAGAGCGGCGTGCACCTGGTCGTCGGGGCGCCCCACGATGAGGCCTGCATTGTCGTAACCCTCCTGCCACTCGAGCCGTGCGAAGCGCTCGATAACGTCGGTTATTTCTTTGATTTTCATAATAAAATCATTTATGTATTCAGACCCGAATGCGCCGCAGGCGCGCAGCCCGTAGCCACGGCGGGCGAAGGGCTGCTTCATCGGCTCCGCCGCCTCGCAGCTTTCGCTGGCTACGGCCTGCAAAACATACTCAGAACAGCGACTGCTCGTAGAAGGCGAAGAGCTCCTTGTCGCCCCCGTCGTCCTTGCGGCGGCGTCCGCGGCGCGAAGCGGGCTTGGCGGTGCGCGGCCTCTCCGCGCCGTCGGCCCCGGCAGCCCCCTCGGCGCCCTCCTCGGCGATGCGCACCACGGCCTTGCGGCCCCGGCGCTTCGGGGCGGGAGCGTCGGCTTCATCGGAGGCGTCGGCTTCATCGAAGGCGTCGGACTCGGCAGCAGCAGAAGCGGCTTCGGCAAGCGCCCCAGCAGAAGTTCCGGCAGCGAGGGCCTCTCCGGCAGCATCGGCAGCGACCTGCGCCCCGGCGAAGGCCTCTCCGGCAGCATCGGCAGCCTCGGCATTCCCCCGGCCAGCCCCCCGGGCCGGCACCGCCGCAGGCTCCTCCTTGAGCTCCTCGCGCACCTCGACCAGCAGCGCGCGGATGCGTTGCAGACGCTCCATCAGCTCGGTGTCGCGGTCCACGGCGGCCGCGGCGGCGGGGGTGCGTCCCAGCGCCCGGCGGGCCCCGTCGAGGGTCATGCCCCGCTCCTTGACCAGGTGGTAGATGCGCTTGAGCGTCTCCACGTCGCGGGGCGAGAAGAGGCGGTTGCCCTTCTTGTTGCGCTTGGGCCGCAGCACGTCGAACTGCGCCTCCCAGTGGCGGAGGAGCGACGGAGCGACGTCGAACATCTCGGCCACCTCGCCCATCGAATAAAAGAGTTTTTCGGCCATATCGGTAGTCTTAGCTTTTCAGAATGCGCCAGGCGTTGGGATAGAGGTTGTTGACGCGCCCCCCGATGCGCTTGGCGAAGCCCAGCGGGCGGTCGTCGCAGCAGACGAGGTTCATCCCCTCGGCCAGCGGCGCCGCGGCGATCTCCTGCCGCCGCAGGTAGCGCAGCGCCTCCTCCTCCGTCAGGTCGGCCGAGGGCAGCGCCCCGCGCTCCAGCCCGACGAAGAGGGCCAGCGCACCGTCGGGCCGCAGGCGCCCCTTGAAGAGCTGCCCCATCGCCACGCCCGAATAGACCACCGGGAGCGCCGAGGCGAGGGCCGCGACGGCGTCGGCCTGCGCGGCGTACCAGCCGTAGCAGCACTCCCCCGCCGCGCCGAAACGCATGCGGTCGGGCGCCGCGACCCAGCGCCGCAGTTCGGTCGCGGCGGCACGGTCGACCGCCGCCGTGGGCTGCCGCCGCCCGCGCGGCATGCGGCTGCGGGCGGCCGCGTCGTCGGCCTTGCGGGCCACGGCGGCGAAGAACCCCTCGCCGCGGGCCCTGTGGGGGTAGAAGCGGAAGGTGCGGAAGGGCCCCACCTCCCCCTCGACGATGCCCCACGCCGGGTCGACGGCCACCGGCTCGGCCTCCGCGACCTCGTCGCCGGTCCATGCGACGAGGCGCTCCAGGGCGCCCTCGTCCTCATCGCGGTTGAAGGTGCAGGTGCTGTAGAGGAGCCGCCCGCCCGGCCGTAGCGCCCGCCACGCCTCGCGCAGGATCTCGTCCTGCCGCGCGGCGCACAGCCGCACGTTGCCCTCGCTCCACTCCGCGCGCGCCGCATCGTCCTTGCGGAACATTCCCTCGCCCGAGCAGGGGGCGTCGACCGCCACCACGTCGAACCACGCCTCCAGATCGCACACCGTGCGCGGCTCGGCGCAGGTCACCACGACATTGCCCGTGCCCCAGCGGCGCACGTTGTCGGCGAGCACCTGCACCCGCCGGCGGTCGATCTCGTTGGCCACGACCAGACCGTCCGGCCCCACCGCCGAGGCGTAGAGGGTGGTCTTGCCGCCCGGCGCGGCGCAGAGGTCGAGCACGCGGCAGCCTGCGAGGTCGCCCGCCAGACGCCCCACGAACTGCGACGAGGCCTCCTGCACGTAGTAGGCCCCGGCGTGGAACGCGGGGTCGAGCGTGAACGAGGGCCGCACGTCGAGATAGCGCCCCTCGGCGCACCACGGCACCGGCGCGGCCCCCTCGGCCACGCGGGGCAGACGGCCGGACGAGCGCCGCGGGTGGAGCCGCAGGGAGACGGCGGGCGGCGTGTCGAGCGCCGCACAGAGGGCTCCGCCCTCGGCGGCTCCCAGGTCGCGCATGACGCGCGCGACGAACGATTCGGGCAGCGTCATGGGCTATCGGACCGTTTTGAGCGCGTCGAGCCGGGCGCAGATGCGCTCCAGCACGGCGGGGTCCGACACGAAGTCCTCGCGGTCCTTGTCGACGACCAGCAGCGGCCCGTCGTAGAGCGTGCCGATCCAGCGGTCGTACTTGTCGTTGAGACACTTGAGGTAGCACTCGTCGATATGCTGCTCGTATTCGCGGCCCCGCTTGCGGATCTGGGCCGTGAGCGTGGGCACGCTCGCCTTGAGGTAGATCAGCAGGTCGGGACGCGGGATGAGCTCCGTCACCAGATCGAAGATCTTCATGTAGGTCTCGATGTCGCGCGTGGCCATGAGCCCCATCTCGTGGAGGTTGGCGGCGAAGATGTGGGCATCCTCGTAGATCGTGCGGTCCTGGAAGATCATCGCCGCGTCCTTCTGCGAGAGCATGTCCATCGTCTGGCGGATGCGGCTGCCCAGAAAGCGGATCTGGAGGTTGAACGACCAGCGGTTCATATCCTCGTAGAAGTCGCCGATGTAGGGGTTGTCGACCTCCTCGAGGTAGGCTTTGGCGCTGTAGCGCTCGGTCAGCATGCGGGTGAGCGTCGTCTTGCCGCTGCCGATATTTCCTGCGATTGCGATATACATAGGCGTTCCGTGGTTTCAGTTTGCTGCTTCGGTCGTTGCGCCGACGGCGAGCACGTCGTCGGCTATGCGGCGGTCGTTGACCAGCCGCGGCACCTTGTTTTTGCCCCGCGCGCGCATCCAGCCGAGGAAGCGGCCCGGCTCGACGGCCACGATGCGCTGGCGGTCGAGCGTGGTGAGGCGCTTGGCGTCGTAATCGGAGTTGGCGGCGCGCAGCGCCCGGTCGAGCTCCTCGGCGAAGCGCTCGCGGTCGTCGGGCTCGCGCGAGAACTCCACGATCCACTCGTGGGCGCCCCGCTCGCTGAGCGACATATAGCACGGCGCCACGGTGTACTCGCTCACCGCGGCCCCCGTCGCGCGGCACGCCTCGACCAGCGCCCGGTCGGCGTTGTCGACGATCAGCTCCTCGCCGAAGGCGTTGATATACTGCCGCGTCCGTCCGGCGAAGCGGATGCGGTAGGGGTCCGTGGAGGTGAACTCCACGCGATCGCCGATCTCGTAGCGCCACAGCCCGTTGGAGGAGGTGACCAGCAGCGCGTAGGTGCGGCCGCACTCCACCCCCTCGAGCGGAACGATGCGCTCGCCGTCGCGGAACTCGTACCAGGTGCCGTAGTCGAGCATCAGCAGCATGTCGTCGCGCGCAGGGTCGTCGGCCAGCGCGAAGAAGCCCTCCGAGGCGTTGTAGGTGTTCATGTAGTGCATGTCCCCGGAGGGTATCAGCTCCTCGAACGAGCGACGGTAGGGGGCGAACTCCACGCCGCCGTGGGCGAAGAGCTCGAGGCGGGGCCACACCTCCAGCAGGTTGCTCTTGCCCGTCAGCTCCAGCACGCGGCGCATGAGCGCCAGGTTCCACGAGGGTACGCCGGCGAAGGAGGTGATGCGCTGCCCGGCGCACTCGCGGCAGATGGCGTCGGCCTTCTGCCAGAAGTCGGGGAGGATGGCCGTCGCCGTGCGCGGCGCACGGAACCAGCCCCCCAGAAACCCCGTGCGGCAGAGCAGCAGCGCCGAGAGATCGCCCACCAGGTTGCGCCCCTCGCGCGCGCACGAGCCGCCGAGCGTGAGCGTCCGCCCCTCGAAGACGCGGCTGCGTGGGTAGGCGGCGGCGTAGAGCGTCGCCACGTCGCGCATGCCCAGCGTGTGGTTGCCCCACACCGACTCGCCCGTCAGGGGGATATACTTCGAGCGGTCGGAGGTGGTGCCCGACGAGCGGGCGTAGAGCGTGACGCGCCCCGGGGCCGCCACGTCGCGCTCGCCCGCGAGCATGCGACCGACGTAGGGCTTGAAGCGCTCGTAGTCGAACACGGGCACGGCGGCGGCGAAGGCCTCGGGCGTATGCACGCGGTCGAGGCCGAAGGCGCGGCCGAAAGCCGTCCGCCGCCCGCGCTCGAGTCTGAGGCGCAGCATGCGCTCCTGCACCTCGGCGGGGTGGCGTCGCAGGCGGTCGATGGCCCGCATGCGCTGCGAGAACCAGGCCCGGAATAGGGTATTGCGAAGTGACAATTTCGTAAAATTATCGGTTATCCAAATGTTGCGCCCCGCGCGGCGAACCCTCGTCGCCGGAGCGGCTTCTTACGTCTTCCGTTCAAAAAGCCGGCCACAAAACGCGCCGGCAGCTCCCGCGGTCGGCCGCGCCGCCGGCAGCGGGGAGCGCGCGTCGCGGGCTCAGTTGAAGAAGTAGCCGATCTTCGCCACCGACGCGGGCATGGAGAAGACCACCACGCGGTCGTAGGGGGCGATCTCCATGTTGTCGACGGCGATGAAGACCTTGTCGCCGCGGACGATGCCTCCGATAACGGCGTCGTCGGGCAGCCCCAGGTCGCGGATACGCGCCTTGGTGGCGGGCGAGTTGGGCTTGACGATGAACTCCAGCACCTCGGCGTCGCTGCCCGTGAGGCACTTGATCGCCTGCACATCAGTCGACATGGTGAAGCGGAAGATGTTCGACGCCGTGACGAGCTTCTTGTTGACGATCGTGTCGATGCCCATCGACTCGGCCAGGTTGATGTAGTTGAGGTTCTCGACCTCGGCGATCACCTTCTTCACGCCCAGCCGCTTGGCGAGCATCGCCGCCAGGATGTTGGTCTCGCTGCGGCCCGTGACCGCCACGAAAGCGTCCATGTTCGAGAGGCCCTCCTCCATCATCGCCTCGGTATTGCGGCCGTCCTCGTTGATGATGAGCGTGCGGTCGAGCGTCTCGGCCAGGCGGTAGGCCTTCTCGGCGTTGTAGTCGACCAGCTTGATGTTGACCTCGTCCTGCAGCTCGGTGGCGATGCGGATGCCGATGCGCGAACCGCCGAGGATCATCATGTTGTTGATCTCGATGTTGCTCTTGCCCGAGAACTCCATCACCTCCCGCACGGCATCCTGCCGCGCGATGACGTAGACCACGTCGCCCTCCGAGAGGCGCTCGCCGCTGCGGGGGATGATCGTCTGCCCGCCGCGCGTGAGCGCCACGACGCGATAGGCCGGCTGCGCGGGCTCCTCGTCGCCGTCGGCACCCGTGGGGGTGCGCCCCACCAGCGGCGAGGAGGCCTCGAGGCGGAAGACCGCCAGCGAGAGCTTGCCGCCCGAGAAGTCGACGTACTCGGTGGTCGAGGTGTGGCCCAAAAGGTTGATGACCTCGCGCGCCGCGACCTTCTCGGGGTAGAAGAGGTAGTCGATGCCCATGTCGATGAAGGCCTCCTTGTTGTTGGGCTCGAGGTATTCGTTGTTGTCGATGCGGGCGATCGACTTGCGCGCGCCGAGCTTCTTGGCCAGCATGGCCGCGATGATGTTGACGTTCTCCTCGTGGTTGACGGCGATGAAGAGGTCGCACTTGCGCATCGACGCCTTGCGCAGCGTGGCGAAGGTGGTCGAGTCGCCCTCGACGGTGATGACGTCGGCCAGGCTTCCCACCTCCGAGAGCAGTTTCTGATCGGCGTCGACGATGGTGATGTCGTGGCCGTTGCCGCTCAACATCTTCGCCAGATGGCTGCCCATCTCGCCCGCGCCCGCGATGACGATTCTCATACGATGATCTCTTTGTGGGCAAGCGCCGGCCGCAGTCCCGGCGCCCGGCGGCGCGGAGAGGGCATACGCTTGCAATTTATCTTACAAATGTATACATTTGCGCAGGAAAACCCAAATCCGCAACCCAAAATCGCACTCATGGCACCCTGGCTCATCGTACTGATCGGCGCGGCATGCGCCGTGGCGCTGCTCGTGGTCGGATTGTCGCTCACGCTGATGATCAAAGGCCACCACATCGACTCGGAGATCTCCACCAACAAGGACATGCAGCGGCTGGGCATCAAGTGCGCCGTGCAGGAGACGCGCGAGGCCGACGGCACGGCCGACTGCTCCGCGAGCGGCAGCGCACTGCCCGGATGCTCGGGCAACTGCGGTGCCTGCGACATCGACCACAAATAATAGGCGCACACGCGGGCGCAGGCGCGCGGGCGACGCGCTGACCGGACCGCCCGGACGCTGCGCACACCGGCTGCACGCCGGCAGCACGGGCCCCCGGACCCGCCGGCCGCACGGGCAACCTCAACACCGGACCGGCCACCGGACCCGCCGGCCGCAAAGCCGGCCGCCTCAACCCCCACCGGCCCGCCGCCCGCCAAACCCACCCGCCGCAAAATCCGGCAGGCCTCAACGCCCGCCGACCGCAAACCCCGCCGCCCCGATACGAAAAGCCCCGACCTTCCGGTCGGGGCTTTTCGCGTCGGCACGAGCCCGTTACTCGGCCTTCGGTTCGTCGGTCGCCTGGAAGACGGCCACGACCTCTCCGTCGTCCGAGAGCACCAGCTTCGAGCCCTCGATGCTGTAGCCGTCGACGGCGTCGAGCATCTCCACGAAGAGCTGCTCGTACTCCATGTCGGGGCAGGCCATGCGGGTCATACCCATGTCGCTGAACTCCAGCGAGCCGCCCTTGACGGCATAGCCGCCGAAGAAGCCGTTGCAGTTGGTGCGTCCGTTGACCATCGCCTCCGAGGCGTCGAAACGGAGCGTGAAGGCGTCGTCCGAGACGGCGATCGCCTCCGAGGGGATGCCGGCCATCGACGAGAGCTTCCAGTAGGTCCCCTCCAGCGGGAGGTCGTTGCGGTTGCCGCAGGCAACGGCCGCGGCGAGCAGCGCAGCGGCTGCGAAATACTTTTTCATGCGATTCGGTTTGTTATCGGTTCTGCGGAGCCTCCCTGCAAAACGCGGGCCAGGGCTCCATAAAAAGGCCGCAGCCCGGTCGGCTGCGGCCCGTTATCGGGATTCGGCGGCTAATACTCCTGCTTCGACAGGCGCACGTAGCCGTTGTAGCGCCACTTGGCATTCTCCTCGGCGGCCTCGAAGAGCTCGGCGGCCTCGGCCGGGAATGCCTTCTGGAGCGAGGTGTAGCGCACCTCCTTCATCAGGAAGTCGCGGAACTTCGACCAGTCGGGCTCCTTCGAGTCGAGCACGAAGGGGTTCTTGCCCTCGGCCTCGAGCTGTGGGTTGTAGTGCCACAGGTGCCAGTAACCGCACTCCACGGCCTGCTTGCCCACGGTCTGCGTGCGGGTCATGCCGCCCTTGATGCCGTGGTTGATGCAGGGTGCGTAGGCGATCACGAGCGACGGTCCGGGATAGGCCTCGGCCTCCTTCAGCACGTTGAAGAGCTGCATCTGCGAGGCACCGATCGACACCTGAGCCACGTAGACATAGCCGTAGGTCATGGCGATGGCGCCCAGATCCTTCTTGCGGATGCGCTTGCCGCTCGACGCGAACTTGGCGACGGCACCCACGGGGGTCGACTTCGACGACTGGCCGCCCGTGTTGGAGTAGACCTCCGTGTCGACTACCAGGATATTCACGTCCTCGCCCGAAGCCAGCACGTGGTCGACGCCGCCGAAGCCGATGTCGTAGCCCCAGCCGTCGCCGCCGATGATCCACTGCGACTTCTTCACCAGCCAGTCCTTCATCTCCAGGATCTTCTTGCAGTAGTCGCAGCCGCAAGCCTCCAGCATCGGCACCAGACGCGCCGTCACCTCGGCCGAGCGCGACGACGAACCGCGCGCCTCGATCCACTCCTTCATCACGCCCTTCAGCTCGTCGGAGCACTTCTCGCACGAAGCGATCGCGGCCTCCATCGTCTCTTGGATGCGGTTGCGGAGCTTCTCCACGCCCACGTGCATACCCAGACCGAACTCGGCGTTATCCTCGAACAGGGAGTTGGCCCATGCCGGCCCCTGCCCCTTGTCGTTGGTGCAGTAGGGGGTCGACGGAGCCGAACCCGAGTAGATCGAGGTGCAGCCCGTGGCGTTGGCCACCATCATCTTGTCGCCGAAGAGCTGCGAGATGGCCTTGATGTAGGGGGTCTCGCCGCAGCCGGCGCAGGCGCCCGAGAACTCGAAGAGCGGCTGTGCGAACTGGAGGTTCTTCACCGACTTGGTCTTGTCGACGACCTGCTTGTAGCCGATCTTCTCGGTCACGTAGGTCCAGTTGGCGGCCTGCGGCATCTGCGACTCGAGCGGCTTCATCACCAGCGCCTTCTCCTTGGCGGGGCAGACGTCGACGCAGTTGTTGCAGCCCACGCAGTCGAGCGGCGACACCTGGATGCGGAACTTCCAGGCCTTCGTCTCGCCCAGGCCCTGCTTCCACTCGAGGCCCGACGCTGCGGCCTCCTCCTCCGTAGCGAGGAAGGGACGGATGGCGGCGTGGGGGCAGACATAGGCGCACTGGTTGCACTGGATACAGTTCTCGACCTTCCACTCGGGGACGTTGACGGCGATGCCGCGCTTCTCCCAGGCGGCCGTGCCGTTGTCCCAGGTGCCGTCCTCGCGGCCGTTGAAGGCCGAGACGGGCAGGTCGTCGCCCTTCAGACCGTTGATCGGATCGACGATCGAGCGCACGAACTCGGGGCGCGAAGCGTCCGAGGTCTGCACGAAGCCCTTATCCTCGATCGAAGCCCACTCGGCCGGCACCTCGATCTTCTCGACGGCGTCGCCGCCGGCGTCGACGGCCGCATAGTTCATGTTGACGATCTCCTCGCCCTTCTTGCCGTAGGACTTGAGGATGGCGTGCTTCATCTCCTCGACGGCCTTCTCGAACGGGATTACGCCGGCGATCTTGAAGAAGGCCGACTGCATGATGGTGTTGGTGCGCGATCCCAGACCCAGCTCGGCGGCGATCTTCGTGGCGTTGATGATGTAGAAGTTGATCTTGTTCTTCGCCAGGTAGGCCTTCATGTGGTCGGGCAGCGTGCGGCAGGTGGTCTCGGCGTCGTGCACCGAGTTGAGCAGGAACGAGCCGCCGGCCTTCAGACCCTTCAGCACGTCGTACTTGTCGACGTACGAGGGCACGTGGCAGGCCACGAAGTCGGGCGTGGTCACCAGGTAGGGCGACGTGATGGGCTGGTCGCCGAAGCGCAGGTGCGACGAGGTGTAGCCGCCCGACTTCTTCGAGTCGTAGGAGAAGTAGGCCTGGCAGTACTTGTCGGTCGAGCCGCCGATGATCTTGATCGAGTTCTTGTTGGCACCCACCGTACCGTCGGCGCCCAGGCCGAAGAAGAGGGCCTCGAAGGTGCCGGGCTTGGCCAGCGAGATCTCCTCGCCCACGGGCAGCGAGCGGAAGGTCACGTCGTCGGTGATGCCCACGGTGAACTGGTTCTTGGGCTCGTTCATCTTCAGGTTCTCGAAGACGGCGAGCATCTGCGCCGGCGTGGTGTCCTTCGACGAGAGGCCGTAGCGGCCGCCCACGATCAGCGGCCTCTCGCCGCAGGGGAGCGTGCGGGCCGTGGCGAAAGCCTCCACCACGTCGAGATAGAGCGGGTCGCCGTTGGCGCCGGGCTCCTTCGTGCGGTCGAGCACGCAGACGCGCTTGACCGTCGAGGGCAGCACCTCCAGGAGGTACTTCACGGCGAAGGGGCGGTAGAGGTGGACGGTGATGACGCCGACCTTCTCGCCGCGGGCCGTGAGGTGGTCGACCGTCTCCTTGAGGGTCTCGGTCACCGAACCCATAGCCACGACCACGCGCTCGGCATCGGCTGCGCCGTAGTAGGTGAAGGGCTTGTAGGTGCGGCCGGTCATGGCGGAGATCTTCTCCATCGCCTCGGCCACCATGTCGGGCACGGCGTCGTAGAACTTGTTGGCCGCCTCGCGCGTCTGGAAGTAGATGTCGGGGTTCTGGGCCGTACCGCGCGTGACGGGGTGCTCGGGGTTGAGCGCACGCTCGCGGAAGGACTTCAGCGCCTCGCGGTCGAACATGGCCGTCAGCGCGGCCTCGTCGATGAGCTCGATCTTCTGGATCTCGTGCGAGGTGCGGAAGCCGTCGAAGAAGTGGAGGAACGGAACGCGCGAGCGCAGCGAGACGATGTGGGCGATGCCCGCCAGGTCCATGACCTCCTGCACCGACGAGGTGGCCAGCATGGCGAAGCCGGTCTGGCGCGCGGCCATCACGTCCTGGTGGTCGCCGAAGATCGACAGCGACTGCGCGGCCAGCGCACGTGCCGATACGTGGAAGACGCCCGGGAGCAGCTCGCCGGCGATCTTGTACATATTGGGGATCATCAGCAGCAGACCCTGCGACGCGGTGAAAGTCGAGGTGAGGGCGCCGCTCTGCAGCGAGCCGTGCACGGCGCCGGCGGCACCGGCCTCCGACTGCATCTCGACCACCTTGACGGTCTCGCCGAAGATGTTCTTGCGACCCTGAGCCGCCCACTCGTCCACCAGCTCGGCCATCGTCGACGACGGCGTGATGGGATAGATGGCCGCAACCTCCGAGAACATGTAAGCCACATGTGCCGCAGCGTAGTTGCCATCGCAAGTGATGAATTTCTTTTCTGCCATTGTGTTGTAATTTAGTATGATTTGTGTGTTTACGGCATATTACGCCGCAAAGTTAACAAATCCGGCGTAAAAATCCGTCCGATTTTTGCAGAATTAACCGGGAAATTTTCCCGATCTTCGCCCCATGATTCCCTATCGCAAGAAAACACTGGACAACGGCCTCGAGGTGGTCGTCAACCGCGACCGTCAGTCGAAGATGGCCGCCGTGAACCTGCTCTACCGCGTCGGCGCGCGCAACGAATCGCCCGAGCGCACGGGCTTCGCCCACCTGTTCGAGCACCTGATGTTCCGCGGCACGCACCGCCACCCCGACTTCGACCGACCCGTGCAGATGGCGTCGGGCGACAACAACGCCTTCACCAACAACGACTACACCGACTTCTACATCACCCTCCCGCGCGACCGCGTCGCCACGGCCCTGGAGCTCGAAAGCGACCGCATGACCGATCTGGCGATCACCCCCGGGAAGCTCGCCGCCGAGAAGCGCGTGGTGGTCGAGGAGTTCCGCCAGCGCTACCTCAACCAGCCCTACGGCGACCAGACGATGCTCCTGCGGGCGCTCGCCTACCGCAAGCACCCCTACCGCTGGGCGACGATCGGCCTTACGCCCGACCACATCGAGGCGGCGACGCTCCCCGAGGTCGAGGCCTTCTACCGCCGCCACTACCGCCCCTCGAACGCCGTACTCTCGATCTCGGCCGACCTGGACGAGGAGCGCATGCTGGCCATGGCCGAGGAGTGGTTCGCCCCAGTGCCCGACCGTCCCGCGGCCGCGGAGCCCATCCCCGCCGAGCCGCCCCAGACCGAGGCGCGGCGACAGGAGGTCGAGCGCGACGTGCCGGCCACGACCGTCACCGTCGCCTTCCGCATGGGGCGCCGCACCGACCCCTCGTTCCAGGCGGCCGACCTGGTGTCGGACCTGCTCGCGGGCGGCGACTCGGGACGGCTCCACCGCCGTCTGGTCAAGCAGCGGCGGCTCTTCGCCTCGGTCAACGCCTACGTGACGGGCGACCTCGACCCGGGGCTCTTCGTCGCCACGGGGCAGCTGCTGCCCACGACCACGGTCGACGAGGCCGAGGAGGCGCTGTGGGGCGAGCTGCTGTCGCTCGCCGACGGGCAGGCGAGCGACTACGAGCTGGAGAAGGTGAAGAACAAGTTCGAGGCGAACACCCTCTTCGGCGAGCTGAACGTGATGAACAAGGCCATGAACCTGGGCTTCTACTGCATGGCGGGCGATCTGGAGCTCGTCAACCGCGAGACGGCGCTCTACCGCGCCGTCGACCACGACGCGATCGCGCGCTTCTGCCGCGAGACCTTCCGCCCCGAACAGAGTTCCACCCTCATATACCGAGCCGCACGATGAAAACGACCGATTCCAACCCCTCCCCCACCACGACACTCGATGTGACGGCGGCCGAGCGCCGTCGGCTCCCCAACGGCGTCGCGCTCTACCTGCTGCATGCCGACGAGTTCGAAGTGCTGCGCGTGAGCTTCGTCTTCCGCGCCGGGTCGGTGCACCAGCAGGTGCCCTTCTCGGCCTCGGCCACGGCCAACCTCCTCGCCGAAGGGACGCGCGACCTGACGGCCGCCGAGGTGGCCGAGCGGCTCGACTACTACGGTTCGTGGTACGACGTCTCGATCGACCGCGACTACGTCTACATCAGCTTCGCCATGCTCTCCAGGTTCGCGGCCGAGACGCTCGCCGTGGCCGAACAGGTGCTGCTCCGCCCCCTCTTCCCCGAGGAGGAGGTGGCCGCCTACTGCGCCGAGCGGCGCCAGCGGCTGGCCATCGAGCGGCGGAAGGTCGACGTCGAGGCGCGCGAGGCCTTCGCCCGGGCCCTCTTCGGCCCCGAGCACCCCTACGGCATCGCCGCCGACGAGGCGGCCTACGAGCGTCTGACGCGCGACGACGTGGCCGCATTCTACGAGCGGCACTACACGGCCCCCAACTGCTTCGTGGTGTGCAGCGGGCGCATCGACCCGGCGGCCGAGGAGGCCGTGGCGGCAATCGCCGCGCAGCTGCCCGGGGGGCCGTGCACGGAGGAGATCTCAAGACCCGACGTCGCGGAGCCGCAGGTTGCGGCCGGGGCCTTCGCCGGGGCCGACACGGCGACAGCTGCGGAGGGCAGCCCCTTCGCCGGGGCAGACACGCGGCCCTTCCCGGCGCCCGCGACGCAGCACGAGGCGCGCGTCGCCCACCCGGGGGCCGTGCAGTCGTCGATCCGCATCGGGCGGCTGCTCTTCCCGCGGCGCCACCCCGACTTCGCGGGGATGCAGGTCGTGGCGGCGGCGCTGGGCGGCTACTTCGGCTCACGCCTGATGCAGAACCTGCGCGAGCGCAACGGCTACACCTACGGCGTGGTGGCGGCGATGGTCAACTTCGAGCGGGCGGGCTACCTGGCCGTCGCCGCGCAGGTGGGCACCGAGGTGACCGGGGCGGCGCTTGCGGAGATCTACGCCGAGATCGAGCGCCTGCGCACGGAGCTGCTGCCCGACGAGGAGCTGGCGCTGGTCAAGCGGATCATGGAGGGCGAGATGATGCGCATCCTCGACGGGCCGTTCGGCATCGCCGACGTGACGATCGAAAACCTGCTCTGCGGCACCGACAACGGCGCCATCGACCGCAACCTCGCGCTCATCCGCGCCACGACCCCCGAGGATGTCCGGCGCCTGGCCCGCAAATACCTCGCGCGCGAAGATCTGGTGACGGTCGTGGCGGGCGACAGCCTGTCATAGGCACCATTCATAAAATCAACGGGCGGAGTTTGCAGCTCCGCCCGTTGATTTTATGAATGATCTGCTACCCACTGCGTCAACTCGACGAAATCGGCCACCGACAACTGCTCGGCGCGGCGCGTGAAGAAGGGGTGCTCGGCGCCCCCGAAGTCGCCGAAGGCCGAGCGGAGCGAGTTGCGGATCATCTTGCGTCGCTGGCCGAACGACGCCTTCACGACGCGCACGAAGAGCCTCTCGTCGCAGTCGAGCCGCTCCACGCCGTTGCGGCGCAGGCGGATGACGGCGCTCTTGACCTTGGGAGGCGGGTTGAAGACCGTCTCGCCCACCGTGAAAAGATACTCGATGTCGTACCACGCCTGCAGGAGCACCGACAGGATGCCGTACTCCTTCGACCCGGGCCCCTCGGCCAGACGCACGGCCACCTCGCGCTGGATCATGCCCACGCACTCGGGCACCAGATCGCGGTTCTCCAGCACCTTGAAGAAGATCTGCGACGAGATGTTGTAGGGGAAGTTGCCGATGATCTTCAGCCCGCGCGGGAAGAGCGCGGCGAGGTCCATGCGCAGGAAATCGCCCTCCATCAGGCGGGGCGCGAAGTCGGGATAGTGGGCGTGGAGGTAGGCGACGCTCTCCGAATCGATCTCGGCGCCCCACGTGCGGATGTCGTCGCGCCGCAGCAGGAACTGCGTCAGCACCCCCATGCCGCACCCCACCTCCAGCACGTCGCAGGGGGCGGGGGTATGCGGGTCGACAGCCGGCGGGCAGGTCGCGTGCAGGCTGTCGGACTGCGAGCCGCCTGCGGGGTCGCCCGGATGCGATCCGTCGGATTGCGGGCAGATTGCCTGCTGCTCGGCGCCGGCCGCGGCCGCGAGGGGCGGCTCGCCGCCCGAGAGCGCGTCGCAGATCTTGCGCGCGATATTGAGGTCGACCAGAAAATGCTGGCCCAACGCTTTCTTTGCTCTTACTTCGGTCATAATCGGGTGCGAAGTTACGGAAAACGGAGCACAGAGGCAAGCCGGAGCCTGCGCAATTTAAATCGGACGATCCGATTGCAGCTCGATTCATTATCGGGCAGCGCAATTTTGGCTTGCCCGGGGTCATGCTGCCGTCCGCACCCGGATTGCCGCCGGATCTTTATTCTCGGACGCTGCCAGCGGAGGGCGGCAAACTCTGCCAAGAGTTGCGGGCTTTCGCCGCCGGTGGCTGCGGCCCGCCGGCTGGCGCTGCAATGAATAGTGGCCTTGTTGCCGATTTGCACTCAGACCGTAGCCTGCGAGGGGCGGCGATTGAAGAGAGCAGCCCTTCGCCGGGGGTGGCTACGGGCTGCAAAAACCTTTGATTTTGATTCATCAGCGTTTAGCGCCGACGATCGAAGCCTCGGGCTTCGTCCCTTTGGCACGACCGCCCCAGCCGGCAAAGGGAAATTGTGTGCGAAAGGGCGGCCAAAGACCGGCGGGCCGCAGGCTGCCGCCCGAGAACAAATGGAAAATCGCAGCGAGCGGCATGGCCTTCGCCCCTCACTCTCTTCCCAACTTTCTACTTTTTACTTTTCACTTAATTACTTATTACTTCTCCCGCTTGCGGCGGCGCCCCTTCTCGCGGCGCTCGTCGGCACGGCGCTGGAGCCGCTCGCGCCGCTGCACGAGGCGGAACGTATAGAGCAGGCCCGCGAAGCCGAAGCCCAGCAGCCCCACCCAGAACCAGACGGCGATACCTCGCTCGAGGTATTCGAGCGCATAGATGATGCCGGCGATGGCCAGCACCATCGCGACCAGACGGACGATTTGCATGAAGTCGAATCTCATAGGAATCAGGGTATATGGTGTTTGTCGACGTCGGAGAGATGGCGCCGCCGCTTCTTGCGGAACTCGTGGCAGACCATGCCGCACGCCGCAGCGACGAACAGCACGGCCACCAGCAGATCGAACAGCGTCACACAATGGCTCCGCAGCAGATAACCCCACAAATTATGCCCCAGCCACACGAGGGTGACGACGAGAAACGCCAGGGCGAGCGCAAACGTCTTCTTATTCATGGTATGATGGTTTAAGCACCCCTAATTTACGAAAAATTTCCGATTTCGCACCGCACCGGCCCCCTGCAGGAGGATCCTCGCGGAGCTTCCGAACCGCTTCGGCGAAAGATCGATCACCGCCCGGCCCGCCGCCGGCACCAATCGGCCAAAAACCGGCCGCAGCACCGCAACCGGCACCATTGCGGCAGCACACCGCCACGACAGCCAAGCCACCGAGAACGCAGCCCAACCACCGAAATCCGCCCCGACAACCAGCGTCAGTTGCCCTGCTCGCACATGAACTTGATGCGCACCAGGCGGATCTCCTCCTCGGTGTAGTCGGCGCCCAGCTCCTCGAGCGCGGCGTCGAGCGAGTCGCTCTCGGCGTCCTCCTTGAAATACAGGTAGATGTCGTCGGCCTTCTCGTCGTCCATGAAGCTGCGGATGTAGTAGGAGATGTCGAGCCGCGTGCCCGAGTTGACGATCGCCTCGATCTCCGAGAGCAGCTCGTCGAAGTCGAGGTCGCGGGCCCGGGCTATGTCCTCGAAATCCATCTTGCGGTCGATCGACTGGATGATGAAGATCTTGTTGCCCGACTTGTTGGCCACCGACTTGACGATCATGTCCTGCGGACGGATGATCTCCTTCTCCTCGACATAGGCCTTGATGAGCTTGAGGAACTCGTCGCCGAACTTGCGCGCCTTGCCCGCGCCCACGCCCGTGATGTTCTGCATCTCCTCCAGCGTGACGGGGTACTGCACCGACATGTCTTCGAGCGACGGATCCTGGAAGATCACGAACGGCGGCAGGCCGTGCTTCTTGGCCACCTTCTTGCGCAGGTCCTTGAGCATGGAGAAGAGCTCCTCGTCGGCCGCGCCGCCGCGACCCACCGGGGCCACGGCCACCGCCTCGGCCTCCTCCTCGTCGTAGTCGTGGTCGAGCGTCACCGTGACGGGGAAGGGCATCGCGATGAAGTTCTCGCCCCGCCGGTTGATCGCGATCAGACCGTAGTTCTCGATGTTCTTGTCCACCAGCCCCAGGATGAGCGCCTGCCGCAGCACGGCGCCCCAGAATCGGCCGTCGTGCCCGGCCCCCGCGCCGAACCACTTCGACGTGTTGTGGCCGTAGCTCTTTATCAGGGCCGTATTCTTGCCCACCAGCACGTTGATGAGGTAGTCCGACTTGAACTTGTCGCCGATGTCGCGCAGCGCCTCGAGCACCAGCTTGAGCGCCGCCTTGGCGTCGACCTTCGGACGCGGGTGGCGGCAGTTGTCGCAGTTGCCGCAGTTCTCCTCCGTATACTCCTCGCCGAAGTAGTGGAGCAGCGTGCGGCGGCGGCACATCGAGCTCTCGGCGTAGGATACCGTCTCCTGCAGCAGCAGCTTGCCGATCTCCTGCTCGGCCACGGGTTTGCCCTGCATGAACTTCTCGAGCTTCTGTATGTCCTTGTAGCTGTAGAAAGTCAGGCAATGGCCCTCGCCGCCGTCGCGGCCCGCGCGGCCCGTCTCCTGGTAGTATCCCTCGAGCGACTTGGGTATGTCGTAGTGGATCACGTAGCGCACGTCGGGCTTGTCGATGCCCATGCCGAAGGCGATCGTGGCGACGATCACCTCCACGCGCTCCATGAGGAAGTCGTCCTGGTTGGCGGCGCGCGTCGAGGCGTCCATGCCCGCATGGTAGGCGCGGGCGCGGATGCCGTTGGCCACGAGCAGCTCCGTGAGCTCCTCGACCTTCTTGCGGCTCAGGCAGTAGACGATGCCGCTCTTGCCCTCGTTCTGCTTGATGAAGCGGATGATGTCGCGGTCGACGTCGCCCTTGGGGCGGATCTCGTAGTAGAGGTTGGGGCGGTTGAACGACGAGCGGAAAACGGCCGCGTCGCTCATGCCCAGGTTCTTCTGTATGTCGAGCTGCACCTTGGGCGTGGCCGTGGCCGTGAGGGCGATCAGCGGCGCCGTGCCGATCTCGTTGATGATCGGGCGGATGCGCCGGTACTCGGGACGGAAGTCGTGACCCCACTCCGAGATGCAGTGGGCCTCGTCGATGGCGTAGAACGAGATCTTGATCTTGCGCAGGAAGGCCACGTTGTCCTCCTTGGTGAGCGACTCGGGGGCGAAGTAGAGCAGCTTGGTCTTGCCCGCCACCACGTCGCTGCGCACCTGCTGCACGGCCGTCTTGTTGAGCGATGAATTGAGGAAGTGGGCGATGCCCGGCTCGGCCGAGAAAGCGCGCATGGCGTCGACCTGGTTTTTCATCAGGGCGATCAGCGGAGAGATGACGATCGCCACGCCCTCCATCAGCAGGGCGGGCAGCTGGTAACAGAGCGACTTGCCGCCGCCGGTCGGCATCAGCACGAACGTATCCCTACCCTCCAGCACGTTGCGGATCACCGCCTCCTGATTCCCTTTGAACGACGAGAAGCCGAAACAGGCTTTCAACTTCTCGTGCAGCAGAATCGATGCATATTCTTTCATGTCGTCGTGACTAACGCATTAAGCACAAAATTCGACATAAAGATAAAAAAGTTTTCGGAAAAAACCATAACTTTGTCGAAATTTATTACCGATCCCCATGCGTCTCTACACCAGCCAGCTCGTCAAGAAATACAAGGCCCGCACGGTCGTCAACCACGTCTCGATCGACGTGAGCCAGGGTGAGATCGTGGGCCTGCTGGGCCCCAACGGCGCCGGCAAGACCACCACTTTCTACATGATCGTGGGTCTGATCAAGCCCAACGAGGGGCAGATCTTCCTCGAAAACGACCAGGGCGGCGTGGCCGAGCTGACCGACCTGCCGGTCTACCGCCGCGCCCAGCTGGGCGTGGGCTACCTGGCGCAGGAGGCCTCGGTCTTCCGCCGTCTGTCGGTCGAGGACAACATCCGCTCGGTGCTGGAGATGACCGACTTCTCGAAGGAGTACCAGCGCGAGCGCCTGGAGTCGCTCATCGAGGAGTTCCGCCTGCAGAAGGTGCGCAAGAGCTTGGGCATCCAGCTCTCGGGCGGCGAGCGCCGCCGCACCGAGATCGCCCGCGCGGTGGCCATCAACCCGGCCTTCATCCTTCTGGACGAGCCTTTCGCGGGCGTCGACCCGATCGCCGTGGAGGACATCCAGTCGATCGTCGCCACGCTCAAGCACAAGAACATCGGCGTGATCATCACCGACCACAACGTCGACGAGACGCTGGCCATCACCGACCGCACCTACCTGCTCTACGAGGGCAAGATCCTCAAGACGGGCACGGCCGAGGAGCTGGCCGCCGACCCGATGGTGCGCAAAGTCTACCTGGGCCAGAACTTCGAGCTCAAGCGCAGCCACCACCTCACGCAGGAGATGATCCACCGCAAACCCGTCGAGGAGTAATGGAACGCACCGTCCGCCCCGCGCTGCTGCGGGGCGCACCCACACCACCCTGTTCGAAGAGCTACGCCCAGCGGGCGCTGGCCCTGGCCCTCCTGGCCGAGGGGCGCACGACGCTGCGCAACCTCGACCTGTGCGACGACACGCGCCGCGCGCTCGACGCCATCCGCACGCTCGGGGCGCGCATCGAGCGGCTCGACGCCTCGACCGTCGCCGTCGAAGGGGGTCTCCGCTACGGCCGCCTGTCCGGCGAGCGCTGCGTGCTCCGCCCCGCCGCCGACCGCCTCCACGCGGGCGAGTCGGGGCTCGCGGCGCGGCTCTTCGCCCCCCTGGCGGCGCTCGCCGACCGGCCGCTGCTCATCGAGGGCGAGGGGACGCTGCTCCACCGCCCGATGCAGACCGTTGCCGACGCGCTCCGGCAGCTCGGGGCGCGGGCCGAGGCGACCGGCGGGCGGCTGCCGCTGACCGTCTGCGGGCCGCTGCGGGGCGGCGAGGCCCGGATCGACGGCTCCGTCTCGTCGCAGTTCGCCACGGGACTGCTGCTGGCGCTGCCCTGCTGCGCGGAGGAGACCGTGCTGCGCCTCTCCGACGCCGTGTCGACACCTTATCTAGATATGACGATCGCCGCGGCCGAGCGCTTCGGCGCCGCGATCTTCCAACGCGACTACGCCGAGTTCTACGTCCCCGGCGGGCAGCGCTACCGCGCCGTCGACTACACGATCGAGGGCGACTGGAGCGCCGCGGCCATGCTGCTGGCGGCGGGCGCCGTGGCCGGCGAGGTCACCGTGGGCGGCATCTCGCGCCTCTCGCGCCAGGCCGACACGCGCTTCTGCGAGGCGCTGGCGCGCGCCGGCGCCGTGGTGGTCGACGAGGCCCACGCCGTGACGGTCGTCCGGCGGCCGCTGCGGGCCTTCGAGTTCGACGCCACCGACTGCCCCGACCTCTTCCCGGCGCTCGCCGTGCTGGGGGCCGCGGCCGAGGGGACCACCGTCCTGCGCGGCGCCTCGCGCCTCCGACACAAGGAGTGCGACCGGGGCGCGGCGCTGCGCGAGGAGTACGGGCGGCTGGGGATCGAGATCGAGATGCCCGAGGCCGACGTGATGACGGTCCGCGGCGGCGCGCCCCGCGGCGGGAGGGTCTCGGCCCACGGCGACCACCGCATCGCCATGTCGCTCGCCGCCACGGCGCTGCGGGCCGACGCCCCCGTCACCATCGAGGGGGCCGAATGCGTCGCCAAGAGCTTCCCCGAGTTCTTCGAGCAGCTGGAGCGGTGCACCGCAGGAGCGAAGTAAGAAGTAAAAAGTAATAAGTAAAAACTAAAAAGTATAAACTAAGAAGTGAGATGCGCGAAGCCTCCGGCTTCGTCCCTTTGCCGGCTCGCGCCGAAGGCGCGACCGCCCCGGCCGGCAAAGAGAAGTCGTGCGCGACGCGGCAGCCGAAGAACGGCTGTCCGTCCATATCTATTGCAGCGCCAGCTGCGCAGCCCGTAGCCACCCCCGGCGGAGGGCTGCCCGTCTCGCCCGAAGGTTCGCCGACGCCTCCGCTGGCTACGGACTGCGACAAGAAGACAAAAGGAGCCCGCCCCCGGAAACCGAACATTTATATATATAGAGTACCAGTGAACCGTTTCGGACACAAATTCCGCCTCACGCTCTGGGGCGAGTCGCACGGGCCGGAGATCGGCCTTACGATCGACGGCCTGCCGGCAGGCCTGCCGCTCGCCGAGGCCGACTTCGAGGCCGACCTCTCCCGCCGCCGCGCAGGCGCCGGCGGCACCACTGCGCGCCGCGAGGAGGACCGCCCCGAGATCGTGGCGGGGCTCTACCGCGGCCATACGACCGGGGCGCCGCTCGCGATCCGCTTCGCCAACGCCGACACGCGCCCCGCCGACTACGCGCCCACGGCCGCCGAGTGCCACGACCGCCCGTCGCACGCCGACCGGGCCGCCGCCGAGCGCTTCGCGGGGTGGAACGACCCGCGCGGCGGGGGCCACTTCTCGGGCCGCGTCACGGTGGCGCTGGTGGCCGCGGGCGTGGTCGCCAAGCGGCTGCTGCCCGCGGAGGTGCGCTTCGCCACGCGCATCGCCGAGCTGGGCGGCTGCTCCGACCCCGCGCGTTTCGACGCGCTGCTGCGCGAAGCCGCGGCCGCGGGCGATTCGCTCGGCGCCGTCGTCGAGTGCCGCGTCGCGGGGCTTCCCGCGGGCCTGGGCGAACCCTTCTTCGACTCCACGGAGAGCCTCGTGGCCCACCTGCTCTTCGCCATCCCCGGCATCAAGGGAGTGGAGTTCGGCAGCGGATTCGCCGCCGCCCGCATGCGCGGCTCGGAGCACAACGACCCCATCGCCGACGCCGCGGGCCGCACGGCGACCAACCATGCCGGCGGCATCGCCGGCGGGCTGACCAACGGCAACGAGCTGGCGGTGCGCGTCGCCTTCAAGCCCACGGCGAGCATCGCCCGCGAACAACTCACCTGGAACCGCGCGACGGGCCGCATGGAGCCGCTCGCCGTCGGCGGCCGCCACGACACGTCGATCGCCCTGCGCGGCGCCGTGGTCGCCGAGGCGGCCGTCGCCATCGCACTGGCCGAACTCTCGCTATGAACCAGCCGCAGATCCTGACCCGCCGCGAGGCCGTGGAGCGCATCCGCGCGGCCGTCGCCCCGCTCTACGACGAGCGCGAGGCGCAGGCGGTCGCCCGCCGGGCCGTCGCCGACCTGGGCGGCCTCTCCGACTCGGCGCTCATGGCCGACCCCGCGGCGGCGGTCGCCATCGAGGGCTTCGACGACGCCGTGCGAAGGCTCGCCGAGGGGTGCCCCGTGCAGTACGTCACCGGCCGGGCCGACTTCTGCGGCCGCCGCTTCGCCGCGGGCGAGGGGGTGCTGATCCCCCGCCCCGAGACCGAGGAGCTGGCGGCCCTGGTCATCGGCCACGAGCGCCGCGCCCGCGCGCTGCTCGACGTGGGCACGGGCAGCGGCTGCATCGCCGCCACGCTCGCCCTCGAGCTCCCCGATGCCGAGGTCTCGGCCGCCGACATCTCCCCCGCGGCGCTCGCGCTGGCCGAGGCCAACTGCCGGGCGCTGGGTGCGCGCGTGGCGATCCGCCGCGCCGATGCGCTGGGCGACCTTGCGGAGGTCTTCCCCGGGCCATTCGACGCGATCGTCTCCAACCCGCCCTACGTCCCGGCCTCGGACCGCGCGACGATGCACCCCAACGTGCGCGACCACGAGCCCGCGGAGGCGCTCTTCGTGCCCGACGACGACCCGCTGCGCTTCTACCGCGCCATCGCCCGCGCCGGGCGCGGCATGCTCCGCCCCGGCGGCTCGCTCTACTTCGAGATCTACCACCGCACGGCCGACGCCATGCGCCGCATGCTCGCCGAGGAGGGCTACGCCGAGATCCGCATCCTCGACGACATGAACGGAAAACCCCGCATCGCATGGAGCCGTCTTCGGTAAAACCCAGGCGGGCCAAGACGCCCGACGAGGCCCTCGCGGCCCTCATGCGGCTCTGCGCCCGGGCCGAGAAGTGCGCCGGCGACGCGCGGCGGCTCATGCGCGGCTGGGGCCTCGGCGCCTCCGACGCCGAGCGGGTGCTCGCGCGCCTCGTGGCCGACCGCTTCATCGACGACGGCCGCTACGCCGCGGCTTTCGTGCGCGAGAAGCTGCGCCTGAGCGGCTGGGGCGCCTACAAGATCCGCACGGCGCTCCGACGCAAGGAGATCGCCCGCGAGACGATCGAGGCGGCGCTCTCCGAGGCGCTCGGCGCCTCCGATCCCGCGCAGCTGGCCGGGCGGCTCGACGCCCAGCTGCGGCGCAAGGCCCGCACGACGAAGGCTGCGACGCCGCGCGAGCTGAAAACCAAGCTGATCCGCTACGGCCTCTCGCTGGGCCACGACTACGAGGCGGTCCTCGCGGCCGCCGGGCGGATCGTAACCCAGGACGAACCATGCGACGAATATCTCTTCTGATCCTCCTCGCCGCCGCGGCCTGCGGGGCCCGTGCCGCCGCACCGCGCGACTACGCTTTCCCCGTGCGCGACGCAGCGCGTCTCTATGCGGCCAACTTCGGCGAGATGCGCCCGGGCCACTTCCACGCGGGCATCGACATCAAGACCGACGGCGCGGAGGGCAAGCCCCTGGTGGCCGCCGACGACGGCTACGTCTCGCGCGTCACCGTGGCACCCGGCGGCTACGGGCGGGCCCTCTATCTCACCCTCGCCGACGGCACGACGGCCGTCTACGGCCACCTGCAGCGCTTCCGCGACGACATCGAGCGGCATGTCGAGGCCGAACGGCGGCGGAGACGCGCCAACGGCGTCGACCTGCACTTCGGGCCCGAGGCGTGGCCCGTGCGGCGGGGCGACCGCGTGGGGCTCTCGGGCAACAGCGGCTCGTCGATGGGCCCCCACCTCCACTACGAACTGCGCGAGACGGCCTCGGGCCGCCGCCTCAACATCGTACGCGAGGGCATAGTCCGCCCCCACGACGACCTGCCGCCCCGCATCCTGCGCCTCCACTACGCGGAGATAGACTCGCTCGACGGAGTATGCGTGCGCGCCCCCATGCAGAGCTACCCCATCCTCCGCACCGCCGACGGCAGCTACCGCCCCTCGCGGCGCGAGGCGGTGGAGGTGGGGCGCCGGGGCTACTTCGTCGCCGAGGTCACCGACCGCCGCAACGGCGTGCACAACACCTTCGGCATCTGGCGCTTGACGGCCTGGATCGACGGCGAGCGCTACTTCGAGTACCGCATGGATGGCTTCACGCCCGACCTGGCGCGCTGCTGCGACGCCGTGAGCTGCTACCCCCTGCAGCTCGACAGCCGCTGCGAGGCGATCCGCCTGGCGCAGCTCGACCGCGCACCCGCCTGCTTCTACCCCTGCATGGTCGGGCGAGGCGTGGTGCGCACCGAGCCCGGAGAGCGGCGCCGCCTGCGCATCGAGGTCGAGGACGACTGCGGCAACCGTTCGTCGGTCGAGATCGACCTGGTGGGCCGCACGGGCAGCTTCCGCGCCCGACGCAGCGCCCCCGACGCCGACAGCACGGCACGCCCGGAGCACCTGCTGCACCCCGACCGTCAGGCGACGCTCGGCATCGGCCGCGAGGCCACCTGCCGCATCCCCGCCGGAGCGCTCTACGAGCCCCTCTTCTGCCGCCCGGCCCGGCGCCCGGCACCCTGCGCGCCCGAAGGGGTCGTCGTCCTCTCGCCCGCCTACCGATTCCTCGAAGCCACCACCCCGCTGCGGCAGGCTGCGCAGATCGCCGTGGCGGCCTCCGTGCCCCGCTCCCTGCGGCTGCGTGCCGCCCTGGCCCGCACCACCCGCCGCGGCGGGCTCGCCTTCGTCGGGGGACACTACACCGAGGGGCGCATCGCCGCCTCGTGCCGCACGGCGGGCGACTTCGCGGTGGTGGCCGACACGATGCCGCCCCGCATCCGCCCGCTCTTCGAAGAGGGTGCCGACCTCTCGTCGGCCGAGATGCTGCGCTTCCGCGTCGGCGACAACTTCTCGGGCGTGGCCTCCTGTACGCTGCGCATCGACGGCGAGTGGGTCCCCTGCGACCGCTACCCCGTGCAGTCGCTCCTCTTCCACCGCTTCGACGGACAGGGCGGGCGGCGGCGCCACGAGGCGGAGCTCACCGTCACCGACGCCTCGGGCAACACGGCGCGGTGGAGGGGCGTATTTTTCCGATGAAAATGCGTGCGATCCGTGAAAAATGATTACCTTTGCCCGACAAAGAATCCGTCGAACGTCATGACCGAACCCGTACAACAGCCCCGTCGCGCACTGATCCTCATCGCCGACGACGTGGAAAGCAACTACAAGTTGCTGGAAATCATCCTGCGCAAGCAGTATGATCTGCTCTGGGCCAAGAACGGACGCGAAGCCGTCGACCTCGCGCTCGAACACCGCCCCGACGCCGTACTGATGGATATCAAGATGCCCGTGATGGACGGCATCGAAGCCCTGAAGGAGATCCGGCGCCACTCGAGCGAGATCCCCGTCATCATGCAGACCGCCTACGCTTTCGACTCGGACCGCCGCATCGCCGAGGAGGCCGGCTGCAACGGATTCCTCACCAAGCCGGTGCGCCCGCGCGAGCTGCAGGCCTGCCTCGACCGCAGCCTCCATCCGCAAACCTCCGAGGCATAACGCTTGGGGGGGGGCGTCGAGGGGCCGGAGAAAGACGAACGGAGAGCATCGCCGAGAACATCTCGGGGAGCGACTGGGGAGGCGTCGCCGGCATCTCCGAAAGGCGCCGGGAAGCGCCGCCGAAGCACAGAGCGGCCCCGACACGATGCGGGAAGCGCCGCCCGGGCGGATCGCCGCCGAACAAGCCGCCGCGCAGAGGCCGCCGCCCTCTGCCCTACATACGGTCTCGTAGCTCAGTTGGATAGAGCAACAGCCTTCTAAGCTGTCGGTCGTGGGTTCGAATCCCGCCGGGATCACTCGAAACGCAAGCCGATTCTTAAAATAGAATCAGCTTGCGTAATTTTTACAAGACCTAATTGATAATGAAACACCTTGCTTTATTGATTGCGATTATGAGTGCCGGCTCTTTAGCCGGATGTCATAAAAATGAACCTGCATCTCCGATTACTCCGGATACTCCAATTCTTACAATTCCCACATACTCATATAATATTTCGCCGATTCCGAACAATCAAACACAACTTTGTTTTACCGTAAATACTGATTGGGAAATATCGATTGAATACGAAGAAAATAATTCTGGCTGGCTATCGGCAACGCCTATGAAAGGTCAAGCAGGAGATATTGAAGTATCGATTATAGGAGCAGCATATTTCCGTGACGTCGATCGTAAAGCTTTTATCGAAATTCAATACGGGGATCAAAAACAACGCTTAAGCATTACACAAAACGGGCTCAATGAAACCACAGAAATCACCAGTGCCTTTGACCCATATTTTGCAGCAGAACTGCAAAGGCGCAAATACATCTCCGACGCAAAGCACATACAAGCAAAAGATGTCAAAAATATTACAAAGTTATATATTTCTGATGCAGCCACAAAACTGACATCATTGAAAGGGATAGAATATTTCCATGAATTACAAACGCTACTTTGCGCCAATAACCAGATAGAGACACTGGATATTAGCAAAAATTTCCGATTAGCAATCCTTGAATGCGGCAGCAATCAATTAACAGAAATTGACACCAGCCAAAATACAGAATTGACTGCTCTCTATTGCGAAAACAACAAACTCTCCTCTTTAGATATCAGCAACAATATAGAATTAGCAGATTTATCGTGTTCTTTCAATCCGCTAAAATGTTTAGATATCAGCAACAATATAAAATTAACTGGATTAGTATGTGCAGATAACGGACTAGTATCATTGGATATTAGCCACAATCCCGATTTATCGTTTTTAGGTTGTCCTTTAAACCAACTGACATCGTTAAATGTAAGTAACAATTTGGCATTAAGCAGCTTATTATGTTATAACAATAAACTTCCCTCATTAGATCTCACACACAATTCTCAGCTAATCACCCTGAATTGTTCTGACAATCTATTAACTTCAATAAACATTAGCAACTCTTTACAAGTAGTCAGTTGCCATAACAATCTTTTGACTTCCTTAAACATCGGTCATTGCACTGAGCTACAGACCATAAATTGTGAAAATAATCAATTATCGACTTTAGACATAACACAAAACCAATATCTTACAGGACTTTATTGCTCTCATAATCAATTACACGACATAGACACATCTCAAAACAGCTATTTACATATACTGTTTTGCGACAATAATTATTTAGAAAAATTAGACACCACTAAAAATTACGGATTGAACGAACTGGATTGTTCTCATAATCATCTAACCGAATCCGATTTAACGTGGAATGGAAAGTTGGAACATTTCAGTTGCCACAACAATCCTGGCAACGACGGCGTTTTCCAAGTAAAAGCATGGTTCAACAACGACAACATACCAATCGAGAATGAGAATGGCCCATGTTTTTTCACCTCGGGATATTGGGAATATAATGGAGAAACGATACGCATTCAGTATAAAGATGTTTGGTATAACTAATCCGTTATTTTCCCCTGAAAATTTTGGCCGGGCGGAATATTTTGCCTACATTTGCAGGCTTTATGGCCCGAAAGGGTTGAGCGTTACTAATCATTCATCAAAATTTTAAAGCGAAATGGCTGTTAAAATTCGTCTGGCACGCCACGGTAAGAAGGGCTACGCCTTCTATCATGTCGTTGCCGCAGATAGCAGAGCGCCGCGTGACGGTAAATTCATCGAGAAGCTGGGTACCTACAACCCCAACACGAATCCTGCTACGATCGATCTGGACTTCGAGAAAGCCCTGAATTGGTTACTCAAAGGCGCACAACCCACCGACACCTGCCGTGCCATCCTCTCCTACAAGGGCGTGATGATGAAGAAGCACCTGCTGGGCGGCGTCGCCAAGGGCGCCTTCACCGAGGCCGAGGCCGAGGCCCGCTTCAACAAGTGGCTCGAGGGCAAGAGCGGCCGCATCGAGGCCAAGACCAACAAGCTCGCTTCGGACGCCAAGTCGGCCGAGAAGGCTCGTCTGGCCGCCGAGGCCAAGGTGAACGAGGAGCGTGCGAAGGCCATCGCCGAGAAGAAGGCCGCAGCCGAGGCTGCCGCCCGAGAGGCCGCCGAGGCTGCTGCTGCTGCCGAGGCTCCCGCCGAGGAGGCTTCGGAGGCCGCTGCTGAATAGCACGATCCCCCGTCGGAATAAAACGGCAGACGCACGATGCGCCTGCCGTTTTTTCGTCCCGGGGCCGGCCGCAGCGCCGACCCCGAGGGAAGGGGCTGCGGGTCGTCCGAGCGGCTCCGCCCCGGCAGCGACGAACCTCGCGGGCGCTCGACTTTCCGTATCTTTGGATTCGCCCAAGATACATCGCCTCGGCAAAATGCGAGCGAACCCGGCTTATCCGTATCTTTGGCTGCGCCGAAGATACTCCATCTCGGCAGAAACAAACCTTGCTGACGCTCGACTTTCCGTATCTTTGGCTGCGCCCAAGATACGTCGCCTCGGCAAAATGCGAGCGAACCCGGCTTATTCGTATCTTTGGCTGCGCCGAAGATACTCCATCTCGGCAGAAACAAACCTTGCTGACGCTCGATTTTCGTATCTTTGGCTTCGCCGAAGATACGTCGCCTCGGCAAAATGCGAGCGAACCCGGCTTATCCGTATCTTTGGCTGCGCCGAAGATACGTCGCCTCGGCAAAATGCAAATAAATTTGCTTTTGCCCTCGGCTTATCCGTATCTTTGCAAAAACGAACCTTCGCAATGAAAACTCCCGCAGGCAGGATCAACCGCCTTTTCGGCACCGAGGGGGGCGTGATGCTCTCGCTCTACGCCCCGTTCCCCGACGACTTCGCCCCCGCGACCACCCCCCTCTTCGTCACGATCGACGGCCTGGAGGTGCCCCTCTGGTGCAGCCGCTTCGAGCGGCGCGGGCAGACGGGCGCCGTGGCGGCGTTCGACGACCTGGACACCGAGCGCCGGGCCGAGGAGTTGCTGGGGCTCGAGTTCCGCATCGAGGTGACGGAGGAGGCAGCCGACGACGACGAGTTCTACATGGAGGACCTCATAGGCTTCGAGGCCGAGGCCGAGCTGATCGCCGAGGAGCAGGGGGCCCACCGCACCGTGCACGGACGCCTGGCGGACTACTACGACAGCGAGGCCAACCCCCTGTTCGAGCTGGAGCTGGAGGGGCGCGCGGTGCTGGTGCCCGCCGCAGAAGAGTTCATCGCCCGCATCGACTTTGAGGGCCGGCGCATCAAGTTCGTACTGCCCGAAGGGCTCATCGACCTGCAAACGCGATGAAGCTCCGCATCGAACCCTTCGACCGTCTGACAGCAGGCGAGCTGTTCGCCGTGCTGCGGCTCCGGCAGGCGGTCTTCTACCTCGAGCAGCGGGTCGACTGCGAGGAGCTCGACGCGCTCGATCCCCGTGCCGTGCACCTGTGGTGCGCGGCCGACGACGGCCCGACGGTCGCCTGCCTGCGCATCCTGCCGCCGGGCGTGCGCTACGACGAAGCCTCGGTGGGGCGCGTGGCCGTGGCGGCCGCATGGCGCCGGCGCGGTGTGGCCCGCGGGATGATGCGCGCTGCACTGGAGTACATCGACCGCACGTGGAGCGCGCCGGTGCGTATCTCGTCGCAGGAGTACGTGGTTCCGTTCTACGAATCGCTGGGGTTCGAGGTCGTATCGGAGACCTACGCGGAGGCGGGGATTCCGCACCGCAGCATGTTACGCAGATAGCTATGGCACGAGTGGTAATCGGACTTTCGGGCGGCGTCGACTCGTCGGTGGCCGCCTACCTGCTTCAGCAGCAGGGGCACGAGGTGGTGGGCCTCTTCATGGTCAACTGGCACGACACGACGGGCACGCTCGAGGGCGACTGCCCGTGGCACGACGACCGCCTCTTCGCCGAGCTGGTGGCCCGGCGGCTCGACATCCCGCTGCACGTGGTGGACCTCTCGGAGCACTACCGCCGCCGGGTGGTGGAGTATATGTTCGCCGAGTACGAGCGCGGCCGCACGCCCAACCCCGACGTGCTGTGCAACCGCGAGATCAAGTTCGACGTCTTCCTGAAGGAGGCCCTGAAGCTGGGGGCCGACTACGTGGCTACGGGCCACTACTGCCGCAAGCGCGAGGAGCCGACGGCTGACGGTCGCACGGCGTACCGTCTTCTGGCCGGCAGCGACCCCGGCAAGGACCAGAGCTACTTCCTCTGCCAGCTCTCGCAGGAGCAGCTGCGCTACGCCCTCTTCCCCGTGGGCGAGATGCTGAAGACCGAGGTGCGGCGCATCGCCCAGGAGCAGCAGCTAGCCACGGCGCGCCGCAAGGATTCGCAGGGCATCTGCTTCGTGGGGAAGGTCGACCTGCCGCTCTTCCTCCAGCAGCGGCTCGCGGCGCGCACGGGCAACGTCCACGAGATCAAGGCCGCGTGGCCCCGCTACGCCCGCACGGCACCCGAAACGGCGACCGAAACCGCGTCCGCCGCGACACCCGCCGCCGCGCCCGAAACCGCGTCCGCCCCGGCACAGGCGGCAGCCCCGCCGCAACCCGGCGACCAGCCCTCCACCGAGCGTCTCGCGGCGCTGGCCGCCCCCTGGCGCTACACCGTGCGCGACGGCAAGAAGATCGGCACCCACTCGGGCGCCCACTTCTACACCGTGGGCCAGCGCAAGGGGCTGGGCATCGGCGGGAGGCGCGAGTCGCTGTTCGTCCTGGCCACCGACGTGCAGGAGAATGTCATTTACGTCGGCGAGGGCGACGCCCACCCCGGGCTGTGGCGCCCGGCGCTGCGCATCGACCCCGCGGAGGTGCACTGGATCGACCCGTCAGAGGCTATGCGCGAGGGCGAGAGCCGCCGCTACGCCGTGCGCATCCGCTACCGCCAGCCCCTGCAGCAGGCGACGCTCTACCGGCGGCGCGAGGGGCTCTTCATCCTCTTCGACACGCCCCAGCGCGGCATCGCCGCCGGGCAGTTCGCCGCCTGGTACGACGGCGAGGTGCTCGCCGGGTCGGGAACCATCGCCGAATAAAACAACCGCCCGGTGCCCCGCCTGCTCCTGCTCCTCGCCCTTTTGGCCGTCGCGCCGCACGCCGCCACAGGGCAGCCGCGGCGCACCGACGCCCCCACCGGCATCGCCTACTACGATGTCGACCGCCTCTACGACACCCTCCCCTCGCCCTTCTACGACGACGACGAACGCACGCCCGCAGGGCGGCTGCGCTGGACCGCCGCGCGCTACCGCCGCAAGGTGCGCGCCGTGGCGGCCGTCATCGACTCGATGTCCATGCCCCTCACGGCGCTCTGGGGCGTGGAGAACGAAACGGTGGTGCGCGACCTGGCGGCCGCCTGCGAGGGCGACTACGTATACCTGCACCGCACGCTCGATGCGCCCGACGGCCTCGACTTCGCGCTGCTCTACCACGGCGACCGCTTCTTCCCCCACTACGACGAGGCGGGGCGCCGCTATCTCTACGTCGAGGGGACGCTGCGCCGCGGCGCGCGGCGCGACACGGTGGGGCTGCTCCTCTGCGCCGAGCAGCGCATGGCGCGGCTGCTCGTGCCGGCCCTACGCCGCGAACGGCCCGGCGTGCGGCTCGTCATCCTGGGCCGCTGCGAGGGTGCCGACGCCCCGGGCACCGGCCTCGACGACCTCATGGCCCGCGCCGCGGCCGCCGGACGGGGCAACATCCTCTCGCGCGAGGGCTGGCGCATGCGCGACCGCATCCTCGCCGACACGACGCTGCACGCCGCCTCGGGCGAGGCCTACGCCCGGCCCTTTCTCTTCGATCCGCAGACCGGGGCGCCGCGCCCCACCTACGACCGCCGCCGCTACGTCGGAGGCGCGGGATACGCCCTGCCCGTATACGCATACTTTCCGTAGAATTTCTTGGAGAAAAAGAAAAAATTCGCTATCTTCGTTGTTCGGAAGATCGTGCGCCGGCAATCGAAAAAACCTTCCGGCGCGAAACCGAAACTTTTAATAACTCAACAATAAGATTTTTATGGCAGACGTTAAACGAGTCTACACCTTCGGCAACAAGGAGGCCGAGGGCAACGGCAAAATGCGCGAACTGCTCGGCGGCAAGGGTGCCAACCTGGCGGAGATGAACCTCATCGGCATCCCCGTACCCCCGGGCTTCACCATCACCACGGAGGTATGCGCCGAGTACTACTCCCACGGCAAGCAGGCCGTCATCGAGATGCTCCGCCCCGAGGTGGAGAAGGCGGTCAAGAACATCGAGCGGCTCACCGAGCGCCAGTTCGGCGGCAAGGAGAAGCCCCTGCTCGTGTCGGTGCGCTCGGGCGCCCGCGCCTCAATGCCCGGCATGATGGACACGATCCTCAACCTGGGTATGAACGACGAGGCCGTGGAGGCCGTGGCCAAGCTCTCGGGCAACCCCCGCTTCGCCTGGGACTCGTACCGCCGTTTCGTGCAGATGTACGGCGACGTGGTGCTCGGCATGAAGCCCGCATCGAAGGAGGACCACGATCCGTTCGAGGTCATCATCGAGGAGCAGAAGGCCCTGCGCGGCGTGAAGAACGACACGGACCTGACGACCGACGACCTGAAGGAGCTCGTCGCCAAGTTCAAGGCCGCCGTGAAGGCCCAGACCGGCGAGGACTTCCCGGCCAACCCGTGGGATCAGCTCTGGGGCGCCGTCTGCGCCGTCTTCGGCTCGTGGATGAACGAGCGCGCCATCCTCTACCGCAAGCTCAACAACATCCCCGCCGAGTGGGGCACGGCAGTCTCGGTGCAGGCGATGGTCTTCGGTAACATGGGCAGCAACTCGGCCACCGGCGTAGCCTTCTCGCGCGACGCCGCCACGGGCGAGAACATCTTCAACGGCGAGTATCTCATCAACGCCCAGGGCGAGGACGTCGTGGCCGGCATCCGCACCCCGCAGCAGATCACCGTCGAGGGTTCGAAGCGCTGGGCCAAGGCGCAGAACATCTCCGAGGAGGACCGCGCCTCGAAGTACCCCTCGCTCGAGGAGGTGATGCCCACGGTCTATGCCGAGCTCAACGAGATCCAGCACCACCTGGAGCAGTACTTCACCGACATGCAGGACATCGAGTTCACGATCCAGGACGGCAAGCTCTGGATGCTCCAGTGCCGCAACGGCAAGCGCACGGGCGCCGCGATGGTGAAGATCGCCATGGACATGCTGCGCGAGGGTCTGATCGACGAGAAGACCGCCGTGCTGCGCTGCGAGCCCGCGAAGCTCGACGAGCTGCTCCACCCCGTATTCGACAAGGAGGCGATCAAGCACGCCCGCGTCATCACCAAGGGTCTGCCCGCCTCGCCGGGCGCCGCCACGGGCCCCGTGGTCTTCTTCGCCGACGATGCCGAGAAGGTCTTCGCCCAGACGGGCCAGAAGGCCGTGCTGGTGCGCATCGAGACCTCGCCCGAGGACCTGAAGGGCATGCTCGACGCTGCGGGCATCCTGACCCAGCGCGGCGGCATGACGTCGCACGCGGCCGTCGTGGCCCGCGGCATGGGCAAGTGCTGCGTGTCGGGTGCCGGCGAGCTGGAGATCGACTACAAGGCCCGCACGATCAAGGTGGGCGAGTTCACCGTGAAGGAGGGCGACTGGATTTCGCTCAACGGTTCGACCGGCGAGGTCTACCTGGGCGAGGTGGCCACGCGTGCCGCCGACCTGTCGGGCGACTTCGCGCAGCTCATGGAGCTGGCCGCCAAATATTCGGTGCTCAAGGTCCGCGCCAACGCCGACACGCCGAAGGACGCCGCCCAGGCGTTCGCATTCGGCGCCGAGGGCATCGGCCTCTGCCGCACCGAGCACATGTTCTTCGAGGGCGACCGCATCAAGGCGATCCGCGAGATGATCCTCGCCGACGACGAAGCCGGCCGCCGCGTGGCTCTGGCGAAGCTACTGCCCATCCAGCGCGGCGACTTCGAGGGTCTGTTCAAGGCGATGAACGGCTATCCCGTGACGGTCCGCCTCCTCGATCCCCCCCTGCACGAGTTCGTACCCCACGACGAGAAGGGCCAGCAGGAGATGGCCCAGGAGATGAACGTGCCCCTGAAGAAGATCGTAGCCAAGGTCGAGGCGCTGGCCGAGTTCAACCCCATGCTGGGTCACCGCGGCTGCCGTCTGGGCAACACCTACCCCGAGATCACCGAGATGCAGGCGCGCGCCATCATCGAGGCCGCGATGAACGTCAAGGCTTCGGGCATGCCCGTGCACGTGGAGATCATGGTGCCGCTGGTGGGCAACCACAAGGAGCTCCGCTACCAGAAGTCGATCATCGACCAGACGGCCGAGCAGGTCTTCGCAGAGCGCAACGACCGCATCGAGTACATGGTCGGCACGATGATCGAGGTGCCGCGCGCCGCCGTGACGGCCAACCAGATCGCCGAGGTGGCACAGTTCTTCTCGTTCGGTACCAACGACCTGACGCAGATGACGCTCGGCTTCTCGCGCGACGACATCTCGAAGTTCCTGCCCGTCTACCTCGAGAAGGGCATCCTGAAGAACGACCCGTTCCAGATCCTCGACCGCAACGGCGTGGGCCAGCTCATCCGCGAGGCGGTGTTCAAGGGCCGCGGCACGCGCGAGAACCTCAAGTGCGGTATCTGCGGCGAACACGGCGGCGAGCCTTCGTCGGTGGAGTTCTGCCACTATGCCGGTCTGAACTACGTCAGCTGCTCGCCCTTCCGCGTGCCCATCGCGCGCCTGGCAGCCGCTCACGCAGCGCTCAACCAGAAATAAAAACGACGATCCCGACGAATCGGGGCATTTACGGGAGGTCCGCGGCACGAGTGTTGCGGACCTCCTTTTCGTTCGTGGTGAAAATAGGGCAGTTCGTTGAATATCGGGGAAGAGATACGATTTATCGGATTTTATTTTCTATATTTGTCGGAGATGATCCCTCTGGAATCCGCGTTTTATTCACTTAAATAACGAAGAACTATGAAAAAATTGCTTCTTACGGTAGTTGCGGCCCTCGCGATCGGTGCGGCCGCATCGGCGCAAACTCCCGGCAATTGGGCCGTAGGTCCGCAGCTCAACGTCTACACCCATGCGGGCGGCGACGGCGCGATCCTCGGCATCGGCGCCATCGGACGCTACGCGTTCACCGACAACTGGCGCATCCAGCCCTCGATCACGGCGCTCTGCAAGGAGGGCTGCTCGGTCGACATCGCAGCCGACGTGCAGTATCTCTTCGGCCTCACGAAGGGATGGAAGATCTATCCGCAGGCCGGGCTGAGCGCCAACGACATCGGCGGATGGTCGTGCGGCATCGACCTGGGCGCAGGCACGGAGTTCAACCTCTCGCGCCACTGGGACCTCAACGCCGGATTCAAGTGGATGATCCAGACGGCGAAGCACCACAAGAACCCGATCGTGATTTCGGTGGGCGCCGCCTACAAGTTCTGATCCCGCCCCGATCTGCCGGGAGAGGCTCCCGGCCTGGCCATACCCCTGCTTCTCGCATCCGAGAGGCGGGGGTTTTCGGTGTCTGCGGCGGGGCTCTTGGCCGGAGATCTGGAGGTTCGGGCCCAGCCGGAGAAGGGCGGGCCTTCGAGTTGCGGGCTTTCGCCGGCCGAGACGGCTTTTGTTGCGACGCCCGCAGCCAGCGGAGAGCGCGAGAGAAACGAGCAGCCCTCCGCGCCGGGTGGCTGCGGGCTGCCATTCTTCGAAAAACCGAAGAATGAAAGTAAACTCAATGCCGCCAACGGCGGCACCGAAGACCCGCAGACAAAAGAGAGGGAGGACCGAATAACCGGCCCTCCCCCGTGCGTTACACGATCGCACCCGCTACTTGGTCTTGTAATGGCAGCGGTACTTGCCCTTGGCCATGCCGAGCAGCTTGCTCTTGAGCAGCTGGCGGCGCAGCGGCGAGAGACGGTCGGTGAAGACGCGGCCCTCCAGATGGTCGTACTCATGCTGGATGACGCGGGCACGCAGGCCGTCGAACTCCTCGTCGTGCTCCCTGAACTCCTCGTCGAGGTAGCGCATGCGGATCGCCACCGGGCGGCGCACATCCTCGTGCAGTCCCGGGAGCGACAGACAGCCCTCGTTGAAGAGGTCGGTCTCCTCCGACACGGCGTAGATCTCGGGGTTGATGAAGACGCGCTTATAGTCGCGGCACACCTCCTCCTCGTCGCCCCACGGCGAGCAGTCGACGATGAAGAGGCGGATATTCTTGCCGATCTGGGGCGCGGCCAGGCCGACCCCCTCGGCCTCGGTGAGCGTGAGGAACATGTCGTCGATGAGCTTCGCGAGCTCGGGATATTCGGGCGTCAGGGGCTCGCTCGCCTTGCGCAGCGTCTCCGAACCGAAAATTACGATGGGATAGATCACAGCAGAGAAATTGAAAGTTGAAAATTGAAGGTTGAAAATCGGCACCCTGCGCCGGAGCTGCGCCACGCACTCTCGCCGCACACCCGGCACACACCCGGCACACACCCGGCACACACCCGGCACACACCCGACACACACCCGACACACACCGGGCCGCCCGCCACTCCGGCACGACTCGCCCCGCCCCTACCCCCGCGCGGCGCACCACTCCATATATCCCTGGAGGATGATCGTCGCCGAGATGCGGTCGACCAGCGCCTTGTCGCGGCGCGCCATGCGGCCGATGCCGCTCTGGAGCATCGCCCGGTGGGCCAGCACCGAGGTGAATCGCTCGTCGTAGAGCACCACCTCCTTGTCGGGCCAGGCCCTGCGCAGGCGCGCCACCAGCGGCTCGACGAAGCGCCACGTCTCCGAGGGCGCCCCGTTCATCCGTACGGGCTTGCCCACCACGACGGTCGAGACCTCCTCGCGGGCGAAGTAGGCCGCGAGCCACCGCTCAAGCCCCTTCGTCTCGACGGTCTCCAGCGCCCCGGCGATGATGCGCAGGGGATCGCTCACGGCGATCCCCGTGCGCTTCGTGCCGTAGTCTATGGCCAGGATGCGTCCCACGACCGGTCAGCCTGCGAAGCGATCGAGCCAGTAATCGGCGGCCAGCCACCCGACCAGCAGCCCCGCCGCGAAGCATACGGCGACGACGAACCGTCGCGCCCGCCGCGGCTCGGCGAAGATCCGGCTCCACGCACCCTTCATGGCCTACAGATCGAGTTTGCGGAAGAGTTTGCGGTAGGAGCACTCCTCGTCGACCATCGCGCGCAGGGCGTCGATGGCCACGCGCTCCTGCCGCATCGTGTCGCGGTGGCGCACCGTCACGGTGCCGTCCTCGAGCGTCTGGCCGTCGACCGTGACGCAGAACGGCGTACCGATGGCGTCCTGACGGCGGTAGCGCTTGCCCACCGAGTCCTTCTCGTCGTAGACCACGTTGTAGTCGTACTTCAGCTCGTCGACGATGCGTTGCGCCACCTCGGGCATGCCGTCCTTCTTCACCAGCGGCAGCACGGCCACCTTGATCGGCGCCAGCGCGGCGGGGAACTTGAGCACCACGCGCGAGTCGCCGCCCTCGAGCTTCTCCTCGGTGTAGGCGGCCGACATCACCTGCAGGAACATGCGGTCGACGCCGATCGAGGTCTCCACGACGTAGGGCACGTAGCTCTCGCCCGTCTCGGGGTCGAAGTACTGGATCTTCTTGCCCGAAAATTTCTGGTGGTTGCCCAGGTCGAAGTCGGTGCGCGAGTGGATGCCCTCCACCTCCTTGAACCCGAAGGGGAAGTTATACTCGACGTCCGTAGCGGCATTGGCGTAGTGGGCCAGCTTCTCGTGGTCGTGGAAGCGGTAGTTGTCGTCGCCGAAACCCAGGGCGCGGTGCCATGCCATGCGGGTGTTCTTCCATTCGTTCCACCACTCCATCTCGGTGCCGGGGCGCACGAAGAACTGCATCTCCATCTGCTCGAACTCGCGCATGCGGAAGATGAACTGACGGGCCACGATCTCGTTGCGGAAGGCCTTGCCGATCTGCGCGATACCGAACGGCAGCTTCATGCGGCCGGTCTTCTGCACGTTGAGGAAGTTGACGAAGATGCCCTGCGCCGTCTCGGGACGCAGGTAGATCGTCGAGGCGCCGTCGGCCGTCGAGCCCATCTGCGTGGAGAACATGAGGTTGAACTGGCGCACCTCGGTCCAGTTGCGCGTGCCCGAGATGGGGCACGCGATCTCGCAGTCGAGGATGATCTGGCGCAGTTCGGCCAGGTCGTTGGCGTTGAGCGCCTCGGCGAAGCGGGCGTGGATCTCGTTGCGGCGGGCGAGCGTCTCGGCGACGCGGGGCGACGTCTCACGGTACTTGGCCTCGTCGAACTGCTCGCCGAAGCGCTTGCGGGCCTTCTCGACCTCCTTCTCGATCTTCTCGTCCTGCTTGGCGATCCACTCCTCGACGAGCACGTCGGCGCGGTAGCGCTTCTTCGAGTCCTTGTTGTCGATCAGCGGGTCGTTGAAGGCGCCCACGTGGCCCGAAGCCTCCCACGTTTTGGGGTGCATGAAGATCGCGGCGTCGATGCCCACGATGTTCTCGTGGAGCTTGACCATCGAGTCCCACCAGTAGCGCTTGATGTTGTTCTTGAGCTCCACGCCGTTCTGGCCGTAGTCGTAGACGGCGCCCAGGCCGTCGTAGATCTCGCTCGAGGGGAATACGAAGCCGTACTCCTTGCAATGGGCCACGAGCTTCTTGAAAAGTTCTTCCTGCGTCATCGTCGTATTTTGTTTTATCGTTTCGTTATCGTCGGATTGCAAGGTACAAATGTACAAAATAATTCAGAGATTCGGAAAGCGGCGCGCCCCTACTCCAGCAGCCCCGCGCGACGGAACGAGAAGTCGCCCTCGCGCGCGAGGATCAGGTGGTCGAGCAGCCGGATGTCGAACAGCGCCGCGGCGCGGGCTACCCGCTCGGTGAGCGCACGGTCCTGGGGGCTCGCCTCGGCGGCGCCCGACGGGTGGTTGTGGACCAGGATGAGCTGCGTGGCGAGCAGCTCGAGCGCCCGCTTGACGACGAGCCGGTGGTCGACCACCGTGCCCTGCACGCCGCCCTGGCTCACCCGCTGCCGCTCGATGATGCGGTTCGACGAGGTGAGGTACAGGGCCCAGCACTCCTCGTAGGCCAGGTGCTCGATGCGGGGGCGGAAGAGCCGTACCACGTCGTCGCTCGTCGCGACCACGTCGGCCTCCTCGGCCCGGGCCAGCGCCAGGCGGCGCCCCAGCTCGGTGCAGGCGGCCAGCAGGCGGGCACGCTGCAACCCCAGACCGCCGATCATGCGCAGCCGCGCCTCGGGCTGCGAGGCCAGGCGCGCGAGCGACCCCGACTGCGATGCGAGCAGCGCGTCGGCCAGAGCGCGGTCGCCCACGAGCAGCGCCAGCAGCTCGGCATCGGTCAGCGCCGCGGCGCCGCGGGCCGCCAGCTTCTCGGCGATCTGTTTCACGCGATCAGTGCTTTTCGGAGTGGGAATCGGCCCCCGCGGCCGCCGGACGCGACGAGGCGGGCTCGGGTGCGGGTGTGCACTCGGGTGCGGGTGTGCGCTCGGGCTCGGATGCCGCCTCTGCGGTCTCTGTCGCCTCTGCGGCGCGCGGCGCAGCCGGCTCGGGTTGCGGCTCTTCAGACTGTGGCTCCTCTGACTGCGGCTCCTCTGACTGCATGTCGATCTGCGATGCCGGCTCGGCAGTTTGCTCGGGTCGCGACTCGATCGTTTCAGTGGTCTCGATGGCCTCGGCCGCCGGCACCGTATCCTCCTCGATGGCAGACGTAACTGCCCCGGCGACTTCGGCAGCAACGGCTGTGGCCGGCTCCTCGGCCGGCTCGGCAGCCTCTGCGGAAACGGCAATATCCTCGGCATCGGGCGCGACCGCCGCAGATGCAACGGGCACGACCGCCTCGGCGACAGATCCACCCTCTTCAGCGGCAGGAGCACCCTCCCCCGCCGATGCACCCCGGCGCCGGCGTCGGCGCGACTTCGGCGCACTCCCCGCGTTCGGCGCCTCCTCCGGCTGCACGGCAGCCTTCGGCGCATTCGCCGACCGAGAATCCGCCTCGGAGTCCACAGCATCCGTCCCGGACTTGGCATCGCTCCCGGCCCCGGATTCGGCACCCTTTTGGGAATCCGCTCCGGCCTTGGAACCCGCCCGGGACTTGCCCCGGGCCGCAGCCCGGTCCGTCGCGGCCTCAGCCGTTGCGACCGCGCCCGTCGCAGTCCCTCCCGTCGCGGACCCGCCCCGGGCCGTGCGCCCTGCGGCGCCCTGCTCCAGGCGGTCGAACTTGTCGAGCAGCGTGGCGCACCGCTCGTCCGTGAGGCTCTCGGCCACCGACAGCGCCGCGCGCTGCTCGGCCTCCTTCTTCGACTCGCCCGAGCCGTGGCCCACCTCCATGTCGTCGATCAGCACCGTAGCGTAGAACAACGGCCGGTTGGAGGCCGCGCCGCGCTCCTGCCCGGTGCGGAAAAGCACCTTGTGGCGGTGCTTCTGGCACCACTCGATCAGGCGGCTCTTGAAGTCGGTCTCCTCCTCGGTGAGCGTGTCGATATTCAGATAGCGGAAATATATCTTATTGATGAGCAGACGGTTGACGAAATCATAACCCTGATCGAGGTAGATCGCCCCCATCATCGCCTCGAAGGCGTCGCCGTAGATGTGCTTCTGCACCACCGCCACGCCGCCGCTCGAGATCACCTGCCGGTCGAGCCCCAGCTCCACGGCCAGCGCGTTGAGCGACTGGCGCGAGACGATCTTCGAACGCAGCTGCGTGAGGAAGCCCTCGTCGCGGTCGGGGAACTCGATGTAGAGATAGTCCGACGTGACGGCCTCGATCACGGCGTCGCCCAGAAACTCGAGCCGCTCGTTGTTGATCGACCGTCCGTCGTCCAAAACCAAAGAAGCTGACTTGTGAATCAAAGCCAGCTTGTAGAGTTCGATGTTGTGCGGAATGAATCCGAACAGATCATCGATCATTCTGAAATACGTCCGGTCCGCACCGAAACGGCGCCGAACCGGACGCAATATGAAATCCAACACGGCGTCAGAACTTACGGAAGATCACCGTCGCGTTGTGACCGCCGAAGCCGAACGTGTTGCTCAGCGCGCACTTCACGTCGCGCTTCTGCGCGGTGTTGAGCGTGAGGTTGAGCTTCTGGTCGATCTCGGGGTCGAGGTTTTCGCAGTTGATGGTCGGGGGCACCACGCCATGCGTGATGGCGAAGACACAGGCCAGGGCCTCGACGGCTCCGGCAGCACCCAGCAGGTGGCCCGTCATCGATTTGGTCGAGGAGATGTTCGTGTCGTAGACATGGTCGCCCAACACGGCGGCCACGGCCTTGAGCTCCGGCAGGTCGCCCGCGGGGGTCGAGGTGCCGTGCACATTGACATAGTCGATCTCTTCGGGTGCGAGGTGCGCATCCTTGAGCGCATCGCGCATCGCCTTGATGGCACCCTTGCCCTCGGGGTGGGGCGCCGTGAAGTGGTAGGCATCGGCCGAAGCCGCACCGCCCACGATCTCGCAGTAGATCTTCGCACCGCGCGCCTTGGCGTGCTCGAGCTCCTCGAGGATGAGCGCACCGGCGCCCTCGCCGATCACGAAGCCGTCGCGGTCCTTGTCGAAGGGGCGCGAAGCGTGCTGGGGATCGTCGTTGCGCGTCGAGAGCGCCTGCATCGAGTTGAAGCCGCCCACGGCGGGCTCGTTGACCGCAGCCTCCGAACCGCCGGCGACGATGACGTCCGCCTTGCCGTAGCGCACGGCGTCGAAGGCGGCGATCAGGCCGTGGTTGGACGAGGCGCAGGCCGAAACCGTACAGTAGTTCGGGCCCATGAAGCCGTACTTCATGGAGATGAACCCTGCGGCGATGTCGGCGATCATGCGGGGGATGAAGAAGGGGCTGAACCGAGGGGTCATACCCCCCTCGGCGTAGCCCAGACATTCATCGAAGAACGACTTGAGTCCTCCGATACCCGCGCTCCAGATCACGCCGACCTGCTCCTTGTCGAGCGCCTCCATGTCGAAGGCGGCATCTTCGACGGCCTGCGAGGCCGCGATGAGGGCATACTGCGTGAACGGGTCGTATTTGCGGATCTCCTTGCGATCGAAATACTGGCTCGGGTCGTAATTTTTTATCTCACAAGCGAACTTCGTCTTAAATTTTTCGGCATCGAAACGAGTAATGGGGGCGGCACCGCTGACTCCCTTCTCCAAATTCGAAAAATACTCCTCGATATTATTGCCGAGCGGGTTGATCGTACCGATGCCCGTCACTACTACTCTTCTTTCTGTCATAAATTCGAGACTTTGAAGCCGTGCTTATTGCCTGTGGATAAAATTATTTCTTGTGCTCCTCGATGTAGCTGATAGCGTCGCCTACGGTAGCGATCTTCTCGGCGTCCTCGTCGGGGATCGTGATGTCGAAAGCCTTCTCGAACTCCATGATGAGCTCAACGGTGTCGAGCGAGTCTGCGCCCAGGTGGTTGGTGAAGCTGGCCTCGGCTACGACCTCCGACTCCTTAACACCCAGCTTGTCGACGATGATCTCGACGACCTTGGATTGAACATCTGCCATAATCTTAAAGTTTTAGTTAAACAATTATTTGAATGTGTTCAAGATCTATTTTCGGAACAAATCGCCACAAAAGTAACACTTTTTTTATTACTTTTGGCATAAGAAACCGATTTTTTACTCACAATTTTTTCGCCATTTAGCACATTTTGCAAAACAACAACCTATAAATCACCGCTTTATGAAACTGCTGCTGATCTCTAATTCGACCAACGCCGGCGAACAATACCTGGCCTACCCGCTCGACGCCATCGACCGCTTCCTGGGGGCCGTGCGCGACGTGGCGTTCGTGCCCTACGCCGCCGTCACCTTCTCCTACGACGCCTACGAAAGCAAGGTGCAGCAGCGCCTGGGCGAGCGCGGCATCCGCGTCCGCTCGGTGCACCGCGAGGCCGATCCGGCCGAGGCGATCCGCCGCGCCGACGCCGTGTGCGTGGGCGGCGGCAACACCTTCGCCCTGGTGCGTAAGATGCAGGAGCAGGGGCTCGTGGAGGCCATCCGCGAGAAGATCGAGGCGGGCACCCCCTACCTGGGCTGGTCGGCCGGCAGCAACGTGGCCTGCCCCACCATCTGCACCACCAACGACATGCCCATCCTCGAGCCCCGCTCGTTCGGGGCCATCGGCGCCGTGCCCTTCCAGATCAACCCCCACTACCTCGACGCCAACCCCGAGGGCCACGCGGGCGAGACGCGCGAGCAGCGCATCCTCGAATATATCGAGGCCAACCCCGACCGCTGGGTGGTCGGCCTGCGCGAGGGGTGCATGCTCCGCTACGAAGAGGGGCGCCTCGAGCTCGCGGGCAAGCGTCCGGCGCGCATCTTCCGCAAGGGCGAACCCGTGCGCGAGGTGGAGCCGGGCGGCGACATGCAGTTCCTCATGCAATATAAATAGGTGCGGGCCGACACCCTCGCCCATGTCATGACGACGGCCCTGACGGGACAGGCGGGCGAACGCGCCGCCGCCTCGTGGCTCCGCGAGCGGGGCTACGAGCTCTGCGCGCTCAACTGGCGCTCGGGCCGCTACGAGCTCGACATCGTGGCGCGCCGCGGGGAGGTGCTCCACTTCGTGGAGGTGAAGACGCGCCGCGCCGGGAGCCTCGCTCCGCCCGAGGCGGCCGCCACGCCGGCCAAGTTCCGCGCCCTCCTGCGGGCCGCGCAGCGCTACCTCGCGCGGGAGGGGTGGCAGGGCGAGGTGCAGTTCGACCTGGCGGCCGTGGAGCTGCACCCCGACGGGCGGATGGAGGTGCGCTTCATCGAGCGGGCCATGGAGTGCCACTGGTAGGCGGCCGGCAAGCGGCGCGGAGCCGGCGGCGGACGCACCGGGACTCCGGCAAACGGGCGGCAGTCGGGCTCTCGCAACGGGCCTCCGGCAAACGAGCACGGAGGGCTGCCGGCGGGCGCTCCCGACCGAAACATATTCCCCGAAAGCAAGGGTCGGCAGCCTCGCCGGCCCTTTGTTTTTGCCGACGCACCGCCCCGAAACCTCCGACACCCCGCCGCACCTTCCCGCCCCTCGGCCGATCACCCGACGCCCGCCCAACGCCCGCCCGACGCCGACGCCGATGCCGCTCCACCGCTCGCCCGTCCGCTCGTCAACGCGGCAAACAGCCATCCTCCCGCCTCTCTCGCCCGCCGGTCGCCCGCGCCACCCGGCAGCCGCGCCTGCTCCCCACTCGCCGTCCGCCTGCCAGCCCGTGCCCCGTCCGATCCCGCCGACACAGCCGCCGCCCGCGCCACCCGGCAGACACTCCGCTCGTCGGTCTCGTCATCGGCCCATCCGCTCCGCGCTCCGCAGCTGCCCTGCCGCCGCCCCGCCTACCCCGTCCCCGATTGGGCGAAAGGGCGTCGGAAGCTCCCCCGATATTCCTACTTTTTTGGATTTTCGCCGAATTATGCTATCTTTGTGGCCTGAAAATGAACGGGCTGAACGCGAGCCGGGGTTTTCCGACCGCGCAACGGACGCCGGAGGCCCCAAACGTTAATCGCACCAACCCGCATCATCATGTGGCTCTACAATATCGGCATGGACCTCTACGGCTGGATCATCCGCCTCGCGGCATCGCGCCACACAAAGGCCCGGCAGTGGATCGACGGCCGCAGGGAGCTCTTCCGCCGCATGGCCGAGCGCATCGACCCCGAGGCGCGCATCGTCTGGGTGCATGTCGCCTCGCTGGGCGAGTTCGAGCAGGGGCGCCCCATCATCGAACGCATCCGCAAGCAGTACCCCGACCGCAAGATCCTCGTCACCTTCTTCTCACCCTCGGGCTATAAGATCCGCAAGGAGTACAAGGGTGCCGACTACATCTTCTACCTGCCCCTCGACACGCCGCGCAACGCCCGCCGCTTCCTCGACATCGCACGTCCCGAGGTGGCGATCTTTGTCAAGTACGAGTTCTGGCTCAACCTGCTCGCCGAGTTGCGCCGCCGCAAGGTGCGCACCTACATCGTCTCGGCCATCTTCCGCCGCAACTCGGTCTTCTTCCGCTGCTACGGCGGCATGTGGCGCCAGGCGCTGGAGGCCTTCGACGTCCTCTTCGTGCAGAACGAGGAGTCGAAACGGCTGCTCGCCGAGCTGGGCTTCGACAACGCGATCGTCGCGGGCGACACGCGCTTCGACCGCGTGGCCGAGATCGCGCGCGCGGCCCGGCAGATCGACGTCGTGGAGCGCTTCCGCGGCGACTCGCGCCTCTTCGTCGCCGGGTCGACGTGGGGGCCCGACGAAGAGCTGCTCGTGCGCCTGATGAACGACAACCCCGACGTGAAGTTCGTCGTGGCGCCCCACGAGATGAACCCGGAGCGCATAGCCCGGCTCATCGAGCGCACGCACGGCGGCGCGGTGCGCTACACCGAGTGCACGCCCCGTACGACCTACGGCGCGAAGCAGTTGCTCGTGCTCGACACCGTGGGGCTCCTCTCGTCGGTCTACGGCTATGCCACGTGGAGCTACATCGGCGGCGGTTTCGGCGTGGGCATCCACAACACGCTGGAGGCCGCGACGTTCGGCCTGCCCGTCGCCTTCGGCCCCAACTACCATAAGTTCAAGGAGGCGCGCGACCTGGTGACGCTCGGCGCCGCCCGCCCGGTGGAGGACTACGACCAGCTGCGCAGATGGTTCGCCCCGCTGCGCGACAACGAGGAGTTCCTCCAGAAGACGAGCCGCATCGCCAAAGACTACACCACGCGCCACCAGGGCGCGACCGACATCATCGTGCGCACCGTCTTCCATTAGGCGCGGCAGTCCGCCGAATATCGAAGGGAGCGTGTCGAAACATGGATTTCGATACGCTCCATTCAAAGCATCCGGCGTATAACGATCGGCCCCTCCCCCTGCATATCCTGCCGACAGCCCGCATAAGCTCCGGCTGCACCCGGCTGCGCAACCCGGATCGGCCGACACGAACGATCGCAAAGCCTCCAACCGCCGAGACGACACACCGGCGCCCCCGCTTCGCCCCGCCTCACCTCGCCCCGCCGCCTCCAGACCATTTTTCAGCCCCGAATGCCGCACGGCAGGATTCCGATGACCACCGGCCACTTCCCGACCCGCACAAGCGATTGCAGGGCCACACAACGGCCGAAACACGGACCAGCCACGGCGCAGACGATCCGACGCCGGCACCTCGGCTCCACCCCAGCTCCCGGCGCCGGCTGCCCGACCTCGGTCCGCCCCCCCCCCCC
>CABIXK010000008.1:0-9115 GCA_902362705.1 Rikenellaceae bacterium
GCCGCCGCCGGCCGCCGCGCCCCGAGATGCGTTTCGGAGCCGATATTTTCGCGATCCGTTATTTTTTTCGTATCTTCGCAAGGATAAAGCGCCGCCCCGGCGGCCGCGCACGGACAGAACCGACAAACCTGAAAACACCTAATAAATATGTACACCTTCGACAACCGGGTGGTCATCACCCTCGACGCCGGCGGCACCAACCTCGTGTTCGGGGCCATGCAGGCCAACCAGTTCATCGTCGATCCGATCACGCTGCCCTCCAACGCCTCCGATCTGGACAAGTGTCTCCAGACGATGGTCGAGGGCTTCCGGCAGGTCATCGGCCGGCTCAAGGAGCAGCCCGTGGCGATCAGCTTCGCCTTCCCCGGCCCGGCCGACTACCCCAACGGCATCATCGGCGGCTACCTGCCCAACTTCCCCTCGTTCCGCGAAGGCGTGGCGCTGGGTCCCTACCTCGAATACAAGCTGGGGCTGCCCGTCTTCATCAACAACGACGGCGACCTGTTCGCCTACGGCGAGGCGCTGGGCGGCGCGCTGCCCGAGGTCAACGCGCGGCTGGAGAAGCTGGGCAGCGCCAAGCGCTACGGCAACCTGCTGGGCTACACCTTCGGCACGGGCTTCGGCATGGGCATGGTGGTCGACCGCAAGCTCAACCGCGGCGATAACTCGTGCGTGGAGACCTTCTGCCTGCGCCACAAGAAGATGCCCGACATCATCGTCGAGGACGGCGTGGCCGTGCGCGCCGTCAAGCGCGTCTACGGCGAGCTGTCGGGCGACCGCGACCACAAGTTCGAGCCCAAGGAGATCTGCGAGATCGCCGACGGCAAGCGTGCGGGCGACGCCGAGGCGGCCCGCGCGGCATTCGCCGAGCTGGGCGAGATCGCCGGCGACGCCATGGCCACGGCCGCGACGCTCACCGACGGTCTGGTCGTCATCGGCGGCGGCATCACCGCGGCACGCCGCTACATCATGCCCGCGCTGCTGCGCGAGATGCGCTCGAAGATCCACCAGATCGACGGCTCGGAGCTCGACCGCGTGCAGATGAAGGTCTACGACCTGGACGACGAGGAGGAGTTCCGCCTCTTCGCCCGCGGCGACCAGTGCACGCTGAAGGTCTACGGCACCGACCGCTACGTGGCCTACGACCCGCAGAAGCGCATCGGCGTGATGATCTCGAAGCTGGGGGCCAGCCGCGCCATCTCGGTGGGCGCCTACGCCTTCGCACTGAGCCAGCTCGACGCACAGCAGCAGAAATAACCCGACAAACGACGACAACCATGTACAAATTCCGACCTATTCTGAAATCGACGATCTGGGGCGGCGAGAAGATCGCCCCCTACAAGCAGATCGCAACCGACCAGCGGCAGATCGGCGAGAGCTGGGAGCTCTCGGGCGTCGCAGGCAACGAGTCGATCGTGGCCGAGGGCCCCGACGCCGGCATGACCCTGCCCGAACTGATCGCCCGCGACGGCGCCGCGCTGCTGGGCCGCGCCAACGCCGAGCGCTTCGGCGCCGAGTTCCCGCTGCTCATCAAGTTCATCGACGCACGCCAGGACCTCTCGATCCAGGTGCACCCCGACGACCGCCTGGCCGCCGAGCGCCACCGGTCGAAGGGCAAGACCGAGATGTGGTACGTCGTGGCGGCCGACGAGGGGGCCCATCTGCGCTCGGGCTTCGCCAAGCGGGTCACGCCCGCCGAGTACGAGGCCAGCGTCGCCGACAACACGATCACCGACCTGCTGGCCGACTACGCGATCGCCCCGGGCGACGTCTTCTTTCTCCCCGCGGGACGCATCCACGCCATCTGCACGGGCTGCTTCGTGGCCGAGATCCAGCAGACGTCGGACATCACCTACCGCATCTACGACTACGGCCGCACGGGCGCCGACGGCAAGCCGCGCGAGTTGCACACCGAGCTGGCGCGCGAGGCCATCGACTACGCCGTGCTGCCCGACTACCGCACCCGCTACGAGGCGGCCAAGGACCGCGAGGTCGAGCTGGTGTCGTGCCCCTACTTCACGACCTCGCTGCTCGACCTCTCGGCCGAGAAGGAGATGGACCTCTCGGCGCTCGACTCGTTCCTCGTGGCGATCTGCATGGAGGGCCGCGGCACGATCGCCGACGACCGGGGCGGCGTGCTGCCGATCCACCAGGGCGAGACGGTGCTCGTGCCCGCCAGCGTCGGCGCGCTGCACCTGCGCCCCGAGGGCGGGATGAAGCTGCTGACGAGCTGCATCCGCTGACGCGAAGCGCCTCCGCATCGGACGGTGCGTCATAACGGCAACCTGCCGCGTCGTTACCGGGCCTCGGACTCGGTCGTTTACGTAGGGCAAACTCCCTCAACGTCTTGCATCTTGCTCATTCTGACGCACCTTAAATGGCGTGTGCCGAAATTTTCATTTCGGCATACGCCATTTTTTGCTTTTTTTCGCGCCGGAAGATTGCACGGGTGCGTTCTTTTGTGTAATTTTGAGGGTGTGTAAACCCATTTAAGCTACCCGACACCCATGAAAGACCACCTGATGCGGATCGCATCGCAATTCGCGCTCGAAGGCGCCATCCGCTCCATCGACCCGCTGGGCGGGGGATTCATCAACGACACCTTCATCATCCGCACCGAAGGTGAGGCGCCCGACTACATCCTCCAGCGCAAGAACAAGAACATCTTCCCCGACGTGCCGGCCATGATGGAGAACATCCGCAAGGTCTCCGAGCACATCGCCCGCCGCGTGGCGGCCGAGGGGGGCGATCCCGCGCGCGAGGCGATGACGGTGGTACCCACCCGCGACGGCGCGCTCTGCCACTGCGACGAGCAGGGCGAGTTCTGGGCCGTGTGCGTCTTCATCGCCGACACGGTGGCCTACGACAAGGCCGACTCGGAGGCGCTGGCCGAGAAGGGCGGCGAGGGCATCGGGCGCTTCCAGGCGCTGCTCTCCGACTTCAGCGAGCCCCTGGCCGAGACGATCAAGGGCTTCCACAACATCCGCCACCGCTTCGAGCAGTGGGACGAGGCCCTGAAGCGCGACGCCGCGGGCCGCGTGGCCTCGCTCGGCGAGGAGATCGGCTGGATCGAGTCGCGCCGCGAGGAGACCATGGCCTTCTGGCGTCTGGTCGAGGAGGGGACGATCCCCACGCGCGTGACCCACAACGACACCAAGATCAGCAACATCCTCTTCGACCGCGCGGGGCGCGTGCTGTGCGTGATCGACCTCGACACGGTGATGAACTCCACCTCGCTCAACGACTTCGGCGACGCCATCCGCTCCTACTGCAACACGGGCGCCGAGGACGACCCCGAGCTCGACCGCGTGGAGCTGTCGCTGCCGATGTTCCGCGCCTACACCCGGGGCTACCTCTCGCAGCGCGCGCGGCAGCTCGTGCAGGCGGAGATCGACCACCTGGCCTTCTCGGCGCGCTACATCACCTACGAGCAGGTGCTGCGCTTCCTGATGGACTACATCGACGGCGACACCTATTATAAAACGACCTCGCCCGACCACAACCTCGTGCGTACCCGCGCGCAGTACAAGCTGTTGCAGAGCATGGAGCGGCAGTACGACGCCATGTGCGCCGTCGTGCGCGAGCTGGCCGAAGAGTACAAGTAACACCCTCAGGCAACACCCATGGAGCTCATTCCCAAGATCGAGGGCGTCGACCCGCACGACGCCGAAGCCGTCGATCGCGTCTTCGCCGCCGTCGCGGCGCAGCCGATCGCCTGCTGCAACTGGCCCGAGGCCTACCCCTACGCGCCGAAAGTCGCCTTCCGCATCTTCCACACGGGGGCGTGGCTCATGCTGCGCTTCGAGGTGGAGGAGCGCTACACGGCCGCGCGCGTCGCCGAGGACAACGGCCGCGTGTGGACCGACTCGTGCGTCGAGTTCTTCTTCGCGCCGGGCGACGAGGCGGGCTACTACAACTTCGAGACCTCGTGCATCGGCCGCATGCTGGTGGGCTACCGCCGCACCCACGCCGACGCCGTACACGCGTCGGAGCAGATCATGCGCCGCATCCTGCGCACGCCGACCATCGGCTCGGAGCCCTTCGACGAGCAGCTGGGCGACAACAGCTGGCAGATGACGCTGGCCATCCCGCCCGAGGCGCTCTTCCGCCACTCGGTCGACGACTGGAGCGGCATGGAGGCGCGCATGAACCTCTACAAGTGCGGCGACGAGCTCTCGCGGCCCCACTTCCTCTCGTGGCGCCCCATCGCGGCCGCGAAGCCCAACTTCCACCTGCCGGAGTTCTTCGGCCGGGTGAAGTTCGAGCAGTGAACGCAAAGACAACGATAACCCATAAAACAACATGAAAAGCAAGTATTCCTTACCCAAGGACGGCGGACTGATCGCCGAGTCGACGCCGCGCGACATCCTCCACCGCTACGAGAAGATGCCGACGACGGTATTCGAAACCGAGTCGGAGGGCGCGCAGTGCATCGCCGACCGCATCGTGGCCGCCATCAACGCGCACCGGGGCACGGAGCCCTTCGCGCTGGGTCTGACCACCGGCCGCACGCCGCTGGGTCTCTACCGCGAGCTGGCCGAGCGCCACGCGCGCGGCGAGGTGTCGTTCCGCAACGTGGCCGTCTACAGCCTCGACGAGTTCTACCCCATCGCCTCGACCGAGCAGCAGAGCCGCAACTACCGCATCCACGAGGATCTGCTCAACCACGTGGACATCCTCCCCGAGAACGTACACATCCTCGACGGCACGCTGCCCAAGGAGCAGCTGGCCGAGTACTGCGACGCCTACGACAAGGCGGCGCGCAAGATCGACCTGATGATCATCGGCATCGGCGAGGACGGCCAGATCGGCTTCAACGAGCCGGGCTCCTACGCCAAGTCGCGCACGCGCCTGGTGCAGCTCTCGCACGGCTCGCGCAAGACCCAGGCCGGGGCTTTCCACAGCCTGGAGCACACCCCCAAGATGGCCATCACGATGGGCATCGACACGGTGATGCACGCCCGCCGCATCATCCTCATGGCGTGGGGCGAGAACAAGGCGCGCATCCTGCGCGAGGTGGTCGAGGGCGAGGTCTCGGCCCAGGTTCCGGCGTCGCACCTCCAGGCCCACGCCGATATCGAGGTGGTGACCGACGAGAACGCCGCCCAGCTCTTCACGCGCGAGGTGGCCCCCTGGCTGGTGGGCCCCTGCCGCTGGACGCCCAAGTTCATCCGCAAGGCCGTGGTATGGCTGTGCGGCGTGGTCGACAAACCGATCCTCAAGCTCACCTACAAGGACTACATCGAGAACTCGCTGGGCGAGCTGCTGGAGCAGGGCCGCACCTTCGACCAGATCAACATCGACGTCTTCAACGACCTGCAGCACACCATCTCGGGGTGGCCGGGCGGCAAGCCCAACGCCGACGACACGACGCGCCCCGTGCCCTCGTCGCCTTTCCCCAAGCGCGTGGTAGTCTTCTCGCCCCACCCCGACGACGACGTGATCTCGATGGGCGGCACGTTCATCCGTCTCGTGCAGCAGGGTCACGACGTGCACGTGGCCTACGAGACGTCGGGTAACGTCGCCGTGCACGACGACGTGGTGCTCCAGCACATCGACGCCGCCCGCGAGCTGGGCTACGGCGACCGCTATGCCGAGGTCGAGCGCATCATCGCCGAGAAGAAGGCCGGCGAGCCCGAGCCGCGCGCGCTGCTCGAACTCAAGGGCGCCATCCGCCGCTCGGAGGCCCGCGGCGCCGTCCGCTCGTTCGGTCTGAACCCCGACACCAACGCCCACTTCCTCAACCTGCCCTTCTACGAGACGGGCGGCATCAAGAAGGGCCAGCTGTCGGACGCCGACACCGAGATCATCGTCAAGCTCCTGCGCGAGGTGAAGCCCCACCAGATCTACGCCGCCGGCGACCTGGCCGACCCCCACGGCACGCACCGCGTCTGCATGGAGGCCGTGCTGGAGGCGCTGGAGGTGGTCAAGAACGACGACTGGATGAAGGAGTGCCACCTGTGGCTCTACCGCGGCGCCTGGATGGAGTGGGATCTGGGCATGGTCGACATGGCGGTGCCCCTGTCGCCCGACGAGCTCATCAAGAAGCGCCACGCCATCTACCGCCACCTCTCGCAGAAGGACATCATGCCCTTCCCGGGCGATGACCCGCGCGAGTTCTGGCAGCGCGCCGAGGAGCGCACGCAGAACACCGCTCGCCTCTACGACAAGCTCGGCATGGCCGAATACCAGGCCATCGAGGTCTTCGTGAGGATGTTCTGACACGCCCGCCGACCCGATGCAGGGGTCGCACCGCGCACCGCCGGGGTGCGGCTCCTGCTCTCGTCCGCCGGGCCCGCTTAATTTTCAATTTTCCACTTTCAACTCTCAATTTATGCGTCTTATTATCGAAGAGACATCGGCCAAAGTCGCCCAGTGGGCCGCCGACTATATCATCCGCCAGATCAATGCCAAAGCCCAGCACTCGGCTTCGCCTTTCGTGTTGGGTCTGCCCACCGGCTCGACGCCGCTGGAGACCTACAAGGAGCTCATCCGCCGCCACAAGGCCGGCGACGTATCTTTCAAGAACGTCATCACGTTCAACATGGACGAGTACGTGGGTCTGCCGCAGGAGCACCCCGAGAGCTACCACTCGTTCATGTGGAACAACTTCTTCTCGCACATCGACATCCTGCCCGAGAACGTCAACATCCTCGACGGCAACGCCGAGGACCTCGTGAAGGAGTGTGCCGACTACGAGGCGCGCATCGTCGAGGCCGGGGGCATCGACCTGTTCATGGGCGGCGTGGGCGAGGACGGCCACATCGCCTTCAACGAGCCCTTCTCGTCGCTCAACTCGCGCACGCGCCAGAAGACCCTGACGCTCGACACCATCCAGGTCAACGCCCGCTTCTTCGGCGGCGACGTCAACCTGGTGCCGAAGACGGCCCTCACGGTCGGCGTGGGCACGGTGCTCGCCTCGAAGCAGGTGCTGATCCTCGCCACGGGCCACAAAAAGGCCCGCGCCGTGCGCCACGGCGTCGAGGGTTCGTACAACCACCAGTGGACGATCTCGGCGCTGCAGGTGCACCCCAGCGGCATCCTCGTGTGCGACGACCCGGCCGCCGAGGAGCTGCGCGTGTCGACCTACCGCTACTTCAAGGACATCGAGCGCAACAACCTGATCTAAACCCTCGCGGCCTCCGCCGCGCACGGCCCGCCTCCCCCACCCGGGAGGCGGGCTTTTTTAATGCGGCATTCACAATCGGGCTGCGCGACGGAATTTTCCGGGACGCAGCCAGCGCCCCACTTCTCACTTTTCACTTTATTACTTTTTACTTCTCCGGCGGACCTCCGCCGCCGGAGGCTGCGGCCCGCGCAGCTGACGCTGCGACGAACGATGAAATAATGGTCGGTCGGTTTTCGGCGGTTCATTACGCGATTGATCTCCCTTTGCCGGCTGGGGCGGTCGCGCCGGAGGCGCGAGCCGGCAAAGGGACGAAGCCTGTGGCTTCGACAATTGCGCCTCTCTTTTCGGGTCGCAGCTACTCCGGCTTGAAAAGCCGGCAGCCCGTAGCCACCCCCGGCGGAGGGCTGTCTCGCCCGAAGGCTCGCCGGCACCTCCGCTGGCTACGGGCCGAAAAGCCTGCCTCCACTTTTTACTTAATTACTTCTCACTTTTGACTTGCCCTCGACCCACAGGGTCGTGCGGGCTGCAGCCACCCCCGGGCGAAGGCCCGCAACTCGCGCTGCTCGGGCAACCCTTCGCTGGCTGCTGCCCGAAAAAATTGCAGCGTCAGCTGCACAGCCCGCAGCCCCACACTTCTCACTTTTTACTTCTCACTTTTTAACTTAAAAAACACCGCCGCCCCACAACCGGGACGGCGGTGTTTCGCCACGGCGCCGAAGCGCCTATTTCTCGTAGACGAGGTTGTCGATAGCCAGATAGTTGGGCGCCATCATGTCGGGCGAATCGATGGCGAAGGTGAGCGACGTCACCGTACCCAGCTCCGAGAGGTCGACCGTCTCCCAGCCGGCCTTGACCGTGCCCGAAGCCTTCTCGGCCAGCTTCACGCGCACCTCGCCCGTCTTGAAGCCGCTGTTCCAGCCCGAAATGACCGCCTCGAAGTCGGCTACCTCGGCCGGGTTCGAACCCTTGAAATAGAGGTAGAGGTAGGTCGTGTTGGCGATGGCGATCGAGCGGGGACGCACGCCGCCAGCGAAGGCGATGGTCGGGATGCCCTCGTTGTCGTCGGTGAAGGCCGAGTAGAAGGCCACGGCGAACTGCTTCGAACCCGCGTCGCCGCTCTCGGCGTAGACGCTCTTGTCGTTGGTGAAGCCTGCCGTCTCCCGGTCGGTGCGCGACGAGATGACGAAGCCGTTCCACACGTCGTACTGGCCGCCGAAGTCGTTGAAGTAGGTCATCAGCACGGCGTCGTGCTGGGCGTAGACGGGACCGTAGTAGTAGAGCGACTTGATGGGGTTACCCATCCAGTCCTCGTCGTCGATCTCTTCGGCCAGCGACTTGCCCCAGATGTAGCCGTCGGTGCCCAGGCGGGCATCTTCGAAGTCCACGACCGCTACGGGATCGACGTAGAAGTTGTTCTCGTCGGTGCAGGCGGTCAGCGCAGCGACGGCCAGCAGGGTGTAAAGTACTTTTTTCATCGTTCGTATAAGGTTTAGAAATTGAAAATCCGGTTCCGCACCCGGAATCGGACTTCGATCGAACCTGCGGACCTACGACGACGCACCACCCGCATGACCATGTAAGGTGCCGCCGACGCTCCGTTCTCCGCAGAGGCGCGATGACGATTCCCGACCGGGAGCGCAAGGCAGGTCTTCTGGCTCGTCCCAGGCCGCAGCGCCTTCCCGATCCGAAGATCAGTGGCTTTGTGCTACGGCCGACAGCGGAACTTACAGCAGCGGGAACTGCTGCCGAATCTCACGGCATTCCCTCGTAGTCGCGCGGATCCTCCGATCCTTGCGAACCTTGCGCCGCAAATATAGCAAAAGTCGCGGGCAATGCCAAATTTATTTTAGGGCGGTGGTTTCGGGGCGCAGACTGCGGAGGGCGCACGAGCTGCTGCGAGTTGCGGGCCGAGGGACAAATTGAAAATGGGAAGTGGAAAATTGAAAATGAGGGATTGTCGTTTTCAGCTCTTCGCCGGGGGGGGCT
>CABIXK010000008.1:9411-30984 GCA_902362705.1 Rikenellaceae bacterium
GTGCCGCCTTCGGCCTGCTCGCCGCTTCGGCCGCAGCCCAAGGAGCGGTGAAGGTCACCTATGCGGCACCCGCTCCCGGCGGCCGCGGCATCGGCAACATGCCCGCGCTGCGCACCGTGCTCACGATCGACGGCGAGCAGTGCCGCATCGGCCGCGAGCTCGACACCCTGCAGCTGCTCCGCGAGCACCCCGAGTGGGCCGGCTACCTCGAGGAGATGAAGCAGCGCTACCGCGTGCGCGAGACGCAGTACATCGACTACGCCGCGATGAAGTACTACGGCGCGGCCGAGCTGGCCGACGGCGAGCTGATCGCCACCGAGGAGTCGTTCGCGCTGGAGGCTCCCGGGCTGGAGATCGCCCCCAGCGACTCGGTCATCTGCGGCTATCGCTGCAAGGTGGCCACCACCGTCATCAACTCCAACACCATCAATTACTGGTTCACCGACGAGGCGGGCGTCGAGGGCACCGTGCAGCCTGCTGCCAACCTGCCGCGGGGCCTCGTGCTCATGACCGCGCGCAACGGCCGCGTGGGGCTGCGCGCCGTGTCGGTCGAGAAGACCCGGGCGGAGCGTCCCCTCATCCCCTCGTTCCCCACGCTGGTCGACGCGGCGATGTACCGCTACCGCATCAACAACGCAGGTGTCATCACCGTGCCGATCTTCGACGGCGAGTACGTCGGTCTGCGCGAGAGCGATGCGCCGGCCACGGTGGACGAGCTGCAAGCGGACGTGGTGTATCGCGTCAGCGGCGGCACGATCCTGCTCAAGAAGGTGAAGCTCCCCGAGAGCTCCGAGGGGTGGGACATCTTCGCCCAGGTGGTGCAGCAGGCCGAGAAGGATGCCTACGACCGCACGGGCTCCGTCTTCGTCATCCCCACTGGCAAGGAGCGTTCGTTCCTCGAGGCGCTGGTCGGCGGCGGACTGAAGAGCCTCCCGGCCTTCGACGCCCATAACGGCAAGAGCTATCCGGCGATCGTCTCGACGGCCGACTACGACACGCCGGTCGAGCTCATGCGCTTCTTCACCCCCTTCGGCGTGCACGGCTACAACCACATCCGCGTTCCGGGGCAGACCTGGGCCGACGCGATCACCTACCACCAGGACGTCACCCACCTGGCGCCCATGCTCCAGGGCGAGGTGTGGATCGGCGCCTACATCGGCAACTGGGTCGACAAGGGCCACAAGCTGACGCTGACGCTCAAGTACCACCCGGGCGGCGGCGAGCAGGGGCGCCGGGTCGTCGTGCCGGTCTTCAACTCGGTCAACCTCATGGAGCAGGGCGGGCAGGACTATCCCGACTTCATGGCCGCCGACTCGCTGCGCGCTACGGTCGAGATCGCACGTCCGATCCGCGGCGCCCAGCTCGTCTACCTCACCACCGGCCACGGCGGCTGGGGCGGCGGCGACGAGTTCAACCAGAAGCTCAACACCATCTTCCTCGACGGCGAGCGGATCTTTACTGTGATTCCCTGGCGCGAGGACTGCTCGTCGTACCGCTACCGCAACCCGGCTTCGGGTAACTTCAACAACGGCCTTTCGTCGAGCGACCTGAGCCGTTCGAACTGGTGTCCGGGCACGGTCACGAACCCCATCTACGTGCCGCTGGGCGACCTGCCCGCCGGTCGCCACACCTTCGCCGTCACCATCCCGCAGGGAGCGCCCGAGGGGTCGAGCTTCAGCTACTGGTGTCTGTCGGGCGCGATCGTGGGCGAGGAGGTCGACGCGCTGCCCGCCGATGCGGCCGGGGTCGAGGCGCTCGGTTCGGCCGGTTCGGTCGGTTCGGCCGCATCTGCTGCGAAGCCCGCGGCTGCGAAGTCTGCCGATAAGAAGGCCGCTGCCGAGCGGCGTGCCGCCAAGAAGCGCAGCCGCCGCTGATCGGGTGCTGGTCCGCCGGAAACATGTCGCCCCCGGGCTCCTCTTGCGAGGGGTCCGGGGGCGATGCTTTGTCGGAGGGGGGAGTGGAAAATTGAAAATTGAAAGTGGGATAGGCCCTTCATCCGTGGTTTTTCGTGCGATCGGGTGTCTTCCGATGCAGCGTCAGCTGCGCGGGCCGCAGCCTCCGGCGGCGGAGGCCCGCACTTCGCGATTGCTCGTTCGGGCCCCGCAGGCTGCGTCCAGCGCAACTTTACGGGGCGAACATCGTTTTCAGCCCTTCGCCCGGGGGTGGCTACGGGCTGCCGGCCTGCGGCCGCAGGTCAGCCCCCTCTTTGCCGGCCGGCTCAGGCGCCGAGGATCCGCAGGATCTCGGCCTCGGGATCGGCGGCCTTGAAGACGGCGCTGCCCGCCACCACGGCGTCGACGCCCGCGGCGAATACCTCCGCGGCGTTGGCGGCCGAGATGCCGCCGTCGATCTCCACGACGGGCCGCACGCCCAGCTCGTCGCACAACCGGCGCAGTTCGCGCACCTTGTCGAGCGACCCGGGGATGAACGACTGCCCGCCGAACCCCGGCTCGACGCTCATGACCAGCACCAGGTCGACGGCCGGAAGCAGCCCGCGCAGCGCCTCCACGGGGGTCGCGGGCTTGATCGAGATGCCCACCTTGGCTCCGGCGCGGCGGATCGCCTCGGCGCAGGCGGCCGGATCCGTGGTCGCCTCGTAGTGGAAGGTTACCAGGTCGGCGCCCGCCTCGACGAAGCGCGCGACGTACTTCTCGGGCTCGACGATCATCAGGTGCACGTCGAGCAGCTTCTCCGTCGCCCGGCGGATGGGCTTCATCACGGGAAAGCCGAACGAGATGTTGGGGACGAATACGCCGTCCATCACGTCGATATGGACCCACTGGGCCGCGCTGCGGTCGATCATGCGGGTGTCGCGGTCGAGGTGGCCGAAGTCGGCCGAAAGCATCGAGGGGGCTACGATTCGCTCCATAACTCGGGATTTTGGTTTCGACAAAGATACTACACGAGGGCCGCACGGCCAAATTTATTTGCACCCTTTGCGTGCGACGGGTTGGCGGGTTGCCGTTTTCTGCGTAGCTTTGCACTATGAACCGATTTCCGATCCGACACCTCCTCCCCGCACTGGCGCTCCTGGTGGCGTACGCCCCCGCCGCGGCGCAGCAGAGCGCGGCGCAGGACCTCCCCGTGCAGGCCGCCTCTGCGCAGGCCGCCTCTGCGCAGACAGCCTCTGCGCAGACCGCTCCCGAGCCGGAAATACCCGAGCCGGCTCCCGCCCGCGACACCCTGCCGCAGAGAACGCCCCTTATGGGCTGGAGCTCGTGGAACACCTACCGCATCGACATCAGCGACAGCCTGATCCTCGCGCAGGCCCGGGCGCTGGTCGCCTCGGGGCTCGACCGCTGCGGCTATACGCAGGTCAACATCGACGACGGGTTTTTCGGCGGCCGCGACTTCGCGGGGCGGCTCTTCTGCCACCCCGAGCGCTTCCCGCGCGGCATGCGGCCCGTGGTCGAGGCCATCCACGCGCTGGGGCTCCGCGCGGGCATCTACTCCGACGCCGGGGCCAACACCTGCGGCTCGATCTGGGACGGCGACCGCCGCGGCGTGGGCGTGGGGCTCTACGGCCACGAGGCGCAGGACGCCGACCTCTACTTCAACGAGTGGGGCTTCGACTTCATCAAGATCGACTACTGCGGCGCCGGGCAGGAGCTCGCACTCGACGAGCGCGAGCGCTACACGGCCATCTGCCGCGCCATCGACTCGGTGGCCCGCCGCCCCGTCGCCGTCAACCTCTGCCGCTGGGCCTTCCCCGGCACGTGGGCCCGGCAGCTCGCCGCGTCGTGGCGCATCAGCCCCGACATCGCCCCCTCGTGGGAGTCGGTGCGCGGGATCATCGCCCGCAACCTCTACCTCTCGGCCTTCGCCCGCGAGGGACGCTTCAACGACATGGACATGCTCGAGATCGGGCGCGGCCTCACCCCGACCGAGGAGCGGACCCACTTCGGCATGTGGTGCATGATGGCCTCGCCGCTGCTCATCGGCTGCGACCTGACGGCGCTGCCCGAGCAGTCGCTCGAGCTGCTCTGCAACGAGGAGCTCATCGCCCTCGACCAGGATCCGCTCGGCCGGCAGGCCCGCGTGGTGCAGCACCGCGGCGGCGGGTACGTGCTGGCCAAGGATTTGGGCCAGGAGCGGGGGCTGCGCCGGGCAGTGGCGCTCTACAACCCCACCGACAGTCCGCTGCGCTTCGACGTCGCGCCCTCGGAGGTGGAGCTGGGCGGCCGCATCGCCGTGCGCGACCTGGTGCGCCGCAAGGCCGACGGGAGCACCATAGGCCGCGTCGTACCGCCCCACGGGACGGCGATCCTCGAGGTGCGGGGCACCGAGCGCCTCGAGCCGACCCGCTACGAGGCCGAGTGGGCCTATCTGCCTCTATACGAAGAACTATCGTCGAAGCGCAAGGTGGCCCACAAGCCCTGCGACGCGGCGTCGGGTGGCATGACGGTCGCCCAGCTCGGCGGCAGCGAGGCCAACTGCGCGCTGTGGGACGACGTCTACAGCTCCTGCGGCGGCCTCTACGAGCTGACGGTGCACTACCTCCCGCGCCGCTACAGCCGCATCGTGCTCGACGTCAACGGCGAGCGCCAGACCTCGATCGATACCCACACCGAGGCCGAGGCGCCCGCCATGACCTTCGAGACCCTCGTCGTGCGCCTCGCGGCGGGCGACAACACGGTGCGCATCGGCAGCCCCTATGCCTGGTGCCCCGATATCGACTGCTTTACCCTGCGCCGTATCGGCGACTGAACCCCTTAACCGCACACACCCATGCAAACGATACTCTACGTCATCCTGGCCGCGCTGATCGTCGCGGCGGCACTGCTCGGCGCCGCGCTGGCTGCGGCACGGCGTGACACGACCCGCCTTGTGGCCGAGAAGGCGGGGGCCGATGCGGCCCGCGAGCGTGCCGAGGCCGAACTGCGCACCCTCTCCGCCCGGCACATGGAGACCGAGCGCGAGTTGGCGGCCACGCGCGCCTCGGCGGCCGCCGAGCTGGCGGCGCTGCGCGAGCGGAGCGACGAACAGCGGGCGGCCGAGCGGGCCGAGCGCGAGCGGATGGAAGAGACGATGCGCCTGCAGTTCAAGAACCTCGCGGGCGAGATCCTGGGCGAGCAGTCGCGCCAGTTCCGCCAGACCAACAAGGAGTCGCTCGACATCCTGCTAAAGCCCTTCCGCGACAACATCGCCGACTTCCGCGAGCGTGTGGAGCGCATCTACTCCCACGAGAACGAGCAGCGGGGCGAGCTGAAGAACGAGCTGCGCAACCTCATGGAGCTCAACCGCCGCATCACGGCCGAGACCACCAACCTCACCAACGCGCTGAAAGGCAATTCGAAGGTGCAGGGCGACTGGGGCGAGATGCTGCTCTCGACGATCCTCGAAGGGTCGGCGCTCATCCGCGGCATCCACTACGAGACGCAGTGCAACATCAAGGACGCCGAGGGGCGCAACCTGCGGCCCGACGTGGTGCTGCACCTGCCCGAGAAGAAACACATAGTCATCGACTCGAAGGTCTCGCTCACGGCCTTCGTCGAGTGCACGGCCGCCGAGAGCGAGGCGGAGCGCACGCGCCTGACGGCCGCCCACGTGGCCTCGGTGCGGCAGCATGTCAAGGAGCTCGGCAGCAAGGAGTACCAGCGGCTGCTCGACTCGCCCGACTTCGTCATCATGTTCGTGCCCAACGAACCCGCCTTCCTCGAGGCGCTCAAGGCCGACCGCACGATCTGGTCCGACGCCTACGACCGCAAGGTGGTCATCTCGTCGCCCACCAACCTCTTCGCGCTGCTGCGGCTGGTGGCCGACCTGTGGAAATACGCCGACCAGGACCGCAACACCAAGGAGATCGCCCAGTGCGGGCTGAAGCTCTACGAACAGCTGGTGGCCTTCACCTCCTCGCTCGAGGGGGTCGGCACGGCCCTGGGCAAGGCCCGCGACGCCTACGACGACGCCTACAAGCGCCTGTGCACGGGTAACGACAACATCGTGCGCGTGGGCGAGCGACTCAAGCGCACGGCGCGCCTCGAAACCAAGCGACAGCACTCCGTGCGCACGCTCGAGGCGGCCGCCGCGGAGGAGGAGTGCGAAGCGTAATATGTTCGGGTAGGGTGCCGCCGCCGGGAATGGCGGCAGGCGGATGGGGCGCCTCGAGGGCGGGAGTGGGTGTGCATCGGCCGGCAAAGGGAACTTCTCTGTTGACTGACGGCCAAAGGCCGGCAGGCCGCAGTCACCGGCGGCGAAGGCCCGCAACTCTGACGAGTTTTGTCCTTCGCTGGCTGCTGCCAAAAAAAATTGCAGCGCCAGCTGCGCAGCCCGTAGCCACCCCCGGCGGAGGGCTGCTCGTCTCGCCCGAAGGCTCGCCGGCACCTCCGCTGGCTACGGGCTGAAAACGCCCTCCCCCACTTTTTACTTAATTACTTCTCACTTTTGACTTGCCCTCGGCTCGCAGAGCCGGCGGGCCGCCGCTCCGTTTCCGACTTTCCCCGCCCGACGTCCCACTTTCGATCGCTCCTCCGCGCGATTGTCGGATTAAATCGCTACCTTTGTCGGGTAATCGCCACGCAACATGATTTCACTCGACAACCTCACCGTCAGCTACGGGGGCTGGACCCTCTTCGACAATATCTCGTTTCTGATCAATCCCAAGGACCGCATCGGCCTGGTGGGCCGCAACGGCGCGGGCAAGACTACGCTGCTGAAGCTCATCACAGGCGAGCAGCAGCCCACCTCGGGCGCCGTGACCGTCAACGGCGAGTGCTCGATCGGCTACCTGCCGCAGACGATGCGCGTGGCCGACACCACGACGCTGGCCGAGGAGACGGCCAAGGCCTTCGACGAGGTGCTGCGCCTCGAGGCCGAGATCGACCGCCTGACGCACGAGGTGGCCGAGCGCACCGACTACGAGAGCGAGGCCTACGAACAGCTGCTCCACCGCCTGACCGACGCGCAGGACCGCTACCACATCCTGGGTGGCGAGACGCGCGACGCCGACATCGAGAAGACGCTGCTGGGCCTGGGCTTCCGGCGCGAGGACTTCGGCCGCGCGACGAGCGAGTTCTCGGGCGGCTGGCGCATGCGCATCGAGCTGGCCAAGCTGCTGCTGCGCCGGCCCTCGATCTTTCTCTTGGACGAGCCCACCAACCACCTCGACATCGAGTCGATCCAGTGGCTGGAGGAGTACCTGAAGAACTACAACGGCGCCGTGCTGCTGATCTCGCACGACCGCGCCTTTCTGGACAACGTCACCAACCGCACCGTCGAGCTCTCGCTGGGCAAGGTCACCGACTACAAGGTCTCCTACTCGAAATACGTGGTCCTGCGCGCCGAGCGGCGGGCCCAGCAGCTGGCCGCCTACGAGAACCAGCAGCGGATGATCGAGAAGACGGAGGAGTTCATCGAGAAGTTCCGCTACAAGCCCACCAAGTCGAATCAGGTGCAGTCACGCATCAAGCAGCTGGAGCGGCTCGACCGGCTGGAGATCGAGGAGGAGGATCTGGCGACGCTCAACATCAAGTTCCCGCCCGCGCCCCGCTCGGGGCAGATCGTGGCGGAGATCCGCGAGGCGGGCATGTCGTTCGGCGCGAAGCACGTCTTCAGCGGCGCCGACTTCACCATCGAGAAGGGCGACAAGATCGCCCTGGTGGGCCGCAACGGCGAGGGCAAGACCACGCTCGCGCGCATGCTCATCGGCCACCTCACCCCCACCGAGGGGTCGATCCGTCTGGGCGCCAACGTCAACATCGGCTACTACGCCCAGAACCAGGACGACCTGATGGACGGCGAGTTCACGGTCTACGACACGTTGGACCGCGTGGCCGTTGGCGACATCCGCACCCGCCTGCGCGACATCCTGGGCGCCTTCCTCTTCCGCGGCGAGGACATCGACAAGAAGGTCAAGGTGCTCTCGGGCGGCGAGCGGGCCCGCCTGGCCATGGCCCGCATGATGCTCGAGCCGCGCAACCTGCTGGTGCTCGACGAGCCTACGAACCACATGGACATGCGTTCGAAGGACATCCTCAAGGAGGCGATCCTCAAGTACGACGGCACGGTGGTCGTGGTGTCGCACGACCGCGAGTTCCTGGACGGCATGGTCGACAAGGTATATGAGTTCCGCGGCGGCGGGGTGAGGGAGTACCTAGGCGGCATCTACTACTTCCTCGAGAAGCGCAAGCTGGAGTCGCTGCAGGAGATCGAGCGGCGCGACGCCCCGGCGCGGGGCGCGGCCAAGGGAGCCGCGAAAGGCACGGCCAAGGGGGCTGCTGCCGGCCGGAATGGGCAGTCTGCGGGCAAGGGCGCGCCGGCCGCCGAGACGCAGGCTCCAGCCGAGGCTGCGGCACTCTCGGGCAAGGCCTCCTACGAGCAGCGCAAGGAGCAGGAGAAGCTCCTGCGCAAGCTGCGCCGCGCGGTGGAGACGATCGAGGCCGAGCTGGCCGACATCGAGCGGCAGATCGCCGCCTACGATGCGAAGTTCGCCTCGGCGACCGCCTACGACGAGGCCGACTACGCCGCCTACAACGACTTGAAGGCCCGCTACGACCACCAGATGCACGAGTGGGAGAAGGCCTCCTACGAGCTGGAGATCACCGAGGAGGGATGACCCTCCCCGGGCTCTCGGACCGCATGATACGAAGATGAAAACGACGATAAGCCTCCTCCTGTCCGCGCTTCTGGCGTGGGGCCTCGCAGCCTGCACCGGCAGGCAGTCGGCCGGCCGTGTGGCCGGACCGCAGGAGACGCCCGACCAGACAGAGCAGGCGTCCGACCGGGCGCACGGGGCCGTCGACTCGATCCGCTTCGAGGAGGGGTGCACGGAGTATACCTGCTACTTCGCCGCCGGAGGGGCGTCGCGCGAGGCGTTGCAGACCGTGCGGCGGATCGTCTTCGACACGCCCGTATGCAACGTCGCGCTCGACGAGCGCCTCACGCCCGAGCAGGCCGAGCGGTTGCTCCAGCGGGCCCGCGACAGCCTCGCGGCGCTCCCCTGGCCCGACGCCGAACACCTGCAGGCGATGCGCGAGCTGTTCGACGCCTGGGCCGACCGGCAGCTCGAGCGCGACCGCATCGTCCACCGGGCGCACTACGACCCGGAGTACCTGCTGCGCTGCCCCGAGAGCGACTCGCTGCTGGCGCGCTGCGCGGCGATCATCGGCAGCGGCGGGCAGTATGTCGGGCAGGTGCGCCGGCTGTGGCGCGAGGCGGGAGTGCGCACCGCGGGCGACGTGGAGGCAGAGCTGGCGGGCCCCGACAGCCTGCGGCATGCCAGAAAGCGGCTGCTGCAACTGCTGAGCAACCACATCAACCACAAGATACACACGCGGCTGGGCGACGACGGAACGGTCGACTTCAACCGTTATGCAAACGATTTCTTCCGGCTGTTCGACAGCGTGCGCGTCGAGAGCTGGGAGCCATGAAAAAACTGAGACCGATGGATAACAACCTCATTTTCGGAATCCGTCCCGTGGCCGAGGCCGTGGAGGCGGGCAAACAGATCGAGAAACTCTACATCCGCAAGGGCGCCGAGGGGCAGCTCATGCAGGAGCTCAAGGACCTCTGCGTGCGCCACCGCCTGCGCTGGCAGGAGGTGCCCGTGGAGAAGCTCAACCGCCTCACGCGCGGCAACCACCAGGGGGTGGTGGCGCAGATCGCCGCCATCGAATATGTCGAACTGACCGACATTCTGGAGCGCGTGCCCGACGACGAGACGCCGCTGGTGGTGTTGTTCGACGGCGTGACGGACGTGCGCAACTTCGGCGCCATCGCCCGCTCGGCCGAGTGCGCCGGGGCCCACGGGCTCATCACGCCGCTCAAGAACTCGGCGCCGGTCAACGCCGAGGCGATCCGCTCGTCGGCCGGGGCGCTCGCGTCGATTCCCGTGTGCCGCGTGGGGTCGGTGCGCAACACGCTCAAGGCCCTCCAGGCTGAGGGTTTTCAGGTCGTGGCCGCCACCGAAAAGAGCCGCAAGCTGCTCTACGACGCCGACTTCCGAAAGCCCACCGTGCTGGTCATGGGGGCCGAGGACACGGGCATCTCCAAGGAGGTGCTCAAGCTCTGCGACGAGCAGCTGGCCATTCCGCTCATCGGCCACGTCGAGTCGCTCAACGTCTCGGCCGCGGCCGCCGTCATGCTCTTCGAGGTGGTGCGCCAGCGGATCGGCGAATAGCCCCATAGTTTATACGTCTCACTTTTTACTTACCACATTGATATGAAACTGCGGATCTCCGAATACCTGCGCGAACTGCGCGAGGGGCTGGCAGCCACGCAGCGCCTCCACCCGGTGGAGGTGGCTCTGGCGCTGGTCGGCTCGGTGCTGGTCATCATGGCCGTCGAGTACGAATGGGCCAACTCTTACGTTCTGCGGCTCACCCTGCTGCCGATCTTCTTCGCGGTGGCGCTCATCGTCAACCTGCTGGCCGGCCAGGGGCCGTGGCGGCGGGTCTACCGCGTGTCGTGGGTGCCGCTCGTCCCGCTGGCCCTCTGGCCCGGGGTGACGGAGTGGATCTGCTCGGTCTCGTGTGGGCTGACCCTGGGGGCGGTGCTGCCGCTGGGGCTGCTGCTGGCGCGCCGCGCCGCGGACAACCGCCGCTTCACCGCCGACGCACTGGTCTACCTGCGGGCGGCGGTGCTGGCGGCGGTGCTGGCCAACATCGCCCTGGGGCTCTTCGAGGCGATCATCTGGTCGACGGCCTACATCTTCGTCTTCACCGGCGCGGCGTGGCTCGAGGTCGTCGCCCGCGATGCGGCCCTGCTGACGCAGACGCTCTGCGTGCCGCTGCTCTTCCTGGTGATGGTCGACCGCTGGCAGCGCGCCGAGGTGCGGGGCGGCCGTGTGCTGGAGGTGCTGCTGCACTGGATCGTCACCCCGGCGCTCATCGTCTACACGGCGATCCTCTACCTCTACATGGCCAAGATCCTCTTCACGTGGTCGCTGCCCCGCGGCGGTGTGGCCTACATGGTCTTCGGCTTCACGCTGCTGGCCCTGCTGGTCGGCGCCCTGCGCCCGCTGCTCGACCGCCGGCGCTACGACTGGTTCTTCGACCGCCTGAGCTGGATCGCCCTGCCGCCCGCTGTGCTCTTCTGGGCGGGCGTCGCCCGCCGCGTGGCCGAATACGGCCTCACGGAGGCCCGCATCTATCTGATCGTCTGCGGCGCGGTGATGACGCTCGCGTTGCTGCTCTTCCTCTCGCGCCGCACGGGCCGCTACCTCTACGTCGCGGCGGCCGCCTGCGCGCTCTTCGCCGCGCTGGCCTATGTCCCGCAGCTCGACCCCGAGCGGATGGCCGTCCGGCAGCAGATGGGGCGCGCGCAGCGCATAGCCCGCGATCTGGGGCGTCTCGACGGGGAGGGGCACCTGCTGCTCACCCCCGTGCCGATGGCCGATACGGTGCGCCGCGAAGAGTACCGCCGCCTCTACGAGTCGGTCACCTATCTGTGGCTCAGCCGCGAGGATAAGGTGCGCATGGCGCAGCTGGGCATCAATACTCCGGAAGACATGCTGGAGCCGCTGCCCGCGGATTTCGCCGAATACGTGCACTACGGCCTCGAGGCATCTCCCACGCAGACGGTCGACGAATCGCACACCTCCTACTACTATCTGCCGCGCGATACGCTCTTCGCGGCCGACGCCCGCTTCGGCCGCGTCGCCTTCCCCGAGCGCAACGGGTCCTGCATGAGGGACGACACGCTGCGCATCGACGTGCGCCCCGGCATCGAGATCCGCATCGCCGAGTCCGACTTCCTCCGCCGGCAGCTGCCCCGCACGGGCCTCGCCTCGTGGGGCCGCATGACGCAGAGCGATGCCCACCGCGCGGCGCTGCTCGACTACAGCGACGATCATTGCCGCATTCTTTTCGACAACATCGACCTGCGGGGATGCGACTCGACGGGCTGGCACATCTCCTACGCCTCGGTCGAGGCGGTCTTCCTGCCGTGAGCGCGGAGAAGCGGGTGACCCGCCCCGCGCTGGGCGAGGTCGTGTGCGTGCGCTCGCCGCGCGCCCGGCGCATCTCGATCTCGGTGCGTGCATCGGGGGCCGTGCGGCTGAGCTACCCACCGGGGATCTCCGAGCGGCGGGCGCTGGCCTTTCTCGACGAGAAGACGCCATGGGTCGTGCGCACGCGCGAGCGGCTGGCGGCACGCCGGGCCGCGCTGCCCGCGCCGCTGCCGCCCGAAGAGGAGCTGCGGCAGCGCGAGGAACTGCGCCGCGCGGCCAAGGAGGACCTCCCCGCCCGCATCGCCCGCATCGCCGCCGCGACGGGGCTCCGCTACGAGCGGATGACCGTGCGCGCCGCCCGCACCAAGTGGGGCAGCTGTTCGGGGCGCAACACCATCTCGCTGAGCCTCTACCTGATGACCCTGCCCGAGCACCTGCGCGACTACGTGATTCTGCACGAGCTCTGCCACACGGTGCACCACGACCACTCGCCGCGCTTCCATGCGCTGGTCGACCGCCTCACGGGCGGGCGCGAGCGGGAGCTGGCCGCCGAGCTGCGGCGCTACTCGATCCGCTGACATACGACGACGGGGCCCGCCGGAAAGGCGGGCCCCGCTGTTTTCAGGATATGACACGCACCGTGGCCGTCAGCGCCGCCCGGCGAGCAGCTCCAGCAGCCGGTCGGGGCAGTCGGTGGTGATGTAATCGACGCCCGCGTCGATGAAGTGGCGCAGCTGGGCGTCGTCGTTGACCGTCCAGACGTTGACCTCCAGCCCCAGGTCGTGGGCACGGCGGATCCAGTCGGGGTGCTCGATGAGCAGCTGCGAGTGGTAGTCGATGCCCGTCAGGCCGAGCTCGGCGATCCGCTCGGGCTCCAGGTCGCCCGTGAGGTAGAAGACCTTGTTGGCGGGCAGCAGCGCACGCGCCTCGCGGCAGATCACCTGCGAGAAGGAGATCACGTCGGTGCGCTCCAGCAGGCCGTAGCGGCGGAGCTTGCGCACCACGCGGCGCACCGCCTCGCGCTCGCGCTCGGGCGTCGAGAGGGTCTTGATCTCCAGTACCAGGTGCGTGGAGGGGCAGCGGGCGGCCAGACGCAGGTAGGCGTCGAGCGTCGGGATGGGCTCGCCGTTGGCGGTGCGGATGCGGCGGATGGCGCGCGAGTGCGACCGCTCCATGTCGAGACCCGACGAGGCGTCGACGCGGTCGTGGTTGACCACCAGGCGGTTGTCGGCCGTGAGCCAGACGTCGAACTCCGAGCCGTAGCAGCCGATCGAGTCGGCCTTGGCCAGCGATGCGAGGGTGTTCTGCGCCGAGCCGGCTGCGCGCCAGTGGCCGCGGTGGGCGATCGTGCGGGGCTGCGCTGCGGCCGTCGAGGCGGCGAAAAGCAGCGAAAGAAGGAGACAAATGCGGTACATGCGAATAAGGTTTTGGGCAAATGTAGCGAATTTTCGAAAAAAAATCCGTATCTTCGTAGATGGTGCCGGCCCCGACTGCGGGGCAGCGGACCGACGACCGAACTTATGAACCTTAAAATGAGATAAACCATGCAAACGAAAGTCAGCAAGAAATTCGAGGAACTCTACGGCCAGGGTGCCGTGCTCTTCGCATCGCCCGGCCGCATCAACCTGATCGGCGAGCACACCGACTACAACGGCGGTTTCGTATTCCCGGGCGCCGTGGACAAGGGCATCGTGGCGGCCATCCGCCTCAACGGCACCGACAAGGTGCGCGCCTACGCCCTCGACCTGGGCGAGGAGGCCGTCTTCGGCCTTCGGGAGGAGGACAAGCCCGAGCAGTCGTGGGCCCACTACCTCTTCGGCGTGTGCCGCGAGGTGCAGAAGCGCGGCGGGGTGATCGGCGGCTTCGACACCGTATTCGCGGGCGACGTCCCCCTGGGCGCCGGCATGTCGTCGTCGGCAGCGCTGGAGTCGACCTATGCCTTCGCGCTGAACGACCTCTACAACTGCGGCATCGACAAGTTCGAGCTGGCGCGCATCGGCCAGTCGACCGAGCACAACTACTGCGGCGTCAATTGCGGCATCATGGACCAGTTCGCCTCGGTATTCGGCAAGAAGGGGTGCCTGATGCGCCTCGACTGCCGCTCGATGGAGTTCGCCTACTTCCCCTTCGACCCGAAGGGCTACCGGCTCGTGCTGGTCGACTCGCGCGTGAAGCACGCGCTGGTGGGCTCGCCCTACAACGACCGCCGCGCCTCGTGCGAGCGCGTGTCGAAGGTGCTCGGGCAGGAGTTCCTGCGCGGCGCCACGATGGAGCAGCTCGAGGCCATCAAGGACCAGATCTCGGAGGAGGACTACAAGCGCGCCCGCTACGTGATCGGCGAGGAGCGCCGCGTGCTCGACGTGTGCGAGGCGCTGGAGAAGGGCGACTACGAGACCGTCGGAAAGCGTATGTACGAGACCCACTGGGGCATGTCGAAGGACTACGAAGTGTCGTGCGAGGAGCTCGACTTCCTGGCCGAGGTGGCCCAGGAGTGCGGCGTCACGGGCTCGCGCATCATGGGCGGCGGCTTCGGCGGCTGCACCATCAACCTGGTGAAGGAGGAGCTCTACGACCGTTTCATCGCCGAGGCCAAGAAGCGCTTCGCCGAGAAGTACGGCCACGAGCCCAAGATCTACGACGTGGTGATCTCGGACGGCTCGCGCCGGCTGTAGCACCCGCGCGGGAGGGCAACACCCCTCGCCGCGGAATTTCGCCCCGCGCCTCGACGAGAGGCGCGGGGTTTTTCGTGCGGGCGGCTCTGCGTGACGGTTCTGCGGGGCAGGGGGGGGGCTGCGGGCCGCGGCGCGGCGATGAACAATAAATAATGAGAGGGCCGTCTTTCGGAGCGACCCGCCGACAAAAGGAGCTTTTGTGCCGGGAATGAAGGCCAAAGGCCGGCGGGTCGCAGCCACCCGGTGCGGAGGGCCGAAAACAGAGGTCGAACCCTTCAAGAAGCCCCGGCTTTTAGCTGGGCACCCAACCTGTAATTGTGAATTATGAATTGTGCATTGTCTTGAATTGCAGACCGTAGCCAGCGGAGGGACCTGCGAGCGAAACGAGCAGCCCTCCGCCGGGGGTGGCTACGGGCTGCGCGGCCTGCGGCCGCAACTTATTACTTCTCGCTTTTTACTTGTCCGGCCCCCTTCCGCCCCCGCACGAAAACTCCCGGGCGGGCACAGCCCGTCCGGGAGCGGTCGTCGCAAGCGCCGGGCGCTTAGAGCTTCTTGTTGACCAGCGTGCCGTTCTCGGTGAAGGTGAGCTTCTGGTCGGAGTTCTGACCCTTGATCTTCACCACGTAGTAGGCGGTGCCGCGGCGGGTCTGCTTCTCGACCTCCTTGATCTTGAAGCCGGGGTACTGCTCCGCCAGGTAGGCGTGTACCTGCTTGGGCAGCAGCGAGGAGTCGATGTCGACCTCCGAATGGATCAGCTTGCCTTCGGGCGAGATGTCGAGGTCGTGTTCGGCGCCGTTGATCTTGAACTCGGCCGAGTAGAAGTTGCCCTTCTCCTCGTAATCCCAGTCGACGTCGGTCGCCTGAGGATAGTTCTTGACCACGTAGGCCTTCACTACGGCGGGCACGGATGCCTCCTTGATGTTGCCGGCGATGGCGCCTGCGCCCACGAAGAGCGACAGTGCCACCAGGGCGGTTGCTTTTTTCATACTCTCAGATGTTTTAGATTGGTAAACTCGTTTCCGAGGTTTCAATCGATCCGCATTTGGAGTAACAGTTCGTCGGCGTATCCCTCCTCCGTACGATTCCACTCGCGTCGTATGCCGGTCACGTGAAATCCGGCGTTCCGGAATAGCGCTAAGCTCGCCCGATTGTTCGTGCCGACGGTGCACCACAGCTGGTGGAGCCGGAGGACCTCCCGGGCGTAGTCGACGATGATGCGCAACGCGTCCGAAGCGTAGCCCCGGCACCGCACGGCAGGGTCGTAGATCAGGATCCCGACGCCCGCCCGCAGGTTGTGGGGGTCGAATTCGAACAGGTCGATCGCACCGACGGCGACGCCCTCGAGGGTTTCGATCATCAGGCGCAGCTGGCCCGTGCGGTAGATGTCCGCGTGCTGCTGCCGCTCGATGAATCGCGAGAGGGCATCCTGCGAAAACGGTGCCAAAGTGCCGCTCACGCTCCACAACGCGGGGTCGTTCTCCCACGCATAGAGCAGCGCCACGTCGTCGGGCTCCACGGCCCGCAGCCGCACCGCCCTGCCGGAGAGCTTCATAGGCGCCTAAAGGCCGATCACCTTGTTGCGGATGAGCATCGCCACGCCCCAGGCGCTGGCGTTCTCCGACATCTTCGACACGCGGAACTTGGTGTCCTTGTAGACCAGGTTGAGCGAATATTTGTTGGTCGCCGACTTGAGCGGGAGCATCACGTAGTCGCCTGCGGCCGCGAGGTTGCCGCCCACGATCACCGTCTCGGGGTTGAACGTGTTGATGAGGAACGCCACGGCCTTGCCCACCTTCTCGCCCGCCTCCTCGATCAGCTCGATCGAGAGCGTGTCGTCGTGCTTCGCCGCGGCGATGATGTCGTCGATGTGGATGCTCTTCTGGCGGTCGTACTGCTCCTTGAGGATGGTATTGACGCCGCGCTCGATCTGTTGGCGCATCTTCTCCTCGATGGCGATACCCGATACCTCGGTCTCGAGGCACCCCTTCTTGCCGCACGAGCAGATGATCTCGTTGTTGAAGAAGGGGATGTGGCCGAACTCGCCGGCGAAGCCGCTCTTGCCGTAATAGAGCTTGCCGTCGACGACGATGCCGATGGCCACGCCGCGGCCCATGTGCAGGTAGAGCACGTTGCTCTCATCCTTCGAGCGGCCGCACGTATACTCGGCGTAGCAGCGCGAGCGGGTGTCGTTTTCGAGCAGTACGCGGATGCCCGTGCGCTCCTCGAACAGCTCGCGCAGCGACTGCTCCGAGGAGGTGAAGAACTTGTAGCTGCGGCCCGTGTCGGGGTTCACGCGGCCGGTCATGCAGACGCCCAGGCCGAGGATCTTCGAGCGGTCGATGCCGCACGTGGCGATGAACTCCTCGATCGACGCGCAGATGCGCTCGAGGCACTGCGGACGGTCCTGAAGCTCGAACGAGGGGTCCTGGTGCTCCTTGATGATGTTGTTCTGCAGGTCGGTGATGAGGAACGTCATGCCGTCGCGGCCGACGTTCACGCCCGCGAAGTAGATGGCCGAGCTGGCCAGTCCGAAGATGTTGGGACGGCGTCCGCCCGGGGTCTCCACCTTGCCCAGGTCCGAGACGATGTTCTCGTCGACGAGCTCCTGCACGAGCTTGGTCATCGTCGGAACGCTGATGTGCAGCTCGCGCGTCAGCTCCGAGAGGGTCGACTCGCCGTGGACGGCCATGTGGGCGATGATGCTGCGCTTGATGAGACTGTTTTTGTGGATGATGCCCTTCATCGCATCATCTTCGTGCAAATTGAAAAATTCGGTGAGTGATGTCATATGGTCCGATCTCATTTAGCCTAACAATGCAAATATACGATCCATATTTAAAAAACGCAATAAATATTTAACAAAATTTAATTATCAAGTCGCCGATGTAGGATGCAAAAAGCGGGAATGCGCTGACAGACAGCGCATTCCCGCTTGCGAGAAAAAGAGGGTCGGATCAGAGCGTCGACTTCGACTCGACCGTCGCCTGGGCGTCGACCTTGCGGATGAGGCCCTGCAGCACGGCGCCGGGACCCAGCTCGGTGAACTCGGTCACCCCGTCGCCGAGCATCTGCTCGACGATGTAGGTCCAGCGCACCGGGGCGGTCAGCTGCGCGATCAGGTTGGCCTTGATGGCGGCCGGATCGGTGTAGGGCTTGGCGTCGACATTCTGGTAGATGGGGCAGGTCGGGGTCTGGAACGGGGCCTCCTCGATCGCCTTCTCGAGCTCCTGCTTGGCAGGCTCCATGAGCGGCGAGTGGAACGCACCGCCCACGGGCAGACGCAGGGCGCGGCGCGCGCCGGCCTCCTTGGCCTTGACGCAGGCGGCCTCCACGGCCTCCACGGCGCCCGAGATCACCAGCTGGCCCGGGCAGTTGTAGTTGGCCGCGACGACCACGCCGTCGATCGAGGCGCAGATCTCCTCGACCTGGCTGTCCTTCAGACCGAGCACGGCTGCCATCGTGCCCGGCTGCTGCTCGCAGGCGGCCTGCATGGCCATGGCGCGCTTCGAGACGAGCTTCAGACCGTCCTCGAACGAGAGGGCGCCCGAGACGACGAGCGCCGAGAACTCGCCCAGCGAGTGACCGGCGACTGCATCGGGCTTGACACCCAGCGCCTTGGCCATGATGACCGAGTGGAGGAAGACGGCCGGCTGCGTCACGCGGGTCTGCTTGAGCTCCTCGTCGGTACCGGCGAACATGATGTCGGTGATGCGGAAGCCGAGGATCTCGTTGGCCTGCTCGAAAAGGGCCTTCGCCTCGGGAACGTTGTCGTAGAGGTCTTTGCCCATGCCGACGGCCTGAGCTCCCTGACCGGGGAATACGTATGCGTGTTTCATCGCTTTCGTGTTTTAGCGTTTTCGGGGGACAAAGATACGAAAAGTCGAGCGCAGAAGCAAACCGCAAGGTTTGTTTCTGCCGAGCGGGAGTATCTTGGGCGGAGCCAAAGATACGTATAGTCGAGCGCCCGGAAGCCAAATTTATTTGAGCATTGCCGAGACTGAGTATCTTCGGCGCAGCCAAAGATACGAATAAGCGAGGGGCGGGAATTGAAAATTGAAAGTGGAAAATTGAAAATGAGAAGCGATCGCCTTTGTTGCGGCAGGCCGTAGCCGGCGAAGTGGCGCGAAAGCAGCGAGCAGCCCTTCGCCCGGGGCGGCTACGGGCTGCGCAGCTGACGCTGCAATTTTTTTCGGGCAGCAGTCTGCGGAGGGCGCACGAGCAGCTGCGAGTTGCGGGCCTCCGCTGCCGGAGGCTGCGGCCCGCCGGCCCTGCAAGCCAAGGATTGAAAATTGAAAGTGGAAAATTGAAAATGGGAGCGGCCGCCTTTGTTGCGGCAGGCCGTAGCCAGCGATGGGCGGCGCTCGAAGAGAGCAGCCCTTCGCCGGGGGTGGCTACGGGCTGCCGGCTTTTCAAGCCGAAGGACTTGTCTCGGGCCTGCAGCCAGCGAAGGACGCATATCTTGTCAAGAATTGCAGGCCTTCGCCGCCGGTGGCTGCGGCCCGCACGACCCTGCGGGTCGAGAAGTAAGAAGTAAAAAGTGAGAAGCGCGGGGCGGGCCTCCGCCCGCCGAGGCTGCGGGCTGCGCAGCTAAAGCAGCAATAGATAATGAATAATACCCGGCTCCTGCATTATTTATTTTTAATTATTCACTGTTCATTGCCGCAGACCCGCCGCGCCCTACCGCCGGTTCTCGTCGCGCAGCTTCTGCAGCTCGTACATGCGGTCGCGGAAGCGGGCGGCGGCGAGGAAGTCGAGCGATTTGGCTGCACGCTCCATGTCCTCGCGCGCCCGGTCGATGAGGGCGTCGAGATTCTCGCCCAGCCCCGCGACGAGTCCCCCGGCGTGTCCGGCAGCGGAAGCGCCCGAATGCACGGAACCGCCCGGACGCGCAGCCCCGCCGGCGCCCTCCGAGGCAGGCGCCGCAGGGCCTCCGGCCGAGTAGCACCCCGAGACGTCGGCGGCCAGCGCCGCATACTCCCCCGCCGTGGGGTAGCCCGCCGGCCCCTCCTTCGCAGCCTCCGCGGCGGCGAGCAGCGCGCTCTGCCCCGAGCCGCTCTTCTGCGCCTGGCGGGGCAGCATGCCGTGCTCCATGTTGTAGCGCACCTGGATCTCGCGGCGGCGGTTGCTCTGCTCGATGGCGTAGCGCATCGACTCGGTGCAGGTGTCGGCATAGAGGATCACGTTGCCGTTGGCGTGGCGCGCGGCGCGGCCCGCGATCTGCGTGAGCGAGCGGACGTTGCGCAGGAAGCCCTCCTTGTCGGCGTCGAGAATCGCCACCAGCGCCACCTCCGGCAGGTCCAGCCCCTCGCGCAGCAGGTTGACGCCCACCAGCACGTCGAACATCCCGGCCCGCAGGTCCTCGAGGATGCGGATGCGCTCGAGCGTGTCGACGTCGGAGTGGATGTAGCGGTTGCGCACCCCCACGCGGTCGAAGTACTTCGAGAGCTCCTCGGCCATGCGCTTGGTGATGGTGGTGACGAGCACCTTGTCGTCGCGCTTCACGCGGCGGTCGATCTCCTCGATCAGGTCGTCGATCTGGTTCTCGGTCACGCGCACCTCCAGCGGCGGGTCGACCAGCCCCGTGGGGCGTATGAGCTGCTCGACGACCACCCCCTCGCTCTTCATCAGCTCCCAGTCGGCGGGCGTGGCGCTCACGTAGATCGAGGTGCCCTGCAACTGCTCGAACTCGCCGAAGGTCACCGGGCGGTTGTCCTTCGCGGCCGGCAGGCGGAAGCCGTACTCCACCAGGTTCTCCTTGCGGGCGCGGTCGCCGCCGAACATGGCGTGGACCTGCGGCAGCGTCACATGGCTCTCGTCGACCACCAGCAGATAGTCCTTCGGGAAGTAGTCGATCAGACAGAAGGGGCGCGTGCCGGCGGCGCGGCCGTCGAAGTAGCGCGAGTAGTTCTCGATGCCGGGGCAGTAGCCCAGCTCCTTGATCATCTCCAGGTCGTACTCCACGCGCTGCTTGATGCGCTGCGCCTCGGCCATGCGCCCTTCGCGCTCGAAGAACTCAATCTGACGCCCCAGGTCGAGGTAGATCTGCTGCACGGCGCTGTGGATGCGCTCCTTGGTGGTCACGAAGAGGTTCGTGGGATAGAGCGTGAGCGTGTCGAGGGTCTGGATGCGCTGCCCCGTGGCGGGGTCGATCGACCAGATCGCCTCGATCTCGTTGTCGTAGAAAGCGACGCGGAAGCACTGGTGCCCGAACTCGCCGAAGGCGGCCATGATGTCGACCGTGTCGCCGCTCACGCGGAAGGTCGCGGGCTCCAGCTCGCGCTCGGTGCGCGTGTAGAGCGCCTCGACGAGCTTGTAGAGGAAGTGTTTGTAGCTGACCACCTGCCCCACCTTCACGGTGATGGCCGTGGCGTGGAAATCGTCGGGATTGCCGCAGCCGTAGAGACACGAGACGCTCGACACGACCACCACGTCGCGACGCCCCGAGAGGAGCGTGGCGACGGTGTTCAGACGCATCTTCTCGATCTCGGCGTTGATCGAGAGGTCCTTCTCGATATAGGTATCGGTCGAGGGGAGATAGGCCTCGGGCTGGTAGTAGTCGTAGTAGGAGACGAAATACTCGACGGCGTTCTCCGGGAAGAAGTTGCGGAACTCGCCGTAGAGCTGTGCCGCAAGGGTCTTGTTGTGGCTCAGCACGAGCGTCGGGCGCTTCAGCTCGGCGATGACGTTGGCCACGGTAAAGGTCTTGCCCGAGCCCGTGACGCCCAGCAGCGTATTGTGCTTCGAGCCATGGCGGATCGAGCCGACCAGCTGCGCGATCGCCTCCGGCTGGTCGCCCATAGGGGCGTAGTCCGACACCAGTTTGAAATCCATAGGGAGACAAAGATACGAAAAGTCGAGCGCAGAAGCAAACCGCAAGGTTTGTTTCTGCCGAGACTGAGTATCTTCGGCGAAGCCAAAGATACGAATTAGCGAGGGCTTGCTTGCATTTTGCCGAGCGGGAGTATCTTCGGCGAAGCCAAAGATACGAATTAGCGAGGGGCGGGAATTGAAAAT
>CABIXK010000008.1:31204-33714 GCA_902362705.1 Rikenellaceae bacterium
AAAAGCCGCACACGCCCCGCCCCGAGATTGCGCGGGATATTTTTGCGGGTTTGCGCAAAATATTTATCTTTGTTGAACCAAAACCCACGCTCCATGTCGCCGCTCGCCGCTTCCATAGCCGCCGTCGCAGCCTTCGCCCGCCCGGAGATCACCCTGCCGCTGGAGGACCCCATCCTCAAGTTCCTGCTCATCATGGCGATCGTCCTCGCGGCGCCGATCCTGCTCAACAAGCTCAAGGTGCCTTACCTGCTCGGGCTCATCATCGCCGGCGCCGTCATCGGCCCCCACGGGCTCAACCTCGTGCTGCGCGACAGCAGCATCATACTCTCGGGCACGGCGGGCCTGCTCTACATCATGTTCCTCTCGGGGCTCGACCTCGACATGTCGGACCTGCGGCGCAGCAGCAGCCGTAGCCTCCTGTTCGGTCTGCTCACCTTCGGCATCCCGCTCGCCGCGGGCATCCTCGCGGGCCGCTGCCTGCTGGGGTTCCCCATCCACTCGTCCGTCCTGCTCGCGGGGCTCTTCGCCTCGCAGACGCTCATCGCCTACCCCATCGTCAGCAAGCTCGGCATCACGCGCGACAAGGCCGTGACGATCGCCGTGGGCGGCACGGTCGTCACCGACACGCTGGCACTGCTGCTGCTGACGGTCGTGGTGGGCGTGGCCACGGGATCGGTCGAGGAGGGGTTCTGGTGGCGCCTGGCCCTGTCGGTGGTGGGTTGCATCGCCTGCATCATCGGACTTTTTCCGCTGCTCGCCCGCTGGTTCTTCAAGCGGTGCAGCGACAACGTGTCGCAGTATGTCTTCGTGCTGGTCATGGTCTTCCTGGGGGCGTGGCTCGCCCAGTGGGCCGGTCTGGAGCCCATCATCGGCGCCTTCCTCGCAGGCCTTGCGCTCAACCGGCTGATCCCCCGCACGTCGCCCCTGATGAACCGCATCGAGTTCGTGGGCAACGCTGTCTTCATCCCCTTCTTCCTGATCGGCGTGGGCATGCTGATCGACTACCGGGCCTTCTTCCGCAACTGGGAGAGCCTGGAGGTGGCGGCGGTGATGATCGTGCTGGTGACGGCGGCCAAGTATGCGGCCGCCTACCTCTCGCAGAAGGCCTTCCGCCTCACGCGCAACCAGCGCACGCTGCTCTTCGGACTGAGCTCGGCCCACGTCGCCGCCACGCTCGCGGCCGTCATGGTGGGCTACAACGTCATCCTGGGCCACACGCCCGACGGCGAGCCGATACGCCTGCTGGGCGAGAGCGTTCTGAACGGCACGATCCTCATGATTCTGGTCACCTGCACCGTCTCGACCTTCGCCACGCAACACGGCGCCCACCAGATCGCCCTGAAGGGGGCCCGGCGCGACGAGCGCACGCCGTCGGCCGCGAGCGAGCACGTGCTCATCCCCGTAGCCCACGCCGGGATGATCGACGAGCTGGTGGGGCTGGGCATCGCGCTCACGAAGCAGAAATACCGCAGCCTCTACGCGCTGAAAGCCATAGACAACCGCCTGCACGACCCCGAGGTGCAGAAGAGCGGCCAGCGGCTGCTGGACCGGGCGGCCGAAGCGGCCGCCGCCGCGGGGATCCACATGCACCGACTGCTGCGCTACGACGTGAACATCGTCAACGCCATCGTCAGCGTCGTGCGCGAGCGCAACGTGAGCGATCTGGTGCTGGGGATGCACCAGGTGGAGGGCACCCCGACGCTCGCGCTGCCCGACGTGCTGGGCGGCGGTGCCGCGGCGCTCGGCAAGACGCTGCCGCAGGTGATCGAGGGCAGCAACGTCACCACCTATATTTATTGCGCGCGCCAGCCGCTGCCCACCGTGCGGCGCCATCTGGTCTTCGTGCCGCGCAAGGCCGAGCTGGAGGCGGGATTCGACACCTGGCTGCTGCGCATCCGCCACCTGGCCCACGACACCGCCGGGGCGCGGCTGATCTTCCACGCCGCACCGGCCACCATCGACCATCTCCGCCGCCACCGCCGCCGGCGCGGGGCCGACATCGCCGCCTACGTCGCCCACGACGAGGGGTGGAGCTGGGACGACCTGCCGGCGATGCTGCGCGAGGTGCGGCCCGACGACTGCGTGTGGGTGGTCATGAGCCGCCGCGACCGCATCTCCTACCAGGCCGCCATGAACCGCGTGCCGGGCTATCTGGAGGAGCTGCTTCCGCACAACAGCTACGTCATGCTCTTCCCCGTGCAGGCCGGCGGCGACGAGGAGAAGATGTATCTGGCGTAGAGGAGGGGGGGGGATTTTCGGTACGGACGGCGAAGGGAGGCTGTGCCCGAAAGACGGCGAAGTCCGGCGGCGGAGGCCCGCACTTCGCAGATGCTCGTGCCGGCACTCGCAGGCTGCGACCCGAAAAAACGGGAAATTGCAGCGTCGGCTGCCCTGCCCGCGGCCATCCCCGGACAGCGCCCGCAACTCTGATGAGCCGCGTCCTTCGCTGGCCACTGCCTGAAAAGAGAGGCCCGACTGTCGAAGCCTTTGGCTTCGTCCCTTTGCCGGCT
>CABIXK010000008.1:33729-35164 GCA_902362705.1 Rikenellaceae bacterium
AGCCGGCAAAGGGAGCTTGCACACCAGAAAACGGCCGCAGGCCGGCAGCCCGTAGCCACCTCCAGGCGAAGGGCTGAAAACGATGCCCACTCATTTTCAATTTTCCACTTTCAATTTTCCATTTACAGCCTCTCGGCTCGCAGAGCCGGATGCCCCCGGCCGAGGGCGGAAAACCAGCACGCCCGGCGCACAATCCGACGCAAAATCCCGGGATGAACTTCTCGGAAAGGCACTTTGAGCCTTGCAGCAATGCCGCTGCGGGGCTCTCTTTTTACCTTTGCAGTGTTCGGAAAGCCGGCAACTTCATACACTCCCTCGGAATCATGAACCGCATCATCCTGATCTCAACATTCAGCATCCTAACAATCAATATCATGGCACAGAAAAAGATAGTACAGACCGCCGGGCGCGACCAGCTGGGCGGGTTCGCCCCCAAATTCGCCGAACTCAACGACGACGTCCTTTTCGGCCAGGTGTGGAGCCGCACCGACAAGCTCGCTCTTCGTGACCGCAGCCTGGTAACGATTACCGCTCTTATCAGTCAGGGCATCACCGACGGCTCGCTGGGCTTCCATCTTCGGGAAGCGAAGAACAACGGCATCACCCGCACCGAAATCGCCGAAATCATCACCCACATCGGCTTCTATGCCGGATGGCCCAAGGCATGGGCGGCATTCCGTCAGGCCAAAGAGGTATGGGCGGAAGAGGCTGCCGGCGAGGAGGCCCGTGCGGCGTTCCAGCGCGAAATGATCTTCCCCGTCGGCGAGCCCAACACGGCCTATGCGCAGTATTTCACCGGCAACAGCTATCTGGCCCGCCTCGCGTCGGAGCCGATTTCGATGGCCAACGTCACCTTCGAGCCCCGCTGCCGCAACAACTGGCACATCCACCGCGCCACCGAGGGCGGCGGACAGATACTCGTCGGCGTCGCAGGCCGCGGCTGGTACCGCGAAGAGGGCAAACCCGCCGTCGAGATGAGGCCCGGCACGGTCATCCGCATTCCGGCAGGCGTGAAACACTGGCACGGGGCCGCGGCCGACAGCTGGTTCGCGCACCTAGCCGTCGAAATCCCGGGCCAGAACGCCTCCAACGAGTGGCTGGAACCCGTAACGGAGCAGGAGTACGAAGAACTGGAGTAGTCACAAGACAGCTCTTCGGCTTGAAAAGCCGGTAGCACGTAGTCCCGGGTCGGAGGCCCGCAACCCGCCGAGGGCCCGTGGCGACACTCCGCAGGCTGCAACCCGAAAAACGGAAAATTGCAGCGGCAGCTGCGCAACCCGCAGCCGGCGGAAATGCGCGGGTGGCTTTGCTGACGGAGCAGCCCTCCACCCGCCGTGGCTACGGGCTGCGAAGAACTTGTCTCGGGCCCGCAGCCAGCGAAGGCCAAAACTCGTCAGAGTTGCGGGCCTTCGCCCTGAGGTGGCTGCGGCCCGCC
>CABIXK010000008.1:35357-37046 GCA_902362705.1 Rikenellaceae bacterium
CCCCCCCCCCGCCGGCTCTGCGAGCCGAGGACAGCCGCCTGTCATTTTCAATTTTCCACTTTCGATTTTCAATTCGCCCCACCGCGGCGATCGACTTTCCGTATCTTTGGCTTCGCCCGAGATACTCCCGCTCGGCAAAATGCAAGCAAGCCCTCGCTTATTCGTATCTTTGGCTTCGCCGAAGATACTCAGTCTCGGCAGAAACAAACCTTGCGCGCGCTCGACTTTCCGTATCTTTGGCTTCGCCCAAGATACTCCCGCTCGGCAAAATGCAAGCAAGCTTGCTTTTGCCCTCGCTTATTCGTATCTTTGTCCCCTCGCAGCACCGGAATGGGGCCGCGGACTAACGCAATAAGATCATCTATGAGCCTCGTAGCAATCGTCGGCCGCCCCAACGTGGGCAAATCGACCCTCTTCAACCGCCTCATCGGCGAGCGCAAAGCCATCGTCGACGCGACGGCGGGCACCACACGCGACCGCCACTACGGCAAGACCGACTGGAACGGCCGTGAATTTTCCGTGATCGATACGGGCGGCTACACGGTCAACTCCGACGACATCTTCGAGGACGAGATCCGCCGCCAGGTCATGCTGGCCATCGACGAGGCGGACGTGATCCTCTTCCTGGTGGAGGTGGCGACGGGCATCACCGACCTCGACGCCATGATGGCCGACATCCTGCGCCGCTCGTCGAAGAAGGTGATCCTGGTGTGCAACAAGGTCGACAACAACGACCAGCTCTACTCCTCGCACGAGTTCTACGCCCTCGGTCTGGGCGCCCCCTACTGCATCTCGTCGATGTCGGGAAGCGGCACGGGCGAGATGATGGACGCCATCCTCGAGGCGCTGCCCGCCGACGCGACGTCGGACGAGCTGGACGAGCTGCCCCGCATCACCATCGTGGGCCGTCCCAACGTGGGCAAGTCGTCGATGACCAACGCCCTGCTGGGCGAGGAGCGCAACATCGTCACCTCGATCGCCGGAACCACGCGCGACTCGATCCACACGCGATACAACAAGTTCGGCATGGACTTCTACCTCGTCGACACGGCCGGCATGCGCAAGAAGGGCAAGACGATGGAGGACCTGGAGTTCTACTCGGTGATGCGCTCGATCCGCGCCATCGAGAACTCCGACGTCTGCATCCTGATGCTCGACGCCGTGCAGGGGCTCGAATCGCAGGACCTGAACATCCACAACCTGATCGTGCGCAACCGCAAGGGGTGCGTGATCGTGGTCAACAAGTGGGACCTGATCGAGAAGGAGAGCAATACGATGAAGGAGTGGACCGAGTTTCTCAAGAAGCGCCTGGCCCCGTTCAACGACATTCCGATCATCTTCACCTCGGTGCTCAACAAGCAGCGCATCCTCGACGTGCTGCAGACGGCCATCCGCGTGCACCAGTCGCGCCGCCGCCGCATCGCCACCTCGGAGCTCAACGAGGTGATGCTGCCCCTGATAGAGAACTACCCGCCCCCCGCGACGAAGGGCAAGTACATCAAGATCAAGTACATCACGCAGCTGCCGACCCCCACGCCGCAGTTCGCCTTCTTCGTCAACCTGCCACAATACATCAAGGAGCCCTACCGCCGCTTCCTCGAGAACAACATGCGCGAACGCTGGGATTTCGCCGGAGTTCCGATGCAGATCTACTTCCGGCAGAAGTAAAACGGGCCGCTTTCGCGGGAT
>CABIXK010000008.1:37111-44828 GCA_902362705.1 Rikenellaceae bacterium
GCGGCAGCTCCCCGTGCGGCAGCGGCACCCCTCCAGATGGTCGTCGACGAAGCCTGCGGCCTGGAGAAAGGCGTAGCAGATGGTGGTGCCGAAGAACTTGAATCCGCGCCGCTTCATGTCGCGGCTCATGGCATCGGACTGGGGCGACGAGGCGGGGATCTCGCTCAGCGAGCGGAAGGAGTTGCGGATCGGCCGGCGGTCGGGCATGAACGAGAGCACGTAGTCGCGAAACGAGCCGTACTGCGCCGCGACCTCCAGGAAGAGCCGGGCATTGGCGATCGTCGCACGGATCTTCAGCCGGTTGCGCACGATCCCCTCGCACTGCATCAGCCGCTCGACATCGCCGTCGGTCATCCGGGCTACGCGCGCGGCGTCGAAGCCGCAGAAGGCGCGGCGGTAGCCCTCGCGCTTGCGCAGGACGGTGATCCAACTCAGGCCCGCCTGGGCGCTCTCCAGCACCAGAAACTCGAACAGCGTGCCGTCGTCGGCCACCGGCCTGCCCCACTCCTCGTCGTGGTACTTCGCATACAGGGGATCGGTGCCGCACCAGCCGCAACGCCCGTCGATCAGATCTTCCATGGTCGTGTCGTGTTTTTTCGTATCGCAGGGACGAATTTACGAAAAGTTGCCTGATAAGGCGCTATCTTTGCATAGGGATCCCGAAAAACATCCGCACGCCGTCGTGCGCCCGCCTAACGACCGACACGCATGAAACCGAAACGCAAGATCATATCCCTCACGCTGCTGCTGCTCACGGCGCTGCTCTACATCGTCTCGCTGCTGTGCAGCTTCTCGGGCTACTTCTCGCCCGAGCAGGGCGCTGCCTGGATGCTGCTCGGGCTGGCCACGCCCGCGGTGCTGGCGCTCGACGCGGCGGTGCTGGCCGCCTGGCTGGCCGCACGGCGGTGGCTCGCGGCGCTGCTGCCGCTGGCCGCGCTGATCGCCAATGCGGGCTACATCCGTGCGATGGTCCGCCTGCCGCGCTCGTCGCCGATCGTCGTGCAGCCCGAGCTGCGCGTCGCGACGCTCAACTGCTACGGATTCAATCTTCGGGGCGACGTGGCCGCCACGGCCCGCGACGTGGCGCGCATCGCCGGACGCGAGCGGGTCGACATCCTCTGCCTGCAGGAGTTCGGCGAGAGCCCCGACTTCCCGGCCGACAGCATCGCGGCACTGCTGGCCCGCAGCGGCCTCGCCTACTGGGTCCGCGAGGGCGAGAGCGCCGTGGCGAGCCGCTACCCCATAGCCGAACGGCAGCACTTCCTCTTCCCCGGCTCGGAGAACGGCGGCCTGCGCGCCGACATCCGCATCGGGCAGCACACCCTGCGCATCTACTCGGTCCACCTCCAGACCTCAGGCCTCCACCGGCTGCGGCGCGAGCACCTCGCCGCCCACGGAGGCCGCCCGCCACTGAACGAAGCCGTCGGGGTGCTGACGCGCAACGGCGCGCTGCGTGCGGGCCAGACCGACTGGCTGCGCGCGCAGATCGACCGCTCGCCCTACCCCGTCGTCGTGGCGGGCGACTTCAACGAGACGCCCGCCTCCTACGTCTACCGGCAGCTCCAGCAGGGACTCGTGGACGGATTCCGCGAGGCGGGCAGCGGCTACGCAGGCACCTTCGAGCTGCTCGGCGTGTCGCTGCGCATCGACTTCATCCTCTACGACCGCGCCATGGAGGCGACCTCCTACCGCACGCTCCGCGACCGCGTGAGCGACCACCGCATGGTGGTGACGGCGCTGCGGCGCCATCCCGCGCGCGGGCAGGACGCCCGATAGTCATCCGACAGGCACGGAAGGGCGGGCAAAGGATCGAAAATTGAAGAAAATACAAGCACGGATAGGAAAAAAGTCGTATCTTTGTTGAGATAACGATTGCATATAGACCTATGCGTATTTTCCGTCTGATTCCCTGCCCCGGACGCCTCCTGGCACTCGCCTGCATCTGGCTGCTGACCACCGCGCCGTCGTGCGCCGCCGAGGGTACGGAACACGAGGAGCAGGGAGCTATCCTGATCGTCTCCTCCTACAATCCCGACACGCGCCGCATGTCGAGTTTCATCTCGGCCTTCGAGAAGAGGATCGTCGAGGCGCAGTTCCCGGGCGAGATATACATCGAGTCGCTCGAGTGCAAAAGCGTGCGGGAGGCCCCCGAGTGGATCTCCCACCTCGACCGCCTGCTCCGCCGCTACGAGGCGCGCAACCTGCGCGCCGTGGTGCTGCTCGGGCAGGAGGCATGGGCCTCGTTCGTGTCGCTCGACCGCATACCCGAGGGGGTGCCCTGCTTCGGGTGCTTCGTCTCGGCCAACGGCATCATACTCCCGGCACCCCGCGGCTCGGTGCACAAGTGGATGCCCGAGTCGATCGACTACCTCCAGCGCTTCGACGACATGCGCCCCATCGGCGGTCTGTTCAACGAGTACGACATCCGGCGCAACATCGAGATGATCCGCACGATCTATCCCCGCATCCAGTGCATCGGCTTCATATCGGACAACACCTACGGCGGCATCTCGCTCCAGGCGCTCGTGCGCAAGGAGATGGAGCGCTTCCCCGACCTCCAGCTGGTGCTCATCGACAGCCGTGCGGGCGAGGAGGAGGCCCAGCGGCTCTACGCCTCGCTGCCGCAGCGCTCGGCCGCGCTGCTGGGCACCTGGCGCGTGGGAGGCGACGGCGACTATCTCATGCAGCGCTCGCTCTTCGACCTGGTGCACAGCAACCCGCGCATCCCCGTCTTCACCATCACCGGCACGGGATTCGGCGACGTGGCGGCGGGCGGCTTCCAGCCCCGCTACGAGAGCGGCGCCGCGCAAGTGGCCGACGAGATCTGCGCCTACTACGCATCGGACGGGAAGCAACTGCCCACGCTGCGGCTCACCGAGAACTACTTCCGCTTCGACGCGCGCAAAATCAAGGAGTGGAAGATCGCCGACTACGCGCTGCCCAAGGGGAGCGTACTCGAAGATCCGCTCGCGGCCAAGCTCACGCGCTACTTCTACTACATCGAGCTGCTGATGGCGGGCATCGTCCTGCTGCTGATCCTGCTGGTCGTGGTCGTGTGGCTGCTCGTGCGCACGCAGCGGCTGCGCCGCCGGCTCGAGGAGCACGAGGCCGAGCTGATCGTGGCCCGCGAGCGGGCCGAGGAGTCGGACCGCCTCAAGTCGGCCTTCCTGGCCAACATGAGCCACGAAATCCGCACGCCGCTCAACGCCGTGATCGGCTTCTCGTCGCTCATGCAGGAGGAGGAGCTCTCGCCCGAGGAGCGGTCCGAGTACTGCTCGATCGTGGTCAGCAACTCGGAGATGCTGCTCGTGCTGCTCAACGACATCCTCGACATCTCGTCGCTCGAGTGCGGCAAGATCAAGTTCGACTACCGCGAGGAGGACATCGTGCCCCTCTGCCGGCAGGCGATACAGACCACGGCCCACACGCGGCAGGCAGGCGTGGAGTGCACGCTCGACTGCCCCTTGGAGCACTTCACCATCCAGACCGACGCCTACCGCCTCTCGCAGATCCTCATCAATCTGCTGACCAACGCCGGCAAGTTCACCACCCGGGGCTCAATCACCGTGGGCGTCGCTTTCGACCCGCGGCGAGGCGAGGTGCTCTTCTCGGTGGCCGACACGGGCCCCGGCATCCCCGCGGGCAAGCAGGAGCGGGTCTTCGACCGCTTCGAGAAGCTCGAAGGCAACCTCAAGAACGGCACGGGGCTCGGGCTGGCGATCTGCCGGCAGATCGTCTCGATCTTCGGCGGCCGCATCTGGGTCGACCCCGACTACACGGCGGGCGCCCGCTTCGTCTTCAGCCACCCGATCGCCCCGGCGGCCGACAAGCGCAAAGGCGACCGCAAGGGCGCGGCGGGGGCTGCGGCCAAGCGGAAGAAATAACGCGGGCAGAACCGGCAGGCCCGCGGCCGAGCTGACAAGATCACGCGGCGGGCCTCTCCGATTCGGAGCCGGAATGCCGGAGACGAAAGCGAGCGTAGCGAAATCGGAATTTCGCTACGCTCGTTTTATGATGCGCAGGCAAGACTTCTTCGAGGGAGTGGGCCGGCACAAGCGGCCGGACACGGACCCGAAACCATGTAGCAGCAGGCAAGCACGCGACGCACACCCAACATCCCGACCGCCGGACACGGCCGATACCGCCGGCCCCGCATCCCACCCGCCGAGGCAGCCAAGGCCTGCGAACAGCAAGAACAAGGCACAGCACTCGCCGCCACGATCCGACAGCACTCGCTCTGCTACCGCACCCCGACCAGCCCCGCCGCGGAGCCCATTCTCCCGACCGCCGGGTACTGTCGAGCCTGCCTGCCCACATCCCGCCCCCCCCCGCAGCAGGACCACCGATCCGCCGCCCCACCCCGCCACAAAAAAAAGAGACGAACGGCAAACACCGTTCGTCTCTTTCTGATAAACAGGAGCGACTACTCGCCCAGCGCGAAGCGCTTGTAGGCGATGACCGTAGCCTCCTTGTCGGCCTTGCGGATATACTCGGCGATGGTCTCCTTCTCGCCGACGACCACCTGGTTGAGCAGCGTGTTCTCCTCGAAGAACTTGCGCATCTTACCCTCGGCGATCTTCTCCAGAATGGCCTCGGGCTTGCCCGCGTTCTTGGGATCCTGCTTCATGGCCTCCACGGCGATCTTGCGCTCGTGCTCCACGACCTCGGCGGGGCAGTCGGCCTCCGAAATCGAGACGGGAGCCATGGCCGTAGCCTGCATGGCGACGGCGTGGGCCACCTCGGCGGGAACCTCCTTGTTGAAGCCCAGGATGGTGCCCAGCTTCTTGTTGAAGTGGACGTAACCTGCGCAGTAGGGAGCCTCGATGCGGGCGTAGTAGGCCAGCTCGATCTTCTCGCCGGTCTGACCCGACTTCTCGGTGACCATCTCCTCGACGGTGCGGCCCTCGGCGTTCTTCGTAGCCAGCAGGACATCGCGGTCGGCGGCGTCGGCCGCAACGGCGATCTCGAGCATGGCGTTGGCCGAAGCGGAGTACTCGGCGTTCTGCGCCACGAAGTCGGTCTCGCAGGCCAAGCAGAGGATGTAGGCCTTGCCGCCCTCGATCTTCGTCACGACGACACCCTCGGTGGCGGTGCGGTCGGCACGCTTGGCGACGACGAGCTTACCCTTCTCGCGGATGATGTCCTGTGCGCGGGCGAAATCGCCCTCGGCCTCCATGAGCGCCTTCTTGCAGTCCATCATGCCGGCTCCGGTCATCTTGCGGAGCTTCATTACGTCGGCTGCTTTGATTTCCATATCTTTAAAGAGTTTTTTTGTTCGACAACTTAGATTCGGGTCCCGATTACTCGGCGTCGGCTGCGGGAGCCTCGGCTGCGGGGGTCTCGACAGCGGCCACGACCTCCTTCACGGCCTCCTCCTCGGCATCGACCGTGGCCTTCACGGCCTTCTTGATGCGGGGTTTGGCATCGCGCTTGGGTGCCTCGCTCTCGGCCTCCTGGGCCTCCTTCTCCTTCTCGAGTTTGCGCTCCTCGGTGCCCTCGGCGATAGCGGCGCACACGGCCTCTACGACCACGGCGATCGACTTGGCGGCATCGTCATTTGCAGGGATAACGTAATCAATGTCGGTCGGATCACAACAAGTGTCTACCATTGCAAATACGGGGATGCTCAGTCGCTTGGCCTCCTTGACGGCGTTGGACTCCTTCTGTACGTCGACGACGAACAGAGCGGCCGGAAGACGCGTAAGGTCGGCGATCGAGCCGAGGTTCTTTTCGAGCTTCGCACGCTGGCGTGCGATCTGGAGCTTCTCGCGCTTCGAGAAGTTGTCGAACGTGCCGTCGGTGGTCATCTTGTCGATGGTGGTCATCTTCTTGACGGCTTTACGGATGGTGGGGAAGTTGGTCAGCATACCGCCTGCCCAGCGCTCGGTGACGTAGGGCATACCGACGGCTGCCACCTTTTCGGCAACGATCTCCTTGGCCTGCTTCTTCGTGGCGACGAACAGCACGCGACGGCCGCTCTTGGCGATCTGCTTGAGCGCAGCGGCTGCCTCGTCGATCTTCAGCACGGTCTTGTGCAGGTCGATGATGTGGATGCCGTTCTTCTCCATGAAGATGTAAGGAGCCATTTTGGGGTTCCATTTGCGCTTCAGGTGACCGAAGTGCGCACCGGCTTCCAACAGGGTATTAAAATCTGTACGTGACATTTCAATTGGTGTGTTTGAATTTTAACTCTTTTCTTCAACTCCCGAAGTAGCGCCCCCGAAGGGCCGGTCCCGGAAGTTTTCCGCGGCGAGGCAACCGGGCGGTAGCACCCATTATATAATAGGTAAGTCCGCAGGGTTTGGAACCGTCGCCGTGCTTGCCGAAAATCAGGTCGTGCGTGCGATTAACGCTTGCTGAACTGGAACTTGCGACGTGCACCGGGCTGACCGGGCTTCTTACGCTCAACCTCGCGGGGATCGCGCGTGAGGAAACCGGCCTTCTTCAGGGCGGGACGCATCTCGGCGTCGATCTCGCACAGCGCGCGAGCGATGCCCAGACGAGCGGCCTCGGCCTGCCCCTTGATACCACCGCCATCGAGGTTGATGGTGATGTCGTAGTTCTCGGCGGTGTTCGTGGCCAGCAGCGGCTGCTTGACCTGGAACTGGAGAATCTCGAGCGGGAAATAAACGGCGAGTTCCTTGTGGTTGATTGTAATCTGACCCTTGCCCGGCTTCACGAATACGCGAGCCACAGCGGCCTTACGACGACCTACGGTGTTTACAACTTCCATAACTCTTACTTAATCTCGTTTAACTTAATCGTCTTGGGGGTCTGGGCGGCGTGCGGGTGCTCCGAGCCGGCATACACCTTCAGATTGGTGAGCAGGTGCTCGCCCAGACGGGTCTTGGGCAGCATGCCCTTCACGGCCTTCTCGACGAGGAAGGTCGGCTTCTTGGCCAGGTAGTCGGCGGGCGTCGCGAAACGCTGGCCGCCGGGATAACCCGTGTGACGCGTGTAGACCTTGTCGGTCATCTTCTTGCCCGTGAGCTTCACCTTCTCCGCGTTGATGACGATGACGTAGTCACCGCAGTCGGCGTGGGGCGTGTAGCAGGGCTTGTTCTTGCCGCGGAGGATCTTGGCGACCTGCGATGCAAGACGTCCCAGTACCTCGTTCGTCGCGTCGATGACCACCCACTCCTTGGTGACCGTCGAGGCGTTGGCCGAGATAGTCTTGTAGCTTAATGAATCCACTGTACGTTTAATTTAACTTGTTTGTAATCCGTATCCCGCACTTTGCGGGTGCGCAAAGGTACGAAAAAAATTTCATACCGCAACATAACTGCCCGATTTTTCCGACCGAAAGCGCATTCCCGGGTGCAAAACTCCCCGCGGGGCGGCACTTCGGGGGCGGAGTGCAGCCTGCTGAGGGGCGCCACGAGCCGTCGGCGATGTGCGACATCCGTTTGCGGAGGGACTATGGCCGGCGGAGGGCGGCACGAGCAGCGCGAGTTGCGGGCCTTCGCCGCCGGTGGCTGCGGCCCGCGCAGCTAACGCTGCATCGGACGATATAGAAGAACGCGCGAAACCTCGGCCACAGGCCGGCAGCCCGTAGCCACGGCGGGCGGAGGGCTGCTCTCTTCGTTCGCCGGCCTCCGCTGGCTACGGGCCGAAAACAGAGGCGGACCATATGAAAAAGCCCCGGCTCTTAGTCGGGCGCTGGCTACGGTCGGAAAATGAATAAGTCTCTGCCGCGCAACGGCACGAAGGACTCCGC
>CABIXK010000008.1:45094-70584 GCA_902362705.1 Rikenellaceae bacterium
CTCCACCTCGGCCAGGAAGGTCGACGCGGGCAATCCGTCGCCGTTGACCAGGTTGGCGCGCGTGAAGGGCTGCCAGCCGTAACGCACGGCAACGGGCCTCGCGACACGCTCGCTGCGCACCGCCACACGGTCGCCCGCGACCGCAGCCTCGGCGGGGTGGAACAGACCGTCGGCACCCGCCGCTTCGAAGGTGCGGAGCGGCCCGCCGTCGGAGGCGCGCAGCCCCTCGCCCCAGTCGAACGAGACGTAGGCCGTGTCGCCCTCGACCTCCAGCGCGCGGAAGAGCGGGCCCGAAGGGGTGACGTGGCGCCGGTCGTAGCTCTCGTGCAGCGCCCAGGCGGCCAGGCGCTCGCCCACGTCGCGCTTGCGCGTGGGATGCACGTCGAGCGAGTCGCCGCGGTCGGAGCAGACGGCCATGCCGGTGTGGGGAATGCGCCCCAGCAGGCGGCGCTGGCTGTCGCGGAAGCGCGGCCACGAGGGGCGGTCGAGGCTCGACAGCTGGACATAGTAGAAGGGCAGCTCCGAATCGCGCCAGTAGCTGCGCCAGCTGGCGACGAGCAGGCCGAAAAGCCGCTCGTGGGCCTCGATGTTGTGGGCGTTGGACTCGCCCTGGTACCAGACGACGCCCCGGACGGGGAAGCGGTCGAGGGGCCGGATGCCCGTCTCGAAGAGGTAGCAGGGTTCGAAGGGGTGGCGGTGCGAGCGGTCGTCGCTCCGGGCCATGCGGCTGTCGGCGGCGCCGCGCACCCACTCCTGCACGAAGTCGTTGCGCCGCCAGTCGCGCAGGATGGCCGGGAAGTCGCGCTCGAGCGTGGCGCGGTCGACCCACGCCTCGGCGGGCGAGCCGCCCACGGCGTTGCAGACGAGCCCCACGGGGACTTGCAGGCTGTCGCGCAGCCGCCGGCCGAAGAAGTAGGCCACGGCCGAAAATTCGCGCACGCGCTCGGGCGTCGCGGCGGCCCAGCGCGCGGGGCGGTAGAAGTGGTGGCGGTCGATCGAGTCGATCACCTCCTGTTCCCAGACCGGCGTGCGCCAGTCGCCCTTCATGTCGAACAGACGCAGGCCGTCGTCGCTCTCGGCCGCGGCATCGCGCTCCGAGGGTGCGTTGTAGCGCAGGCGGAACTCCATGTTGGACTGGCCCGAGCAGAGCCACACCTCGCCGGCCAGCACGTCGCGGAACACCAGCTCGCGCTTCGGCGTCGCCACCCGCAGCGTGTAGGGTCCGCCGGCGGCGAGCGGCTCGAGCAGCACCTCCCAGCGGCCGTCGCTCGCGGCCGTCGTGCGGCAGCGCTGCCCCGCCACGCGCACCTCGACCCGCTCGCCCGCGTCGGCCATGCCGCACAGCGGGAGCGGACGGCCGTGCTGGAGCACCATGCCGTCGGTGTAGAGCGGTCCCATGCGCAGGCCGCCGTAGTCGCCCGTAATGGCGCCGCGCACGACGTCGGCGAGGATCGCGGCACCCTCGGCATCGGGGTGGAGGCCGTCGGGCATCAGGCGCGGATGGGCGTAGAGCGGGGCGTGGAAGTCGATGAGCTGCGCCCCGGCGTGCTCGGCCACCCGCTCGATGCAGCGCTGGATTTCGGCATGCCAGTCGCGCGTGCCCGACTCGAAGCGGTGGTGGCGGTGCGAGATGGGCGAGAGGCGCGCCACCAGAACGCGGCACGAGGGATTAGCCTCGCGGAACGCGTCGATGAGCGCCCGGTAGTCGGCGATGAACTCGTCGCCGTAATGGGGCCAGTCGCGCGGGTCGGTGTCGTTGATGCCGAGGTGGATGACCACGATGTCGGCAGCGAAGGCCAGCGCCTCGGCGCACTCGGGCTGCTCGTTGTAGGGACGGTGACCGCGGCGTAGCAGCGTGGCGCCCGACTTGCCGAAATTGCCCACCAGGTAGCCGTCGCCCAACATGCGTTGCAGCTGGGCGGGATAGGAGCGGGTCTCGCGCCCGGCTATGCCGTAGCCGTAGGTGATGCTGTTGCCTACGCAGGCCACCTTCACGGGGCGGCGGGCGGCGGGAGCTGCCGGCGCCGCGCCGGCAGCCGGGGCAGCGGCCGTAACGCAGAAGAGCACGAGGGCGAGGAGGAGCGGCAGTTTTTTCATCGTATGCGGGGTTTGCGGAGTATTATCGGGAGGGGTGCCGGCGGCGGTAGGTCGTCGGATGCGTGCGGCGAAGGTCGTAACCGCCCTCCTCGAGACGGACCGGGCGGTTCACGTCGGGGTTCGAGGGCAGGTAGCGCACGAGCAGCGAGTCGCCCACGCGGGCGGTCATGAGGTTGTCGTAGCGGCGGATACGATCCTCGTAGTCGCGGCCGTCGACCGTGAGGCGGTAGTCGAGGTAGTGGACCGTCACCTTCTCGTAGCGGGGCCGGCGGGCCGTACCGCGCGTGCGGGTCTCCTCGCGCGAATAGACGCGCGTGACCACCGCCCGCGCTTCGACCCCCTCCCGCTTCAGGCGGTCGGCGACCAGATAGCCGTAGAGGCCGCATGCGGCGAAGAGGAGCACGAGGGCGAGGATGATCCGTTTCGTGGTCAGAAATCGGGACATGGCGAGTGGATTTGTGCGAAGTTACGAAAAAATCGGCGAATGCGGCGCCCGGGGACGGAGAAAAACAATGCACGATTCGTCATGCACGATCAGGGGCGGGGCGGACGATAAGGGTGTGTATGAGGGGTGCCGGCCGGGGCCCTCGGGCTTCGGCCATTTGCGGGCCGGGGCCGGGAGCCAGCAGAGGCAAAAAACCGCTCCTCGGCTTGAAAAGCCGGCAGCCCGCAGCCACGGCGGGCGGAGGGCTGCTCGTTTCGCTCGCAGAACCCTCCGCTGGCTACGAGCTGAAAATAAATAGGGCTCTGCCGCGCAGCGGCACGAAAGACTCCGCACTATCGGTCGCAGCGGGGTTTGTCTGAAGCGATGGCCGAGCGTTAAAACGGGGCCGGTTTGCTTGCAAACCCGCGTCAGGCGCCCGTTTTAGCGAGGACGAGCAGAGGACCCGCGAGACCGACGTGCGGATGGTTTTGGGTACCTTTTGCCACCAAAAGGTACAAAGACATCGGCTCGCAGAGCCGGCAGCCCGCAGCCGCCCCCGGGCGAAGGGCTGCTCGTGTCTCTCGCGCCCTTTCGCCGGCTACGGTCTGAAAACGCAGCATGGCGGTCGGAGACCGGCGGGCCGAAGAGAAAACGGCCCGAATACGAAAAAGCCGACAGCCTCGACGCAAAAAGCCCCCGCCACCGAACACCCAAAAACACGTAAAAAGGGCCGGACACACGGTCCGGCCCTTCGAACATAGCAAAACAAGCGGCCCTATCCCAGGAACGAGAGCAGGATACCGGCGGCCACAGCCGAGCCCACGACACCGGCCACGTTGGGCCCCATAGCGTGCATGAGCAGGTAGTTGCCGGGGTTCTCCTTCTGCCCCTCGGTCTGCGAGACGCGGGCAGCCATCGGCACCGCCGACACGCCGGCCGAGCCGATCAGCGGGTTGATCTTATTCTCCTCCTTGCAGAAGAGGTTCATCAGCTTGGCCAGCAGCACGCCGCCCGCCGTACCCATCGAGAAGGCGACGACGCCCAGCACGAGGATGCCCAGCGTGCGGAAGTTGAGGAAGGCCTCGGCCGTGGCCGTAGCGCCCACCGTGATGCCCAGGAAGATCACCACGATGTTCATCAGCTCGTTCTGCACGGTCTTCGACAGACGGTCCACCACGCCGCACTCCTTCATGAGGTTGCCCAGCATCAGGCAGCCGATCAGCGGCGCGGCGCTCGGCAGCAGCAGCGCGATGATGACGGCGATGATGAGCGGGAAGAGGATGCGCTCGGTCTTCGACACGGTGCGCAGCGTGCGCATCTTGATGGCGCGCTCCTGCTTGGTGGTCAGCGCCCGCATGATGGGGGGCTGGATCACCGGCACGAGGGCCATGTAGGAGTAGGCGGCCACGGCGATCGGACCCAGCAGCTCGGGCGAGAGCATCGAGGTGAGGTAGATGGCCGTGGGGCCGTCGGCACCGCCGATGATGCCGATCGAACCGGCCTGCGTGGGGGTGAAGCCCAGGGCGTAGGCGCCCAGGAAGGTGGCGAAGATACCGATCTGGGCGGCGGCGCCCAGCAGGAAGCTCTTGGGGTTGGCGATCAGCGGACCGAAGTCGGTCATGGCGCCCACGCCCACGAAGATCAGACAGGGATAGATACCCAGCTTGACACCCAGGTAGAGGTAGTCGAGCAGGCCGGCGTTCGCCACGAAGATGTCCCAGTGGACATGCCCGCCGGCGAAGAGCTCGGTGTGGTAGAGGTTGGCACCCGGAAGGTTCGTGAGCAGCATGCCGAAGGCGATGGTGAAGAGCAGCAGCGGCTCGAACTTGTGGCGGATGGCCAGGTAGAGCAGGAAGAAGGCGACGCAGATCATCGCCAGACTGCCCCACCCCATCTCGGCGAAGAAGCCCGCGATGCCGGTCGAGCCCGCGAAGTCGCGGAGGCTGTTCCAGACGAAGTTGGAGTCGGAGGTCAGTAGAGTGAACATGGCTTATTCGATGACAATCAGGTTATCACCCTCCATGACCGTGGCGCCCTGCTGCACGAGGATCTGCTTGACCACGCCGCCGCGGTCGGCGTCGATATTGTTCTCCATCTTCATGGCCTCGAGCACCATGAGGGTCTGGCCCGCCGAAACGGTGTCGCCGACGGCCACGTCGATCGAGAGCACGGTGCCCGGCAGCGGGCACTTGACGCTGTAGCCCGACGAGGGGGCCACGGCGGCGATGCGCGGTGCGGGAGCGACCGTGGCGGGCTTCACCTGCGCGCTGTTGGCCTCCTTGGGTGCGGGGGCCACCTGCGGACGCGACACGGCCGCCGCCTGGGCGCCGCCGATCTCGACCTCGTAGGTGGTTCCGTTGACGATGACGCGCGTCACGGTCGACGACTCGTTGACGTCGTCGATCTGCACGTCGTAATTATGTCCGTTGATTTTCAGTGAGTAATCTTTCATTGCAATAACTTATTTTCGATCGGGCAACTGGGTTAAGCCGTGGATCTTGGAGTTCCAGGGCGAGTAGGCGCGCTTGATGCTCATGATGGTCAGCACCTCCGATTCGCGGTCGTGGAGCGCACCCCGGTAGATGCGCAGCGCCGTGGCGATGGCGGCGATCTCCTCCTCGTGGAGCTGCCCCTGCTCGACCACCGGCTTGTCGGCGGCCACCGCAGCGGCGGCCGTGCGGCGCGTGAAGACGTAGCCGAAGAGCTTCATGACCCACACCAGCAGCACGAGGACCGTGAAGACCAGGCAGATGCTGATGAGCGCGACCCACAACATCTCGGACCATCCCCAGCCGTTCGCTATCAATACGTTCGTCATAGTCGGATGCTGTTACAGAGGAATATTGGAGTGCTTCTTGGGCGGGTTCTGCAGGCGCTTGGTGGAGAGCGACTGCAACGCGCGGATGATGCGGAAGCGCGTGTTGCGCGGCTCGATCACGTCGTCGATGTAGCCGTAGCGGGCTGCGTTGTAGGGGTTGGAGAACTTGTCGTTGTACTCCTTCTCCTTCTCGGCGATGAAAGCGGCCTTCTCCTCGGGTTTGTCCGCAAGGTCCTTGAGCGCCTTGGCGTGGAGCACCTCGACGGCGCCGCTGGCACCCATCACGGCGATCTCGGCCGTCGGCCATGCGTAGTTGATGTCGCCGCGGATGTGCTTCGACGACATGACGATGTAGGCGCCGCCGTAGGCCTTGCGCAGCGTGACGGTGATCTTCGGAACCGTGGCCTCGCAGTAGGCGAAGAGCAGCTTGGCGCCGTGGGTGATCACACCGCCGTACTCCTGGGTCGTACCCGGCAGGAAGCCCGGCACGTCGACCAGCGTGACGATCGGGATGTTGAAGGCGTCGCAGAAGCGGACGAAGCGCGCGGCCTTGCGGCTGGCGTTGATGTCGAGCACGCCGGCCATGAACTTGGGCTGGTTGGCGATGATGCCGACCGACTGGCCGTTGAAGCGGGCGAAGCAGGTGATGATGTTCTTGGCGTAGCCGGCGGCCGACTCGAGGAACTCGCCGTTGTCGACGATCGCGCGGATCACCTCGGTCATGTCGTAGGGCTTGTTGGCGCTGTCGGGGATGATCTCGTTGAGCGAATCCTCCAGACGGGTGATCTTGTCGGTGCAGACGGCCAGCGGAGCGTCCTCCATGTTGTTCTGCGGCATGTAGGAGAGGAGCTTCTTGATGAGCTCGATGCCCTCGTCCTCGGTGTCGACGGCGAACTGCGCCACACCCGACTTGGTGGTGTGCATCACGGCACCGCCCAGCTGCTCCTGCGTCACGTCCTCGCCCGTGACGGTCTTGACGACCTTCGGACCCGTGAGGAACATGTTGGAGGTCTCCTTCTTCATGATGATGAAGTCGGTCAGAGCGGGCGAGTAGACCGCACCGCCGGCGCAGGGGCCGAAGATGGCCGAGATCTGCGGGATGACGCCCGACGACATGACGTTGCGCTGGAAGATGTTGGCGTAGCCGGCCAGGGCGTTGACGCCCTCCTGGATGCGCGCGCCGCCCGAGTCGTTCATGCCGATGCAGGGGGCGCCGTTGCGCATGGCCATGTCCATGACCTTGCAGATCTTGTCGGACATCGACAGCGACAGCGAGCCGGCCGTCACGGTGAAGTCCTGCGCGAAGACGTAGACCAGGCGGCCGTCGATGGTGCCGTAGCCGGTCACCACGCCGTCGCCGAAGGCGTGCTTCTTCTCCATGCCGAAGTCGTAGCAACGGTGCGTCACGAACATGTCGAACTCCTCGAACGAACCCTCGTCGAGCAGCATCTCGATGCGCTCGCGGGCCGTGTACTTGCCCTTCTCGTGCTGCTTGTCGATCGCCTTCTGTCCGCCGCCGAGACGCGCCGTTTCGCGGTTCTCGATCAGCTGGGTGATTTTGGTTTGAATATCGCTCATAACTGTTTGGTAGTTAGTGTCTGTGGCCCGCTGGGGGCCGGTCTCTTACTTGTTCTTGTTCTCGCAAAGCTCGGTGAGGATGCCCTGGGTCGACTTGGGGTGGAGGAAGGCGATGGTCATGCCCTCGGCGCCCTTGCGCGGGGTCTTGTCGATCAGGCGGATACCCTTCTCTTCGGCATCGGCGAGCTGCTCCTCGATGTTCTCGCAGGCGAGGGCCATGTGGTGGATGCCGACGCCGCGGTTCTCGATGTACTTGGCGATGGTCGACTCCTCCGAGGTGGGCTCCAGCAGCTCGATCTTCGTCTGGCCCAGCATGAAGAAGGCGGTGCGGACCTTCTGGTCGGCGACCTCCTCGATGGCATAGCATTTGAGACCCAGTACGTTCTCCCAGTAGGGAATGGCCTCGTCGAGGCTCTTCACGGCGATGCCCAGATGCTCGATGTGGGATACTTTCATAACTAACGGTTGGTTAAGAGATTAGTAAAATATGTTCTGTTTCGCTTTCGGTTCGGTTCCTATTCCGCGAAACAAAGATAAGTCTTTTAATCAGGAATAAAAAAATAAAAAATGAAAATAATTTCGTACCTTCGCTAAAAATAACGGACCTTCCGATGAAACGAACAATAATGATCCTCTGCGCCCTGCTGCTGTCGTGCACAGCCCTGCGCGCACAGAACATCGCACTGGGACAGCGCACCCCCGAGCTGCGCATCGGCGAGTGGCTCGAAGGGCGTCAGCCCGCGGCCGCCCCGCTCACCTACATCGAATTTTTCCACTCCTCGTCGCCGCGCTGCGCCGAGGCGCTCGACCGCCTGGCCGGGCTCCAGGCCGAGCTGGGCAACCGCCTGAGGGTGGTGGTGCTGACGCGCGAGGCGGCCGACAAGGCGGCCCCGCTGCTCGCTCCGCGCCTCTCGCCCCGCTTCGGCGCCGGCCTCGACCCGCAGGGCAAGCTATTCGCCGCCTTCGGCGTGAACTACGTACCGTTCGGCGTACTCGTCGACGCCAAGGGGCGCGCGCTGTGGATGGGCAACACGCTCCAGCTGACGCGCCGCATCATCGAGGACTCCGCAAAATAGCCGCACCATGTCATTCACCAAGATCAACCACTTCGAGCGCGAATACGCCGACACGCACCACTCAACAGCCCTCAACGTCACGGAGGGGGTCGCCGACCAGCCGATCGTCAACCCCCATTTCAGACGACACCGCAAGCGGCGCCTGACCACCGACGAGTATGTCGAGGGAATCCTCCGGGGCGACATCACCGTCCTCTCGCAGGCCATCACGCTCGTCGAGTCGAGCAACCCCGACCACTACGCCCAGGCGCAGGAGATCATCGAGCGCTGCCTGCCCCGCGCCGGGCGGTCGATACGCCTGGGCATCACGGGCGTGCCGGGGGCCGGCAAGTCGACCTTCATTGAGGCCACGGGCAACATGGTCACGCGCCTGGGCCACCGCCTGGCGGTGCTGGCCATCGACCCCTCGTCGGAGCGCAGCGGGGGCTCGATCCTGGGCGACAAGACCCGCATGGAGAGCATCTCGTCGAACCCCGACATCTTCATCCGCCCCTCCCCCTCGGCCGGGTCGCTGGGCGGCGTGGCGCGCAAGACGCGCGAGACGATCGTGCTGTGCGAGGCGGCGGGCTTCGACGTGATCTTCATCGAGACGGTGGGCGTGGGCCAGTCGGAGACGGTCGTGCACTCGATGGTCGACATGTTCCTCATGCTGCAGATCTCGGGCGCCGGCGACGAGCTGCAGGGCATCAAGCGCGGCATCATGGAGATGGCCGACATGATGGTCATCACCAAGGCCGACGGCGAGAACCTCCGCAAGGCCGAGCTGGCGCGCACGCAGTACCGCGGGGCGCTGATGCTCTTCCCCGAGCCCGAGTCGGGGCGCCGACCCGAGGTCTACACCTGCTCGTCCTACGACGGCACGGGGCTCGAGGAGGTGTGGAAGGGCGTGGAGGAGTACCTCGACCACATCCGCGCCAACGGCTACTTCGCCCTGAACCGCAACCGGCAGAACAAGCACTGGATGTACGAGACGATCAACGAGGCGCTGCGCGAGAGCTTCTACCGCGACCCGGAGGTCGAGCAGCGCATCGGCGACTACGAGGCGCGGGTGCTGGGCGAGCGCATGTCGTCGTTCGTCGCGGCCAAGGAGCTGCTGGAGCTCTACTTCGACAAGAAAAAATAGGCCGCCATCCGGCCGGAATGCAGAAGGGGACCCGCCGTCGACGGCAGGTCCCCTCGTTATTTTCTTCGCTCCCTCCGTTACTTCAGCACGGGGAGCTTCAGTCCGTAGTGGACGGCGACCACGCGCATGAGGATCACGCTCACGGCCGTAGCGATCTGGAGGCTGCCGCCGGCCATGCCCAGCCACTGGCACAGGCCGAAGACCACGCCGCCGAAGACGCAGGCCAGGGCGTAGATCTCCTTGCGGAAGATCAGCGGCTCCTCGTTGATGAGGATGTCGCGCAGCACGCCGCCCGCGGCGCCGGTGATCGTGCCCATGATGATCGCCACCCAGAGCGGGAAGCCCGCCGTGAGGGTCTTCTCGATGCCGACGACGGTGAAGAGCCCCAGACCGAAGGCGTCGAATATGAAGAAGGTATTATTCAGCCGGATCAGGTAGCGCCCCAGCACGATGACGATGCCCAGCGCGAAGGCCGTGACGACCAGATAGGAGGAGTCGAGCATCCAGAAAGGGGTGAGCGACAGCATCAGGTCGCGCAGCGTACCGCCGCCGATGGCCGTGGTGAAACCCACGACGTAGGCGCCGAACCAGTCGAAGTGTTTGGCCGAAGCCAGTCGGATGCCGCTGATCGCGAAGGCGAGCGTTCCGAGAATCTCGATCAAGGAAAAAACCGTCATAGCGGCGGCAAAGATAGTGCAAGGCGAGTGCAAAAGCAAGCGCAGCTTGGATTTTGCCGAGCCGCAGCCTATCTAAGCGGCAGCTTGTCTGCCGCAAAGAGGGCAAGGCGAGCAGCCGAGCAGCCGGCTAAATGCCGGGCTTCCCTTGAATGGCCCAAATAATTGCGGCCCTCGGCCGCGCAGCCCGCAGCCACCCCGGGCGGAGGGCTGCTCTGTCGGCTGCGCCTTTCGAGCCCCTCCGCTGGCTGCGAGCTGAAAACACCCTCCTCCACTTTTTACTTAATTACTTCTCACTTTTGACTTGCCCTCGGCTCGCAGATCCGACAGCCCGTAGCCGCCCCCGGACGAAGGGCTGCTCTCTTCATTCGCAAGCCTCCGCCGACTACGGCCTGCCCCGCACTTCTTACTTTTTACTTATTACTTGCCCGGCAGGGCCTCCCCACTTTCCATTTTCAATTTTCCATTTTCAATTTTTTCTCTTGTTTTTCCGAAAAAAATCCGCTTACTTTGCAATATCAAAATAATATCACTTTAAAACAAACGGACATGGAGAACAAGAACTACACCTACAAAGGCTGGAAGGCCAACGGATTCACCGCGTTGTTTCTCATCCTGATCGGGCTCGTCGCGGGCGTCTACGCGATCGTCGCGGGCACCGAAGCCGAATACGCCGGCTCGGGCGTCGCCCTGATCCTGGGCGGCGTGCTGCTGATCCTCGCCTCGCTCGTTTCGCTGGGCGGCTTCATGCTGCTCGAACCCAACGAGGCGCGCGTGATGGTCTTCTTCGGCAACTACCGCGGCACCTTCTACGAGACGGGTTACTGGTGGGTCAACCCCTTCATGTCGGCCAAGCAGATCTCGGTGCGCGCCCGCAACCTCAACGTCGACCCGATCAAGGTCAACGACAAGACGGGCAACCCGATCCTGATCGGCCTGGTGCTCGTATGGCGCATCAAGCGCGACGACATCTACAAGGCGGTCTTCGAGATCGACGCCCCGACGACGGCCGCCGGCGCGGGCGTCTCGGCCTCGGCCCGCATGAACAACCTCGAGAACTTCGTCAGCGTGCAGAGCGACGCCGCCCTGCGCCAGGTCGCCGGCCTCTACGCCTACGACGACAACGGCACGGAGGCCGAGGAGCTCACGCTCCGCTCGAACGCCGAGGAGATCAACGAGCAGCTCGAGCAGAAGCTCAACGAGCGGCTGGCGATGGCCGGCATCGAGATCGTCGAGGCGCGCATCAACTACCTGGCCTACGCCCCCGAGATCGCGGCCGTGATGCTGCGCCGCCAGCAGGCCGACGCCATCATCTCGGCACGCGAGAAGATCGTCGAGGGGGCCGTGTCGATGGTGCAGATGGCCCTCAAGCGGCTGGGCGACGAGCAGGTCGTGGAGCTCGACGAGGAGCGCAAGGCGGCGATGGTCTCCAACCTGCTCGTGGTGCTCTGCGCCGACGAGGCGGCACAGCCCGTCGTCAACGCCGGGACGCTTCACCACTGATCGGCACGCAATGGCAGAAAAGAGTGCAAACAAGAGCTTCGTGCTGCGCGTAGACACGGCGACGATGGAGGCGCTGGAGCGGTGGGCCGACGACGAGTTCCGCTCGATCAACGGCCAGCTCCAGTGGATCATCGCCGAGGCGCTGCGCCGCAGCGGGCGGGCTCCCCGAAAATCGAAAAAGAATGGAGAGCAAAACCCGAAATAACCGTCCGGGCAGCTTCTCGTGGGCGCACGTCGTGCTCTTCGCCCGCAGCCCGCTGTGGTGGGGCGCACCCCTCACCGCCGTCGTGACCTTCGCGATCGTCTTCCTCATCCGCAGCCTGGGCGACGGGCTCCCCGCGGCCGCAGCCGCCGCGAAGGGGGCGATCTTCGGCGCCGTGGGGGCTTTCAGCTGGGCCATCGGCATCTGGGTCGCCACCGACCCTGCGCCCGACGAAGAGGAGGAGCCCGCGCCGTCGCGCATCCCCGCATGGGCCCGCCGCGTGCTCGGCGTGGCGATCGCCGCAGGCGCCTTCGCGCTGGTCTGCTCTCCGCAGATCGACGCGATGCGGACGGGCGAAGCGTCGCTCGCCCGCGGATTCGCGGGCATCGTGCTCAAGGCGATCGGAATCGTCGCGGTGCTGCTGCCCGTATACCTCTCCCGCCGCACGAAATGACCGGGCAGACGATGAAACGCATCACCCGTTGCAGAATCGCGGCCGGCACCAATGCCGTGGCGTGGGCGATGATGGTCGCGGGCAACGCGGCAGTGCTCCGATGCCGAAAACGAAGTAAAAAATGAGAAGTAAAAAGTAAGAACGGCGAAACTGGATGCACCCGAAAGCGAAGCCGGCAGTCGAAGACTGGCAGCCCGCAGCCACCCCCGGCGGAGGGCTGCTCTCGCCAGCCGGCTCGATTGCACCTCCGCTGGCTGCGAGCCGCCATTCTACGAAAAAAGATCCGAACAAAACATAAAACCGCATGAAAAAACTCGTCGTCTTCACCGGCGCCGGCATGAGCGCCGACAGCGGCCTGGCCACCTTCCGCGACGCGGACGGGCTATGGGCCGAGCACCGCATCGAAGAGGTCTGCACCCCCGAGGCGCTGGCGCGCGACCGCGCCACGGTGGTGGAGTTCTACAACCGGCGCCGCCGCGAGATGCTCGCGGCCGAGCCCAACGCCGGCCACCGGGCCATCGCGGCGCTCGAGCGTGCGTTCGACGTGGAGGTCGTCACGCAGAACGTCGACGACCTGCACGAGCGCGCCGGGTCGCGCCGCGTGCTCCACCTCCACGGCGAGCTGACGAAGCTCCGCTCGGAGCGCGACGCGGAGCTCACGGTCCCGATCGAGGGTTGGGAGCAGCCGCTCGACGCCACGGCGCCCGACGGCGCGCTGCTGCGCCCCCACATCGTCTTCTTCGGCGAGGCGGTGCCGATGTTCGACCGAGCGGTGCGCATCGCCGCCGGGGCCGACCTCATGGTGGTGGTGGGCACGTCGCTGGCCGTCTACCCCGCCGCGTCGCTCGTCCGCTACGTGCGGCCCGACGTCCCGATCTGGGTGGTCGACCCCGGGCGCCCCGACATCGGGGGCGTGCGCAACACGGTGACGCACCTGGCCAAGCGGGCCGCCGAGGGGATGCCCCGCCTGGCCGAGGAGCTCGTGGCACGGTTCGTGCGCTGAACGACAGCGGACCGGGCCACCGCGCCAGAGCCTCCTTGCGGGCGGCAAGGGCCCCGCGAGAGCGCCCTTCCCGCAGACGACCGCCGACGTGCGACGCCCGCCTACGATCCGACGACCCGCCCCGTGCGGGTCGTTTTTTTGTCGCGATGGGCCGAAAGGGTGTTCCCCGCGACGCGAAAACGAGGCGCGGATTTCGTAATTCGCGCCCGAATCGCTATCTTTAGGCGATCAAAACCCCCGATCCGATGATCCGATATTACGACCTGCTGCTCGTCGCCATGGCCCTCCTGGCCGTGGCGGTCTTCGCGGCGCTCCGCTTCTTCGAGGCGGGCTACGGCTATCTGTTCGACCGCCGCTACGGGCGGCCCATACCCAACAAGGCGGGCTGGGTGGCGATGGAGGCGCCGGTCTTCGTGGCCATGTGCGCGCTGTGGGCCGCCTCCGACCGCATGTGGGAGCCGGCGCCGCTGGTGCTCTTCTGCCTCTTCCAGGCCCACTACCTGCAACGGGCCTTCGTCTTCCCGCTGCTCATGCGGGGCAAGTCGCAGATGCCCCTGGGGATCGTGGCGATGGGCGCCGCGTTCAACCTCATAAACGCCCTGATGCAGGGCGGCTGGATCTTCTACGTGGCCCCCGAGGGCTACTACGCCGACTGGTTCTCGCGCCCCTGCTTCTGGATCGGCACGGCGCTCTTCCTCTTCGGCATGGGGGTCAACCTCCACTCCGACCACATCATCCGCACGCTGCGCCGCCCAGGCGACACGCGCCACTACATCCCCCGGGGAGGCATGTTCCGCTACGTCTCGTCGGCCAACTACTTCGGCGAGCTGACCGAGTGGACGGGCTTCGCCGTGGCCTCGTGGTCGTGGGCCGGCGCGGTCTTCGCGCTGTGGACCTTCGCCAACCTCGCACCCCGCGCCCGCTCGCTCTACCGCCGCTACGAGCAGGAGTTCGGCGAGGAGTTCACGCGCCTGGGCCGCAAGAAGATCCTCCCCTTCATCTACTGACACCCCTTTCCGTTTTCAATTTTCAATTTTCCATTTTCAACTCTTGATGTCGGATTCCAAACTCTTCACCCCCTACAAGCTGGGGCCCCTCACGCTGCGCAACCGCACGATCCGCTCGGCGGCCTTCGAGTCGATGGGCCGCGACTTCGGGCCCACGCAGCAACTCAAGGACTACCACGTCGCCGTCGCGCGCGGCGGCGTGGGCATGACCACACTGGCCTACGCGGCAGTGAACCGCAGCGGGCTGTCGTTCAACAAGCAGTTGTGGCTGCGCAGGGAGATCGTCCCCGCGCTGCGCGACATCACCGACGCCATCCACGCCGAGGGGGCCGCCGCGGGCATCCAGATCGGCCACTGCGGCAACATGACCCACTGGTCGACGGCGGGCTGCTTCCCCGTGGGGGCCTCCACGGGCTTCAACCTCTACTCCCCCACCTTCGTGCGCGGCATGCGGCGAAGCGAGTGCGCCGCCTTCGCCAAGGACTTCGGACGTGCGGTCCTCACGGCCCACGATGCCGGCTTCGACTCGGTGGAGGTGCACGCCGGCCACGGATACCTCATCTCGCAGTTCCTCTCGCCCTACACCAACCGCCGCCGCGACGAGTTCGGCGGATCGCTCCAGAACCGCATGCGCTTCATGCGGATGTGTCTGGAGGAGGTCATGGAGGCCGCGGCGCTGACGCGCACGGCCGTGGTGGTGAAGCACAACATGGAGGACGGCTTCAAGGGCGGCATCCAAATCGACGAGAGCATCGAGATCGCCCGCGAGATCGAACGCCTGGGCGTCGACGGCATCGTGCTCACCTCGGGCTTCGTGTCGAAGGCCCCGATGGCCGTCATGCGGGGACGCATCCCCACCAAGACGATGAGCTACTACATGCCCTGGTCGTCGTGGCCGCAGAAGATCGTCGTCAACCTCTTCGGCAATCGGATGATCAAGCAGTACGATTTCGAGGAGTGCTATTTTCTCGAAAACGCGAAGAAGTTCCGCGCGGCGCTCGGGGGCACGCTCGTCTACGTGGGCGGGCTGGTCTCGCGCAGGGGCATCGAGCGGGTGCTCGACTCGGGGTTCGAGCTGGTGCAGATGGCCCGCGCGCTGGTCAACGACCCGGCGTTCGTCGACAAGCTGCGACAGGGCGACATCGACACCCGCTCGGGCTGCGACCACCGCGACTACTGCATGGCACGCATGTATTCGGTCGACATGCAGTGCTGCCACAACTGCCGCGAGGAGATTCCGGCCCGACTGTGGCGCGAACTCGACAAAATCAAGTAGCCATGCGACGCGGAGAGGTTACGCCCGGCAGCGCCTGGGCGCTGGTCACGGGAGCCGGAAGCGGCATCGGCCGCTGCTATGCGCTGCGCCTGGCGGCGCTGGGCTACCGGCTCTGCCTGGCGGGCGAGCGGCGCGAGCGGCTGGAAGCGGTGCGCGACGAGGTGCTCGAAGCGGCGGCCCGCAACGGCCGCGCGGCGACGGCGGAGGTGCGCGTCGAGGCGATCGACCTGGCGCGCATCGGGGCCGCCGAGGAGCTCCACGCCCGCACCCGGGCCGCGGGCATAGAGCCCGACGTGGTGGTCAACAACGCGGGCATCTTCTCGTTCTGCGACCTGGTCGACACCCCCTCGGAGCGCGTCGAGCGCATCGTCCTGCTGCACGACCTCACGCTGACGAAGCTCTGTCGCCTCTACGCCGCCGAGATGATCGGCCGCGGGGTGCGGGGCCGCATCCTCAACATGTCCTCCTTCTCGCTCTGGATGCCCTTCCCGGGGCTGTCGCTCTACAGCGCCTCGAAGGCCTACGTGCGGGCTTTCTCCGTATCCTTCGCCAAGGAGGTGCACGAACGGGGGCTGCGCGTGACTGCCGTATGCCCCGCGGGCGTGGCCACCGACCTCTACGGGCTCCCGCCCCGCTGGCAGCGCATCGGGCTGCGGCTCGGGGTGCTCATCTCGGCCGATGCGTGCGCCCGGCGCGGCCTCGCGGCCTTGTGGCGCGGGCGCCGCACGATCGTCCCCGACTGGTGGAACCGGGCGCTGATCCCCCTCTGCAAGCTCCTGCCCCTGTGGGCGCTGCGGCCGCTGCGCCGCTTCACCATGCAATTCCAAAAATAGAGAGATACTATGTTCCGACAGATAGAAAACGTGGTCTACGACCTGGGCGGCGTGCTGGTCGACCTCGACATCGACCGCTGCCGCGCGGCGTTCCGCAGCCTCGGCATGGAGGCCGCGGCCCGGCTGGTGGACCCCTGCTACCCGGCCGAGGTATTCGGCCAGCTGGAAGAGGGCCGCATCGCGTTCGCCGGGGCGTGCGAGCGGCTGCGCGCCCTCTCGGGCACGCCCGAGGTCGACGACGAACGGATCGCCTGGGCCTTCGGCGAGTTCCTCACCGGCATTCCGCAAGCGAAGATCGACCAGATCGTGCGTCTGCGCGAGCGCGGGGTGCGCACCTACGTGCTCTCGAACAACAACCCCGCCTCGATGCGCTTCATCCGCGCGATGTTCGCCCGGAGCGGGCGGACGATGGACGACTGCTTCGATAAGATCTACCTCTCCTACGAGCTGGGGATGCTCAAGCCCTCGCCCGAGATCTTCCGCACGATGCTCGCCGACAGCGGCATGCAGCCCGATAGGACGCTCTTCATCGACGACGGCGAGAAGAACGTCGCCGCGGCCCGCAAGCTGGGGCTGGCCGTCTACCGCCCCGCCGCGGGCGAGGACTTCGGGGCGCTGCTCGACCAGATCGGCCGATAGGGCTGCCGGACGGACCCCTTTGCGAGATCACAAGATTCAATGTGTCCCGCTCCGCAGGATTTTTTGTCGCGAACACGCCGACTGCGAATCCATTCACATAGCATGTTCGCAACAAAAAAGTCTCTGCCATAAGGCAGAGACTTCACATTTGAATCTTGTCGGGGAGACAGGATTCGAACCTGCGACCCCCTGCTCCCAAAGCAGGTGCGCTAGCCGGACTGCGCTACACCCCGTAGTTTCGCGGTGCAAAGATAGCGGCTTTTTCCGTCGCGGCAAATTTTTGTATGGAAAACCTGTCTCGACGGGGGCGCCGCGGGGCGTATACGGCATGCGATTTGCTCGGACAGCAGCAAATCATATTCCCATGAAGCAGAACGACGACAAGCGGCGGCAGCGTCTGACCGCCGAGAACGGCCGCCCGGTGGCCGACAACCAGAACATCCAGACCGCGGGCCTGCGCGGTCCGGCCACCATGCAGGACGTGTGGTACCTCGAAAAGCTGGCCCACTTCGACCGCGAGGTGATCCCCGAACGGCGCATGCACGCCAAGGGCTCGGGCGCCTACGGCACCTTCACCGTGACGCATGACATCACGCAGTACACCCGCGCCTCGATCTTCGCCTCGGTGGGCAAGCAGACCGAGTGCTTCGTGCGCTTCTCAACCGTGGCGGGCGAGCGCGGCGCGGCCGATGCCGAGCGCGACATCCGCGGCTTCGCCATGAAGTTCTACACCGACGCGGGCAACTGGGACCTGGTGGGCAACAACACGCCCGTCTTCTTCCTGCGCGACCCGATGAAGTTCCCCGACCTGAACCACGCCATCAAGCGCGACCCGCGCACGGGCATGCGCAGCCCCCACGCCAACTGGGACTTCTGGACGCTGCTCCCGGAGGCGCTGCACCAGGTGACGATCACCATGTCGCCGCGCGGCATTCCCGCCTCGTTCCGCCACATGCACGGCTTCGGCAGCCACACCTACAGCTTCTACGACCGGGAGAACCGCCGCACGTGGGTGAAGTTCCACCTGCGCACGATGCAGGGTATACGCAACCTCACCGACGCCGAGGCCGAAGCGGTTGTCGCCAAGGACCGCGAGTCGAACCAGCGCGACCTCTTCGAGGCGATCGAGCGGGGCGACTACCCGCGCTGGAAGATGCAGGTGCAGCTGATGACCGAGGAGGAGGCGCGCCGCTACCACATCAACCCCTTCGACCTGACGAAAGTGTGGTACCACGGCGACTTCCCGCTCCGCGACGTGGGCATTCTCGAGCTCAACCGCAACCCCGAGAACTTCTTCGCCGAGGTCGAACAGGCGGCCTTCAACCCCACCAACATCGTCGAGGGCATCGGCTTTTCGCCCGACAAGATGCTGCAGGGGCGCCTCTTCTCCTACGGCGACGCACAGCGCTACCGCCTGGGCGTCAACCACAACCTGATCCCGGTCAACCGCCCGCGCTGCCCCTTCCACGCCTACCACCGCGACGGGCAGATGCGCACCGACGGCAACTACGGCGCCACGACGGCCTACGAGCCCAACAGCGACGGCGAGTGGCGCGACAGCCCGGCGACGAAGGAGCCGCCCCTGGCGGGCACGGGCGACGTCTACGCCTACGACGAGCGGGCCTACGACGACGATTACTACACGCAGCCGGGCAAGCTCTGGCGCCTGATGACGCCCGAGGACCAACAGGCCACGTGCGAGAATACAGCCCGCGCCATGGGCGATGCGAAGCTCTTCGTCAAGCAGCGCCACGTGCGCAACTGCTACCGGGCCGACCCGGCCTACGGCGAGGGGGTGGCCCGCGCGCTGGGCATCTCGCTCGACGAGGCACTCACGGCCGAGGACCCGGCCCACCCGGCGTGGGACAAACGCGCAGTCGAGCCGGCCAAACGGCCCCGCACGGCGGCCAGCCCGGCGAAACCGAAACCGAAACCGAAATCGAAACACGGCAAATAGCCGGCGGCACCAAACGACAGGCCGCGGCCCCTCAACGGGGTCGCGGCCTGTCGTTTCGGCGCATCGCACCGAGGAGGCTACTCCACGACGATCTCGTCGCAGCAGAGCTGGGCCTCGCGTCCGGGACGCGGAGCCGTGGGCGGAACGATGCCGGCGCTGCGGGCCCTGAAACGCACCCAGCGGGCCGTCCGGCCGCCCAGGTCGAGCTCAAGGTCGCGGCGGCCACGCCAGTCGGAGAAGAGCGCATCGACCGGAGCGACGAGGCGCGCGACCTCCGTAAAGTGCTCGTTGTCGGACGATAGTTCGACGCTCACCTCCGCGGGAAGGTAGATCCCCATGCCGGGGTTGGCGAGCACGCCGAGCGTGCAGCGGTGCAGCGTCTCCTCGCGCAGCAGGTCGACGGTCGCCACGAGCTCGCCGCCCGCGCGCGTGCACCATTCGAAATCGGAATCGCGGCGCCCGCACAGGCCGTTGACGAGCAGCCATCCCTGCGCCCCGACCCCCTCGACGGACCGCGCCGTCGCCAGATTCCAGCCGAGGTCGAGCGTCAGCACCTCGCCCGTCCGCTCGCGCCCGCGGAAGGTGGCGCAGCGGAGCGTGGTCGAGCGGTCGACGGACACGGGTCGGCGGTAACGGGCCGAGCGCCACGTAGGCTCGCCGCCGTCGGTCGTGTAGCGGATCTCGACGTCGGGACGCTCGCATGCCAATTCGACCGCGAGCCGCCCGTCGTGCGGACGCACCGTGTGCTGGATGTTGTACATCGACCGGGCCGACACGATCCCCATGCCCTCCAGGCGGTCGACATAGCGGTCGAGCGCCCCGAGGAACTCGGGCCAGCGCTTGCGCCCGGGCTGCGACCAGCCGATCTCGGCCAGCGCCGCCGTGCGGGGAAAGAGCAGGTGGTCGACATCGGCGGGCGAGGAGCAGAACTCGGTCCAGAGCGACGCCTGCACGCCCAGCAGCAGGTCGCGCCACGCCGGTTCCCAGTCGGGCTTCACGGGATCGTAGTCGAACAGCCCGCGCAGCGTGTTGTTGCCGAAATAGGTCTCGGGCTCGAACCACTGGGGCCCCTGGTAGCGGATCAGGTAGCAGACCTTCGCGGGGGTCATGACGAAGCGGTGGCCCTGCCGCGCGGCACGCAGCGCCAGGTCGCCCATCCCCTGCCAGCCGTAGACGATCGCCCCTTCGGGGAGCTCGGCACGGGTCAGCTCGTCCCAGCCGCACACCTCGCGGCCACGGCTGCGCACGTAGTCGCTCACGCGCCGCATGAAGTAGCCCTGCAACTGCTCGGGATCGCTCATCCCCTCGGCGCGCATCCGCTCGCGGCAGCGGGGGCAAAGCGCCCAGTAGTGTTTGTCGGCCTCGTCGCCGCCCAGGTGGATCCGCTTCGAGGGGAAGAGCTCCATCACCTCGTCGAGGACGTTGCGGAGGAAGTCGTAGACGCGGTCGTTGCCCGCGCAGAAGATGATGCGCGCGTTGTCGCCGCCCGGTCCGGGCAGCACGCCGATGTATTTGTCGACCACGGGGCAGGCCAGCTCGGGATAGGCCGCCAGGGCGGCGTTGCTGTGGGCCGGGATGTCGATCTCGGGGATCACGTCGATGCGCCGCGCGGCGGCATGGGCCACGATCTCGCGAATATCCTGCTGGGTGTAGTAGCCGCCGACGGTAGCCTCCTCCCACTGCAGGGCGTTGCGTCGCGCGGGGAAGGGCACGCCGGGACGGTCGACGCGCCATGCGCCGACCTGCGTGAGGCGCGGGTAACGGCGGATCTCGACGCGCCAGCCGTTGTCGTCGCTCAGGTGGAGGTGCAGCGTGTTGATCTTCAGCGGAGCGATGGCGTCGATGATCTTCAGCACGTGCTCCTTGGGGATGAAGTAGCGCGCCACGTCGAGCATCAGCCCGCGGTAGGCGAAGCGCGGCGCGTCGGCGATGCGTACGGCGGGCACGCGCCACTCGGCGGCCGACGGAGCGTCGTCGGGCAGCAGCTGACGGAGGGTTTGCAGCGCGTAGAGGAATCCCCGCTCGGACGAAGCTGCGACGGCGATGCCGCCCGGACCGACTTCGAGCCGGTAACCCTCGTCGGGGAACGCGGCGTCGGTCGAGAAGCGTACCGAGGCCGCACGGGGCGCATCGGTCGCCACCTCGGGGAGGTAGCCCAACGCCACGGCGGCGAAGCTGCGCAGAAGCTCGGCCTGCGCGGGGGTCTCGGCGACGAAGGGCGTCGCCGCCGACATGCGGAAGAGGCCCTTGCCCGGCTCCACGGAGGCGGGTCGAGGCAGCAGCAGCGGCTCGGCGGCAGCGGTTCGGTCCGACAAGGGTTCGGCCGCTGCGCGCGACACGGCGGCGGATACGCGGGCTCCGGCGACAGCGCAGGTCACGAGAAGAAGGAGCGAGAGAAGCAGTTTTTTCATTCGGTAGTGATAGGTCGTAGATAGGTAAGATCGGTCGGAAGAAGCGGAGACGGAGGAAATTACTCCTGCGGTGCCGCGTCGGTGCGCGGCGTCTCGCCTGCGGCAGCCTGTCCGCCCTTGCGGTGGCGACGTCCGCCGCGATGGCGGCGCCGGCGCTTGGCCTCGCCCGAAGCCTGCCCCTCGGCAGCCGGACGCGCCTCCGCCGCGGGGCGCCCCTCGGCGGTCGGACGCTCGGCCGAAGAAGCCGAGGCTGTCGAAACGGCCGAAGCAGCAGTGGCAGCAGCCTGCCCGACGGCACGCGGCGCACGCTCCTTGTCGCCGCGCAGGCGGTCGCGACGCCCGCGGCCGTGTCCGTGTCCGTCGCCGCCCTTGCTCCGCTCGCGGCCACGGCCGCCGCGGGGGCGCTTCTCGTCGGGAGCGTACTTCGGCCCCTCGCCCACCTCCGCCGGAAGCTCGGCCTTGCGCACCTCGCGCTCGATGAACTTCTCGATGCGGTGGAAGGCGCCCTGCTCCTCCTCGTTGACGAACGTCACGGCGGCGCCCGTCGCCGCAGCGCGGGCCGTGCGGCCGATGCGGTGGATGTAGTCCTCGGGGTCGCGCGGCACGTCGTAGTTGATGACCATGCCGATGTCCTCGATGTCGATGCCGCGGGCCACGATGTCGGTGGCCACCAGGATCTTGATGCGATTGTTCTTGAACGCCAGCATCACCTCCTCGCGCTGCGCCTGCTCCAGGTCGGAGTGCATGGGCGCCACGTCAAGCTTCATGCGCTTGAGCGTGTGGGCCAGCTCCTTGACCTTCATCTTCGACGACGAGAAGATGATGGTCTTCGACTCGGTCGGCTCGGCGAACATCGCGCGGATGATGCCCAGTTTCTGGCTCTCGTAGCAGACGTAGGCCGACTGGTCGATCGCCTCGTTGGGTTTCGAGATGGCGATGTTGACCTCCGCCGGATCGCGCAGGATGGTCTTGGCCAGCTCGCGGATCTTCGGGGGCAGGGTCGCCGAAAACATGATCGTCTGCCGCTCGCGGGGCATGTAGGAGACGATCTTCATGATATCGTCCGAGAAGCCCATGTCGAGCATGCGGTCGGCCTCGTCGAGGATCAGGTACTCGACGTGCGAGAGGTCGACGCCGCTGTTCTGGATGTGGGAGATCATGCGGCCCGGAGTGGCGATCACCACGTCGGCGCCGCGCAGCATGCCGTTCTTCTGGATGTCCCACCCCTTGCCGTCGCCGCCGCCGTAGACCACCGTGGTGGAAATGGGGGCGTAGTAGGAGAAGCCCTGGAACTGCTGGTCGATCTGCTGCGCCAGCTCGCGCGTGGGCACGATGATGACCGACTTGACCACGTTGGCATCGTTGCCCTCCACGAGCAGGCGGTTGAGCAGCGGCAACGTGTAGGCCGCCGTCTTGCCCGTGCCCGTCTGGGCGCAGCCGATCAGGTCGCGCCCGTCGAGAATGACCGGAATGCAGTGCTCCTGCACGGGGGTCATCTCCTGAAAATTCATATCTTCGAGACCGTCGAGAATCTCGTCTTCGAGGTCCAGTTCGTCGAAACGCATGGATTGATAGGTTTTTATGGATTTATGATTCGAATATCTCCTCGCCCAGCAGCGTGGCGGCCGTGCAACCCGTGACGCGCACGCGCACGTAGTCGCCCACGCCGTGCGTGCCGCGATCGAAGACCACCACCTTGTTCTGCGACGTGCGGCCCGAGAGCTGGCCGGGGTCTCGCCTGGAGGGCCCCTCCACGAGCACCTCGAACTCGCGGCCCACGTCGCGGCGGTTGCTCTCCAGCCCCAGCTCGTTCTGCAGGGCGATGATCTCCTGCAGGCGGCGCGACTTCACGTCGTCCGCAACGTCGTCGGGGAGATGGCGCTGGGCGAAGGTGCCCGGACGCTCCGAGTACTTGAACATGTAGGCGAAGTCGTAGCCCACCTCGCGCATGAGCGAAAGGGTCTGGAGGTGCTCCTCCTCCGTTTCGCCCGAGAAGCCGGCGATCAGGTCGGTCGTGATGGCGCAGTCGGGCATCAGACGGCGGATGGCCGCCACGCGGTCGAGGTACCACTCGCGCGTGTACTTGCGGTTCATGCGCGCGAGCATCGACGAGGCGCCCGACTGGGCCGGGAGGTGGATCGCCCGGCAGATGTTGGGCCGCGAGGCCATCGCCTCGAGCAGGGCGTCGCTCATATCCTTGGGGTGCGACGTGGCGAAGCGCACGCGCAGGCGGGGCGAGAGATCGGCCACGCGGCGCAGCAGCTCGGGGAAGTCGACCTCGCCCGCGCGGTAGGAGTTGACGTTCTGCCCCAGCAGCGTCACCTCGCGGTAGCCGTTGTCGACAAGCGAGCGCACCTCCGCGAGAATGGTCTCGGCCGGGCGGCTGCGCTCGCGGCCCCGCGTGTAGGGCACCACGCAGTAGGAGCAGTAGTTGTCGCAGCCGCGCATGATCGCCACGAAGGCGCTCACGCCGCTCCGATCAAGCCGCACGGGGGCGATCTCGGCATAGGTCTCCTCGGTCGAGAGGAGCACGTTGACCCCCTTGCCGCCCGCCTCGGCCTCGCGCACCAGGCGCGGCAGGTCGCGGTAGGCGTCGGGGCCCGCCACGACGTCGACCCCCGCGGGGCCCTCGACGAGCTGCTCGCGCAGACGCTCGGCCATGCAGCCGATGATGCCGACCACCAGGCCGGGCTTCTGCCGGCGCAGGCGCTTCATCTCGGCCAGACGGCCCCAGATACGCTGCTCGGCGTTGTCACGGATCGAGCAGGTGTTGATGAGGATGACGTCGGCCTCCTCCGCCCGCTCGGTATGGATGTAGCCCTCGCGCTGCATGAGCGAGACGACGATCTCCGTGTCGCCCACGTTCATCTGGCAGCCGTAGGTCTCCACGAAGAGCTTGCGGCCCGCCCCCGCGAGGGGTCTCAATGTATTGCTATCTATTTTCAATTTTCAACTTTTAACTTTCAACTTTCACTCGGCCTGCATGGCGTCCTTGTCGGGCAGCGGCTTGAAGCCCTCGCCGAAGGTGTCGTAGGCGTCGGTCACGACGACGAACGCCCGCGGATCGATCTCCTTGATTTTGTGCTGTACCTGGTGCACCTCCTTGCGGCTGACCACCAGGAAGATCATGTCGCGCGAGGTGCCGGTGTACATGCCGCGCGAGCGGATGTAGGTGGCGCTGCGGTCGAGGTCCTCGATGATGAAGCGCTTGAGCTCGTCGTGGTTGTCGCTGATGATGAAGAGCAGCTTGTCGTACGACGCGCCGTCGAGCATGTAGGCCACCACGCGCGACGAGGCGTAGATGGTGATGAGCGAGTAGAGCGTGAGCATCCACCCCGCGGGTGCCGCGTCGCCCGTGCCCAGGCCGAAGCCGATGACCACCAGACCCGACAGCACCACGGCGCCGTCGGCCAGGAAGATGCCCGTGGAGAACTTGATGCCGAAGTACTTCTGCAGGAGCATGCCCACGATGTCGGTGCCCCCCGTGGTGGCCTGCTGCCGCACGACCATGCCCTGGCCCACGCCCACCAGCACGGCGGCCATGAGGCAGGTGAGCAGCAGGTCGTTCGACAGATCGAGCCGCCCTCCCAGCAGCAGCGCGGGGTCGAGCGACTCGACGGCCGCGGCGTCGGGGTAGACCAGACGCGTGAGCACGTTCATGAAGCCCGGCGTGTAGAGCGCCGCCACCACCGTGCGGGCGCCGAACTGGCCGCCGAAGACGAGCAGGGCGACGAGCATGAGCGGCACGTCGAACATGTAGCCGAAGGTACCCACCTGGATCGAGGGGAAGATGTTGTGGAGCACGATGCCCAGGCCGTAGACGCCGCCCGGCACGAAGTTGTAGGGGTTGATGAAGAGCACGAAGCCCGCGCCCATGATCGAGCATCCCACGATGATGAGCACCCACGAGCGCCACCACGCCCACGAGCCCATCGGTTCGAGCATCGACAAAGTTTTGGTATCCATAGTTTTCCGGTTATGCGGATTTGAGATAGGGCAAAGATACGAAAAGTCGGGCGCAGAAGCAAGCCCGCTCGCACGAGAAGTAAAAAGTAATAAAGTAAAAAGTGAGAAGTGAAAGGTGGAGGGAGACGCCGAAGGGGCAGGCCGCAGCCAGCGAAGGGCGGCACGAGCAGCGCGAGTTGCGGGCCTTCGCCCGGGGTGGCTGCGGTCCGCAGGTCTTCGACTGCCATGGTGTATTTTCAGACCGTAGCCGGCGGAGGCGCTCGGAAGGCTTTGCCGACAGAGCAGCCCTCCGCCCGGGGGCGGCTACGGGCTGCGCAGCTGGCGCTGCAAGGCTGCAATGAATAATGGGCGGCAGCCTATTCCCATTTTCAATTTGCGCTCGAACGCAGCCAGCGAAGGACAAAACTCGAAGAGTTGCGGGCCTTCGCCGCCCGTGGCTGCGGCCCGCC
>CABIXK010000008.1:70661-91766 GCA_902362705.1 Rikenellaceae bacterium
GCCCCGCCGGCTCTGCGAGCCGATGTCTTTGTACCTTTTGGTGGCAAAAGGTACCCAAAACCATCCGCACGTCGGTCTCGCGGGTCCTCCGCTCGTCCTCGCTAAAACGGGCGCCTGACGCGGGTTTGCAAGCAAACCGGCCCCGTTTTTCAACGCTCGGCCTTCGCTTGGGACAACCCCGCTGCGACCGATAGTGCGGAGTCTTTAGTGCCGCTCGCGCGGCAGAGGCCTATTTATTTTCGGCCCGTAGCCAGCGCCCGGCTAAGAGCCGGGGTTTTTTCATATAGTCCGACCTCTGTTTTCAGACCGTAGGCAGCGCCCGGCTAAGAGCCGGGGCTTTTTCATATGGTTCGCCTCTGTTTTCGGCCCGTAGCCAGCGGAGGCGCTCGGGAGGCGCAGCCGACAGAGCAGCCCTCCGCCTGCCGTGGCTACGGGCTGCCGGCCTGAGGCCGTTTTCTGCGACCAATCTCCCTTTGCCGGCTGGGGCGGTCGCGCCAAAGGCGCGAGCCGGCAAAGGGACGAAGCCAGAGGCTTCGATAATCATCTCTGAATCATGCAGCACCAGCTGCGCAGGTCGCAGGCTGCGGTCCGCCGACCATTGTCCGCACCCCTGCGAACGATCGCCCTCTGCCGGCCGGGGCGGTCGCGCCATTATTCATTGCAGCACCGCCCCGCTTCTCACTTTTCACGTCAAAAAAACGGCCGTACCCCGCCCCTCGGAGCGGAATACGGCCGTCGCGCACTACGGCGCCGGTCAGGGAGGCAGAGCACCTCCGGATTCGAGACGCAGCCTCGGAAGCCCCGGCACCGGACTACTTCAGCCTGTGCACCTCCAGATTCGTGACGCGGCTGCGGAAGTCGCCCGCCTCGGCGAGCGGGAAAGCGAGCGTGCGCACGTCGCGCATGCGGGCCTTGCCCTCGTTGAACCACAGATCGCGGATGTCGAGCTCGTCGACCAGGCGGCCGTCGACGAACAGGCGCGTGGCGCGGTTGTCGCCCTCGATGGCGATGCGCACGTGCTCGCCCGGCAGCGGACGCCACGAGAAGGTGTTGAGGTAGCCGTCGCGGGCAAAGCCCAGCATGCCGCGCACGGGGTCGGCCAGATAGACCACGGCGTCGGGCGAGCGGAAGAGCACCGTGCCGGGCTTCTCCTCGGCGCAGTCGAGGTCGAACTCCACGCGGTAGCCGTAGCCGATCTCGCGGTGGGGCGTGCGGCTGCCTGCGGCCACCTCGCGCGCCTCGTAGACCTTGCCCGGGCCCGTGCCGATGCGGCCCGCGAGGTTCACGCCCGGAGCCTCCGAGAGGAGGGTGCGGCGCTCGTCGAACGCCTCGAAGGGGAGCGTCGCGGCCTCGGCGCCCGACCACATCTTGACCGAGAGGGTCTGCAGGGCGGGGAAGAGGCGGTCGTGGATGTCGCGCGTGGAGATGCCGTTGCCGCAGTGGTCGTTCCACACGGCGAACATGCCGCCCAGGATCGCCGGGTCGCGCTCCTCGAACTGCACGCCGTTGATGTTGGCCGGGGTCCACTTCTCGTAGAGCATGCGCGTGTTGAGGTAGTCGTAGTAGTAGCCGGCCGCAGGGACGATGTAGAGGTAGCCGTCGGGGATGCTGACGAGCTTGTAGCCCAGCTCCTTCATCGCCTTGGGATCGGCATAGCCGTTGGACCAGGCGAACATCACCACGTCGTCGACCTTCACGGGGGTCTTGCCGGCGGCGTGGGTCAGCGAGCCCCACACGGCGGCCTGCTTGCCGAAGCCCTCGACGTAGCGGATGTAGCGGTCGGTGAAGGCGCGGAACTTCTCCACCACCTCGGGATCCTTGTTGGAGTACTCGTCGGTGCCGATGTGGACCGTGCGGCCGCGGAAGACGGGCTCGTCGCCCTCCAGATACTCCTTGAAGAGGGCGTCGAGGAAGCGGTAGGTCTCGGGGTTGAAGAGATCCATGTGGTCCATGCCGTACTCCTTGCTGCCCAGCTCGGGCTTGTAGTGGCTGAAGGCGAGCGTGTGGGCCGGGGCGTCGATCTCGGGGATGATCTCCACGAAGCGCTCCTCGGCCAGCTTCTGCAGCTCGACGAACTCGCGCTTGGAGTAGCTGCCGTCGCGGGCGGCCAGGCCGGGGAAGGTCTCCGACTCGAGGCGGAAGGCGGCGTAGGTCTTATCCCAGTCGTTGCCGTAGTACTGCTTGAAGCCGTTGTCGTTGAGGTGGATCTGCAAGGCGTTCATCTTGTAGTAGGCCATGATCTTCACCCAGTCGCGCAGGAACGGCATGGGGATGAACTTGCGGCCGCAGTCGATCATCAGACCGCGCAGCGCATAGTCGGGCCAGTCGCGCATCGAGCCGCACGGCAGGCGCCGGTCGGGCGTCTGCTCGGCGATCTGGAGCAGCGTGCGCGTGGCCCAGTAGAGTCCCTCGGCGGTGGGGGCCGTGACGGCCACGCGGTCGGTGGTGCGGATGGCGTAGCCCTCCTCGCCGAGCTGCTTGTCGGCCTTGAGCGAGAGCACGATGTCGCCCTTGGCCGCACGGCCGGTCGTCACCTCCATACGCGGGCCGAAGAGCTCGGCCCAGTCGTCGGAGAGCTGCCGGGCCACGCGCAGCAGGGCCTCGTCGCCGGCGCAGACGATGCGCGTCGAGGCCGCGGGCACGAAGTCGCCCTGCGAGCCCTGCCAGCTCTTGATCTCGGGGATGACGAAAGGTTTGGGGTTGGAGGCCTTCGGGGCGGCCAGAGCGCCCAGGGGCCCGAAGATCGCGAGAAGCGATGCGAGAAGTGCTAATTTTTTCATGTTTCGGGTCATAGTTTGGCCAAAGGTAGCTAAAATCTTCGAAAATACGGGGCCGCACGGCGAAAAAAGCCCGCGAATCCGAAGATCCGCGGGCCGGCAACACGTAAAAACAGGTCCGTCAATGACCGCCGATGGCCCACCAGATGGGGGTCACGGGTTCGTCGGCGCCGCCGAGCAGCTCCACGGCATGGCGGTACTCGGCCGGGTCGGCATTGCTGAGGCTCGACGGGTACTTCATGCGCTGGTAGAAGTAGCCGGGCTTCTGGGCCCCCAGGTAGGACTGCTTCGACCACTCGGGCATGGTGTTCATGGCCACCGACGAGCAGGGGATCTCGAAGAAGGGCAGGCCCAGACGACGGTGGTCGGACCAGCACTCGAGCGCCTGCCAGGGTGCGTTGGCGATGTACTTCTGGGTGATGATCTTCGTCAGGGCGTCGTTCAGCGCCGGGGTCTCGGCCACGCGCGCATAGAGCGTGTTGGCCGCCTTCGGATACTCGTAGGTCCAGCTCTTCTCCTCGCCCGTGTAGCCGTCGACGTACTTCATGACGGTGGCGGAGGGCTCGGCCGTATGCGAGAAGCGGACCGAAGTGCCCAGGCGGTTGTAGCTCTCCGAGGCGATGTAGTCGGCGTAGAGAGCACCCATGCCGTGGTAGTCGAGGCTCGTCTCGATGCCCTTGTTGTAGGCCGCCTCGGCCGTCGTGCCGCCGACGTTCCAGCCGCGCACGGCAGCCTCGGCCAGCAGGAAGTAGGTCTCCCACGGACCGAAGAAGACGCGGCCCGGGGTCTTGCCGTTGCGGAAGCGGTCATCGAGGGCCGGGAAGCAGCCGCCGATGGTCTTCATGGAGGTGCCGCCCCAGACGAAGCCGTTGTGGCCCGTGGCGATGTCGTCCATGACGAAGCAGCTGGTGTAGCCGTTCCAGGCGTAGGTCACCTCGGTCTCGGTCTTCTCCAGACGCGAAGCGTCGTTCTTGCCCTCGGCCGCCGTGTCGTACATGTACTCGACGATCGGAGCCTTGATGTTGCCCAGCGTGGGATAGTAGCCCGACTCGAGGCGGTTCTCGTTATCGCCCGGGAGGTAGTAGTAGACCAGGGCGCGCGGGTCGATCGCGGCGGGGATGCCATCGAAGAAGAAGCCCTGCGTGGGGTTATCGGTGTTCAGCTCGTAGTGCTTCTCGAAGCGCTTGCCCAGGTAGTCGGCCGGCTTGACGAAGGCGTCGTAGCGGTCGCCCGGGGCGGTCTTGTAGAGCACCTTGCCCGGGTCGGCCAGCACGGCGGCGGAGGAGACGCCGAGGTTGGTGGTCAGGTTGGTGAAGGTGGCCGACACCGACAGCCGGTAGCCGCGGCCGTAGACCGGCGTGTAGTCGTCCCACGTGGCGCCCGGAGCCTCCTGGATGCAGAAAGCCTCGTCGGCAGTCAGGATGCCCGGGCCGGCGGCGACGGCCTTCTCGAACTCGGCCTTGGCCGTGGCGGGAGCCGCCTCCGAGAGGCGCATGGCCAGACGCATCCACAGCGAGACGGCGAACTTCTTCCACTTGGCGGCGTCGTACTCGAAGGCCGGGTCGCACTTGGCCTGGTCGTCGGTCGGCACGACCGTCAGGTCGATGGCCGGAACCACCTCCGCAAGCTCGCGGAAGAGGTAGGCGTAGACCTCCTCGACGCTCTTGAACTCGGGGTTCTCGCCCTGGAAGCCCTCGATGGGCATGGGGCCGAAGCAGTCGGTGAAGTCGGCCATGGTCATCACGCGCCAGATGCGGGCGAAGAGCTTGAGGTTGGGCAGGAACTTCGCCTCGGTCTCGGTCGTGCCAGCGGCCAGGTGCTCGTCGACCAGCTTCATGGCCACGACGCTGTTCTTGATGCTGCCTGCGATCAGGCCGTAGGTACCGCCGTTCCACTCGTCGCTGTAGTCGCCCGTGAGGATGCCGTAGTTGTCGAACCCGTTGAAGTGGGCGTAGACGGCCCAGCTGAGGATCCAGGTGCGCTCGCCGTAATAGGGCTCCTGCATGTAGCCCTTGAACGCCTGGTTGAGCGCATAGTAAGGCTTGGTCTGGAGCGGGCCGGCGACCATCGGCTTCTCGTTGATCCGATCGAAGTCGGAGCAGGACGAGAATGCGAGCGACGCGGAGGCCAGGGCGACGGCCGCGCACTTTATGATGATGTTTTTCATAGGTTGTACGTGTATGTTAGAATCCGAGCGAAATGTTGAATACATAGCTGCGCGAGGTGGGGATGGAGCCGTACTCGAAGCCGGTGGCGTTGGTCGAGGTGGCGTAGACCGACTCGGGGTCGAGGCCGCGCATGGCGCTGTAGATCATGCAGACGTTGGTCATCGAGAAGCCCACCTTGACCGATTGGAAGACGCGCGTGCGCGCCAGCAGCCGCTTGGGCAGCGAGTAGCTGAGCGAGATGTTGCGCAGACGCACGTTGGTGGCGTCGTAGAGGTTGGCCTCGCCGATGCCGAGGTTGCCCGTGCCCGAGACGGCGCTCCAGTACTGCTGCGGGGTCACCTTGTTGTCGTTGACCACGTAGTTGCCCGCGCCGTCCTTGTAGACGCCCGGCACGACGAACTCCTCGCGCCGGCCGTCGACCACGGTGCAGGCCGCCGTACCGGCCGACTGCATCATCTGCTGCGTACCCGAGAAGATCTTGCCGCCGATGCGTGCGTCGACCTGGAAGGCGAACGAGAGGTTCTTCCACTGAAATTCGTTGGTCCAGCCCAGGTTGGCCGAGGCCTGCTGCGTGCCGAGGTACTCCTGGCCGGTGGCCGTGGGCAGACCCGACGAGTTGAGCACCAGCTGGCCGTAGTAGGGGCTCGCGGGGTCGTCGACGCGGGCGAACTTCGTGCCGTAGATCTCGCCGTAGTCGCCGCCCACCATGGCGTAGACGGCCAGGTTGTCGAAGCCGCCGAGCGAATAGCGCTCCACGCCGTCGGCCAGCTCGAGGATGCGGTTCTCGTTGTGGGCCACGTTGAAGTTGGAGCGCCAGGTGAAGTTCTCCGAGCGCACGGGCGTGGCGTTGAGCATGATCTCGACGCCCTCGTTCTGGATGTTGCCGGCGTTGACCTTCTTCGAGTCGTAGCCCGAGAGCTGGTTGAGCGGCAGGTTGATGAGCTGGTTGGTGGCGTTCGACTTGTAGTAGGCGAAGTCGATGCCCAGGCGGTTGTCGAAGAACTTGATCTCGAAACCGGCCTCCCACGACTTGATGAGCTCGTTCCGGACGTTGGCGTCGAACTTCACCTTGCCGCTCTCGCTGGCCGTCGGACGCTCGAAGTAGTCCTGACCCACCGAGTAGGTGTTGTAGAGCTGGTAGGGATCCATGTCGTTACCCACCTGGGCATACGACGCGCGCACCTTGGCATAGGAGATCCAGCGGGGCATGTTGCCGTATTTGTTGATCATGTCGCTGAGTACCCACGAGAGCGATACCGAGGGGTAGAAGAACGAGCGGTTGGCCTTCGAGAGGGTCGAGGTCCAGTCGTTGCGGAAGGTGGCGTCGAGGAAGATCCAGCCGCCGTAGTTGATCTGGGCCGTGCCGTAGAGCGAGTTCATCTTGCGGTGCGAGTAGCTCTCGCTCACGCTGGGCTTCGAGGTGCCGTTGTTCAGGTCGAACAGATCGCGCACGTTGAGCGCCCCCTGGCTCGACGACAGACCGCGGCTCTCGCGCTCCATGAGGTTGCCGCCGAAGGTCAGGGCACCGCCCCACTCGCCGACGATGCCGTCCTTCTTGGCCGAGACGAGGAACGAGTAGTTGTTCTCGAAGAAGCGGCTCTCGCCCAGCGAGTAACGGCCGTTCATCTGGAGGTTCTTGTTGCCGCCGTAGAGGTGCGACGAGGTCTCGGTGAAGTACATGTCGCTGCCGGCGCGCACCTCGGCGTCGAGCCAGTCGGTGAAGCGGTACTTGATCGATGCGTTGAGCAGGAAGCGGTCGCGGGCGTCGTCGCTCAGGTTGTACTTGCGCATCCAGTAGGGGTTGTTGGCATCGGGGTTGTAGTAGGCCATGTTGCCCGAGGCGTCGAGCGGATCGCGGAAGTCGCGCACGTCGAGCGAGGTGGGATAGGTGTAGAAGGCGCGCGACATGTTGCTGCCGTTGGCACCCGACACGGGGCGGTTGTTGGCTTTCGAGCGGATGTACTGCACCTTGGCGTCGAAGGTCCAGCGGTCGTCCTTGCCGAAGTTGGAGGTGCCGCGCAGCATGAGGTTGGTGCGGCGCAGCTCGGCGCCGGGGGTCTGGCTCTGGTCGTTCATGCGCGTGAGCGACGAGTAGATCGACGTCTTGCCGTACTGCTGCTGGAAGGTGACGTTGCCCTGGAGGTTGACGCCCGTCTCCATGTAGTTCTCCAGGCTGTCGTAGTAGCGCATGTGGCCGACGGTGCCGTCCCAGCGCTCGTACTCCTGGCCCTCGATGCGGGGACCCCAGCTCGAACCCGACTGGCTGTCGTAGGCGCCCGTCGAGCCCTGACCGAACGAGGTCTGGTGATCGGGACGCATGAAGGTGGTGGTGGCGGCCACCGTACCGCCGACGGTGATGCCCAGGCCGGGATTCTCGCGGCCCTTCTTGGTGGTGATGAGGATGACGCCGTTGCCCGCGCGCGAGCCGTAGAGCGCGGCGGCCGAGGCGCCCTTGAGCACCGACATCGACTCGACGTCCTCGGGATTGATGTCCTGCAAGCCGTTACCCATGTCGGCCGAGGGATTCCAGAAGTCGTTGTTCGATGCGCCGATGAAGTTGTCCATCGGGGTGCCGTCGATGACGATAAGGGGTTGGTTGAGACCCGTGAGCGAATTGTTGCCGCGGAGCTGGATCTTGGACGATCCGGCAGGGCCGTTGCTCGAACGGATGATCTGCACGCCGGCGATCTTGCCGGTCAGTGCGTTGGTGATGTTGGTTTCGCGCGCCTGGACGAGCGACTCGCCCTTGACCTCCTGGATGGCGTAGCCCAGGGTTTTCTTCTCGCGCGAAATGCCGAGTGCCGTGACGACTACTTCGCCAATGGCCTGGGAATCTTCAAGAAGCGTGACCGTGAGGGGGGGGGGAGTTTGGGTGCCTACCTCGATCGTCTGGGGCACGTAGCCGATAAACGATACTTCGAGGTCGGTCATGGGCTTCACCGAGATGGAGAAGTCGCCGTTCACGTCGGCCGTAACGCCGTTGGTCGTACCGGGTACGATGACCGATGCGCCCGGGAGCGCATTGCCTGCGGCGTCGACGACCTTACCCTTGACTACCAGCGACTGCGCCGAGACGGCCGACGCCGCGAAGAGCGCGACGGCCAGGACGAGGCTGCGGCAGAGAGCTTGAAAACTCATCGATTTTTGTTTCATTGCATTTTTAATTTAGGTGAATTGAATGGTTTTTGTTCGGTGGAGAATCGATCTTCTTCAGTTTATTACCATAGGCGTTTTTAACTTTTTTAATTAAACTTCGGGTTACCGATTAGCTAATGTAAAATATTTTTTTGATAAAACAAAACCGTCCGCCCCTTTTTCGCTTTCGGCCCGCCGAAAAGACGTCGCACCCCGCCGCCGGCCCGCCGCGCGGGGTCGAAAACGGGGCCCGGGGCCACTCCGGCGGGGAAAAGGTTTGCAAACACCGATATTTTGTCTATATTTGCGATGACATTCACCCTCCGCCGAGCGCCCCGGAACGGGTCGCAGCGCCCCCGCGGGCCGGCGGCACAAACGAAGAAAAGCGATGATTCTTACCTACTATACCATCACCTCGATGCTCATCCTGGCCTATCTGCTGGGGTCGATTCCCTCGGCCGTGTGGATCGGCAAGAAGTACTACGGCATCGACATCCGCGAATACGGCTCGAAGAACGCCGGGGCGACCAACATGCTGCGCGTGCTGGGGCGCCGGGCCGCGCTGCCCGTCTTCGGGCTCGACATGCTCAAGGGCTTCGTCGCCGTGACGATCATCGACCTGATGAAGTACGACAGCGTCTTCGCCGGGGGCGCCAACGAGAACTGGTTCTACGCCCTGCGCTTCGGGGCCGTCTTCGCCGCCGTGCTGGGCCACATATTCCCCGTTTTCGCCGACTTCCGCGGCGGCAAGGGGGTCGCCACGCTCGTGGGGGCCATCATGGGGGTCAACGCCCCGCTGGTGCTGCTCTGCTTCGGCGTGTGGTTCCTGGTGCTGATGACCACCCACTACGTCTCGCTCTCGTCGATGACGGCCGGCTGCTGCTTCCCCATCTTCACGCTCATCTCGCCGAAGGTCAACCACGTGTGGCCCTTCGTCGCCTTCTCGTTCGTCATCGCCGCGCTGCTGATCTACACCCACCGCAAGAACATCGAGCGGCTGCGCGCCGGCACCGAATCGAAGATCTACATCTGGCGGCCGCGCCGTGTCCACCCTCCGCGCAGCGAACAGACAGCGCGCACAGGCGACACGCAGCAGCCGACGCCCCCCGCCGACGAGCAGCGCTGACCTGCCCGCCGGAGCGAGCCGTCCGAGGCGCCGCCGAGGAAAAGCCGCCGAAGCGGATCGCAGGAAGACAGGAGACAGGCCGCAAGATGGCGCCGCCGCCCGGCAGTCAGCCGCTCCCGACACCCCGCACCGCCCGGCGCCCCGACCCGGCCCAGCAGGCACTCCGGCCCAGAGGCGCCCCGGGTCCGTGCCCGAGCCGACACACATCCGTCCCACCCCGAATCACCACGCACCATGTTACAGGAGAATCTGATCCGAATCTACGAGCGGAGTTTTCGCGAGAACCGCGAAATGTCGGCGCTGACCGACTACTTCAAGAACGAGACCTTCTCGTACTACGAGATGGCCAAGGAGATAGCCAAGCTCCACCTGCTCTTCCGCAAGGCGGGCATCGAGGCCGGCGACAAGATCGCCCTGATCGGCCGCAACAACCCCCGCTGGTGCATCACCTACATCGCCACGATCACCTACGGCGCCGTCATCGTGCCCATCCTCCAGGACTTCACCCCCACCGACATCGTGCACATCGTCAACCACTCGGAGAGCCGCCTGCTCTTCCTGGGCGACAACTTCTGGGACGTGATCGAGGAGGAGCAGATCCGCCAGGTCGAAGCCGTCTTCTCGCTCACCGACTTCCACGCCATCTACGAGCGCGACGGCAAGACGCTGACCAAATACCAGCGCGAGATCGTGCGCAACTACCGCGCAGCCTACCCGCGCGGCTTCTCGATCAACGACATCCGCTACCCCGAGATCCCCAACGACCGCGTCTGTCTGCTCAACTACACGTCGGGCACCACGGGCTACTCGAAGGGTGTGATGCTCACCGTCAACAACCTCACGGGCAACGTCCTTTTCGCCAGCACGGCGCTCAACACCCAGACCGGGCAGTGCTACTTCCAGCGCGGGGGCCGCACCCTCTCGTTCCTGCCCCTGGCCCACGCCTACGGCTGCGCCTTCGACTTCCTGGCGCCGCTGGCCGTGGGCGGCCACATCACGCTGCTCGGGCGCATCCCCTCGCCCAAGATCCTGCTCGAAGCCATGGCCTCGGTGCAGCCCACCATCATCTGCTGCGTGCCGATGATCCTCGAGAAGGTCTACCGCCGGCAGGTGCTGCCGCTGCTCGAGAAGGGCCCCATGTCGATCGCCATGAAGATTCCGCTCGTCAACACGGCCATCCACTCCGCGATCCGCAAGAAGCTCATGGACGCCTTCGGCGGCAACGTCTCGATCTTCATCGTCGGCGGCGCGCCGATGAACCAGGAGACCGAGGCCTTCCTCATGAAGATCCGCTTCCCGATCACCATCGGCTACGGCATGACCGAGTGCGCCCCGCTCATCAGCTTCGCCCCCGACAACGAGTTCAAGGCAGGTTCGTGCGGCCGCTACCTCGCCGACCTGCTCGAGGTGCGCATCGACTCGGCCGACCCCGAGCGCACGGCGGGCGAAATCCTCGTGCGCGGCGAGCACGTCATGACGGGCTACTACAAGAACGAGCGCGACACGAAGAAGGTCCTCGACGCAGACGGGTGGCTCCACACGGGCGACATGGGCACCATGGACCCCGACGGCACGCTCTACATCCGCGGCCGCTCGAAGACCATGATCCTCTCGGGCAGCGGGCAGAACATCTACCCCGAGGAGATCGAGGACCGCCTCAACAACATGTATCTGGTGCTCGAATCGCTCGTGCTCGACGCGGGCGGCGGACGGCTGAAGGCGCTCGTGGTACCCGACTGGGAGCAGGCCGAGGCCGAGGGTGTCGACAAGGAGGCGCTGCCCGAGATCATGCAGCGCAACCTGACGGAGCTCAACGCCCAGCTGGCCGCCTACGAGCGCGTGGCCGAGATCGCGATCTACCCCACCGAGTTCGAGAAGACGCCCAAGCGCAGCATCAAACGCTATCTCTACGCCCCGTCGCTGCTCGACAGGTAGCCGCCGCGCCATGAAGCTCCAGAAGAAAGAGGCCATAGGCGAAAACCTGCTCTACGTGATGGTCTGGACGGCCATCATCCTCGTGCCGGTGCTCAATTCGCAGATGATGTCGGAGTTGCACGTCAACTTCGAGAAGGTGCTCATCGCCTGGCGGCAGATCGCCCCCTACTTCGTCATCTTCGCCCTCCACAACGGCTACCTCGCCCCGCGGCTGATGCTGCGCCGCAAATACGGCAAGTACGTCTCGGGGGTGCTGCTGCTCGTGGTGGGGGTCTTCGCGGGGGTCTACGGCTACGAGGAGGCGATGCCCTTCGAGGCGGTCTACGGCGAGCTGCCCGACGCTGCGGGGCCGCAGCGCGTGTCGTTCACCAACCTGGAGATCTACTGGAACGTGGTGCTGGGCATCTTCATGTGCGGCGCCAACACGGGCATCAAGCTCATATACCAGTCGATACGCGACGAGCAGACGATGACCGAGCTCAAGCACCAGAACCTCCAGGCCGAGATGGATTATCTGAAGTATCAGATCAATCCCCACTTCTTCATGAACACGCTCAACAACATCCACGCGCTGATCGACATCGACGCCGACTCGGCCAAGAGCGCCGTGATCGACCTCTCGAAGATGATGCGCTACGTGCTCTACGACTCGGGCCACGCCAGCACGACGCTCGAGCGCGACCTGCAGTTCCTGCGCAACTACATCGAGCTGATGCGCATACGCTACACCGACGACGTGGAGATCCGCATCGACACGCCCGAGGGGCTGCCGCTGCAGGCGGCCATCCCGCCGCTGCTGCTCATCGTCTTCGTCGAGAACGCCTTCAAGCACGGCGTGAGCAGCCACCGCCCCTCGTTCATCCACATAAGCATCGGCCACGCGGCCGGAAGGGTCGAGGCGACGATCGCCAACAGCCGCACCCCCCGCACGCCGGCCAACAAGCCGGGCATCGGACTGGAGAACGTGCGCAAGCGCCTGACGCTGATCTACGGCGAGGGCAACTACGCGCTCACGATCCTGCCCGAGGAGGAACGCTTCACCGTCAAACTCTCAATCCCCACGCTCCATGCTTAAGTGCATCGCCATCGACGACGAGCCGCTCGCCCTGCGGCAGCTCGACGCCTACATCGCCAAGACGCCCTACCTCGAGTCGGTCGGCGCGTGCGACAACGCCCTCGAGGCGCAGCAGCTGCTGGCCACGCAGAGCGTCGACCTGATCTTCTGCGACATCAGCATGCCCGACCTGAACGGCGTCGACTTCGTGCGCTCGCTCGTCGAGCGGCCCATGGTGATCTTCGCCACCGCCTACTCCGACTACGCCGTCGAGGGGTTCCGCCTCGACGCGGTCGACTACCTGCTCAAGCCCATCTCGTTCGCCGACTTCAGCCGCGCGGCGGCCAAGGCCAACTCGCTCTACGAGCTGCGCCACGGCCAGCGGCAGGGACAGGCGCCCGCCGAGGCCGAGCCGCGCGACCGCGAGTATATCTCCGTGAAGGCCGACTACAAGACCTCGCTGGTGAAGATCGCCGACCTGGTGTGGCTCGAGAGCGAGAGCGAGTACGTGCGCATGCACCTCGCGGACGGTTCGACGCTCACCACCCTCTTCCGGCTCAAGAACATGGAGGCGGCCCTACCGTCGGAGAGCTTCATGCGCGTGCACCGCTCCTACATCGTCAACCTGCGCCGCATCACCGGCTATGCGCGCGGGCGCGTCTACCTCGACAACGCCGAGTACGTGCCTGTGGGCGAGAACTACAAGGAGCAGTTTCTCGCCTACATCGAAAAGAATTATCCCAATCTGTAAAAGAGGGCTGCCTGAACGCTGCGGCGCCCCGCCGCGCGCCTACCCCAGCCGCGGGAAGACTTTCAGCGGGCGGTAGGCGCCGTCGCGCTGCTCGTAGCAGTAGTGGGTCAGGCCGTTGGTGAGCACCACGTAGCGGGCGCCGACGACCGAGTTGTAGCGCACGGCCTGCTCCCACACGCGGCGGTCGATCGCCACGTCGGCGGCCTTGCACTCGGCCACCAGCAGCGGGCGGCAGTCGGCCCCGACGACCACCGCGTCGGCGCGCTGGGGCTGACCGTTGAGCGGCACGGCATACTCCTCGACGATGCGCCCCAGGGGCGCGCCGCAGCCCGTGACCAGGTAGGAGACCAGGTGGCGCCGCACCCACTCCTCGGGGGTGAGCACCAGCCACGCGCGGCGCGTCTCGCACCACACCTCCGTCACACCGCCGCGCTCGCGCGCGCGGAGCCGTATGGCAGGGAAATTGAGTCGGGGAAGCGAGGACATGCGTCGTGAATTGAAAAAAATGCCGTATCTTTATCGGCAAATATAGGACAAAAATATGAGATCACTGCTTGCGATCACGCTCTTTTTCGGGTTGGGCGCCGGCGTCGCCTTCGGGCAGCTCCCGTCGCTCGGCACCGAGCCGCCGCGCGGCCCGCTCTATCCCGCCCCCACGGCTCCGCTGGCCGCCGACTCCATGCGCGGCGACAACGCCTACATGCGCCGCATCGCCGAGTGGACGCCCTGCGACGGCGGCGTGAGCGCCCCCTTCACCGTGCCCTTCGCCTGGGCCAACCGCCAGGTGCTGCTGCGCATCTGCTCGGCACCCTCCGACTACGACGTGCGCGTCAACGGCCGCACGGTGGCCTACGTGGCCGACGGCAGCGTGCCCGCCGAGGTCAACGTCACGCGCGCGGTGCAGGAGGGGCGCAACGAGGTGGAGATCCTCCTGCGCCAGACGCCCGCGCTGGCGCAGATCGAGAGCTGGGAAAGCGGCTCGGAGCCCCGGCAGCCGGGCGCCGCGTGGGTGCTGAGCCAGCCGACGCTGCGCGTGCGCGACGTTGTCGCCCGTACCTGGCGCGCGGCCGACGAGAGCGACTACACGGCCGAGGTGGCCATGGTCGTGAAGAGCGAGGCGCTCAACCCGCGCACCTCGCGGCTGTGGTACGAGCTCCTCTCGCCCGCCGGCACGGTAGCAGCCTCGGGGCACCGCGACATCACGCTCGACATGCGGCGCGAGGACACGGTGCGCTTCCTGGCCCACCTGCCCGCCGATTCGCTCTGGAGCGCCGAGCGGCCCCAGCGCTACACGCTGCGCCTGAAGACGCAGCACGAGGGGCGCTACGACGAATACACGGAGTTCCGCCTGGGGCTGCGCAGCGCCGAGCTGCGCGACGGGCAGCTGCTCGTCAACGGCAGCTCCGTGACGCTGCGCACGGCCTCGGTCTCGCCCGGCGCCACGGCCGCCGAGCTGGCCAACGTGCGCCGCTCGGGCCGCAACGCCGTGGTGCTCGCCCCGGGCACGGTCGCGCCGTCGCTCTACGAGACGTGCGACACGCTGGGGCTCTACGTCGTGGCCACGGCGGCCATCGACGCCCGGCGCGGCGGCGACTCGCGGCGCGTGGGCGGCTCGCCGGCCAACGATCCGGCATGGCGCGAGGCCTTCATCGAGCGGGCCCGCAACAGCTACCACACCGCCAAGCGCCACCCGTCGGTGGTGGCCTTCCTGCTGGCGCGCAACGCCGCCAACGGCATCTGCCTCTACGAGAGCTACCTGGCCATGAAGGCCGAGCAGGAGACGCGCCCGTTCGTCTACCCCGAGGCCGCCGGCGAGTGGAACAGCGACCATCTGTCGATCGAATAGGAACCGGCCAGCCGGATTGAACCGACGGGACAGACGGGATAGACGACCGGCCGGACGAGACAGGCCGGGGAGATCGGACAGACCAGACAGACCAGACAGACCAGGTTGACCGGGAGATCGAAGACCGAAGGAGAGGCAACAACGCCTCTCCTTTTTTCATCGACCGTCGGGCCCCGGGCCCGGCACAGGCGCTTCGGAGCGCAGGAAGGCCCCGCCCGCACAATCAGCATAGGGCCGCCACCCGTCCACACCCGCAGCCGCCCCGCCCTTGCAACCGCCTCGACGGCTCGCCCCGGCACACCTGCCCGCCCGACATCCTGCGCCCGCCCCGCCGCGCGGTAACCGATCCTGCACAGCAACCGCACACCCATCCACAGCCCAGCCGCCCCGCAGCCAATCCTCCCCGCGCCGCCCCCGACCACCCACAAACGCCCCGGGCACCCGCACCGCCCCACAACAGACAGCCGCACAACCGCCCAACCCCGCACAAACCGCGCAACCACACGAGCACACGAAAAAGCCCCCGCACCTGATGGTGCGGGGGCCCGGTCATCGACCGATAGCGGCTGCGCGGGGCGAGCGCCCGAAGGCATCGCAGGCAGCCCTACCGGCGCCTAAGCGAGGTTACTCCAGCGGATAGCCGGCCGATACCTGCCAGTAGGGGTTCTGGTAGTAGCTCGAAGTGGCGGCCACCTCGTTGGCATCGGCAGCCACGAGCTGCAACTCCTCGAAGCCGAGCGGCGAGAGGTAGTAGGCCTTCTTCCAGCCGTAGCCGTCGTAGAGGTCGTTGCTTTCCCGGCTGCGGCGCAGCGGACGGAGGTATTTGCCGTCCTCCTTGGGCGATACGTTGGCATCGGTGGTCATGTCGTAACGCAGCGGGTTGTTGCCGCCGGCGTCGGCCGCCGTATTGTCCTCGCTGTACTGAGCGTAGTTCTTATAGGCCTCGTCCCACAGGTTGATACCCTCGACGATGTACTTCTCGACGAGCAGACGGTCGAACGAACGCCAGCGACGCAGGTCGTCGAAGCGGAAGCCCTCGCCGGCCAGCTCGCAACGACGCTCGCGACGGATGTTGTAGAGCGTAGCGTCGACCTGCTGGTCGCCCGACCATACGTCGAGGTGCTGCTGCTCGATCTCCTTGGCCATGATGGTGGCCTGGATCGTCTTGTCGAAGTCCTGGTCCACGCCCGCACGCTCGCGAATACGCTTCCAGTAGCCCTCGGCCACGGCGTCGAGCGAACCGTTCAGCTCGTAGCAAGCCTCCATGTAGTTGAGGTAGGCCTCGGCCGTACGGAATACGGGGCAGGCGTTCGATGCGAGCAGGTCGTCGGATACGCACTGCGACGAGTCGTAGCAGTAGAACTTGCGCGAGCGGTAGCCCGTGATGTCGACGTTCTGGGCGTTCGAGTAGGTGATGCCCACGGGACCGAGCTTCACGACCTCGCCCGTCTCGGCGACGGTCTTGTAGGCCATGTCGGAGTACTGCACGTTATCCTCGCCCCATACGAAGAGCTGGAGACGCTCGTCGCGGTCGGTCTTCTCGAGCATGATCGAAGCATCGCCACGCTGTGCGTAGGCGGCATCGGCATAGATCGGCAGACCGTTCTTCATCAGGTAGGCGTTGACGGCGCTGCGCGTGATACCGTCGTTGTTACCCATCTTCAGACGGTTGATCGCGTTGTGCGAAATGCTCTGCGACTTGTCGTAGGTACGCCACAGCAGCACCTCGGGGATCGAGTTCTGCGGCAGCTTGGCCTCGGGCGAGAACATCTCGAAGTAGGGGTTCCAGCCATAGAGCACGCCCACCGTAGGATCGAACTGGTGCGAGTTGGCCGTCAGCGTCGGAACGGCGTCGACGACTGCCTTCGCAGCCTTCATGGCCGCGTCGAGGAAGAAGGCGATCTCACCGTCGATGTCGAAGGTCTTGCCCTGGTTGTAGGACTTGTCGGCACCGCCCCAGGTGGCATCGCCCGGCACGCGGCCCGTACCCCGGTGGTACTTCTCGAAGGTAGCCTCGAAGAGCGCCACGCGCGACTTGAGCAGCAGCGCGACCTCCTGGCCGATGCGCTCGCGGTTGACGTCGGCGGCCGGCTTGAGCTTGCCGCAGGCCGTATCGAGATCCTTGAGGATGAAGCGTGCCACCTCGTTGCGCGGAGCGCGCACGGCGTGGTCGCGCAGCACCTGCGTGTCGTCGGGCAGCACCTCCTCGATGATCGGCAGGTCACCGTAGTTCACCAGCGCGTTGTAGTAAGCCAGCGCACGGAAGAAGTAGGCCTCGCCCAGGTAGTGGTCGAGCATGCCGTCGTTGTTGGTGATCTGGTCATAGGTCGACTCCACCCGATTGATCAGGAAGTTCCACGTACGGATGGTCCCGTATCGGCTGGTGAGCACCTGGCTGGCGCCCGACTGCCACAGCCCGGCAAAATAGTTCGTATTGCCGCGGCCGGTGATGAAGCTGTCGGTGTTGTCGTCGTTTCGGTTGACGTTGTGGGGCCAGCCGCCGTCGTGGTACATGCAGTTGCCCTGGGGAGTTACCAGCTGCGAAGCATAGTAGTTGATCACGTAGGCACCCACCTGGTCGGACGTTTTGTAGTAGGAATCCGGCGTGATGTTGGTGAGCGGCTGACGATCGAGCCACTTGTCGCACGACGAGAGGCCCATCCCGCTCGCAGCTACGAGCGAGCAGATCAATATTTTCTTGAAATTCAATTTCATATTGCCGTTCGTTGATTAGAAGTTAATATTGGCACCGAGCGAAATCGTGCGCTGCGTGGGATAGAGCTTGCCGGGACCCCAGTCGCCGCCGAGCAGCTCGGGATCGAAGATGCTGCTGAGGCTCGTGCCGGTCCACATGTTGTCGCACGAGAGGTAGATGCGCACCGACTCCATGCCGGCCTTGCTGGTCCACTTCTTGGGCAGCGTGTAACCGATCTGGAAGTTCTTCAGACGGATGTAGGAAGCATCCTGGAGATAGCGCGTCTGCGTCTGCTTGTTCTTGTCGCCGTTGTTGAAGTAAGCCTTCGGATAGTAGGCGTCGCGGTTGTCGGGCGACCAGTAGTCGAGGTGCTCCTTGAAGGCGCACGACTGCCACATGCCGCCGTCGGCACCCCAGAAGTAGGGACCCGAGAGCCAGTAGTCGCGCTTCATCACGCCCTGGAAGAAGATCGAGAAGTCGAGGCCCTTCCACTGTGCGTCGAGCATCAGACCGAAGTTGTAGCGCGGCGTCGAGTTACCGATCACGCGCAGGTCGCCGTGATCCATGAGCGTGTTGCTACCGTTGTTGACGACGCCCTCGTCGATCACCTCGCCATTCTCGTCGTAACGATCCACAAGGTTCTTGTACATGATGTCGCCGGCGCCCCAGCCCGAACCCCAGTTGGGACGGTTGTTCTGCAGGTGGTTGTCCATCTCCTCCTGGGTCTGGGCGATACCTGCGGTGGTATAACCCCAGATCTCGCCGCGCATGGCACCTGCATAGTACTGCGAGAGCGAGCCCGTCTTATTGGGATAGCGCAGGATCTTCTGCTGGTTGTCCGAGAGGGTGAAGCGGGCGCCGTAGGTGAAGTCCTTGCCGATCTTGTCGCGCCAAGCCAGCTCGAGCTCCCAACCGTAGGAGCGCATATCGCAGTTGTTGACGGCGGGAGCGCTCGTACCCAGGATCGACGGCAGCGTCGGAGCCGGACCGACCATGTCGTAGGTCGAACGCTGGTAGTAGCTGAACGCACCCGTGAAGCGGTTCTTGAACATGGCGAAGTCGAAACCTACGTCCCAGCTCTCGACCGTCTCCCACGTCAGCACGTCGGAAACGATACCCGGCAGACCGGCCGTGTTGAGCTTCTCGCCGCCGATAAGCCAGCCCGAGCTGAGGGCGCCGGTGCTCTGCGTCTGGTAGAAGGGATAGTAGGAGTTGATGGTGTTGTTACCCAGCTGACCCCACGAACCGCGGAGCTTCAGCATGCCCACCAGGTCGGTGTAGTCGGCCATGAACTCCTCGCGTGCGATGTTCCAACCGAGCGAGAACGAGGGGAACGTACCCCACTGCTTGTCGCCCACGAAGCGCGACGAGCCGTCGTAACGCACGTTGATCTCGGCCATGTAGCGCTCCTTGTAGTTGTAGTTGATACGACCGAAGAAGCCGGCCAGAGCGAGCTCCGACTTGCTGTTGCTCGCCTTGAAGTTCTTCTGCGTGATCGACAGCTCGGGCACGTCGGGCGTGATGAGGTCCTCGCCGAAGCCGCGCAGGTAGTCGTTCTTGTAGAGCTCACCGTTGAAACCGACGAGCACCTTGAAGTAGTGGCCGTTGATCTCCTTGGCGTAGTCGGTCATGATGTTGGTCGAGAAGTAGTCCTCCGACCAGCGCTGCTCCGACACCTCCGAGTAGCCGGCGGCACCGCCGTTCCACGACAGCAGATAGGGGGTGTTGTCGACGTAGTAGCCGTAGATGGGGAGCACCTCCCAGTGGTTGGCGCGCGTCATGTGGCGGAGGCTGCCGTCGAGGGTGATGTGCCAATCCTTGACGGGCTCGAAGACGAACTGCATCTGGTTGGTGTAGTAGTCCTTCTGGTTACGCTCCTTACCGCCGTCCTGGAGCTGGATGGTCTCCATCTCGGGGAAGAGGTGGCCGTTGGGATCGTAGACCGGGTTGGTCGGCCAGCGGCGAGCGATGTTGTGGAAGAAGAGGCCCGTCATGTAGGTCGGGCGGCTGTAGTCCTCGCGCGTCCACTTGGTGGTGTAGTTCATCGTAGCCCACTTGGCGAGCTTGGCCGAGATCTTACCCGTCATCGTGTAGCGGTCGAAGTTGTCCTCGCCGAAGGCGATCAGACCGTTCTGGCCGAGGAAGTTGCCCGAAACGTAGTAGGTCACCTTGTCCGTACCGCCGCTCAGGCTGAGGTTGTGCTCCTGCGAGGGAACCCAGTTCTTGTAGAAGGTGTCGAACCAGTCGGTGTTGGCGAAGGCGTTGCCGTAGGCGTCGTACTTGTTGCTGCCCATGTTGGCCTTGACGCCGTAGTACTCGTCCTTGGTGGGATCGGTGTAGCCGCCCGACATGTAGGTCTTGATGCGGTTGAGGGCCTCCTCGTTGAAGATGGCACCGTTACCGTCGTTGGAGTTGGCTACGTTCCAGTAGCTGGCGAAGGTGTAGGAGTCGACCATCTCGGGGATCTGGATGGCGTCGGAGAAACGGACGTTACCCGTGTAGTTCACGCGCACCTTGTCCGACTTGCCGCCCTTGGTGGTGATGAGGATCACACCGAAGGCCGCACGGGCACCGTAGATCGACGCCGAAGCGGCGTCCTTCAGGACCGAAACGCTCTCGATATCGTTGGGGTTGACCGTGTTCATGTTGCCCTCGATACCGTCGATCAGAACGAGCGGGCTGCCACTCGAACCCGAACCGATGGTACCGGCACCGCGGATCGAGATCGACATCTCGCTGTCGAGCGTACCGCCGCTGTTGCCGATCGACATCGTAAGGCCCGGGATCTGACCCTGGAGAGCCTGCGATACGTTCTGCACGGGACGCGACGCGAAAGCCTTCGAGTCGACCATCGAGACGGCACCCGTCACGTTGGTCTTCTTCTGTACGCCGTAACCTACGACGACCACCTCGTCCATGATCTGGGCATCCTCGACCATGACGATCTCCAGGGGCGTACCCTTCCATACGACCTCCTGGGCTACATATCCGATGAAGGAGACCTGAAGTACGTCTCCGTTCTTTACGCCGGGCAGCGTGAAGGCGCCGTCAGCGCCCGTAGAAACACCATTGGTCGTGTTTTTCTGCACGACCGAGGCTCCGATAATACCCCCCCCCTCAGCATCTTTCACGACGCCTCTGGCGCCGCTCTGAGCCGACACGGGAGCGACGAAACACAGTGCCGCAACCAGCATCAGGCCGCGACATGCCGCATAAATTGTCGATTTCAAATTCATTTGTTGTTTGGTTTAAATTGGACTAGTAAAAACGTGTTGCGTTTGAGTTTCAGGTTGTCTTTTTTCGGTTCTTTCTACATAAATTATTTTTTAAATTTTATTAAAATATGCCGAGGCGATCGGTTCGCCCCGCCGTTCGCCGAACGCAAAAAAACCGCCTCGTACAGGCTTCCGACGCCGATATGACAACTCGAACACCACCGGAATCGGACCGGGAGGCAAACATTTTCGCCGCGTAACAGAATACAAATATAATATTATTTTCGAAACCGGCAAAAATAATCGGCCCCATTTTTAACAATCGAAGTGCAGCGAGGGGGGGGGTGGCTGACCGGCAAAGGGCGACGGGGAATATATACATGGAGCGGGGGGGGGTCGGCGG
>CABIXK010000009.1:0-46699 GCA_902362705.1 Rikenellaceae bacterium
GGGGCGTTCGGGGACCGGATGCGGCGGACGGGGTGCGGCGGTCCGGCAGTCATCGGGAGCCGGCTCGGCGGGGCTGTCGGCCGCTGGGAGCGGTTGCGGTCGGGTTATTCGGGGCGGTAGCCGGTGTCCTCGCGGTGGCGGGTCCGGTCGTTGGCCGCCGCCACGGCCAGCTGGTCGCAGCGGTTGTTCTCGACCGTCTCGGCGTGGCCCTTGACCCAGACGAACCGCACGCGGTGGCGGCGGTAGAGCCCCAGGAAGCGCATCCACAGATCGGGGTTCTTCTTGCCGGCGAAGCCTTTCTTGACCCAGCCGAAGACCCACCCCTTCGTGACGGCGTCGACGACGTATTTCGAGTCGGAGTAGACGGTCACGTCGGAGCCCTCGAACTTGAGCGTTTCGAGGGCCGCGCAGACGGCCATGAGCTCCATGCGGTTGTTGGTCGTCAGGCGGAAGCCCGCCGAGAGCTCCTTGCGGTAGGGACCCGAGAGCAGCACGACGCCGTAGCCGCCCGGGCCGGGGTTTCCGAGGGCCGATCCGTCGGTATAGATGGTGATAGAAGGCACTGTTGCGTTAAGTAAAAAGTGAATAAGTGAGAAGTAAGAAGTTTTCGGACGCAGCCGGCGAAGGGCGGCACGAGCCGGGCGAGTTGCGGGCTTTCGCCTTGCGCTCAGACCGTAGCCGGCGAAGCGGCGCGAGAGCAGCGAGCAGCCCTTCGCCCGGGGGCGGCTACGGGCTGCCGGCTCTTCGAGCCGTTTTCCGGCGGACAAGCTCCCTTTGCCGGCTGGGGCGGTCGCGCCTCCGGCGCGAGCCGGCAAAGGGACGAAGCCGGGGGCTTCGCTGGTCTCCTCCGAACTGTGCAGCGACGGGAGCTCTCGGGACGCAGCCAGCGAGGATCGCGATTCTGCGAAGGGTTGCGGGCCTTCGCCCGGGGTGGCTGCGGCCCGCCCGGCTAAAAGCCGGGGCATCTTTTATTTGGACCTCTGTTTTCGGCCCGTAGCCAGCTGAGGCGCGATCGAGGCGCAGCCGACAGAGCAGCCCTCCGCGCCGGGTGGCTGCGGGCTGCCGGCTCTTCGAGCCGGGCAAGTCCCTGCTTTCACTCCTTCGCCCGAGGCCGCGAAGACCGATTCTGCAACCCGAAAACGAAAAGCCGAAAGTGAGAAGCAGGAAGCGAAAACGGCATCTCCCGCTCGTCGCTTTTTACTTCTCACTTTTGGCCAGCCGCTCGCCGCCAGCCGCTCGCCGCCTGCTGCTTGCCGCTCGCCGCTTGTGCCCGCTGCCAGCCGCCCGGCTACTTGTCCAGCGCCGCGAGCTGCTCGCGCAGGGCGGCGATCTTCGCCTCGGCGTCGGCCTGCTTGGCCCGCTCGTTGGCCACGACCTTCTCGGGGGCCGACTGCACGAAACGCTCGTTGGAGAGCTTCTTCATGACCGAGGCCAGGAATCCTTCGCAGTAGGCCAGCTCGTCGGCGAGCTTCTTGCGTTCGGCCTCCACATCGATCCTGCCGGCCATCGGCACGAAGTACTGCGTGGTCTTGACGAGGAACGCCGCGGCCGTGGGGTCCTTCTCGACGGTGGGCTCGATGGCCGAGAGGTTGGCCATCTTCATCATCACGGGGGCGTACTCCGCGGGGTAGTTCTCGTCGACCACCACGCGCAGCGCGAGCGCCTCCTTCTGCGGCAGCTGCTTCTGGTTGCGGACGTTGCGCACCGACGAGATCGCCTCCTTGGCCAGCTCGAAGCGGGCGAGCAGCGCCTCCTTGACGGCGCCCGCCTCGGGCATCGCGGCCGTGCAGATCGACTCGCCCTCGGCGCGGGGCGCGAGGTCCTGCCAGATCTCTTCGGTCACGAAGGGCATGAAGGGGTGCAGCAGGCGCATGAGCGCGTCGAAGAAGGCGCGCGTGGCGGCCATCGTCGCCGGGTCGGTCGGGCTGCCGTAGGCGGGCTTGACCATCTCGAGGTAGAGGCCGCTGAAGTCGTCCCAGAAGAGGCGGTAGGCCTCCTTGAAGGCCTCCGAGATGCGGTACGAGCCGAAGTCGTCGGCGATCTGGCGCAGCGAGCGGTCGAGCGCGGCGCCGAACCACTCGACGGCCAGGCGGTCGTTCTCGCTCTGCGCGGCCGCCGCGTCGACGGCCCAGCCGCCCACCAGGCGGTAGGCGTTCCATATCTTGTTGCCGAAGTTGCGGCCCTGCTCGCAGAGCGCCTCGTCGAACATCACGTCGTTGCCGGCCGACGAGGAGATGAGCATGGCCATGCGCACGCCGTCGGCGCCGTACTTGTCGATCAGGTCGAGCGGGTCGGGCGAGTTGCCCAGCTGCTTGGACATCTTGCGCCCGATCTTGTCGCGCACGATGCCCGTGAAGTAGACGTTGCGGAAGGGCTCCTCGCCGCGGTACTCGTAGCCCGCCATGATCATGCGCGCCACCCAGAAGAAGATGATGTCGGGGCCCGTCACCAGGTCGTCGGTGGGGTAGTAGTACTTCACCTCCTCGTTGTCGGGGCGGCGGATGCCGTCGAAGACGGAGATGGGCCAGAGCCACGACGAGAACCAGGTGTCGAGCACGTCGTCGTCCTGCCGCAGATCGGAGAGCCGGAGCGACTGATCGCCCGCCTTCTCGCGCGCCTTGGCCAGCGCCTCCTCCTCGGTCGGCGCCACGACGTAGCCCCCCTTGGGGAGGTACCAGGCCGGGATGCGCTGGCCCCACCACAGCTGGCGCGAGATGCACCAGTCCTTGATGTTCTCCATCCAGTGGCGGTAGGTGTTCTTGTATTTCTCGGGCACGAAGCGGATCGTGTCCTCCATGACGGCCCGCGTGGCGGGCTCGGCGAGCTCCTGCATCGAGAGGAACCACTGCATCGAGAGCTTGGGCTCGATCGCCACGCCCGTGCGCTCGGAGTAGCCCACGTTGTTGGTGTACTCCTCGGTCTTCTCCAGAAGGCCGGCCTCCGCCAGGTCGCCCTCGATGCGGCGGCGCACGTCGAAGCGGTCCTCGCCCACGTACATGCCCACCTTGTCGTTGATCGTGCCGTCGTCGTTGAAGATGTCGATGGTCTCCAGGCCGTACTTCTCGCCCAGCATGTAGTCGTTCACGTCGTGGGCCGGGGTCACCTTCAGGGCGCCCGTGCCGAACTCGATGTCGACGTAGGTGTCGCGGATGACCGGGATCGAGCGGCCCACGAGCGGCACGATGACGCGCGCGTCGGCCGGCAGATCGGCGTAGCGCGGGTCCTCGGGGTTGACGCAGAGCGCCGTGTCGCCCAGGATTGTCTCGGGGCGCGTCGTGGCCACGATGATGTGCTTCTCGGTGCCCTCGACCTTGTAGCGCAGGTAGTAGAGCTTGCCGTGCGACTCCTTGAAGATCACCTCCTCGTCCGAGAGGGCGGTCTGAGCCGCGGGGTCCCAGTTGACCATCCTCACGCCGCGGTAGATCTTGCCCTTGTCGTAGAGGTCGCAGAAGACGCGCAGCACGCTCTCGGTGCGCGCCTCGTCCATGGTGAAGCAGGTGCGCTCCCAGTCGCACGAGGCGCCCAGCTTGCGCAGCTGGCGGAGGATCACGCCGCCGTACTGCTCCTTCCACTCCCAGGCGTAGCGGAGGAACTCCTCGCGCGTGAGCTGCGACTTCTCGATGCCCCGCTCGCGGAGCATGGCCACCACCTTGGCCTCCGTGGCGATCGACGCGTGGTCCATGCCCGGCACCCAGCAGGCGTTGCGGCCCGACATGCGGGCGCGGCGCACCAGCACGTCCTGCAGCGTGTTGTTGAGCATATGGCCCATGTGGAGCATGCCCGTGACGTTGGGGGGCGGGATGACGATCGTATAGGGCTGGCGCTCGTCGGGTTCGGAGTGGAAGAGGCGGCGGTCGATCCAGTAGTCGTACCACTTGGATTCGATCTCGCGGGGCGAATATTTGTCGGCGATCTGCATGTTGTGGATTTTTGTTCTGCGTTTTCGGATCGGCAAAGTTATCAACAATCTGCCAAAGATGAAATAAATTCCGCGAAAAAACGTTACCTTTGCGAACTATTTATAAAGAAGTAAGGCATGAGCAAAAAAGATAAGATCGAAACCGACGACACCTTTTTCTCTCCCGAGCTGCTCGACGGGAACCACCGCGTGATTCCCATCGTCACGGGCGGCGACGAGCCGGTCGAGGAGGCGGAGATTCCCGACCAGATACCCATCCTCACGCTCCGCTCGTCGGTGCTCTTCCCGGGCGCCATCACCCCCATCACCGTGGGGCGCGACAAGAGCATCTCGCTCGTGAGGGCCGTCAACGCCGAGGGCGGGCTGCTGGGCGCCGTGCTCCAGCGCGAGAGCGACGTGGAGAACCCCGGGCCCGACGACATGTACAAGGTCGGCACCGCGGCCCGCATCATCAAGATCCTGGAGATGCCCAACGGCAATCTGACGGTCATCCTCAACGGTCTGGAGAAGATCGAGATCAACGAGTACGTCTCGACCGAGCCCTACCTCAAGGCCCGCGTGACGGCCCTGCGCGACACCACGCCCGACATGTCGAGCGTGGAGTTCGAGGCGCTGGTCGACTCGATCCGCGACGTGGCCCTCGGCATCATCAACATCTCGCCCTCGATGCCCAAGGAGGCGGCCTTCGCCATCAAGAACATCGACTCGAAGCGCGGGATCATCAACTTCATCTGCTCCAACCTGGAGCTCTCGGACGAGGACCGGCAGTCGCTGCTGGAGGCCCCCGGCCTGCTGGCCCGCGCCCGCAAGCTGCTGGAGATCCTCGTGCGCGAGCAGCAGCTGGCCGAGCTCAAGAACCAGATCCAGGAGCGCGTCAAGCAGGAGATCGACAAGCAGCAGCGCGACTACTACCTCCAGCAGCAGATGCGCACGATCCAGGACGAGCTGGGCGACGGCACCGACGCCGAGATCGAGAAGATGCGTGAGACGGCGGCCAAGAAAAACTGGCCCGCGGAGGTGGGCGAGACCTTCGAGAAGGAGTTGCAGAAGGTCGAGCGGCTGAACCCCGCCGTGGCCGAGTATTCGGTGCAGATGACCTACCTCCAGCTGCTGCTCGAACTGCCGTGGAACGACGTGACGGCCGACAACCTCGACCTCAAATGCGCGCGCGAGCAGCTCGACCGCGACCACTTCGGACTGGAGGAGGTCAAGGAGCGCCTGCTGGAGCACCTGGCCGTCATCAAGCTCAAGGGCGACCTCAAATCGCCCATCCTCTGCCTCTACGGCCCTCCGGGCGTGGGCAAGACGTCGCTCGGCAAGTCGGTGGCGGCGGCCCTCGGCCGCAAGTTCGGCCGCATCTCGCTGGGCGGTCTGCACGACGAGTCGGAGATCCGCGGACACCGCCGCACCTACATCGGCGCCATGCCGGGCCGCATCATCCAGACCATCAAGCGCTGCGGCTCGTCCAACCCGGTGATCATCCTCGACGAGGTGGACAAGCTCACCGTGTCGAACCACGGCGACCCGTCGAGCGCCCTGCTGGAGGTGCTCGACCCGGAGCAGAACACCACCTTCCACGACAACTACATCGACATGGAGTACGACCTGTCGAAGGTTCTCTTCATCGCCACGGCCAACAACATCGCCAACATCGCCCCGGCGCTGCGCGACCGCATGGAGATGATCAACATCGCGGGCTACCTGACCGAGGAGAAGGTGCGCATCGCCCTGGATCACCTGCTGCCCAAGCAGCGCGAGGCCCACGGCATCCGCGAGGCGGAGATGCAGCTCTCGGCCGGGGCCGTCGAGCGCATCATCGGCTCCTACACGCGCGAGGCGGGCGTGCGCTCGCTCGACAAGCTGCTGGCCAAGCTCGCGCGTGCGCGTGCCAAGCAGATCGCCTTCGACGAGGGCTTCGCCGCAGAGATGACCGACGCCGAGATCGAGAAGATCCTCGGCATGCCCAAGTTCCTGCGCGAGGAGTACGAGGTGGGCGGCATGACGGGCGTCGTGACCGGCCTGGCCTGGACCGAGGTGGGGGGCGACATCCTCTACATCGAGTCGGTGCTGACGCCCGGCAAGGGCAAGCTGAGCCTGACGGGCAACCTGGGCGACGTGATGAAGGAGTCGGCGACGATCGCCCACGAGTGGGTGATGGCCCACTGCGAGGAGCTGGGGATCGACCCCAAGCTCTTCGAAACGCGCGACCTGAACATCCACGTGCCCGAGGGGGCGATCCCCAAGGACGGCCCCTCGGCCGGCATCACCATGGTCACCTCGATCGTCTCGACCTACACCGGGCGCAAGGTGCGCGAGCGCATCGCCATGACGGGCGAGACGACGCTGCGCGGCCGCGTGACCCCCGTGGGCGGCGTCAAGGAGAAGATCCTGGCGGCCAAGCGCGCCGGCATCCATACGATCATCCTCTCGGAGGAGAACCGCAAGGACATCGCCGAGATCAAACCCGAATACGTCGAGGGGCTCGCGTTCCACTACGTGCGCACCAACGACGAGGTGCTGGCCCTGGCCCTGGAGTAAAACGACAGCCATGAAAACCATCGCAATCATCCCCGCGCGCTACGCCTCGACGCGCTTCCCGGGAAAACCGCTGGCCCGGCTGGGCGGCAAGAGCGTCATCGAGCGCGTCTACGGGCAGGTGGCCGGCGTGCTCGACGAGGCCGTGGTCGCCACCGACGACCGGCGCATCCTCGAGGCCGTGGAGGCCTTCGGCGGGCGGGCCGTCATGACCTCGCCCGACCACCGCAGCGGCACCGACCGCTGCCGCGAGGCTTTCGACCGCATCTGCGCCGAGGGGCGCACTTTCGACGTGGTGGTCAACGTGCAGGGCGACGAGCCCTTCATCCGCGCCTCGCAGCTCGAGGCGCTCGTGCGCTGCTTCGACGACCCGTCCGTCGACATCGCCACGCTGGTCAAGCCCTTCACGCAGGCCGACGGCGCCGAGGCGCTCGAGAACCCCAACTCCCCGAAGGTGGTGCTCGACGCGCAGTCGCGGGCCCTCTGCTTCTCGCGCTCGGTCATCCCCTACCTGCGGGGCGTCGCACGCGAGGAGTGGCTCGCGCGCCACACCTTTTATAAGCACATCGGCATCTACGGCTTCCGCGCCGCGGCGCTGCGCGCCGTGACCGAGCTGCCCCAGTCGCCGCTCGAGCTGGCCGAGTCGCTCGAGCAGATGCGCTGGCTGGAGAACGGCTACCGCATAGGCGTGGGGATCACCGACGCCGAGACGGTGGGCATCGACACGCCCGAGGATCTGGAGCGGGCGGAGCGCTTCCTAATGAAAAAAGAACAATGAATAGTGAATGATTATTCATAGTTAACTGTTAATTATTCATCGCTTTATGGCAATAAAGCTTATCGCAGGGCCGTGCGTCATCGAATCGGCCGAACTGCTCGACACGGTGGCCGAACGGCTGGTCGCCATCAACCGCCGGCTGGGCGTGGAGATCATCTTCAAGGCGTCGTTCGACAAGGCCAACCGCACGTCGCTCACGTCGTTCCGCGGGCCGGGCATCGACCGCGGGCTGCGGATGCTCGCCGACGTGAAGTCGAAGTGGGGGCTGCGGCTGCTCACCGACATCCACGAGGCGTGGCAGGCGGCGCCGGCGGCCGAGGTGGTCGACGTGCTGCAGATCCCGGCCTTCCTCTGCCGCCAGACCGACCTGCTCCTCGCCGCTGCAGCGACGGGCCGCACGGTCAACATCAAGAAGGCGCAGTTCCTCTCGGGCGCCGACATGCGGTTCCCCTACGAGAAGGCCCGCGAGGCGGGTGCCGGCGAGGTGTGGCTCACCGAGCGCGGCAACATCTACGGCTACAACAATCTGGTGGTCGACTTCCGCAACATCCCCGACATGCTGCGCATCGCCCCCACGGTGGTGATGGACTGCACCCACTCGGTGCAGCGCCCCGGCGCCGCGGGCGGCAAGACGGGCGGCAACCGCGAGTTCGTGCCGGCGATGGCGCGCGCGGCCAAGGCGTTCGGCGCCAACGGCTTCTTCTTCGAGGTGCACCCCGCGCCCGACGCGGCCCTGAGCGACGGCCCCAACATGCTGCCTCTGGACGAGCTGGAGAATCTCATCAAAACCCTGCTATAAAATGATGACCGACAACGAAAAGGCGCGGATCGTGGAGGTGGCGCGCCGCGCCGTGCACACCGAGATGCTGGCGTTGCAAGAGATGGAGCAGCGGCTGGGCGACGCCTTCGCCGAGGCCGTGGAGACGATCCTCGCCTGCACGGGCAAGTGCATCGTCACGGGCATGGGCAAGTCGGGCCTGGTGGGCCGCAAGATCGCCGCAACGCTCGCCTCGACCGGCACGCCGAGCTTCTTCCTCCACCCGGGCGAGGCCTTCCACGGCGACCTGGGCATGATCTCGAAGGAGGACGTGGTGCTGGCCCTCTCCTACTCGGGCGAGACCGACGAGATCCTGAAGATCGTACCCTTCATCCACGCCAACGGCAACCGCCTGATCTCGATGACGGGCAAGCCCGACTCGGCGTTGGCCCGCAACTCGGACGTGCACCTCGACGTGGGCGTCAGGGAGGAGGCCTGCATCCTCCACCTCGCGCCCACGAGCTCGACCACGGCGCAGATCGCCATGGGCGACGCGCTGGCCGTGTCGCTCATGCAGCAGCGCAACTTCACGAGCGTCGACTTCGCGCGCCTGCACCCGGGCGGCAGCCTGGGACGCCGCCTGCTGATGACCGTGGGCAACGTGATGCGCGACCACGACCTGCCCGTCGTGGCGCCCGACTGCCCCGCGGCGGAGATGATCCACGCCATATCGAAGGGCGGGCTGGGGCTGATCGTCGTCTGCGACGGCGACCGCATCGAGGGCATCGTCACCGACGGCGACATCCGCCGCACGATGGAGCGCCGCCGGGCCGAGTTCTTCAACATCCGCGCCCGCGACATCGCCACGCTCCATCCCAAGACCATCGCGGCCGACGAGAAGCTGATCGAGGCCGAGAAGATGATGACGCGCAACAAGATCACCTCGCTGCTCGTGACGGACGACGACGGGCGGCTGCAGGGGGTCGTCCAGATCTACGACATCAAGCTGTAGGGGGGAGCGGCGGCCGCAGGGCGTGTGCCGAGACTTTCGTTTCGACACACGCCCTTTTCGGTCGCTTGCAGGGTGTGTTGCGCTCCCTGCGCGGGTTGTCTCCCGAGGGGAATCAGTCGCCCTCCTCGAGCTGGAAGAGCGCCTCGACCGGGCGGTCGAAGCAGCGGGCGATCTTGAGCGCCAGCAGGGTCGAGGGGACGAATTTGCCCGCCTCGACGGCGTTGATCGTCTGGCGGCTCACGCCCACGGCGTCGGCCAGCTGCTGCTGGGTCATGCGCCGCTCGGCGCGCGCGACGCGGAGGCTATTCTTCATCGCCCGCCTCCTTTCTCATCCTCCGCAGCTGCCAGCGGTAGATCGCCGTGAAGAGCAGCGGCAGCGTGAAGAGGTTGTAGACCATCACGTCGATGAATGCGAATCCGTAGACCGCGAGCGCCGCGACGATGACGACGGCCGTGTGGACGTAGAGCGCCGTGAGCAGCGCGTTGAGGCGGATGTGGGCGATCATCTCGTCCTCGACCCGCTCGCGCGAGCAGGTGACGAAGAGCGTTCCGAGCAGCAGGGAGATGATGATGAAGTTGTTGAGCCACGGTTCGATGCCGTTGCCGAGGCGCTGGATGTCCACCTCGCGTCCCAACCGGACGACGTATTCGATTTTGGCGGCCAGCCCGGATGTGTCGTGTCCGTTGAAAACGATGAAGCTCCCGAGCAGCAGGCTCGGGACGAGCAATGCCCATCCGATTTTCTGAAAACGGTGGGGCAGAAGCAGGATTTTTCCCATAAGGCGTTCGTTTTTGTCTGTTCGGGCAGGCTGTTGGAGGTGCGCACTACTCCCGCCTGCTGCTGCAAATGTAAATTATAATTTACAAAATTGCAAGCAAACACGACAAAAATTACTCCCTCACGTAGTGGGGCAGCTCGTCGGGGAGCTCCATCGAGAACTCCACCAGGCCGCCGATCGCGCCCCCGTCGCGGCGCCAGACGGTCTGGTAGATCAGCTTGCGGGTGCCGCGCTTCTCGATGGTGTAGACGTTGCGGCCGCCCTCGGAGAGCAGGCGGCGGATGATCGACAGCGAGCGCTCGTTGTGGCAGGGCAGCAGCGAGCGGCCGCCGACGTCGCCGTTGACGGCCACCGACCGCTCGTTCTGGTAGATGACCACGCCTTCGGTGTCGCACGCCGTCAGGGCGCAGTCGAGCAGGTCGAACAATTCCATGAACCGATGAAAATTGAAAGTTGAAAGTTGAAAGTTGAAAATTGAAAGCAGTCGGAGCTGTGCCGTTCCGATCGGAATGAGGGGTCTGAAAGCTCTGGCCTCCGCCTACTGCTGGATCTTGACCAGCTGCTCGCGGTAGGCGTTGAGGATGCGCGACTTGGAGATGAAACCCAGGTAGCGGTTCTGCTTGTCGACCACGGGCAGCATCCACGTGTGCTTGTCCTCGAACTTGGGCAGGATGCTCTGGATCGACTCGTGCTCGAGGATGCGGTCGGGGGGCTGGATCATGTAGTGGGAGATGGGCCGGCCGTACTTCTCGCGCTTGAACATGTCCTCGCGCAGGTCGTCGAGCTGCACGACGCCCAGCAGGCGGCCGAAGTTGTCGATCACGGGGAAGATGTTGCGGCGTGCCGACGAGATGATGTGCACCAGGTCGCCCAGGGTCATCCGTTCGCGGATGCGCACGAAGTCGGTCTCCATCAGCTCGTCGAGCTTCAGGAAGACGAAGACCGACTGGTCCTTGTCGTGCGTGAGCAGCTCGCCACGCTGCCGCAGCTGTTTGGTGTAGATCGAGTCGGGGTCGAGCCAGTAGCCCACGGCGAACGAGATGCAGGCCGTGATCATCAGCGGGATGAAGAGCCCGTAGCCGTTCGACAGCTCGGCGATGAGGAAGATCGAGGTGAGCGGCGCATTCATCACTCCGGCCATGACGCCCGCCATGCCCACGAGCGTGAACGAGACGACGGGCACCTGCCAGTCGAAGGCGAAGTTGCAGATCAGGGCCAGCGTGGCGCCCGTGAAGGCCCCCACGAAGAGCGACGGGGCGAACGTACCGCCCACGCCCCCCGCGGCGTTGGTCGAGGCCATGGCGATCACCTTGAAGAACATGGTGGCCACGACGAAGAGGATGACCACCCAGTCTATGTCGCGGAAGCGGTAGAAGAGCGAGTTGTCGAACAGCTCGTAGGCGCGGCCGTGCATGAGCGACGTGAAGCCCTCGTAGCCCTCGCCGTAGAGGGGCGGGAAGACGAAGATAAGTACGCCGAGGACGACGCCTCCGGCGATCCATTTCTTGTATTGGCGGTCGAATCGCTTGAACCAGGCACCCACGCGGGCGTTCATCGAGGTGAAGTACCACGCCATCAGGCCGCACATGCCGCCCAGGAGGATATAGAGCGGGATCTGCCACAGGTGGAAGGCGTCCTCCGGTGCGAGCGTCACGGCCAGCACGGGATCGAAGCCGCGCAGCATGAAAGCCATGGTCGTGGCGGTGATCGAGGCGATCAGCAGCGGGATGACCGACCCGGCGGTGATGTCGAGCATGAGGATTTCGAGCACGAAGACCACGCCCGTGATCGGCGCCTTGAAGATCGCTGCCAGCGCCGCGCCCGCGCCGCAGCACAGCAGCAGGGTGGTGTACTTGTAGTTGAGGCGCGCCAGGCGGCCGACGTTGGAGCCGATGGCGGCGCCCGTCAGCACGATCGGCGCCTCGGGACCCACCGAGCCGCCGAAGCCGATGGTCGTGGCGCCGCCCACGATCGAGGTCCAGCAGTTGTGGCGCGCGATGCGCGAGTCGCGCCGCGACATGGCGTAGAGCACGCGCGTGACCCCTTCGGAGATGTTGTCGCGCACGACGTAGCGCACGAAGAGCGTCGCGAGGATGATGCCCACGGCCGGGTAGACCAGGAAGAGAAAGTGGGCGCTGTCGACCGGAAACCAGCGCGTGAGGCCCCCCTTGATCGTGTAGAGGAGTACCTCGAAGAGCCACGTGCCCAGGCCGGCGAGCACGCCGACCACGACGGCCAGCAGCATGAGCATCTGACTATTCGAAAGCCGCCGCGCGAGGCGGTAGAAGAGGGCGTAGAGCCGTTCGGCACGGAGGTTCATCTTCCTCGGAATTGAAAGTTGAAAATGGAGGGTTGAAAATTAACAATCGGGCCGGAGCGACGGGGCGTGTCCTATGTCCCCCTCCGTCGCCCGAAAGCTCCGTTTTTAATTCCTAATTATTCATTTTTAATTATCGATTGGCGTAAGCCTTGGCCTGCTGCTCGATCAGCTCCGTATCGTCGAAGTAGTTGATGCGCATGGCGCGGCGCACCTCGTCGAGCGTCGCCGCGGCGGTCGCGCGGGCTGCGGCCGAGCCCTCCTCGAGGATGCGGTAGACCTCCTCGATGCGCCCCTCGAACTCCTTGCGGCGGGCGCGGATCGGGTCGAGCGTCTCGTTGAGCACGGCGATGAGCAGCCGCTTGACCTTCACGTCGCCCAGACCGCCGCGGCGGTAGTGGGCCTTCAGCTCGTCGAGCGAGGCGTAGTCGGGCAGGTATTTGGCCATGTGCTCGGGGCGGCAGAAGGCGTCGAGGTAGGTGAAGACCGTGTTGCCCTCGACCTTGCCCGGGTCCTCCACACGCAGGTGGTCGGGGTCGGTGTACATGCCCATGACCTTCTTCTTCACCTCGTCGGCCGTGTCCGACAGATAGATGCAGTTGCCCAGCGACTTGGACATCTTGGCCTTGCCGTCGGTGCCCGGCAGGCGCATGCAGGCGGCGTTGTCGGGCAGCAGGATCTCGGGCTCGACCAGCGTGGGGCCGTAGACCGAGTTGAACTTGTGGACGATCTCGCGCGTCTGCTCGACCATCGGCTCCTGATCATCGCCCGCCGGCACGGTCGTCGCCTTGAAGGCGGTGATGTCCGACGCCTGGCTGATGGGGTAGGTGAAGAAGCCCACGGGGATGCCCGCGCGCTGCGCGGTGTCGCCCTCCACGGCGTTCTCCGAGAAGCCGCGCAGCTGGATCTCGGCCTTGACGGTCGGGTTGCGCTGGAGGCGCTGCACCGTCACCAGGTTCATATAGTAGAAGGCCAGCTCGCACAGCTCCGGCACCTGCGACTGGATGAAGAGCGTCGAGCGCGCGGGGTCGAGGCCCGCCGAGAGGTAGTCGAGCGCCACCTCGATGACGTTCTGCCGCACCTTCTCGGGGTTGTCGGCGTTGTCGGTGAGCGCCTGCGCGTCGGCGATCATGATGAAGATGCGGTCGAACTCGCCCGAGTTCTGCAACTCGACGCGGCGGCGCAGCGAGCCTACGTAGTGGCCCAGGTGGAGGCGGCCCGTGGGACGGTCGCCCGTGAGGATGATTTTCTTTGCCATGTTATCTTTTGTCGTTTTCGATTCGGAGGATTTGCAAAGATACGAAAAGTCGAGCGCAGAAGCAAACCGCAAGGTTTGTTTCTGCCGAGACTGAGTATCTTCGGCGAAGCCAAAGATACGATTAGCCGAGCGAAAAAAGCAAGCTCGCTTGCATTTTGCCTTGCCCGGGTGCCTGCGCGGCGCGCGTCAGCGGCGCGTGCAGAGCTTCACGCGCCAGAGCAGCCCCACGCTCACATAGCGCATGGGGCGGTCGAGGCCGTCGACGGTGCCGTTGGCGTCGGCGCAGAGGGCGTGCAGGCGCAGGTCGCGGCTGCCGCGCCGGGGGAAGAGCTCGACCCCGCCGCCGTAGAAGAAGCGGTCGGTGCCCGGGGCCACGCAGCGATCGGCGGCCGGCGCCTGGGAGGGCGCCTCTCCGTTGCGGTCGTAGCCGCACTTGAAGAGCAGCCGCACCCGCTCGTGGAGCGTGCAGCAGACGCGGCCGATGCAGGTGATGTCGCGCAGGCGGCGCAGGCGGCGCGGGAGGGCGCGCTCCATCAGGTCGAACTCCAGGCGCAGCAGCCCCCGCTCGAAGGCGGTGCCCAGCGAGAGGATGGCCAGGTGGCGCCCCCGCTCGTATTCGAGCAGGTTGGCCGACCAGAGGGTCGTGAAGCTGCCCATGCGCCCCGACCACATCAGATTGTAGGCGAACAGCCCGTCGCCCATACGGCCGAAAGGGGAGTTGCACCACTGCGCCGTGAGGGTGTGGTCGCCCGAGGCGGAGGTGCGCGACGCCGAGAGGGCGAACTGGTAGCAGGCCAGGTGCTGCACGAAGACCGAGTAGAAGTAGTCGTCGACGGGCGTGCAGTCGACCTCGTAGCCGCCCATCGCCACGGGCTGCTTGCCCGCCGAGAGGGCCGTGCGCAGCGTCGGGCGCCAGGTGAGGTAGACCCAGTCGGTGGCGTTGAACAGATCGCCGTCCGCGTTGTCGAACTTGTTGATCCGCAGGCGGAAGTGGTAGGTGACGGCCGGGCCGATGCTCCCTTCGAGACGGAGGTTGAGGTACTCGCCCCGCAGTCCCGTGAAGGGATCGCCGCCCTCGGGCGCCTCGTGCGTGAACGAGGTGCGCACCTCGAGCGAGAGGTCGGGCCGCTCGAGGCGCGCGTGGGGCACTCCGTCGGAGTCCGGGTCGGGTCGGTCGTCGGGTGCGGCGGCCGCGAGGGGCAGCGCCGGGCAGAGCAGCAGGGCGAGCAGCAGTCGTTTCATCGGTCGGTGGGTTCGGAGCGCGCGTCGCGATTCCGAAGCGTAAATCGGGGTTTCGTTTCGAAAGTGGAAGCGAAATTAGGTCGAATAATTCAAAATCGAAAGTCGTGGGGCGGGAAGTTGGCGGATGATAGAATAATTTTATATTTTTGCATCAAACGATATGCGCACATGACGATCATCCAGCTCGAATACCTGTTGGCGGTGGCCAACTGCGGCAGCTTCTCGCAGGCGGCCGAACACTGTTTCGTGACGCAGCCCTCGCTGAGCATGCAGGTCAAGGCCCTGGAGGAGGAGCTGGGCGTGGTGCTGCTCGACCGCTCGAAGAAGCCCGTGATCCCCACCGAGGCGGGCGAGGTGGTGCTCGACCGGGCGCGCGAGGCGCTCCGGGCCTACAACAACATCCGCGAGGCGGTGGCCGAGCTCAAGGGCGAGACGGCGGGCCGTCTGCGTCTGGGCGTCATCCCCACCGTCGCCCCCTACCTGCTCCACCGCTTCATCCCGGCCTTCGTGCAGGGTTATCCCAAGGTGGAGCTGGAGGTCTCGGAGATGAAGACCGCCGAGATCGTCGAGGCGCTCAAGCGCGACCGCATCGACGCGGCGCTGGTGGCCAGCGGCACCTGCGGCGAGGGGATTCTGGAGCAGGAGCTCTTCAACGACCGCTTCTACGCCTATGTCTCGCCCGAGAATCCGCTCTACGAGCGCCACAACGTGCGCATAGAGGATATAGACCTGAAGGATCTGGTGATCCTGAGCCCCGGCAACTGCATGCGCGACCAGATCATCGAGCTCTGCCAGGCCAAGCGCGAGATGCCGTCGCACTACACCTTTGAGTCGGGGTCGCTCGAGACGCTCATGCGCATCGTCGACTGCACGGCCTCGCTGACCATCGTGCCCGAGATGGCCGTCGACTGCCTGCCGGCCGAGCGGCGCGACCGCCTCAAGCCCCTGGCCAAGGGGGCCATGTCGCGCAAGATCGCCGTGGCCGTGCGCCGCACCTACGTCAAGAGCTCGATTATCCGCGCCCTGACCGCCACGATCCTCCGCGAGACGGGGCACGAGGAGGAGAAGTAATAAGTGAAAAGGGAGAAGTTGAAAATGGAAAGTTGAAAATGAGGGAGGGGGGCGCCGGAAATGACGGCCGAAGGCCGGTGGGCCGCAGCCTCCGGCGGCGGAGGCCCGCAACTCGCCCGAGGCTCGTGGCGGCACTCCGCAGGCTGCGGCCTGCCGGAGAGGTAAAAAGTGAGAAGTGGGTGGCTACGGGCTGCGCAGCTGGCGCTGCAAGGCTGTAATGAACAATGGATAATGAATAATGGGCTGCGTGTCGCCGCCTTCCATTTTCAACTTTCCACTTTCAATTTGCCGTCGGCCCTCCGCGCCGGGTGGCTGCGGGCTGCCGGGTGGCTGCGAGCCGCCTTTTCGCCCGCAAGTTCCCTTTGCCGGCTGGGGCGGTCGCGCCGGAGGCGCGAGCCGGCAAAGGGACGAAGCCGGAGGATTCGATAGCTCCCTCCGAATCGCGCAGCGTCGGCTGCGCGGGCCGCAGCCTCCGGGGCGGAGGCCCGCAACTCGCCAGAGCCCCCTCCTCCGCAGGCCGCGACCCGTCGCCCGTCCGCCCTCCCGTTTTCGGTTTTTCTCTCCCCGTTTTGCATTTTCCGCCCGTTCGGCGCGAGGTTTGCAGTCCTCATTTTTGCGCGCGGATTTTTGATTGTCGATTCTATTTTGTACCTTTGCAAGGTTATAGATACGCAGAAAAAAGAGTATGGATAAATTGATAGAGACGATCGTCGAGGCGATCGAGGAGAAAAAGGGGCAGAACATCGTATCGCTCGACCTGAGGGGCTTCGACGGAGCGATCAGCTCCCACTTCGTGGTGTGCAACGCCAATTCGACCACGCAGGTGGCCGCCATCGCCGCCGGCATCGAGGAGCGGGTGCTCGAGCGGCTGGGCGAGAAGGTGTGGCGCGTCGAGGGGCAGCAGAATGCCGTGTGGATCGCCATGGACTATGTCGACGTGGTGGTGCACATCTTCCAGACCGAGCTGCGCGACTTCTACCGCCTGGAGGAGCTGTGGGCCGACGCGCCGGCGAAACATTACGAATACGAGGCGTAGGGTATGGCAACGCAGAACCGCAACGGCAACAGAATGAACGTCAACGTGCCGCGGCCTACCTATTGGATATACGGCATGATCGCCGCCCTGATCCTCGGCTGGTGGATCTTCGGCGAGCGGACCGACGCCCCCGTCACGGGCGACTGGACCGTCGTCGAGCGGATGGTCGAGGCGGGCGACGTGGAGAAGATTCAGGTCATCAACCGCACCGAGGCGCAGGTCTATCTGCGCCGCGAGGCCGTGGAGCGCTACCGCCGCGACACGGTCGACAAGCGCCTCGCGCACCTGCCCGAGCGGGGCGTGCAGATGACCTTCACCATCGGTTCGGTCGACGCCCTGCGCGAGGACCTGCGGGCCGCCGAGCAGCGCTCGGGCCACGCCGTGCCCGTCGTCTACGAGAACCGCGCCAACGACTGGACCAACGTGCTGGTGAGCTTCCTGCCGTGGCTGGTCATCATCGGCGTCTGGTTCTTCCTCATGCGCTCCATGTCGCGCGGCGGCGGTGCGGGCGGCGGAGGCATCATGAACGTGGGCAAGGCCCGCGCGCAGGTCTTCGACAAGGACAACGCCCGCCGCGTGACCTTCAAGGACGTGGCCGGACTGGAGGAGGCCAAGGTCGAGATCATGGAGATCGTCGACTTCCTCCGCAAGGCCGACAAATACAGGGAGCTGGGGGCCAAGATCCCCAAGGGGGCGCTGCTGGTGGGCCCTCCGGGTACGGGCAAGACGCTGCTGGCCAAGGCCGTGGCGGGCGAGGCCAACGTGCCGTTCCTCTCGATCTCGGGCTCCGATTTCGTGGAGATGTTCGTGGGCGTGGGCGCTTCGCGCGTGCGTGACCTCTTCGAGCAGGCCAAGCAGAAGGCCCCCTGCATCGTCTTCATCGACGAGATCGACGCCATCGGCCGCGCGCGCGGCAAGAACGCCGGATTCTCGGGTAACGACGAGCGCGAAAACACGCTCAACCAGCTGCTCACCGAGATGGACGGCTTCCAGACCAACACGGGCGTGATCGTGCTGGCGGCCACCAACCGCGCCGACATCCTCGACAAGGCCCTCATGCGTGCCGGCCGCTTCGACCGGCAGATCGAGGTGGGGCTGCCCGACGTGAAGGAGCGCGAGGAGATCTTCGAGGTGCACCTGCGCGCATTGAAGCTCGACCCGGCGCTCGACCGCTCGTTCCTGGCGCGCCAGACCCCCGGATTCTCGGGCGCCGACATCGCCAACGTCTGCAACGAGGCGGCCCTCATCGCCGCGCGCCACGACAAGAAAGAGATTTCGAAGGAGGACTTCCTGGCGGCCATCGACCGCATCGTGGGGGGCCTCGAGCGCCGCAACAAGATCATCACCGACGAGGAGAAGCGCGTGATCGCCTACCACGAGGCGGGCCACGCCACCGTGAGCTGGATCCTCGAGAACGCCAATCCGCTCATCAAGGTCACGATCATCCCGCGCGGCAAGGCGCTCGGCGCGGCGTGGTACCTGCCCGAGGAGCGGCAGATCACCACGCGCGAGCAGATGATGGACCAGCTGGCCGCGACGCTGGGCGGCCGCGTGTCGGAGCAGATCCACTTCGGCCACATCTCGACCGGGGCACTCAACGATCTGGAGCGCACGACGCGTCAGGCCTACGCCATGGTCGCCTACTACGGCATGAGCGATGCCGTGGGCGCCCTCTCGTTCTACGACTCGACGGGCCAGAGCGATATGGCCCTCACCAAACCCTACTCCGAGCGGACGGCCGAGCGCATCGACGCCGAGGCGCGCCGCCTGGTGGACGAGGCGCTGGCGATGGCCGAGCGCGTGCTGCGCGACCACGCCGCAGGGGTGAAGGAGCTGGCCGAGCTGCTGCTCGCGCGCGAAGTGGTCTTCACCGAGGACGTGGAGCGCATCTTCGGCCGCCGCCGGAAGGATGTCGAGCGCGAACGCCGCGAGGCCGAAGCCGCCGCCCTGCGCCGTGAGGCCGGGGCGGAAGCGGAGCGCGAGGCGGCCCGGCGCGACGATGCCGGACCCTCGGGCGACGGCAGCCCGGCGTCGCAGCCCGAATAACCCCGGCCGCGCCCCGGGCACCCCGGATCCGCGCGATCCGACCCGAACCAAGTACGTTAAACCGGAAAAAACCGATTCCGATGAACGACAAAATGAAGAACCTCGTGATCCGCTCCCTGAGCGGCGCCGTGCTGGGCGTCGTCGTGCTGGGCGCGATCCTCTGGTCGCAGTGGAGCTTCGGCGCCCTGCTCCTCGTGCTCTCGCTCGCGGGCATGCACGAATTTTACGCCCTGTGCGAACGGCGGGGCGAGGCGCCGCAGCGCGTGCTGGGCCTCCTCTCCGGCGCGCTGCTCTTCGCGCTCAACTTCGCCTTCGTCAGCGACGACATCCGCATCCTCGGACCGGCCGGCCACGCCTTCGGCAGCGGCATGGCCTTCCTGCTGCTGCTCATGCCGCTGCTGTTCGTCTGCGAGCTCTACCGCAAGCGCGAGAACCCCGCTGCCAACATCGCCGTGACGCTGCTGGGCGTGGTCTACGTAGCCCTGCCCTTCTCGCTGCTGCTCTACCTCCCGATCCTCTCGACCGACGCATGGACGCCGTGGGTGGTCGTGGCCTACGTAGCCATCATCTGGGTCAACGACGTCTGCGCCTATCTGGTGGGCATGACCGTCGGCCGCCGCAAGCTCTTCGAGCGCCTCTCGCCCAAGAAGTCGTGGGAGGGGTTCTTCGGCGGGCTGGCCGGCGCCGTCGGTGCGGGCCTCGCGGCCGGGCACCTGCTGGGCGCCTCGCTTGCGGCGTGGGCCGGACTGGCGCTCGTCGCGGCCGTCGTGGCCGTCGCGGGCGATCTGGCCGAGTCGATGTTCAAGCGTGCGGCCGGAGTCAAGGACTCGGGGTCGCTCATCCCCGGCCACGGGGGCGTGCTCGACCGCTTCGACGCCATGCTGCTCTCGGCGCCCTTCGTCTTCGTCTACATGATCTTCGTGATGTAACCCCTGCTAACCCAAACCGTTATGAGAATTAACAAGGAAGGCTATACGATTATCGGCATCTCGGGTGTCGTCTGCCTTTTGATCTGGTGGGTCTTCTACCAGCTGCTCGCCTCGCCTCATGCCCTGCTATGGGGCGGTTCGCTGTTTCTGCTGTTTTTCTGGTTCTTCATCGTGGCCTTCTTCCGCGAGCCGCGGCGCGTGCGCATCCACGACGCCGATCTGGTCTTCTCGCCCTGCGACGGCCGCGTGGTGGTGACCGAGGCGGTCAAGGAGACCGAGTACCTCGGCGAGGAGATGATGCAGATCTCGATCTTCATGTCGGTCACGAACGTCCACATGAACTGGGTTCCCGTGGGCGGCGAGGTGGAGTACTACAAGTACCACCCGGGCCGTTTCCTGGTGGCCTGGCACCCCAAGTCGTCGACCGAGAACGAGCGCACGACCACCGTCATCCGCATGGCCTCGGGCCGCAAGGTGCTCTTCCGCCAGATCGCGGGCATCCTCGCGCGCCGCATCGTATCCTATATGAAGGTGGGCCAGACGGTCGAGCAGAACAGCGTGTCGGGCTTCATCAAGTTCGGCTCGCGCATCGACGTGCTGATTCCCAAGGAGAGCGAACTGCTGGTGGAGCTCGGCGACCCGGTGGTCGGCTCGCAGACCCCCATCGCCCGCCTGCCCAAGGCGTAACGCTGCGCGGCGATGGAGCGCAACTCAATCAACGTGTGGCGATTCGCGGCGGGCGCGGCGGCCGCTGCGGTGGCGCTGTTCCTCGTGTGGTACTTCTCGTCGATCGTCGTCTATATCCTCGTCGCGGCGGTGCTGGCCGTCGTGGGCGCTCCGCTCGTCGGGCATCTGGAACGTCTGGAGGTGCGCGGGAGGCGCATGCCCCGCTCGCTGGCGGCGCTGGCGACGCTCGCGGTGATCTGGGTGGTCGTCGCCTCGCTCTGCTCGCTCTTCCTGCCGCTGGTCTTCCACAAGGTCCACCAGGCGGCCACGCTCGACTTCGCCCTCGTCACGCAGGGCATCGCCGAGCCGCTGGAGGGGATGCAGCGCTACATGGGGGACCTGCTGGCGCTGCCCGACAGCTTCTCGCTCTCCGACTCGATCGCCGAGTCGCTGCATGGGTTGGTAAGCATCGACTCGCTCAACCTGCTGCTCTCGTCGATCGTGGGGATCACGCTCTCGACCGTCGTGGCGGTCTTCTCCATATCGTTCATCACCTTCTTCTTCCTGAAGGACGACCGCCTCTTCTACCGCATGGTCGCCTCGGCCTTCCCCGAGCGCTACCACTCGGGCATCACGCGCGCGCTGGACGAGGTGACCGTGCTGCTGTCGCGCTACTTCACGGGCATTCTGGCCGAGAGCCTGCTGCTGACGGTCGCCGCCATGCTGGCGATGATGGCCTTCGGGATGCCGGCCGCCGACGCCTCGTTCATCGGACTGGTGATGGGGGTGATGAACGTGGTGCCCTACGCCGGGCCGCTCATCGGCGGCGTGGTGTCGGTGGCGGTGGGCATCGTCACCCCCATCGAGGGGATGACGGCCGGTCGCACGGCCCTGGTCATCGCCTGCACGCTGCTCGTGCTCAAGGGGCTCGACGACTTCGTGCTGCAACCCACGCTCTACTCCGAGCGGGTGAAGGCACACCCGCTGGAGATCTTTCTGGTGATCCTCATCGCCGGATCGGTGGCCGGCATCCTCGGGATGCTGCTGGCGATCCCCTCCTATACCGTGCTGCGCGTCTTCGCCAAGGAGTTCTTCTCGCAGTTCCGCCTCGTGCGTCAGCTCACCGACAAGATATGAGGACGGGGAGGGTGATCGAAGGGGTGGTCCGCAGCGGCCGCCGGCTGGGGCGCGAGCTGGGCTTCCCGACAGCCAACCTCGACGTGCCGCGCGACCTGGAGCTCGAGGACGGGGTCTACCGCTCGCGCGTGCGGGTCGGCGGCCGCACCTACGAGGCCATGTCGAACCTGGGCTGCAACCCTTCGGTGGGCGGGGCCGAGCGGCGGCTGGAGACACACCTGTTCGACTTCGCGGGCGACCTCTACGGCCGGAGGCTGCGCGTGGAGCTGCTCGATCGCATCCGCGGCGAGCGGCGCTTCGCCTCCGTGGAGGAGCTGCGTGCGCAGATCGCCCGCGACAAAACGCATATTCAAAACCTCAATACCATGTTTTTAGACCTGAACATTCCCTACAAGGTGGCCGATATGTCGCTCGCCGAGTGGGGCCGCAAAGAGATCGAAATCGCCGAGCACGAGATGCCCGGACTGATGGCCGTGCGACGCAAGTACGGCGCCGCCAAGCCGCTCGCCGGCGTGCGCATCATGGGCTCGCTGCACATGACCATCCAGACCGCCGTGCTCATCGAGACGCTCGTCGAGCTGGGCGCCGACGTGCGCTGGTGCTCGTGCAACATCTTCTCGACGCAGGACCATGCGGCGGCCGCCGTGGCCGAGCGCGGCGTGGCCGTCTTCGCCTGGAAGGGCGAGACGCTGCCCGAGTACTGGTGGTGCACGGCCATGGCGCTCTCGTTCCCCGGCGGCAAGGGGCCGCAGCTGATCGTCGACGACGGCGGCGACGCCACGCTCCTGATCCACAAAGGATACAAGGCCGAGAACGACGCTTCGACGCTCGATTACGCCCCCTCGTCCTACGAGGAGGAGGTGATTCTCGAGACGCTGCGGCGGCTCCTGGCCGAGGACGGCGACAAGTGGCACCGCACGGTGGCCGAGTGGCGCGGCGTGAGCGAGGAGACCACCACGGGCGTGCACCGCCTCTACCAGATGCAGGCGGCGGGCGAGCTGCTCGTGCCGGCCATCAACGTCAACGACTCCTGCACCAAGTCGAAGTTCGACAACCTCTACGGCTGCCGCGAGTCGCTTGCCGACGGCATCAAGCGCGCCACCGACGTGATGATCGCCGGCAAGGTGGTCGTCGTGTGCGGCTACGGCGACGTGGGCAAGGGGTGCGCCCGCTCGATGCGCTCCTACGGCGCCCGCGTGATCGTCACCGAGATCGACCCCATCTGCGCCCTGCAGGCCGCCATGGAGGGCTTCGAGGTGAAGACCGTGGAGAGCGCGCTCGCCGAGGGCAACATCTTCGTGACCTGCACGGGCAACTGCGACATCATCACGCTCGAACACATGGAGCGCATGCGCGACCAGGCCATCGTCTGCAACATCGGCCACTTCGACAACGAGATCCAGATGGCTCGTCTCGACGCTTCGGGTGCCGTGAAGAGCACCATCAAGCCCCAGGTCGACAAGTATACCTTCGCCGACGGGCACGCGATCTTCGTGCTGGCCGAGGGGCGTCTGGTCAACCTCGGCTGCGCCACGGGACACCCCTCGTTCGTCATGTCCAACTCCTTCACCAATCAGTGCCTCGCCCAGCTCGAGCTGTGGCAGCAGCCCCTCGAGGTCGGCGTCTACCGCCTGCCGAAGCACCTCGACGAGGAGGTCGCGCGGCTCCACCTCGCGAGCCTCGGCGTCGAGCTGACGACGCTCACACCCAAGCAGGCCGACTACATCGGCGTGAGGGCCGAAGGGCCCTATAAGGCGGATCACTACCGCTACTGATTTTCGATTTCAGGCGGATATTTCCGCACTTCCCTCGAACGGGGCGAATGGGACGTACCTTTGTACTACCCATCCGCCCCGTTCTTCACGAAGCACGAAACTCTCTCGCCTGAAACCGAAAACGGGGGGGCTGGGCCGGACTGCTTTATGACGAAATCTGCTCCGCGATAATCGAAAATCGTGTGGGGGCGGGGCTTCGCAATTCACAATCGAGTTGTGCGGCTGCGGTTCGTATCTGTTTTCAGACCGTAGCCGGCGAAGGGGCGCGAGAAAAGCGAGCAGCCCTTCGCCCGGGGGCGGCTACGGGCTGCCGGCTCTTAGCCGGGGGCGCACACGAAAACCCCCGACCCAAAGGGCCGGGGGTTGCGCGTAGAGCGGAGCGACGGGTTTAGTAGCCGAAGATCTCCTGCTGCGAGACGGTCTCGACGGGGCCGAGCGTCCGCAGGTAGTTCATGTCGAGGTCCTTGATGTCGCCCAGGATGCCGTAGACGTAGTGGCGGTCCTTGACCCACTTCCGCTGGGCGGCCTTCACGTCTTCGAGCGTCATCGACTGCACCTTCTCGAACACCTGCTTCGAGCGGTCCTCCGTGAGTCCCAGCTCGCGCAGCGAGAGGTAGGACCACAGCACGCCCTGCTTGACCGTGCGCTCGGTGCGGATGCGCGAGAGCATGGCCTCCTTGGCGATCGCGAAGGCGGCCTCCGACTCGGGCATGTCGTTGATGATGCTGTCGAAAGCCTCGATGGCCTGGCGCATCTTGTCGTTCTGCGTGGCGATGAAGGCGTAGAACATGTAGGGGCTCTTCAGGTTGCCGGGCTTCGAGAGCATGGCGTAGGCCGAGTAGGCCAGGCCGCGGGCTTCGCGCATCTCCTGGAAGCAGATCGAGTTCATGCCGCCGCTGAAGTACTCGTTGTAGAGGTTGATCTCGGGGTCGGTCTTTACGTCGAACAGTTCGCCGCGGTTGGAGTACTGCAGGTAGTAGAGCTGCTTGGCGTCGTACTGCGCCAGGACCACCTTGGCCCGGTCGGTGGGCTGCGGCGTGCTGTAGATCTTCTCCAGCGGCTGGAGCTCGGCGGCGGTCTTGTGGTGCTCGGCGAGCGTGGCCGTGAACTCCTTCTCGGACATGGGGCCGTAGTAGAGCACCTCGTGCTGCTTGCCCATCAGCTCGCGGACCTTCGAGAGCAGCTCGGGCGAGGTCAGCGCCTCGAGCGAGGGGTTGTCGAGCGTCGTGCGGCGGATGAACTCGGGGCCGTAGAAGACGTAGCGCTGCATGGCGCTGAAGTTCGACTGCTGGTTGAGCTTCGAGTCGGCGCGGCGCTTGATCATGTCGGCCTTGAGGTTGGCCAGGATCGCCTCGTCGGGCAGGGCGCCCGCGATGAGCTGCTCCACCAGGTCGATCGCCTTGCCCATGTTCTCGCTCAGGCCCGAGACGGTGATCGACGACTGGGTGGTGCCGGCGCCCAGCGAGAAGGAGCAGGCGATGTCGTACATCTCCGAAGCCATCTGCTCGGCCGTGAGGGCCTCGGTGCCCAGGTAGCTTATGTAGTCGAAGGCGAGGTTGAGCGCCGGATCGCGCTCCGTGCCGGTGTCGAAGACGTAGGTCAGACGGAAGATGTCGTTGGTCTCGTTCTTCTTGTAGAGGGCGTGCACGCCGGGGGCGACGTCGAACTGCGACATCTCCTTGTCGTAGTCGACGAAGACGGGCTCGATGGGGGCCACCTCGCTCTGCTGGATCTCCGCGAGGAAGGCGCTCTGCCGGTCGCGGTTGGTCACGATGGGGGTGATCTTCGGCGCGGCGATCTTCTGCTCGTCGGGATCCTTGCCCTCGCGCTTGTAGATGATGGCGTAGCTCTCCGGGCCGAGGAACTCGTTGGCCCACGCCACGACGTCCTCCTTGGTCACCTTGGCCATGCGGTCGAGCGTGCGGATGTCGTCGGCCCACTCCGAGCCGTTGATGAACGACTGCACGTACATGTCGGCACGCGATCCGTTGCTCTCGTAGGAGAGCATCTGGTACTTCTTGAGGTTGTTGATCGTGGCGGCGATGAGCTTCTCGTCGAAGTCGCCCGCGCGCAGCTTGGCCACCTCGCCGAGCAGCAGGTCGCGCACCTGGTCGAGCGTCTGGCCCGCCTTGGGACGGCCGGCGACGAGGAACGTGCCGTAGTCGGGCTGCGACGAGGCGTAGCCGTAGGCCGAGAGGACCTTCTGCTGCTGCACCAGATCGAGGTCGATCAGACCGGCCTGGCCGTTGTAGAGGATCGAGCCGACGATCTCGGCCACGTCCCACGAGTGGTCGGTCGCCGCGGGCAGGCGCCAGCCCAGCGTGATGTTCTCGGCCTCGGGACCGAAGATCTCGCGCACGACGGGCGAGGCGATCGGCTGCTCGGGCTCGAACTGCAGCTCGGGCAGCTCGTCGTTGGGCTGCATGTCGCCGAAGTACTTGTCGATCGTCGCGATCATCGCCTCGGGATCGAAGTCGCCCGAGAGGCAGATGGCCATGTTGTTGGGCACGTAGTAGGTCTTGTGGTAGTTCTTGATGTTGGTGATCGAGGGGTTCTTCAGGTGCTCCTGCGTGCCCAGCACGGTCTGCGTGCCGTAGGGGTGGTGGGGGAACAGCGCCGCGTCGAGGGCCTCCCACACCTTGCGGCTGTCGCGCGTCAGCGACATGTTCTTCTCCTCGTAGACGGTCTCCAGCTCGGTGTGGAAGCCGCGGATCACGGGGTTGCGGAAGCGGTCGGCCTGGATGCGGGCCCAGTTGTCGACCTGGTTCGAGGGGATGTCCTCGACGTAGACGGTCATGTCCTGCGACGTGTAGGCGTTGGTGCCGTTGGCGCCGATGGTCGACATGAGCTTGTCGTACTCGTTGGGGATGGCGATCTTCGACGCCTCGTAGCTCACCGAGTCGATGCGGCGGTAGATCGCGGCGCGCTCGGCCTCGTCGGTGGTCTTGCGGTAGGTCTCGAACAGCTGCTCGATCTCATCGAGCAGGGGCTTCTCGGCGGCGTAGTCCGACGTGCCGAACTGCTCGGTGCCCTTGAACATCAGGTGCTCGAAGTAGTGGGCCAGACCGGTCGTCTCGGCCGGGTCGTTCTTGCCGCCCACCTTCACGGCGATGTAGGTCTGGATGCGGGGCGTCTCGGGGTTGACGCTCATGTAGACCTTCAGCCCGTTGGGCAGGGTGTAGATGCGGGTCTTGAGCGGATCGCCCTGGACCGTCTCGTACTTGTACTTGCTACAAGCCGCGGTGAACATCGCTGCGACGACCACCGCCAGGAATAGGAGTTTTTTCATCTATGAAGGATTTGGAGTTTGCTGTCATGCCGCGGCGCCGAACCACCCCTGGCCGCGGAACCAGATGTCGGCGACGATCTGTGCCGTCATGCCGATCGTGACGGCGAACTTGAGCCCCGTGCCGACGACGAAGGCCAGGAACGAACCCATGCCCACCTTCAGCGCCTTCGACGGGTCGCGGCCGTCGTGGAGCAGCTCGCCCGCGACGGCGCCCAGGAAGGGTCCGAGCAGGATGCCCAGCGGCGGAAAGAGGAAAAAGCCGGCGAAGACCCCCACAGTGGCACCCACGGCACCCGCGCGCGAGCCGCCGAAGCGGCGCGTCATCCAGGCCGGGAGGTAGAAGTCGGCCACCGACACGGCCGCGGCCGCGAGGCCCCATGCCGCGAGCGCCCCGCCTCCGATCGCCGAGCGCTCGGCCAGCGAGGCGCACAGCAGCCCCGCATAGCCCACCGCAGGCCCCGGGATGGCCGGGACGATGCAGCCCGCGATGCCCGCCAGGGCGAGCACGACGGCGGCGAGGATGAGGAAGAGGTCCATGGCGTTCGGTCGATCTTATGGGCAAATATAGACATTTAAAACAAAAAATCGCCCTTTCGGAGCGATTTTCTGCTAAATTTTTCGTTGACGGGAGGGCGCCCTCCTATCTGATCACGCGGTTGGTCTCCGTGTCGGGGAAGACGATCCAGGGGCGGAACTGCTTCGCCTCGTCGAAATCCATCAGGGCGTAGGAGGCGATGATGACCACGTCGCCCACCTGCACCTTGCGGGCTGCGGCGCCGTTGAGGCAGATGCAGCCGCTGTTGCGCTCGCCCCGGATGATGTAGGTCTCGAAACGCTCGCCGTTGTTGATGTCCAGAATCTGGACCTTCTCGCCCTCGATCATGTTGGCGGCCTCCATGAGCGCCTCGTCGATGGTGATGCTCCCCACGTAGTTGAGATTGGCCTGGGTGACCGTGACGCGGTGGATCTTCGATTTGATGACTTCGATCTGGAATTTCATTATCGGATGCGGATGTTGTCGATTAACCGGATGTCGCCCGCCTGCACGGCGATGCAGCCCTGGATGCGCTCGCTCTCGTCCCACGTCTCGACGCGGCGCATGGTCAGCGCGTCGACCGACTGGTAGTAGATGACCCGCAGCAGGTCGTCGCACTCGATCCGGGTGCGGACCCACGCCTCCAGCTCGGCGGGGGAGAGGCTGCGCGACTGCTCGGCGGCCTGGCGCAGCACGGCGTAGATGCGCGGCGCGGCGGCGCGGTGCGCCGCATCGAGCAGCTGGTTGCGCGACGAGAGGGCCAGGCCGTCGTCGCCGCGCACGATGGGGCACTCGACGATCTCGACCGGCAGCGAGAGCTGCGCCACCATGGCGCGGATGACGGCGATCTGCTGGAAGTCCTTCTCGCCGAAGTAGGCGCGCGCCGGGCGCACGATGTCGAACAGGCGGCTGACGACCTGCGCCACGCCGTTGAAGTGGCCGGGGCGCGTGGCGCCCTCCATCACCTTGTCGACCTGCCCGAAGTCGAACTGTCTGCTGTCGGGCTCGGGGTAGATCTCCTCGACCGAGGGCATGAGCACCAGGTCGGCGCCGGCCTCGGAGAGCAGACGCTCGTCGGCCTTCGGGGTGCGGGGGTAGTGCTTCAGATCGTTCTTGTCGTTGAACTGCGTGGGGTTGACGAAGACGCTGACGACCACCGTCTCGTTTTCGCGGCGCGCGCGCTCGACCAGCGAGCGGTGGCCGGCGTGCAGGGCGCCCATCGTCGGCACGAAGCCGATGCCCGACTGCTCCCGCCCGTCCAGTGCGGCGCGGAGCTCCTTGACGCTGTGGAATACTTTCATCTCGATTCGTTGCGCCGCGCGACGCGTGCCGGGCGGCCATTGACGGCGGCAAAGGTAGAAAAGATAATTAAGAATAAAAAATTAAGATTTAAAAATCGAGGTCCCGGCGCCCTGCGTGCGACCGAATGGCAGGCCGGAGCGCAATAAATTCGCGATTTTGCGCTTTTATATGGGGTTTCGCCCTATCTTTGCAGCCGAAACCCCATACTACTTTAAATATGAAAAGCATTTACGCCATGTCATTTTCCCTCATCGCGCTCGCCGCGTGCGACGCCACGACGGGCGAGAAACCGTGGATCGTCGACCGCTTCGACGACGTGAAGGTGATCCGCTACGAAGTGCCCGGATTCGACGCTCTGCCGCTCGAAGAGAAGGAGCTGGTCTACTACCTCGCCCAGGCCGCCAAGTGCGGCCGCGACATCCTCTTCGACCAGAACTGCCCCGCGAACCTTGCCGTGCGCCGCACGCTGGAGACCCTCTACGAGAACTACGCCGGCGACCGCACGGCCGAGGAGTGGAAGGCGCTCGAAAAGTACCTCAAGAAGGTGTGGTTCGCCAACGGCATCCACCACCACTACTCTAACGACAAGTTCGCGCCCGAGTTCTCGGAGGTGTTCCTGCTCGATGCCATCGAGTCGATCCCCGAGGAGCGCTTCGGCGCGGAGCTCAACGCCCTGCGCGGCGAGGTGTGCCGGGCGATCTTCGATCCGGCGCTCTATCCCACCAAGCTCAACCAGAAGGCCGGCGACGACCTGCTGCTCACCTCGTCGAGCAACTACTACAGCGGCGTGAGCCAGCAGGAGGCCGAGCGCTTCTACGCCGAGATGGCCGCGGCCGACGCGGGCAACCCCTGCCCGGTCTCCTACGGCCTCAACTCGCAGCTGGCGAAGGACCCCGCGACGGGCGAGCTGCGCGAGCGGGTGTGGAAGGTCGGCGGCATGTACTCGCCCGCCATCGAGCGCATCGTCTACTGGCTCGGCAAGGCGCACGAGGTGGCCCGCGAGCCGCAGAAGAGCAACATCGCGGCGCTGATCTCCTATTATAATACGGGCGACCTGAAGGAGTTCGACCGCTACAACATCGGCTGGGTCCGCGACACGGTGTCGAACGTCGACTTCGTCAACGGCTTCATCGAGGACTACGGCGATCCGCTGGGCCGCAAGGCGTCGTGGGAGGCCAACGTCAACTTCATGGACAAGGCCGCATGCCACCGCACGGAGGTGATCTCGGAGAATGCCCAGTGGTTTGAGGACCACTCGCCCGTGGCGCCCGAGTATAAGAAGAAGGAGGTGCGCGGCGTCTCGGCCAAGGTCATCACCGTGGCGATGCTCGGCGGCGACTGCTACCCGGCGACCCCCATCGGCATCAACCTGCCCAACGCCGACTGGATCCGCAAGGAGCACGGCTCCAAGTCGGTGACCATCGACAACATCACCTACGCCTACGACCGCGCGGCGCAGGGCAACGGCTTTGCCGAGGAGTTCGTGCTGCGCGCCGACGACCGCGAGCGCATGGAGCGCTACGGCAAGCTGGCCGACGACCTGCACACCGACCTGCACGAGTGCCTGGGCCACGGCTCGGGCCAGCTGGCGCCGGGCGTCAAGGGAGGCGAGCTGCGCAGCTACTCCTCGACGCTCGAGGAGACGCGCGCCGACCTGTTCGGCCTCTACTACCTGGGCGATCCCAAGCTGGTCGAGCTGGGGCTCGTGCCCTCGTTCGACGCCGCCAAGGCGGGCTACGCCAAGTACATCCTCAACGGCCTGATGACCCAGCTCGCGCGTGTCGAGCCGGGCAAGAACGTCGAGGAGTCGCACATGCGCAACCGCCAGCTCATCGCCGCGTGGTGCTACGAGCGGGGCAAGGCCGACAACGTCGTCGAGTTCGTCCGCGAGGGCGGCAAGACCTACGTGGTGGTCAACGACTACGAGGCGCTGCGGGGGCTCTTCGGCGAGCTGCTGCGCGAGGTGCAGCGCATCAAGAGCGAAGGCGACTACGAGGCGGGCCGCGAGCTGGTCGAGCGCTACGCCGTGAAGGTCGATCAGGAGCTCCACCGCGAGGTGCGCGAGCGCTACTACGCCCTGGGCATCGAGCCCTACGGCGGCTTCGTCAACCCCGAGTTCGAGCTGGTGGAGCGCGACGGCGAGGTGGTCGACGTGAAGATCTCCTACCCGGCCGACTACGCCGCGCAGATGATGGAATACTCGAAGGAGTATTCGTTCCTGCCCTCGGTCAACTGACCGTACGGCGGTTTATAAACGGCGGGAGCCCGGCGCATCGAATGCGCCGGGCTCCCGTTCGTTTGCGAGGACGCGTGCCGGGGCGTTACTCCGTCTCCTCCTCGAACATATCCTTGCCCACGCCGCAGAGCGGGCAGCTCCAGTCGTCGGGGAGCGATTCGAAGGGGGTGCCGGGGGCGATGCCGGCGTCGGGGTCGCCGATGGCGGGATCGTAGATCCACTCGCAGACGGTACAGCGGTACTTTTTCATCTTTTTTCGGTTTTGTAAGGTTGACGATGGTTTACGCCGAATGCAGATGCAAGAACCGGGCCAAACTGCGGGGCGGCGGCCGGGACGTCGTGGGGTGGGGCTGCCGCGCTGCCGCTGGGGCCGCCGGGGAGAATCGTCGTGGGGTGGGGCTGCCGCCTACGCCCGTTCGGCCGGGCGGGTGTCGTCGGCCTCCTCGGCGGCGGGATCCGCGTCGGGCCGTGCGGCGGGGATCATCTGCTCGCGGCTCGCTTCGACGGGTGCCGCCGCGGCGCGCGTGGCCTCGATAGCGGCCGCCGCAGCCTCGTCGTCCTCCTCCTCGTCGAGCGCGCGGTTGCCGCCCGCGGGGGTGAGCAGCTCCGCGAGCAGCTCCGCCTCGCGGCACGAGACGTAGAGCCGCTCCTCGTAGAGGTCGGTGATCTCCACCAGGTCGCACCGCTCCGAGGCGTAGAGGCGCACGTGCCGGAAGGTCTTCAGGTCGAAGAAGTGGCCGTAGTAGCCGAAGAAGCCGTAGCCGCCGAAGAGCGGCAGGAACCACTTCATGCGCCGCGCGTCGACGCGCCGCACCGAGGCGATCTCGTCGCGCCGGATCTCGGTGATGTCGAGCAGGCAGCGGATCTCGACCGTCGAGTCGGTGACGACGATGCGCTGCGGGATGGAGAGCGTCATGAGCGCGATGATCGCCCCGACGAACGAGGTGAACCACGCCGAGAGGTAGCCCCCCTCGTAGAGCAGGTACAACCCCGTGCCCAGCAGCGCGAGCAGTGCCAGGACGCAGGCCGAAAGGTAGATCGTGCGGCGGTCGAACCGATATTTGTAGCTGTACTCCATGTCGTTATCGTTTGCTGAACTCCTCCTCGGCCTCGCGCAGCGCCGCGACGAGCGCCTCGGCGACGACGAGGTCCTCGGGCCGCGTGATCTTGAGGTTGATCGCCTCGCCCTCGCACAGCGAGACGGGCGTGCCGGCGGCCTCGACGATCGAGGCGTCGTCGGTGAACTCCGCGCGCCACTCGGCGCGGTAGGCGCGGCGCAGCAGATCGGCGCGGAAGATCTGGGGCGTCTGCACGATGCGCAGGAGCCTGCGGTCGAGGGCGTGCGACCCCGCCTCGTCGAGGGCGCGGAGCGAGTCGGCGGGCTCCAGCACGGGGATCGCCGCGCCGCTCGCGGCGGCCTCGGCCGCCACGCGGCGGATGAGCTCCTCGGAGACCAGCGGCCGGCAGCCGTCGTGCACGGCGATCAGCTCGGGGTCGCCTTCGAGCGCCTCGATGCCGTGCAGCACCGAGTGGAAGCGCTCGGCGCCGCCCTCCACCGTGCGGTGGGGCTTCACGTCGAAGCGGGCCGCCAGGTCGTGCCAGTAGTCGATCATGTCGGCGGGGAGCACCACCACCGTCTCGGCGCCGGGCAGCGCCCGGGCGAAGGCGTCGATGGTGCGGGCCAGCACGGGGCGCCCGTCGAGCAGCTGGAACTGTTTGGGTCGGGGGCCGCCGCAGCGTCGTCCGCTGCCGCCCGCGACGAGGATCACTCCGATGCGGTTCATGGTGGGTCGTTTTTGATGGGTGGCCCCGGCGTGCCGACGCGGAGGGCGGCGCGTGCGGGGAAGAGCGTGTGGTGAAGAGGTGTGTGCGGGCCCCGGGGCGGGTCTCATGGGGACGGACTGGGTCTCGCGGCGCCGGGCCTTACGAGTTCGGGCGGGTCTGACGGGGGCGGCCGTTCGGGTCTCGCTGGCCGGTCTGGACCCAATGGGGCGGGGCCGGACGGGCCGGAGGCGGCCCGGGCGTCAGTGCGTCCCGGCGGCCGCGGGCAGCGTCAGCGAGTCGAGCTGCGTGATGCGCTCCTCGGGCTTCACCTCGCCGTCGATCTCGGCCACGATGCGGTCGCGCACGTAGTCGAACAGCGCGCGGTTCTCCTCCGAGATCGGCTCCGAGGGCTCGGAGGGGATCTTCAGCGGATTGATCGGCTTGCCGCCCTTCCAGACGCGGTAGTCGAGGTGGGGCCCCGTGGAGGTGCCCGTCGAGCCGACGTAGCCGATCAGCTGCCCCTGCTGCACGCGCGACCCCTGGGCGATGCCCTTGGCGAAGCCGCTCAGGTGGAGGTAGCCCGTCTGCATGTTGTTGGCATGCTTGATCTTGAGCGTGTTGCCGCCACCGCCGCCCCAGCCTTTGAATATCACTACGCCGTCGGCCACGGCATGCACGGGCGTGCCCTTCGGAGCGGCGAAGTCGACGCCCGTGTGGGGGCGGTAGACCTTGTGCACGGGGTGGAGGCGGGCGTAGGAGAACTTGGAGCTGATGCGCGAATACTTGAGCGGCGCCTTGAGCATCTGCTTGCGCAGGCTCTTGCCGTCGGCCTCCCAGTACTGGATCTTGCCGCCCTGGCGGAAGGGGATGGCGTAGGTGTGCTTGTCGCCCTGCGAGAACTTGGCGCCCCAGATGCGGTCGATGCCCACCGAGACGCTGTCGTCGACGAAGCGCTCGTCGTAGACCACGGTGAACGAGTCGCCCTTCTGGATGTCGAAGAAGGAGATCGACCACTGGTAGATCTCCTCCAGCTCGGCCGCCAGCGCATAGGGGAGGTTTTCCCGCATGATGGCGCCCCAGAGCGACGAGCTGATCACGGCGCTCTTCTTCATGCGGCGCACGGTGCTCGGCTTGGCGTCGCGGCGGATCGATACCGAGTCGTCGTGGAAGCCGAAGACCACGTAGTCGGTGGTATTGCACTCGTAGGCCAGGTAGTCGAGGTGGGGCGTGTTGAGCGAATCCTCGTGGATGAAGAGGGTGTAGCGGTGCCCCGCGCGGATGTTGCGCAGGGGGAACTCCTCGCGTGCGGCGCGGTCGAGGCGGTCGACCGTCGCGGCCGTCACGCCCTGGCGCCCCAGGATGCCGCCCAGCGTCTCGCCCGGGGCGATCTCGGCTGTCTGGGTGCGGTAGAGGTCGGCGTCGATGCCGTAGAGCAGGTTGCGCGGCGCCTCGGGGGCCGCCTCTTCGGCCTCGGGGGCCGATCGGTCGCAGGCCGCGGCGGCGAGCGTCGCGGCGAGAAGGAGGGTTTTCAGCAGGTTCGTCATCTCGATGCAAAGTTAAGAAAAAAACTCCGCACGCGGCCGCTTTATTGCCCCCGGGCGAAGTTTTCGGCGAATTGTCGGCCGAAATTTGGCGCGGCGCGTAATTTTTATTACCTTTACCCGTTATCTGTACGTAATCGGGATAAGATGCTGAATCTGCTGCTCGCACCGGCCGCCGCGCTCTACAAGTTGGGGGTGACTTTCCGTCACCGCCTCTTCGACTGGGGTCTGCTCAAAAGCGAGCGCTTCGACATCCCGATCGTCTGCGTGGGCAACATCACCGTGGGCGGTACGGGCAAGACCCCGATGGTGGAGATGATCGTCGACTACATGTCGCAGCACCACCGCGTGGCGGTGCTCTCGCGCGGCTACGGCCGGCGCACGAAGGGCTACCTCGAGGTGCGCGCCGACGCCCGCTACCGCGACGTGGGCGACGAGCCGCTGCAGATCAAGCGCAAGTTTCCCGAGGTGGTGGTGGTCGTGTGCGCCCGCCGCGCCGAGGGGATCCGCCGCCTGCAGGCCGAGCACCCGGAGGTCGACCTCATCGTCATGGACGACGGCTTCCAGCACCGCTACGTCGAGCCGCGGGTCAACGTGGTGATGGTCGACGCCACGCGCCCGGTGCAGCACGACCGCATGCTGCCCCTCGGGTCGCTGCGCGACCTGCCCGAGCAGCTGCACCGCGCCCACTACTTCGTGGTGACCAAGTGTCCCGAGCCGATGGCCCCCATCGACCGGCGCATCCTGCGCAAAGTGCTCATTCAGGTCGCCTACCAGAGGGTCTACTTCACGCGCTTCGAGTCGTTCAACCCGCGCCCCGTGTTCCCGGGCGAGGCCCCCGAGGGTCAGTTCGCCCCCGGGCGGCAGGTGATCGGCCTGTCGGGCATCGGCAACCCCAAGCCCTTCCTGGCCACGCTCGCGGAGCGCTACCGCCTGGTCGCCGATCTGACGCTCGACGACCACCACGTCTACCGCGTGGGCGACGTGCGGGCGCTCACGGAGCTGCTCGCGCGCCATCCCGAAGCCGTGGTGGTGACTACCGAGAAGGACGCCGTGAAGCTCACCAACCGCGACAAACTCCCCGCCGAACTGAGGAGCAGGCTCTACTACCTGCCCATCGATATTTCGTTCATAGAGGATTCGGCAACGGATTTTCTGCAAAAACTCGAAGAAGATGTCAGAGGAAATTAAGAAAACCGCGGCCTGGATCGAGGCGCGGATCGAGGGCTTCCGTCCCGAGGTGGGCATTGTCCTCGGCACGGGACTGGGCGACTTCGCCGACCGCATCGAGGCCCGCTACGTATTCGAATACAAGGAGATTCCCGGCTTCCCCCTATCGACGGTCGAGGGCCACAAGGGGCGCCTGATCTTCGGCCGGATCGAGGGCCGGCGCGTGGTGGCCATGCAGGGCCGCTTCCACTACTACGAGGGCTACACCATGCGTCAGGTGACCTTCCCCGTGCGCGTGATGGCGCTGCTGGGCATCGGCTGTCTCTTCGTGTCGAACGCCTCGGGCGGCATCAACCCCACGTTCCGCGTGGGCGACCTGATGCTCATCACCGACCACATCAATCTGATGCCCAACCCGCTCATCGGCCCCAACATGGCCGAGTTCGGGCCCCGCTTCCCCGACATGCACAACTGCTACGACAAGACCCTGATCGCCCGCGCCACGGCCATCGCCGAGCGCGAGGGGATCAAGCTCCAGTACGGCGTCTACGTCGGCGGCACGGGCCCCACGTTCGAGACGCAGGCCGAGTACCGCTACTTCAAGACGATCGGCGGCGACGCGGTGGGCATGTCGACCGTGCCCGAGGTGATCGTGGCGCGCCACATGTCGGTGCCCGTGTTCGGGGTGTCGGTCATCACCAACTGCGGGCTGTCGGACGAGGTGGGCGACCACGACGACGTGCAGCTCCAGGGCCGCCGCGCCGGAGCGCGCATGGAGCGGCTGTTCCGCGAAATGATTAAAACACTCTGAAGATGGTAAACAAAGTCATACTGATCGGCAACGTGGGCATCGACCCCGAGGTGCGCACGCTCGAGGGCGGCGCCAAGGTGGCCCGCGTGCGTCTGGCCACGACCGAACGCATCTACGACCGTCAGGCGGGCGAAACCAAAGAGCATACTGAGTGGCACACCGTCACGCTCTGGCGCGGCCTGGCCGACGTGGTCGACCGCTTCGTGCGCAAGGGGTCGCAGATCTACGTCGAGGGGCGCCTGCGCACCCGCGAGTGGATGGACAAGGAGAACAACAAGCGCTATACGACCGAGATCCTGGCCGACACGATGAACCTGCTGGGCCGCCGGTCCGACAATCCGGCCTCGTCGGAGGGCGGCAGCTTCTCGGGCACCTACGGCCAGCAGCAGGCGGGCGGATACGGTGCCGGGTCGGGTGCTTCGGGCGCTTCCAGCAGCGGCTCCTTCGGTTCCGGCGCCTCGGGCGGCGGTTACGGGGCTGCCGGCTCGGCGGGGTACGGCGCCGGCGAGGGTGCCGGCTCGGGCATGGGGGCGGCTGCGGCTTCGCGGCCGGCGGCATCTTCGGCGCCCGCAGCGCCGGCGGAGGATCCCGACGATCTGCCCTTCTGACGCGACATGGGGGCGGATTGCGCTCCCTTATGATTCGTTGCGGCGCTCATTCCGGCTTTCGGGCCGGGAGCGCGATTGATATGGGAAGCCTTTCGGGGCTTCCCGTTTTTTTGTGTGGGCTGCGCAGTTGCAATGAATAATGTATAATGGGTGGGCGGCCTATTTTCATTTTCAATTTTCCACTTTCCATTTTCAACTCCTTTTCGGTCCGCAGCCAGCGCCCGGCTAAGAGCCGGGATTCCCTATTGGAGTTTTGCAGCTCGCAGCCAGCGGAGGCGCTCGGGAGGCGCAACCGACAGAGCAGCCCTCCGCCCGCCGTGGCTACGGGCTGCCGGTCTGCGGCCGCCGGTCAGCGAAAAAACTCCCTTTGCCGGCTGGGGCGGTCGCGCCAAAGGGACGAAGCCGGAGGCTTCGGAGAAGTAATAAAGTAAAAAGTGAGAAGTGAGAAGTGAGGGTGCGCCCGCGAGCCGATAACGCACGAGGGGCGAGGTCCCAAACCGGCCTCGCCCCGTTGCTTATGCCTTGTTGCGCACCTTGAGCCGCACCCACAGCCACTGCGGAATGAGGCGCCAGAGGGCGACCAGCAGCGCATAGCGGCGGTCGATGACCACGCGGCGGCGTCCGCTGTCGAGCGCCCGCACGATGCGCTCGGCCACGGCCCGCGGCTCCATGAGCAGCGGATAGCTGTGCGAGCGGTTGAGCAGCGGCGTTGAGACGAAGCCCGGGCGAATGTCGGTGAAGCGGATCGGCAGCCCCTCCATGCGGGCGAGCTGGTCCAGCGCGTCGAGGTAGGTATACTGCATGCGCTTGGAGGCGGAGTAGGCCGGGGCGCTGCCCAGGCCGCGCGTGCCGGCGATCGAGCTGATGGCTGCGATGCGCCCGCCGTAGTGGCTGCGCATCCACCCGAAGGCTGCCGTGACCATCCGCACGAACCCCTCGCCGTTGGTGCGCAGCGTGGCGATCTCGATGTCGGGGTGGAGCTCGAGGTTGCGGCTGCCCACGCCCGACGAGTGGAGGTAGATGTCCATGCCGCCCAGCCGCTCGACGAGGCTCAGCAGCCGCGCGGGGGCGTCGTCGTCGAGGATGTCGATGCGCTCGGTGACCACGCGCTCGGGGGCCTCGGAGGCGAGGGCGGCCAGTGCCTCGACGTTGCGTCCGGCGGCGCCGACGCGCCACCCCTTCCGGATGTAAAGCCGGGCGACTTCGAGGCCGATGCCCGAGGTGGCGCCCATGATGAGGATGCGTTTCATGGTCTGTCGTTCGGTTCTTATTGGAGGTGCGGGGTGCAAATCCGATGCCGGAGCGGTGTCGGAGGGTGAAAAACGCGCGGACGGGGCCGTCGCGCGCATCTGTGCGGCCGGAGGGGCAGGCGCAGCAGGTAGTGCTTGGTGCGGAGGGCCCTGCCCTCGGCGTCGGATAGGTAGTCGTAGCGCCAGGCCTCGGTCCGCTGGCCGAAGTCGAAGACCACGCCGCTGCGCGCGACGCTGGGCTCGGCGTCGGCGATGATCTCGCAGTAGAGCCACTCGGGCTCAGCCGCGACGGGGTCGGGGAGCGCGCGCTGCGCCCGGCACGATGCCGGCGGCGAGGGCGAGCAGGAGGATAGCAAGTCTCATGGTCGTCAGTTTTCGTCGGTCTGCACGCACTCGATGCCCACGCGGCGCAGCAGGTCGAGCCCCTCCTCCGAGCGGTAGTCCTCCGCGTAGACCACGCGGCGGATGCCCGCCTGGATGATGAGCTTTGAGCACTCGATGCAGGGCGCGGCGGTGATGTAGAGCGTCGAGCCGTCGCAGTTGTTGGCCGACTTGGCCACCTTGGTGATGGCGTTGGCCTCGGCGTGCAGCACGTAGGGCTTCGTGCGCCCCGCCTCGTCCTCGCAGATGTTCTCGAAGCCCGAGGGGGTGCCGTTGTAGCCGTCGGAGATGATCATCTGGTCCTTGACGATCAGCGCCCCCACCTTGCGGCGCACGCAGTAGGAGTTTTCGGCCCAGATGCGCGCCATGCGCAGGTAGCGTTTGTCGAGCTGCCGCTGCTTCTCTTCCTGATAACCCATAGGTCGCTCTCGTTTGCCGGATGAAGACCGCCGCCTGCCGCCGGGGCGTGCCGCGCAGGCGGAGGTCGCTCTTCCGAGGGTCGTTACATGCCTTTGCCGTGGCAGTTCTTGTACTTCTTGCCCGAGCCGCAGGGGCAGGGGTCGTTGCGGCCGATCTTCTTCTCGGCCTGGATCGGCATGGGCTTCTGACGCTCGCCCTGCCCGGCCTGCGCCGCGGCCTGCATGCGCGAAGCCTGGAGCTTGTTGACGTCGACCTTGGCCTGCTGCTCGCGCTGGCGCTGCACCGCCTCGGCGTTCTGGTCGCGCACGGGGATGTAGGCCTTGCCCAGGATCGAGAGCACCTCGCGGTTGACCTTCACGAGCATTTTCGAGAAGAGCCCGAACGACTCGAACTTGTAGATCAGCAGCGGGTCCTTCTGCTCGTAGGAGGCGTTCTGCACGCTCTGGCGCAGGTCGTCCATCTCGCGCAGGTGCTCGCGCCAGGCATCGTCGATCGAGGTGAACATCACCACCTTGGAGAAGACCTTGTAGATCTCGGCCCCGTCGGTCTGCTGGCAGCGGCGCAGATTCACCGGCACGTTGAAGCCCAGGTGGCCGTCGGTGATCGGGAAGTAGATGTTCGAGTCGAGCTGCTCCTTGCGCTCCTCGTAGATGCGCTCCATGACGGGCCGCACGGTGTCGGCCACGGCCTTGGCGCGGCGCGCGTAAGCCGCCTTGAGGTCGGCGACGATCGCCTCGACCAGCTCTTCGGGCTTGGCTGCCGCGTAGGCCGCCTCGTCCAGCGTGGGCTCGACGGCCACCTCGCGGATGAGCTCGAAGCGGAACTCCTCGAACTCGATGCCGCGGTGCTCCTCGACGAAGTTCTCGGCGTAGTCGTACATGATGTTGTTCAGGTCGATCTCCACCCGCTCGCCGTAGAGTGCGTGGCGGCGGCGCGTGTAGATCACCTCGCGCTGCGAGTTCATCACGTCGTCGTACTCCAGCAGGCGCTTGCGGATGCCGAAGTTGTTCTCCTCGACCTTCTTCTGCGCGCGCTCGATGGCCTTGGTCATCATGCCGGCCTGGATCACCTCGCCCTCCTTCAGACCCATGCGGTCCATCATCGTGGCGATGCGGCCCGAGCCGAACAGACGCATCAGGTCGTCCTCGAGCGAGACGAAGAACTGCGACGAGCCCGGGTCGCCCTGACGGCCCGCGCGGCCGCGCAGCTGGCGGTCGACGCGGCGGCTCTCGTGGCGCTCGGTGCCGATGATCGCAAGACCGCCGGCGGCCTTCACCTCGGCCGTGAGCTTGATGTCGGTACCGCGGCCGGCCATGTTGGTGGCGATGGTCACCTGGCCCGAGCGGCCCGCCTCGGCGACGACCTGCGCCTCGAGCGCGTGCTGCTTGGCGTTGAGCACGTTGTGCTTGATGCCGCGCAGCTTGAGCATGCGGCTCAGCAGCTCCGAAATCTCGACCGACGTGGTGCCGACCAGCACCGGCCGGCCCTCGCCCACGAGCTTGACGATCTCGTCGATCACGGCGTTGTATTTCTCGCGCTTGGTCTTGTAGACCAGGTCCTGGCGGTCGTCGCGGATGACGGGACGGTTGGTCGGGATGACCACCACGTCGAGCTTGTAGATCGACCAGAACTCCGAAGCCTCGGTCTCGGCCGTACCGGTCATGCCCGCGAGCTTGTGGTACATGCGGAAGTAGTTCTGGAGGGTGATGGTGGCGAAGGTCTGCGTGGCGGCCTCGACCTTCACGTGCTCCTTGGCCTCGATGGCCTGGTGCAGGCCGTCGGAGTAGCGGCGACCCTCGAGGATGCGGCCCGTCTGCTCGTCGACGATCTTCACCTTGTTGTCCATCACCACGTACTCGATGTCCTTCTCGAACATGGCGAAGGCCTTGAGCAGCTGGTGCACCGTGTGCACGCGCTCCGACTTGACGGAGTAGTCGTTGATCACCGCGTCGCGGCGCTGCGCCTTCTCCTCGGCCGTCGCCCCGCTCTTCTCGATCTCGGCCACCTCGGCGCCGATGTCGGGCAGCACGAAGAAGCCGTCCTCGTTGAAGAACTTCGAGAGCGCCTCGTGGCCCTTGTCGGTGAGCTCCACCGAGTTAAGCTTCTCGTCGATGACGAAGAAGAGCTCGTCCGTGATCTCCGGCATGCGGCGGTTGTTGTCCTGCATGTAGGTGTTCTCGGTCTTCTGCATCAGCGCCTTGACACCCGTCTCCGAGAGGTATTTGATCAGCGGCTTGTACTTGGGAAGACCCTTGTGCACGCGGTAGAGCTTCACGCCGCCCTCCTCGTTCTTGCCCTCGCCGATGAGCGTGCGGGCCTCGGCCAGCAGCGCCGTGACGAAGTTCTTCTGCAGGTTGTAGAGGTGCTCGATGGCCGGGCGGTACTGCTCGAAGAGCTGGTCGTCGCCCTTGGGCACGGGACCCGAGATGATCAGAGGCGTGCGGGCGTCGTCGATCAGCACCGAGTCGACCTCGTCGACGATGGCGAAGTGGTGCTTGCGCTGCACCAGGTCCTTGGGCGACGAGGCCATGTTGTCGCGCAGGTAGTCGAAGCCGTATTCGTTGTTCGTGCCGAAGGTGATGTCGGCCATGTAGGCGCGTCGGCGGGCGTCGGAGTTGGGCTGCGTGTCGTCGATGCAGGCCACCGACAGACCGTGGAACTCATACATCGGGCCCATCCACTCGGAGTCGCGCTTGGCCAGGTAGTTGTTGACCGTCACCAGGTGCACGCCCTTGCGGGCCAGTGCGTTGAGGAATACGGGGAGCGTCGCCACGAGGGTCTTGCCCTCGCCCGTGGCCATCTCGGCGATCTTGCCCTTGTGGAGCACCACGCCGCCGAAGAGCTGCACGTCGTAGTGGATCATGTCCCACCGCAGGTCGTTGCCGCCGGCGGTCCAGTGGGTGGCGTAGACGGCCTTGTCGCCCTCGATGCGCACGAAATCCTTCGTCGCGGCCAGGTCGCGGTCGAAGTCGTTGGCCGTGACCACCACCTCGTCGCTCTGGGCGAAGCGGCGCGCCGTGTCTTTCATGATGGCGAAGGCCTCGGGCAGGATCTCGTCGAGCTTCTCCTCGATGCGTTCGTCGATGCGCTTGGTGGTCTGGTCGATCTCCTTGGAGATGCGCTCCTTCTCGTCGAGCGTCGTCTCGGCCAGCTCGAGGCGGGCCTTCAGCTCGACGATGCGGGCCTCGTCTTCGGCGATGAAGTCGGCGATGGCCTTTTTCAGCGCCTCGCTGCGCGCGCGCAGCTCGTCGTTCGACAGCGCCTCGATCGAGGGGTAGACGGCTTTGATTTTTTGGAGATAGGGTTCGATCTCCTTGCGGTCCTTGTCGGCCTTCGAGCCGAAAATGGTCTTGATGATGCTTGCGAGTATATCCATAGATGCGTTCGTTGTTTTCGCGGTTGCTCCGGCCTCGGAGTTCGGTCGGGCCGGAAATCTTACAAAAATAGTGATTTTCCGCCACATCTCCAAGCCCGCAGGGCGAAAGCGGCCGCCTCGGGCCGTTTGTGTTTCAAGGGAGGGCGGAATGGTGCGAAGAGGCCCCCTTCGGCAGAGGCTGCGGGCGGGTGCGGAGGGAGGATGGCGGGGCGGGTGTCAGGGGAGCTGGAGCAAGGTTAGGGGAGGGCGCCGGGGCGGATGTCGGGGGGAGGAGACGCCGGGTGTATGCCGCGGTGAGGATGGCGATGCGGTCATCGGGCGGAGCCGGGGAGGATGCCGCGGTGCGGGCGCTGGGGCGTTACTCCGCGGCGGCCAGCTGCTCGGCCCGCCGCAGGATGCGGCGCCCGAGGGGGCACGCGGCGCAGCGGCGCGGGGCGCAATATTCGGTGGCCAGCTGCAACAGCGCCTGCGACTCGAAGGCGTTGCGCGGCTGCGGGCCGCCCGCCTCGCGCCAGGCGCGCATGTAGCGGTTCTGCTCGGCGGGCAGCCGCTCGAGCAGCGCCAGGGCGTTGTCGCGCAGCGCGTCGCGCCCCGTGTAGCTGCCGTAGGCGTATTGCAGCACGGCGACCAGGTTGATGCCGATGATGTTGGCCTTGAAGGCGCCGATGCGCTTGGGGCTCTCGTCGGCGGGCGATCCGGGGATGTGGTGGGTGCGCCAGTAGGCCGAGGCTTCGGTGCAGAACAGGCGCCGGATGTCGGCCTCCGAGCGGCAGGCCATCGCGCGGTCCACGACGAACTCGTCGCGGGCGAAGAACTCGGCCGCCTCGGCCAGCCGCAGCACGGGGTGGTTGGCCGGGCGGATGCCCGCCAGCTCCCAGGCCGAGGCCTCCATGGGCCGGATGTCGTGCTTCGAGGCCAGGTGCACGAACGTGCGGCCCAGGTCGAGCGTGTAGCTGTCGTGGGGGTAGAGGTCGAGCAGCCCCGAGGCGCCGAAGAGCATCGCCTCGACGGCGTGGGGCGTCAGCCGCTCGCGCAGCACGACCCGGTAGGGCACGCGGCGCGCCAGCTCGAGGTAGGCCTCCTGGTTCTGGCGGTCGCCCAGCGTGCGGAAGTAGAGGCCGTAGAAGGTGCGGTTCCAGTTTCGGTCGCAGGCGGCGTGGAGCTCCTCCACGAGCCGCATCTTGCGGCCCAGACGGTCGAAGACGAGCGCCGTGCAGAGGTCGCTGCGGTGCAGCGTCGAGAGCGCGGCCAGCCGCTCGCCGCAGGCGCACGTCGCGGCGCCCGCCTCGAGCCGGTGCAGCATCCTCAGCCTCCGCTCCTCAGCCTCGTCCATCTCAGAAGAGGTTGAGTTCCAGCAGCGCCTCCTCCGACATCATGCTCTTGTCCCACACGGGGTCGAACGTGAGGACGACGTTGACCGACTCGACGCCGCGGACCTTGCCCACCTGGATATTGACGTCCTCGACCAGCATGTCGGCCATCGGGCAGTTGGGCGCCGTGAGCGTCATGCGGATGTTGGCCGCACGATCGGGCGTGTAGTCGATCTCGTAGATCAGTCCCAGGTCGTAGATGTTGACCGGGATCTCGGGGTCGTAGATGTTCTTGAGGGTCGCTACGATGTCCTGCTCGACCCGTAAAATCTCTTCGGGTGTCATGTCTCTTATTCGTTTTTCTCCTTGCTGTCGAAGGCCAGGGCGTAGAGGCGCATCTGCTTGATCATGGCCAGCAGTCCGTTGGCGCGCGTGGGCGAGAGGTTGGATTGCAGGCCGATGGCGTCGATGAAGTCGAGCTTCGTGGAGAGGATCTCCTGCGGCGTGCGGCCGCTGAGCACGCGCACCAGCAGCGCAATGATGCCCTTCGTGATCACGGCGTCGCTGTCGGCCGTGTAGTAGACGCGCCCTTCGCGCAGGGCGGCGTCGACCCACACGCGCGACTGGCAGCCCTGGATGGCATACTGCTCGGTGCGGTGCTCGGGGGCGATGGCCGGCAGCGTGTCGGAGAGCGAAATCAGATAGTCGTACTTGTCGAGCCAGTCGTCGAAGAGGGAAAACTCCTCGACGATCTGCTCCTGGATCTTGTCCATCGTGGTTGAATTTGGAATCGTTGGTTACTGTTCGACGATCTCCGCAAGGGCCGTGCCCTCCGAAGCCGCCGGTTCGGTGATGCCGGCCAGGCGGGCGAGCGTCGGCGCCACGGCCGTGGGGTCGACGCGCCGCGCCACGCGCATGCGGCCCGCGCCCGCGCCGTAGAAGAGCAGCGGCACCTCGCGGTCGTAGCCGTACATCGAGCCCGACATCGAGACGCAGCGCTCGCGCTGCTCGATCCACCCGGGCATGAAGTTGAGCAGCACGTCGCCCGAGCGGCGGGGGTAGTAGCTGTTCTGCATCATGCGGGCGTAGCCGCTGCCGAAGTAGCTCGTGCGTACGGCCGTGGCCGACTGGGCGTGCGACACGCCGCGGAACTGCATGGCGAAGATGGCCACCTCGTTCTGCACCTCGGCCAGGTTCAGCCCCCGCTCGTAGATGAGGTTGTGGTTCAGGTAGAGCGACTTGTCCTCGTAGTCGAGCACCCACTCGCCCGCGCCGTAGCGGGCGTTGAGGAATCCGTTGACGATCACCTCGAACTGCCGCACGTTGAAGCGGTCGCCCTCCTCCGGGCCCGCATCGTAGGAGGGGCTGGTCCCGTGGTCGGAGGTGAGCACCACAGCCACCCGCTCGGGGTCGACCTGCGCGAAGAGGAAGGTGAGGAAGTCGTCGAGATCGCGGTCGAGGCGGTAGAGCATGTCCTCGACCTCCATCGACTCGGGGCCGTAGGCCTCGGCGATGCGGCGCGAGGCGTCGAGGCAGATATTCATCAGGTCAGTCTCCTCGTCGCGTCCCAGGCGCATCTGGGCGATCGCCTGCTTGGCCAGCCCCAGCACGGCGGTGTTGCCCGCGGGGGTGTAGAGCAGCCGCTCGTAGTCGTCCCGAAGGTCGAGGCACGAGGGCACCGCGCGCTCCTTGCGCCGGGTGCTCTCGGCGGCGGCGATGTCGCGCCGGCGGTGGTTGCGGTAGCTGTCGCGGTCGAGCAGCGGGCGCCACTCCGCGGCCACGTAGGAGCGGTTGTAGCGCTCGCGGTTGCTGCGCTCGATCCACTCGGGCAGCGGGGTGTAGCACCCCGAGGTGGCCCAGCCGCAGTGCGTCGAGTCGAGCCACAGGGCCGCGCCGCCGCGTCCGGCCATCACCACGGCCGACGTGGCCTCGGCGGCGATCGACACGGCCTGGCTGCCCGGCAGGTGCTGCAGGAGCGTCTCGGCCAGCGTGGGGGCGATCAGGTGGTAGGGGCCCGGGCCTTGCCGCCCGGCGACCAGCTCCACGGGGCGGTTGTCGACGTAGTCGCGCCAGCGCGTGCCCACCACGCCGTGCATCGAGGGCTGGGCCCCCGTGGTGAGGGTGGCCAGCGAGACGGGGGTGAGGGTCTGCTGGTAGTCGTAGCGGGCGTCGGAGTAGACCGTGCCCCCTTCCGTGAGGCGGCGGAAGCCCCCCTCGCCGAACTGTCCGGCGTAGCGGTCGAGGTCCTCGGCGCGCATCGAGCCGACGACGATCTGCACGATCAGTCGGGGGCGGGGCGCGGCGGCGGCCGACGAGGCGAGGAGCAGGGCGAGGAGCAGTATGCGGTGGCGTTTCATGGCGTGTCGGATGGGTGAGGACGCAAATTTACGAATTTATTTCGATAGATTGCCGGAAATATCGCTCCTCGGCGGTGAAATCGACCTCGGGCAACGCGGCGATGCGCTCGAGCTGCTCGCGGCAGAAGGCGCGGTGCGCGGCGCCGTGCGGATTGCGCGGGCGGTGTGCCGCGGCGGCAGCGATCGCCTCGACGCGCGGCAGCAGCTGCCGCGCACGCTCGGTCAGCAGCCCCTCGACTACCCGCTCCCAGACATACTCCACCGCCTGCGGGGCGGGGTGGACCAGGTCGTCGGCATAGAAGCGGTAGTCGCGCAGGTCGTCGGTGAGGATCTCGTAGGCGGGGAAGTACTCCACCTCGGGGTGCCGTTCCGTCAGCAGCTCGGCGGCCAGGCGCAGCGCGGCCTTGCTCGCGGCGTTGCCCTCCAGGCCGTCGCCCAGGTGTCGCACGGGGCTCACCGTGAGCAGTATGCGCCGACCGGCGAGCGGCCCCGCGAGGAGCTCCTCGAAGCGCCGCACGATCTCGTCGACGGCGAGCCTGCGGCGCACGAACTGCGCGGCCGGCTGGCGGTGGCAGTTGGCCACCGCGCGCCCCTCGCGCTCGTAGACCCACGCCGTGCCGAAGGTGATCATCACGCGGTCGGCCGCGCGCAGCGCCTCGGCGCCCCGCTGCCGGGCGGCGTTCATGCGGCGGAGCGCCTCGTCGGGGGTCGGGGCCGCGAAGTCGCCGTGGAAGTCGTAGTGGAACCACCTTTCGCCGTCGGTGTGCAGCTCCTCGCGCCCGACGGCGGCCGCCGCGGCGTAGCTCTCGATCGTCGCGGCGATCGAGAGGGGGTTGAAGAGGACGCCCGAGGGGTTGGCCGCGACGCGGAACTTCGCCGCGGCGAGGCGGCGGGCGACGGCGTCGGCGAAGCACGAGCCCAGCGAGAGGAGGCGGTTTTCGTAGCCTATGGTCGCCCGGTAGGGGCGCAGGCGGATTTCGGTGCGGAATTTCATGGGGCAAAGGTACGAAATCGGAAGGCAAAAGTGAGAAGTGAAAAGTGAGAAGTTGAAAGTTGAAAATGGAAAATTGGGGGCTGGTCGTTGCTGGGGGC
>CABIXK010000009.1:46758-65860 GCA_902362705.1 Rikenellaceae bacterium
TTATTCGTACCTTTGCCGTATGATTCTGAAAGCGAACTGCAAAATCAACCTCGGACTCGACGTGCTGCGCCGCCGGGCCGACGGATTCCACGATCTGGAGACGGTGATGGTGCCCGTGGAGGGGCTCTACGACGTGGTGGAGCTGCGGCGTACGGCTGAGCCCGGTGCGGCGTTCCGCAGCGAGGGCCTGGCGGTGGATTGCCGGGACGAAGACAATCTGTGCCTCAAGGCTTTCCGCCTGATGCGCGACCGCTACGGCGTCGACGGCGTGGAGATCCGCCTCGACAAGCGCGTGCCCTTCGGCGCCGGGCTGGGCGGCGGTTCGTCCGATGCCACGGCGGTGGTCGTGGGGCTCGACCGTCTTTTCGAGCTGCATCTTTCGGAGGCGGAGCTCATCGACTGCGCCGCCGCGCTGGGCAGCGACACGGCCTTCTTCGTGCGCAACACGCCCCAGCTGTGCAGCGGGCGCGGCGAGCGGATGACCCCCTTCGCGCTCGACCTCGGGGGGCTGACCCTCGCGATCGTGAAGCCCGACGAGGGGGTCTCGACGCGCGAGGCTTATGCCGGGGTGCGCCCCCGCGTGCCCGAGGTGCCGCTCTCCGAGCGGCTGCGGCGTCCCGTGGCCGAGTGGCAGGGGCGGGTGGGCAACGACTTCGAGCCCCACATCTTCGCCGCCCACCCCGCGATCCGCCAGGCGCGCGACCGCCTGCTGGCCGCCGGGGCGCTCTATGCCGCCATGTCGGGCTCGGGCTCGGCCGTCTTCGGGCTCTTCAACCTGCGCGGCGATAACGCGAAGGGCGAGCGGCTGCGTGCCCTCTCACCCTACGTGTTCGATCTGTAACGGATTATTCGGCCGGCGTCGCGTCGGTTTGCGTCGTGTCGGCCTGCGGGGCGCCCTCCTCCTCTTCGTCGAAGAGGTGGGTTTCGACCAGTCCTGTGATAAGGTCGCCGAACGCCTCGAGCACCGCGGTGCCGGCCGTCTGCGGCGCTGCCGCGGCTGCCTCCGACCGGGCCCTGCGGTTGCGGATGCCCTCGAACGACTCGGGTGAGCAGAGGTAGACGCCGCCCAGGAGGAGCAGCGAGCCGCCGATGATGGCGATGACGATATAAATATAGGTCAGGACGTCGACCGCCAGCGTCCGCAGCACGGCCCCCTTTTTCGTGAGGCCGAAGAGCCGGCGGAAGACCGCGGCCGTGTAGACGAACACCGGCAGCGTGTTGCCGTAGAAGCTGCTGTAGCGGGGGATCAGCAGCTCCATGGGCAGCTGGAGCACCATCAGCGTCACCTCGAAAACCGAGAGGAAGATCCCGACATAGAAATATTCGACGTAGCCCAGGTCGCTCTTGCGCCCGAAGAGCGTCTTCATCGCCAGCGCGACGAACGGCAGCGCCGCCAGCGCACTGGCGGCCGGGTGCTGGCGCATGTAGTCGAGCGCGGCGTTGACCGCCTGGCGGAGCAGCGGATGGGTGACGTCGACCGTCGAGTGGAGATCCTTGCCGGCCCATGCGCCGACGGCCGCGTAGAGGGTCGACAGCAGGAGCAGGATCGCCACCGGGTTGAAGTACTTGCGGCGGCGGCCCTCGATAAACTCGCCGATCGAGCGGGCCGGGCGGACGACGATCGCCCACCACGTGCCCACCAGCCCCTTGCGCATGTGCATGCCCCGGAGCCCGTAGGCCTCGTCGCCCACGAAAGTCGAGGCGAAACTCTCGAGGAGCGTCGCCCACGAGAGGCGGTAGGTCGTGGTCCGCTGCCCGCAGGCGGGGCAGTAGTTGTCGTCGACCGTGCGGCCGCAGTTGCGGCAGAGCTGGTGGCGGGGCATCGGGCCGGTCGTCAGCAGCCGACGGGGATCTTCTTCACGCGGTTGTCGTGGCGTCCGCCCTCGAACTCGGTCGAGAGGAACGTGTCGACCAGCACGACCGCCTCGTCGTTGGAGACGAAGCGCGCGGGGAGTACGAGCACGTTGGCGTCGTTGTGGCGGCGGATCAGCTCGGCGATCTCCTGCTGCCAGGCCAGACCCGCGCGCACAGCCTGGTGCTTGTTGAGCGTCATGGCCATGCCTTCGCCCGAGCCGCAGAGCCCGATGCCGCGGTCGAGCTCGCCGCGGTCGATCGCCTCGCCCAGCTGGTGGGCGTAGTCGGGGTAGTCGACGCTCTCGGGCGAGTGGGTGCCGAAATCGAGCACCTCGAAGCCCTGGGCGCCGAGGTAGCCCACCAGAAACTCTTTCATTTCGTAGCCCGCGTGGTCGCAGGCGATGCCTATCTTCTGCATGGTGAGTGGATTTTGTCGTTGTGGGTGCAAAGATACAAATAAGCGAGGGCAAACGCAAGCGAGCTTGCGTTTTGCCGAGCGAGAGTATCTTCGGCTTTGCCCGAGATGCGAATAAGTGGGGCGCGGAAGCGAATTTATTCGCGTTTTGCCGAGGCCGGGGCGCCTCCGTGCGGCCGAAAAGGGCCGGAACGGGCGCGCGGGCCATCCCCGGCACCGAATTTGTCCCCTGCGGGGGCATGAAACTTCTCTTCGTGTCGTTGGGCTGGCTGGCGCTGTCGGTGGGGGTGGTGGGGATCTTCGTCCCGTTCGTCCCCACCACGCCCCTCGTGCTGCTGGCCGGGGCGCTGTGGGTGCGCTCGTCGCCGCGGCTCCACGCCTGGCTGCTGCGCCAGCCGGGGCTGGGGCGCTGCCTCAGCCGCTATCAGGAGCGCCGCGCGCTGCCGCGGCGGGCGAAAGCCGCGATGGTCGCCTCGGTGTGGTTCTCGCTCGGCTATCTCGCCTTCGGGGTGCTCGGAGCCTCGCCGTGGCTGCGGGTCGCGCCGCTGCTGCTGGCCGGAGCCATCACCGTCTGCATCCTCCGCATTCCCGGGGAGAGGGGGAAGGCGGGAAGTGAGAAGTAAAAAGTATAAAGTAAAAAGTGAGAAGTTAGAAGTGGGGGGGGCTGCGCAGCTGAAGCTGTAATGAATAATGAACAATGGATAATGAATAATGACAGGGTTGCTGATTTTCAATTTGCATTCGGGCTGCAGCCAGCGAAGGGCGCATGTTCTGTCAAGAATTGCGGGCCTTCGCCCGGGGTGGCTGCGGCCCGCCGGCCTTCGACCGTCGCGTTCACGCAAGCAAAAAGCGCCGCCGAACTCGTTCGACAGCGCTTTTGCTGTTGTTGAGGCGGGCCGGCCTACTTCAGGTAGCGCTCGGCCACCGAGATCAGAAAGCCCAGGAGCACGGCGTTGAGCAGCACCGCGGGCGCGGCCTTGCGCTCCTTGCCGGCGAACGTGAGCACCACCGGCAGCGCCATCATCAGCGTCACGGCCATGCCGTCGGCCCACCAGGGCAGATAGGGCAGGTCGCTGTAGAAGATGATGACGGCGGCGAACAGATAGGTGCAGAACGCCGAGAGACACGAGCGGAAAGCGAGCCGCTGCGCGATCATCGGGATGACGTCGAGTGCGCCTGCCGCGGCGCCGACGCAGAGCGAGAGCGTGAAAGTCGTCATGGATGCCGGGGCTATTTCGAGGCGCGCTTGCGGTCGACCTCGTGCAGCAGGATCTTGCGCAGTCGCATCGAGTGGGGCGTCACCTCCACGTATTCGTCCTCCTTGATGTACTCCAGCGCCTCCTCCAGGGTGAAGATCTTGGGCGGGATGATGACCGCCTTGTCGTCGGATCCCGAGGCGCGCATGTTGGTGAGCTGCTTCGACTTGGTGACATTGACCGTGATGTCGTTCTGGCGCGTGTGCTCGCCGATCACCTGCCCCTCGTAGACCGGATCCATCGGGGCGATGAAGAAGCGGCCGCGGTCCTGGAGCTTGTCGATCGAGTAGGCGTAGGCGGTGCCCGTCTCGCCCGAGATGATCGAGCCGTTGGTGCGCATCTCGATCTCGCCCACCCACGGCTCGAAGCCCTTCAGACGGTGGGTCATGATCGCCTCGCCGGCCGTGGCCGTGAGCATGTTGGATCTTAGGCCGATGATGCCGCGCGAGGGGATCGAGAACTCCAGCCGCGTGCGCTCGCCGTTCGACTCCATGTTCGTGAGCGTGCCCCGGCGCTTGGTCGTCAGCTCGATCACCGTGCCCGAGTACTCCTCGGGGCAGTCTACCGTCATCTCCTCGATAGGCTCGCACCGGCGGCCGTCGATCTCCTTGACGATCACGCGGGGCTGGCCCACCTGCAACTCGTAGCCCTCGCGGCGCATCGTTTCGATGAGCACCGACAGGTGGAGCACGCCGCGTCCGAAGACGTTGAACGAGTCGGCCGACGGGCCGGGCGTGACGCGCAGGGCGAGGTTCTTCTCCAGCTCGCGGTCGAGGCGCTCCTTGATGTGGCGCGAGGTGACGTACTTGCCGTCCTTGCCGAAGAAGGGCGAGTTGTTGATCGTGAAGAGCATCGACATCGTAGGCTCGTCGATGGCGATCGGCGGCAGCGGCTCGGGGTTTTCGAAGTCGCAGATCGTGTCGCCGATTTCGAATCCCTCGATGCCGGTGATGGCGCAGATCTCGCCGCACGGCACCTCGTCGACCTTCTTCTTGCCCAGTCCTTCAAAGATCATCAGCTCCTTGATCCTGGTCTTCTGCATCGTTACCCCGTCGCGCTTGGCCAGCGTGACGTTCTGCCCCGCGCGCAGGGTGCCGCGCGTGAGCTTGCCCACGGCGATGCGGCCCGTGTAGGCCGAGTATTCGAGCGAGGTGACCAGCATCTGGGGCGTGCCCCCGACGATCTCCGGCTCAGGGATCTCGTCGATGATGGCGTCGAGCAGCGGGACGATCGAGTCGGTCTTCTCGTTCCACTTGTGCGACATCCAGCCCTGCTTGGCCGAGCCGTAGATGGTCTTGTAGTCGAGCTGCTCTTCGGTGGCGTCGAGCGAGAACATCAGGTCGAAGACCTGTTCGTTGACCACCTCGGGACGGCAGTTGGGCTTGTCGACCTTGTTGACCACCACGATGGGCTTCTTGCCCAGCGCGAGGGCCTTCTGCAGCACGAAGCGCGTCTGCGGCATGGTGCCCTCGAAGGCGTCGACCAGCAGCAGCACGCCGTCGCACATGTTGAGTACGCGCTCGACCTCGCCGCCGAAGTCGGCGTGGCCCGGGGTGTCGATGATGTTGATCTTGTAGTCCTTATAGATGACCGAAACGTTTTTCGAGAGGATCGTGATGCCGCGCTCGCGTTCCAGATCGTTGTTGTCGAGAATCAGTTCGCCCGACTGCTTGGCGTTGTCGCGCAGGAGGTTGCCGGCCAGGATCATCTTGTCCACGAGGGTGGTCTTGCCGTGGTCTACGTGGGCGATGATGGCGATGTTGCGCAGTTTTTGCATAGAGTATGGTTTTAATAGCGCAAAGGTACGCAAATTCTCGCTAAATTGTACTACTTTTGCTTGTTTCTTAAAAAGTTTAAGAACGTGAAATCCGCATTCAACCTCCAGGACCGCAGCCGCATCTACATCGGCTCGCTCGACGAACTGCTCCCCGGCCTGCTGCCCGACGCCCGCACGGTGGCGGTCGTCGACGGCACGTTCGCTCGCCTCCACGGCCCGCTGCCCGTGTCGGGCGATGCGATCGAGGTGTCGCTCACCGAGCGCACCAAGACCCTCGCCTCGGTCGAGCGGCTCCACCGCGAGCTGCTGGCGCGGGGCGCCGACCGCGCCACCTTCCTGCTCGTTGCCGGGGGCGGCGTGGTGACCGACACGGCGGGCTTCGCTGCGGCGACCTACATGCGGGGCATCCGCTTCGGCTACGTAGCCACGACGCTCCTGGGGCAGGTCGACGCCGCCATCGGGGGCAAGAACGGCGTGAACGTCGACGGCTACAAGAACATGGCCGGGACCTTCGCCCAGCCCGAGTTCGTCGTCTGCGACCCCGGGCTGCTCGCCTCGCTCCCGCCGCGCGAGTTCCGCTCGGGGCTGGCCGAGCTGGTGAAGGCGGCGATCATCGCCGACGCCGGGCTGTTCGCCCGCCTCGAGGGGGTCGACTTCGAGACGCTGCGCCGCGATAGCGACCTGCTCGCCGACGCCATAGCGGCGGCCGTGCGGGTGAAGGTCGACATCGTGGGGCGCGACGAGCGCGAGACGGGCGAGCGGCGCAAGCTCAACCTGGGCCACACGCTGGCCCACGCCATCGAGAAGTGCTCGTCGGCGATGAACCACGGCGAGGCGGTGGCCGTGGGCACGGCCCTCATGGCCCGGGCGGCCGTGCGTGCGGGGCTGCTCGGAGCCGGCGACTGCGACCGCATCGCGGCCCTGCTCGGCCGCCTGGGCTTCGACCTGCGGCCGCCCGTGCCTCTGGAGCGGCTGCTCGAGGAGGTCGCCCACGACAAGAAGCGCCTGGGCGACGTGCTCCACATCGTCCTGCCGGCCGGCATCGGCGACTGCACGGTCCGCCCGATGTCCGTCGCCGGGTTCGAGGGGCTGGTGAGGGGGTAGGAGCGAAGCCTCGGGCTTCGCACAATTCATAATTCAAAATTACAGGTTGGGTGCCCAGCTAAAAGCCGGGGCTTCTTGAAGGGTTCGCCCTCTGTTTTCGGCCCGTAGCCAGCGGAGGGGTCGGCGAGCCTTCGGGCGAGACGAGCAGCCCTCCGCGCCGGGTGGCTGCGGGCTGCCGGCTCTGCGAGCCGCCTTTTCGCCCACAATCTCCCTTTGCCGGCTGGGGCGGTCGCGCCAGAGGCGCGAGCCGGCAAAGGGACGAAGCCTGGGGCTTCGATAGTTCCCTCTGAATCGTGCAGCGTCAGCTGCGCAGCCCGGAGCCACGGCGGGCGGAGGGCTGCAACTCACCGATGGCTTGTGCGGATCCTCCGCAGGCTGCGGTCCGCTATCGTCCCTTGTCGCCCCTTCCCATTTTCAATTTTCCACTTTCCATTTTCAACTTTCCACTCCCTATTCCCGCTGCTTTCCGCCGTCCGTGTGCACGATTCCGTCCGATGGGGCGTTTTTCGTCCGCGCCCGCTGGATTTTTGCCCGATTTTCGCTACCTTTGAATCCGAAACGAAAGACTCCGACAGATTCGCAGAGAATGATGCGCCTCCTCCATATCGTGCTGCTCGCCTGGTGCTGGGCACTGCCGGCGGCAGCCGTGCCGGCATCGGCATCCGTGCCCCTGCCGCACGCGGAGGCGTGCCCGTCGGAGGACCTCCATGTCGTCCGGCTGCTGCCGGGGGACTTGCGCGCTGCCCGGCCGCTGCCGCAAGACCTCCGCTCCCTCCTGCCGGCGGAGCTCGCCCCCTCGATCGCCCCGGAAGCTCCGAATGCTGCCGAGACTCCGGCGGCGTGCGTCGACCGCGCCTCGGCCGAGGAGTGGCTCTGCGAGCGCTCCTGCAACTCCGACCTCGAGCCGCCCCGCCCGGCGGGCGAGCTGACGCGCCATCGCGGCGCCTCCGACGGTCCCCGCACGGGCGACTCCCTTTCGCGTACCGTTCGTCCGGCGCCGGCTTTCGGCGTGCGTCGGGCCGCAGCATACCGTAGAACATTCGATTCCCGACTGCTATCCCCCTCCGGCGGCGACTGCCTCGTCCGGTTCGGGAGGCTGCTTATTTAGCGGGTTCCCTGCCGTCCGACTCCAGGGTCGGGCACGGAGGAACGTATTCCGACCGCAATGAAACGATAAGCATTTTTTTGAAGGAATCATGAACAAAACGAAAATTTGCGAGGCGCTCTACGCCTTGCCCGGGGAGGTCGTGGTGAAGCGACGCAAACCCCTTGCAATCCCTGCCGTCGTACTGCTCGCAGGCGCGGCGATGATCGTGTTGAACAACCTCTACGGTGCGGCCCTCTCGGTCGACCTGCGCTCGGCGCTGGTCTTCACGGGCGCTGTGGCCGCCCTGGCGGGCATGGTGATGGTCGCCGTGCGGCTCGCGGGCGGCGATGGCGCGCCTTTCCACAGCGACGGGCGCTGCTACCTGCGCTGCGAGGAGCTCCGCTTCGGCCGCGACGCGCGTCGTCAGGTCGAGGCGTGCATCGCCTCGGGCGACGTGGTGCGGCTGCTGGCCCTGCCCCGCTCGGAGGTGCCGGCGCTCGCCGTGGCGCTCTACCGCACGCCCGACAACCGCTTTGCGGCCATGCAGGCTTTCGAGTACGCCGAACTGGAGTACCGCCCCCTCACCGGGCTGCGGATCGTGGGGGCGTAGCTTCCCGGCAGCACCCCGGACAGCACCCGGCGACGGTGTGTTAACGATTTGACAATGAACCTATGATCGATTTCAGCAGTGAAAATGTGATGCTGGTCGGCGCGCTGCTGCTCTTCGTGGCGGTGGTGGCCGGCAAGGTGGCCTATCGCTTCGGCGCCCCCGCGCTGTTGCTCTTCCTGGGCGTCGGCATGTTGTTCGGGCTCGACTTCATCTCCTACCGTTCGGTCGAGATGACGCAGTTCATCGGCATGATCGCCCTCTGCATCATCCTCTTCACGGGCGGCATGGACACCAAGTTCTCGCAGGTGCGGCCCATCATCGCTCCGGGCGCCGTGCTGGCCACGGCGGGGGTGGCGCTCACGGCGCTCATCCTGGCCGCCTTCGTGTGGGGCGTGGCCCCGCTGGTGGGCATTGAGATGCCCTTCGTGCTGGCGCTGCTGCTCGCTTCGACGATGGCTTCGACCGACTCGGCGTCGGTCTTCTCCATCCTCCGCAGCAAGAAGACGGGCCTGAGGCAGAACCTGCGTCCGCTGCTGGAGCTCGAGAGCGGCTCGAACGACCCGGTGGCCTACATGATGACCATCCTGCTGATCGGCCTGGCCTCGCCCGGCGCCGGCGGCATGGGCATCGGCTCGGGGCTGCTCTTCTTCGTGATCCAGATGGCCGTGGGCGCCTTGTCGGGCTACCTCATAGGGCGTCTGGGGGTGTGGACGATCAACCGCATCGCGCTCAACAACCACTCGCTCTACTCGGTGCTGCTGCTGGCTTTCATCTTCTTCTCGTTCTCGTTCACCGACCTCATCCGCGGCAACGGTTACCTGGCCGTCTACATTTCGGGTCTGGTCGTGGGCAACCACAAGCTGGTGCAGAAGCGCACGCTGACGGTCTTCTTCGACGGCTTCACGTGGCTGGTGCAGATCGTGATGTTCCTCACGCTGGGCCTGTTCGTCAACAGCGACGAGCTGCTCCACCGCGACGTGCTGCTGCTGAGCGCCCTGGTGGGCCTCTTCCTCATCTTCGTGGCGCGCCCGGCGGCGGTCTTCCTCTCGCTGGCCCCCTTCCGGCGCTTCTCGACCAAGGCGCGCCTCTACATCTCGTGGGTGGGGCTGCGCGGCGCCGTGCCGATCCTCTTCGCAACCTATCCGCTCATGGCCGAGGTCGACCACGCGGGGCTGCTCTTCAACGTGGCGTTCCTCTGCACGATACTCTCGCTGGTGGTGCAGGGTACCACCGTGAGCGGCATGGCCAACCTGCTGGGGCTCTCCTATCCCGAGCGCGAGGCGGCCTTCCGCGTCGACATGCACGAGGAGATGACCTCGGGCCTCACGGAGGTGGCGGTCAACGCCGCCATGCTCGCGACGGGAACCACGCTGCGCGAGATCGCGCTGCCCGAGAATACGCTGGTGATGATGATCTGCCGCGACGGCGACTACTTCGTGCCGCAGGGCAAGACGGAGCTGTGCGTGGGCGACAAGCTGCTGGTGATCTCCGACCGCGACGAGGAGCTGGCGGCGACCTACAAGGGCATGGGCGTCGATGACGTGATGAAGCTCCAGTAGCGCCCCTCCCGCACGCTTTCCGCGCCCCCGCGTCCGCCGAGGACGCGGGGGCGCGCTGCGTCGGTGCGGCTTTTATTTTGTTTTGCCTCGGCTTTTGGCTATATTTGCTGCGTGGCCGCGTCTGCGTGCGTGCGGCCGGCCGCCGCGCCGGTGGGGCGGCGATCCATCAAACGAGAAAAAGAGATGAAGACCTTACTGTTTATCGGCAACATGGGTGCGGGCGAGCTCATCGTCATCGCGCTCGTCGTGCTGTTGCTCTTCGGCGGCAAGAAGATTCCCGAGCTGATGAAGGGGCTGGGCCGTGGCGTGCGCAGCTTCAAGGAGGGGATGAGCTCCGTCGAGACGGAGGAGGGCGGCGACGCCGAAAAGAGGTGACCGCACCCTTTCGGGTGCGGCGGTGCCATACGAATCGTTCGACATGGAAGAGATGACCTTCTGGGACCACCTCGAGGAGCTCCGGCGGGTGCTCCTGCGCGCCGTGGCGGTGCTGCTGGCGGCCATGGTCGTGTGGTTCTGCCTGCTGCCCGGCATATTCGATAGCTTCGTGCTGGGGCCCGCGACCTCCGACTTCCCGCTCTACCGCTGGCTCGCGGGGCTGGGCGGCTCGGGGGGCTTCTTCCCCGACTTCGGGCGCGACGACTACCGCGTGGAGATCATCAACATCCACGTCGCCTCGCAGTTTCTGATCCACATCGGCACCTCGTTCTGGTTCGCGCTCGTCACGGTTTTTCCCTACCTCATATTCGAGGTGTGGCGCTTCGTGCGCCCGGCGCTCTATGCCGCCGAGCGGCGCAGTCTCTCCGCGGCCTTCCTCTTCGGCACGGCGATGTTCTTCGCCGGCTGCGCACTGGGCTACTGCGTGGTCTTCCCCTTCACGTTCCGCTTCCTCTCGGAGTACAGGCTGAGCGGCGCCGTCGTGAACCAGATCTCGCTCGACTCCTACATGGGCAGCTTCCTGATGATGATCTTCCTGATGGGGGTGGTCTTCGAGCTGCCGCTGCTCACGTGGCTGCTCTCGCGACTGGGACTCGTGAGCCCTTCGCTGCTGCGCCGCTACCGCCGCCACGCCGTGGTGGTGCTTCTGGTGCTCGCGGCCTTCATCACCCCCACGGGCGACCCCTTCACGCTGCTGATCGTCTTCGTGCCGCTCTGGCTGCTCTACGAGCTGGGCATCCGCCTCGCGCGCGAGTAGGGGCGGGGCGGCCCGGTACGTGCCGGGTATGCGGGGCGGCCGCGCTTTCGTCCGGGGTGGTTGCGGCCTGCCGGCCTGCGCGCGGGGGGGGCATTTTCAGACCGTAGCCAGTGATGGGCGGCGCGTGAAACGAGCAGCCCTCCGCCTGCCGTGGCTACGGGCTGCCGGCCTGAGGCCGTTTTCTGGTGTGCAAGCTCCCTTTGCCGGCTGGGGCGGTCGCGCCAAAGGCGCGAGCCGGCAAAGGGTCGAAGCCAGAGGCTTCGACCGGCTTAATAATAAATCAGTGCCGTTTTGTTCCGGGGCGGGTGACGGCTGCGTCGCCGGGCGGCTATTTCACCAGCTGCTCGATGCGCGCTTCGATCGACCCCTCGCCGTAGCCCGACCACATCGCCGCTACCTTCCCGTCGGGCGCGATCAACACGTAGCTGGGGATNGATCGTCTTCGTGCCGCTCTGGCTGCTCTACGAGCTGGGCATCCGCCTCGCGCGCGAGTAGGGGCGGGGCGGCCCGGTACGTGCCGGGTATGCGGGGCGGCCGCGCTTTCGTCCGGGGTGGTTGCGGCCTGCCGGCCTGCGCGCGGGGGGGGCATTTTCAGACCGTAGCCAGTGATGGGCGGCGCGTGAAACGAGCAGCCCTCCGCCTGCCGTGGCTACGGGCTGCCGGCCTGAGGCCGTTTTCTGGTGTGCAAGCTCCCTTTGCCGGCTGGGGCGGTCGCGCCAAAGGCGCGAGCCGGCAAAGGGTCGAAGCCAGAGGCTTCGACCGGCTTAATAATAAATCAGTGCCGTTTTGTTCCGGGGCGGGTGACGGCTGCGTCGCCGGGCGGCTATTTCACCAGCTGCTCGATGCGCGCTTCGATCGACCCCTCGCCGTAGCCCGACCACATCGCCGCTACCTTCCCGTCGGGCGCGATCAACACGTAGCTGGGGATACCGACGACCCCGTAGGCTGCCCCGAGTCCGGTATTGCCGCGGCGCAGCTCGTTCCACTGGTTGCCTTTCAGCCCGTTGTCGGCCGCGAATCGCTTCCACTCCCGCTCGGGATCCTGACAGATGCCCACCACCTCCAGCTGCTCCCGGTAGCGTTGCGCGATCTGTTCCGTTTCGGGCAGCGACCGCACGCAGGGGGCGCACCCCTGGCTCCGGAAGTCGAGCAGGATATATTTGCCGCGGAACTCCGAGAGGCGACGCCGGTTTCCCTGCAGGTCGTACAGATCGCCGTCGGCCATCTCGTCGCCCACGCCGACTTCCCGGGGCAGGTTCAGGTAGGCCTCGATCTCGAGCCCCTGCTCGGTCGCCCGGTGGGCTTCGGACATGCGCGCATGGAGCGAGCGGATGAGCTCCCGGTGGCCGAACGCGCGTTTGTATTGCAGAAAGGAGCAGTAGCCCCTGTACTTGTCGAGCCACACGGCCGTGACGGGCGCCCGCCGCATGTGGTCGAGCTCCGCGAGGTAGATCAGGCTGTCGAGCGGGCGGCACAGCCTGCGCAGCGAGTCGATACGCCGCCAGTCGATCCCCTGCTCGCTCTCCGCGCGGAACAGATCGTACTGCTCGGCGTTCCACGCCATCGTCTGCCTCCGCTCCGCGCGCAGCAGCGTCTTGAAGTCGTTGGCGGCACGCTGCTCGGCCACCCGGCTGCGCACGCTCCAGAGCGGAAGAAGCCGGTCGTCGCCCGTTATTTCGATGTATCGGCCCTGCTGCACCCACACGTCGAGCCACGAGCCGGGGAATCCCGGTCCGTCGGCGAGCAGCAGCAGTTTGCGCGGGGCTCCGCAGCCGACGGTGTCGCGGAACGAGAAGCGGCCGCCGACGACCGTGTCGCAGGCGATGGTCCTGAGCAGCTGCCCCTCCTCTTTCACCAGCCGGATGACCGTGCTGTCCGGCACGTTGCGCAGCCTGCCCTCTATCAGATATTCGCTCTCGGCCACCTCGGGTGCCGGGGCGCAGCCGGCCGCGAGCCATCCGCAGAGCAGGAGCGTCGCCCGTCGCAGGTTCGTTTTCATGTCGTGATTCGTTGGTTTTCGCCAATATAGCCCTTTTTCCGGCGAAAAGCAAATCCTCCGCCCGACGGGCGAGCGGTACGGAATTTGCACGTCGGGGGTCAAAACCGAATAGCCATGATAGAGATCATCACACGCAGCATCGCCATAACCGCGTCCGCCGAGGAGCGGGCCCGCCACGAAGCCCGCCACGGCGAATCGATGCGGGTGCCCACCGTCACGCAGACGGCCCCCGACGACGACAACAGCCCCTGCTGCCGCATCGTGCCCTCGGCCAAGGGCGAGTCGCCCTCGCGCGAACAGCTGGAGCAGGACGTCATGATTACCAATCCCTCGGTCGAGAGCATGGAGAGCCGGGGGTAGGGGCGGTTCTCCGGCCGCGGCTACCCTGCGCGGCTGTGGCGCGCGATAGCCGTGCGGCGTGCGGCTTTCGACAGGGCTCCTCCGATGTCCTTTTTCGGTGGCGCGTTCCCGGTGCCCGGCGACAGCAATGCCCGCTCCATCGTTCTACTCCGCACACAACGAAAAAGCCCGACTTTTGAGTCGGGCTTCTGTTGTTGTGGAGAATACGAGATTCGAACTCGTGACCTCTTGCATGCCATGCAAGCGCTCTAGCCAGCTGAGCTAATCCCCCGTTGCGAGTGCAAAGATAAGTCTAATTTTCGAATATCCAAGCGTCGGACGCAAAAAAATGATCGAAAAACGCGCTGCGACGAGAAAAAAGGGCGCGCGGCAGGCATGGCATGGGGTTTCCGGGTGAGAGCGGGCTGCGTGATCGAGGTGCTCGGGTCGCAGCCAGCGCCCGGCTAAGAGCCGGGATTTATTAGTCGCTTTTGCAGATTTTCGCTCGGGGCGGCTACGGGCTGCCGGCCTCTGGCCGTGAGTCAGCAGAGAGGTTCCCTTTGTTGGCTGCAGGTCCCTCGATAAAACAAGACCGCCCGACGGATGTCGGGCGGCCTTCGTCTGTGCGGTGCTCGGGGGCGTTATTCTACCTCCCAGGTGGCACCCGAACGGAGCAGATCGTCGACGCAGCGGATCTTGCTCGAGGCCTTGACCTCCTCGACCTGCTGCTCGACGGCGCGGTCGTAGACCGCATCGTCCTCCACGGCGCGGATGACGCCCAGCGCCACGGGGTAGTCGGGGTACTTCATGGCGGCGAGCATCGAGTGGAGCGTCGTGTCGCGCTCGTGGGCGTCGTGCGTGAGCACGTCGTCGAGCGTGTAGCCCTCCTGGCCCACGGTCACCACCTTGAGCTTCATGTTCTCGAAGACGAGGCCCTTGTCGCGGTTGGCGCCGAAGAGCATCTTCTCGCCGTGGCGCAGCGTGATGGTGCGCTCGGCGCGCGTGGCCTTGTCGGCGGCGAAAGCGGCGTGGGTCTTGTCGTTGAAGATCACGCAGTTCTGCATCATCTCGACCACCGACATGCCGCGGTGCTGCGCGGCGGCGACGAGGCACTCCTTCGAAAGGACCACCTCCATGTCGATCGAGCGGGCGAAGAAGGTGCCCTTGGCGCCGATGACCAGCTCGCCGGGGTTGAAAGGCTTCTCGACGGTGCCGTAGGGCGACGTCTTGGTGATCTTGCCCAGCTTCGAGGTGGGCGAGTACTGTCCCTTGGTCAGGCCGTAGATCTCGTTGTTGAAGAGGATGACGTTCAGATCGACGTTGCGGCGGATGGCGTGGATGAAGTGGTTGCCGCCGATGGCCAGCGAGTCGCCGTCGCCCGTGGTGACCCACACGGCCAGCTTGGGATTGGCCACCTTGACGCCCGTGGCCACGGCGTTGGCGCGGCCGTGCACGGAGTGGAAGCCGAAGGTCTTCATGTAGTAGATGAAGCGCGACGAGCAGCCGATACCCGACACGAAGGTGAAGAGGTTGTGGGGCGTGTCCGTGAGGTCGGCGATCTCGGGCAGGGCGCGCTGCACGGCGTTGAGGATGCCGTGGTCGCCGCAGCCCGGACACCAGCGGACCTCCTGGTCGCTCTTGAAATCGGCGGGGGTGTATTTGTAATCTGCCATGACTTTATTCAGCTAAAAGGGATTCGAATTTCTGTTTGAGCTCGACGATCGTGAAGGGCAGACCCTCGCACTTGTTGAACTGCTCGTAGCGGAACTGCTGGAAGTGCTGGCGCAGGTAGCCGGCGAACTGACCCTCGTTGAGCTCGCAGACGACGATGCGGCGGAACTTCGCGAAGATCTCCTCCACGCCCTTCGGCAGCGGGTTGATGTAGTTGAAGTGGCAGAGCGATACGCGCTTGCCCTCGCGGCGCATCTCGTCGACGGCGTGCTGCAGGTGGCCGCGCGTGCCGCCCCAGCCGACGACCAGCAGGTCGCCCTCCGTGTCGCCGTGGACCTGCTGCGCGGGGATGTAGTCGGCGACGCGGGCCACCTTCTCGGCGCGCGTCGAGACCATCTTCTGGTGGTTGGCCGGGTCGTGGGAGATCGAACCCTTCACGGCGTCCTTCTCCAGACCGCCCACGCGGTGCTCGAGCCCCACCTTGCCGGGGAAGGCCCAGCCGCGGGCCAGCTTCTCGTTGCGTACGTAGGGCATGAAGCCCCCCTCGGGCGCCTCTTCGACGATGGGCGGGCAGATCGCGGGATAGTCCTTCATCGAGGGGATGCGCCACGGCTCCGACCCGTTGGCGATGAAGCCGTCGGTGAGCAGGATGACGGGCGTCATGTGCTCCATGGCCAGGCGGCCCGCCTCGAAGGCGTAGTGGAAGCAGTCGCTGGGCGACGAGGCGGCCACGACGATCACGGGGCACTCGCCGTTGCGGCCGTAGAGGGCCTGCTGCAGGTCGCTCTGCTCGGTCTTGGTCGGCAGGCCGGTCGAGGGGCCGCCGCGCTGCACGTCGACGACCACCAGCGGCAGCTCGGTCATCACGGCCAGGCCCAGCGCCTCGCTCTTGAGCGACAGGCCGGGGCCCGAGGTGGTCGTCACGGCGAAGTTGCCCGCGAAGGCGGCGCCGATGGCGGTGCAGATGCCGGCGATCTCGTCCTCGGCCTGCACGGTCTTCACGCCCAGGCCCTTGCGCTTGGCCAGCTCCTCGAGGATCACCGTGGCCGGGGTGATGGGGTAGGAGCCGCAGAAGAGCGGCAGGCCCGCCTTCTCGGCGGCGGCGCAGAGGCCCCACGCCGTGGCGACGTTGCCCGAGATGGAGCGGTAGGTGCCCTTCTCGAGCTTGGCCGGAGCCACCGTATAGCGGTTGGCGAACTGGTGGGTGTTGGCCGCATAGTCGTAGCCGGCCTGGATGGCGCGCTTGTTGGCCTCGGCGATGAGCGGGTTCTTCTTGGCGAATTTGCCGTCGAGGTATTTGTGTGCGTGGGCCTCGGGGCGGTCGAAGAGCCAGAAACAGATGCCCAGGGCGAACATGTTCTTGCACTTGACCACGGCCTTGTTGTCGAGGCCCGTATCCTTGAGCGCCTCACGTGTGAGGGCGGTGATGTCGGGGATGACCACGTTGTAGTCCTCCAGCTGCAGCTCGGCCAGCGGATCGAGCGTGGCGAAGCCGGCCCGCTTGAGGTGCTCCTCGGTGAGCGAATCACCGTCGAGGATCACCGTTGCGCCCGCCTTGAGCCACTTGCGATTGGCCTTCAGCGCCGCGGGGTTCATGGCCACCAGCACGTCGCAGTAGTCGCCCGGGTTGAGGGCGCGGCTGCTGCCGAAGTGCACCTGGAAGCCCGAGACGCCGGCCACGGTGCCCTGCGGGGCGCGGATCTCGGCGGGGTAGTCGGGGAAGGTCGAAATGCCGTTTCCCAACAGCGCCGAGGTGTCGGAAAAGAGCGTTCCCGTGAGCTGCATGCCGTCGCCGGAGTCGCCCGAAAAACGGATCACGACGTCCTGCAACTCCTGTACGGATTTGTTTTCCATGTCTTAATCGTATTGTTTTTAGTTGGTTGGGTCAAAACATATACAAAGGTAAAAATTTATTGTTAGATTATTCACAGCAACGCGGTTTTTTTTGGGCGGAGGGGAGGGGCGGTTCGCGATTCAGCAATTGGGTGGAGCTGGCGGGTCGCGGGAGTGGGCGCGTGGTGCCTTGGGCCGCGCTGCCGGCGCTGCAAGATTCGGAGACGACTATGGAAGCCTCGCGTGTGACCGTTCCGGTCGGCAAAGGGCGATCGTTCGCAAGGGTGCGGACAATGGTCGGCGGACCTCCGCCGACGGAGGCTGCGGCCCGCGCAGCTGGCGCTGTATCGGACGATATAGAAGAACGCGCGAAACCTCGGCCGCAGAGCCGGCAGCCAGTAGCCACCCCCGGCGAAGGCCCGCAACTCTATTGAGTAGCGGTCTTCGCTGGCTGCGTCCGAATGCAAATTGAAAACGGGAAATCGGCGGCCCCGGCCATTATTCATTGCAGCGTCAGCTGCGCGCGCCGCAGCCACCGCGGGCGAAGGGCTGCCCCTCCCGGTATGAGACCTCCTGCTAAACGCGCCGGGACGTCTTACCGTATGGAGTTCATGCGGATCGAGGCCTTGACGAGCGCCAGGGCGCGGATGCGCGAAATCTCGACCTCCTTGTCGGCGTGGTGGGGGTTCTGGCTCACCAGCCGCACGTAGCCCTGCCGCTCCGACTTCTGTATGTATTTCACGGTGACGTACTCCTCGCCGTCGATGTCGATCGAGAGCAGATACATGTCGCCCCAGAAGATGTCGTCGATGCGGCGCAACTGCTTGTAAAGCACGATGTCGCCGCTCTTGAGCAGCGGGTACATCGAGTCGCCGACCACGTAGATCGCCCCGTCGCACTTGGGCAGGTTGGGGATGTGGATGAAGTTGGTCGGCTTGATCTGCGACCGGTCGGTGAAGAGCGGCACCAGCCCCGCCGTCCCCTCGATCGAGTAGAGGGGCACGCTCTGCAGCGGCACCGAGTTGTCGGTGCGGTGCATGTAGGCCGTCAGGTCGGGCTCGGCGTTGAACGGCTCTCCCTCGCCCGTCTCCAGCCACTCGGGATTGACGTTCAGTTCCTGAACCAGGATGTGGCGGTTGCGCGCCGAGAGGCCCGTGCGCCCGGTCTCGATCATCGAAAGGGCTGCCTTGCCGATTCCAAGTCGTTGTGCCAGTTGCTCCTGCGTCATGCCGAGCTGCTTGCGTATCAATTTTACCCGCTGGTTCATAGGCTCGCTATCGGAATTTTTGATAGTAAAAAATTGTGTTTTCGGGCTTGAAAATTCAATTATTGAATATATCTTTGTCCTGCAAAGTTAAGCAATTTATTTGTTCTTCCAAACGATTTTACCGAAAATCACTTCACGCACAATGATCTATACCGTTTCATCCGCACTCTATCTCGAAGTGCTCGACCGCCTCGTCGACGCCGTGGGGCCGCGGGGCTACTTCTCGGGATCGCTCGACTTCGTCTTCGATGGGGTCGAGTGCCGCCTGACCGTCTCGCTGATCGTCTGCCGTCGCCGCGAGGTGCTGCCCGAGGGCGAGCGCGACGTCGTTGCCGACCTGGTGCCCGTGTGGTGGGAGTTCCATACCCTCCTCGACGGCGAGGAGCGGTTCAACGACTTCTCCTTCGGGTTGCTGCGCGCGCTTGTCGGCTGACCCGGGTCGCCGGCGCTCTCCGTGCGCCAGGCCGGTTCCGGCACCCTCCCGTCACGGGCGCGGCGCCGCCCGCCGGAACCCTTCGCCCCGATCGCGGGGCCAGCGGAACCGCCCGTCGCCGCGCCGGGCAGCGGTTCCGCTTTTTTTAAGTAATAAGTAATTAAGTAAAAAGTAAAAAGTGTGGAGTGGGGGCGTACTCGGGCAGCAGCCAGCGCCCGGCTAAGAGCCGGGATTTTTATTTGTTCTCGGACGCAGCCAGCGAAGGTCGGCACGAGCGGTGCGAGTTGCGGGCCTTCGCCGCCGATGGCTGCGGCCCGCCGGCTCACAGAGCCGCCGCTATGCGTACGATCTTTGTCAGACCGTAGCCGGCGAAAGGGCGCGAGAGCAGCGAGCAGCCCTTCGCCCGGGGGCGGCTACGGGCTGCCGGCCCATCGGGCCGGGAATGAATAATGAATTAGCCCTCCATTATTCATTGTTAATTCTTAATTGTGCATTGCGCCGCTGCAAGCGGCGCCTCACCCCGCCCGGCGAAAAAGGCGGCTGTCAGATGGCGGCTAAAAGCGCGAGCGAGGGGGCAGGGTTGCTCGCTTCGGCAAAGGCCGAAGTGGTGCGCACTTCGGTGCGCGCCACAACCCCGCGAGTAGGCGCCCCGAGCCAGCGTTAGACGTCGTCGGACAGCCTTTTTCGTCAGCGGGCCGGCTTTTTG
>CABIXK010000010.1 GCA_902362705.1 Rikenellaceae bacterium
GCGCCCTGCCCCCTCCCGCCGATTTCCAATTTTCCACCTCTATTTTCCGTTTGCCTCGACTTTTTCGTATCTTTGGCTGCGCCGAAGATACTGCGCCTCGGAAAAAATGCAAGCGAGCTTGCGTTTTTCACTCGGCTTATTCGTATCTTTGCCTGAAAATCCGAGTGGCCGATCATGACTTTCGACATCATAGAAATCCTTTTCCGCGGCATCTGCGTCGGTGTCGCCGCGTCGATCACCGTCGGCCCCGTGGCCGTGCTGTGCATCCAGCGCACGTTGTCGAAGAGCCGCCGCTCGGGCATCGCCTCGGGGCTGGGCGTGGCCTGCGCCGACACCTTCATGGCGATGGCCGCCTTCTTCTTCTACTCGATCCTCCAGTCCCATATCGAGCAGTACAGCACGCTGTTGCGCGTCGTGGGGGGCATCTTCGTGGTGATCGTGGGGGTCTACATCTTCTCGCAGAATCCCGTGCCGCAGATCCGCCGCAACCGCGCGGGCAAGACCTCGCTCTGGCAGGACTTCGCCTCGATCTTCGGCATCACGCTGGCCAACTTCATCATCGTCATCCCCTACATCCTCGCCTTCTTCGCCGTGTTCAAGATCTCGAGCGGCGACGTGGGCGGCGAGGGTTTCGGCGGACTGGTGCGCGCCGTGTTCGTCATCGCGGGCTTCTTCGGGGGCTCGGCGGCGTGGTGGACCCTGCTGGCCTGCGTCATCAGCCTCTTCCGCCGCCGCTTCCGTCCGCGCCATATGCTGACGATCAACCACGTGGCGGGCCTCATCATCGGTATTCTGGGTATCTATACCATTCTTTCCACCTTCTTCGATATTTTCCCCAATGTCCACTGACCGCAAGATCATCATCGCCGTCGACGGCTACTCGTCGTGCGGCAAGAGCACCTTCGCCAAGGCCATCGCCGCGCGCCTGGGTTATATCTTCATCGACACGGGCGCCATGTACCGCGCCGTCACGCTCCATGCGCTCGACCGCGGCGCCATCCGTTCGGGCGTGGTCGACGAGGAGGCGGTCTGCCGTCTGCTCGACTGTATCGACATCTCCTTCCGCTACAACCCCGAGCGCGGGGCCAGCGACATCTACGTCGACGGCGGCCTGGCCGAGGGGCGCATCCGCTCGCTCGAGGTGAGCAACTGCGTGAGCGCCGTGAGCGCCATCGCGGCCGTGCGGGCCAAGCTGGTGGCCATGCAGCAGGAGATGGGCCGCCGCCGCGGGGTGGTCATGGACGGGCGCGACATCGGCACGGCGGTCTTCCCCGACGCCGAGCTCAAGCTCTTCATGACGGCCGACCCGGCCGTGCGCGCCCGGCGCCGCTACGACGAGCTGCGGGCCAAGGGGCAGGAGGTGTCGCTGGAGGAGATCGAGCGCAACGTCGTCGAGCGCGACCGCGCCGATACCACGCGCACCGTCTCGCCGCTGCGCCGTGCCGACGATGCGATCGTGCTGGACAACAGCCATATGACCGTCGACGAGCAGATGGAGTGGTTCATGGAAAAATACCGCGCGGCGGTCGGGAAATAAGGGGCGCGACGCATGCTGATCGAGATCGACGATAAATCGGGCTTCTGTTTCGGCGTCGTGCGGGCCATCGGCGAGGCCGAGCGGGCGCTCGCCTCGGGCGGCACGGTCTACTCGCTCGGCGACATCGTCCACAACCGCGTGGAGGTGCAGCGCCTGGAGCGTCTGGGGCTGAAGACCGTCACCCACGCCGACCTGCCGCGGCTGGCCGGCTGCCGCCTCTTCATCCGGGCCCATGGCGAGCCCCCGACGACCTACGCCGCGGCCCGCGCGCTGGATATCGAGGTGATCGACGCCACCTGCCCGGTGGTCGCGCGCCTGCAGCAGCGGGTGGTCGAGGCCCACGCCGCCATGCGCGCCTGCGGCGGCCAGGTGGTGATCCTCGGCAAGCGGGGCCACGCCGAGGTGGTGGGGCTCACGGGGCAGGTCGACGACCCGACGATCGTCGTCGAGGGGGTTGCCGATCTGGAGGCGATCGACTTCGCGCGCCCCGTCCATTTCCTGTCGCAGACCACGCAGAGCCTCGCCCTCTTCGACGAGCTGGGGGCCGAGATGCGGCGCCGGGCCGCCGATCCCGCGGCCGTGACGCTCGACGACACCATCTGCCGCCGCGTCTCGGGCCGCGAGCGCCATCTGGAGCAGTTCGCCGCCCGCTTCGACCGCGTGCTGTTCGTCGCGGGCCGCAAGTCGTCGAACGGCCGCGTCCTCTCGGAGGTGTGCCGGCGGGCCAACGCCGCGACGCTGCTGGTCGAGGAGCCCTCGGAGGTCGACCCCGCATGGCTCCGGGGCGCCGCGTCGGTGGGCATCTGCGGCGCCACGTCGACCCCCCGCTGGCTGATGCAGGAGGTGGCCGACCGCGTCGCGCAAATCGTAGAAAACAACAACTAAACCCATCCTTCCATGTCCCGTTACTTCATCCGCTGCGCAAAATATTTCGTCGCCCTCTGCGTTCTCTGTACGGCGCTCGTGGCGTTCAACCTCTCGTCGGGCTGGGCGCGCCTCTCGCTCGACGAGACCCTCTACGTGATGTTCCGCACCCCGCGCGGGCTGCTGCTGCCGGCGATGGTGGTGGTGCTCTCGCTCCTCTACCCGCTCTTCGGCTTCACGGCCCGGCGCATCGAGGGCGACGTGGAGGAGGACCGCGAGCAGATCGAGACGGCGCTGCGCGCCTCGGGCTTCGAGCCGGCGGGCGCGGGCGACGGTGTGCTCCGCTTCCGGGCCTCGGGCTTCGTCCGCCGCCTCGCGATGCTCTTCGAGGACGAGGTGTGCGTGTCGCAGTACGGGCAGTGGATCGTCGTGGAGGGCAACCGCCGCGGCGTGGCCCGCGCAGCCTACCGGCTCGACTCCTATTTAAGTATGAAACGACATGGTTAGAAAGAGCTTCCGCTACTTCGCCGCGGCCCTTGCGGGGGCCGTCGCCGCGCTGCTTCTCGCCGGGGCGGCGCGCAACGATTTCGGGCTGGGCCGCAACATGGAGATCGTGGTCAACATGATGCGGGTCCTGGCGCAGAAATACGTCGATCCGATCGACCCCGACCGCCTGATGGAGGGTGCCGCGGCCGGCATGGTCCGCGACCTGGACCCCTACACCGAGTTCTTCTCGGAGGAGGGGTCGCAGGACTTCGAGTTCCTCACCACGGGCAAGTACGGCGGCGTGGGCTCGCTCATCCGCCAGAAGGACGACTACGTGCGCATCGCCCAGCCCTATGCCGGCTCGCCGGCCGACCGCGCGGGGCTGAAGATCGGCGACCGCATCCTCGCGATCGACGGAAAGGATGCCGCGGGCTTCACCACCGAGCAGGTCTCCCGGGCGCTCAAGGGCGAGCCGGGCAGCAAGGTGCGGGTGAAGGTCCGCACCCTCTACGGCGAGGAGCGCGAGGTGGTGCTCACGCGCGAGCGGATCGCCATTCCCGGCGTGCCCTACGCCGGATGGCTGGCCGACGGCGTAGGCTACATCCGCCACAGCGACTTCACGGAGGGGTGCGGCGAGGAGATGCGCCGTGCCATCGACCGCCTCCGCGCCGAGGGCGAGCTGCGGGGTCTGGTGCTCGACTACCGCTCCAACGGGGGCGGCATCATGCAGGAGGCGGTGAAGATCCTCTCGTTCTTCCTGCCCCGCGATACGGAGGTGCTCACCACGCGCGGCCGCGCCGCCGACTCGCACCGCAGCTACCGCACCGCCGCCGAGCCGCTGCTGCCCGACGTGCCGCTGGCCGTGCTGGTCGACGGCAACACCGCCTCGGCCTCGGAGATCGTGGCCGGAGCCCTTCAGGACCTCGACCGCGCGGTGGTCATCGGCCGCCGCAGCTACGGCAAGGGGCTCGTGCAGTCGCCCGAGCCGCTGGGCTACAACACCATGGTCAAGCTCACCACGGCCAAATACTATATCCCTTCGGGCCGCTGCATCCAGGCCGTCGACTACTCCCGCTCGCAGGAGGGCTCGGTGCGCGAGGTGCCCGACTCGCTCGTCTCGGAGTTCGCCACGCGCGCCGGCCGCAAGGTCTACGACGGGGGCGGCATCATGCCCGACATCCGCACCGAGCGCGAGTGGGTGAGCCGCTTCGCCGCCACGCTCTATGCGCTGGGCTTCATCGAGGACTTCGGCGACGAGTACATGCAGCGCCACCGCGACGAGCAGATCGACATCGGAACGTTCGCCCTCTCCGACGAGGAGTACGAGGCCTTCAAGCGCTTCATGCAGGACAAGGAGGTGCCCTACGAGTCGGACACGCGCCGGGCGCTCAAGCTGCTCGAGGAGGCGGCCGAGAAGGACCGCTTCGCCGAGCTCAAGGATCGCTTCGCCCAGATGGAGGCGGCGCTGGAGGATGACACGGCCTCCAACCTCGAGACCTACCGCCGCGAGGTGGTCGAGGCGATCGAGAACGACATCGTGCTGCGCCACGCCTACGCCGCGGGGCTGATCGCCCGCTCGCTGGTCGACGACAGGGAGGCGGCGCGCGCCGTGGAGGTGCTGCGCGACAGCGCCGAGTACGCCCGCATCACCCGCGAGCAGGACACCCCGCGCAAATAATCTTCAGGGATGAAACTCAGCCGCGCACTTTTCTCGTTCCGCCACCGCGTGGTGGTGATCTTCGTGGGGGTGGCCCTCGGAGCGCTCTCGCTGCTCTACACCAACAACATGGCCCACCGCCTCAAGGAGAAGGAGCAGCACGACGTGGTGCTGTGGGCCCACGCCATGGAGCGCGTCAACCGCGACGCGCAGGGGGGTGCGCTGGAGGATCCGCTGGTCCATGACCTGATCTCCAACAACAACAACATCCCCTTCATCATCACCAACCAGGATCTGGAGGTGCTCGAGTCGCACCTGGTGCCCGACCGCATCATCGACCACCCCGACCTGCTGCGGCGCCAGATCGAGCGCTTCACCGAGGAGAATCCGCCCCTGCCGGTGCGCTTCTGGTGGAGCGCCGACCACTACCACATCATCTTCTACGGCAAGTCGCGGCTGCTCAAGTCGCTCTACTACTTCCCCTACGTGCAGCTGCTGGTCATCACCGTCTTCGTCGTGCTGGGCTTCATCGCCTTCCGCTCGTCGAAGCACGACGAGCAGAATCGCGTGTGGATCGGTCTGGCCAAGGAGACGGCCCACCAGCTGGGTACCCCCACCTCGTCGCTGCTGGGGTGGATCGAGTACCTGCGCACGCAGCAGGTCGACCAGTCGGCCGTGGAGGAGATGCAGAAGGATCTGACGCACCTGATGAAGATCGTCGACCGCTTCTCGAAGATCGGCTCCGAGACGCCGCTCACCCCGGCCAACATCAACGAGGTGGTGGGCGAGTCGGTGATGTACTTCCGCAAACGCATCCCGCGCAACGTGACGCTCGACTACAACGGTCTGGCCATCGCGCCGGTGCAGGCGTCGATCAACGCCGCGCTGTTCGAGTGGGTGGTCGAGAACCTCATGAAGAACTCGCTCGACGCCCTGCAGGGTCACGGGGCGATCGACGTGCGCATCTCGTCGGACGACAAGCACGTGATGATCGACGTGAAGGACACCGGCAAGGGGATCCCCAAGGGCAACTGGAAGCGCATCTTCGAGCCCGGATTCACCACCAAGACCCGCGGCTGGGGGCTGGGGCTCTCGCTCTCGCGCCGCATCGTCGAGGAGTACCACCAGGGGCGCATCGCCGTCGTCGACTCGGAGATCGGCCGCGGCACCACCATCCGCATCACCCTCAAACGTACCTTCGCCTGATGCCCGACACGGTGACATACCTCCGCCCGGCGGCAGTAGCCGACAGCGTGGCCGGCACTGCCGGGGGCGCTGTTGCGGGATCCGCTGCTGCTCCCGCTGCGGGTCGGCCGGCCGTGCGCCCCGCAGCCTCCGCCGTGCGCCCCGCAGCCTTCGCCGTGCGCCCCGCAGCCGACAGCACGTCGTCCGCGTCGCTCGTCCCGGCCCCTGCCGGCAGCGCGGCTGCTGTGGCGTCGGCGCCCGCCCGCGATACGCTTGCCCCCTTCGGCGGAGCCCTCTGCCCCGATCCTGCGGCCGATCCCGCGGCGGATGCCCGGGCCGCCTGGCGCACGGTCGACGCCGCGGAGCTCTACGGCGCACAGTCGGCCGCCGTCGCCGCACCCGGACCCCGCGCCGGGGAGCGCGCGTCGCTGGTGCGCAACGCCGCCTTCGAGGGGGCCGTGCTGCTGCTCGCGGGGCTCTATGTCATGCTGCTCTACCGCCATCTGGGCGACGTGCGCAGCCTCCTGAGCCGCATTTCGCGCGACACGGCATCGGTCGAGCGCCTGGCCGAGGACCCGGGCCGCAGCGGTTTCGGGCGTTTCCTGCGCGTGGCCGCCGCCATCGGGCTGCTCTTCGCCGGCATCGCCGTGGTGAAGGGGGCCGACGAGCTCGTGCCGCCCCACCGCGCGGCAGCCCTCGCCCCGATGGCCGTCGCGGCGCTGCCGGGGCTCGCCACGCTCCTCTGCGCCCTGGTGGCGGGGTTCCGCATCGCGGCGCTGCGCATCGCCGGGGCCGTCACGCGCACGCAGCCCTTCGTGGGGCAGCTGCTGCTCGTCGGGCGTATCTACTTCGCCCTGGCGGTGCTCTTCGCCGTGCCCCTCGTGACGCTCTACGCCCTCTGTCCGCGGGGCGGGGGAAGCCTCTGGCTCTGCCTCGCGGCGGGGGCCCTCGCCGTCACCTCGATGCTCTACCTGCGCGAGTCGCTGCATCTGTTTATTGGTAAAAAAATTTCGATTTTGCATTGGTTTTTGTACCTTTGCGCCGTGGAAATCTTCCCCGTCAGTTTCGTGTGGCTGCTTTTGGCGGGGAGTTCGCAATGAATCGTAAATCTTAAAGTCTGCTAATTTGGAAGTGAGGAACATCCTGGTGTCGCAGCCGCGGCCCGCCATCGTCGAGAAGTCGCCCTTTTACGAGCTCTCACGCAGTCGTCGTATCGAGATCGCCTACAAGCCCTTCATCCGCGTCGAGGGCGTATCGCTCAAGGAGTTCCGTTCGCAGCGGGTGGAGATTCTGACCCACACGGCCGTGATTTTCACCTCGCGCACCACCGTCGACAGCTTCTTCCACATCTGCGAGGAGGCCCGCATCACGGTCCCCGAGACCATGAAGTACATCTGCCAGACCGAGGCCGTGGCGCTCTACCTGCAGAAGTACATCGTCTACCGCAAGCGCAAGATCTCGTTCGCCGACGGTACTTTCAATTCGCTCATCGAGCTCATCGTCAAGCACAAGGAGGAGAAGTTCCTGCTCGCGCTGAGCGAGCCTCACAAGCCCGAGCTTCCCGAGACACTGGCCAAGCTCAAGCTGCCGGTCGACCCGGTGATCCTGGCGCGCACGGTAGCCGCCGATCTGGACGAGTTCTCGCCCTCGGACTACGACCTGCTGGCCCTCTATTCGCCTACCGACGTGAAGACGCTGGTGGCCAAGTTCGACAGCGCGTCGCTCCCCCCGGTAGCCGTCTTCGGCGACGCCACGCTCCGCACGGCCAACCACGAGGGGCTGGTCGTCGTGGCCGCGGCGCCGACCCCCGCGGCCCCCTCGATGGTCAAGGCCATCGACCTGCTGCTCGACAAGCTGGGCCGCGGCGAGGAGCCCGAGCCCGTGGCGGCGAGCGACGATCCCGACAAGGAGGAGTTCATCCGCAGCCAGCAGCACAAACTGCTCAAGAAGAGCCGGGCGCGCCGTCCCTCCGACGCTTCCCGCAAATAGTCAGCGCCATGCCCGATCGTTCGCTCCCCCGCAGTGAGCGGCTCCGCTCGCTCGGAGCCGTGCGCAGGCTCTTCGAGAGCGGCGAGAGCGGCTTCGTCTTCCCCTTCCGCTACGTGTGGTACGCCGAGCCCGACGCCGAGCGTTCGGTCGAGGTGCTCGTCTCCGTGCCCAAGAAGTTCCACAAGCGGGCCAACCGCCGCAACCTGCTGCGCCGCCGTACCAAGGAGGCCTACCGCCTCGCGAAGGAGCGGCTCACGGCGGGCGAGGCGGCGGTCAACGTCGACCTGGCGCTCGTCTACTCCTCGAAGGAGGTGCTTCCCTACAAAACCATCGACCATGCCGTCCGCCGGATCCTGGAGACCGTCGCCGGGCGCCTTTAGGCGTGCGGCCGCCTGGCCCCTGGTCGCCCTGGTGCGCCTCTACCAGCTCTGCATCTCGCCCCTCACGCCCGCGTCGTGCCGCTTCACGCCCACCTGCTCGCAGTATGCCCTCGAGGCGCTGCGCCGCCACGGGCCGCTGCGGGGCGGGTGGCTCACGCTGCGGCGCCTCGCCCGCTGCCATCCGTGGGGCGGCAGCGGCTACGACCCCGTGCCGTGAACGAGGGGGTGCCGACCCGCCTTGCCTCGCTGCGCTGACCGCCCTGCTGCGCTGACGGTCTCCGCCGAATCGCTCTGCCTCGCTGCCCCGACCCAACCCCAAGCAACCGATGAAACGCAACCTACTCTTCCTCTCGGCCCTCTACGTCGCCACGCTGCTCTTCATGGCGATCCAGAAGCCCGTATTCATGCTCTACAACGCCGCCGAGGCCCCCGCGTCGCCCGCCGCCTGGGCCTCCGTGGTGCTGCACGGCCTGAAGCTCGACCTGACGGTCGCCGGCTACGTCGCGGCCCTCCCCCTGCTGCTTCTGCTCGCCGGGGCGTGGGTGCGCCTGCCGCGGCGGACGTGGCTCGCGGCGCTGGACCTCTATTTCGGGGTCGTGGCCCTGTTCGCCGCCGCGACTTTCGCCGTCAACGTGGCGCTCTACCCCCACTGGGGTTTCCCGCTCGACAGTACGGTGCTGATCTACCTTTCGGACCCGCGCGAGGCGATGGCCAGCGTCGACTGGGCCACGGGGGTGCGGCAGACGCTGCTGGCTGCGCTCTACGGCGGCGCCCTCTGGTGGACGCTGCACCGCATCGCCCGCCGCTGGTTCGACGCCGCGCCGCAGCCGTGGCGCCGCGCGCTGCCCGCCTCGGCGCTGCTGCTTCTGCTCTGCGGCCTCGACTTCCTGGCGATCCGCGGCGGGCTGGGGGCCTCGGTGGCCAACGTCTCGAAGGTGGCCTTCAGCTCCGATACCTTCCTCAACCACGCGGCCGTAAACCCCGCCTTCTCGCTGCTCTCGACCCTGGGCGAGCGCGACGACTACGCCGCCGCCTACCCCTTCTTCGAGCCCGAGGAGCTCGCCGCGCGCCTCGAGGCGCTGGTGGGCGACCGGCAGGCGCCGCCCGCCGAGCGGCTGCTCGCGACCGGGCGGCCCGACATCGTGGTGGTGATCCTCGAGAGCTTCGCCCGCACGATCATGGACGAGCGCGTCGACGGCGAGTGGGTGATGCCCCGCATGCAGCAGCTCAAGGGCGAGGGGGTGTGGTTCGAGAACTTCTTCGCCAACTCGTTCCGCACCGACCGCGGCGAGGTGGCCATCCTGAGCGGCTACCCGGCGCAGACGCGCACCTCGATCATGAAGCTGCCCGCCAAGTGCCGCGAGCTGCCCTCGCTGGCCCGCAGCTACGCGCGCGCGGGCTACGCCACGGAGTTCATCTACGGCGGCGACCTCAACTTCACCGATCAGGCCTCGTATATGTACGCCACGGGGTGGCAGCGCCTCGTCTGGCAGAAGGATCTGCGCTTCGACACCCCGGCGGCCGACTGGGGCTACGACGACCGGGTGATGGGCGAGTTCGTCGCCGAGCGGGTCGTCGACCTCGCGCGCGGCGGGGAGCCCTTCCTCGCCGGGTGGCTCACGCTGAGCAGCCACACCCCCTTCGACGTCCCCTACGACCGCTTCGATGACAAGCTGCTCAACGCCATGGCCTTCACCGACGACTGCGTGGGGCGTCTGGTCGACCGCCTCAAGGCGTCTCCTGCGTGGGACAATCTGCTGGTGGTGCTCGTGGCCGATCACGGCTACCCCTACCCGGCCGACGAGCCCTACGACACGCCGCTGCGCCACCGCATCCCCATGCTCTGGCTCGGAGGCGCCCTCGCCGCTCCGCGCACGGTGGAGACCTACGCCTCGCAGATCGACCTGGCGGCCACGCTGCTGGGGCAGACGGGCCTCCGGCACGACGACTTCGCCTTCAGCCGCGACATCTTCGTCCCGCGTGAACGCCCCTTCGGCTACTACGTCTTCAACGAGGGCTTCGGCGCGGTCGACGCCTCGGGGCAGGCCGTGTGGGACGCCGCCACAGGGCGCCTGCGCGAGGGGAGCGACCCCGAACTGGCCGACCTGGGCCGCACGCTGCTGCAGGCCACCTACGTCGATCTGGCCGGGCGCTGATCCCCCTTTTTAGGTATTTCGCGGCTCGCCGATTTTGGTTACTTTTGTCGCGAACAAACACGACCGACATGTACAAGAGCCCACAGCCCAGCGACCGCATGTGCGACCTGGTGTGCGACCACTATCCCGTCCTGCAGGTGATGAGCCGCTTCGGCATCGCCCTGGGCTTCGGCGACAAGACGATCGCCGAGGTGTGCGACGAACACCGCGTCGACACGGAGACCTTCCTGGCGGTGGTCGACCGCCACCTGCACCCCGAGCGGGGCGCGGGCGAGGAGCGCGAGGTCTCGGTGCGGGCGCTCACGGCCTACCTGCGCAACGCCCACGGCTATTTCCTCGACTTCCGCCTGCCGTCGATCCGCCGCAAGCTCATCGAGGCGGTAGACTGTAGCCTGAGCGACGTGTCGCTGGCCGTCATGCGCTACTTCGACGAGTATGCCGCCGAGGTCCACCGCCACATGACCTACGAGGAGCGGGAGCTCTTCCCCCACGTCGAGCGGCTGCTCGCCGGCGAGCCTACCGACTACTCGATCGACGAGTTCCGCCGGCGCCACGACCGCGTGGAGTCGCGACTGTCGGAGCTGAAGAACATCATCATCAAATATTACCCCGCGGGCGGCACCAACGAACTCAACGGCGTGCTTTTTGATATATTCGCCTGCGAGCAGGAGCTTGCGTCGCACCAGGCCGTGGAGGACGAGATTTTCGTCCCGGCCGTCGGGCGGCTGGCCGCCGACGGGGTAGCGACGGAGCGTCGCGAGCCGCTGAGCGCCCGCGAGCGGGAGATCATCGTCTGCGTGGTGAAGGGCATGACCAACAAACAGACGGCCGATGCGCTCTGCATCTCGCCCCACACGGTCGTCACCCATCGCCGCAACATCGCCGCCAAGCTACAGATCCACTCGGCCGCCGGACTGACGATCTACGCCATCGTCAACAAACTGGTCGACCTGTCGGAGATCAGCGGAACACTGCCCGAGTAGGCGCGACGTCGGAGGCCGTCGAAACCCGTCGGTCGCCGTCCGGCGCAGTCGGGCCTCCCGTCGGTTCTCTCGGCAGATCTTCGTCGGCCCTTCCGTCGGTCCCCGGCTGTCGCTGCAGGAGTTTCCTCGGACGCGCGGCGCCTCCTGTCTCCGGCCCGGCCCCGGTGCGCCGGATCTTCATCCGTTACGATCATGCCGCACGCCCATGCACACCATCCCCATCCCTCCCGCACGGCGGCGCTCAACCGCGCCTTCGCCTGGGGCATCGTCCTCAACGTAGCCTTCGTCGCCGCGGAGTGCGTCGCGGGGCTGTGGTACGGCTCCATCGGGCTGCTCTCCGACGCCGGCCACAACCTCTCGGACGTCGCGGGGCTGGTGCTCGCGCTGGTGGCTTTCCGCCTGGCGCGGCGCCGCCCCACGGCCCGCTACACCTACGGCTACAAGAAGAGCACGGTGCTCATCTCGCTGCTCAACTCGCTGCTGCTGCTCCTGGCTGCGGGGGCGATCGTCGTCGAGAGCATCCTCAGGCTGCGCCACCCCGTGCCGGTCGTCGGGGCGGCCGTCGCCTGGACGGCGGGCGCCGGCGTGGCGATCAACGGCTTCACGGCGTGGCTCTTCATGAAGGAGCGGCGCCACGACCTCAACGTGCGGGGCGCCTACCTCCACATGGCCGCCGACGCGCTGGTGTCGGCGGGGGTGGTGATCTCGGGGGTGGTGATCGGCCGCACGGGCTGGACCCCCGCGGACCCGATCGCGGGGCTCGTCGTGGCGGCCGTGATCGTCGCCTCGGGGTGGTCGCTGCTGCGCGACAGCCTCCGCCTCGCGCTCGACGGCGTGCCTGCGGGCATCGATCCGGGGCGCATCGAAGCGCTGATCGCCGCCGAGGAGGGGGTCGCGGCCGTGCATCACCTCCACGTGTGGGCCGTCAGCACCACCGAGAACGCCCTGACGGTCCACGTGGCGGTGGGCGACCTCCCGCGCCTGGAGACGATCCGGCGCCGCTTGAGGGAGCGGCTGCGCGAGGAGGGCGTGGCCCATGCCACCTTCGAATTCGAGACCGCGGGCGCGCCTTGCACCGGCTGCGGCGAGGGGGACGAGTGAGCCCGTCCTGCATATGTATAACGCGCGAGGCGCAGGACCGAAACCGATCCTGCGCCTCGTCGCGTGCGGGGGCGGGCCGGGCGCCCCGCCTGACCCCGTATCTTCTTCTCGTCAGATCTTCTCTCCGTAGGCCAGGTCGCCCGCGTCGCCGATGCCCGGCACGATGTAGCAGCGCGAGGTGAGCTCCTCGTCGACGGCCGCGGCCCAGATCGTGGTGGTCTGGTGGGGCATGTGGTTCGTCACGTAGTCGATGCCCTGCTCCGAGGCGATGACCGACGCCACGTGGGTGTGGGCCGGCGTGCCGCCCCGCTCGCACAGCGCCTCGTAGGCCAGCACGAGCGACGAGCCGGTGGCCAGCATCGGGTCGACCAGCAGCAGTGTCTTGCCCTCCAGGTCGCCGCACGAGATATACTCGACCTTCACCTTGAACTTGCCGTCCTTGGTGCTCTTGCGGTAGGCCGACACGAAGGCGTTCTGCGCATCGTCGAAGTAGTTGAGGAAGCCCTGGTGGAAGGGGAGCCCGGCGCGCAGGATCGTCGCCAAGACGATGCTGTCGTCGATCTGCGCCACCTCGGCCTGCCCCAGCGGGGTCTCGACGATGCGGGGCGTGTAGCGGAGCGTCTTCGAGATCTCGTAGGCGGCGATCTCGCCGATGCGCTCCATGTTGCGGCGGAAGCGCATCGGGTCGCGCTGGATCTCCCGGTCGCGGATCTGGGCGATGAACTTGTTGAGCACGGTGTTCTGCCGGCTGAGGATGTTGAGGGTCATGCGGGTCGGGGTTTTTGCGGTGGGTCAGTAGAGGAAGTTGTTGAAGGGGTAGCGCCCGGCGTGAATCTCGCGCACCATGCCGTAGAGGTCCGAGCGGAACTTCTCGATGTTGGTCCGCTCGCGGGCCGAGAGGAAGATGCAGGGGGTGTTCTCCTGCGCGATCCAGCTCCTCTTCAGATCGTCCAGCGAGAGGTTCCCGCGCGTCGCGGGCGTGAGGTCGTAGGGGTCCTTCTCCGTGTAGGTGTAGGCGTCGACCTTGTTGAAGACCAGGTAGACGGGTTTGTCGCCCGCGCCGATCTCCTGCAGCGTCTGCTTCACCACGGCGATCTGCTCCTCGTACTGCGGGTGCGAGACGTCGACCACGTGGACCAGCAGGTCGGCCTCGCGCACCTCGTCGAGCGTCGACTTGAACGACTCGATGAGCTCCGTGGGCAGCTTGCGGATGAAGCCCACGGTGTCCGACAGCAGGAACGGCAGGTTGTCGAAGACCACCTTGCGCACCGTGGTGTCGAGCGTGGCGAAGAGCTTGTTTTCGGCGAAGACCTCGCTCTTCGAGATGAGGTTCATCAGCGTCGACTTGCCCACGTTGGTATAGCCCACCAGCGCCACGCGCACCATCTGCCCGCGGTTGGAGCGCTGCACGGCCATCTGGCGGTCGATCTTCTTCAGATCCTCCTTGAGCTTCGAGATGCGGTTACGGATGATGCGCCGGTCGGTCTCGATCTCGCGCTCGCCGGCGCCGCCGCGCGTGCCCGTGCCGCCTCTCTGGCGCTCGAGGTGGGTCCACATGCCCGACAGGCGGGGCAGCATGTACTCGTAGTTGGCCAGCTGCACCTGCGTCTTGGCGTAGGCCGTCTGGGCGCGCGAGAGGAAGATGTCGAGGATCAGGCGCGTGCGGTCGAGGATGCGGCACGGCATGGCCTTCTCGATGTTGCGCGTCTGCGAGGGCGAGAGCTCGTCGTCGAAGATCGCCACGTCGATCTCCTGCTCCTTGCACCACGCGGCGATCTCCTCGAGCTTGCCCGGGCCCACGTAGATGCGCGACGAGGGTTGGGGCAGGCGCTGCGTGAAGCGGCGCACGCACTCGATGTCGGCCGTCTCGGCCAGGAATTGCAGCTCGTCGAGGTATTCGCCCACCTGGGCGGGGGGCTGGTTGTCGCGGATGACGGCCACCATCACGGCGCGCTCGCGCCGCTGCTCGGCGGTCGCGCCCGGGGAGTTGCCGGTCTTATTGTTGTTCTCTTCCAAAATATGTGGGTTTAGGGGTTGGCCCGGGCTGCGGCGCACGGCCGGCGTCCCGGGTAAAAACAAGGGTATCCCGCCGCGATGGCCGGATACCCTTCAGTCTGTTGCGGAGCCGCTGTTAGTTGCTCACGCGGAAGTCCACGGGCAGCGTGTAGCTGACGCGCACGGGCTTGTTGCGCTGCTTGCCGGGGCTCCACTTGGGCGACTTGTTCAGCACGCGCGTAGCCTCCTCCGAGAGCGAACGGTCGGGCGACTGGAGCACCTTGATGTTGGTCAGACGGCCGTCGCGCTCGATGACGAACTGAAGGGTCACACGACCCGAAATGCCGTTCTCCAGAGCGATCTGCGGGAAGCGGAGGTTCTCCTGCACCCACTTGCGGAAGGTATTCAGGTCGCCGCCCTGGAACGAGGGCATGGTCTCGGCGGTGATGAAGGGCTGATCCTCCTCGATCTCCTCCTCCTCGACCTCGACGGTCTGCACCACGTCGACATCCTCGTCGAAGTCGGCGAAGTCGACGTCGGTGGTGATCTTCGTGTCGTTGGTCACGACCGAAAGCAGGTCGGAGATCACCTTCACCTCGACCTTCTTGGGCATCTCGGGCGGCTTCTGGTCCTGGCGCGTGATCTCGGTGATCTGCTCCTCGACGGGGCCGTAGTTCAGGTCGACTTTTTCGATGCGGTGCTCCTTCGGCGTGTAGGCGAAGGCCACGATGACCAGCAGCAGCGACACTGCCAGGCCGATTTCGAGCAGCAGACCCCGCTTGTTCTGAAGGTCCGCCTTGGGCGATTTTTTGATTTCCATCCTACCTATTTTTAAATTTAATATTTCAGAGGTGCCGGCATGCCGGGCCGGGCATAGACGGGCTATGCAGCACAAATATAAAGATAAAAATCCAAAATCGAGCCGTTCGCCTCAAAAATCTTCGTTTTTTGCGTAATTTTGTGGGCGGAGCGCGCGAAGGCGTTCCGAAGCAGCGACCCTATGGAGACTTTATACGGTAAAACGCCCGAAGAGCTGGCCGCGGTCTGCGCCGGGGAGGGGATGCCCCGCTTCGCCGCGCGGCAGATCGCCCGCTGGCTCTACCGCCGCCACGAGGAGCGCCCCGAGGCGATGACCGACCTGGCGGCGGCCCACCGCGTGCGCCTGGCCGCACGCTTCGCGCCGGCGCTCTCGGCCCCGGTCAGGGTCGACGTCTCGGCCGACGGCACCCGCAAATACCTCTTCCGCACCCCCGAGGGCGACTTCATCGAGTCGGCCTACATCCCCGACGGCGAGCGGGCCACGCTCTGCGTCTCGTCGCAGGCGGGCTGCCGTATGGGGTGCCGCTTCTGCGCCACGGGGCGGCAGGGGCTGAGCCGCTCGCTCACGGCCGCCGCGATCCTCAACCAGATCGTCTCGCTGCCCGAGCGCGACCGGCTCACCAATGTCGTCTTCATGGGCATGGGCGAGCCGCTGGACAACCTCGACGAGGTGCTGCGGGCGCTCTCCGTTCTCACCTCGGAGTGGGGCTTCGGCTGGTCGCCCACGCGCATCACCGTCTCGACGGCGGGGGTGCTGCCCGCCCTGCCGCGCTTCCTGGCCGAGACGAAGGTCCACCTGGCGGTGAGCCTCCACAACCCCTTCGGCGACGAGCGCGCCGAGATCATGCCCGTCGAGCGGGCGTGGCCCGTGGCCGACGTGGCCGCGCTGCTGCGCCGCTACGACTTCACCCGCCAGCGGCGCGTGTCGTTCGAGTATATCCTCCTGAGCGGGATGAACGACTCGCCGCGCCACGTCAGGGAGCTGTGCCGCCTGCTCAACGGCATCAGGTGCCGCATCAACATCATCCGCTTCCACAAGATCCCCGGGTCGCCCTACTTCTCGCCTCCCGAGGAGCAGATCGTCCGCTTCCGCGACGCGCTGACGGCCCGCGGCATCCAGACCACCATCCGCGCCTCGCGCGGCGAGGACATCCGCGCCGCCTGCGGCCTGCTCAGCACCGAGCAGCGGGGGGAGTAGGCCCGGCCGCCCGAGGGGGGCGGACTGCGGCGCCGAACTGGCGTTGCTCTCTCTGCGCCCGCCGCGGGGGAGTGCGCAGGGCGTGCCGGCCGCGGCGGTATCTTGTTCATTATTAAGCGTCTTGAAGGGCGTGCGTCGAAACGGCGATTTCGATGCGCGCCCTTTTTTCATCGTGGCGGATGTTTGTCGGATTTTATTATTAAAAATATTTTTTATTTAAAATTTTCAATTCGGGATTAGGTCGTTTCGAAAATTGTGCTATCTTTACATTCTCTAACACCTTCGGTTTACCTATGATGCGGGCACAGATTACGAAAATCCCCCCCTCGCGCCGTTGCGACGCGGATAGCCCGCGCATAGCCCCTCTCTCGTATTCGGAAACCTCCGCTACCCCCCCCCTCGGGGCGGGGCGGATCGTCGTGTCCGCACCCCTGCGTGCCTGCCTATTTCCTATGTCCCGTAGCCGGCGTGCCCTCCGTATCCTGCCGGCCCACGGGGTATTCGTCCTTCCGCACCCTATTTACTAACCTAATCAGATAAAGGATGAACAAATTTTACTCAAGGTTCCGGCATCTCTCTGTATTTGCCCTGCTTTGTCTGCTTCTGTTGCCTGCGGCCATCGCCCGGGGACAGGGCAGAGTGACGGTGACGGGTACGGTCGTCGACGAGAACGACCTCCCGGTGATCGGCGCCAACGTGCTGGTCAAGAACACGGTCAACGGCGTGACGACCGGCGTCGACGGAAAGTACTCCATCTCGCTCGACAACGGCGGCGGCGTGCTCGTATTCTCCTTCCTGGGCTACGTCACGCAGGAGGTCGCCGTGGCGGGCCGCACGTCGGTCGACATCAAGCTGCTCCCCGACTCGGAGCAGGTCGAGGAGGTGGTGGTCGTGGGCTACGGCACCCAGAAGAAGGCCTCGGTCGTGGGCGCCATCTCCACGGTCGACGTGGCCAACCTCAAGTTCCCCTCGTCGAACCTCTCGACCAACCTTGCGGGTAACCTGGCCGGCGTCATCTCGATGACCCGCTCGGGCGAGCCCGGCAAGAACGGCGCCGCCGACTTCTACATCCGCGGCATCTCGTCGTTCCAGGGCACGGTGACGCCGCTGGTGCTCGTCGACGGCGTGGAGCGCGACATCGACCTGGTGGACACCGACGACATCGAGTCGTTCTCGATCCTCAAGGACGCCTCGGCCTCGGCCGTCTACGGCGTGCGCGGCGCCAACGGCGTGATCCTCATCACCACCAAGAAGGGCAACGTGGGGCGTCCCGAGATCAAGGTGCGCGCCGAGGCGGGCATCACCCAGCCGACCGTCATGCCCCGCTTCGTCGACTCGGAGCAGTGGGCCCGCATGTACAACGAGGCCTCGGGCACGCAGCGCTACACGCCCGAGCAGATCGCCATGTACCGCGACGGCACGGACCGCGACCTCTATCCCGATGTCGACTGGATCGACGCCCTCTACCGCGACATGGCCTTCAACCAGCGCGTCAACGCCTCGGTGACGGGCGGCGGCGAGGTGGCCCGCTACTACATTTCGGGCAGCTTCTACAACGAGTCGTCGATCTTCCGCAACGCGGGCGACCGCTACGACTACGACTCGTCGATCAACTACAACAAGTTCAACTTCCGCGCCAACGTCGACGTGAACCTCACCAAGACCACGGTGCTCAACGCCAACCTGGCCAACATCTACGAGAAGAGCTTCGGCCCGGGCCAGAGCACGGGCGACATCTGGGGCTACGCCTTCGCCACCTCGCCCAACGCCTTCCCGAAGGAGTACTCCGACGGCACGATCTCGGCGCCGAGCCAGGCCACGGGCTTCAACCCCTGGAACCTGCTGGTCCACTCGGGCTACCGCGAGCAGTTCTGGAACTCGGCCCAGTCGCTCATCGGCATCACGCAGAACCTCGACATGGTGACCCGGGGTCTGAGCGCCAACGTCAAGTTCTCGTGGGACGCCTGGAACACCCAGCTGCAGACCCGCACCAAGACCCCGCAGCAGTTCCACGCCACGGGGCGCGACGAGGAGGGCAACCTGGTCTACGGGGCCCCGATCTACGCCGGCAGCGAGTCGCTCGAATACGCCCACTCGGCCGCCAGCTCGATCACCACCTACCTCGAGGGTTCGATCAACTACAGCCGCGTCTTCGCCGACGCGCACCGCCTCGGCGCCATGTTCCTCTACAACCACAAGATCACGCGCCGCACGTTCAGCAACAACGACGCGCTGAGCGTCAACGAGAAGACCTCGCTCCCCTACAAGAACCAGGGCATCGCCGCCCGCGTGACCTACGCCTTCCGCGACAAGTACATGCTCGAGTTCAACATGGGCTACAACGGCTCGGAGAACTTCGCCAGCGGCCACCGCTTCGGCTTCTTCCCCGCCGTGTCGGGCGGCTGGATGGTCTCGGAGGAGAAGTTCTGGCGTCCGCTCAAGGAGTATGTCAACGTCTTCAAGATCAAGGCGTCGTACGGTAAGGTCGGCAACGACCAGCTGGGCTCGGGCGACCGCTGGCTCTACCTGCCGACGATCATCACCAGCGGCAACTCGTTCGTCATGGGCGAGTCGGGCAACACCGGCGGCACGGGCATCTCGGTGGGCCGCCCCGAGAACCTCGCCTTCTCGTGGGAGGAGGAGAAGAAGCTCAACGTGGGCGTCGAGCTGCTGCTCTTCAACCAGCTGCGCATCCAGGCCGACTACTTCTACTCCAACCGCACGGGCATCCTCATGCAGCGCGGCGGTCTGCCCGGCATCGCCGGTCTGCAGAACGGCAGCAAGCTCCCCTACGTGAACATCGGCGAGACGGAGAACCGCGGTGTCGACATGTCGGCCGAGTGGAGCAAGCAGTTCGGCGACTGGTTCCTCACCGCCCGAGGCAACTTCACCTACAACCGCAACAAGCTGCTCGACAACGACGAACCCGACTGGGCCTACAAGTACCAGAACCGCATCGGCAAGCCCTACGGCGTGGGCGCCTCGCAGCCCTGGGGCTACCTGGCCCTGGGTCTGTTCGAGAGCCAGGACCAGATCGACAACAGCCCCGTGCAGACCTTCGGCGAATACCGCGTGGGCGACATCCGCTACGCCGACATCAACGGCGACGGCCGCGTCGACTCGCAGGACCAGATCTATCTGGGCTACACCGACCTGCCGGAGATCACCTACGGATTCGGCGCCACGGCGCAGTGGAAGGGCATCGACGTGAACCTCTTCTTCCAGGGCGTGGCCCACGTCAACTTCTTCCTCTCGGGCGCCTCGGTGCGCACTCCCTTCTCGTCGGGCAACATGGAGCGCGCGGCCATCCAGCGCGACGTGTGGGACGCAGGCTGGCGCAGCGACCGCACCGAGGCCGAGAACGCCGGCGCACGCTATCCGCGCATGAGCCTCGGCGGCGCGGCCGGCTCGTCGAACAACGCCCAGACCTCGTCGTGGTGGCAGCGCAACGGCGCTTTCCTGCGTCTGAAGAACGTGGAGGTGGGCTACACCCTGCCCAAGAAGTGGATGGCCCGCAGCGGGTTCGTCAAGTCGCTGCGCGTCTACGTCTCGGCCAACAACCTCTGCACCTTCAGCGATTTCGACCTGTGGGATCCCGAGAAGGGCGGCGGCGAAGGCGCCAGCTATCCCCCCAACCGCATCGTCTCCGTGGGTCTGAATGCCAACTTCTAACCAAAAAACTCCGAATATGAAATACCGTTTCAAATATCTGTTGCTGCTGCTCTGCATGGGATGCGCGCTCACCGCGTGCGATAGCTTCCTCGACAGGCAGGAGGACGAGAACATGACCTTCGAGAAGATCTGGCAGCAGGTCAGCACCACGCGCCAGTACTTCTTCCAGGTGATGGGTTACCTGCCCGACGACTCCGATGTGTCGAGCGGCAATAACAACCACCTGCAGCTGGGCGCCTCGGACGAGGCCTCGATGACCTGGAACTGGACCCAGCGCTACATCAACTTCGGCTCGTGGAACGCCTCCACCATGCCCCACAACAACTTCAACCGCTACTACGAGGCCATCCGCGACTGCAACATCTTCCTGCAGAACGTGCTCACGTGCAGCGACCCGCAGGCCCTCCAGTCGGACCTCAACCTCTGGTACAACTGCGCCCGCTGGGCCCGCGCCTACTACTATTTCCTGCTCATGCGCGACTTCGGTCCCGTCTTTCTGGTGGGCGACGAGCTGATGGACTTCTCGGCCTCGACCTCGTCGCTGGCCCGCCCGCGCGACACGTGGGAGGAGTGCGTCGCCTACGTGGTCGCGGAGATGGAGGAGTGCGCCCGGCGCCTGCCCGACGCCCACACCTCGGCCTACATGGGCTGTCCGACCAAGGGCGCCGCGCTGGCCGTGATCTCGCGCCTGCGCCTCTATGCGGCCCGCGACCTGTTCAACGGCAACTCGCTCTACCGCCGCGTGGTCAACCCCGACGGCGAGCAGCTCTTCCCCGAGGCCTACGACGCGCAGAAGTGGGTGGCGGCGGCACAGGCGGCCAAGGCGGTCATCGACACGCGCCAGTATGCGCTCTACCGCGACATGGACGTCGACAACGGCACCAACCCCTACGCCAACTACCTCGGCATCACCATGAAGACCTGGAACAAGGAGCTCATCTACGTCGGCGGCGGTTTCCGCAGCCGCTACATGGCCGGCGTGCACACCTCGCCCAACTTCGGCAAGGGCGGCACCAACTACGGCGGCTGGGGCCCCACCCAGCAGCAGGTCGATGCCTACGCCATGAGCAACGGACGCTATCCGATCACGGGCTACGAGAGCGACGGCACGCCCGTCATCGACGAGACGTCGGGCTACAGCAGCGCCGAGTTCGCCAAGACCACCTTCAGCAACCCCTTCGTCGCCTACCTCGACCTGGGCGTCTCCTCGCAGCGCGAGTGGCCCCAGATGTACAAGGACCGCGAGCCGCGCTTCTACGTCAGCGTCTTCTGGGCCGACAGCCCCTGGATCGCCGGCGAGGGCAACTACGGCATCGTCTCCTTCTGCCAGGGCGCCAACGGCCACCAGTCGCACGACTACCCCAAGCCGGGCTACATGGTCAACCGCTACTACGACCACACGCTCAACTCCACCGCCGGGCAGTGGGGCAACATCACCTTCCCCACGTTCCGTCTGGGCGAGATCTACCTCAACTACATCGAGGCCGTGCTCGAGTGCGAGCGCAACGGCGTGACGGGCGAGGGCGTGGACCGTGCCGAGGCGATGGCGCTGTGGGACGAGCTGCGCGACCGCTCGGGCATGGATCCCATCGAGGAGGTCTATCCCGGCGCGTCGGTCGACCAGCTCGTGGAGCTGGTGCGCAAGGAGCGCCGCGTGGAGCTGGCCTTCGAGGGGCACCGCTACTTCGACACCCGCACCTGGAAGATCGCCGCCACGACCGACGGCGGCCCGATGTACGGCATGGATACGGCCGTTCCCGCCTCGGGCACCACCACGGCCGACGCCTTCTGGCGCCGCACGGTCTTCGAAACCCGCGTCTTCCGCTCCAACCACTACCTCTACCCCTTCCCGCAGCGCGAGTTGGACCGCAACAAGCTGCTCACGCAGAACTACGGCTGGTAGCCGGTCAAGTATAACCAGACAACGATCATTGTGAATATGAAAAAACCGAGATTCATAGCCCTCCTGCTCTCTTGCGCGATGCTCTGCGGCCTGGCCGGCTGCGAGGACAACCGCGAGGAGCATCTGGACGATTACCAGACCCGCATCTACTTCCGCAACGGCGGCGAGCAGGTGCTCACCCTCTACAAGGTGGGCGAGAACACCCTCTACGACATTCCGATCTGCAAGAGCGGGCGCGACACGGAGGGCACGGGCAAGGCCGTCGTGTCGGTGATGGACCAGGCGCAGCTGGACATCTACAACCTCTCCAACGGCACCGACTACGTGCAGCTCCCCTCCGAGCTCTACGCCTTCCGCTCCGAGCTGGAGTTCGTCTTCCGCCCCGAGGACTCCTACAAGGTGGCCCGCGTGGAGATGGAGACCAACGCGATCAGCGACCTGCAGGCCGCGCATCCCGACCGCACCTACGTGCTGGCGGTGCAGCTCTACTCCGACCGCACGGTCAGCGACGGGATCAACCTGCTGATCCTCCGCCCCGACATCGAGGTGGCCCGGCTCTCCCTCCAGACCTCCGGCGTCGAGAGCCACGCCTACACCAGCTCGAGCCCCGTGGAGAACACCTATAACAACGTCGTGCTGCTCTCGATGGACAACCGCTGGGACTTCTCCGTGGCCCTGGAGGTGTGCGACCGGGAGTGGCTCGACGCCTACAACGCCGCCAACGGCACCTCCTACGAGCTGCTGCCCGCCGGGGCCTACGCGGTGCCCGCCCAGGTCGACTTCGCCGCCGGCACCGGCCGCGCCGAGTTCGCGGTGACGGTCGACCGCTCGTCGCTCGACCTGCTGCGCGAGTACGTGCTTCCCGTGCGGCTCGGCGCCTCCTCCAAGAGCGAGTTCGAACTTTCGGACGAGGAGTCCTGCTGGCTGGTCAACCTGCGTCTGGATCCCGACCAGATCGCTCTCACGGCCGACATGGCCGAGTCGCCCTACACCCACACGGGCGACGGCCAGGGCATCGCGGCGCTCTTCGACGGCGACGCCTCGGCCGCTTCGTGGTGGCACTCCTACTACGGCGGCGGCCCGCTGGGCGATCCGACCTACGGCTACTACATCGACATCCACCTCCGCGAGCCGCTCTCGGCCATCGTGCTGCGCTACTGCACGCGCTCGAACCCCAACGGCGTGCCCGCCGAGGTGCGCGTGGGCGTGAGCGACGACGGCCAGAACTGGACCGAGATCGGCCACGTCGCCTCGGGTCTGCCGACCGATGCGCTGGCCTGGTGCAGCCTGCCCGTCTTCTCGCACACGGCTCCGTTCCGGCACATCCGCTTCGGTATCGTGGCCAGCGCGGGCGGCGCGGGCGGCGTGCTCAACGCCGAGGCCACGTCGGCCTGCACCTCGCTCAGCGAGCTCGAACTCTACGGAGCCAACCTCCAGTAACGATCCCGCCGGTCCGCGGCGCGGGCGTCCCGAGCGGGCGCCCGGCTGCCGCCGACCGCCGAAATGATAACACGAACCTCAGAAAAACATGAAAACCAGCATAAAGAGTTTATTGGCCGCCGCCGGGTGGCTGCTCCTCGCGTCGGGTTGTTCGACCGACGATACGCAGGGCGTCTCCGTCGGCGCGTTCGAGATCGCCGAAGAGAACCTGGAGTACAACTTCGCCCAGGCCCAGGAGATCGTCTTCATCCCCGTGCGCACCGATATTCCCGAGTCGGAGTGGAAGATCGTCTCGTCCGACGACTCGTGGTGCAAGGTCTCGCGCAGCTACACCAGCCAGAAGGGCCTCCAGCTGGCCGTGACCCGCAGCGAGGAGCCCGAGGTGCGCAGCGCCCGGGCCGTCGTCTCGGCCGGCGGCAACGAGTACACCATCTCGGTGCGCCAGCTCGGCTACGGCCCCGCCATCCTGGTCTCGGACCGCACGGTCCCGGCCGCGGGCGGCAGCGTGGGCATTGACGTGACGGCCAACATCGAGTACACGGTGGGCGCCCCCGTCATCTCGGCGGACGACGATGCGGGGTGGATCGAGGCCGTGCGCGACGAGATCCCCGTGCGCGCCTTCGCCTCGACGACCCACGCCTTCTTCGCGCAGGCCAACCTGCTCCCCTTCGAGCGCCGGGCCACCATCGCGATCAACGCCGTGGATCCGATCTACGCCGAGAACTCGGTGAAGGTCACCGTCAGCCAGTCGACGCAGTCGGTCTCCCCGGGCGACATCCCCGGCGACAAGAAGCTCGCCGTGCTCGGCGCCCGCGCCAACCAGATCAGCAAGAACGAGGGTTCGGTCGAGGCGCTCTACGACGGCGACTACACCTCCTACTACCACAGTCCCTGGGCCGTGGAGTATGAGAACCCCACCACGACCTTCCCCGTCGTATTCGAGTTCCGCTTCGACGGCACGCGCAACGTCGACTTCATCCAGATCATGCACCGCGGCGCCTACAACGCCTCCACGGGTGCCGTCTCGGCCGGCAACGGCACGGGCGCCATCGGCAAGTTCAATGTCTGGGCCTCCACGGCCGACGATCCCGCCGATGCCGATTACGTGCTGCTGACCGACGAGCCGCTCGACCTGCGCATGGCCGGCGGCTACCAGAAGGCGGTGCTGCCCTCCCCGGCCCAGAGCGCCAAGTGGGTCAAGCTGGAGGTGTTGGAGGGCTCGGGCGACAACGGCGTCGAGGGCGGCTTCGTCACCCCGGCCGAGATCGAGTTCTTCGCCTCGCCCAAGGCGGCGCTCGACGAGGCTATGCTCGAGGTCTTCACCGACCTCTCGTGCTCGGAGCTCCGCGAGGGGGTCACGCGCACCGAGATCACATGCCTCTACGGGCTCTCGGCCTTCGTGGCCCAGGAGGCCGCCATGCGCCTGATGAACGGCACCTACGACCCCTTCGAGAAGGAGTTCCGCGCCGCCACCTACCTCCCCTACAGCGACAACAATCTCAACCGCCGGCTGCTCACCAAGAAATACAGCCGCATGGACAACCCCACCGGCATCGAGGTCAAGCCGGGCGAGAAGCTCATCGTGTGCGTCGACAAGGTGCCCGCGGGCCAGCGCCTGAGCCTGGCCGTCTTCGGCGAGGCGGCCAACGGCTACGGCCCCAACTACGGGGGCATGGCCGAGGCCGACCAGTACGAGACGGTGGACCAGGAGGTGACGCTCACGGCCGGTCTGAACGCCGTCGACATCACCGCCGCGGGCATGTGCTACGTGATGAACACGGCCGCCGCCCTCTCGTCGGCCTCCGAGGCCGTGAAGGTGCATATCCTCCCCACGTGCGGCACCGTGCACGGCTATTTCGACCTGGAGCGCCACCGCACCGACGAGCGCTACGTCGAGCTGCTGGCCCGCACCGGCTACAAGTATTTCGTGGCCAAGGGGCGCAAGATGATCTTCAACTTCCACACCTCGCAGCTGCGCGCCGACGCCCCCACGGGCATCGTGTCGGGACTCACGGCCTGGGACGACATCGTCACGTGGCAGCAGGAGCTGATGGGCATCGACGAGTGCGACTACTTCAACAACCACATCATGGCCGTCTCGACCACCGATCCCGACGCCTACATGGACGCCTCGAACCGCCGCGTCAGCTTCTCGACCTCGGCGCTCCACAAGATCATCAGCCGCGAGCAGCTCAACGCCCTCGAGGACAACACGTGGGGCCCGGCCCACGAGCTGGGGCACGTCAACCAGGGGGCCATCAACTGGAAGTCGACCACCGAGTCGTCGAACAACCTCTTCTCCAACTACGCCATCTACAAGATGGGCAAGTACGAATCGCGCGGCGACGCCCTGAGTGAGCTGGCCCTGAGCTGGTCCAGGCAGGAGACCTGGGTGCTCATGGGCGCCTCCACCCACCAGGGCGAGGACACCGAGGCCCACATGCGCATGAACTGGCAGCTGTGGAACTACTACCACCGCTGCGGCTACAACGAGCGGTTCTTCCCCGTGCTCTTCGAGCTGCTGCGCCAGGATCCGCTGCCGAGCGAGTACTCCGCTGCCGAGGATCCGGGAGCCAGCCAGCTGAAGTTCGCCGAGAAGGCGTGCGATGCCGCGCAGGAGGACCTCACCGAGTTCTTCGAGACGTGGGGCTTCTACCGGCCCGTCGACATCGCCTACGAGCAGTACGGCTCGGCCCGCTACCGCGTCACCGAGGCGATGATCCGCGAGTCGAAGGCGCGTATCGCCGCCAAGGGCTACCCCAAGGCGGCCCCCATCCAGTACCTCGAGGACCGCAAGGTGAAGAACGGTACGCTCTACTCCGACATGGGCCACTTCGACACCTACCGCAACAAGACGCAGATCACCAAGACGCCGTCGTTCACCCTCTCGGGCCGCACCTACACGGTCGCCGACTGCGACCAGGCCGTGGCCGTCGAGCTGCGCAAGCCCGCCTCGGGCGAGACGCTTGGCGAGCTGCTCTACTTCTCCAACCTGGCCACCTTCACGGTGCCCGACGGGGTGAACCTCGCCGGCGCCGAGCTCTACGCCGTGCAGTACGACGGCGTGCGCAAGCCCGTCCGCTGAGCCGCGGCCTCCGCATGCCGGCCGCGGCGGCCCTCCTCCTCGCGGGGAGGGTCCCGCGGCCCGGCGGGAGGCGGGCATCTTTCGATTTTTTGACCAACTGACACCAAACCATTCATGAAAAAACTGCTACTGCTGTGGGGGGGGGTAATCGCGACGCTCCTCTTCGCCGGAGCCTGTACCGAGTACGACGACTCCGATCTGAAAAAACGTGTGGACCAGGTCGAGGAGGATCTCGACAACGTGAAGGAGGACGTCGAGGCGCTCAAGCGCAAGGTCGACGGGCTGAACTCCACCTACCGCGCCCTGACGGCGCTGCTCAACGGCGGCATCGTCTCCGACGTGCGGCCGGTGACCGACGAGGACGGCACGACGGGCTATAAGCTCGTCGTCACCACCGTGGTCGACGCCTCGACCGACCCGGTGACCACCCAGACCAGCGAGTATACCGTGTGGAACGGCAAGGACGGCGGCGAGGGTCCTGCCGGCCCGGGCGGCGCACCCGGCGAGCCGGGCCGCATGCCCGAGATCGGCGTGGCGCTCGATGAGGAGAGCGGCCGCTACTACTGGACGCTCGACGGCGAGCCGATGACCGATGCCGAGGGCAACCGCGTCTACGCCACGGGCGAGAAGGGCGAGGACGGCTCCGAGGGTACTCCCGGCGCACCCGGCGCACCCGGCACGCCCGGCACACCCGGCGCTCCGGGAGCTCCCGGCCAGGCCGGTGCCGCCGGCATCACCCCGCAGCTGAAGATCGACCAGACGCAGAAGGAGGGACAGACCGGCGACGCCTGGTTCGTCAGCTACGACGACGGTGCGACCTGGACCGAGCTCGGCGTCTTCGGCGGCAGCGTCGAGACGAGCGACATCCAGATCGCCAAGAGCCCCGACGGCAAGAAGATCATTATCACGCAGGGGTCGAACACCTTCGAGTTTCCCATCGTGGAGAATACGCTGAAGATCGCTTTCCCGACGGTCGACACGGAGCAGGGGATGCACGTGGTCCTGAACGCTGTCTACGATGTCGAGTACCGCCTCGAGGGGGGCAGCGACCGTGCGGTCGTCAAGGCCGAGATGCTGGACGGTGCGGGCTATGCCGTGACCAACGTGCCGGGCGAGAACAAGTTCAAGATCGAGGTCAAGGGCCAGGCGGCCGAGGACATGGTGATCGTCCATGTATACGACGGCACGATGTGCATGCACACCTCGTTCGGCATCCACGCCGATATCGCGACCGCCACGCTCGCCGAGCGCGAGCGGAGCTTCCCGGTTTCGCCCGATGCGGCCCTCGGCGATTTCGTATATACGGGGTGCGTGACGCTCGACATGCCCGCCCGCGAGCGGATCGAGCTTGCCGCGACGGTCGGCAATACGACCCTCCAGGCCGACCAGTACACGGTGGAGCCCGCGGTCATCGCGCAGGGTGCCACCGAGGGCTTCTATACGTTGACCGTGAAGCGCGACGGACTGGCCGCAGGCACCGAGTACGAGCTGCCGCTGACGTTCGCCTCCCCGAGCGGCGCCGTTTACTTATGGCCTACGCAGAACAGCGCCGTCATCACCCTGTCGGCCACCGACGTCCCGCAGAAGATCGCGCTGACGGCGGCGGATTACACCAGCCCCTACGGTCCCGATGCTTTCCCGGCATATGGCGAGGGCGACAGCAGCGTGCTGTGCGACGGCAAATCCGATCAGCATTGGGGCTCCAACTATTGGAGCACCGACCTGCCGACATCGGAGTACGGCGTGTATATCGATGTGGCGCTGCCCGCAGATCTGTTCGCCGTTTCGTTCAGATACCAAAACCGCAATGGCAACGGCAAGCCGACCTCCCTGGCCCTTGCCGTGTCGAGCGACGACGGAAGCAGCTGGGAGAAGGTCGGCGAAATCGCCTCGGGGCTGCCCTCCGATGGTTTGGCCTGGTTCCAGACGCCGCTGTATAACAAGCCGGATAACACCTCGTTCGGTATGGTCCGATTCGGCATCACCACCTCCAACATGGGCGATCTGGTAGCCACTCCTGCCAAGTCGGCCTCCTTGATGGAGCTCGAGGTCTACGGTCTCTATTGATTCCGAGCGGACGCATTCGGGGGGGGGAGCCGCTTCGTGCGGCTCCCTCTTTTTGCGGCTCCTCCCTTCGGGGCGGAACGACCCGCCCGAGGCGGCCCGGTGCTCTGACCCGGCATCCCGACCCGGCATCCCGATCCGGCATCCCGATCCGGCATCCCGATCCGGTGCCCCGATCCGCCGTCCGTCCTCCGGCGGCGCCGCTGCATCCGCCCGCTCCCGGGGCCGCCGCCGGCTGCCCCTTTCTGCTGCGTAGCGTCCCGCCGTCTGCCCTCCCCGGCCCGGCCGCCGGACCCTGCGGAATCCCGATCGGGGGCGAATTGCAAGCTTCTTGCGCCGATCTGCTTTTTTTCTTGGTTTTTATGATTATCTTTGTTTTCGGATAGCCCTTTCGCCGGGAGGGCGCTCCGCAGAGAGACGAAGTCGAACCATACTAATAATTTTTTAAAAAATGATGAAGAAACTTTGCATTATTGCTGCGATCCTGGCGATCGCTCTGGCTGCCGGTGGCTGCGGCTGCTGCAACGGCGGCGACGGCTACAAGATCGAGGACGGCATGATCGTCTTCGACACCCCGGCGCGCGTCGAGGGTCAGAAGTCGGTGCTCGGCCTGGCGGTGGCTCCGATCGAGACCGTGCGCGTCGGCTTCGTGGGTCTGGGCATGCGCGGCCCGGGCGCCGTGGAGCGCTTCACCCACATCGACGGCGTGGAGATCAAGGCGCTGTGCGACCTGATGCCCGAGCGCGTCGAGGCGTCGCAGAAGATCCTCGCCCGCCGCAACTTCCCCGAGGCCGCCTCGTACAGCGGCGAGGAGGGCTGGAAGGAGCTCTGCGAGCGCGACGACATCGACCTGGTCTACATCGCCACCCCGTGGCAGCTGCACGTGCCCATCGCCGTCTACGCCATGGAGCACGGCAAGCACGTGGCCGTGGAGGTTCCGGCCGCCATGTCGATCGAGGAGTGCTGGGCGCTGGTCGACACGGCCGAGCGCACGCAGCGCCACTGCATGATGCTCGAGAACTGCGTCTACGACTTCTTCGAGCTCACGACGCTCAACATGGCCCAGCAGGGTCTGTTCGGTGAGATCCTCCACGCCGAGGGCGCCTACATCCACAATCTGGAGCCCTACTGGCCCTACTACCAGGCCAACTGGCGCATGGCCTTCAACCAGGAGCACCGCGGCGACGTCTACGCCACGCACGGCCTGGGCCCCGCCTGCCAGGTGCTCGACATCCACCGCGGCGACCGCATGACCTATCTGGTGGCCGTCGACACCCCCTCGGTCAACGGCGCCAAGCTCGCCCGCGAGACGATGGGCGCCGAGACCTTCGCCAACGGCGACCAGACCACCACGCTCATCAAGACCGAGAAGGGCCGCACGATCATGCTCCAGCACAACGTCTACACGCCGCGTCCCTACGACCGCAAGTACCAGGTGGTCGGCACCGACGGCTACGCCAATAAGTATCCCGTCTCGGGCTACGTCTTCCGCGAGGGTCAGGTGTCGAACGATCTGCCCGACATCGAGAAGCTCGACGAGCACTCGTTCGTGCCCGAGGAGGTGAAGCACGCACTGATGGAGCGCTACAAGCACCCGATCCTCTTCGACGTCGAGGAGAAGGCCCGCGAGGTGGGCGGCCACGGCGGCATGGACTTCATCATGGACTACCGCCTCATCTACTGCCTGCAGAACGGTCTGCCCCTCGACCAGGATGTCTACGATGCTGCCGAGTGGTCGTGCATCGGCGAGCTGACGGCCACCTCGATCGAGCACAACAGCGCCCCGGTGGCCGTGCCCGACTTCACGCGCGGCGAGTGGCAGAAGATCGACGGCTACCGCCACCAGATGCTCAAATAAACCCATTCCGCACCCGTTTCCGAAGGTATTTTTTAAATCAAGAGATACGCTATGGATATTACGAAAACCGTACTTTCGGGCAAGACCCGCCGCGAGCACGACCTGCTCGGCGAGCTGGATATCCCCGTCGAGTACTATTTCGGTGTGCAGACCATGCGCGCCGTGGACAACTTCCACATCAGCCGCGTGCGGCTCAACTTCTTCCCCGAGTTCATCAAGGCGCTGGCCGACGTCAAGCAGGGCGCCGCGCTGGCCAACCGCGACCTGGGTCTGCTCGACCCGACGATCGCCGATGCGATCGTGCGGGCCTGCTGCGAGCTGCGCGAGGGCAAGTTCGACGACCACTTCGTCGTCGACATGGTGCAGGGCGGCGCCGGCACCTCGACCAACATGAACGCCAACGAGGTGATCGCCAACCGCGCCAACGAGCTGCTGGGCCACCAGAAGGGCGAGTACCAGTACTGCCACCCCAACAACCACGTCAACCTCTCGCAGTCGACCAACGACGCCTACCCGACGGCCACGCGCATCGCCCTGGTGCGCAGCATCGAGAAGCTCGTGGCCGCGCTGCGCGAGCTCATCGGGGCGTTCCACGCCAAGGGCGAGCAGTTCGCCCACGTCATCAAGATGGGCCGCACGCAGCTGCAGGACGCCGTGCCGATGACCCTCGGCCAGGAGTTCGAGGCCTACGCCGCCACGCTCACGGAGGAGATCGCCCGCCTGGAGTCGAACATGCAGCTCTTCTACGAGATCAACATGGGCGCCACGGCCATCGGCACGGGCATCAACGCCGATCCCGACTATGCGGGTCTCTGCACCAAGCATCTGTGCGAGGTGACGGGGCTGCCGCTCGTCGAGGCGTCGAACATGATCGAGGCGACGAGCGACACGGGTGCCTTCATCATGAACTCGTCGGCGCAGAAGCGTCTGGCCGTGAAGCTCTCGAAGATCTGCAACGACCTGCGCCTGCTCTCGTCGGGTCCGCGCTGCGGTCTGAACGAGATCAACCTGCCGCCGCGCCAGCCCGGCTCGTCGATCATGCCCGGCAAGGTCAACCCCGTGATTCCCGAGGTGGTCAACCAGGTGGCCTTCCGCGTCATCGGCAACGACCTGACCGTGACGGCCGCCTCCGAGGCGGGGCAGCTCGAGCTCAACGTCATGGAGCCGATCATCGTCCACTGCCTGTTCGAGAGCATCGAGATGCTCATCAACGCCATGAACACGCTGCGCGAGAAGTGCGTCGTGGGCATCACCGCCAACGAGGAGGTGTGCCGCCGCATGGTCTACAACAGCATCGGCCTGGTTACGGCGCTCAACCCCTACCTGGGCTACGAGACCTCGACCCAGCTGGCCAAGGAGGCGCTCGAGAGCGGCAAGGGCATCTACGATCTGGTGCTCGAGCACAAGCTCATGAGCGAGGAGGAGCTCCACCGCATCCTCGCCCCCGAGAACATGGTCAAGCCCCGCAAGATCCTGCGCAAGTAGGGTTGCGGAAAACGCAAGAGAAACCCCGGGCCTTCGCGAGAAGGTCCGGGGTTTTCGTTGGCGGAGGGAGGGCCGGGGCGCGGTTCGTTTCCGGGGGCGGGGTCCGCCGCTCTCTCCTCCCGCGGGCCGGGCGGCTGTTCGTGCCGCTCACCCTTCGGGGGCGCCCCTCCGCTTTCTGCCGGGTGCGTCTACTCGGCGTCGGCCTTGGCGTGCTCGGAGAACTCGCAGCCGAAGCGCTCGACCATCTGGTTGTCCAGCTCGTCGGCGCGGCAGGCAAGCCCGGCGATGTTGCGCAGGATCTCCTCCTCCGAGTCGGGCCGGATGTCGGCCAGGTGGATGCGGTAGGCGATGTAGATCTCGCGCCCGTCGATGCCCATCTTGTAGGGCCCCTGCTCCTCGGTGAGGAGGTACTCGAGCACGGGCTCGACGTCGCGCTTGGGTAGCAGCACGATCGGCGAGGTCGAGAAGAGGTAGTTGTTGTCGTAGACGAAGATGCGGATGAGCGAGCTGCCCTTGTGGAAGCGCCAGAAGTCGTAGCCGGCGCGCGCCAGCACGGGGTCGATGCCCATCGCCTCGATCGCCCGCTCGACGAAGGCGCCCAGCGGCGACTGCTCGCGCTCGTCGAAGGCTCCGTCGGGGAGCTTGTCGCCGCACGAGGGGCAGAACTCCTCCTCTTCGGCGATCAGCTCGTCGCAGCTGCCGCACTGCACGTGGAAGCACGTGCGGTCGATGCCGTCGATGGTGCCGAGCAGCGTGCGCAGCGTCTCCACGCGCACGCCGAAGCCCATGTTGTCGGCCTCGGTGAACTTGCTCACCGTGACGCCCACCACGTCGCCCCGTTCGTCGAAGATCGGGCCGCCCGAGTTGCCGGGATTCACGGCGGCGTCGGTCTGGATGTAGTACTTGCCGTTCATGAGCTGCTTGGGCGACGACACGGCGCCCTCGGTGACGGTGAATGGCATGCCGTAGGGGTAGCCCGCCACGCGCACGCGGCGGCCGATCTGGAGCGAGTCGTCGTCGGCCAGGTGCAGTGCGGGGAGCGACGAGAAATCGCCCTCGGCGGCCAGCAGCGCGATGTCGACCTCGGGGTTGGCCAGGATGACCTGCGCGCGGTAGGGGTTGTCGTCGTTGTCGTGGATGGCCACCGTATGGAATCCCTCGACCACGTGGTAGTTGGTCACGAACAGGTCGTACTCCTTCATGTAGAAGCAGCTGCCCGAGCCGCCTGCGTGCGTGACCTTGAATACGAGCTTGTAGAATGTCTGCTGTTCCATATCCTTACTCATTGTCGGTGTTTTTGCCCAGGCCCATCATGCGGCGCATGAGACCCTGCATTTTACGGATGGCCACGGCGACCTCCTCGGCAGCGCCCTCACCATCCGTCTCCTCGTCCTCGTCGCACTCGTCGTCATCCTCGTCCTCGTCCGACTCCAGATCGTCCTCCATGATGCGCTCCAGTGCGTCGTAGAGCGTCTGCGCGGCATCCTCCATCGATTCGCCGTCGGCCTCCTTGAGCGCCTCGACCACCACGGCGTTCAGGTCGTCCTGCACGTCGTTGTAGAAGTACATCTCGTAGAACTTGTAGAGGATGCGCACGGCGGCCCGCTCGAAGTTGCGCGCCTCGATCGCCTGCGTGGCCTCCTCGTAGACGTCCTTCATGTTCTCCTGCACGTTGGCCAGCGACGAGCGCCGCTTGGGCGACACGAGCATGTCGACGAAGTAGAGGTCGGCGGCCAGCTCCTCGTCCGACATGGCGGCCAGGTGCTCCAGCACGGCGCGGCCCTTGGTCGTGAGCTCCGCCACGGGCAGCTCGCGGTCCATGTCGTCCACGGCCTTGTCGAGCTCGTTGAGCAGCTGTCCCTGGGGCTGGGCGAAGTAGGAGATCTGGTAGAAAGCCGTGTCGATCACGTTCCAGGCGTAGCCGTACTGGCGGTTGGCCTCGTACTCCTTGACCGCCTTCAGGCAGTCGCGGCAGGTCGTGCGGATCGCCTCCACGACGCGCCGCATCTCCTCGGCCGGGTACGGGGTCACGCGAGGCTCGTAGCAGCGCTGCGCCCCGAACTTGGTGCAGAACTCGTCGTCGTAGCGGTCGCCGACGCTGCATATGTTCGAGAGGATGTGGTAGATCTTGTGGGGATGGGTCTGCGAAAGGGGGCAGGCGTACTCCATGCGGAGCTTCTCGCCGCGCAGGCGGAACGAGGGCAGCATGAGCTTGTTGAGCGAGAGGTCGGCCACCTGGCGCAGCATCGCCACGCGCCCCTTCGCGGGCAGCGAGAGGAAGTCGGCGCCGATCTCCAGCCGCTCCTTGCCGATGAGGATGTCTACGACGATCGAACCGTGGGGAATGTGGAATTCGTCGCCCGCGGCGTTGCCGTAGCGGGTGCGGAACTCCGGGTTGAGGAAGTCGATGAGCAGGTGGAGCGCCTCGACGAAGCGGCCCTCGTCGTAGGCTTCGATGCTCTCTCCCCAACGTTCCGACGCTACCTTGCTCTGGGTCGAGCGGAGCACCGGCGTTACGAATGACGGAGTGTGTTTCATCTGTTATAATATAAGGTTTGGGTCAGTTCTCTTCGAGCACCACCGCACCGTCGTCGGCCACGCGGGCCGTCGCCTCGTAGTAGATCGTCGCCGTGCGGCCGCCGCTCGACTCGGTCTCCTTGCCGTCCTCGGTGAAGAGCAGGGTCAGCGAGGTGTTCTGCCGCCCGATCTGCCGGTTGCGGTTGAGGAAGGCGCTGCTCGCGGGCACCTCCTCGTCGATGCAGTAGGCGCCTACGGAGCGGTAGGTGTAGCCCTCGGGCAGCAGCTCGCGCGCCCGGGCGATCTGCGCGGCGATGGCCGCGGGGTCGAGCGCCGCGGGGTCGATGCCTCGGGTGGCGGCGTAGCGGGGTGCGTCGCGCAGGCTCCCCTCACTCAGGTTCGACGGCTCCATGCCGTTGAGGAAGAGGGTCTGCGTGAAGGTCTGGTCCTCGGCGTTGACCAGCTGCACCGTGACTTGGAACAGGTCGTCGGAGAGCGCCTCGCGCTCGGCGATGCGGATGCCGTAGATCTTGAAGCGCTGGGTGTCGATGCGGCGCGTGAGCTCCTCCACGGCGCGCGCGTAGCTCTCGGCGCTGTCGGTGGGGCGGGTGCCCGAGGCGCCCGGCCGGGTGCAGGCGGCGGCGAGCAGGGCGGCCGCGGCGATCAGCAGGGTGGATATGCGTTTCATGGTCGAGCTTCTTCTTACTTTTTCAACAGGGCTTCGAAGGCGTTGTAGGCGGCCTCGTCGTCGAAGTAGGAGGCGTCGAAGACGATGGTTTCGTTCGGGGTCCGCACCTTCAGCTCGTTCTCCTCCTCGTCGAACTTGGTCCACTCGATCTCGGAGATGGCCAGCGTGCGCATCTCGACCGCGCCCTTCTCCACGGCGGGGTAGGTCACACGGTCGCCGTCGACGGTGATCGTGGCGCCCTGCGCGGCCAGCACGCGGGCCTTGCGGATCTCCAGCAGGGTCATCGCCAGCAGGACGAGGCCGCCGCCGATGAAGAGCACCGCGACGCCCGTGGGGCCGAGGATGCGCAGCGTGCCGATGCGGATGCCGAAGGGCACGAAGATCGGGATGAGGATCATGCCCAGGGCGATGCCCAGGTTGGTCAGACGGCCCGTCAGCGGGCTGGAGGGGGTGTAGTTGAAAGTTTTCATAAAATGAGGTTTTGGGTTTGCGACCTCAAATATAATGAAAAATATATGATCGTATAGTTTTGCGGATGAAAAATCCGGCTACGTTTCGCGTCGCCGGATCAGTTCGTATAAATAGTGGTATTGCCCGCGTAGCGCCTCCAGGTCGAGCCCCTTGAAGAACCCCTCCTCGAACGAGAGTCCGAAGTGGATCTGGTGGAACGCGTCAGCCGTGCGGCGCACGTCGCACCCCTCGGCCAGCTCGCCGCTGCGGGCGGCCCGCTCCACGGCGTCGAGCCACAGTGCACGCGTGCGGTCGAGCAGCCGGCGGAACTTCTCCTCGGCGCCGGGGTAGTATAGCCGCGTCTGGATGAGCAGGTGGAAGTAGCGGAGGTTGGGAGCGACGGGCTCCCCCCCCCTCTCTTCGCCCGTGTCGCAGCGCACGACCAGCTGCGCCATCGTGCGGCGGATCCCCTCCAGGTAGCGGTCGATGAAGTCTGCGAGCGAGCCCTCGGCCGTGTCGAACTTGCTTTCGGGGGCCTGCGCCTCGAAGATGTAGCGGTCGGCCACGGCCCGGAAGATCGACAGCTTGTCGGGGTAGTAGTGGTGGATGCCCATGCGCGAAAGGCCGCACGCCTCCGAGAGGCGCGAGATGCTGGCCCGCTCGTAGTTCATGCTGAGGAACACGCGCAGGCACTCTTCGAGGATTCGATCGCGGTTGGTTTTCATGTGCGTAGCCGTTCGGTGCGTCGTCGGGCGACGTTTCGACCCGACAAGATACGAAAAAACGGCCGTTCGGCGAAGGGTTGCGGGGGAATTTTTCGGGGTGGCGGCGCGGTGCAGACGGCGGGATGCCGGCGGGTACGGCCGGGCCGGCTCGCGGTGTGTCAGCGCACCGGGCGGCAGGCGAGGACGGGCGGGGTGTCGGCGGCCGGGGCTTCGCCGCTGCGGGTGCGGAAGACGATGTGGGGCATGTCGACACCCCGGTAGTGCTTGACGATCGTGTCGACGGGCAGCATCCCGTTGCGGAGGGCCACCCGTTGCGACGCGACGTTCGTATCGCGGATGATGGAGTAGAGGGCGTCGAAGCCGAGCGTGCGGAACCCGTATTCGCGGCAGGCTGCGGCCGCCTCGGTGGCGTATCCGCGGTGCCAGTGCCGGTATGCGAACAGGTATCCGATCTCCGGGACCTGCCGCTGCGCGTACTCCTGCATCGTGATGCCGCACTGACCGATCATCTCCCCGGTCTGCCTGCTCACGACGGCCCATAGCCCGAATCCGTGCTCTTCGTAGCGCCGCAGCTGCTTTTGCATCCATGCGGCGACCTGCTCCTGGTCGAAAGCCCCTTCGTAGGCGTACATCACCCGCTCGTCGCACAATATGTCGGAGAGGGCCTGCATGTCGGAGAGCTCCATGCGGCGCAGCCGCAGCCGTTCGGTCTCCGGCAGGATGCGCGTCGCGGTCGGGGTGTGTTTCATGGTTGTCGGTTGGATGGGGTGGTGTCGGGAGGAGCGCTGCAACAAAAAATCGCCCGCAAGGATTCTTGCGAGTGATCTTTCCATTGCGTATCGGGAATTGCCCCTTTCGCTTCTTCGAGCCGAATCCGAGATTTAACTTCGCTGCGCTCGTTTTATCTCGCCGCTCGCCGCGGGGCGCTTTCGAAGAAGCGAAATCGCTGCGCGATTGCGTATCGAAATGAAAAAGCCGCTTGCAATCGCTTGCAGCGGCCTTTTTCATTCGCTCCGGCGCCTTTGGCGCTTTCGCTTCTTCGAGCCGAATCCGAGATTTGAACTCGGGACCCCTTCATTACGAGTGAAGTGCTCTACCGCTGAGCTAATTCGGCCTTGGGAGAACACTTGGGTTCTCTTCGGGACTGCAAATATCCGAAAAAAATCTTTCCCTGCAAAATTTTTCGGCCAAAATCTCGCGATTCTTTCGTATCTTCGCGTAAAATCCGACTCGCAGATGATCACATTCCTGATTTGTCTGGCGCTGCTCGTGGGCGCCTACTTCACCTACGGCCGCTTTCTGGAGCGGCTCGCGGGCGCCGACGAGCGGGCTGCGACCCCCTGTCGGCGGCTCTACGACGGGGTGGACTACGTGCCTCTGCCGCGCTGGCGCGTCTTCCTCATACAGCTGCTCAACATCGCCGGCACGGGGCCCATCTTCGGCGCCGTGCTGGGGGCCTGCTTCGGCCCGGTGGCCTTTCTCTGGATCACCCTGGGCGGCATCTTCATGGGGGCCATGCACGACTACCTCTCGGGCATGATGCTCGTGCGCCACGACGGGCTGAGCATCCCCGAGGTCGCGGGCCGCTACCTGGGCGGTGGCATGCGGCGCTTCATGCGCCTCTTCTCGGTGGCGCTGCTGGTGCTGGTGGGGGCGGTCTTCCTGCTGAGCCCCGCGCAGCTGCTCGGCGAGCTGGTGCCCGCGGTGCCGGTCGCGGGGTGGGTGTGGATCATCCTGGCCTACTACTTCGTGGCCACGCTGCTGCCCATCGACCGCCTGATCGGCCGCGTCTACCCGCTCTTCGGCGTGGCGCTGGTGGCGATGGCCCTGGGGCTGCTCGGCGCCGTCGTCGCGGGCCCCTGGCGGATCCCCGAGCTCACGACGCTCTCCAACTTCCAGCTGCGGGCCGCCGAGCTGCCGATCGTGCCCACGCTCTTCATTACCGTCGCCTGCGGGGCGATCTCGGGCTTCCACGCCACGCAGTCGCCCCTGATGGCCCGCTGCGTGGGCGACGAGCGCGCCTGCCGCCCGGTCTTCTACGGCGCGATGATCTCCGAGTCGATCATCGCCCTCGTCTGGGCCGCTGTGGCCATGGCCTTCTTCGGCGGCGCGGGCGAGCTCTCGACGGCGCTCTCGGCCCACGGCGACAGCGCCGCGTGGGCCGTGGGCGAGATCTCGCACGGCATGCTGGGGCTGGTGGGCGGCGCGCTGGCGCTGCTGGGCGTGGTGGCGGCCCCCGTCACCTCGGGCGACACGGCCTTCCGCTCGGCGCGCCTGATCGTCGCCGACATGCTGCGCCTCGACCAGCGCAGCAAGCTCCGCCGCCTGGCCGTCAGCCTGCCGCTCCTGGCCGCGGGCTACCTGCTCACGCGCGTCGACTTCGGCGTGGTGTGGCGCTACTTCGCCTGGACCAACCAGACGCTGGCCGTGGTGGTGCTGTGGGCCATCGTCGTCTACCTCGTGCAGCGGGGCGCCCCGGTGCGCGTGGCGCTGTGGCCGGCGCTCTTCATGACCTTTGTCTGCGCCTCTTTCGTCTTCGTCTCGGACCAGTTCCTGGGCATGGAGTGCCGCCCGGCGGCCTATGCGCTGGGCGGGGCGGCGACGCTGGCCGTGTGGTTGCTTTTCCGATCAAAAATTCGTCGCGATGCAAAAGGCAATGCTTAACCCCACCCCCGACCAGACCTTCGAGGTGGTCGGCGAGGGGCCCTACGACTTCGTGCGGGTGCTCGAACACAGCCGGCGGCTCCAGGCCGCGGGCGACGTCGAGGCGGCCTGCAACGAGCGCTTCGGCGCTTTCCAGCGGCTCGCCGAGCTGCTGCCCGAGGATGAGGAGATCCTCCTGGAGTGGAACCACCGCAACTCGCGGGCGGCGCTCGAGGTCATCCACGCCTCGGCCATCGACCACTTCCTCATCAACGACTTCGAGCTCTCGGCCGCGCTGCTCGAGCTGCTGCTCGAGCTCGACCCCGAGGACCATCTGGAGGGGTGCGAGCTGCTGGCCTTCGACTATCTGGCCATGGACGAGCGCGAGCTCTTCGACGAGACGATCAACGACCTCTCGGACAAGAGCCCCGCGCGCGAGGTGCTGCTGCTCTGGGCCGGATACCGGCGCGACGGGCGGCTGCCCGAGGGCGAGTTGCAGCGCTTCCGCAGCCGCTTCGCCCCCTGCTTCGCCGAGTTCGTGGCCGACGCACATCCGGCCGACGAGGCCTACCTGCGCGCCATCGAGAGCGAGCGTCCCGGCCCGGCGGCCGAGGCGCGCGAGCTGTGGCTGCGCACCGAGAATCTCTGGGTGCTGTGGCCCGGATTCATCGAGGCGCTGCGCGCGAGCGCGGCCGATTCCCGCAACTAATCCTTATACCATATGAAACCCCTGCTTCTCTCCGCGGCGATACCCGCCGCCATGCTCGGCGGCTGCGCCGAGCGGGCCGACGCTCCCGAGCGGCCCAACGTGGTCTTCATCTACGCCGACGACCTGGGCATCGGTGACCTGAGCTGCTACGGCGGCCGCATCCCCACGCCCAACCTCGACCGCCTGGCCGGCGAGGGACAGCGCTTCACCAACGCCTACGCCACCTCGTCGACCAGCACCCCGTCGCGCTTCGGCCTGCTGACGGGCATGTACCCCTGGCGGCAGGGCAACACGGGCATCCGCCCCGGCAACTCGGAGCTCATCATCGACACGGCCTGCTACACGCTGGCCGACGCGATGCACGATGCGGGCTACGGCACGGGCGCCGTGGGCAAGTGGCACCTGGGCCTGGGCCCCGTGGGCGGCACCGACTTCAACGTCGAGATCCGTCCCGACGCCCGCGACATAGGCTTCGACTACGAGTATGTCATCCCCGCCACGGTCGATCGTGTGCCCTGCGTCTTCGTGGAGAACGGCCGCGTGGTGGGGCTCGACCCCGCCGACCCGATCACGGTCGATTATCATAAGAAGGTGGGCGACTGGCCCACCGGGCGCGAGAATCCCGAGCTGGTGCGCATGCACCCCAGCCCCAACCACGGCCACGACAACACCATCGTCAACGGCATCCCGCGCATCGGCTTCATGACCGGCGGCCGCGCGGCGCTGTGGGTCGACGAGGGGATCGCCGACACCATCGCCCTGAAGGCCTCGCGATTCATCGCCGACCACGCCGAGCGCCCCTTCTTCCTCTACATGGGCACCAACGACGTCCACGTTCCGCGCGTGGCTCATCCCCGCTTCGAGGGTAAGAGCGGCTACGGCTCGCGCGGCGACGTGATCCTCCAGCTCGACTGGACGGTGGGCCGCGTGCTGCATACGCTCGACAGCCTGGGCATCGCCGACCGCACGCTGGTGGTCTTCACGTCGGACAACGGTCCGGTGATCGACGACGGCTATGCCGACGGCGCGGTCGAGCACCTGGGCGACCACACCCCCATGGCGACCTACCGCGGCGGCAAGTACAGCCTCTTCGAGGCGGGCACGCGCGTGCCGCTGCTCGTGCGCTGGCCCGCGCGCGTGCGCCCCGGCGTGCAGCCCGCGCTCTTCTCGCAGATCGACATCTACCGCTCGCTGGCCGTGCTGGCCGGGGCCGAGCTGCCCGAGGGGGCTGCCCCCGACAGCCGGGACCGCCATCCCGAACTGCTGGGCGAGCGGCAGGAGGACCGCGAGTATGTCATTCAACAGAATCTGGCCAACGCCCTCTCGATCCTCTGCGACGGGTGGAAGTACCTCGAACCCTCGAAGGGGCCGCGCTACAATGCGCTGGTCGACATCGAGCTGGGTAACCACCCCGCTCCGCAGCTCTACGACCTGGTCGACGATCCCGGCGAGCGCCGCAATCTGGCCGGGGAGCACCCCGAGCGGGTCGCGGAACTGGCGCGCCGGCTCGAGGCGGTGAAGGCCGAGAGATGACCGGGCGACGGTTGAATGACGATTCGGGTGACGGTTCGGTGATGGCCGGGAGGCGGCCGAGTGGCAGCCGAGATTGCGGCCGGGAGATGACCGAGTGACGGCTGAATGACGGTCGTGTAACAGCTGAATGCCGGCCGGAATGTCGGTCGCGCGGCCGCGAATGCAAAGGAGAGAGGCGTTGTGCCTCTCTCCTTTTTTGCGTCGGCCGGGACGGTGCCGGTTCTGCGCGCCGAGTCTTCTTTTGTGTTCGGTCTCTGTTTTCGGCCTGCAACCAGCGTCCGGTTCAGATTGTTCTCGGACGCAGCCAGCGCCCGGCTAAGAGCCGGGTTCTTTTGTTTTCGGGCAGCAGCCAGCGAAGGGCGGCACGAGCGACGCGAGTTGCGGGCCTTCGCTGCCGATGGCTGCGGCCCGCCGGCCTTCGGCCGAGAGTTTGTTCTCTGTTTTCAGACCGCAGCCAGCGGAGGCAAGCTGGAGGCACAGCCGACAGAGCAGCCCTCCGCGCCGGGTGGCTGCGCAGCTGGCGCTGCTATTCATCTTTAATTACTCATTGTTCATTGCCGCGGCCCCGATCGCGTATTATCGCTTGTTCTGCTGCCGCAGCTCGCGGAAGCAGTGGCGGCAGATGGGCTCGTAGGCCTCCTGGGCGCCGAGCAGCACCTGGTTCTCGTCGCCCGTCAGGCGGTGGGAGTGGTGGGCGATGTTGCCGCAGCGCACGCAGATGGCGTGGACCTTCGTGACGTGCTCGGCCGTGGCCATGAGCGCCGGCATGGGGCCGAATGGACGGCCCGTGTAGTCCATGTCGAGTCCCGCGACGATCACCCTCACGCCGCTGTCGGCCAGCTGCCGGCAGACGTCGACCAGGCTCTCGTCGAAGAACTGCGCCTCGTCGATGCCCACCACGTCGACGTCGGTGGCCATCAGCAGGATGTTCTGCGGCGACTCGACGGGCGTCGAGCGGATGGCGTTGGCGTCGTGCGAGACCACCTCCTCCGCCGAGTAGCGCACGTCGATGCGCGGCTTGAATATTTCGACCTTCAGATGGGCGAACTGCGCCCGCTTCATGCGGCGGATGAGCTCCTCGGTCTTGCCCGAGAACATCGATCCGCACACCACTTCGATCCAGCCCTTGCGGCTGGCTGTTTCCAGAAACATGCGTTGCTTGGGTTATGTCGGTTCGTGCGGGGCGGCATGCGCCGGCCCCCTCTGCGCTGCGCGGATCAGTCTTCCACGCGGGTGATGCGGGCCCCGAGGGCGTTCAGACGGCCGTCGATGTCGCGGTAGCCGCGGTCGATCTGGTCGATGTTCTGGATCGTCGAGACCCCCTCGGCCGACATGGCGGCGATCAGCAGCGCCACGCCCGCGCGGATGTCGGGCGACGACATGCGCGTGGCCCGCAGGCGGATGCGGTGGTCGTGGCCGATGACCGTCGCGCGGTGGGGGTCGCAGAGGATGATCTGGGCCCCCATGTCGATGAGCTTGTCGACGAAGAACAGGCGGCTCTCGAACATCTTCTGGTGGATCAGCACGGCGCCCCGCGCCTGCGTGGCCACCACCAGGAAGATCGACAGCAGGTCGGGCGTCAGACCGGGCCACGGGGCGTCGGCGATGGTCATGATCGACCCGTCGAGGAAGGTCTCGATGCCGTAATGGTCCTGCTGCGGGATGTAGATGTCGTCGCCCCGCTGCTCGAAGCGGATGCCCATGCGGGCGAACTGCGCGGGGATGATGCCCAGGTTCTCGAACGAGACGTTCTCGATCGTGAGCTCCGAGCGGTTCATGGCGGCCATGCCGATGAAGCTGCCCACCTCGATCATGTCGGGCAGCAGCGTGTGCTCGGTGCCGCCGAGCGCCTCCACGCCCTCGATGGTGAGCAGGTTGGAGGCGATGCCCGAGATGCGGGCGCCCATGCGGTTGAGCATCTTGCAGAGCTGCTGCAGGTAGGGCTCGCAGGCGGCGTTGTAGATGGTCGTGGTGCCGCGGGCCGTCACGGCGGCCATGACGATGTTGGCCGTGCCGGTGACCGACGCCTCGTCGAGGAGCATGTAGGTGCCTTGCAGCCGCTCGGCCTCGACGGTGAAGAATTCGTCGGCCGAGTCGAAGTCGAACTTGGCGCCCAGCTTCTGGAACCCGATGAAGTGGGTGTCGAGGCGGCGGCGGCCGATCTTGTCGCCGCCGGGCTTGGGCACGTAGCCCCGGCCGAAGCGGGCGAGCATGGGGCCGATGAGCATCACCGAGCCGCGCAGGCGCGCGCAGCGCCGGCGGTAGTCCTCCGAGCGCACGTAGTCGAAGTCGATCTCGCGCGCCGCGAAGGCGTAGGTGTCGTCGGCGAGCTGCTCCACCTCCACGCCCATGCGGCGCAGCAGCTCGATGAGCTGCATGACGTCGAGGATCGCGGGGATGTTCCTCACCACCACCCGCTCGGGCGTGAGCAGCGTGGCGCAGAGGATTTGCAGGGCCTCGTTCTTGGCGCCCTGCGGCGTGATGCGGCCATGGAGGCGATGGCCTCCTTCGACTTTGAAAACTGCCATAGGATCGTGGTTTTTGTTCCGGCCCGCATGCGGGCCAGTGCAAAGATACGAATAAGCCGAGCGAAAAAAGCAAGCTTGCTTGCATTTTTTCCGAGGCGCAGTATCTTGGGCGTAGCCAAAGATACGAAAAGTCGAGCGCAGAAACAAGGCGGGGCGAATTGAAAGCGGAAAGTTGAAAATGGAAAGTGGGCGAGCGGTGTTTTCGGGCGGCAGCCAGCGCCCGGCTAAAAGCCGGGTTCTTTCTATTTTCGGACGCAGCCAGCGAAGGGCGGCATACTCTGCCAAGAGTTGCGGGCCTTCGCCGCCGGTGGCTGCGGCCCGCCGGCCTTCGGCCGCCGTTTCGCGAGCGATATGGCGCCTTGCGTCAGTCCTCCGCCCGGGGGCTGCGGACTGCCACTTGGCGGCCACCATTCGGCAGAAAAGCTCCCTTTGCCGGCCGGGGCGGTCGCGCCAGAGGCGCGAGCTGGCAAAGGGACGAAGCCTGTGGCTTCGACTATGTTTCTTCATCGCAGCTCTTCGCCCGGGCGATTGTGTCAAAGGAGCGAAATCCGAGGCTTCGATGGTTGCGGCCCGCGCGGTTGACACCGCCCGTATCGTGTGCAATCTCCTCGGTAAGGGCGGGAGCTTTTCTGCGGCAGACCGTAGCCGGCGAAGCGGCGCGAGAGCAGCGAGCAGCCCTTCGCCCGGGGGCGGCTACGGGCTGCCGGCCTGCGGCCACCCCCCCCTCCTGCTTCGGGAAAACGGCGCGATGCCGCGCGATTCGTCCCACTTTGGGGGCTGACGGGAAATATTTTACCGAAAAATTTTTGCGGATCACTTTTTTGTTGTACTTTTGCAAACCGTAAAAATGTCTGAAACAATAAAAAGGATATAGCTATGGCAATGAAGAGAACCTACCAGCCCTCGCGCCGCAAGCGCATCAACAAGCACGGTTTCCGTGCCCGTATGGCTACGGCCAACGGTCGCAAGGTGCTGGCTGCGCGCCGTGCAAAGGGCCGCAAGAAGCTTACCGTATCGGACGAGTCGACGTTCAAGTACGCCTAATCGTTCCGCACGACGAACGAGGCCGACTTCGCAGTCGGCCTTTTTTCGTAGGTGCCGGACGAATGCCGCCCCGTGTGTCGCCCGCCCCGCCAGAACCATAACGCAACAAAGAGATGCAAGACCGCCGTTTTACCCTGCGCCGCGCCGCTGCGGCCGACGTGCAGACGCTCCGCCGCCTGGCCGAGGAGGCCTTTCCCGCAACCTACCGCGAGATCCTCTCGGCGGAGCAGATCGACTATATGATGGAGTGGATGTACGCACGGGAGAAGATCCTCGGCGAGATGGCCGCCTCCACGGCGTGGTTCGTGGCCGAGGCCGACGGCGAGCCGTGCGGCTACCTCTCGGTCGAGCGGTCGGGCGACGAGGTGTGCATCCTCCGGAAGATCTACCTCGTGCCCCGCTTCCAGGGGTGCGGCGGCGGGGAGTTTCTCTTCCGCCGGGCCGTTGCGTGCGCGCGCGACCTCTGCGGGGGCCCCTGCCGCATGGAGCTCCACGTCAACCGCCGCAACCGCGCCCGCGGCTTCTACGAGCGGATGGGCATGCGCTGCCTGCGCAGCGGCGACTTCCCCATCGGCGGGGGTTATCTCATGAACGACTGGATCATGGGTCTGGAGATCGACTGAGGGTGCCCGGCCGGGTGCTGCCTTGCAGATACGAAGCGGGGCCGTCCTGACGAAGGGCGGCCCCGCTCGTTGTCGCGTGCGCGCTACTTCATGAAGGCCTTGACCATCATGATCTCGCGCCCCGAGGTGTTGACGATGCGGTACGACCCGGCCGCGGCCGCTATGACCAGCGTCTCGGCGTAGCCCAGGCGGAAGCGTGCGCCGGCAGCGGTCGCCACCTCGGCGCTCTCGCCCTCCACGAGGTTCAGCACATGGCACTTGCCCTCGGTAGCTACCTCCGCTTCGGCCCCCGCGCCGATGCGGTAGCGGTGCACGTCGTAGGAGTGGTCGGGGTGGGTCCGGAGGTGCCACAGCTCCCAGCCGTCGCCCTGCTCGAGCAGCGCGGGGTGGGCCACCAGCTCCTGCCGCACCCGCTCGCCCTGGCGCTCGAAGCGCAGGTTCCGCATCGCGCGGGCGATGTTGAGCGGACGGGGCTTGCCGTCGAGGTCGAGCGCCAGCCAGTCGTACATCTTGAAAGTGAAGATGTAGGGCGTGGTGCTGATCTCGAGCACGAGGTTGTTGCGTCCCGAGCTGTGGAGCGTGCCCGGCGGGATGAGGTATAGCGCGTGCTTGGCCGAGGGCTCGGAGTGGATGTAGCGCGGCACGTCGAGCGGCGTGCCCCGGCGGAAGCTCTCGGTGAGCGCCTGCTCGAACTCCTCGGGGACGACCCCCTCGCGGAACCCGAGGTAGATCTCGGCCCCGGGGCGCGTGTCGAGGATGTAGTAGGTCTCCTCCTGCGTGAGCACCTCGCCGAACTGCTCGCGGATGAAGGGGCGCTGGGGGTGGCACTGGATCGAGAGGTTGCCCCCGTCGAAGTTGTCGAGGTAGTCCATGCGGATGGGGAACTCGTCGCCGTAGGCGGCGTAGCAGTCGCGGCCGACGACCTCCTCGCCCGCCTCGTACATGACCGTGTCGAACGACACCTCCAGCATCTTGTCCGAGCTCGCGAAGATGAGCCCGTTCTCGGGCACGATCAGCTCGAACGACCAGGCGTAGTTGGGCACGTCGTGCGGCAGCGCCGGGATGTGCTCGCGGATCCACTGGCCGCCCCACGCCCCCGGCTCGAACCAGGGCCGCACGCGGAAGCCGTTGCGGGCCATCTGCCGCAGGCCGCGGCGGATCTCCTCGCCCTCGGCCCAGGTGATCTCCTCCTCGCGCTGGGCGTCGACCATGCAGTCGATGCGGGGCAGCAGCGCCTTCTTGTGGCGGTTGAGCACCGGCCAGTCGACGAAGTAGAAGCGCTTGTACATCTTCTTGGGGGGCTCGGCCTCGGCGGCGCCCAGGTTGGCGATGCTCGCGGCGCGGGCGCGGAACTGGATCTCGTTCTTGGGGATGTCGAGGTAGACCAGCGGCCCCTCCCAGCCCGCCAGCGCGGCGCCCGTGCCGATGAGGATGTTGATCTCGGCCGCGGGGTCGGGTGCGAGGCGCGCGAGGCGCCCGGCGTCGAAGAAGTCGGCCAGCGCGAGCGGGGCGCGGAACCCGAAGATGGGGTCGTCGCCGCCCAGGTAGGGGGCTGCGAGGGCGTCGATCCGGTCGGGGCTCTTCATCGCCGCCCGCGCGTCCCACCACACGGGGCGCAGACCCAGTGCGGTCAGCGCCTCGCCCAGTCGCTCGGCGAAGCGGTCGAAGCGGACGCCGACATAGCCGTCGACCGTCACCTGCCGGTGCCCGGCCAGACGGCGTGCCAGCGAGGCGTAGTCGTCGTGGATTTTGCCCGCGCCCAGGTCGTGGACGGGGTAGGGATCGTAGTTGCCCGGCTGCTCCCGTTTCTCGACGGGAAGCAGATACTGCGTGGTTTTTCTCAGTGCAGACATAGTTGTCGATTGGATTCCGTTCTACAGAAAGAGCGATGCCGCTCCGATCATGGCCGCGCGGTCGAGCAGCGCCGAGCGGCGCACCTCGGCCCGGCAGCCGGCGGCCGCGAGCCGCTCCCCGAGCGCCGGACCGAAGAGCTCCCAGGCCCGTGCGATGTTGCCTCCCAGCAGCAGCGTGCGGCCCCCGAAGCGCTCGACGAGCGGCGCGGCGAAGGCGCCCAGCCGCGTGCCGTACTCCTCGAAGAGGCGGCGCGCCGTGCGGTCTCCCTCCTCGGCGCGGCGGGCCGCGTCGCGCGCGCCGGCGATCGTCTCGCCCGTCAGATAGTGCCAGCGGCGGCGGAACCAGCGGGTCGAGAAGGCGTCGTCGGCGATCCCATCCTCGAAGGGGAGGTGGTAGACCCAGCCGTGGGCCGGCACCGTGTCGCCCCGCTCCACGAGGCGCCGGTCGGCCACGAAGCCCGAGCCCACGCCCGTGCCGAGCGTGAGGGCCACCACGCGGTCCGTGTCGCGCGTCGCGCCGCCCAGACACTCGCCCAGCGCGAAGGCCGCGGCGTCGTTGACGAAGCGCAGGCGGAGCGGCCCGCAGCCGCAGCCGGCGAGGCGGTCGCGCAGCGAGGCGGCCACGTCGAGACCCCATATGCGGTCGAACTTCTGCACGCCGTCGATGAGCGAGATGCCCCGCTCGTAGTCGAACGGGCCGGGGAAGGCCATGCCCACCTGCCCTACCGGGAGCGCCGAGGTGGCTACGGTCTGCCGGATGTTGCGCGCCCAGGCGTCGAGGATCTCGGTGGCCGGGGCGGTGCAGTCGACGGGTGTGGCGAGGGGGCTCGACATGAGTTCGCCCGTGAGCAGGTCGACCACCGTCGACGAGACGTGGCTGCCGCCGATGTCGACGCCGGCGGCGAAGCGGGTGTTGTCGGGTCGTGTCATGATTGCATGGGATAGGTATGGTTGGAAATATATGTTGGATTGTCTTTCTAATGTATGAACAATATTGCAATGCGAAAGTAGGCAATATTTTTTATCCCTGCAACACCCGGCGGGGTAAAAATCGCACTTCGTTCCGTGCCTTTCTTCTATCGGCCTGCGTGACAGCCTATTGTCATCTCCCCTTTCCCGTGCCTCTCCCGGCCGTTTCGGAGGCTTCTGCCGCGCGGTGTGCCGTGCGTCGTCGTCCCGGGCGAGGCGCCTGCACCGCTTCGGAGGGGGGGCGTCAGGGGCTCCGCCTCCCCGCCGCGGGGCAGAAAAGGGGCGACGGCTTGCAAATGCTTCGAAAATTTGTTTACTTTGCAGTAGTATTGTATGAACATGTAACCGATCCAACGAACGCTTCATATGAAACACCCGCTGCTTGCACTGCTCGCCGCCGCGCTCTGCCTCGGAGCGTCGGCCGCACCGCGCGCCGCCGCGCCGGTCTGGTCGATCGGCCAGGCCGACGGCCGCCCCGACGGCTTCGCCCTGGCTCCCGACGGCTTCCGCGACTTCCTCGCCCGCGACTTCGGCTACGAGGACCGCTTTTATCTGGTGGGCCGCTCCGACCCGGCCGCCGACTTCCCCTACGTGCTTCCCGGCCCCGCCGACACGTGGGGCGGCACGTGGCCCACGTCGGGCTGGCGCACCCACTGCGCCAACATCCTCTTCCGCCTCGACCGCGCGGCCGACGGCTGCACGCTGGAGGTGGACCTGGCCGACTACGCCAAGGGCTTCCTGCCGTTGGTCAAGGTCTCGGTCAACGGGCAGGCGATGAAGTTCCGGCTCGACGACCCGGCCGATCCCGCGCCGCGCCGCAAGCCGGGACAGAGCGAGCCGGTGGTCGACACGCTCTCCATCACAGGGCACCTCGACTGCGCCACGCCGCGCCGGCTGACCGTTCCCGTCGCGCCGGGCGTGCTGCGCGCGGGCGGCAACTGCGTGACGATCACGGTGCTCGAGGGGGCGTGGATCCTCTTCGACCGCGTGGCCCTCACCGGTCCGCGGGGCGTGCGGTGCCTCGCGCCCGACGCGCTGTTCGTGCGCGACGTCGCGGCGGCCGACTACGAGCTCGGGGGCGCGCAGCCGCTGCTGGTCGACGTGGAGCATGTCGCGGGGCAGCCCCGCCTGAGCGTCGAGCTCGACGGCCGGGAGATCTTCTCGCGCACCGTCGAGCGGGGCCGCTACTGCTTCGAGGCGCCGATGCCCGCCGTCGCGAAGCCCCGCACGAGCCGCTACCGCATACTCTGCGACGGCCGCGAGGTGGCCTCGGGGCGCGTCGGCCGCGCGCCGCAGCGGACGCAGACCCCCGCCGACTACGTCGACACGCGCATCGGCACGGCCCACTCGCGCTGGATGATCGCCCCGGGGCCGTGGATGCCCTTCAGCATGGTCAAGATGAGCCCCGACAACCAGAACGCCGGCTGGCAGGCGGGCTACGAGCCCTCGTTCGAGAACATCGGCTGCTTCAGCCACGTCCACGAGTGGACGCTCTCCGGGCTGGGGCTGATGGCCGCGAACGGCGATCTGAAGGTGCGCGTGGGCGACGAGCAGCGGCCCGACGAGGGCTACCGCTCGCGCATCGACAAGCGCACCGAGCGGGCCGGCATCGGCTGCTATGCCGCCGACCTGACCGACTACGGCATCCGCGCCGAGATCACCGCCACCACCCGCTGCGCCCTGAGCCGCTTCACCTTCCCCGCCGACCGCGGCCGGGGGCGCATCCTGCTGGAGTTCCACCCCCAGGCCGAGTACGACTTCCGCCTGCGCGGCGTCGAGGCGCGGCTGGTGGGCGACCGCCGCATCGAGGGGGCGTGCCGCCAGTACTCGCCCGGCGTGTGGAGCCACGACGCCGATCAGGACTACGCCATACACTTCGTCGTGGAGTTCGACCGCCCGATCGCCGCGCTGGGCAGCTGGTGCGACGACAGCATCGAGCACGGCGTGGAGGGTCTGGTCGCGGGTCCCTGCCGCGAGGCGGGGCTCGTCGTCTCGTTCGACCCGGCGGAGGCGCCCGTGGTGCAGGTGCGCTCGGCCATCTCGCCCGTGAGCGTGGCCAACGCCGCCGAGAACCTCGCCGCAGAGCTCGCAGGCCCCTTCGGCTGGGACTTCGAAGCCGTGAAGCAGCACCAGATCGACACCTGGAACGAGCTCTTCGCCCGCGTGGCCGTCCGCACCGACGACCGTCTGGAGAAGGTGCGCTTCTATAACAATATGTACCGCGCGCTGTGCAGCCGCAATACGTGGAGCGACGTCAATGGCGAGTGGGTCTCGACCGACGGCAGCGTGCGGCGCGTGGAGGACCCCGCGCGCGACGTCATGCTGAGCTGCGACGCCTTCTGGAACACCTTCTGGAACCTCAACCCGTTCTGGAACCTCGTGGCGCCCGAGTGGTCGGGCCGCTGGGTGCGCTCGCAGCTGGCGATGTACGACGCCGACGGCTGGCTGGCCAAGGGGCCTGCGGGGCTCAACTATATCCCCGTGATGGTGGCCGAGCACGAGATCCCGCTGATCGTCTCGGCCTGGCAGATGGGCATCCGCGACTTCGACGCGCGGAAGGCGCTGCGCGCCGCGGTGAAGATGCAGACCACCCCCGCCCGCAAGGTGCACAAGGGCTTCGCGGGCAACCGCGATCTGGCCGCCTACATGCGCTACTGCTACGTGCCGAGCGACAAGGGGCGCTTCTCCAACACCATGGAGTACTCGTTCGACGACTGGACGGTGGGGCAGCTGGCGCTGGCGCTGGGCGACGAGGAGACCTACCGCACCTTCGACGAGCGCGGCGGGTGGTGGCGCAACGTCATCAGCGACGAGGGTTACTGCCACCTGCGCGACAGCGAGGGGCGCTGGGCCGAGGGCTTCGACCCCTTCCGCAGCGGCGCCAACCACCACTACGTCGAGGGCAACGCCTGGCAGCTCACCTTCTTCGTGCCGCAGGACGTGCCGGCGCTGGTGGAGAAGATCGGCCGCGAGCGCTTCGTCGACCGGCTGCTGTGGGGCTTCACGCGCGACGAGGCGTGGCGCTACAACGCCCCCAACGACCAGTACTGGGACCACCCCGTGGTGCAGGGCAACCAGCAGTCGATGCACTTCGCCTTCCTGTTCAACTATGCCGGTGCGCCGTGGGAGACCCAGCGCTGGAGCCGCTCGATCCTCGACCGCTACTACGGCGCCGGCGCGGCCAACGCCTATCTGGGCGACGAGGACCAGGGGCAGATGAGCGCCTGGGCGATCCTCGCCTCGCTGGGCCTCTTCCAGATGGACGGCGGGTGCGCCGCCGAGCCCGTGTACGAGATCGCCAGCCCGCTGTTCGAGGAGGTGACGATCGATCTGGGGGGCCGTTACGGCCGCGGCGAGCGCTTCACGATCAAGGCCCCCGGAGCCTCGCGCCGCAACATCTACGTGCAGCGCGCGACGCTCAACGGGCGGCCGCTGAGTTCGTTCCGCTTCCCGGCCTCGGAGCTGCTCCGGGGCGGCGAGCTGGTGGTCGAGATGGGGCCCGAGCCCAACCGGCAGTGGGGCGTGGAGTGATCGCTGTCCCGGCGACGACGAAAAGGGCCGTCCCGTTCGGCGGGACAGCCCTTTTCGCATCGTATGCGGGATGCGTTGTTCGTGGGATGCGTTGTTCGTGGGATGCGTTGTTCGTGGGATGCGTTGTTCGCGGGATGCGTTGTTCGCGGGATGCGTTGTTCGCGGGATGCGTTGTTCGTGGGATGCGTTGTTCGCGGGATGCGTTGTTCGCGGGATGCGTTGTTCGCGGGATGCGTTGTTCGCGGGATGCGTTGTGGTGCGGGTCGTTCGCAGTGCGGACCCTTCGCGGCCTTGCGCCGCTCTACCGCCCCTCGTCGCTCTTGAAGAGGTCGATCTCGCCCCGCTCGACCTTGCCGTGCATGGCCGCCAGCTCGCCCACCGCGGGCGAGATGTATTCGATGGTGTCCGTCACGGCCGACTTGCCCCCCTCGCCCTTGATGCGGTAGAGCATGGCGGCGTAGAGGGCGCGGAAGCAGAGCTCCGTGTCGCTCATGCCGGGGTTGCCCAGCACCTGTCTCAGGCGCGGCAGCTCGGCCTCGAGCCGCGCGTAGGTGGTGCGGTAGTGGGCCCCCACGGGGAGCTTCATCAGCTGCAGGTGCAGGTCGTGGAGGTCCTGGATGAGGTGCAGCGTGTGCTCCAGATGGCCCTTCTCCTCCTTGCCCTCCTGCCGCAGCAGCGAGGCCAGGTCGAGATACCACATCAGAAAGAGGTGCTTCTGCTCCTCGGCGATGTCGCGGCGCGGCGCGATGAGCGTCGAGTAGATCGCCTCGGGGCTGAACTGCAACGCCCGCAGCAGGTCCTCCAGCTGCCAGAGGTAGAGTATGTATTCGGCGATGTTCTCGCGCCGTTTCTGCTTGGCTATGTCCATCTCAGAACCACTTTTTGGTCTCTTGCCGGTGCTTGAGGAAGTACTGCTGCGACTTGAGCAGGTTGCGCGACTGAAGCACCATGTTCTTGGTTTCGGTCAGTATGGCCAGATAGAGGATCGAGGCCTTGGTGTTGGAGCGGGCTTCGTTCACGCGCGTGAGCTCCGACTTGATCGCCTCGGCGATCGCCTCGAAGAGCTGGTCGCGCATGGTGAGCACCGCCTCGATCTCCGAGAAGTCGCCCTCGCCCAGCATGCGGTTGATGCGGCGGTAGATCGCCTCCACGTCGTCGTTTATGGCCATCAGGTCGCGCGCCTGCTCGGCCGAGAGCCCTTCGTGGCTGTTGTCGATGTGCTCGAAGGCCGGGCGCGTGATGTGCAGCAGCGCCTTGGTCATCTCGTTGAGGTAGTCGACCACCTGCACGTAGTAGTGGGCCGTGTTGACGTCGCCCGACTGCAGCTTCTTGAGCGTGGGCAGGAGCGTGTATTTGCGCTCGCGCGACTGGTAGAAGAGGTCGTTGGCCTCCTTGACCATGTCGCGCAGCACCTTGCGGTTCTCCTTCATCACGGCGATCATCGTGCGGTCGTAGATCTTCGTGGCGCACTCCATCGTGCGGCACACCTCCTCGCGCAGCGAGGCGATGATGTCGACCTGCGTGTCGGCGGTCGAAGCGGCGGCGGGCTCCTCCTCCGGCTTCTCCTTCTTCTTGCCGAACCGGCTGTTGCGGAACATGAGCCAGCCGCAGAGCAGCGTCACCACCACGAAGGCCGGCATGCCGCCGTAGATGAGCACCAGACCCACCAGGAACGAGATGAGGAAGCCGCCGAGCGCCGTGACGAACCACCCGGCCACGACGGTCATCACGCCCGAGATGCGGTAGACGGCGCTCTCGCGGCCCCACGCCTTGTCGGCCAGCGACGAACCCATGGCCACCATGAAGCAGACGTAGGTGGTCGAGAGCGGCAGCTTGAGCGACGTGGCCAGGGCGATGAGCAGCGCCGAGGTGGTGAGGTTGACCGTGGCGCGGATCATGTCGTAGGGGGCGCCGCTGTGCTCCACGTCGGCGTATTCGAAGCGGCGGGCGACCGCCTCGCGCATGCGCTTGGGGAAGATGCGCTCCATGCCGGCGTTGACGTTGAGCGCCGCGCGTACGATCGTGCGCGAGAAGAGCGACGAGCCGTACTGCTCCTGCCCCTCGTCGCCGCCCTGCGCCGTGAGCGAAAGCTCGGTCTTCGTCACGCGCACGATGGCGCTCTTCGAGGCCCAGAGGGTGCAGATCATGATGAAGCCCGCCGTGAGCAGGATCGACATGTTGGCCGGCACGTTCTCGGCCAGGGCGCCCATCATCAGCGTCGTGTCGCCGGCCGTGCGGGCGATGTTGTAGGCGTCGAAGCTGGCCACGGACACGCCGATGAAGTTGACCAGGTCGTTGCCGGCGAAGGCCAGCGCCAGGGCGAAGACGCCCGACAGGATGGTGATGCGCAGGATGTTGATGCGAAAGCGCTGGACGAAGAAGAGCACCAGCGAGCAGACCGCCCAGCAGGCGCAGAGCGCCGTGAGGAGGTTCGCGTCGATCCACACCACGGCGGCGTTGCCCGCCAGCAGCGACTTGAGCCCCTTGAAGACTGCGAAGTAGACGATCGCCGTGAGCGAGGCGCCGCACCAGAGCGAGCCGTAGCGGCGGAACAGCACCGTGTAGCGGAACGAGAAAAGCAGGCGCGAGAGGTACATCACGAGGCTGCCGCACGTGAAGGCGATGACCACCGAGAGCAGGATGGCCGACACGACGCCCATGGCGCGCGAGGTGTTGATGTAGTCGCCCAGCGAGGCGATGCCCAGCGCCGGGTCGTTGGAGATCTTGAAGACGGTCACGGCGATGGCCGAGCCCAGCAGACAGAAGATCAGCGACACGGTGGTCGAGGTGGGGAGCCCCAGCGAGTTGTAGAGCCCCAGCAGGATGACGTTGGCGAACATAACGCCCAGATAGAGCATCATCACTTCGTGGAAGGTGAACAGCCCGGGGTTGAACATGCCGCTGCGGGCCACCTCCATCATACCGCTCGACGTGGCGACGCCGATCAGGATGCCCGCCGAGGCGACCGAGAGGATGGTTTTGATCGAGGCCGCTTTGGAGCCGAGGGCCGAGCTGAGGAAGTTGACGGCGTCGTTGGTGACGCCCACGAAGAGGCCGGAGATGGCCAGCAGGCCGAGGATGCCGACGATGACGGTGTAGATTTCGCTCATAGATGTGAGTTTGGTGCAACCGGGAAACAAATGTAAGTCAAATATCCCGATCGGAGCCCGCGGCGGCCCATTGTTAACGTTAATTTAACGTAGCGCGCGGCCCGGCGCCCTGCCTTCGCGCCGGCTTCGCGGCCCCTTGCGGCGTTGTTCCGCGCGGCCCGTGCGCCGTTCGGTTCTCCGCTCCGTGCCCCGTTGCCCCTGCTCTGCTGCTCAGGCCCGCAGCGCCGTTCCGCTCCCGCTGCCTCTCTGCCGCCTCGCCGTTCCTCTGCCCGGTACGCCCGTTCCTCCGGCCTCTCCGCCGTCCTCTCCCCTCCCGCACAACAAAAAAGAGGCCCGCGCGATGCGGACCTCCCGTCGGGTCGGGGGCTCCCGGCCGTTATTTCTGCTCCGACTGCCAGATGAGCGCCGAGGCGCCGAGGATGGCGGCGTTCTTGTTCTGGATGCCGCTCGGGAGCAGCTTCACCTTGTTCTTGAACACGAAGAGCATGTTCTCCTCCATGTACCACTGCGTGGGCTCGAAGATCAGCTTGCCGGCCTTCGACAGACCGCCGAAGAGGAAGATCGCCTCGGGCGAGGTGACCGTCACCACGTCGGCCAGCGCGCGGCCCAGCATCTCGCCCGTCACGCGGAAGCACTCCAGCGCGATGGGGTCGCCCTGCTCGGCGGCGGCCGAGATCATCGAGGCGTCGAAGTCGTTGTAGGCGATGTCGCGCAGCTTGCTCGGGGCGGTCATGCGGGCCATCAGCTCGAAGGCCGTGCGCTTGATGCCCGTGGCCGAGACGTAGGTCTCCAGGCATCCGCGGCGGCCGCAGCCGCACTCGCGGCCGTTGCGCTCGACGATCACGTGGCCCAGCTCGCCGGCGAAGCCGTCGTGGCCGTAGATCATCTCGCCGTTGGAGACGAAGCCCGAGCCGAGGCCCGTGCCGAGCGTCACCATGGCGAAGTCGCGCATCCCCTTGGCGTTGCCGTAGACCATCTCGCCGATCGTGGCGGCGTTGGCGTCGTTGGTCACCAGCGTCTTCACCCCGCCGAAGCACTGCGAGATGTCGGCCGCCAGGCGGAAGATGCGGCGGTTGTCGTCGGTGTCGGTCTCGTCGGGCGCGAACTTCCAGAGGTTGGCGGGCATCTCCACGGTGCCCTGGTGGAAGTTGGCGTTGGGGGCGCCGATGCCGATGCCCGCCAGCTCGTAGTCGAACGAGAGGCTGTCGGCCAGCGCGCGCATCGACGAGCAGAGGTCGGCGATGTAGGCGGGATAGTCGGTGACGTAGGGGTATTTCTTGGTCGAGATGACCGATTCGGCGTAGAGGTCTCCGTTTTCGTCGACCAGACCGAAGGCGGTGTTGATGCCGCCGATGTCCACGCCGATGGCGAGTTTTTTCATGATGCGAGCGGGTTTTTAAGTTGATTTCTGTTTTCAAAGTTAGCGCAAAATTCGGCTACTCCAAACTTTTTTTTTACTTTTGACTCGCCTAAGGCGCCCCGAGGCGCCCAAACGACACAATCAGACATGCGAAATTCAGATCAACTGCTCGCTTCGTTCGAGAATTACCTGGCTCAAACCGAATTTCCGGCCGACCCCGAACTGCTCTACGCCCCCATCGCCTACTCGCTCTCGGGGGGCGGCAAGCGGATCCGCCCCCTGCTGCTGCTGCTCGCCGCGGGGCTCTTCGCCGACGACGCGCCGGGCGCCCTGCCCGCGGCCGCGGCCGTGGAGGTGTTCCACAACTTCACGCTGCTGCACGACGACATCATGGACAACGCCGCCGTGCGGCGCGGCAAGCCCTCGGTCTACGCCCGCTGGGGGCAGAACGTGGCCATCCTCTCGGGCGACGCGATGATGATCTCGGCCTACAGGCTGCTCGGCGGCGTCCCGGCGCCGCTGCTGCCCCGCGTGCTGGAGGTCTTCAACGCCATGGCGCTCGAGGTGTGCGAGGGGCAGCAGTACGACATGGACTTCGAGAGCCGGGCCAAGGTCTCGGTGGTCGACTACATGCACATGATCGAGCTCAAGACCTCGGCGCTGCTGGCCGGACCCACGGTCATCGGCGCCCTGGTGGGCGGCGCGCCGGAGGAGGACTGCCGCCTGCTGCGCCGCTTCGCCGTGGAGCTGGGCCTGGCGTTCCAGCTGCAGGACGACCTGCTCGACAGCTACGGCGACGAGCGGCTGGGCAAGGCCATCGGCGGCGACATCCTCGAGGGTAAGCAGACCTACCTGATGGTCACGGCCATGAGCCGCGCCGACGAGGCGGGGCGCGAGGTGCTGCGCCGCACCCACCGCGACGAGTCGCTCACCGACGCCGGGAAGATCGCCGCCGTCAAGGCGCTCTACGACCGCCTCGACATACCGCGCCTTACCGAGCAGCAGATCCGCCTGCGCTTCGACCGCGCGCTCGCCACGCTCGACTCGCTTTCGGTCGACGCGGCCCGCACGGCGCCGCTGCGCGACTTCGCCGCGGGTCTCATGGGCCGCAACCGCTGACCGCTGACCGCTGATCGCGCCATGGCGGCGCTGCGGCGCTGCTGCTGGGCGGGGTCGCCGCGCGTTCGGGGAGCGATCCGCTCTGCTGCCTGCTCGAGGGCGCCACGTGCGTGGCCGGCACGCTCTGTTACGACACGCTGTGGCTCGTGGCCGACGACCCCGACCTGCGCCGGGCCGCACGCGACGAGGAGGCGCGCTGTTGGCGGATTTTTACCGATTGAATATGAAACGTTCCGACATAGAGATCATGGCCCCCGTGGGCTGTTACGAATCGCTCGCCGCAGCGATCCGCTCGGGTGCCGACGCCGTATATTTCGGCGTGGGGCGCCTCAACATGCGTTCGGCCTCGGCGGCCAACTTCACGCTCGACGACCTGGGCCGCATCGCCCGCATCGCCCGCCGGGCGGGTGTGCGCACCTATCTGACGGTCAACACCATCGTCTACGAGGACGAGCTGCTCGCCGTGCACGAGGTGCTCGACCGCGCGCTGGAGGAGGGCGTCGACGCCGTGATCGCCTCCGACATGGCGGCCATCCTCTACGCCCGCCGCATCGGCCTCACGGTCCACATCTCCACCCAGTGCAACATCTCCAACTCGGAGGCGGTGCGCTTCTACGCGCAGTGGGCCGACACGGTGGTGCTGGCGCGCGAGCTATCGCTCGAGCAGGTGGCGGCGATCCGCCGCGAGATCGACGGCAACGACATCTGCGGCCCCTCGGGCGAGCGGGTGCGCATCGAGATGTTCGCCCACGGGGCGCTCTGCATGTCGATCTCGGGCAAGTGCTATCTTTCGCTCTACGAGACGGGCTGCTCGGCCAACCGGGGCGCCTGCCGCCAGCTGTGCCGCCGCAAATACACGGTCCGCGACCGCGAGACGGGCGCCGAGCTCGACGTCGACGGCCGCTACGTGCTTTCGCCCAAGGACCTCTGCACCGTCGACTTCCTCGACCGCATGATCGCGGCGGGCGTCGGCGTGCTCAAGATCGAGGGCCGCGCGCGCGGCGCCGAGTACGTGCAGCGCGTGGTGGCCTGCTACGACGAGGCGCTGCGGGCCATCGAGGCGGGCACCTACACTCCCGGGTTGGCCGCCGGGCTCAAGGAGCGGCTGGCGACAGTCTTCAACCGCGGTTTCTGGGAGGGCTACTACGCCGGCCGCCCGGTGGTGGAGCACAGCCCCGCCTACGGGTCGTCGGCCACGCGCCGCAAGGTCTACGTGGGCAAGGTGGTGAACTTCTACCGCAAGATCTCGGTGGCCGAGGTGGCCGTCGAGGCGGCGCCCCTGGCCGTGGGCGAGGAGATCTTCTTCATGGGCCCCACTACGGGCGTGGCCGAGCAGCGGCTCGGCGAGCTGCACGGACCCGACGGCGCACCGGTCGGGGAGGCGGTGCAGGGGCAGTTGTGCGCCGTCCGCACCCCCGGCGTCATCCGCCGCGGCGACAAGCTCTACAAGTTCGTCGACGCCGACGCCGCGCAATAGGCCGGGGGCCTGGTTGCGGCGGGGGCTGCCGGTCGCTGCCGCTGCTTTTCATGCCGGGATGGGTTTTTGCCGCTGCTTTTCTCGCTGGGGCGGGGTGTTCTGCCGGTCGTCGCCGCTGCCTCCCGTGCCGGGCAGGCATTCGGGCTGTCTCCTGCCCGGCTGTCTTCTGCTGCGCCTCGGGCTTCTCTCGGTCTCTCTTCTGCCGCACTCCGGGATTCTCTCGTATCCGTGTTCGTCTCCGGCCCCCTCTTTCGCGCGCCTTTTCCGGGCTCCGGGGCGCCCTTGCCGCTCCCGCATCGCCGCCTCCCGCTGCGTGCCTCCGCCATCCGCTCCCGGCACGAGCCCCGGCATGCCCCGGCACAAGCCCGCCCGCCGCGCCTGTGTCCTGCCGTGTTTCGCCGTGTCCTGCCTCCCGCCTCTGCCCCGCCGCAGGGCCGGTTGCAGGGTGCTTCTCGGCGGCGTTGTCGGTATAACGAGTAATTTTTATCGAAAAACAACAATTTTCTGTTGTTTTTCGAATTTTTATCTCTATATTTGTATTGCCGAAACGAAACGGCACGGAATATGGATCTTTACCCTGCGACCAACCAACTCACAACCGTTTAAAATAAAAAGTTCACCGGGGTCCCTCGCTGCGTGAGCGCTTACCCTCCCGCGGAGTCGGATCCTTTCATAGTTGTGTGGCACGGGCCCGGAGCGATCCGGGCCCGTGCTGTTTTTCTGTCCGGCGCACCATCGCGTCCGATGAAAAAGGCCCGAAGGAACACTCCTTCGGGCCTTTGCATTGCGTGGTCGTCCGTCCCTACCGCGGGATCATCGTGAAGCCCCAGCGGTACTCGCGGTCGGCGGGCAGCATGTGCCACGGCTCGGGCTGCGAGCCCCAGCTGTCGTAGCCGCCCACGCCGCGCTGGCGCAGGTCGAGGCACACCTCCACGAAGTCGCGCGGGGCGATGTCGTTGATGTGGGTGCGTCGCCGCGCCGAGTTGCGGGCCTCGGCCTCGTCGTGCTTCTTCTGCTCGGGCGTCAGGTTGCGCCACTGGTAGGGGCGCGAGGTGCACTCCTCGCTGTCGAAGTCCTCCACGCTGTTGCGCAGGGCGTTGAACTCCATCGTGCTGTCGGCGCGCACCTCCAGGCCGCGGCCGCGCGGCGCGTCGAAGCGCACCCAGCGCACGTCGGTACGGTGGCCGTTCTCCTGCGGACGCACGTAGGGGAAGTACATCTCGGAGGCGGTGGTGGCGTAGCGGCCGACCATCGAGCCGGTGTTGCGGTCCTGGTAGTTCTCCTCGGGACCGCGGCCGTAGTACTCCACGCGCTCCATCGAGGCGGGCAGGCGGAAGCGCAGGCCGATGCGCGGCACGTCGAGCTTCGAGCGGTCGGCGCGGCCCTCGCTGCCGGGGGTGTAGGTGGCCGTGCGCTCGTCGTCGGAGATGCCCGCCTCGGCGGCGCGGCTCTGGGTGGGGGTGAAGCGCACCCGGGCCTCCACCACGCCCGAGGGCCATACGGTGTAGTCGGTGTAGTAGCCGTTGCCCGAGGGGAGGTCGTAGGCCACCGAGAGGCGCACGGCGTCGCCCTCGGCCGCGGTCTCGGCCTTCGCGACGCGGAAGTCGCGGCTGGCCTCCTTCCACACCTGCAGGCGGCGCGGCAGGCCGCAGCCGTAGTCGTTGTCCGTAGGACCGCGCCAGAAGTTGGGCTGCAGGCCGAAGCCCTCGTCGAAGTACTCCACCCCGTTGACGCGGTAGGAGACGACGGTGCCCGACTGGCGGTCGAAGACGAAGCGCACGCGCGACGAGGCGATCTCGATCCGTCCGTCCGTCTCGCTCGCCTTGAGCGCCGGACCCTTGCGCGAGAAGGCCTTCAGTGCGGGCGCGCCCCCGAGGGGCAGCTGTCCGGCGGCGATCTCGAAGCCTGCGGGACGGCAGCCGTCGGCCTGCACGAGCGTCACGGAGAGGTCGGCCAGGTACTCGCCCGGCGCGGCCATGTCGGCCGGCGAGAAGGTCTCGTAGATGCCCGACTCCTGGGGCGCGAGGCGCACGTCGAGCGTCTTCTCCCTGACCTTGGCGCCGTCGCGCATGAGGCGGCAGATGAAGCGGAAGCGCCCGTCGGCAGGGGTGAAGTAGTGGCGGTTGGTGATCCGGATGCGCCCCTCGCCCGCGGGCTCGAAGCCGAACTCCTGGTGGGCGTACTTGATCTCGGCCATGGCCGGGTGGGGCCGGCGGTCGGGGTTGACCACGCCGTTGCAGCAGAAGTTGCCGTCGGAGGGGGTATACTCGTCGCCGAAGTCGCCGCCGTAGGCCCAGAAGGGGCGCCCCTCGGCGTCGTGCGTCAGCAGACCCTGGTCGACCCAGTCCCAGATGAAGCCGCCCTGCATGTTGGGATAGGCGTAGATCGCATCCCACTGCCCGACGAAGTTGCCCGTCGAGTTACCCATGGCGTGGGCGTACTCCGAGGGGGCTACGGGGCGGTCGCTGCCGCGGCGGCCGATCGCCGCGAGCCATGCGGCGCCGGGGTACTGCGGCACGTACATGTCGGAGTTCCACTCCCACTGCGCGCGCTCGTAGTTGACCGGGCGGTCCATCAGCCCGCGGTCGGCCTCTTTCACATAGAGATAGGTCTGGTAGAAGTTGTAGCCGTTGCCCGCCTCGTTGCCCAGCGACCAGAGGGTCACGCAGGGGTAGTTCTTGTTGCGCTCGAACATGTTGCGCGTGCGGTCCATGTGGGCGGCCAGCCACTCGGGATTGTTGCCCAGCGAGCCGCCGCGGCGCAGGTCGTAGTACATGCCGTGCGACTCGATGTTGGCCTCGTCGTAGACGTAGATGCCGTACTCGTCGCACAGCTCGTAGAAGCGGCGGTCCTGCGGGTAGTGGCACAGACGCACGGCGTTGAAGTTGTGGCGCTTCATCAGCTCGAAGTCGCGGCGCATGAGCTCCTCGTCGACGTAGTGGCCCGTGCGCTCGTTGTGCTCGTGCACGTTCACGCCCTTGAACTTCACGGGCTGTCCGTTGACCAGCAGCACGCGGTAGGGTTCGCCGTTCTCCGAGCGCTCCTCCAGCTCGGCCATCTCGATGCGGCGGAAGCCCACGTGGTAGGGGATCACCTCCGTGGTGCGGTCGCCCTCCTTGAGCGTCAGCAGCACGCGGTAGAGGTTGGGCGCCTCGGAGCTCCACGTCGCCACGTCGGCGAGGGTCTTCGCGAAGCGCAGCACGGCGCACTGGCCCGGAGCGACGGTCGCCCGCTCGCTGCCCGAGGCCACGCAGCGGCCCGAGGCGTCGAGGAGCTCGTAGCCGAGCTTCGGCGTCGCGGCCTGCGTGCCGTTGTTGCACACCTCGGCCTCGATGCCGAAGATGCCGTTGCGGTAGCTGTCGTCGAGCGTCGAGCGCAGGCGGAAGTCGCGCACGGCCACCTTGGGCTGCGACCAGAGGAAGACGTCGCGCTCGATGCCGCTGATGCGCCAGAAGTCCTGGCACTCCAGATACGACCCCGTGCTGTAGCGGTAGATGACCAGCGTCAGCTGGTTCTCGCCCTCCTGCAGATAGTCGTCGAGGAGGTACTCGGCGGGGTTCTTCGCATCCTCGTTGTAGCCCACCTCGCGGCCGTTGACGAAGACGTAGACGCCCGACTTGGCGCCGGCCAGGTGGAGGTAGACGTTGCGCCCCTCCCACCCGGCGGGAACCTCGAAGGTGCGGCGGTAGACGCCCGCGGGCATCGCCTCGGGCAGCTGGGGCGGCTGCGGCTTGTAGGTGCGGAAGTCGTACTGGTGGTTGGTGTAGATGGCCGTGCCGAAGCCCTGCGGCTCCCAGTTGCCCGGCACGCGGATGTCGGCCCACGAGGTGTCGTCGAGCGCGGGCGACGCGGCGTCGGCGGGCAGCGTGCGGCAGTCGTCGGTGTAGAGGAACTTCCACGTGCCGTTGAGCAGACGGTAGAAGTCGCTCCGCTCGTAGCGCTGCGTGAGCGCCGCCGTGCGGTCGGGGTAGGTCATGAAGGCCGTACGGGCCGGAACTTTGTTCACCGACACGACCTGCGGGTCGAGGCGGTAGGAGGCCGTGGGCCGGTCGGCGGGCGCCGCGGCAGCGAGGGGCAGAGCCCCCGCCAGCCACAGCGTCGCGAGAAGAAGGTTGCGTTTCATCGTCGATGGTTAGGGTTTGTTCTCTGTCGGGATCTCCGCTGCGGCTGTTCGCCGCGGCCCGCGCGGAGGGGCGGGGACTGCGCCGGGGGTTACTCCCACTGGTAGTGGCGCACCCAGTCGATCTCCATCTCCACGGGGAGGTCCGCCGGGTCGACCTTGCCGACCCACGAGCCGCCCAGCTGCATGTCGAGCATCAGGAACCAGGGGCGGCAGAAGGGGAACTGCCCCTCGCGGTCGGTCTCGATGCGCGGGTAGGCGAAGGTGCGGCGGCCGTTGATGCGGAAGACGAGGCTGTCGGGCCAGAAGTCGACGCCGTAGACGTTGAACGCGTCGGGGTCGATGGGGCCGGTGCCGCCGTGGGGCGGGTCGTTCTTGATGCCCAGGCCGCCGCCGAACTCCGACGAGTAGTAGGAGTGGGTGGTCTGGTAGGCGAACGTGTCGAAGTTGAGGCGCTCCATGATGTCGATCTCGCCGCAGTGGGGCCAGCCCTCGTGCTCCTCGTCGAAGGGCATGAGCCAGAAGGCGGGCCAGGCGCCGCGCGCGCCCTGCAACTTGGCGCGGATCTCGATGCGGCCGCCGTCGAAGGCGTGCTTGCCGCGCGTCTCCACGCCGCCGGTCAGGTAGGCAGCCGTGTCCGCCGCGCGGTCGTCGTTGACGATGCCGCGCAGGACGAGCCGGCCGTCGCGCAGCGCGAAGCAGCGGTCGTCCGACGAGTGGTAGTTGTTCCAGTCGGCAGTGCCGCGCGGAATGCGGCTCCAGATCGTCGGGTCGAGGCTTTCGCCGTCGAACTCCTCCTCCCAGACCAGCTTCCAGCCGGGTTCGGAGCGGTGGGTGCAGGCGGCCATGAGCGCGAGAAAGGCCAGCAGCAGAGCGAATCGTTTCATCGGGTATTCGGGGTTTTATGGGTGAATAATCGCCCAAATGTAGCAAAAAAACGGCAGACATCCCGCGATTTTCCCGTTTATTGAGCCGCCGGAGGGCCGATCGGGCGCTCTTCGGCGGTTTTTCGGGCGGGGCGCCGGCTCTGCGGGCCTTCGCCCGGGGTGGCTGCGGCCCGCCGGTTCAGCCGGGGCAAGTAAAAAGTTGCGGCCGTAGGCCGCGCAGCCCGGAGCCACCCCCCGC
>CABIXK010000011.1:0-32900 GCA_902362705.1 Rikenellaceae bacterium
CCCCCCCCCCGCCACTTCCTACTTCTCACTTTTTACTTATTACTTATCACTCCGCCTCGGCAAAACGCAAGCGAGCTTGCGATTGCCCTCGCTTATTCGTATCTTTGCCGCCCAGAAACAAATCCATCATGACCCAGCAGGAAGAGATCACACGCCGGCGCACCTTCGCCGTCATCGCCCACCCCGACGCGGGCAAGACCACCCTTACCGAGAAACTGCTCCTCTTCGGCGGCGCCATCCACGTGGCCGGCGCCGTCAAGAGCAACAAGATCAAGAAAGGAGCCACGTCGGACTTCATGGAGATCGAGCGCCAGCGCGGCATCTCGGTCGCCACGTCGGTCATGGGCTTCGAATACCAGGGCGCCAAGATCAACATCCTCGACACCCCGGGCCACGAGGACTTCGCCGAGGACACCTACCGCACGCTCACGGCCGTCGACTCGGTCATCATCGTCATCGACGGCGCCAAGGGCGTCGAGGCGCAGACGCGCAAGCTCATGGAGGTGTGCCGCATGCGGTCGACGCCCGTGATCGTCTTCATCAACAAGCTCGACCGCCCCTCGAAGGAGCCCTTCGACCTGCTGGACGAGGTCGAGAAGGAGCTGCGCATCGGCGTGCGCCCGCTGGCCTTTCCCATCTCGAACGGCCCCACCTTCAAGGGCGTCTACAACCTCTACGAGAAGCACCTCTCGCTCTTCACCTCCGACGAGAAGCTCACGGCCGACGCCTCGACTGTGGAGATCGCCGACCTGGCGTCGCCCGAGCTCGACGCGCACGTCGGCGCCAGGTTCGCCGAGCAGCTGCGGCAGGACGTCGAGCTGGTCGAGGGGGTCTACGATCCGTTCGACCGCGCTGCCTACCTGCGCGGCGAGGTCGCTCCGGTCTTCTTCGGCTCGGCGGTCAACAACTTCGGCGTCAGGGAACTGCTCGAGTGCTTCATCCGCATCGCCCCCTCGCCGCGCCCCGCACCGACGGCCACGCGCACGGTCGAGCCCGCGGAGGCGAAGATGACGGGCTTCGTCTTCAAGATCCACGCCAACATGGACCCCAACCACCGCGACCGCATCGCCTTCCTGAAGATCTGCTCGGGCACGTTCGAGCGCAACAAGAACTATCTCCACGTGCGCACGGGCAAGCAGCTGAAGTTCTCGTCGCCCACGGCCTTCATGGCCGAGAAGAAGTCGGTCATCGACACGGCCTTCCCGGGCGACATCGTGGGTCTGCACGACACGGGCAACTTCAAGATCGGCGACACCTTCACCGAGGGCGAGCAGCTCAAATTCACGGGCATCCCGTCGTTCGCCCCCGAGCAGTTCCGCTACATCGAGAACGCCGACCCGATGAAGTTCAAGCAGCTGGCCAAGGGCGTCGACCAGCTCATGGACGAGGGCGTGGCGCAGCTCTTCACCTCGGCGCTCAACGGCCGCAAGATCATCGGCACGGTGGGCGCGCTGCAGTTCGAGGTCATCCAGTACCGCCTCGAGCACGAGTACAACGCCTCGTGCCGCTGGGAGCCCATCTCGATCTACAAGGCTTGCTGGATCGAGAGCGACGACGCGGCGCAGCTGGCCGACTTCAAGCGGCGCAAGCACACCAACATGGCCGTGGACAAGCACGGCCGCGACGTCTTCCTGGCCGACACGAGCTACGCCCTGGCGCTGGCGCAGGAGAACTTCAAGGCCATCCGCTTCCACTTCACCTCCGAATTCTGACGCGGCGACACGCCGCACGACACGCCGCACGGCCGCGACCCTCAACCGAAGGTCGCGGCCGTGCCGCATAGTAAGAACCGCCGTCGCGGAAGACGTCTGCGGCGAAAGCAGGCGCGCTACCCCACCGGCACCTCCACCAGCAGCACGCGCGAGGGCTCCCGCCCCTCGACCGACAGACTCCCCGCACCCCGCACGGCCATCCCGTCGCGCGCGCCGAGCTCGGTCGCCTCCACGCCGACCGCCCCTGCGATGACGAAGAGATAGAGCCCGTGCCCGGGCGACTTGAGGCGGTACTCCACCCGCCGCCCGGGGTCCAGATCGAGCGTGTAGATCCACACCCGCTGGCGGATGCGGGCCACGTAGCGGTGGGCATACTCCTCGGGGGCCACGATCGGACGCAGGGCGTTGCGGCGCGGCGCCGGGAGGGTCACCTGCTCGTAGCGCGACGGAAAGCCGGCGCCCGCCGAGCGGAACCACAGCTGGAGGTAGCGCACCGGGCGGGCGGCGCTGCCGTTGTATTCGCGGTGGAGCATCCCCGAACCGGTCGACACCACCTGCACGTCGCCCGGCGCGAGCATCGCCGCATAGCCGCGGTCGTCGCCGTGGCGCAGCAGCCCCTCCAGCGGGAGCGTCACGATCTCCACGTCGGCATGCGGACTCGCCCCGTACCCCTCTCCCGGGGCTATGCTGTCGTCGTTGAGCACGCACAACGCCCCGAACCCCATGCGTTCGGGATCGTAGAAGCGGCCGAAGCTGAACGTGCGGTAGCTGTCGAGCCATCCCAGGTCGGCATGGCCCCTCACGGCGGCGCGGTGCACCGTCGCGTCGATTGCGGTAGTACTCTCCATCGGTCGTAGTCGTTTGCACCTTCTGCCAAGCAAACGGCGTGCCGCGGAGGTCGCCCCATCGACAACCCATCGGAATCACCGCAGCAATACTAGAGAAAACGCGTCAACAAACCGCTATAATTCGGGAGGCAAAAAGAATTGATTCAGATTATCTCTTTTTTCTATTTGGACACGATGCGGTTCACGACGCGAATCCCCCAATAAGTTCTTTACGGATTCTTGAATATTGTCAGGATTCAGATCCTGAATATATACTTTTCGGAGTTCCGGCATACACATAAATATCCGTTTGTCGACCATCCGATTAAAAAATGGGAACGAATAACCGATTACCACCAATACCTCGGCATCCGCCATACAATGCCACATGCGGGACTTAAACGCATCATCGAGCCCCTCCCATGCAAAAGAGAGCAGGTTGCGGATATTCGATTTTCCATATGGCAAAGTGGCCATATAACCCAGTTCAGTCTTGTATCCTCTTCGGTAAAAAGGGTCCAGCAGACTCCGATTATCCGTATCATACAATAGCGCCGTACCGTTCAATTTAAGAATATTGAATTTGCGATCGACATCGGTTCGATCCATCAAATTTTTAGCAGATATATTCAAATGCCGATGAATCGCATTCAAATCGCGCTGCCCAAGGTAATCTGCAAAAGCCAGCTCAATCTGACAATCGTAATTCCATGAAATAATCGAAACATCATTGGGTAAATCATCTATCGAATTACCCAATATGGCAGCAAAAAAAGCATCATATCGAGGATCGGGTTTACCGAACATCTGCTCCAGCATGAAATAAACGGACATGGAGTGCTTCAATCGATAATAGTCATCCTCTTTGTGGGTTACCCACAATTTTTTTGCAAATGTATCAATCGTTGCATGTTTGCTGCTGGTTTGCTGCATCCATTCGAGATTTTCCGCCAAATGTTCGAACGCCAGTCTACTCATATCACCATCCCGAATAGAGTTCAACACCTCCCAAACCTGGCTGACGACATAATCGATTCTTTGAGGCAATTCGGAGATTACCGGGAGACCGGAAACAATATCGGGACATGTTTTCCCAAGAAATTCCAAATTTTGGGACCCTTGTCTTTTGACAAGATCATAACTTTTCACTCCCCCGGGCCCCCGCTCTCCGAAGCTCGCCCCGGCACCCAATAAATAAACGATTCTACCCATAATCGATAGTTCTGGAATTTTCTTTTAAAGTTAGGAGAATTAGGTCGAATATCAAAATACGCCTCGTCGAAATGAAATCCAGAAAAGAAAATACATCGAATCTGCGGATCACAGTCCACATCCTGCAATGCGGAGCGCTGACCGTGAGCCGCTCGTACCGCACGCCACAACAAAAAAAGCCCCTGCTTTTCAGCAGAGGCTTCGGGGAAAATGGTTGTCGGGGTGACTGGATTCGAACCAGCGACCACACGCCCCCCAGACGTGTACTCTAACCGGACTGAGCTACGCCCCGATTACCGAAAACGCGGAACCGAAGATCGGATGTCTCACGCTTTCGGAGTGCAAATATAAGGACTTTTTCTTAAAAACAACTCTTTCGCGCAATTTTTTTGTTATTTTTGCTCCCGATGAAACGATTTTCACCCCTTTCGCTCGTCGGAGCGCTGCTGCTGGCGGTCGGTTGCGACGCTCCCGCTCCCCACACGGCCGACGATTTCACCCTCGCGCTCTACACGCCCGCCTACGCCTCGGGGTTCGAGATCCGCGGCCTGGCCGGCGACACCCCGGCCCAACCGGCCCCAACCGGCCAAACGCCCCAGATAGCCCAGATACCCCCGACGGCAACCGGCACCGCCCCACAAAGCCGCCCGGCCGACGCCGCAAAGCCGGCCGCCGTCCCCCCGCGGCCCGCAGCCGCCCCCCACTCCCCCACGCTGCTCACGATCCGCAACCCGTGGCAGGGGGCCCGGGGCGTGGAGCAGCAGGTGCTCATCCTGCGCGGCGACGCGACGGCCCCCGCCGGGTTCGAGGGGACGGTGGTCCGCGCGCCCCTGCGGCGGGTGGTCTGCCTCTCGTCGAGCTTCGTGGCGATGTTCGACGCACTGGGCGAGATCGCCCGCGTGAAGGGGGTCTCGGGCATCGACTACCTCTCGAACGCCTATGTCGCCGAGCACCGCGCATGCGGCGAGGTGCGCGACGTGGGGCCCGACACCAACCTCGACTACGAGCTGCTGGCGGCCATGCGCCCCGACGCGGTGCTTCTCTACGGCGTGACGGGAGCCAACTCCGTGGCCGAAGCCAAGCTCGCCGAGCTGGGCATCCCCTATATCTACATCGGCGACTACACCGAGACGTCGCCCCTGGGCAAGGCCGAGTGGCTGGTCGCCGTGGCCGAGCTGTGCGATCGGAGGGCCGAGGGCGAGGCGCTGTTCGGCCGGATCGAGGCCCGCTACGAGGCCCGGCGCGCGCAGGTGGCCGCCTATGTCGAAGAGCGCGCCCCCGACATCGCGTGCCGCCCCCGCGTGCTGCTCAACACCCCCTACCGCGACACCTGGTTCCTCCCCTCGTCCGAGAACTACATCGTGCGGCTGATCCGCGACGCCGGCGGCGACGCATTCACCGCCGCGGGCGACGGCAACGCCTCGCAGCCCGTCGAGCTAGAGCAGGCCTACCTGCTGGCCGCCGATGCCGATCTGTGGCTCCACACGGGCTCCTGCAACACGCTCGCCGAGCTGCGGAGCCAGAACCCGCGCTTCGCCGAGGTGCCCGCCGTGCGGCAGGGCCGCGTGTGGAACAACAACCGGCTGCAAACCCCGGCCGGAGGGTCGGACTTCTGGGAGTCGGGGGTCGTGCGGCCCGACGTGGTGCTCGACGACCTCTTCCAGATTTTCTACCCCGACAACGGGCTGGACTACACGCCCGTATATTACCACGCACTCCGATAGACGCATGACGCGCACCGCAACGTTCTTCCGCCTCTTGGCGCTGCTCACCGCCGCGCTCTTCGCCGCCGACCTCTTCATCGGCTCGGCCTCCCTTTCGGCCGGCGAGGTGTGGGAGGCCCTGACGGGGCGCGCCGCCGACGCGGCCGTCATCGACATCGTGCTGAAGATCCGCCTGCAGAAGGCCGTCACGGCACTCGCCGCCGGCGCCGCACTGGCCGCCAGTGGATTGCAGATGCAGACGCTCTTCCGCAACCCGCTGGCCGGGCCCTACGTGCTGGGCGTCAGCTCGGGCGCCGGGCTGGGCGTGGCCCTCTTCCTGCTGGGGGCGCCGCTGCTGGGCGTCGGCGCCCGCTCGGCCGTGCAAGCGCTGGGCATCGTGGGCGCGGCGTGGCTCGGCTCGGCGACCGTGCTGCTCGCCGTGGCCGCCGCCAGCCGCCGCATCAAGGACATCATGGTGATCCTGATCCTCGGCATGATGCTCGGCTCGGGCATCGGCGCCGTGGTCGAGATCCTGCAATACCTCTCCGACGAGGCGGCGCTCAAGTCGTTCGTCGTCTGGACGATGGGGTCGCTGGGCGACGTCACGGCCGACCGTCTCGCGCTGCTGCTGCCCGCCGTCGCGGCGGGCCTGGCGCTGGCCGTGGCCTCGATCAAGCCGCTCAACCTGCTGCTGCTGGGCGAGCAGTACGCCCGCACCACGGGGCTCGACGTCCGCCGCACGCGGCAGCGCATCTTCCTCTCGACCATCCTGCTGGCGGGCACCGTCACGGCCTTCTGCGGCCCCATCGGCTTCGTGGGGCTCGCCGTGCCCCACCTGGCGCGCATGCTCTTCCGATCGGCCGACCACCGGGTGCTGCTGCCCGCCTCGATCGTCGCGGGCAGCGCCCTGCTGCTGGCGTGCGATCTGCTCTCGCGCACGCTCGCTCTGCCGATCAACACCGTCACGGCGCTGGCGGGCATCCCCGTGGTGGTCTATGTCGTACTGCGCAACCGCTCCCTCTTCTGAAATGATCGCCTTCGAACACCTCACCCTCGCCTACGGGCAGCGCACGCTGCTGCACGACACCGCAGCCGCACTCCCGGGGGGCACGCTCACGGCGCTCGTCGGCCGCAACGGCACGGGCAAGAGCACCCTGCTGCGCGCCCTGGCGGGCCTCGACCTCCCCGCCGCCGGCGAGATCCTCCTCGCGGGCCGTCCGCTCCGCGCGCTCACGCCCCGCGAGCGGGCCACCGCCGTGAGCTTCGTGGCCACCGACCGGGTGCGCATCGCCGACCTCACGGCCGAGGCGACGGTGGCGCTGGGCCGCGCCCCCTACACCGACTGGATCGGCCGCATGCAGCCCGCCGACCGCGAGCGCGTGGCGCACGCGCTTCGCGACGTAGGCATGGAGGCCTTCGCCCGCAAGACGATGGACCGCCTCTCGGACGGTGAGCGGCAGCGGATTCTCATCGCCCGGGCCCTGGCGCAGGAGACCCCCGCGATCCTGCTCGACGAGCCCACGGCCTTTCTCGACCTGCCTAACCGCTACGCGCTGGCGACGCTGCTGCGGCGCCTGGCGCACGACGAGGGCAAGTGCATCCTCTTCTCGACCCACGAGCTCGACGTGGCGCTCGCCTTCTGCGACCGCGTGATGCTGCTCGACCCGCCGGCGCTCCACTGCCTCGCGACCGACGCGATGGTGCGCAGCGGACGCATCGAGCGGCTCTTCGCCGGCTCGGGCGTCGTCTTCGACGCCCGAACGCGGCGCGTGCTGGGCGACGCGGACGGGCGGTAGCCGCAGGCGCATCGCCGCCTCGGTTCGGTGCATGCGAAAAACGACAATCTTAGCCCGCCGCCGCGCCTTTTTTCACCGTTTTTTTTGCGCAAGAAACTTTTTTACTTACCTTTGCACCGCTAAAGCCGCCCTCACGGGACCAAGGCGATAGCGGTAAGGCCCATTCGTCTATCGGTTAGGACGCAAGATTTTCATTCTTGAAAGAGGAGTTCGACTCTCCTATGGGCTACCAACGGCGCCCGGGCCGCACCGATCCCTGCCCCGCACTAAGGTGGGAGGAGCAGCGGGGAGGAGAGCGGCAAAGGGTGACGGACGGCATTTTACCAGAGGAGCGGGCCGCAGCCCATCCGCAAGCGGCCACGGCCGAGGAAGAGCAACCGAAAAAGTACAAAAAATATTAACTCAAACGAATTATGGCAAACCATAAGTCATCGAAGAAGCGGATTCGTCAGACCCTGACCAAGCGGGCCCACAACCGTCTGTTCCACAAGACCGCGCGCAACGCCGTGAAGGCCCTGCGCAACACCACCGAGAAGAGCGCCGCCGAGGCCCTGCTTCCGAAGGTAACGGCCATGCTGGACAAGCTCGCCAAGCACAACATCGTGCACAAGAACAAGGCTGCGAACCTCAAGAGCGCCATCCAGCTCCACGTGAACGCGCTCTAAGCGTTCAGCTTCGCAGAGAAGAGACCGACCGCCTTCGACCATCCGTCGAGGGCGGTTATTTTTTGCGGATTTCCGCCCGCCGACAAACGAAACGGGCACCGCGATACGTTATATCGTAAACCGGCCCTGCGCCAAACCACCACAGCCATGACCCATCGTCCTCTATCGCGTCTGCTGACGCTGCTGCTCGCGATCCTCGTCACCTGCGGCACCGCTCCCGCCCTTGCGGGACCCACGACCGACTCCCCCACCGCCGACGCGCGGCAGTCGCGCGGCTCCTCGCACGAGCGCAAGAGCCCCGGCCGCAAGGATCGCCGGCGCCCGGAAAACCCCGACAAGAAGCACGACGCACGCCCGGGCAAGCCCGGGCAGGGGCCGAACCACGACGCGCGACCCGGGCGCCCGGGCAAGCCCGACCACGACGCACGCCCCGGACATCCCGACAAGCCCGGACGGCCCGCCCCCGGCAGGCACCCCGGAGGCCCCCACCGCCCCGGCGTGCGGCCCCAAGGCAATCAGCCCCGTCCTGCACCGGGCGCGTTCCGCCCCCACGACCACCCGGGGCACTACACCAAAAACCAGCTGCACGTCTACTTCGACGGCCGGCGGCTCGCCGACGTCCTGGCCGCCCACTTCATCGACCTGGGCGACGGCTATGCGCGCGATCCGTGGAAGGTGTTCTTCTGCGGCAAGCTGATCGCAGGCGCCGCGGCCGCACAGTTCGTCCTCATAGGCGACGGCTACGCACGCGACCCGTGGGCCGTATACTTCTGCGGCACGAAGATCGACGGCGCCGCAGCCGGCAGTTTCCGAATCATCGGCGACGGATATGCCTGCGATCCGTGGGCCGTATACTTCTGCGGCAAGCGGGTGAAGGGGGCCTCGGCGGACAACTTCCGGATCGCAGGCGGAGGCTACGCCTGCGACCCGTGGGCGGTCTACTACTGCGGCAAGAAGGTGAAGGGGGCCGCAGCCGCATCGTTCGAGTACCTCGGGCGCGGCTACGCCCGCGATGCCTGGCACCTCTACTTCGAGGGCCGCGTCGTCACCGACGACTTCCACGGACGCGCCCCGTGGCTGTAGCGCGGCACCTGCGCTCCACAATCCGACGAGCCGGCAAGCATTCATCCGCCTGCCGGCTCGCCGCATCTTGGGCCCGCGAAACATCCCCGACCACCGAACACGACCGGCAGCCGCAAGCCCTCCTGCCCGCTCCTCCATCGCCGAAAACCAGCGCCGCCCCACACCCGCCCGGCAATTCGCCGAAGAGCCGCAGCAGCGCATACCAGCACGCAAACCCCGGAGGCACGCGGCAACGCACACCTGCGCCGCAATCGCCCGTCGAGAAGCACCGTCGGACGGCAGCCGCCCACCGAACATCGACACACGCCCCGCCCGTCAACCGCAGCAGCTGCCGAAACCGCACAGCATCCGCCGCGCAACTTCCCCGCCGAACATCCATCCCCCCACGATCCGCGCCACTTCGCCGCCCGCAAAAAACAACCCCTCCCCGCCGAAGCGGAGAGGGGTTTTCATATAGGGTCGAAGCGTTATCCGAGGCGGCCATCAGGACCGCGCGCGGGACGCCCCACCGGTGCCTTACTCGGCGGCTACCACCTGGAACTTGATCGCAGCCTTCACGTCGCGGTGCAGACGGGCCGTAGCCTCGTACTCGCCTACGGTCTTAATCGCCTCGACGACGATCTGCTTGCGGTCGACCGTGATGCCCTTGCCGGCCAGCGCCTCTGCAAGGTCCGTAGCGGTCACCGTACCGAAGAGCTTGCCCTCCTCGGCCTTGACGGAGAGCGACAGCGACAGGTTGGCGATCGTCTCGGCCAGCGCCTGGGCGTCGGCCAGGATCTTGGCGTCCTTGTGGGCGCGCTGGCGGAGGTTCTCGGCCAGGACCTTCTTGGCCGAAGCCGTAGCGGCCTTGGCGAAGCCCTGGGGAATCAGGTAGTTATTGGCGTAGCCGGGCTTGACGTTGACGATGTCGTTGGCGTAGCCCAGGTTCTCGATGTCCTTGATAAGAATGATTTCCATAGTCCCTTCCTCCTTTAATTATTTCATGCAATCGGTTACGAAGGGCAGGATCGCGAGGTGGCGTGCACGCTTCACGGCCTGAGCGACCTTCTTCTGGAACTTCTGCGAAGTACCCGTCAGGCGGCGGGGAAGAATCTTGCCCTGCTCGTTGAGGAACTTCTTGAGGAACTCGCCGTCCTTGTAGTCTACGTACTTGATGCCGAGCTTCTTGAAGCGGCAGTACTTCTTCTTCTTGACGTCGACCGTTACCGGGTTGAGGTAGCGGATTTCGGATTGTGCTTTATTCTCCTGTGCCATGGTTTACTCCTCCTGCTTGTTAGAAAGTTTCGCACGACGCTTCGCTGCGTACTCGACGGCGAACTTGTCCTGCTTGAAAGTCAAGAAACGGATCACGCGCTCGTCGCGGCGGAACTGCGTCTCGAGCGTGTTGATGATCGGGCCCTCACCCGCGAACTCGATGAGGAAGTAGAAACCGGTGGTCTTCTTCTGAATCGGATAGGCGAGCTTCTTGAGGCCCCACGCTTCCCGGTTCACGATCTGACCGCCGTTCTCGGTGATGACACCCTGGAATTTGTCAGCGACCTCCTGCACCTGCTGATCGGACAGAACCGGCGTGACAATGAAAACGGTTTCGTAATTGTTCATGACGTGTTTGAATTAGTTTGTTTTCCCGACGTTTCGGGGCTGCAAAGATATGAAAAATAATTGAAAACGAAAATATCGGCGGTAAAAAACAGAAAAAGGAGCCGGGGAAGAGGGGCCGATGGCGGCTCGCGCCTACGCCCGGTCACTCTTCATCGTTCATTGCAGCGCCAGCTGCGCGGGCCGCAGCCATCGAAGCCCCGGGCTTCGTCCCTTTGCCGGCAAGCCGCAGCCTGCGGAGGACGAACGAGCGAAAGCGAAGTGCGGGCCTCCGCCGCCGGAGGCTGCGGCCCGCGCAGCTGGCGCTGCATCGGACGACAATAGAAGAACGCGGCAAAACTTCGGCCAAAGGCCGGCAGCCCGCAGGTCGACCGCGCGTCAATTACCGCCCGGCTCGGGAAACCCCTGCGCCTTCAGCCGTATCTCGGCTCCGTCAGGCGTCACCAGCGCGCAGCCCGAAGCCTCGGGGGTGATGTGGCCGATGACGTCGACCAGCCCCAGGCGCATCACCTGCTCCTGCATCGAGAGCGGCACGGTGAAGAGCAGCTCGTAGTCTTCGCCCCCGTGCAGCGCCGCGACCACCGGGTCGGCGTGCAGCTCTTCGGCCAGGGCCGACGTCTGCCGCGCGATGGGCAGGCGGTCGAGGTAGATGCGCACGCCGCACTTCGACGCGCGGCAGATCTGCATCAGGTCGCTCGACAGCCCGTCCGTGAGGTCGATCATCGCCGTGGGGCGGATCCCCTCCTCGGCGAGCGCCGCCACGATGTCGGTGCGGGGACGCGGCTTGAGGTAGCGCTCGAGCAAGTATTCATAGCCGGCGAACTGCGGCTCGGGGTGCGCCACGTCGGCGAGCACGCGCCGCTCGCGCTCGAGCAGCCGCAGCCCCATATAGGCGGCCCCGAGGCTGCCCGTGATGCAGACCAGGTCGTGCTGCTGCGCGCCGTCGCGTCCGACCACCCGCTCGCGGGGCGCATGACCCAGCACCGTGGCGGAGACGACCAGCCCGGTCATCGAGGCGCGCGTGTCGCCCCCCACCAGGTCGACGTGCAGCTGGCGGCAGGCGTGGCGGACGCCCTCGTAGAGGTCGTCGAGCGCCTCGACGGGCAGTTTCGACGAGACGCCGACGGAGAGGAGCAGCTGCGACGGCGTGGCGTTCATGGCCAGGATATCGCTCACGCCCGCCGTGACGATCTTGTAGCCCAGGTGCTTGAGCGGGAAGTAGGTCAGGTCGAAGTCGACACCCTCGTAGAAGGTGTCCGTGGTGCAGAGCATCGCCTCGCCCGCAGGGGGAGAGACGACGGCCGCATCGTCGCCCACGCCGCGCAGCGACGAGGGGTCGCCGAGCGAAAAATCGCGCGTGAGCCGCTCGATGAGGCCGAACTGGCCCAGTTCGGAGATCTCCGTTCGCGTCTTCTTTTCCATGGTTTTAATTTTCGACAAAACTAACGAATCTTTGCCGGTTCCCCAAAAAAAACGTACTTTTGCCGGAAACAACCAAACGCTTCGCTATGATCAACATCGTCTTATTCGGTGCTCCCGGGTGCGGGAAAGGCACTCAGGCACAGCGCCTGAAGGAGCACTACGGCATCGACCACGTCTCGACGGGCGAGGTCATCCGCGACCACATACGCCGCGGGACCGAGCTGGGCCGCAGCATGGAGGGCTACATCGCCAAGGGGCAGCTGGCGCCCGACGGCATCGTCATCGACATGATCGCCGACTACGTGGCCGCGCACACCGGCAGCGCCGGGTGTCTGTTCGACGGATTCCCCCGCACGACGGTGCAGGCCGAGGAGTTCGACCGCATACTGGGACAGCACGGGCTGAAGGTGGACCTGATGGTCGACATCCGGGTGCCCGAAGCGGAGCTCGTGCAGCGCATCCTGCTGCGCGGCAAGGAGTCGGGGCGCGCCGACGACGCCTCGGAGGAGGTGATCCGCGGCCGGCTGGACGTATACCACAAGCAGACGGCCGTCGTGTCGGACTACTACGCCGCGCAGGACAAATATACGTCGGTCGACGGCGTGGGGACGATGGACGAGGTTTTCGCCCGCATCGTCGAGGCGATCGACCGGGCGAAATAGCCGGGGAGGACCCGCAGGACCGAAAGGGCCGTGCCAGATCGTGGATTTGGCTCGGCCCCTTTTTTTCAGGCATATATCCAAGGTGTCAAGGGAGGGAGGCGGACAGATCCTCATCGCGCGGCGGGACGCGGCCTCCGCCGGCCGCGGGGCGATCGCTCGCGGCCGCCGCCTCAACCCCCGCACTCGTGGGGGAAGTACTTCATGTACTGCACCCGCTGGAGCATCTCGCCGCCCGCGGCGCCGAAGTCCATGCGCCCGCGGAAGGCCTCGATCGAGTCGAAGCCGTGACGCGCGGCCCACTCGTCGACGAAGGCGCCGATGCGGCCGATCGCCTCGTAGCCGCCGCGGTGGATCGCCGTGCAGAGCTCGACGGCCCGGGCGCCGCACAGCAGCGCCTTGACGGCCGCCTCGCCGTCGTGCACCCCCGACGAGAGGGCCACGTCGAGCCGCGGCAGGGCGTGGGTGAAGAGGGCCGCCGTGCGCAGCACGTCGCGCAGCGGAGCCGGCGCATCGAAGGGGTCGGCGGCCACGAACTCGAGGCGCTCGATGTCGATGTCGGGCTCGAAGAAGCGGTTGAAGAGCACCACGCCCCGCGCGCCGCGCCCCTCGAGGGCGTCGCCCAGCGCCAGCACGTTCGTCAGGCGCCGGGGCAGCTTGACCGACACGGGCACCGGCACCGCCCCGGCGACGCGGCGCACGATGTCGGCATAGGCGGCCTCGATCTCGGCCGAGGAGCTGCGGCGGTCGGCGGGCAGCAGGAAGATGTTGAGCTCGAGGGCCGAGGCGCCGGCGTCGACCAGCGCGCAGGCGTAGTCGATCCAGGCCCCCGCCGAGGCGAAGCAGTTGATGCTGGCGATGACGGGGATGCCCGTCGCGCGGGCGTCGGCGACCAGACGGAGCCACTCGGCGCGGTAGGCGTCGCCGAGGTAGCGCTCGAGGTACTCGCCCGCATCGCCCATGCCGGCGCCCGCCGAAGCGCAGTCGAGGGCCGCGGCGTGGCGCACGACCTGCTCCTCGAAGAGCGACTTGAGCACCACGGCGCCCGCCCCGGCGGCGGCGCACTGCGCGACGGATCGGGCCGAGGCCGTATAGGGCGAGCTGGCGACGATGACGGGGCTGCGGAGTTCGAGCCCCAGGTAGGTGGTTTTCATGGAAGAGGATGTTTGCAGGGCACGGTGCGATTATCGTGCCAGACGGCGCGGGCGGGGCGGGCGGCGACACCGGAGAGGGACCGGGACGCCGGGAGAAGGAGACCGGGGACAGAGGCTCGGAGAGGAGCGGCGGTGCGCAGATAAAAGCCCCGGAACGCTGTACGTTCCGGGGCTCGGTCGCGATACGGTGTCCGCTACTGGTAGTCCTCGGGCGTGATGTCGAAGGCGTAGATCTCGTTGCCCTCGGCGTCGCTGTAGCAATAGGAGAAGGTCACCCCCGCCTGGCGCATGAGGGCCAGGTCGGCATTGGTCTTCACCAGCTGCTTCATCTGCGGCACGACGGCCTCCAGCGCCGAAGCGTCGACCCCCTCGGGCAGCGCCACGGTGTAGTGGTAGCGGAAGACCTTGCCCGGAAGCGCCTCGGCCGAGGTGAGCGTCGTCACCTCGTCGACCTGCATCGGGCACATGGCATTGATCTGCTCCACGGCCTCGGCGAGCTTCTTGTCGATCTGCTTGTCGGCGGCGCCACAGCCCGCGAAGAGCAGCACGGCGGCCAGAAGGGCCGCGCCGCCCAGAATAAATTTTTTCATGGTACGCGTAACGTTTATAAATGGTAAAAAAGGTCAGACGAAGGGCAGCTTCACCACCTCGGCGCGCAGCAGGCGGCCGCGGACCGAGACGGCGATCTCGGTGCCCACCTTGGCGTAGGCGGGTGCGACGTAGCCCATGCCGATGCCCACCTTCAGGCAGGGCGACATGGTGCCCGAGGTGACGACGCCCATCGTCGTGCCGTCGGGCGCGGCCAGCTCGTAGCCGTGGCGCGCGATGCCGCGGTCGACCATGCGGAAACCGACCAGGCGGCGCGAGACCCCCTCGGCCTTCTGGCGCTCCATCACCTCGCGGTCGATGAAGGCCTTGCCTTCGGCGAACTTGGTGATCCAGCCCAAACCCGCCTCGATGGGCGACGTAGTGTCGTCGATGTCGTTGCCGTAGAGGCAGAAGCCCTTCTCGAGACGCAGCGTGTCGCGCGCGCCCAGGCCGATGTTTTTCAGCCCGAACTCCTCGCCCGCCTGCCAGAGCGCCTCCCACAGACGGTCGGCGTCCTCGTTGGCCACGTAGATCTCGCAGCCGCCGGCGCCCGTGTAGCCCGTGATCGAGAGGATGGCGTCGCACCCGGCGACGGGCATCTTCCGGAAGGTGTAGTACTCCATATCCTCAACGGGCTCCGAGCACATCTTCTGCACGATCTTCATGGCCAGGGGGCCCTGCACGGCCAGCTGGCAGATCTCGTCCGAGGCGTTGTAGAGCTCCTTGCCGTGGCCGGCCTCCATGCCCATCTTTGCCCCCTCCGAGCAGATGTGCTGCCAGTCCTTGTCGACGTTGGCGGCGTTGACCACCAGCAGGTAGCACTCGGCGTCGATGCGGTAGACGAGGATGTCGTCGACGATGCCGCCGCGGCCGTTGGGCATGCACGAATACTGCACCTTGCCGTCGTAAAGTTTCGCCACGTCGTTGGAGGTGATGCGCTGCAAGAGGTCGAGCGCCCGCGGGCCCTTGACCCAGATCTCGCCCATGTGGCTCACGTCGAAGACGCCCGCCCCCTGGCGCACGGTCATGTGCTCGTCGTTGATGCCCGAGAACTCGATGGGCATGTCGTAGCCCGCGAACTCGGCCATCTTGGCCCCCGCGGCGCGGTGGTACTTGGTGAATGCTGTGGTTTTCATATAGGTTGTTAGGTTGTGTTCGTTTCCCCGGCGCGGACAGCTACTCGGCCGTCTCGCGCCGCTTGACCCCCAGCCGCGGGCAGCGGCGGAACTCCCGCTCGCGGTCGAACAGGTAGCGGTAGGTGGTGTGCATCTTGTGGCGCGTGGCGCAGACGTAGTTCTCGATCATGCGGTTCATCACGGGGTTGAAGTCGCCGATCCAGGCCAGCTCCAGCGTCTTGTAGCGCGTCTGCCGCTCCATGAGGAAGTGCCAGTAGCGGGCCATGATGGCCGACTCGACACCCTTGCCGTGGAACTCGGGCGCGATGCCGAAGATCAGGCCGAAGATGCGGTCGCTGCGCCGGCGCACCTTCAGCTCCCACAGAAGGCGCAGCTTCTGCCACAGCCCGAAGCGGCCGCGGAAGGGACCGATGATGCGGTTCAGGTCGGGAATGGTGACGAAGAAGCCGATGGGCTCGTCGTTGAAGTAGGCGAAGAAGATGATGCGCGGGTCGATCACCGGCTTGAGCGCCCGCAGCAGCTGCAGCGCCTCCTCGCGCGTCATGGGCTTGACGCCCGAGAAGAGGGCCCACGCCTTGTTGTAGACCAGGCGGAAATTCTCGGCCTCCTCCTCCAGGTTGTTCATGTCGAGCGTCTCGACGCGGTAACCCGGCATGGAGAGCAGCCGCTCGGCGCGGTCGAAGATGCGGGCGCTGGCCTCCGAGACGTTGGCCCGCCAGATGTAGCTGTTCTGGTTGAAGTAGTTGCGGAAGCCGTAGCGCTCGAACAGCTCCTTGTAATAGGGAGGGTTGTAGGGATTGCGGTACAACGGCTGAAACTCGTAGCCCTCGACCAGCAGGCCCCACCAGTCGCGCCGCTGCCCGAAGTTGATCGGCCCGTCCATGGCCTCCATGCCGCGGCTGGCCAGCCACAGACGCGCGGCGTCGAAGAGCATGTCGGCGACCCGCTGGTCGTCGATCGACTCGAAGAAGCCGCAGCCGCCCGTGGGCTGCTCCTCCAGAGCCGCCTTCTCGCGGTTGTAGAAGGCGGCGATGCGCCCCACCGTCTCGTCGCCGCGGCAGACGAGCCAGCGGACCGCCTCGCCGTCGGCGAAGAGCTCATTCTTGTCGGGGTCGAACACCTCGCGGATGTCCGAATCGAGCGGGCAGACCCAGTTGCGGTTGCCGCGGTATATCTTTTTGGGAAGATCGAGCCAGGCGCGCTCGAGCGCCGGCCCGGTGACCTCACGGAGGGTGAAGGATTCGGTTTTCATGTTCCAAAGATAGGTTTTTTTTCTTTTATTCGTACATTTGTAAGGAAACAAAACGCGCGACGCCATGAACCACAGCCTCGAACGACAGCTCGCCGAAAACGGCGCCACAGCCTACCGCTTCATGAAGTACAGGATCCACCGCATCCTGCTCGTATGTTGCAGCTACGACGGATACATCCTCGAAGAGGACGGACGCATCGAGTCGCAGATCAACCGCGAGTACCTCGACCTGAACCTCTCCAACCCGCCCTCGCTCACGCGCGTGAGCTCGACGGCCGAGGCGCTCGCCACGCTGGCCGAGGACGACGGCTTCGACTTCGTGCTGACGATGTACAACGTGGGCGAGCCCGACGTCTTCGCATTCGCCCGGAAGGTCAAGGAGCGCCGGCCGCAGCTGCCCGTGGCGCTGCTCACCTCCTTCTCGAAGGACATATACCGCCGCCTGGAGGAGCAGGACCGCTCGGGCATCGACTACATATTCTGCTGGCACGGCACGACGGACCTGATCATCGCCATCATCAAGCTGGTCGAGGACAAGATGAACGCCGAGGAGGACATCGGGCAGGGAGGCGTGCAGGCGCTGCTGCTGGTCGAGGACTCGATCCGCTTCTACTCGACCTACCTGCCCGAGCTCTACAAGCTCATCCTGCAACAGAACACCGAATACCTCAAGGACGCCTTCAACGAGCAGCAGCAGGTGCTGCGCAAGCGCGCACGGCCCAAGATCCTGCTGGCCACCAGCTACGAGGAGGCCGCCGAGCTCTACGACCGCTACAAGCACAACCTGCTGGGGGTGATCTCCGACGTGGGATTCGTCATGCGCCGCCACGACCCGCCCGAGAGCGAGCGGCTCGACGCCGGCATCGAACTCTGCCGCCGCATACGCCGCGACAACCCCCTCATGCCCGTGCTGCTGCAATCGTCGCAGGTGGCCTTCGAGGCCCAGGCCCGGGCGCTCGGCGCGGGATTCATAGCCAAGAACTCCAAGCGGCTGCTCTCGCAGCTGAGCGACTACATAGCCACCGAGCTGGCATTCGGCGACTTCGTGTTCCGCGACCCCGACACGGGCGCCGTCACGGGGCGGGCGCGAGACCTGAGGCAGATGCAGGAGATGATCGCCTCCATTTCCGACCGCGCGTTCGAGTACCACACCTCGCAGAACCATCTGTCGAAGTGGCTATACGCGCGCGGGCTCTTCCCGCTGGCCGCCGCCATACGCAGCTACAACAAGGACCACTTCGCCTCGGTGGCCGAACACCGGCGGGTGCTGGTGAACCTCATCCGCGATTACCGCACGCTGCTCGGGCAGGGGGTCGTGGCGCGCTTCGACGCGGAGACCTACTCCGACGCCGTGGCATTCGCCCGCATCGGCGAGGGGTCGATCGGCGGCAAGGCGCGCGGCCTGGCCTTCATGAACTCGATGCTCATCAAGCACCGCCAGTACGACAAGCACCGGGGCGTGCGCATACTGATCCCCCGCACGGTGGTCGTGGCCACGGGATATTTCGACGAGTTCATGCGCCTGAACGGGCTGGAGCACGTCATCGCCCAGGAGCCGTCGGACGAACAGCTGCTGGCCGAGTTCGTCGCCTCGACGCTCCCGCAGCAGCTGCTCGACGAGCTGAGGGCCTACATCCGCACGGTGCGCACGCCGCTGGCCGTGCGCTCGTCGTCGAAGCTCGAGGACTCCCACTACCAGCCCTTCGCCGGCATATACTCGACCTACATGATCCCCTACGTCGAGAACGAGGACCAGATGCTGCGCCTGGTCATGCGCGCCGTCAAGAGCGTCTACGCCTCGGTCTACTTCGCCGCCTCGCGCGCCTACATCGCCACCTCGCAGAACCTCCTCTCGGAGGAGAAGATGGCCGTGATCCTGCAGGAGGTGTGCGGCACGGAGCAGGAGGGGCTCTACATGCCCACCTTCTCGGGCGTGGCCCGCTCGATCAACTGCTACCCCATCGGCGACGAGCGCCCCGAGGAGGGGATATGCAACATAGCCATGGGGCTGGGCAAGCTGGTCGTCGACGGCGGGCGCACGCTGCGCTTCTCGCCCCGATACCCGCAGCGGGTGCTCCAGACCTCGACGCCCCGCCTGGCGCTCAGCGACACGCAGAGCGAGGCGCTGGCCCTCGACCTGAGGCCCGAGCGCTTCCGCATCTCGATCGACGACGCGGTGAACCTGCGGCGGCTCGACCTGCGGCAGATCGCCCCTCTGCGCCACGCGCAGTATGTCGCCTCGACGTGGGACCGCGAGAACGACCGCATCTCGGACAGCCCCTTCGGCGAGGGACGCAAAGTAATAACGTTCAACGCCATACTCAAATACGGCACCTTCCCGCTGGCCGAGATCGTGCGCGACATCCTGGCGCTCGGGGCCGAGGAGATGCGCTGCCCGGTGGAGGTGGAGTTCGCGGTCAACATGGACGTAGCCGAGGGGCGCGAGCGGATCTTCAACCTGCTGCAAATACGCCCGATCATCGACAGCCAGGAGAACCGCCCCGTGGACTGGAGCAGCATCGACACCTCGCGGGCGCTCATCTACGGCGAGCAGGCGCTGGGCGTGGGACGCATGGAGGGGATCACCGATCTGGTCTACGTCAAGGAGGGGGCTTTCGACTCGCTCGCGACCGATCGCATCGCCGAGGAGCTGCTCGCGCTCAACGCGCGCATGCGCGAGGAGGGGCGGCAGTATGTCCTCGTGGGGCCGGGCCGCTGGGGGTCGTCGGACCCCTATCTGGGGGTGCCGGTCAAGTGGAGCCACATCTCGGAGGCGAAGGTGATCGTCGAGTGCGGCATCGCCCGCTTCCAGGTCGAACCGTCGCAGGGGACCCACTTCTTCCAGAACGTCACGTCGCTGGGTGTGGGATACCTCACCATCAACCCCTTCCGCGGCGACGGGATATTCCGCACCGACCTCCTCGACGCCATGCCGGCGCAGTGGGAGGGCGACTACCTGCGCCACATCCGCTTCGGGCGGCCGCTGGAGGTGTCGATCGACGGGCGGTCGAACAGGGGGTTCGTGGCGGAGAGCACCGCCGGCGGGGCAAGGCACGATTCATAATTAACAATTCATTGTTCATTCCCGGCCCGATGGGCCGGCAGCCCTCTGCCGCGCAGCGGCACGAAAGACTCCGCACTATCGGTCGCAGCGGGGTTTGTCTGCAGCGAAGGCCGAGCGTCGAAAAACGGGGAACCCGCCGAAAAGCAGGTTCCCCGTTGTCTTGCGCGAAAGCCCCGCGCGTCAGAGCCGCGCCTTGATCGCCTTCGTAGCCTCCTCGTAGCCCGGCTTCTCCAGCAGGGCGAACATGTTCTTCTTGTAGGCCTCGACACCCGGCTGGTCGAAGGGGTTCACCCCGAGGATGTAGCCGCTGATGCCGCACGCGCGCTCGAAGAAGTAGAGCAGCGCGCCGACCGCATGGGCGTCGATCGCGGGAATCTCCACGCGCAGGTTGGGCACGCCGCCGTCGACGTGGGCCAGCTGCACGCCCAGCTCGGCCATGCGGTTGACCTCCGAGATGCGCTTGCCGGCGAGGAAGTTCAGCCCGTCGAGGTTGTCGGCCTCAGCCTCGATGCGCACCTCGTGGGCGGGCGAAGCGACCGAGATGATCGTCTCGAAGAGCGTGCGCTCGCCCTCCTGGATATACTGGCCCATCGAGTGGAGGTCGGCCGTGAGGGTGACGCTCGCGGGGAAGATGCCGCGGCCCTGCTTGCCCTCGCTCTCGCCGTAGAGCTGCTTCCACCACTCGTTGACATACTGCAGCTGCGGCTCGTAGGAGCCCAGGATCTCGATCTTCTTGCCCGCCTCGTAGAGGGTGTTGCGCGCTGCGGCGTAGACGGCCGCGGGGTTCTCGTCGAAGGGAACGCCGGTGCCCGTCGCGGCCTCCATCTCGCGAGCGCCGGCCACCAGCGCGCGGATGTCGACCCCGGCCACGGCCAGCGGCAGCAGCCCCACGGGGGTGAGCACCGAGAAGCGGCCGCCCACGTCGTCGGGAATGACGAACGTCGGATAGCCCTCGTCGGTGGCGAGCGTCTTCAGAGCGCCGCGCGCACGGTCGGTGACGGCGACGATGCGCTCGGCGGCCTCCTGCTTGCCGTAGCGGCTCTCGAGGGCCGCCTTGATGAGGCGGAAGGCGATGGCCGGCTCGGTCGTGGTGCCCGACTTGGAGATGACGACGGCGGACACCGAGTGCTCCTCGGCGGCCTTCATCAGCGCGTGGACGTAGTCCTCGGAGATGTTCTGCCCGGCGAAGACCACCGTGGGCGCCGACTGCTCCTTATGCAGCAGGCGGAAGGGGTCGCTCATCGCCTCGAGCACCGCCTTGGCGCCGAGGTACGAGCCGCCGATGCCGATGCAGACCACCAGGTCGGCCTTCGAGCGGAGCTTCGCCGCCGCAGCCTCGATCGCCTCCAGATCGGCCTCCGAGATCGACGAGGGGAGGTGCACCCACCCCAGGAAGTCGTTGCCGGCGCCCTCGCCCGACTCCAGCAGCGCATTGGCGGCCTGGGCGCGGGCCTTCATATCGGCGGAAAGCTCGATGCCCGCCTTCGAAATGTCGATTTTCAACGTTTTCATTATCTGTCAGATTAACTTGGTTGTCAGCTCCTTCATCCGCCGGCGCGCCGAAGCGCCGCGGTAGAGGACGTCGTAGACCATCTCGGCGATGGGCATCTCCACGCCGTGGCGGGCGTTGATGTGGCGGATGCAGTCGGCGGCGAAGTAGCCCTCGGCCACCATGGTCATCTCGCTCAGGGCGCTCTTCACCGTGAACCCGCGGCCGATGAGCAGTCCCAGCCGCCGGTTGCGGCTGTAGACCGAGTAGCAGGTCACCAGCAGGTCGCCCAGGTAGGCCGAGGCCTGCGTGTCGCGCTCGGCCGGGTAGCTCTGCTCCAGGAAGCGCGTCATCTCGCGCGCCCCGTTGGCGATGAGCACCGCCAGAAAGTTGTCGCCGTAGCCCAGCCCCACGGCGATGCCCACCGAGAGGGCGTAGATGTTCTTGAGGATGGCAGCGTACTCGATGCCGTAGAGGTCGGTCGAGTAGCTCAGGCGGATGTAGGGCGTCGCGAACTTCTCGCCGATCAGCCGCGCATTGTCCGGATCGGTGCAGACCACCGTGAGGTAGGAGAGCCGCCCGCGCGAGACCTCCTCGGCGTGCGAGGGGCCCGTGACCAGCCCCAGCTGGCCGTAGGAGAGGCCGTATCGGTCGTGCAGATACTCGACCACCGTCTGGTAGTCGCCCGGGACGATGCCCTTGATGGCCGAGATGACGAACTTGCCGGCGAGCGGCTCGGTGAGCGGCTCGAGAAAACTCTTCAGATAGGCCGACGGGCAGGCCAGGACGAGGATGTCGGCCCCGCGCACCACGGCGTCGAGGTCGTCCGAGGGGGCGATGCGCCCGCGGTCGAACTCCACGTCGCTCAGATAGCGCGGGTTGCGGCCTTCGGCCAGAAGCTGTTCGAGCACTTCGGGGTTGCGGACGTACCACCCCACCTGCGCCTCGTTGGCGGCCAGCACGCCGACGATGGCCGTCGCCCAGCTGCCGTGGCCGATGACCGCGCAGCGGGCCCCCTTTCCGATCTTGTATTCCATGTCGTGCGACGTTTGGTTGCGAAGACAAAAGTAGAAAAAAATAATCATATAAGAATGGAAAAAATTCTCCGACTTTTGCGTATCTTTGTCCCGACCCGCCGCAGGGCCCCGCCCGGGCGGCGGCGCAGCGCGCGGCACGTGCCGCGCCCAAAGTCACAAAACACTGGCATCGACTATATTATGGGAATGTTTTCACTCACTCAGGAGCTGGCCATCGACCTCGGTACGGCCAACACGCTGATCATCTATAACGGGAAAGTGGTCGTCGACGAGCCCTCGATCGTGGCCCTCGACGTGCACACGGGCCGCCTGGTGGCCATCGGGCACCAGGCGCGGCAGATGCACGAGAAGACCAACCCCAACATCAAGACCATCCGCCCGCTCAAGGAGGGCGTGATCGCCGACTTCAACGCCACGGAGCTCATGCTGCGCGGCATGATCAAGAAGGTCAAGACCTCGGGCAGCCTCTTCGCGCCGTCGCTGCGCATGGTCATCTGCATCCCCTCGGGCTCGACCAACGTGGAGATCCGCGCCGTGCGCGACTCGGCCGAGCACGCCGGCGGACGCGAGGTATACATGATCTACGAGCCGATGGCCGCTGCGCTCGGCGCCGGGCTCGACGTGGAGGCCCCCGAGGGCAACATGATCATCGACATCGGCGGCGGCACCTCGGAGATCGCCTGCATCTCGCTCGGCGGCATCGTCTGCTCGGAGTCGATCAACGTCGCCGGCGACGTCTTCACCGAGGACATCCAGAACTACGTGCGCCAGCAGCACAACATCCGCATCGGCGAGCGCACGGCCGAGGCGATCAAGTGCGCCATCGGCGCCGCGGTGCCCGAGCTGGAGGAGGAGCCCGAGGACTTCGTCGTGACGGGTCCCAACATGCTCACCGCCCTGCCGCAGACCGTCTCGCTCTCCTACAGCGAGATCGCCTACGCGCTCGAGAAGTCGCTCGTGAAGATCGACATGGCGCTGATGAAGGTGCTCGAATCGATGCCCCCCGAGCTCTACGCCGACATCGTCAAGAACGGCATCTACCTGGCCGGCGGCGGCGCCCTGATCAAAGGGCTCGACCGGCGTCTGAACGAGAAGACCGGCCTGCCGTTCCACATCGCCGAGGATCCGCTGCGCGCCATCGCCCGCGGCACGGGCACGGCGCTCAAGAACATCAACCGCTTCTCGTTCCTGATGAAGTAGGCGCCCGGCCGCGCGGCCCCGCCCGCGGCGGCGCGCGGCATCGTCCAACATTGTCACACCGATCGGATTGCGGGCTATGCGGCCCGCAATCTTCGAATTTGAAAGGGTCACGTGCGAAAACTGTTCGAATTCATACGCAGCGTCTACGTCGCGGTGCTGTTCGTGATGCTGGAGGCCGCGGCCATCCACTTCTACGCCCACTCGACGGCCTACACCCAGGCGCGGCTGCTCACCCGCTCCAGCCGCCTGGCGGGCGACGCCCACTCGCTCATCGGGGGCGTCGGGCGCTACTTCTCGCTGGCGAGCGAAAACCGCCGCCTGGTCGAGCGCGTGGCCGCGCTCGAGGAGCGGCTGGCCGCCTACTCCGAGGCGGAGAAGGCGCAGCTGCTCGACTCCTACCTCGAGGGGGAGCAGGACGCAAAATACCGCATGACCACCGCCTCGGTGGTGGCCGGGTCGGTCAACCGCACGCAGAACCTGCTGACGCTCAACCGCGGATTCCGCGACGGCGTGACGGTGGGCATGGGCGTGCTGTCGGCCACGGGGGCCATGGTGGGCTACGTGGTCGACTGCTCGGAGCGCTACGCCGTGGCGATGCCGGTGCTCAACACGCAGTTCCGCTCGAGCGGCCGACTGGCCGGCACCGACTACTTCGGCTCGATCTCGTGGGACGGGCGCGACGCCGGGCGGGTGCAGCTGACCGACATCTCGAAATACGCCGAGCCCGCAGCCGGGCAGGAGGTGGTCACCACGGGATTCTCGCAATACTTCCCCGAGGACGTGCTGATCGGCTGGGTCGAGTCGGCCGAGCTGAACGAAACCAACACGGCCTACACCGTCAGCGTGCGGCTGGCCGCCGAGGTCTCGCGCCTCAGAGACGTGGTGCTGGTGGGCAACCGCGACCGCGAGGAGGTGGGCGACCTGCAGGAGCAGGTGCGGCAAAACGGCGGCGTGATCGCCCCCGACCGCAACGGAAACAACAACTGACGCCACACGACCATGTACAGAACCTATCCCTACGCCATACTCTTCGTCACGACGGCCCTGCTGCAGGTGTTCCTCTTCGACAACCTCTCGCTGAGCCTCTATTTCGACCCGCTGGTCTACCTGTCCTTCATCGTCCTGCTGCCGCTCGACATCGCCCCCGTGGTGCTCCTCGGGGCCGGCCTCGCCACGGGCGTCGGGATGGACATGGCCATGGGCACGGCCGGCATCAACACCTCGGCCACGCTGCTGGCGGCCTTCGTGCGGCCCGCGGTGGTCAACTTCTGCTACGGCGCCGAGAACGCCCGCGAGGGAGGCACCCCCTCGCCCGAGCGGATGGGACGCCGCGCCTTCGTGCGCTATCTGGCGATCGTCATCCTGGTCCACCACGCGCTCTTCTTCACGCTCGAGGCACTCTCGCTCGCCCGCACGCTCCACAACCTGGCGCGCATCCTGCTCAGCGGCGCCGGCACCTTCGCCGCGTCGTGGCTCCTCATGCGCCTGTTCACCGCCAAACTCCCCGTGCGCATATGATCGGCCGCGAAGAGGGACACGTGCGCATGCGCACGCTGCAATGCGTGGTGCTGCTCGTCTTCGGCCTGCTGCTCGGACGCGCGGCCTACCTGCAGCTCGTCGACCGCCGCTACGTGGAGCTGGCCAAGGCCAACGTGCTGCGCCACGTGGTGCAGTACCCGCCGCGCGGCGAGGTGTTCGACCGCCGGGGCGAGTATCTGGTGCAGAGCCGCGAGTGCTACGACCTGATGGTCATCCCGCGCGAGATCGGCCGCCAGGGATTCGACACGGCGCGCATGTGCGAGGTGCTCGGCATCCAGCGCACGCGCCTCGACCGCGAGATGGCCAACGCCCGCATGCGCCCCCGCGCCCCGCACCTGGTGGCCAGCTACATATCGAAGGAGGACAAGCTGCGCTTCGACGAGTGCAACTTCCCGGGCTTCTACACCGTCTTCCGCACCGTGCGCCAGTATCCGCGCAAGATCGGCGGCAACCTGCTGGGCTACGTAGGCGAGGTCAACGCCGACATGCTCAAGCGCTACCCGTCGTACCGCGCGGGCGACTATGCGGGCATGAGCGGCGTGGAGCTGGCCTACGAGCAGCGGCTCAAGGGCGAGAAGGGGGTCCGCATCCAGGAGATCGACACCCACGGCGCCGTGAAGGGATCCTACATGAACGGCCGCTACGACTCGCTGCCCGAGCCGGGGCGCTACCTGGTGAGCACGATCGACGCACGGCTGCAACTGCTCGGCGAGGAGCTCATGCGCGGCAAGGTGGGGGCCGCCGTGGCCATCGAACCCGCCACGGGCGAGATCCTCATGATGGTCTCGTCGCCCTCGTACGATCCCGACGAGCTGGTGGGGCGCGAGCGCGGCAACAACTACATGAAGATGCTCTACAACAAGCGCCGTCCGCTCTTCAACCGCGCCGTGAAGGCCAAGTACCCCCCGGGGTCGACCTTCAAGCTGGTGCAGGGGCTCATCGGCCTGCAGGAGGGGGTGCTGCGCCCCTCCGACACCCACACGTGCAACCTGGGCTACCAGGTCGGGCGCCTCAAGATGGCGTGCCACGCCCACGCCTCGCCCCTCGACCTGCGCTTCGCCGTGGCCACCTCGTGCAACGCCTACTTCTGCTACGTCTTCCGCGACATCCTCGAGAACCGCAAGTACGGCGGCGTGAAGGAGGGCTTCGACGTGTGGCGCGACTACGTGGAGAGCTTCGGCTTCGGCCGCAAGCTCGGCTCCGACTTCCTCGACGAGGGGAGCGGCTACGTGCCCGACCGCGCCTACTACGACCGCAAGTACCGCCGCTCGTGGAACGCGCTGACGGTGCTCTCGCTCTCGATCGGGCAGGACGCCCTGGGCTGCACGCCCCTGCAGCTGGCCAACCTGGCCTGCATCGTCGCCAACCGCGGCTACTACTACATCCCCCACATCGTCAAGCGCGTCGAGGGCGAGGACTCGCTCGACCGCCGCTTCTACGAGCGCCACTACACGAAGGTCGACCCTAAGCACTTCGAGCCGATCGTCGAGGGCATGTGGCGCGGCGTGAACGTCGGCGGCACATCGACGGCCGCGCGTCTGGAGGGGTGGGACGTCTGCGGCAAGACGGGCACGGCACAGAACCCCCACGGGCGCGACCACTCGACCTTCCTCTCGTTCGCACCGAAGGACAACCCGCGCATCGCCATCTCGGTCTATGTCGAGAACGGCGGCTTCGGCGCCTCGGCGGCCCTGCCCATAGCCAGCCTGCTCGAGGAGTACTACCTCACCGACACGATCCGCCGCCCGGAGCTGCTCGAGCGGATCAGGAACATGCAAATCCACTATCCCTCCTATGACCGGTAGCCGCACCAGCCCGATATTCTACGGCGTGGACCGCATCGCCGTCCTGCTCTACGCGGCCATCGTCGCCGCGGGCTTCCTCTTCATCACGGCCGCCTCCTACGAGGAGGGGGGCGGGGAGCTCTTCTCGCTCTCGCACTTCTACATGAAGCAGGCCGTGTGGATCGGCATCGCGGGCGTCGTGGCGACGGTCGTGCTGCTGCTCGACGACCGCTACTACCACATGCTGGCCTACCCCGCCTACATCGGGGGCCTCCTGCTGCTCGTCGCCGCGCTGCTCTTCGGCCGCGAGGTCAACGGCGCCAAGGCGTGGTTCGAGTTCGGGTCCATACGCATGCAGCCCGTGGAGTTCGCCAAGATCGCCACGGCGCTGGCCCTGGCGCGCGTGATGAGCGAATATTCGTTCTCGATCGACCGGCCCGCGGACCTCTTCCGCGTGGGTGCGGTGATCTGCCTGCCGCTGGCGATCATCGTGCTGCAGAACGACACCGGCTCGGGCATCGTCCTCGGGTCGTTCCTCTTCGTGCTCTACCGCGAGGGGCTCAACAAGTGGCTCTGCATCCCCGTGCTGCTCATCGCCACGCTCTTCATCGTCTCGTTCCTGCTCTCGCCCCTCACGCTGCTCATCCTCTCGATCGTCGCCTGCACGCTTTCGGAGGCGATGATGAACGGCCGCTGGCGCTCGCGCATCGTCTACCTGGCCGTCGTGGCGCTCTCGAGCATCTGCCTGGAGGCCCTCACGGCGCTCTTCACCCCCGGCGGCATCGGACTCTACAACAGCCTGCTGGCCGTGACGCTGCTGTCGCTCGTCGCGGTGGTCGTCCACGCCGTGCGCGCACAGCTGGGCAACACGCTGCTGATGGTCGCCCTCTTCATCGGGTCGATGATCTTCCTGCCGACGACCGACTACATCTTCAACTCGATACTCAAGCAGCACCAGAGGGACCGCATACTCAGCTTCCTGGGCATCATCAGCGACCCGCTGGGCAGCGACTACAACGTCAACCAGTCGAAGATCGCCATCGGCTCGGGCGGATTCTGGGGCAAGGGATTCCTCGAGGGGACGCAGATCAAGTACGGATTCGTGCCCGAACGCCACACCGACTTCATCTTCTGCACGGTGGGCGAAGAGTGGGGCTTCGTGGGGGTGGCGACGATCCTCGCGCTGCTCTGCATGCTCATCCTGCGCCTCATGCGCATGGGCGAGCGGCAGCAAGAGCCCTTCGGCCGCATCTACTGCTACTGCGTGGCGGCGATCCTGCTCTTCCACGTGCTGGTCAACGTCGGCATGACCGTCGGTCTGATGCCCGTGATGGGCATCCCGCTCCCGTTCCTCAGCTACGGAGGCTCGTCGCTCGTGGCCTTCACCATCCTACTCTTCATCGCCGTGCGGCTCGACGCCTCGACGCGGCAGTTCTCACTCAATGTCTGACAACAACAGCATGAAACGCTCCGACATCCGCGGCCTCACCTCCGAGGAGGTGCTCCGCAGCCGCGCCCTGCACGGCGACAACGTCATCACCCCGCCGCGCGAAGAGTCGCCCTGGCGCCTCTTCGCCGAGAAGTTCCGCGACCCGATCATCCGCATCCTGCTGCTGGCCGCAGCCCTCTCGCTGGCCATCGCCGCCGTCGAACGCGACTTCACCGAGCCCATAGGCATACTCTGCGCCATCGTCCTGGCCACGGGCGTGGGATTCTGGTTCGAGTGGGACGCGCAGCGGCGCTTCCGCCGCCTCAACCGCGTCAACGACCGCGTGCCGGTCAAGGTGCTGCGCGACGGCGCCGTGGGCGAGGTCCCGCGCTGCGACGTGGTGGTCGGCGACGTGGTCTACGTCGAGAGCGGCGAGACCGTGCCGGCCGACGGCGTGCTGCTGGAGGCCGTGTCGCTGAAGGTCGACGAGTCGACGCTCACGGGCGAGCCCGAGGTGGACAAGACCGCCGACAAGGCCCACTGCGACCCCGACGCCACCTACCCCTCCGACGCCCTGATGCGCGGCACGAGGGTCGCCGACGGATACGGCGCCATGCGCGTCGAAGCCGTGGGCGACCGCACCGAGGCGGGGCGCGTGACCGAGCAGGCCACCGTGCGCAACGACGACCCCACGCCCCTCGACAGCCAGCTCGAGCGCCTTTCGCGCCTGGTCGGGCGCGCGGGCATCGCGCTCTCGGTGGCCATATTCGGCACGATGCTCCTCAAGGCGCTCCTCTTCGGCGGACTGCTCGAGCGGCCGTGGCTCGATGCCGCGCAGCAGGCGCTCCACATCTTCATGGTCTCGGTGGCGATCATCGTGATGGCCGTGCCCGAGGGGCTGCCCATGTCGATCACCCTGTCGCTGGCCATGTCCATGCGGCGCATGCTCCGCACCAACAACCTCGTGCGGCGCATGCACGCCTGCGAGACGATGGGCGCCGTGACGGTCATCTGCACCGACAAAACGGGCACGCTCACCCGCAACCGCATGTGCGTGGAGGAGCTGCTGCGCTACGACACGCTCGCCGAAGAGGAGTTCGCCGAGACCGTCGCGGCCAACACCACGGCCCACCTCGACGCCCGGGGAGGCATCATCGGCAACCCCACCGAGGGGGCGCTGCTCGCGCACCTGCGCAGCCGCGGCGCCGAGTACGGACCGCTGCGCGACGGGGCCGCGATCGTCGACCGGATGACCTTCTCGACCGAGCGCAAATACATGGCCACGATCTTCCGCAGCGGCCTGACGGGACGGCGGATCCTCTGCGTGAAGGGGGCCCCCGAGATCGTGCGGGCGATGTGCGCCCCGGACGGGCGCGACGAGGAGGTGGCCGCGACGCTGCTCGCCTTCCAGCAGCGGGCCATGCGCACGCTGGCCCTGGCGTGGGCCGAGACCGAGGCCGACGACTGCGCCGCGGCAATCGCCTCCTCGCCCCTCGTCTTCTCGGCCGTCGCGGCGATCGCCGACCCGGTGCGCGACGACGTGCCGGCGGCCGTCCGCCGCTGCCTCGACGCGGGAATCGCCGTCAAGATCGTCACGGGCGACACGCCGGCCACGGCGTGCGAGATCGCCCGCCGGATCGGGCTGTGGAGCGACGCCGACGGCGAACGCAACCGCATGACCGGCACCGAGTTCGCGGCGGCGAGCGACGAGGAGCTGCTCGAACGGGTCGCCGAGCTGAAGATCCTCTCGCGTGCCCGGCCGCTCGACAAGCAGCGCCTGGTGCGGCTGCTGCAACAGCGCGGCGAGGTGGTCGCCGTGACGGGCGACGGCACCAACGACGCCCCGGCCCTCAACTTCGCCAACGTGGGGCTCTCGATGGGCTCGGGGACCTCCGTGGCGAAGGACGCCTCGGCCATCACGCTGCTCGACGACTCGTTCGCATCGATCGCCACGGCCGTCATGTGGGGCCGCTCGCTCTACCGCAACATCCAGCGCTTCGTGCTCTTCCAGCTGACGATCAATTTAGCGGCGATCCTCGTCTGCTTCGTGGGGGCGCTCGTCGGCACCGAGATGCCGCTCACGGTGGTGCAGATACTCTGGGTCAACATCATCATGGACACTTTCGCCGCCATGGCCATGGCCTCGCTGCCCCCCAAGGCCGAGGTGATGGAGGAGCGGCCGCGGCAGCGCGACGCCTTCATCGTCTCGCCCGACATGCGGCGCACGATCCTCACGTGCGGCCTCACGATGGCCGCCGTGCTGCTCGCCATGCTGCTCCGGTGGGAGTTCTCGGCCGAGGGGCTCACCGAGCGGCGGCTGACGGTATTCTTCTCGGTATTCGTCTTCATGCAGTTCTGGAACATGTTCAACGCCAAAGGATTCGAGGCGCGCCACGGGCTCTTCGCCTCGGTGCGCGGGTGCCGCGAGTTCTTCCTCATACTGGCCGCCATCGGCGCGGGCCAGTGGGCCATCGTCACCTTCGGCGGCGAGGTGTTCCGCACCGTGCCCCTCACCGCGCGCGAGTGGGCCGCGATCATCGGCTCGACGTCGCTCCTGGCCTTCGCCGGCGAGGCGATACGCGCCCTGCGGCGGCGCACGAAGAGGCGGCGCGCGGAGGCCGCGGAGGCATAGCGACGGGCTGTCGACGAAGAAGGCCGCACCCTTTCGGGGTGCGGCCTTTTCAGTTGAGCGGGAGCCGGTTTAGATGATGCCCTGCTCCAACATGGCCTGTGCGACCTTCATGAAGCCGGCGATGTTGGCACCCTTCACGTAGTCGATGCTGCCGTCGGCCTGGCGTCCGAACTTCACGCAGGCCTCGTGGATGCTCTCCATGATGAAGTGGAGCTTCTCGTCGACCTCCTTGCCCGACCAGGAGATGTGCATGCAGTTCTGCGTCATCTCCAGACCCGACGTGGCCACGCCGCCGGCGTTGACGGCCTTGCCCGGGGCGAAGAGGATGCCCGCCTGCTGGAAGGCGTGGATCGCCTCCGGCGTGCAGCCCATGTTCGACACCTCGGCGCAGCACCACGTGCCGTTGGCCAGCAGCTCGGCGGCATCGTCGCCGTTGAGCTCGTTCTGGAAGGCGCACGGCAGGGCGATGTCGCACTTCACGCTCCAGGCCTTCTTGCCCGGGGTGAACGTGGCGTCGGGGAAGCGCTCGGCGAAGGGGGCCACGATGTTGCGGTTCGAGGCGCGCAGCTCGAGCATATAGTCGATCTTCTCGTCGGTCATGCCGTTGGGGTTGTAGATCACGCCGTCGGGACCCGAGATGGCGATCACCTTGGCGCCCAGCTCGGTGGCCTTCTTAGCGGCACCCCAGGCGACGTTGCCGAAGCCCGAGAGGGCGATCGTGGCGCCCTGGAGCGAGCGGCCCGCCTTGCGCAGCATGTGCTCGACGAAGTAGAGCGCGCCGTAGCCCGTGGCCTCGGGACGCAGGATCGAGCCGCCCCACGTCATGCCCTTGCCCGTCAGCACGCCCGTGTGGTACTTGCGCGCCAGCTTCTGGTACATGCCGTTGAGGAAGCCGATCTCGCGGCCGCCCACGCCCACGTCGCCGGCCGGAACGTCGGTGTCGACACCGATGTTGTTCCACAGCTCGGTCATGAAGGCCTGGCAGAAACGCATGATCTCGGCGTCGGACTTACCCACGGGGCTGAAGTCCGAACCGCCCTTGGCGCCGCCCATCGGGAGCGTCGTCAGCGCGTTCTTGAAGGTCTGCTCGAAACCCAGGAACTTGAGCATCGAGGGGTTGACGGCCGCATGGAAACGCAGACCGCCCTTGTAGGGACCGATCGCGCTGTTGAACTGGACGCGGTAGCCGAGGTTGGTCTGCACCTCGCCCTTATCGTCGACCCACGTGACACGGAAGGTGAAAATGCGGTCGGGCTCCACGATGCGTTCGACGATCTTGGCCTTTTCGAACTCGGGGTGCTGGTTGTAGACCTCCTCGATTGATTCGAGCACCTCGCGCACGGCCTGCAAGTATTCGCTCTCGCCGGGGTGCTTCTGCTCGAGCTCGGTCATCAGTTTCTTAACATCCATAGTGTTTTGAAGTTTTTGGGTTGTCTATACTGTTACAAATATAACAATATTTCGGATAGATTGTAATCCTACGCCTATTTTTTCGCGAAAAAACGAGGGTGCGTGCGGCCAGGCGAGCCGTAGTCTGCGGAGGGGCGGCCGCCTGACCATTATTCGGCGCGGCAGCTCCACCTTTCACTTATTACTTCTCACTTTTTACTTTTGACTTGCCCGGCTCGCAGAGCCGGCGGGCCGCAGCCGCCCCCGGGCGAAGGGCTGCTCGCTGTTCTCGCGCTGCCGCTTCGCCGGCTACGATCTGAAAACGAATGAACCTCTGCCGAGCAGCGGCACGAAAGACTCCGCACTATCGGTCGCAGCGGGGTTTGTCCTCAGCGAAGACCGAGCGTCGAAAAACGGGGCCGGTTTGCTTGCAAACCCGCGTCAGGCGCCCGTTTTAGCGAGGACGAGCGGAGGACCCGCGAGACCGACGTGCGGATGGTTTTGGGTACCTTTTGCCATCAAAAGGTAC
>CABIXK010000011.1:32905-45207 GCA_902362705.1 Rikenellaceae bacterium
GGGCCGCAGCCACCCCGGGCGAAGGTCCGCTATTCTTGACAGAATATGCGGTCTCCGCTGGCTGCGTCCGAGAACAAATCTCTTAGCCGGACATTGCAGCGCCAGCTGCGCAGCCCGTAGCCACCCCCGGCGGAGGGCTGCTCTGTCGGCGGCGCCTCCCGAGCACCTCCGCTGGCTGCGGGCCGAAAACAGAGATCCAACCCGGTCGCGGCAGGAAAGAGGAAGCCCACGCGATTTTCGATTTTAGAGGAGCAGGTTTGCGCTTAAACGAAGTGGGGCGCGGATGGCTGCACGGATTTTCGATTTCTACCGAGATAGTTTCGTGCATCGTGAAGAACGGGGCGGATGGGTAGTACAAAGGTACGTCCCATTCGCCCCGTTCGAGGGATGTGCGGAAATATCCGGCAGAAATCGAAAAGCCTACTCTTCGGCCTCCTTCATATTGTGGTAAACGTTGGTCACGTCGTCGTCCTCCTCGAGCCGCTCGATGAGCTTCTCGACCGACTCGCGGCCCTCGGCGTCGAGCTCCTTGCTGTCGACGGGCAGGTAGGCCGACTCGCCCGAGACGATCTCGAAGCCCTTGTCGTCGATCCACTTCTGGATGGCGCCGAAGGCGTCGTAGGAGGCGTAGACGGTGATGCCGTCCTCCTCGGGGTAGAACTCGTCGACGCCCAGGTCGATCATCTCCAGCTCGAGCTCCTCGGGGTCGGCACCCGCCGCCGCACGGAACTTGAAGATGCACTTATGCTCGAACATGAAGCCCACCGAGCCGCTGTTGCCCAGCGTGCCGCCGCACTTGTTGAAGTGCATGCGCACGTTGGCCACCGTGCGGTTGGTGTTGTCGGTGGCGGTCTCCACGAGGAAGGCGATGCCGTGGGGGCCGTAGCCTTCATATACGACCTCCTTGTAGTCGGCGGCGTCCTTCTCGGTGGCACGCTTGATGGCGCGCTCGACGTTCTCCTTGGGCATGTTCTCGGCCTTGGCGTTCTGCATCAGGATGCGCAGGCGCGTATTGCCCGAGGGGTCGGGACCGCCGGCCTTGACGGCGATTTCGATCTCCTTGCCGATTTTCGTGAAGACGCGGGCCATGTGCCCCCAGCGCTTCATCTTCCGCGCTTTGCGGTATTCAAAGGCTCTTCCCATGATATGATGTTTTTCGTCGTTGTTTTTTCGAGTGCCACAAAGGTATAAAATTCGGTCCGAAAAATTAAAGATTGAAAATTAAAAATTATTTTTGCATCGGACAAAACGAAAATTTCATGGAGATCAAGAGCCGATTCGACCATTTCAACATCAACGTCACCGACCTCGACCGCTCGCTGGCGTTCTACGACCGGGCCCTGGGGCTGAAGGAGGTGGGCCGCAAGGAGGCCGCCGACGGCTCGTTCGTGCTGGTCTACCTGGGCGACGGCGAGGGACGCTTCCGCCTCGAGCTGACGTGGCTGAGGGACCACGCCGCCACGCCCTACGAGCTGGGCGAGAACGAGAGCCACCTCTGCCTGCGCGTGGAGGGCGACTACGCCGCCGTGCGCGAATACCACCGCGCGATGGGGTGCCTCTGCTACGAGAACCACGCGATGGGCCTCTACTTCATCAACGACCCCGACGACTACTGGATCGAGGTGCTGCCGATGAAATAACCGAACCGAAACACACACGCGCGGAGCGTCGCTCCGCTCAGACACACCCAATCTATGGCAAAGAAACCTTCGGACGAAGCCCTGCGGCACGAAGCCGCGCTGGCCGCCGAGACGCTCCGCGCGGGCGGCATCCTGCTCTACCCCACCGACACGGTGTGGGGCCTGGGCTGCGACGCCACCAACGCCGAGGCGGTGGCGAAGATCTACGCGCTCAAGCGCAGCGAGAACAAGCGATCGATGCTCGTGCTCTGCGCCTCGGCCGACATGGTCGTGCGCTACATCGACCGCGCGCCCGGCATCGCCTTCGAGGTGATGGAGATGGCCACCTCGCCCCTGACGCTCATCCTGCCGGGGGCGCGGGGTCTGGCCCCCAACCTCATCCCCGACGAGGGGACGCTCGGCGTGCGCATCCCCGACCACGACTTCTGCCGGCAGCTGCTGCGCACGTTCGGGCGGCCGATCGTCTCGACGTCGGCCAACCTCTCGGGCGAAGCGACGCCCGTGGCGCTGCAGGATGTCGCGCGCGAGATCGTCGACGGCACGGACTTCGTCGTCGACCCCCGCTTCGAGGGGCGCCCCACGCGCAAGGCGTCGTCGATCATCGCCTTCGGCGAGGGGGGCGAGGTGAACATCATACGCGAATAGAGAGATGGCCCGCACGATCGTCACCCCCATACAGATGCGCTTCTCGGACCTCGATCCGTTCCACCACGTCAACAACGTGGCCCAGCAGATGTATTTCGACGTGGGAAAGAGCGACTACTACGAGCGCGTCGCGGGCGAGGAGCTGCTCGCCGACCGCCTGCGCATCGTCACCGTCTCGACCCAGACCTCCTACCTGGGGCAGGTGCGCAGCGGCGACCGCCTGACGGTGGAGACCGCGTGCGAGCGGATCGGCACCAAGAGCCTCACGCTCTTCCAGCGGCTCATGGCCGACGGCCAGGTGCGCAGCGAGAGCCGCTCGGTGATGGTGGCCTTCGACTTCGCGGCCCAGCAGAGCGTCGCCGTGCCCGACCGCTGGCGGCAGCGCATGTTGGAGGAGTGAGCGGGGCGCCGCACTGTAAACGCGTTGTAAAAAAAAGAGGTTGAGCCTTACGAGGTTCAACCTTTTTTCGTCAATCCCGCGCACCCGGCGGGAAGAGATGCGGAGCTTCGGCGGAGAGGCCCGCTCAGAGCTCCTTTTTCGTCATCCCCCGCTCGGCGGCCAGGCGCTCCATCAGGGCATAGGCCGCCGCGTAGTCGTTGGGGATCACGCCGTCGAGGATGGCGTTCTTGATCGTCTCCTTGATCTCGCCGATCGCGCGGCAGGGTTCGATGCCGTAGACGCGCATGATGATCTCGCCGGTGATCGGAGGCTGGAAGTTGCGGATGCGGTCGCGCTCTTCGAGATCCTTCATCTTGCGGCGCACCAGTTCGAAATTGTCGAGGTAGCGCCGCACCTTGGCGTCGATGCCCGAGGTGATGTCGGCCTCGCACAGGGTCATGAGCGCCTCCACGTCGTCGCCCGCCTCGAAGAGCAGGCGCCGCACGGCCGAGTCGGTGACCAGCTCCTCCGAGAGGATGATCGGCCGCAGGTGGAGGAAGACCAGCTTCTGCACGAACTTCATGGGCTCGCCCAGGGGGAGCTTGAGGCGGCGGAAGATCGCCGGCACCATCTTCGAGCCGAGCACCTCGTGGCCGTGGAAGGTCCACCCCACGCGCGGGTCATAGGCCTTGGTGAGCGGCTTGGCGATGTCGTGCAGCACGGCGGCCCATCGGAGCCACAGATCGTCGGAGCGGCGCGCCACGTTGTCGACGACCTTGAGCGTGTGGACAAAGTTGTCCTTGTGGGCGTGGCGGCCACGCCGCTCGATGCCCCGCAGGCGGTGCATCTCGGGGAAGATCCGCTCCAGAAGCCCCGTCAGCTCGAGCAGTTCGAAGCCCATCGACGGCACGGGCGAGAGCACGATCTTGTTGAGCTCCGTGATGATCCGCTCGCGCGAGACTATGGCGATGCGCGCGGCGTTGCGGCGGATCGCATCGAAGGTCTCCTCCTCGATCGTGAAGCCCAGCTGCGCGGCGAAGCGCACGGCGCGCATCATGCGCAGCGGATCGTCGTCGAAGGTGATGTCGGGGTCGCACGGCGTGCGGATGATGCCCCGCTCGAGGTCGTACATGCCGTCGAAGGGGTCGACCAGCTCTCCGAAAGTCTCCTCGTTGAGTGACCAGGCCAGGGCGTTGATCGTGAAGTCGCGGCGCCGCTGGTCGTCCTCGAGCGTGCCCGCCTCGACCTGCGGCTTACGCGAGTCGCGGGTGTAGGATTCGCGGCGCGCGCCGACGAACTCGACCTCGGTGCCGCCGGCGCGGACCATGGCCGTGCCGAAGGTCTTGAAGACCGACACGCGGGCGTGCAGCTCGCGCCCCAGCGCCTCGGCCAGGGCGATGCCGCTGCCCACGACCACCACGTCGATGTCGGTCGAGGGACGGCCCAGGTAGTGGTCGCGCACGTAGCCGCCCACGACATAGGCATCGACGCCCTGGGCGTCGGCCAGGCGCGCGATGCGGCGGAAAATGGGATCGGAGAGCGGCACGGGCTAACGGATGTAAGGTGCGACGGCGTCGCGCCAGACGAGGTACCCCTCGCCCGTCAGATGCAGGCCGTCGTTGGTATAACGTTTGTCGAGAAGCCCCGTCGCGTCCGCCAGACGCGAGGCCAGGTCGACGTAGACGACGCCGCGCCGCCCGCGGCACAGCGCCTCGACGAGGCGGTTCGTCTCGGCGATCTCGGCCTTGCGCTTCCAGTGGCCCCACGAGGCGCCGGGGATGTCGCGGTCGTTGACCGGCAGGATGCTCTGCACGTAGATGCGCGTGCGGGGCGAGGCGGCGGCGAAGCGGTCGAGCAGCGCGGCCACGTCGGCGGCCACCTCGCGGGGCGTGCGCCCGGCGGCCAGGTCGTTGACCCCGATCATGAGGAAGAGCTTGCGCGGACGGCCCGCGAGGATCGGGTCGAGGCGGCCGAGCAGCCAATCGGCGCGATCGCCGCTGATGCCGCGGTTGAGCACGCGGCGGCGGCCGAAGAGCTCCGACCACTCGCAGCCGTCGGTGATGCTGTTGCCCAGGAAGACGACGTCGCACCGGCGCACCGGCAGCTGCTCGAAAAGGCTGCGGCGCTGGTAATTGTATGCGCCCTGCGCGAAGGCGGAGGCGGCGAGCAGCAGGGCCGCCGCAAGAAGAAGCGTGCGTTTCATCGGTTCGCGGTTCAGAGCTGGCGCCGGTAGAGCGCCACGGTGTTCTCCATGCCGTAGCGCCAGGCGTCACACACCAGCGCGTGGCCGATCGACACCTCGTCGGTCCAGGGGATACGCTCCAGATAGTAGCGCAGGTTGTCGAGCGAGAGGTCGTGGCCCGCGTTGAGCCCCAGCCCCTGCCGGCGCGCCTCCTCGGCCGCCGCGACATAGGGGGCCACGGCCGCCTCGCGGTCGGCGGCATAGCCGCGGGCGTAGCCCTCGGTGTAGAGCTCCACGCGGTCGGCGCCGCACGCCGCGGCCCCGGCCACCATGGCCGGATCGGGGTCGACGAAGATCGAGACGCGGATGCCCCGCTCGCGGAATCGGGCGGCGACGTCGGCCAGGAACGCACGGTGGACGAGGGTATCCCATCCGGCATTCGACGTGAGCGCGTCGGGGGCGTCGGGCACCAGCGTCACCTGCGCCGGACGGCTCTCCAGCACCAGGTCGACGAACTCGGGCGTGGGGTTGCCCTCGACGTTGAGCTCCGTGCGCAGCACGCCTTTGAGGTCGTGCACGTCGTCGTAGCGGATGTGGCGCGCGTCGGGCCGCGGGTGGACCGTGATGCCGTCGGCGCCGAAGCGCTCGATCTCCAGCGCCGCCCGCACCAGGTCGGGACGGCCTCCGCCGCGGGCGTTGCGCACCAGGGCGATCTTATTGATGTTGACGCTCAGTTTTGTCATAAAAACGTTATCTTTGCCTGACGTCTCGGCGCCGCACGGGCGCGAAGACGTGGTAAAGTTACGTTTTTTTTCCAATACTCCGCCGATGAGAATCCTACTTTTTTCCCGATCCCGCGACGGGCGGGCGCCCGAGGGGCTCCTCCGCCTGACCGCCGCCATCGACCGCCACGGCTTCGAGTGGGCCGCCAACCGCGAGATCGCCGAGGCCGCAGGCGCCGCACACAGCTACGGCGAGCGGGTCGGCCCGGCGGAGCGCGCCGACCTTATGATCTGTTACGGCGGCGACGGCACGCTGCTCGAGGGCGTCCACCGCCTCGGCGGCGCCCCGGTCCCCGTGCTGGGGATCAACGCCGGGCACCTCGGATTCCTCACCGGCGCGCCGAGCGGTGATCTGGACACGCTCTTCGACCGCCTGGCGGCGGGCGACTTCTCGGTCGAGCCGCGGACGATGCTCCGCGTGGAGGGCGACTTCGGCGCCGAGCCCGCGTCGAAGCTGGCCCTCAACGAGTTCACCATCCAGCGACACGGCGCCGAGATGATCTCCGTGGAGACCTACGTCGACGCACAGATGGTGGCCACGTACCACGGCGACGGGGTGATCGTCTCCACGCCCACCGGCTCGACGGCCTACGCCCTGAGCGCCGGAGGCCCGGTCGTGGCCCCCACCTGCTCGTGCCTGGTCCTCTCGCCTCTGGCGCCCCACAACCTCACCATGCGGCCGGTGGTGATCCCCGACACGGCGCGCATCGAGCTGCGCCTGCGCGCGCGCCGCGCCGAGGGGTTCGTCACGCTCGACAACCGCGCCTACCCCGCGGGCGCGGCGTCCGTATTCACGGTTCGGCGGGCCGAAGAGCGTATTTTGCTGGCGCTGCCGCACAATATATCGTTTTACGACACGTTAAGGAACAAGATGATGTGGGGAATAGACCTCAGGAGCTAATCTTTCGCCGATTTTTCGGCCCGGTTCCGAGATTTTTCCTATATTTGCACCCTATATGGTCACAACGAGCGAACAGAAACGCATCCCGCAGCACGTCGCCATCATCATGGACGGCAACGGCCGCTGGGCGGAAATGCGCGGCAAGGAGCGATGCGAAGGGCACGCGGCCGGCGTCGAAGCCGTGCGCACGACCCTCGGCGCGGCACTGCGCCGCGGCGTGAAGTACCTCACGCTCTACGCCTTCTCGACCGAGAACTGGGGCCGCCCGGCCGAAGAGGTCGACGCCCTGATGGAGCTCTTCTGCCGCTGCGTGGCCGGCGAGACGCCCGAGCTGCGCGCGCAGGGGGTCCGCATCCGCATGATCGGCGATCGCACGCGCTTCTCGGAAGGGGTGCAGCGAGCGCTGGCCGACGCCGAGCGCGCCACGGCCGACTGCGACCGCCTGACGCTCGTCCTGGCCCTCAACTATTCGTCGCGCGACGAGATCGTGCGCGCCGTGCGCGCGCTCGCCGGGCGCGCCGCCCGGGGGGAGCTCGCCCCCGCCTCGCTCGACGAACGGACCCTCGCCGCGGCCCTCGACACGGCCGCCTATCCCGACCCCGACCTGGTCATCCGCACCAGCGGCGAGTGCCGCCTGAGCAACTTCCTGCTCTGGCAGTCCTCCTACGCCGAGCTACTCTTCACGCCGGTGCTCTGGCCCGACTTCTCGGAGGAGGAGTTCGACCGCGCGCTGGAGGAGTACGCGCGGCGCGACCGCCGCTTCGGCCTGGTCCGATGACCCATACCCGACTGAACTTGAATTTGAAGAATAGAATCAATTAGATGAATCGTTTCGGCAAGCTAATCACGGCCCTCGTCCTCCTGCTCGCAACGGCGGCACCCCACGCTTTCGCACAGACGGACGAAGCGGACTCCCTGCGGCGGGCATCCTTCTCGGAGGAGGCTCCCATGATGCGTCCGGAGAGCCGGCAGAAGCTGTACTACATCCGCCACATCGACATCCACGGCGTGGATTACGACCACAACATCATCCGCTCGTCGGCGGGTCTGATTCCCGGCGACTCGATCTACCTGCCCAGCAACTTCATCTCGTCGGCCGTCGAGCGCCTCTGGAGCCAGACGGTCTTCTCCGACGTGAAGATCGGCGCCGAGATCGAGGGCGACAGCCTCGATCTGCACGTCTTCCTCAAGGAGCGCCCGAGGGTCAACAACTGGGACTTCGCGGGGATCTCGAAGGGCAAGAAGCGCGACCTGGTGGAGAAGCTCAAGCTGCGCCGCGGCGGCGCCCTCTCGGACTACATCATCGAGAAGAACAAGCAGCTGATCCGCAACTACTGGGCCGAGAAGGGATTCCGCAACGCCGAGGTCGACGTGCGCATCGACAACGACTCGATCCGCGACCGCATGGTCAACGTCACCTTCCTCATAGACCGCAAGCAGCGCGTGAAGATCGGCCGCATCAACTTCGCGGGCAACGACGAGTTCACCGCCAAGCGCCTGCGCCGCACCTTCAAGAAGACCCACCAGAAGTCGATCAACTTCTTCCGCGGCGCCAAGCTCAACGAGAGCGACTACGCCGACGACAAGGAGCTGCTCATCGACTTCTACAACTCGAAGGGCTTCCGCAACGCCACCGTCGTGCGCGACTCGATCTACCCGATCGACGAGAAGCGCCTGGGCATCGACATCGAGGTGGCCGAGGGCAACAAATACTACATCCGCGACGTGAAGTGGGTGGGCAACTCGGTCTACGAGACCGACATGCTGCAAAGCATGTTCGCCGTCAAGAAGGGCGACACCTACGACAAGAAGTCGATGCACAAGCGCCTGGGCATCGGCAAGGAGACCGACCTGGAGGCGCAGTCCGTATCGTCGCTCTACCAGAACAACGGCTACCTCATGTCGCAGGTCGAGCCCGCAGAGACGATCATCGGCGCCGACTCGATCGACCTGGAGGTCAAGGTCTTCGAGGGCAAGCAGTTCACCATCAACGAGGTGGGCATCACGGGCAACCAGCGCGTCGACGACGAGGTGATCCGCCGCGAGCTGGACACCTACCCCGGAGAGCTCTACAACCGCTCGCTGCTCATGCGCACGATGCGCATGCTCAGCTCCATGCAGCACTTCAACCCCGAGGCGATCATCCCCGACGTGAAGCCCGTATCGAACGAGCTGGTCAACATCAACTGGCCGCTCGAGGAGCAGGCTTCGGACCAGTTCAACGTGGCCGGCGGCTGGGGTTCGGGCACCTTCGTGGGTTCGGTGGGCATCACGCTCAACAACCTTTCGATCAAGAACTTCTTCAAGAAGGGGGCCTGGCACCCCTACCCCATGGGCCAGAACCAGCGTCTCTCGCTCTCGGCGCAGACCAACGGCACCTACTACAAGGCCTTCTCGCTGAGCTTCACCGACCCCTGGCTGGGCGGCCGCAAGCCCAACTCGTTCACCCTCTCGGCCCACTTCTCCGAGCAGAACAACGCCTACTACCTCTGGCAGACCAGCACGCAGCACTTCCGCACCTACGGCGTGGCGGCAGGTCTGGGCAAGCGCCTCTCGTGGCCCGACCCCTACTTCTCGCTCTACGCCGAGGCCAGCTACGAGCGCTACTCGCTCAAGGACTGGGACTACTTCGTCATGCGCAACGGCTCGGCCAACCTGCTCTCGCTCAAGCTCGTCTTCGCCCGCAACTCGGTCGACCAGCCCATCTACCCGCGCCGCGGATCGGAGTTCAGCGCCTCGGTGCAGGCCACGCTCCCCTACTCGCTCTGGGACGGCAAGGACTACAGCGACCGCACGATGACCGACGAGGAGCGCTACCACTGGATCGAGTTCCACAAGTGGCAGTTCAAGGCCCAGTGGTTCCAGTCGTTCCTGCGCAATTCGAACCTCGTGCTGATGCTCAAGGCCGAGATGGGTTACCTGGGCAGCTACAACAAACACAAGGTCTCGCCCTTCCAGCGATTCGAGGTGGGCGGCGACGGCATGTCGGGATATAATATATACGGTATCGACATCATCTCGATGCGCGGTTACGAGGACGGCGCACTCGACCCCGTGTCGGAGCGCTACTCGCGCGCCTACAACAAGTACACGGCCGAGCTCCGCTACCCGATCATCCTCAAGCCCTCGTCGCAGATCTACGTGCTGGCCTTCCTCGAGGGAGGTAACGCCTTCGACTCGTGGAAGCACTTCTCGCCCTTCAAGATCAAGCGCTCGGCCGGTGTGGGCGTGCGCCTCTACCTGCCGGTGGTCGGCATGCTGGGCATCGACTGGGGCTACGGCTTCGACGCTCCCGCGGGCTCGTCGCGCAAGAGCGGCAGCCAGTTCCACTTCGTCATGGGACAGCAGTTTTAGCCAAGGCTAAAACTGCTGTCCCGGGGGGACGACTTCGGCAATCCCCCGCCGCCCGAACTCCCGGCGGAACAATCCCCGCCGTGCCGGGGCGGGAGTTTGGCAATAAATTTGGAAGAGGCCGGTTTGCACATGAAACCCGAATCTTCGAAACGTAAAAAAGAGAACACTATGAAACGGATCCTTCTTCTCGCGCTCTTCGCCCTGGGCGTCGGCACGCTCTCGGCACAGAACTGCATCGTGGTCGACAGCGAAAAGATCTTCAAGTCGATCGACGCCTACAACGAGGCGATCACCGAACTGGACCGTCTGGCCGAGGAGTACCAGAAGCTGGTCGACGCCAAGTTCGAGGCCGTCGAGCAGCTCTACCAGACCTACGTGGCGCAGCGCGCGTCGCTCTCGGCTTCGAGCCGCCAGACGCGCGAGGAGGCCATCCTCTCGCAGGAGCGCGCCGCACAGCAGTACCAGGAGGGCATCTTCGGCAAGGAGGGCACGCTCATGAAGCGCCGCCTGGAGCTGATCGCCCCCATACAGAAGCGTGTATTCGACGCCATCGAGGCCTACGCCAAGCAGGCGGGCGCAGCGGCGGTGATCGACTCGGCCAACAACCCCACGCTGCTCTACACCGACCCCGCGTCGGAGCGCACGCAGCAGGTGATCGCCCTGCTCCGATAAGCAAGAAACATTAACCGATAAAAAACCATGAAAAAAGTACTCAAACTGACCCTCGCGCTTGCCATGATGATGAGCGCCTCGTCGCTCTTCGCCCAGAAGTTCGGGCGGATCGACACTTCGGCCATCCTCGTAGCGATGCCCGAGACCAAGGAGATGCAGTCGTCGATGGAGACCTTCGTCGCCGGCCTGCGCGAAACGCTCGAGACCATGCAGGTCGAATACAACAACAAGGTGCAGGAGTTCCAGAAGAACCTCAACACCTGGTCGGAGGCGATCAGCCAGGTGAAGCAGAAGGACCTGGTCGACCTCCAGGGCCGCATCGAGGAGTACCAGCGCGCCGCCGCGCAGGACATCCAGAACAAGGAGATCGAGCTGCGCAACCCCATCATCGAGAAGGCGAAGGCCGCGATCGACAAGGTGGCTGCCGCCAACGGCTACCTGGCCGTGTTCGACACCTCGATGGGCTCGCTGGCCTACTTCGACGAGGCCGCGCTGACCGACATCGCACCGCTGGTGCGCACCGAGCTGGGCATCAAGGAGGAGGCAGCCAACTAACCGGCACCCGCCTCTCGAAACTCAGGCCGCTCCCCCGTCGGGAGCGGCCTTTTTCGCAGGCGAGGTAGCCGGAAGAGCCGCGGCCGCCACACACCGCCACACCTCTGCCCGCGCCGCCCCCGGACGGAATGTCGCGCCCGGACGGAACGCCCCGCCCCGCCGCTCGCCGGAAAGGCGGCGGTGCTGTCCGGAATTTCGCCGAATCGGAGCTGCGGCCGATTTTATCGCCCGCATATTGTTATATTTGTCCGATCCACCGACTGAAGAACAAGAAAGCCATGATCCATACGCCAGACGAACCCGCCATCTCCGACTTCACCCTCACGCAGCTATTCGACCTGGCGGGCGAACACGACCGCCGGGGACTGCGGCGCGAACTGATTATCGCCGACAGCCCTTCCGACCTGCGGCTCTTCCGCTTTCCTTGCCGCATCGAGGCGGTCTGCATCGGCGTGGGCGTCGGGGGCGAGGCGACCGTGCGGCTCAACCACCGCGAATACCGCCTGCGGCGCGACACACTCTTCTGGTTCGGACCGCAGAGCATCGTGCAGGCGGGCACCGACGCGCAGTTCCGCGCCCACCATATCATCGTCTCCACCCAACTGCTCCAGCGAAGCATCGACCTCGAAGCCAAGAAGATGCTGCCCCTCTTCCTGCAGTTCGGCGCCCATCCGGTCCTCGACATCACCCCCGGGGAGAGCGCCTCGCTGCGCGACTTTCTGCGGCTGATCGAGCAGGAGAGCCGCGAGCCCGCGGGGCGGTTCACCGACGAGCTGATCGGCCGCCTCATCTCGGCGCTCGTCTGCAAGACAGGCAACCTGCTCGACCGCTATCTCGCCCTGCACGAGGAGCGGAGCCATCGCTCCGACCGCGCCGAGGAGTATTTCCAGCGCTTCATCCGCCTGCTGGGCGAGCACTTCCGGCGCGAGCGCAGCGTGGGTTTTTACGCGCGCGAGCTGTGCATCACGCCCAAGTACCTCACCACGCTCATCCGGCGCGTGAGCGGCAAATCGGTATCGGAGTGGATCGACATCTATGTCGTGCTGGAGGCCAAGGCGCTGCTGCGCTTCTCCAACCGCAGCGTGCAGGAGGTGGCCTACGCCCTCAACTTCCCCAACCAGTCGTTCTTCGGCAGCTACTTCAAGCGCATCACCGGCATGTCGCCCTCCGAATTCCGCGCACAGAAAGGGTG
>CABIXK010000011.1:45365-50649 GCA_902362705.1 Rikenellaceae bacterium
GCCCCGTATTGAAGCCCAGCTGCTTGTAGAAGTCGCGCGCGTAGAAGACCGCCTCGTCGGCATACTCGCCGGGATTGCGCTTGAGGAACCAGATGTTGCCCGCGTCGAAGAAGGTGGCGCCCTGGACGATACCCCACACCGGGAAGCGGAACTCGAGGTTGGCCTCCAACTTCACGTCGCCCAGCTGCGTGGGGAACGACGTCGCGGGGCGCGGCACCGAGCCCGGGCCGAGCGTGCGGGGCGCCCAGCCGCGCATGCTGTTGCCGCCGCCGGCGTAGAAGAGGCGGTCGAAGGGGATCGAGGTGGAGTTGCCGTAGGCCATCGCCACGCCGCCGTAGAGGCGCCCGGCGATCGAGGTCTTCTCGCCCAGCATGATCTTGCGGCTCAGGCTCAGGTCCGTGCGGAAGTACTGCGAATAGCGGATGCCGAAGATCGTGTAGTAGTCCTCGCCCGCCTTGGGCGCGGAGAAGAGACGCTCGAGCCCGTCGACGAGGTTGCCCGCCGTCTCGGCGTTGAAGCGGATGACGGTGGCGTTGCGCCCCATGTGCTTGAACTGGTTGTTGAAGCCGTAGCCGAACGAGAGGCCGGCGATGAACTGCGTCTTGTAGCTGTTGACCAGGTAGAGGTTCTCGGTGTCCTTCAGGAAGTCGGGATCGAGGTAGCTTACGTCCACCACGTTGATGTCGACGGGCCGCAGCGAGAAGGTCGAGTAGCGGGCGTCGCTCCACTGGTAGGTGAGCCCGGCGCTCGACAGCGTGCGCCGGTAGTAGGGGCGGTCCTGGAAGTTGATCGACAGCTCGAGCTTGGTCTTGGGCTGGTTGGCCGAGCGGAAAGGCTGGCGCCACGGCAGCAGGAAGCGCGGGAAGGTGAGGCCCGTGGTGACGCCGAACTCCGTGGCGCGCCGCTTGCGCGCGTCGCGCGACTTCATGAACTCGTAGCCGGCCGTGAAGGAGGCGTCGAAGGCCTCGGCGCCGCGGAAGATGTTGCGGTTCTGGTAGCCCACCGTGGCCTTCAGCCCGTAGAAGCTCGACGTGGTGCTCCCCTCCAGGTCGACCTTGAAGCTCTGCCGCAGCGTCGGCGTGCAGAGGATCTGGCACGAGAGGTAGCTCTCGCGCGTCAGGCGGCCGGCCGTCGAGTCGGCACCCTCGCCGATGTAGGAGACCAGGTTGGTCGAGTCGGCGCGCTGCGGCTCCTCGCTGAAGGAGATGCGGGCGCTCTTGAAGTAGCCGAGGGCCATCAGGTCGCTGTAGGTGCGGCTCACCAGGTCGGCGTCGTAGACATAGTTGGGATAGAGCGGCACGGCGCCGCGCAGGATCCGCGGACGCACCCCCGGGCGCCCCTCGTGCACGATGTCGAGGCCGCGGTAGGAGGTGGTGTCGAGGCGCGAGGCGAAGAGCGAGTCGGAGCGCACGGCCGCGGCGTCGTAGTCGGGCAGGATGCTGATCCGCCCGATGCGGTAGACGGTGTTGTTCTCCAGGATCGAGTCGCCGCGCCCGTCGTACCCCTCCAGGTGCTGGTCGACGACCACGCGCAGCCCCACGCCGTAGTCGCTCGCCAGCGTGTCGGCGCGGAAGCGCACGTTGCTCACCGAGAAGTCGTAGTAGCCCCGCCGCCGCAGGTAGGAGGTGATGCGCTCGCGCTCGCTGTCGAGCCGCGCGATGTCGAAGATGTCGCCCGGGCGCAGGAGGGTATGGGCCGTGTCGGCGAGCAGGATGGGCTCCAGAAAGCGGTCGCGGAACTCGTAGGAGATGGAGTCGATGCGGTAGGGGCGCCCCTGGTGCGTGCGGTAGGTCACGGTGGCGCGGCGGCGCCGCGACACGGTGTCGACCTCGAACTCGGCGCGCGAGGAGAAGAAGCCCCGCGTGTCCATGTAGACCTTCAGATTCTGGAGGCTGCGGCGCGTGAGCTCCATGTCGAGCAGCACGGGCGGCTCGCCCAGGCGGCGCTTCCAGTCGTTCCACTTGTTGTGCTTCGACGAGTCGGCCCGCTGGTAGAGCCACACGTAGAAGTTGGTCCCCAGCAGCCGCTTGTTGGGGGTCTGCCTCACGTACTTCTCCAGCTCCGAGGCGGGTATGCGCTCACGGCGCCCCACCGAGTCGTCGGCCACGATGCGCACCTTGTGCAGCAGGAAGCTACCCTCGGGCAGGCGGCGCGTGACGCTGCACCCCGCCGCGAAGAGGACGACGAGCGCGGCTGACAGCGCAAGGCCAAGGATCCGACGCACGGCAGCCATCCCCCTACTGGTTGAAGAATCCCCGCTCGCGGAGCAGATCCAGATAGGAGCGCGAGATGGAGAGGTTGTCCCGGGCCACGTAGCGGCGCTCGGTGAAGATGCGCGCCAGGTTGGACAGGCCGTTCTCCTCCAGCAGGCGGCGCGTGAGCGGCGACTCCTCGCGCTCGGCCCACAGTTCGTCGATCTCGGCGGCCGTGTAGTCGGTGTAGCGCTCGTAGTGGACCACCGCCTCCAGCGGCAGGCGGTCCGTGAGCTCGGGCTCCTCGTCGGGATAGCCCATGACCACCGTCGTGAGGGGCACCACCCCCTTGGGCAGGGCGAGGATGCGCGCGATCTCGCCGGCGGTGTAGAGCGTCGTGCCGAGGATGCAGATCCCCAGCCCGTGCGCCTCGGCCGCAATGCAGAGGTTCTGCGCCGCCAGCAGCGCGTCGGTGGCGGCATTGAGGAACCAGGCGAAGTTGTCGTAGGCCGGCTCGGCGCCGCGCTGGCGGCACCAGGTCGAGAAGCGGTGGATGTCGGCGCAGACCGTCACCAGGCAGGGGGCCTGGGCGACCATCGGCTGGTTGAAGTGGCAGGGAGCCAGCTCGCGGCGCAGCGCGGCGTCGCGCGTCACCACCAGCGAATAGAGCTGCATGTTGCCGCACGTCGAGGCGCGCGTGGCGGCCTCGAGCAGCTCGTGCAGCAGCTTGTCGGGGATGGGCGCGGGCCGGTACTTGCGGATCGAGCGGTGTTTGAGCAGGGTATTTTTCATCGGTTGTCGTGATTTCGGATCGGTGAATCCTCCGCCACCGTGCGGCGGAAGGCGTCATAGGCGGCCGTCTCGGCTGCGCGGGGCCGCTCGCTGCCGGACAGACGCTCGGCCCGCCCGCCGTCGAAGCGCAGCACGGCCTCGGCCTCAAAGGTGGCGTTGCCCGCCAGGCGCGTCGAGAGGGCGCCCCGGGCATCGCGGCGGCAGAGGCAGCGGACCATGCCGCCGCGGTTGCGCACGGCCAGATCGGCGTCGAAGTCGCAGCAGCCCAGCAGGCAGGCCGCTGTGCTCGAGGCGGTCATCGCCGTGCCGCACGACTCGGTGATGCCGGCCCCGCGCTCGTAGGTCGCCACGAACAGCTCGCGGCGGCCGTCGACGCGGAAGAGGCTGACATTGACGCCTCGCGGGAAGAGCCCGCCGAGCGTCGCGACCCGCTCGCCCAGGCGGCGCAGCAGCTCCATGTCGATCCGCCCGACGCGGGCCGCCAGGTGGGGATTGCCCAGGTGGAGGTAGGTGAACTCCAGCGCGGGATCGAGCTCGGGAATCGCGCCGCCGATCGACTCGCCGCCCGCATAGTCGGCCGAGCTGCGGCCGACGGGGATCCGCACCCCGTAGGCGGGAATGGCTCCCGCCAGCGGCTCCTCGCGCGTGATGGCGTAGCTGCGGCCGCCCGACACGAGCGCGAAGCGGTCGGCTCGGAGGTAGCGCTCGTCGGCCAGGCGGGCGACGCAGCGGATGCCGTTGCCGCACATCTCGGCCTCGCTGCCGTCGGGGTTGAACATGCGCATGCCCCACTCCGCGGGGCCGCCCGCAAGCAGCAGCAGGCCGTCGGTGCCGCCGTCGAGGCGGCACGCGGCGCGCGCCAGCGCCGGGAGGTCGCATCCCTCCAGGGCTGCGGCGCAGCGCACGGCGTCGATCATCACGAAGCGGTTACCCGATCCGTGGCAACGTATGTATTCCAGTTCTCGCATCATCTCGGTCGAAAGGCCCGCAGCACGTCGGCGGGCCGTCAAAATTACGAATAAAAACGCGATCGGGCAACCCGTCGCGACCGATTCTTCGCCTCAAAAAGAGGCCGCCGCCGGCCGCCGTGCGAATTTTTCGGGCCCGAAACGACGGAATATCAAAAAAAATGGATAAAATTGCGGAGGTAAATCCAAACCTACCGAGCGACACCCATGAAAACGTCCAAGGGAGCGCACCCCGACCGCCGCTCCGACGAGCCGCGCAAGGCCCTCGACTACTACGGCGAGGAGTAGAGGAGGAACAAACACCCATCGACATGACCGAAAAATTCATCATGGCCGGCGACACGGCCCTCCACGTCTGCGACTCCGAAGCGGGCGAAAAGTGCATCGTGCTGCTGCACGGATACCTCGAATCGATGCTCGTCTGGGACGACTTCACCTACCTGCTGCGCCCCCACGCGCGCGTCGTCACGCTCGACCTGCCGGGCCACGGCATCTCCGAAGTCCGGGGCGAGGTCCACACCATGGAGTTTCTCGCCGACACGGTGGCCGCGGGGCTGCGCGCGCTGGGCATCGACCGCTGCACGGTGGTCGGACACTCGATGGGCGGATACGTGGCCCTGGCCCTCTGCGAGCGCCACGCCGCGCTGCTCGACGGAGTGGTACTGCTCAGCTCGACGCCCAACGCCGACACCGAGGAGAAGGCCGCCGCACGCCGCCGCGAGATCGGGCTGGTGCGCGCCGGCAAGAAGGAGCTGCTCGCACGCACGGCCCCCGCGGCGGGATTCGCCGAGCGCAACCGCGCACGCCTCGGCGATGCGATCGCCGACCTCGCCGAGCAGGTCGTGGTGACCGAGGACGAGGGGGTCGTGGCGCTGCTCGCGGGCATGATCGCCCGCCCCGACCGCAACGAGATGCTGCGCACGTGCGGCGTCCGTTCGCTCTTCATCCTGGGGCGCGAAGACGCCTACATCCCCGCGGAGGCGGCCGAGCGCATGGTCGCCGCCCACCCCGAGGCCGAGGTCGTGTGGCTCGACCGCGCGGGCCACATGGGCTTCCTGGAGGAGCCCGAGGCCACAGCCGACGCGATCCTCTCGTTCGCCGGGGCGAAGGGCTCCACAACGGACAACGAATAATTAAAATAATGGGACGGGTAAGCCCGGCCATTATTCGTTATAGATTGTTCATTATTCATTGCGGCTTCAGCCACGCGGGCTGCAGACTGTCAACCACAATAAAAAACCGGCTCATAGCTGGGCGGGCCGCAGCCATCCCCGCCGCAGGGCGCCATATCATTTTCGAAACGGCGGCCGCAGGCCGGCGGGGGGGGGGGCG
>CABIXK010000012.1:0-14824 GCA_902362705.1 Rikenellaceae bacterium
GGGGGGGGTACGAAAAACAAACGATTGCTGCCTCTCTAGCTCAGTTGGTAGAGCACGACACTCTTAATGTTGGGGTCCAGGGTTCGAGCCCCTGGGGGGGTACCAAAGCGGAAGATGAAACTCTTCCGCTTTTTTCGTATGCCCGCCCGGCCCGGTTTCCGGCGCGCGCCTTCTGCCTACCGCAGCAGCTGGAGCTTGACGCCGCACGAGAAGCGGACGATCTGCGAGAGCCCGAGCGTCTTGTTGCCGCACTTGGCCACGATGTCGAGGTCGTTGGCGCTCAGCTCGTAGTAGAGCGTGACGCCGCGCACGGGTCCGTCGCTTTTCGGGTGGTAGGTGAGCCGCTGCCCGACGTAGAGGGTGGGGCGCAGGCGCGAGGTGAAGCCGTAGTAGCGGCTGCTTGGGTATTTGTCGGGCTCGCGCACCCAGTACTGCTCGCCCGTGATGAGGGTGAGGTAGATGCCCGCCGCGAGGGGCTCGACCGAGAGCCGTCGGCAGCAGCGGATGCTCCACGGGATGTAGTTCTGCCGCAGGGCGAAGACCGTGTGCGTGCGGTCGGACCAGGCGCCGGGCAGCACCCCGACCGAGAGGTCGGTCTCCCAGCGGCATTTGCGCCCGTAGTCCCACCCGCAGCCGAGCGACAGCAGCCCCATGCCGCCGGCGTACTGCGCCTTGACGTGCGTGGGGATCAGTCGTTCCCACCCCTCGTATCCCCGGTGAACGCGCTGGTCGAGCGGCCGCCGCTCCCTCTTCGCCGCCGCTCCCTCTTCGCTGCCGCTGGATCTGCCGGCCGCCCCGGCTCGGTCGCCTGCCCCAGCTCTGCCGCCGGCCTCTGTTTCGTCGTCGGCTCTTGGGCCCCCGCGGGCCGAAGGAGCAGCAGGGCTCCCGCGAGCAGGGCCGACCTGCTAAAATTCCACCCGTTCATAGTCGTAGCCCTCTTCGGTGAGGGTAAAGAGCAGGTAGACCTTCCGGCCGATGTCGTCGCACTGGTAGTAGACGATCCCGTCGTTGAAGAGTTCCTCGGCCGCGAATCGGTGTCCGTGGCCGTTGAGGCAGCACTGCAGGCCGGGGAGCTGCCGGAGCGTGCGGTGGAAGAGCCGGGCCACGTTGTTATCGAACTGCTCGGTGCCGGGCCGGGCGTGCATGACTGCGACGCTCGTCCGCACCCGGGCGGGCGGGTCGGCTATCTGCCGTTCGAGAAAGTCGAAGTTGGGCACCGGTGTGTCGTGGCCGAACTCCAGGGCGTTGGTGTTCAGGCAGACGAAGCGCACGCTCCCGGCCGTGAAGGCGAAGTCGACCGGCCCGAACAGCTCGGTGAAGATCCGCTCGCCGGTGGCCAGGCAGTCGTGGTTGCCCGGCAGCACGACATAGGGGACGCGCAGGCGCTCGAGCAGGTCGCGCTGCCGCTCGAACTCGGCCCGCATGCCGAAGTCGGTCATGTCGCCCGCATGGATCACGAAGTCCACATCGTCGCGCGCGTTGAGCGCCCGTACGGCCGCCGCCGTCTCGTCGTAGTGGCGCTGCGTGTCGCTGATGAGGGCCAGGCGGATCGTCGTCCGCTCGGCGCACGCCGCCTCGATGCGGGCGATGTTGGCGGAGTTGATCCCCCGCCGGCCCTCGATGCGGGTGTCGTAGGGGTGGTATTCGACCCGGAGGCGGTCGACAGAAGGGCGGCGCACAGCGCGGCGATGCGTTTCATGGGCGTGGGACGTGTCGGTTTTGCGGTGCGAAGTTGTGCATTCGCCGCCATTCTCGGGATACGCAAAAGGGATCGGAAGTGTTCGATAAGTCCGCCCGCCCGGCGCGAGCGGAGCTATCGGACACGACGTGCGAAGAATCGCTGAACCTCCCCGCCGTGCCGTCCGGCCGTATTCGGGCCCTGCCCGTGCGAAAATCGGCGCCGCCCGGGTGCGCGGTTTCGGCGCGGTTTCTGCACGGTGCCGCACTGCGGGGGCCTGCGGCCGCATACGTGGCCGGGCCGCGAAAAAAATCGGCGCCGGGGTCGGGTTTTGGCGGAAAAAAGCGTAACTTTGAGCGGAGAAGAGGCTGCCGCCGCACCGCCGCGCGGCGCCACGAGGAGTGAATGAACCACCATATGATAACATGCGAATTATGCGTAAACTGTTGATAATCGCGTTTCTTGCGCTTGCCGTGCTGCCCGCTCGGGCGCAGCGTCCGCGCGTGAAGCTGGAGTGGGGCGGCATGGCCGGTCTGAACATCGTCGACTTCTCGACCTCGGACGACGCCACCGCCGTCCGCAACAAGTTGGGCTGGCAGGCCGGCATCGTCACGGCCGTCGACTTCGGCGCCTTCGCCATCGAGCCGCAGATCCTCTACGTCCGACAGGGACTGCGCCTGCGTCCCGAGGGCGAGCCGGAGCTCAACCTAAAGTCGAGCTCGATCGACGTGCCGGTGCTCGTCTCGCTGCGTCTGCTGCGCCCCGTGCGCATCTACGCCGGCCCGGTGTTCACCGTCATGAACGACTGCAAGCAGAAGTCGGCGCGCGACCTGCTCGACTTCGGGCGCGTGCGGCCGTCGCTCTCCTTCACGGTGGGTGCCGGGGTGCAGATCATGCGCCACCTGCTCGTGGACCTGCGCTACAACGGCCAGTTCAAGGGCAAGGAGGATGTGGCGCTCCCCTCGGGCCACATGCTCGACAAGCTCCGCCAGCACAACTTCGCACTCAGCTTCGGCTACATCTTTTAGTCTATGACACAGGAGGCAGTCGGCAGACAGATCGAGATCGAAGGGGTCGATCCGCGCGAGCTCTACGGCCCGCAGGAGGCCTACCTGGACCGTATCCGCGAACTGCACCCCTCGCTGCGGATCGTGGCGCGCGGGTCGTCGCTCAGGGTGCTGGGCGCGGAGGCCGAGACGGCGCGCTTCGCCCGCCGCATGGAGGGGCTGGTGGCCTACTACATCAAGTACGGCCACATCTCGTCGGAGGTTGTGGACCAGTGCTTCTCGGGCGAGGCCGTGGCGCCGCACGAGGCGCCGGTCGACAAGGACGTGATCGTCTACGGCAACAACGGCAACATCGTGCGCGCCCGCACGGTCAACCAGCAGCGGCTCGTGAAGCTCTACGACACGTGCGACCTGCTCTTCGCCGTGGGGCCCGCGGGCTCGGGCAAGACCTACACGGCCATCGCCCTGGCCGTGCGCGCGTTGCGCGAGAAGCAGGTGCGGCGCATCATCCTCACGCGCCCGGCCGTGGAGGCGGGCGAGAAGCTGGGCTTCCTGCCCGGCGACATGAAGGAGAAGCTCGACCCCTACCTCCAGCCGTTGTACGACGCGCTGAACGACATGATCCCGCCGGCCAAGCTGCAGAAGTATCTGGAGGAGGGGACCGTGCAGATAGCACCGCTGGCCTACATGCGCGGGCGGACGCTCGACAACGCCTTCGTCATCCTCGACGAGGCGCAGAATACGACCCTCGCGCAGATCAAGATGTTCCTCACGCGCATGGGCCGCAACGCCCGCTTCATCGTGACGGGCGACGTGACGCAGATCGACCTGCCGCGCCGCGCCGACAGCGGACTGGTGCGGGCGCAGGAGTACCTGCGGCGGGTCGAGGGGATCGGCTTCGTGGAGTTCGACCGCCGCGACATCGTGCGCCACCCGCTGGTGAAGCAGATCGTGGAGGCGTTCGATAAGCAGGAGGGGGAAAGTGATAAGTAAAAAGTAGAAAGTAGAAAGTTTTCGGCTCGCAGCCAGCGGAGGCGCGACGAAGGCGGACGCCGAAGGAGCAGCCCTCCGCCGGGGGTGGCTGCGGGCTGCCCGGCCCGAGGCCGGGAATGAATAATTGTGCATTGCGCCGCCGATGGCGCCGCCACCTCCCGTCCGGCGAAAAAGGCGGCCGTCGGACGGCGGCTAAAAGCGCGAGCGAGGGGGCCGGTTTGCTTGCAAACCCGCGACGAGGCGCCCCGAGCCAGCGTTAGACGTCGTCGGACAGCCTTTTTCGTCAGCGGGCCGGCTTTTTGCGGCGCTTTTTGCCGGAACAAAAAGCGCCAGAATCCCGAAGCCGCAGGCTTCGGCAGCCCGCAGCCACCTGGCGCGGAGGGCTGCTCGTCTCGCCCGAAGGCTCGCCGGCCCCTCCGCTGGCTGCGGGCTGCAAACGCCCCCCCCCCCGGCTCTTAGCCGGGCGCTGGCTGCGGCCCGAAAAAGAGAAGAGCCGGACGCGGCTGCGAACCGAACGAAAAAGAAAATATACTGACCTTAAACTGAAATAGTTATGAACAGAGATTTGACGGCGCTCCGACCGGAGCTCGTGTGGAAACATTTCGCGCAGATCGCGCGCATCCCCCGTCCCTCGGGCCACGAGGAGGCGATCCGCGCCTACGTGGCGGGCGTCGCCCGCTCCCTGGGGCTCGAGTGCAGCGAGGACGAGGCGCACAACGTCTACGTGCGCAAGCCCGCCACGCCGGGCATGGAGGACCGCAAGGGCGTGGTGTTGCAGGCCCACCTCGACATGGTGCCGCAGAAGAACAACGACAAGACTTTCGACTTCGAGCAGGACCCCATCGACGCCTACATCGACGGCGACTGGGTGACGGCCGACGGCACGACGCTTGGGGCCGACAACGGCATCGGCGCGGCTGCGATTCTCGCCGTGCTGGAGGACAGCACGCTGGTCCACGGCCCGCTGGAGGCGCTCTTCACCGCCACCGAGGAGACCGGCATGGACGGCGCCTTCGGGCTCAAGGCGGGCCTTCTGCAGGGCGACATCCTGCTCAACCTCGACTCGGAGACCGAGGGCGAACTCTACGTGGGCTGCGCCGGCGGTCTGGACGCCAACATCACGCTCGACTACGCCACCGAGCCCGCACCGGCCGGCTGCAAGGCCTACCGGCTCTGTGTCAAGGGGCTCAAGGGCGGCCACTCGGGCATCCAGATCGTGGCTCAGCGTGCCAACGCCAACAAGCTGCTCTTCCGTCTTCTGAACCGCACCGAGGGCGTGTCGATCGCCTCGGTCGACGGCGGCGGGTTGCGCAACGCCATCCCGCGCGAGGCCGTGGCCGTGGTCACGGTGCCCGACGGCGCGGCGTTCGAGGCTGCGGTGGCCGCCTACGAGAAGACCGTGCAGGCCGAATATGCCGGCGTGGAGGATGCCATCCGCATCTTCGCCGAGCCGTGCGAGCAGCCCTCTGAGGTCATCGCTGGCGAGGCTGCCCGGCGCCTGATGCGTGCCGTGGTGGCGTGCCCCGACGGCGTGGAGCGCATGTCGGAGGCGATGCCCGGGCTGGTGGAGACCTCCACGAACCTGGCGCGCGTGGTCTCGGACGGCCGCTGCGTGAAGATGCAGTGTCTGCTGCGCAGCTCGGTCAACTCGGCCAAGGAGGCTCTGGGCGAGGCGATCTCGGCGGTGATGGATCTGGCCGGCGCTGCGACCGAGCTCTCGGGCGCCTACAACGGCTGGAACCCCGACATGGAGTCGCCCATCCTGAAGGCCATGACCGAGTCCTACGAGGCGCTCTACGGCCGCAAGCCGCTCGTGACGGCCATCCACGCCGGTCTGGAGTGCGGCATCATCGGCAGCAACTACCCCTCGCTCGACATGATCTCGTTCGGACCCACGATCTGCTACCCCCACTCGCCCGACGAGAAGGTGGAGATCGCCTCGGTCGGCAAGTTCTACGACTTCCTGGTCCATACGCTGCGCAACGTTCCCCGCAAGTAGACCGCAGCTTTGGAATCGACGACCGACAGGAAGTGGTTCATGATCGTCAACCCCGCGGCCGGCGAAGGCCGCGGGCTCGACGATTTTCCCCTCGTCTCGCGCCTGCTGCGCGAGGCCGGCGTGGTATACGAACCCGTGTTCACGGAGCACAAGTGCCATGCCACGGAGCTCACCGTGGCGGCCGTGCGGCAGGGCTACCGACGCATCATCGTCGTGGGCGGCGACGGCACGCTGCACGAGGTGGTCAACGGGCTCTTCATCCAGCAGGAGGCGGCGCCCCACGAGGTGCTGCTGGCCGTCGTGGCCGTGGGCTCGGGCAATGGCTGGGTCCGCTCGTTCGGCCTCTCGGGCCGCTACGGCGAGGCCGTGCGCGCCATCGCCGAGGAGCGCTCGTTCCTACAGGACGTGGGGGTGGTGAGCTACGAGGAGGCCCACTACCGCCAGAGCCGCTACATGGCCAACGCGGCGGGCGTGGGCTTCGAGGCCTATGTCATGGGGCGCATCGCCCACCTGCGCAACAAGGGGCGCACGGGCGGCCTGCGCCGCACGTGGTGTCTGGTCCGCTCGTTCTTCCGCTACAAGTCGACGGGCGTGAAGGTGTGGGTCGACGACCGCCTGGTCTACAACGACCTGCTGCTGTCGGTGGCCATCGGCATCTGCAAGTTCAACGCCGCGGGCATGCAGCAGCTGCCGGCCGCCGTGGCCGACGACGGCATGTTCGACGTCTCGCTCGTGCGGCCCGTCCACTTCTGGCACATCCTCTTCCGGGTTCGCTACCTCTTCAACGGCGGCATCTACCGCATCCGCCACATCCTGCAGGAGTGCGGCAGCCGCATCCGCATCGAGTCGTCGCCCGAGGTGCCGCTGGAGGTCGACGGCGAGCTGCTGGGCGGCTCGCCCCTGAGTTTCGAGATCCTCCACCGGGCGATCCGGGTGGTGGTGGGGGAGGGCAGAAGTTGAAAATTGAAAATGGAGAGTTGAAAATGGAGAATATCTTTCGACCGTTTCAACGATCCGTTCCGACGTCTGCAACCTGCTCCCGACTCCTTATTTTTAATTTTCCACTTTCCGTTTCCCCATGGACGTTCTCTCCTTCCGCGACTACTGCCTGTCGTTGCCGATGACCGAAGAGTCGACCCCGTTCGACGAGACGACGCTCGTCTACAAGGTGGGCGGCAAGATGTATGCCTGCGCCGACATGGCCGAGTTCGCGACCGTGGCCGTGAAGTGCGATCCCGACGAGGCGATCGCCCTGCGCGAGCGCTACGCCGAGGTGGGGCCGGCCTACCACTTCAACAAGCGCCACTGGAACGGCATCCGCACCGACGGCGATCTGCCCGACGCCTTCCTGCGAGAGCAGATCCGCCGCTCCTATATGCTGGTGCTGCGCCGCAGCGTCGTCCCGCGCTCGCTGCGCGACGAGATCCTCGCCGAGGTCGAGCGCGTCGGCCTGCCCGAGTAGGCAGCTGGTCCCCGAGCAGGGGGCGTGCCCGGAGCGGGCGCGGCGGTCCGCGCAGGATTCTCCGCGCTGGCGATCTCCCCTCCGGCACAGACGAAAAATCCCGCCCGGCTATGCAGTCGGGCGGGATTCGCATTGGGTCGCCTTGCGGCGCTTACTTCCAGTTGAGGATCTTGTAGAAGTCGAAGGCTGCGGGGTCGGCCACATACTGCTTGGCTGCCTCGTAGTCGGCCTCCGTGACGGCGTTGAGGATGTTGTCCACCACCGACGAGAACTTGTCCGACGAGATGTCGACCAGACGGGGCGGAATCTTGCCCGTCGTGGGATCCTGCAGGTCCTTCAGGTAGAGCGGAGCGACGTTGCCCTCCGAGTCGACGTAGACCATGCAGCCCGTCTTGCCCTCCTTGAAGAGCTTCAGCACGCCGATACCCAGCTCCGAGCAGTAGGTCAGGTCGTAGGCGATCGGAGTCTGGCAGCGGATCTCGTAGCCGAGCTCCACGGGACGGCTCTTGACCTTGATACCCAGCTCCTTGAGCTTCTTCTCGATCATCTCGTTGAAGATGTGCGCCTTCGACACCTTGCCCAGCTCGGGGTGGCCGTGGTCGTCGTAGGTGAAGTGCACGCCGCTCTTGCGGATCTCCTCGTCGGAGAGCGAGTGGAAGACGCCCTCCGAGATGACGGCAGCGCCGTAGTCCATGCCCATGATCTTGCGCTTGATGATCGACGAGATCACCAGGTTGACGATCTTCTCGACGGTGATCTCCGTCTTGTCGAACATCTCGGGGATGACGATCATCGGGTAGTGGCAGGCCTCGCCGATGCCGAATGCCAGGTGGCCCGCCGAGCGGCCCATGGCTGCCAGCACGAACCAGTTGCCGCTCGTGCGTGCGTCGACATAGACGGCACGGGCGATGACGGCACCCTTGTCCTTGGCCGACTCGTAGCCGAACGTCGGCGTGCCCTTCGGGAGGGGCAGGTCGTTGTCGATGGTCTTCGGCACGTGGATGTTGGCGATGGGGTACTGCTTCTTCTCCAGGAACTTGGCGATGCGGTTGGCCGTCGAGGCGGTGTCGTCGCCGCCCACCGTGACGAGCAGCTTGATGTTGTTCTCGGTGAAGAGCTTGAGGTTGAAGTTGTTCTCGAAGTCGGCGTCGGTCGGCTTGAAGCGGCTCATCTGCAGGAACGAACCGCCCTGGTTGAAGATGCCGTCGGCCATCGGATAATCGATGTCCACGGTGCGGGGCGAGGGGTTGAACAGACCCGTATAGCCCTCGTGCAGGCCGATCACGCGGTAACCCTGGCGCAGGAACGCCTTGGCGACGCTGCCCACGACGGTGTTCATGCCGGGGGCCGGTCCGCCGCCGGTCAGAATAGCGATAGCTTCTTTCATGGTTTTGGCTTTTATGTGTTTGAAAACTTGTGTTCCGATGGAATTTCGCCGCCCGAAATTACGGCTTTTTTTTCAATCCTGCAAGCCGCGGGCGAAGATCGCCCCGGGCGGCGCTCCGCACAAAGGCGGACCCCCTTCGTGGAGACCCGCCTTCGAGTGAAGTGAATGGTAATTATAGTTTATTCGACTACAGTTACGTTCACAGCCTGTTCGCCCTTGGCACCGCTGCCGACTTCGAACTCGACCTTCTGTCCTTCGTTGAGCGACTTGAAACCGTTCGAGACGATGCCCGTGAAGTGAACGAAGATCTCTTTGCCGTTCTCGCCCGTGATGAATCCGTAGCCTTTCTTGCTATCGAACCACTTGACTTGACCTTTCATAGTAATAAATGTTAAAGTGTTCGGCAAAGTAACGCAAAAATGCGTGGCCGTCAAAACTTTTCGGGTTAATTTTTCGGGTTCGGCGAAATTTTATTACATTTGTTTCGGGGAAAAAGCCCCCTTGGGAAGCCTATGAATAGAAAATGGAAACTCGCCCTTGCGGCGCTGCTCGGGTTCTCGACGGCCTGCTCGACGGTGAAGAACGCCCCCCGGCGCGACGCCGCCGAGGGCGGGGAGCGCATCGAGCAGCGCGACAGCCTGCGCATCATGGTCATGTACGGCGTGCCCACGCCGCGTCCCGAGCGCCTCGACGCGCAGCAGCAGCAGCAGCGCGAGGCCTCCGAAGTCGCCGACCCGGCCGTCGGGGAGCGCGCCGGCGAGCGATGAACGGCCGCCGCCTGGGTCTGCGCAAGAGGCTGGCTCTGAACATATTTTCGGATCTCTACCGCGCGAAGGCGGCCGAGCACCGGCTCGATACCCTTTTCTGGGAGTGCACGCTGCGCTGCAACCTCTCGTGCCGCCATTGCGGCAGCGACTGCCGCACCGAGCCCGCCGTACCCGACATGCCGCTGGCCGATTTCCTGCGGGTGCTCGACGAGGAGGTGACGCCCCACGTCGATCCTGCGGAGGTGCTCGTCGTCTTCTCGGGCGGCGAGGTGCTGCTGCGCGACGATCTGGAGGAGGCGGGCGCCGAGGTCGCGCGCCGCGGCTATGCGTGGGGCATGGTGACCAACGGCATGGCCCTCACCGCGGCGCGGCTCCGCACGCTGCGCGACGCGGGGCTGGCCACCGTGTCGCTCAGCCTCGACGGCTTCGAAGCCGAGCACAACTACGTGCGCCGCAATCCGCGCAGCTACGACCGGGCGCTCGACGCCCTGCGGCTCATCGTGCGCGAGCAGGGGCTCACCTACGACGTGGTGACCTGCGTCACGGCGCCGCTCGTGCCGCAGCTCGAGGCCTTCCGCGACATGCTCGTCGCCGAGGGGGTGCGCTCGTGGCGTCTGTTCACGATCTTCCCCGCGGGGCGCGCCGCCGCCGATGCGACGCTGCGTCTGGGCGACGCCGACTTCCGCCGCCTGCTCGACTTCATCCGCCGCACGCGCAAGGAGGGGCGGATCGCCGCCAGCTACGCCTGCGAGGGGTTTCTGGGCGGCTACGAGGCGGAGGTGCGCGACCACTTCTACCAGTGCGCCGCGGGCGTTTCTGTCGCCTCGGTGCGCGTCGACGGCGCCATCTCGGGCTGCACGTCGATCCGCGCCGACTACCACCAGGGCAACATCTACACCGACTCGTTCTGGGACGTGTGGGAGCACCGCTTCGAGCCCTTCCGCAACCGCGAGTGGGCCCGCCGCGGGGCGTGCGCCGAGTGCCGCATGTTCCGCTACTGCCTGGGCGGCGGCATGCACCTGCGCGATGGCGAGGGGGAGCTGCTGCAGTGTCATTACCACCGGCTCTGACGCCGGATAAAGATTCATAAACCGATGAAAAAGAACGAAAAAGAGGTTTTCGAGCCGCTGCCCGGGGAGGAGCGGCCGACGGAGGCGGAGGTCGATCCGATGCCGCAGGACAACGATGCCGAGGCGCTGTGCCGGGCGCGCCGCGATGTGCGCTATGGGTTGCTGTGGTGCCTGGGCGGTCTGGCCGTGACGCTGGGTTCCTACTGGTTCGCCGAGGAGGGCGGAAAATATCTGATGGCCACGGGCGCCATCGTCTGGGGTGCGATCCAGGCGCTGCGCGGAGTGGTCAATCTGCTGCGCCTGCACTACAGGCGGGGCGAGCGGGCCGCTTTCCGGCGCACGATCTGCACGGCCCTCGCGGCGGCGATCGTCGGGGGCGTTGCGGTGTGGCAGGCCGTGAAGGTTACGATCGGAGAGGAGCTACGCCTGGTCGGGCACGAGCAGCGGATCGAGATCCCCGCGCTGCGGCTGCGCATGGCCGTGCCGGCGGGCTATACCGAGGTGGAGTACGAGACGACGCCCGAGACCGACACCGCATATGCCCTCCACCGCGCCTCGGCATGGAACGAGCGGCGCTGCATCACCGTCGAGGGTATCGAGGGAATGCTGCGCGCCGACAGCGTCACGTGTGTGGACGAGATGGACGATTACCTGCGCGCGCAGGCCGAGGAGTTCCTCGACGACGGCATCCTCGGCGAGCCCGAGACGGTAGAGATCGGCGGCGTGCGCATGATGAAGCACCGCGGCCGGGTCTCGCGGTCGCCGGGCTACATCTATGTGTTCTACGACCTGGCGCACGACTTCTCGCTCGTGACCCTCTATTTCTCCTACGTCGCCGAGGTGCCCGACGCCTCGGTCGAGCGGCAGGCCGAGGAGCGGCTGCGGCAGCTGGAATTATATTGATTTGGATGTAAAAGAAGGCGGAGGGACACCCGTTCGGGGCGTCCCTCCGCTTTTGTGTACGACGGCGGTCTTATCGTCCGCCTGCGGCCGCTTCTGCCGCCGCGCGCCGCCAGCGCAGGTAGCCCGCCACGGCCAGTGCCGAGTAGAGGGCGTAGAGGCCGGCCGTGAGCGGAAGCTGCTTGTGGAGATAGAGCCCCACGCACACCAGGTCGACCGCCAGCCACACCAGCCACTGCTCGGTCAGCTTGCGCGAGAGCATCCAGTAGGCGACGATGCAGAGCGCCGTGGTGAGGCTGTCCCAGAAGGGGACCGTGCTGTCGGTGAGGCGGGCGAGGGCGAGGTAGATCGCCCCGTGCAGCGCTGCATAGGCCGCCACGAGCCCCGGCACGTAGCGCCACGGCGTCGGGCGGATGGGGGAGGCGACGGCGGCCCGGTCGTCGGTGCGGTTGTCGGTGCGGTCGGCCCCCTTGCGCTGTGCTGCGCGTCGCCAGACGGCCCAGCCGTAGAGCCCCGCGGCGATGTAGTAGAGCTGCATCGAGCAGTCGGCGTAGAGCCCCGAGCGGAAGTAGAGCGCCCCGTGCACCGCGGGCATGACGAGCCCCACGATCCAAAGCCGGATGTCGGCACGGTATTCGAGCCACAGATAGAGCAGCCCGAGCGCGACGCCCGCGATCTGCAGAAGCAGATTCCAATCCATAAGTGTCTAAAAGTTAACCGTTACGTTGCCCAGCACGTGCAGCGGTGCCTGGGCGAAGTAGTAGGCCATGTCGATGCGGCGGGGCGTCGCCTCGCTCCAGGTGTCCATGTAGGAGTAGCCGTAACCGTTGCTGCAATACTCCTGGTCGAAGAGGTTGAAGATCTTCACGCCGAAGCGCACCGACCGTGCGGCCTTCATCCGCAGCGTGTACATAAGATCGAGGTTCGTCACGCAGTAGCGGCCCAGCGAGAGGGCGTCGTTCTCGTTGTTGGTGAAGTACTGGCGCCCCACGACCTGCGTGTGGAGCACGGCCCCGAAGCCGCCCCGGTGGAAGTCGAGCAGCAGCGACCCCATGGCCGAGGGCGAGTAGGCGATGGTCATATCTCCCAGGTTTTGCCCGTAGGTGGGGCTGTCGGCCAGCATGTCGACGTAGTCCTCGATGCGGTTCTGCGAGAAGGTGGCGTTGGCGCTCGCCGTGAGCCAGTCCGTCGCGCGCCACGAGGCGGTGAGCTCCACGCCGCGGCGGTAGCTGTCGGGCACGTTGACGTTGAGCACGTCGGAGCCGTCGTTGACCATGCCCGTGGGGACCAGCTGGTCCTTGTACTTCATGTAGTAGAGGTTGACGCCCGCCGTGACGCGCGGCGCCTCGTAGCGGTAGCCGATCTCGAAGTCGTAGAGCCGTTCCGAAGAGGGGTAGCTGTCGTCCGCGGCGAAGCGGTAGCGGTCTGTGAAGTCGCTGCGCGTCGGTTCGCGCTGCGCGACGGCGAACGAACCGAAGAGGCTGTGGCGCCCCGCGGTGTAGCTGAGTCCCGCACGCGGGTTGAAGAAGTGGTAGCTCTTGTCGACGTCGATGGGCTGCATGCCCGTCTCGGCATCGACCCAGTTGTCGTTGACGCCCCACGCCTCGTAGCGGACGTAGCGGTACTGGAGGTCGGCGAAGAGGTGCAGGCCGCGGGCCACGCGCCAGTCGGCCTTGGCGAAGAGGTTGGCGTCCTGCTTGCGCACGTCGTTGTCGTACCAGCGGCCGCCGATGCGCGAGGCGTCGATGCCCTCGACCCAGTCGAGCTCGCCCCAGTGGGGGCAGGTGTAGTAGCTGTAGGAGCCGCCGAAGGCCAGGTCGAAGTCGCGGACGGCATAGAGCGCCGAGGCGTTGATGCCGCCCAGGTGGTTGCGCATGAGCTTCTCGCGGATCAGGTCGCGGCGCAGCCGGTTGCCCCCGTCGTCGAAGGCCACGCCGGCGAGCGTCGGGTACTCGTTGAGCTTCGCATCGTCCTTATACTGCTTGTAGTAGCCGTAGCCGTAGGTGTAGAAGGCCGTGGCGTTGAGGCGCCAGCGGGCGTTGAAAACGTGGCTTGCGACCAGTTGGTTGTTGATTTGCAGGTAGTTGTCGGTCTGGTCGTCGTAGTAGGCCACCTCCTTCCACTCGGGGGGATCGCCGTGCCACACGCGGTGCGACAGCCCGCCCGAGACGGTGTACATCCCCTCGGGGTTGAAGCGGCGGCCGTTCAGGCGCATCTCCTCCTTCGTGGCGCCCGTGTAGGTGAGGCCCGTGCGGGCCTTGCCGCCGAACGAGAGCAGCTTGAGCATCGTCCGGCCGCCGTAGTAGCCCGCCTGGAACATGTAGGACTTCAGGTCGGTGGCGCCGCGCTCGACATAGCCGTCGGAGCCGATGTGCGTCAGGCGTGCGTCGAGCGTCCAGTGGCCCCCCATGAGGCCCGACGCGATGTGCACGGCCTGCTTCTGGGTGTTGTACGATCCGTAGGAGAGCGACGCCGAGCCGCCGAACTCGGTGCGGAGGGCGTCGGTGGTCATGTTGACGGCGCCGCCGAAGGCCCCCGTGCCGTTGGTCGACAGGCCGGCGCCGCGCTGCACCTGGATCGTGCCAACCGACGAGAGAAGGTCGGGTGTGTCGTACCAGTACATCGAGTGGGAGTCGGGGTTGTTCATCGCCACGCCGTTGATCGTGACGTTGATGCGCGTGGGGTCGGTGCCGCGCAGGCGGACGGCCGTCGAGCCGATGCCGATGCCCGTCTCGTTGGTCGCTACCATCGAGGGGGTGAGGGCCAGCAGCGACGGGATGTCGGTGCCGTAGGCGTTGCGCGCGATCGCCTCGCGCTCCAGATCGGCGTAGGCCACCGGGGTGCGGGCATCGGCGCGCAGGGCCGTGACCTCGACCTGCTGCATGCGGATCATGCGCACCGAATCCTCGGGTTGCGCCTGCTCGGTTGTCCGGTCGCCGCTGCGTGCCGGGGTTGCCGCGGAACGTTCCGCGGCTGTTGCGGCAGCCAGGCACAGGGCGAGGGCGGCCGCAGTCAGTGAAAACCTTTTCATTTACCTTTTGTGTTAGGTTAAAAACTGAAAAGGGGTATACGTTGTTGATTACGCTTGTCTCCCGGTCTCGGCATTACCCGTATCCGGTTCCATGGGTATAATCTCAGCCTGATAGTAAGGCACCCCTTCGAAATGTCGGGGGCAAAGGTAGCATAATTTTTCGAAAATGGAGAATCGGGGATGGAAAATCGGAGCGGGTTCGGTTGGCGGCCGGGGGGGGCTGAGGCGCCGTGAATTGAAAATTGAAAGTGGAAAATTGAAAATGGGGACTTCCGTTTTCAGCCCGTAGCCAGCGGGGCGTTCGGGAGGAGCTTTGCTGACAGAACAGTCCTTCGCCGGGGAGGGTGGCTACGGGCTGCCCGGCTAAGAGCCGGGTTTTATTATTTGCACTTGCAGTCCTCCGCCGGAGGTGCGTTTATCGCGGCATTTCATTGTGAATTGTGCATTATGAATCGTGCATTGCGAAGCCTCGGGCTTCGTCCCTTTGCCGGCTCGCGCCTTTGGCGCGACCGCCCCAGCCGGCAAAGGGA
>CABIXK010000012.1:15036-34981 GCA_902362705.1 Rikenellaceae bacterium
GGCGCGAGCCGGCAAAGGGAGATTGTTCACTGACCGGCAGCCGTAGGCCTGTCCCTCACTTCTCATTTTTACTTCTTACTTCTCGACCCGCAGGGTCGTGCGGGCCACAGCCTCCGGCGGCGGAGGCCCGCAACTCGTCGATGGCTCGTGCCGGCACTCCGCAGGCTGCTGCCCGAGACAAGCCCATCGGCAAAGCCTCCAGCGCCCTCCGCTGGCTGCGGGCTGAAAACGGAAGTCTCCATTTTCCATTAGCTGCGCAGCTTGCTTCTGCGCTCGACTTTTCGTATTTTTGCAAAAATCATTCACCCCCCCCCGACCATGATACGCAAAGATTGCGACCTAACGGTCTCCTGCTACGGCGAGGCGCGCAAAGCCGCCTGCGACATCGCCCTGCTTCCGTGGGGCGCCACCGAGCCCCACAACCTCCACCTGCCCTATCTGACCGACTGCATCCTCGCCCACGCCGTCGCGGTCGACGCCGCCGTGCTTGCCCGGGAGCGCTTCGGTATCCGCGCCATGGTGCTGCCGTGGGTGGCGCTGGGGTCGCAGAACCCCGGGCAGCGCGAACTCCCGTTCTGTATCCACGCCCGCTACGAGACGCAGAAGGCCATCCTGACCGACATCGTCGCGTCGCTGCACTGCCAGGGTGTGCGGCGCCTCGTCATCGTCAACGGTCACGGGGGCAACTGCTTCAAGAACATGATCCGCGACCTGGCGGTAGACCGGCCCGACTTCCTCATCGCCTCGAGCGAGTGGTTCGCGGTCTGCCCCGCGGCCGACTGCTTCGACGCCCCGGGCGACCACGCCGACGAGCTGGAGACGTCGGTCATGATGCACTACCGGCCCGAGCTCGTGGAGCTCTCCGAGGCGGGCGACGGAGCGTGGAAGCCCTTCGCCGCCTCATCGTTGCGAGGCAAGACTGCCTGGATCCCGCGCGACTGGAGCCGCGTATCGGCCGACACGGGCATCGGCGACCCGCGCCGCGCGACGGCCGCCAAGGGCGAGCGCTTCGCCCGGGCCGTGGCTGAGCGCTATGCCGTGCTGCTCGACGAGCTGGTGCGCGGTCCGATCTACTCCGAGTGATGCCTTGCCGGCCGGAGGGCCAGTGCGAGGTGTCTACAGCCACCCCGCCTCGTAGTAGACGACGATCTGCTCGATCGCGCGGTCCTCGCCCTCGGGGTCGTAGGCCGACTTGAGGTTCTGGCCGAAGATGCGCGAGACGTTCTGCCAGAAGCCCGCCACGAACCCGCCGCGGAACTCGCGCAGCACCTCGTAGGCCGTGTGGTCGGTCTCGCGGTCGATGAGCTTCAGCAGCACGCGCCCCTGGGTGCGGGTCATGTGTTTGAGCACGGGCGTATACTCCTCCTTGATCTGGCGGTAGACCCCCTTGATGTAGGCCTTCTGCTCCTTCTTGGTCGGGAGCCGCAGCAGCTCCTCCTCCATCTCGGCCATGCGAGCCTTGGCGATCTGCGCGATGGGGTAGACGCGCCTGACCGCCTCGACCAGACGGCGGTAGCGACGCAGATCGACCGGGCGGCGGAAGACGGGCACGGGCAGGATGCGGATCTGGGGGATGGTGTCGCCGTCGACGACGGTCCACTCCTGCACGGAGTAGCCGCGACCGCGGGGCGTCTGGCTCCATGCGGGAAGCGCGAGGAGCGGCGCGAGGGCGGCGAGCAGGATGCGACGGAGACGGATCATACGCAAAAATAGCCTTTTTTCGGCGAATCGGCGCACCCGGGCGGGGAAATCTTCGCCGCAGCGGCCGCGCGGAGCCCGGCCGCTGCCCATCGGCAATGCGTCGGCAACCCGTGGAGAGCCCGTCGGCGACCGGCCGGCAGCGCTGATAGTCGGCCGTCACCCGACCGGCGGTGCGAAACGACACGGCCCGCGTGCCGATTTCGGCTGAAAAACCTTATCTTTGACCTCGAAACAGACACGAACGCGATTATGTTGGAAAAAGGATTGTCGGCATCGGCCACCGCAGTGGTGACGGCCGCGAACACGGCCCGGGCGATGGGCTCGGGCGATATGGATGTCTTCGCCACCCCCGCGATGGTGGCGCTCATGGAAAACGCCGCGATGCGGGCCGTGGCCGCCGCGCTGCCCGAGGGGGCGACGACCGTGGGGGCCGAGATGAACTGCTCGCACATCAAACCCTCGGCCCTCGGAGCCGAGGTGACGGCCACGGCCGTGCTGGCCTCCGTCGAGGGGCGCCGGCTCACCTTCAACGTCGGGGCCACAGACACGGCGGGGATGATCGGCGAGGGGACGCACGTCCGCTACGTGGTCGACCGCGCCCGGTTCCTCGCCAAACTCGGCTGACGGTGGAGTGGTCGGTGCCCCGGCCGATCGAGCGGTCGCGGCTGCGCCTGCTGTGCGGGCGCTTGTGGTATACGCTCCTGCGCTATGCGCTGTGGTACTTCGGCGGGATCCGCTTCGCGCGCCGGCGCCCGGCGCCCGAGTGCCGCTGCCTCCATTTCGCCCACCGCACGCCGCTGCTGCGCAAGCTCCGCGCGGTGGACATGCGCTACCAGCACAACAAGATCGTCAACCTGCGCATCGCCGCCGCCCGCCTCGACGGGGTGGTGCTGCGGCCGGGCGAGACCCTCAGCTACTGGCGGCTGATCGGCCGCCCGACGCGCCGCAAGGGCTATCTCGACGGTATCGTGCTCTTCTGCGGCACGTTCCGCCCGGGTGTCGGGGGCGGGCTGTGCCAGCTCTCGAACCTGCTCTTCTGGATGACGCTCCACACGCCGCTGACCGTTGTGGAGCGCTACCGCCACTCCTACGACGTCTTCCCCGACAGCGGCCGCACGCAGCCCTTCGGCAGCGGCGCCACGTGCGTCTACCCCTACCGCGACCTGATGATCCGCAACGACACTCCGACCACCTTCCGGCTCCGCGTCGCGGTGGGCGGGGAGTTCCTCGAGGGGGAGTGGCTGGCCGACCGTCCGGCGGAGTACTCCTACCGCGTGGTCGAGCGCGACCACTGCATCCGCAGCGAGTGGTGGGGCGGTTACAGCCGCCACAACGCGCTCTACCGCGAGGTCTACGACGCTGCGGGGCACTGCGTCGACGTGCAGCCCGTCACGCGCAACGACGCGCTGATGATGTATGCGCCGCTGCTCCCGGATACGGAGGCGGAGCAGGGGGCGCAGAGCCCCGGGTGCGCGGAGTGAGGGCGGCCTGCAGCGGCGCAGCCTCCCTCGGAAAAGAGACACCCCCGTCGGAACGGCTCCGGCGGGGGTGTTTTCGTGCGGCGGGGCGCGGCGTCACAACCCGAACAGCAGGTGCTCGGCAAGGATCACGACGATGCCGGCCGCGTAGCCCAGCAGGGCCAGCAGCGAGATGCGCTTGAGGTACCACACGAACTCGATCTTCTCGAGCCCCATGGCCACCACGCCCGACGCCGAGCCGATGATGAGCAGGCTGCCGCCCACGCCGGCGCAGTAGGCCAGCAGGTGCCAGAATACGCCGTCGCGGACGAACGATGCGGCGAAGGCGGCATCGGCGCTCGCAGCCACGGCAGCGGCATCGGCCACGGGGTACATGCCCATGCAGGCGGCCACCAGCGGCACGTTGTCGACCACCGACGAGAGCAGGCCGATCACCCCGGTGATGGTGAATACCTCGTGGACGGTGGCGTCGAGCCAGGCGGCGGCGCGGTCGAGCAGGCCGGTGCTCTGCAGCGCGCCCACGGTCATCAGGATGCCGAGGAAGAAGAGGATCGTGGGCATGTCGATGCGGCGGATCACCTTGGCCACGCGGTTCTGCGACTCCTCCTCCAGGTCGTCGCGGCGGTCGTAGAGAATCTCGGTGAGCAGCCACAGCGCCCCCAGCACCAGGATCATGCCCATGTAGGGCGGCAGCCCCGTGAGCTCCTTGAACACCGGCACGAAGAGCAGGCCCGCGGTGCCGGCGACGAGGATCGCGCGGCTCATGCGCTGTCCGACGCCCGGGGGCAGCGTCGCGGCCGCGGTCCGGGCGTGCGACACCTCGCCGCGGCCGATCGTGCGCGCGGCCAGCGCCACGGGGACGACGGTCGACACGGCGCACGGGACGAAGAGGCTCTCCATGAGCGGCAGCGAGGAGATGTTGCCGCGCATCCAGAGCATGATGGTCGTCACGTCGCCGATGGGCGACCAGGCGCCGCCGCTGTTGGCCGCGATGACGACGATGCTGGCGAAGATCCACCGCTCGCGTTGCTCGGCGACCAGGCGGCGCAGGAGCATCACCATGACGATGGTGGTGGTCATGTTGTCGAGCACGGCCGACATGAAGAAGGTGATCGTGGCCAGCAGCCAGAGCAGCCGCCGCTTGTCGCGCGTGCGGATGCGGTCGGTGATGACGTTGAATCCGCCGTGGACGTCGATCAGCTCGACGATGGTCATGGCGCCGATCAGGAAGACGAGGATCTCGCACGTGTCGCCCAGGCTGCCGAGCAGCTTCGGGGCCGTGTCGCCGCCGCCCGCGAGCGCGTAGAGAGTCCATACGGCCGCACACATCACCAGTGCGACGGCCGCTTTGTTGACGCGGGTCTTGTGCTCCAGCGCGATGAACGCGTAGCCCACCGCGAAGAGGAGTAGCATGGATACAATCATGACTGTCCGATTTACGTTTGCGCGGGATTCCGATGCAGCAATCGTGCCATGCGGCATAGGGTTTCGCCTGCCGGCGTCCGCAGTGCGGATGTTTTTTTTGTTAATTATCGGCTTTGTTTTTGGAAATATTCGAAAATAGGCCTATATTAGCAGTGGGTTTAGTTTAATGTCTGTGCCTATGAAAAGATTTTCTCTTTTTGCGGTTGCGGCATGGTTCGCCGCATGGGTCGTCTCCTGCTCCGCGCCCGAGCAGGTCGCGCCGGCCGAATCGCCGGAGATGCCCAAGGTGCCGGTGGCGTATGTCACGGTCCCCGACCGCAGCGAGGAGGTGACCGAGGCTGCGGTGCGGAGCGTGGCGGCGCTGTTCGGGGCCGATGACGCGACGCGCGCCGGGGAGCGGGAGATCGAATCGGTCCACACGCTGCGCTCGCAGTCGGGCGACGCGTTGTGCTACGTGGTCAACTACCGCGGCGACCGCGGTTTCGTGGTGGTGTCGGCGACGAAAGACTACATGCCGGTGCTGGCCTTCAGCGACGAGGGGCGTTTCGACGTGGAGAGCATCGACAAGACGGGCGTCTCGGTGTGGCTTGCCGAGCAGCAGGCTGCGATCGAGCATGCCTCGGAGCTTCCCGACAGCGTGCGCCTGCGCTGCCGCGCCATGTGGGAGGCCTACAACACGACGCGCGAGCCGCTCTTCACCGAGGCCGAGACCCGCAGCTACGACGATGTGATATATGTGATGACCAGCAGTGTGAGTCAATGGCAATTGGATAGATATACGGTTTATCGACTTTCGGACTTCAAAGACACAGCTGATTTTTTGCGTTTGCCGAAATCTGTTCGGGACGAAATTCTGTGGACCTCTTCCGTTTACGCCAATCCCCGTTACGGCGGACGGGATCGGGTGTCGTTCGTATTGATCGGCAGACCAACGCGACGGGAACAAGTCGGCCCGCTTTTGACGACCTTCTGGGAGCAGGGCGGTTCCGGCAAATATGATCATTGGGCGGATTACAACCAGGAACTCGAACAAGGCGTCGCATTGGGTTGTACCACGGTTGCTGCGGGACAGATCATGAAATATCACCGTTTCCCGGCGCGATACGATTGGTCGAATATGCCCGATTCGGAACCGGCACCGACGACCGCCCGGTTTTTGACGGAATTGGGGCGCTCCATAGGTATAGACTATCGGCCCGGAAAGGCGTCGTCCGCACGCGAATCGCAAGTGCTTGCAGCCTTCAAATCCTACGGATACAAGAATGCCGTATTGGTTGATCCCGGGGCGGGCAATCTGTTTGCGGAATTGCGGCAGAATCGGCCGGTGTATATGCGGGGTAATCTCTCTTCCGACCTGGATCAACCCGGCCATGCTTGGGTGTGCGATGGGTATAAATTTGATCATTCGTATATTGTAGTTAAGTTGATGGTATTGGAGGATTGCCCCGAAGGCTACGAACCCCAACGTATGAACGAAGTATTCGTTTATGGCCCGATTACCAATTATGAATGGACTGGAGTGCATGTAAATTGGGGCGACGGAATCATACGTACCAATGAATATTATGCAACGAACAATATACTCGGTGATGACCAGAATTACTCATTTTATAGAAAGAATATTGAAAATATATATCCTGTAGAATAATATAGCATGAAATTGTGTTCGCAGGAGGCTTTTACGCGGCATCGGCCCAGGACAAAGGATTTTTCGTCGAGCTGTCCGCCGGACATAACAAATTTGCTTACGACGTGTACGGCGGGAGTAACAGCCATACGTTCGTGACCCCGGCCGTGGGTTATCGTTTCGCCAATAATTGGTCGGTCGGAGTCCGCGTGCAGCTGGAGACCAAAAATTACTGGGATTATGAAAACTTCACGGCGATCGGCGTTTTCGGGCAATACCGATTTTTCAATGCCGGGCGTTTGAGCCTGTTCGCCGAAGCGCAGCTTTCCTGCTATATGGTCGAGCACGACTATGTCAAGTTGCTCGTTTCGGGAGGTTCGGTAGGAGAGTGGGCTGCGGATCATCCCGAGATCGTGTCGGATAATTTCGCCGAAGCCGGATTTACCTTTGGCGCTTCGTATCGAATCTGGAAAGGGCTTGCCGTGACGGCGCGCTACCTCTATCTGGGTTACAGCGATTCGCCCGCCTTCCGCCGCTCGGGCGGCTGCTGGGGCGACGGCGAATTCGTGCTCGATGCGGGGTGGAACCGCCTGCAGGTCGGCTTGCAATACACCTTTTAAACGGCGTGCATGATGAAAACCAGAATGTTCTTTTTGCTTGTTATGGCCATGTGCGGTATCGCGACGGCCGCGGCGCAGGAGAAGGACCGTGGTATTTTTCTCGAACTGAATGCCGGTTACAGCCGGAATACGTACGGTTGTCATGCCGTTGCGGGGACGTCCGGCGATTATACGATCGACTATGAGTTCGATGCGCATCGGGCCGGCGGCGGATTTGCGCTGCTCGCTCCGGCGGTCGGCTATCGTTTCGACGAGCGTTGGCAGGTCGGCGCATGGGCGCAGTTCGAACTGGAGAGCTATTATGCCAATTATACGGCCGTGGGCGCTTTTGCCCGATACGGATTCTTCAATCGCAGGAAATGGAGTCTTTTCGTGGAGGGGCAGGTCTCTTGCTACATCCAGGGGGAGCACTTCCTGCCGGTCCCTGCGTCGATGATTCCCGAAGGCGGGCAGGTCAGGCTCAATGCCGACTTCGACAACCACTATGCTGAAGCAGGATTCACGTTCGGGGCCTCTTATGCGCTGACCCGGCGGCTGCGTGCGCAGGTGCGTTATCTCTACCTGGGCTATAGCGGGGCCCCTGCCTTCCACCGTTCGGGCGGCTGCTGGGGCGACGGCGAATTCGTGCTCGATGCGGGGTGGAATCGCCTGCAGGTCGGCCTGCAATACACCTTCTGACGGCGGCCGTGGTCGGCGCAGGCCCCGCGTGCGCAGGCCGTGCGGGCGGCCGCAGAGGCGTATCGGGTCGCTTTTCTCGCGCCGGAGGGTGGAAATTCGTTTTTTTTGACTACCTTTGCACCGCTTACGAGCACCGGATTGAACTGTGGTGTAATGGTAACACAGCAGATTTTGGTTCTGTCGTTCTGGGTTCGAGTCCCGGCAGTTCAACGCAAACGAGCGGTTATCCTCCAAAGGATAACCGCTCGTTTTGCATTGCCGGGGCGGTCCGGCCTATGAAGCGTCGAAGAGGTGCAGGGCCCCGATGTCGATGATCCGCTGGTTGGCGCTGCCGCGGAACGGCAGCGAGAGGTCGCGCAGCGCCTCGACGTAGGGCCCGTCGACCAGCGTGTCGATCCACCGCAGGCACTCGCGCCGCAGCGGGTGGGCCAGACACTCCTCGAGCGTGTAGCCCGTGTAGCACCAGATGTCGGCCCCCGTGCGCTCCTTGAGCCGGCGGAGGAACGCCGCCATCGCGTCGGGCCGCAGCAGCGGGTCGCCGCCGCTGAGGGTCACCCCGTCGAGCAGCGGGTTGCCGGCGATCTGGCGGCAGATGCGCTCGAAAAGCGCCTCGTCGAGCGCCTCGCCCCCGTGCGGATCGTGGCTCTGGGGGTTGTGGCACCCCGGGCAGCGGTGGGCGCACCCCGCGAAGTAGATCGCGTAGCGCAGGCCGTAGCCGTCGGCGATGGTCTCGGGCGAGATGCCGAGGATGCGCAGCGGCTCCATCGGCTAACGGTGTTTCACGCGGTCGCGCTCCTCGGCCTGCTTGGCCGAGTTCCACGACTCGAGGCTGCCTGTCAGATAGCCCGTGATGCGGCGCATGCGCGAGATGTTCTCCGAGCCGCACACCGGGCACTTCGAGTAGATCACGCCCCGGTAGCCGCACTTGCGGCAGGTGTCGATGGGGTGGTTGATCGACCCGTAGCCGATACCCGAGTCGTTCATCAGCTTGACAATCTTGAGGATCGCCACGGGGTTCTTCTTCGCCTCGCCGTCGAGCTCGACATAGGTGATGTGGCCGCCGCGCGTGATGGCGTGGAACGGCGCCTCGAGGCGGATCTTCTCGGCGATGGTCACCGGCTCGCGCACGTCGACGTGGAACGAGTTGACGTAGTAGTCGCGGTCCGTGACGCCCGGGATCTCGCCGTAGCGCTTGCGGTCCATGCGGGTGAAGCGGCCGCTGAGCCCCTCGGCCGGGGTGGCCAGCACCGAGTAGTTGAGGCCGTACTTGGCCTTGTATTCGTCTACTACGCGGTTCATCGTCAGCACGGCGTCGTAGAGCGTCTGCCACGCCTCTTTCGAGCGGGCGTGCCCCTCGCCGTAGATGGCCACCATGGCGTTGTGGCCGCCGATGAAGCCGATACCCAGCGTGCCGTGCTTCAGCACGTCGCCCACTTCGTCGTTGGGCTGCAACGCGCCGCCGCCCTTCCACACGTCGTTCGACATCATGAAGGGGAACTGCCGCGCCAGGGCCGTGCGCTGGAAGCGGTAGCGCTCGTAGAGCTGCTCGGCGATCATCGAGGCGGTGCGGTGCACCGACTCGAGGAAGATCGCGCGCGCCTCCTTGCGGATCGTGTGCTTGTCGCCGTCGGGGATCAGCTCCGAGGCCTCGCGCATCGCCTCGATGGCCAGGCGCGGGAGGTTCATCGAGGTGAACGAGAGGTTGCCGCGGCCCCACGACGACTTCTCGCCGTGGAGGTTCTCGAACACGCGCGTGCGGCAGCCCATCGTCGCCACCTCGTAGCGGAAGCGGTCGGGGTCGTCGGCGCGCCACTTCTCGTTGAGGTTGAACGGCGCATCGAGGAACATGAAGTTGGGGAAGAGCGCCACCGAGGTGGTGCGGCACGCCTCGATCAGCAGGTCGAAGTTGGGGGTCGAGAACTTCACCTCGCCCGCCAGCGCGCGGTCGAAATCCTTCACGGCCAGCTCGTAGTCGGCCTCCGACCACGAGATGCCCTCCTTGATCTTGAAGATCTGGATCGGGAAGACGGGCACCTCGCCGTGGCCCAGCCCCTCGACGGTGGCCGAGAGCAGCTCGCGGATGACCATGCGCCCCTCGGGCGAGGAGTCGGTGCCGTAGTTGACCGAGCTGAAGACCACCTGGTTGCCGCCGCGCGAGTGCATGGTGTTGAGGTTGTGGATGAAGCCCTCCATGGCCTGGTGCGTCTCGCGGCGCGTGGCGTCGTAGGCCTGCCGCCAGATGCCGCGCATGTCGGCGTCGGCGATCTCCAGTCCAGCGCAGCGCAGCGCAGCGAAGAGCGCGCCCACCGCCTCGTCGCACGGCTCGATGGTGGCGACGTGCTCGGCGACGAGCTGCTTGAACGCCTTGCGGTCGGGCGCCTCGATGCCCCGCAGGCCGCACAGGAAGAGCGTCATGTCGACCACGTGCTTGCGGAAGGTCTTCAGCACGCCCGGGGCCATGAAGTGGTCGAAGGCCGGGATCGACTGTCCGCCGTGCTGCTCGTTCTGGTTGGTCTGGAAGACGATCGTGGCCAGCGTGGCGTAGCTCTGCACCGACTGGGGCGAGCGCACGGATCCGTTCTTGGTCGAGAAGCCCCGCTCGTAGATGTCGCCCAGGTCGTACTGGATGCAGGTGGTGGTCTTGGTGGGGTAGTAGTCGAGGTCGTGGATGTGGATCGAGCCGTCGCGGTGGGCGCGGCCGTGGCGCACGCCCACCAGATACTTCAGGGCGTAGTCCTTGGTGATCTCGGAGGCGAAGGTCATCATCTGCCCCGCGGGCGTGTGCGACGACATGTTGGCGTTCGACAGGTTGATGTCGTTGCGCTCCACGGTGACGATGCCGTCCATCACCCCCTTGATCTGTGAGCGGCGGTCGCGCTCGACGTTGCGCCACTCGCGGTAGATGATGTAGCGCTTGGCGATCGAGGGGTTGTGCTGCATGAGCCGCTCCTCGACCATGTCCTGGATCTGCTCGACCGAGATCTCCTCGGTGGCTATGGAGGCGGCGATGTCCTCGGCGATGCGGTCGATCGTCTGCCGTTCGTTGTCGATGCCGCCGGCGCGGTAGGCCTTGGTGATGGCGCCGACGATCTTGTCGAGCGAGAAGGCTTCGCGTTTGCCGTCGCGCTTGATGATGGAAATCCGTGCGTAGTCCATGGATTATATATATGTAAGGGTTTCACAATCGGCCCGTTTCCCCGCAGGCCGCACATTGTATCCGCAAAGGCAGGTCTTCTGACTCGCGCCGACCCGCAGGCGGCCTTCCCGCCCTCCGACGGAGGACAGTGGCGTGGGGAGCCTGCGGCATGGGGCGCTCACAGCAGCGGGAACTGTCCGGGATTCGCACCCGATTCCCTCTTATCCCCGACCCCGGACGGGGCGCGGATACCTTTGCGGTTACAAAGATTCTCTTTTTCGGGCGACAAAACAAGCGCGCGCGGGCGAAGTTTTCAACATTTTATCAATCGCCGTCCCAACTCCTTCGCAGAGAATGTCGTATATTTGCGGCGTAATTTTCGTACATCATGACACGACACATCACCCACACCTGCCAGGGCACCTGCTCGCGGCAGATCGACATCGAGCTCGACGAGCAGGGCACGATCCTCTCGGTCGCCTTCGCGGGCGGCTGCCACGGCAACACGCAGGGCATCGCGGCGCTCGTGCGCGGCATGCGCGCCGAGGAGGCCGCCGAGCGTCTGGGCGGCATCGACTGCCGCGGCAAGGGCACCTCGTGCCCCGACCAGCTCTCCCGGGCGCTGCGCGAGGCGCTCTGAGGCCCGCGTGGCGCTCCCTGCGGGCGCGAAAACGTCGCATACGGTCGCACCCGCGGGTTTCGGCGCGAATCTTGCACGGAGGTCTTTCGTCAAACCACTAAAACGAAAGACTATGTATTTCTTATGGTATCTTCTGATCGGTCTGGCGGCCGGATGGATCGCCAACCTCATCGTCAAGGGCAACGGCTCGGGACTCATCATCAACCTGGTCGTGGGCCTCATCGGCGGCCTGCTGGGCGGCTGGATCTTCTCGCTCTTCGGCGTGGTCGCCGTGGGCACGGTCGGCAGCCTGCTCACCTCGATCCTCGGCGCCGTGGTGCTGCTCTGGATCGTGTCGCTCATCACTTCGCGTAACAACAAAAAAATCGTAAGATAATATGGACAAGCAGAAGATCGACAAGACGATAGACAAGGCGGCCGACAAGACCAAGCACGTCATGGACAAGGCCGTGGACAAGATCGAGAGCGCCAAGCGGAGCGCCGAGAAGACGGGCGAGAAGCTCCGCGAGAAGGCCGACCGCGTGGCCGAGAAGGCCGGAGAGGAGGCCCGCACGGCGGGCGACAAGCTCCGCGACGCCGGCGCCCGCATCAAGGAGTCGGCCCGCGAGGGCGTGCTCAAGGCGACCGAGAAGGTCGAGGAGGCGGTGGTCGCCACCGCAGACAAGATTCGCGAAAAGATGGCCAAGTAGGAGCCGATTTTTCCGAAAGACGAGGGGGTCCCGCGGGGCCTCCTCGTCGCGTTTCGGGCGCGGGGGCTGCTCGTCGCCCGTCGCTCGCCGCCGGAAAACGGGCCTGCGGGCCCCGCCGGGCGGGCGGGTGCGAAAAAATTTGGTTTTGCCCGCCGCATGCACTATCTTTGCCCCTCGATTCAAACGGTTCTATAAGATATGTTGAGCAGAAGATTACTTCGCGTGAAGGTCGTCAAAGCGTTGTTCGCCCACCTCAAGTCGGGCGCCGACAACATGATCGCCTCGGAAAAGACGCTTTTGAGTTCGGTGGACAAAGCCTACGATCTCTATTTCCAGATGATGACCCTCCCGGTCGAACTGGCCCGCTATGCCGAACAGCGGCAGGAGCTGGCCCGCCAGAAGAAGCTGCCGACTTTCGAGGACCTCAATCCCAATACCAAGTTCGTCGACAACGCTGTCGTGCGCCTGATCTCGCAGAGCGACGCGGTGAACGACCGCGTGGCCGCGCGCAAGCTGGGCTGGACGACCCAGCCCGACCTCATCCGCACGCTCTACGGCTGGATGACCGGGAGCGACTGGTACGCCGAGTACATGCAGGCCGCCGAGCGTTCGTTCGACGACGACCGCCGGTTCATGGAGACCCTCTTCACCCGCCTGCAGGAGTGCGAGGCGCTGGACGAGGCGCTCGAGGAGCTCTCGCTCATGTGGACCGACGACCTGCCCTATATCGTGGTGATGATCCTGCGCACGCTCTCGTCGCTGCGCCCCTCGCACACCGAGCTGCGCGTGCCGCCCCAGTTCAAGAGCGAGGAGGACCCCGCTTTCCTGAAGACCCTCTTCGAGAAGTCGCTGGTGGGCTACGACGCCAACCAGGAATACATCGAGCGTTTCACGGCCAACTGGGATATCGAGCGCATCGTTTTCATGGACAACCTGATCCTCTCGACGGCGATGACCGAGCTGGTGGCCTTCCCGTCGATCCCGGTCAAGGTGACCCTCGACGAATACATCGAGCTGTCGAAGTACTACTCGACCCCCGGCAGCAGCACCTTCATCAACGGCGTGCTCGACAAGATCGTCGAGGCGCTCACGGCCGAGGGGCGCATCCGCAAGGCGGGCCGCGGTCTGATCTGAGGCCGATGCTCCGCGTAGGATTGCTCTGTTGCGCGTGCGCGGCCGCCGTCGCCTGCGGGGGCGGGCGCACTGCGCCGTCGGCCCCGCAGGCGCTGCCCCGCGGCGCCCGGGTCGTGGCCGTGACCGATTCGCTGCTCGCGGCGGGCGGGTGCGACACGCTGCGCTTCGGCCGCCTGCGCTCGGGCGAGATCGCCCGCAAGCGGCTCTGGATCGAGAACCGCACGCAGCGTGCGGTGGCGCTGCTCTCCTACGAGCGCACGTGCGGCTGCACGACCCTCGGCTTCGACTCCGAGCCGCTGCCTCCGGGCGCCCTGCGCGAGGTGGAGGTCACTTTCGACTCGCGCGGCGAGCAGGGGTGGCAGCTCAAGCTCGTGGAGTTGCGTCTGGCCGGTGCGGCGCGGAATTTGCGCCTCGTGGTCGAGGCCGAGGTCGAGTGACGCTTGCTTTTCCGGCAATAATTCGTATCTTGCGGCTCCGAACCGATTACAAACCTTAAACGCATAACGAAATGATTCAATTTCTTCAGGCTCCCGTGCAGCCTCAGCCGGGCTTCATGCAGCAGTACAGCTTCATTATCATGATCGGCCTGATGGTCCTGGCCATGTGGTTGCTCATGTGGCGACCCGAGGCCAAGCGCCGCAAGCAGATGCAGGCCTTCCGCGACGGTCTCAAGAAGGGCGACAAGATCATCACCGCCGGGGGTATCTACGGCGTGGTGAAGGAGGTCAAGGAGACCACGCTGCTGATCGAGGTCGACGGCGACGTGACGCTGCGTATCGACAAGAACATGGTCGTGGCCGACAACTCCGACCTGCAGAAGCGATAGAGAGGGCCCCGCTGGTCCCGATCCGATGCCGCATCCCGACGACGGGGTGCGGCTTTTTTGCGGGTTTTCGGGTTTCCGGGCGGGGCCGGCGCCCGGCTATGAGCCGGGATTTTATTCGTTCTCGGACGCAGCCAGCGGAAACCGCGGCTCTTCAGAGTTGCGGGCCTTCGCCCGGGGTGGCTGCGACCCGTCGGCCTTCGGCCGCCCGTCGGCAGAAAAACTCCCTTTGCCGGCTCGCGCCAAAGGAACGAAGCCGGAGACTTCGACGGTTGCGCCTCCCTTTTCGGGCTGCACCCCTTACTTTTTACTTTTGCTCTCGACCCGTAGGGTCGTGCGGGCCGCAGCCTCCGGCGGCGGAGGCCCGCAACTCGCTCTCGCTCGTTCGGGCTCCGCAGGCTGCTGCCCGTGACAAGTCCGTCGGCTTGAAAAGCCGGCAGGCCGTAGCCGCCCTGGGCGAAGGGCGACTTGTGTCTCTCGCGCCGCTTTGCCGGCTACTGCCTGCCCCTCTCATTTTCAATTTTCCACTTTCCATTTTCAATTCGCAGCGCAGCTTGTTTCTGCGCTCGCTTATTCGTACCTTTGGCTCCGCCCAAGATACTTCGCCTCAACAAATCCCAAACAAGTTTGGTTTTGTATTCGGCTTATTCGTATCTTTGCGCCACTTATGGAACAAACCGAAGAGATACGGCCCGTCGAGCGGCAGCCTTACGACGTGGTGGTCGTGGGCGCCGGCGCCGCAGGCCTGATGGCTGCCGGCACGGCGGCCCGCAACGGCAAACGGGTGCTGTTGCTCGAAAAGATGGAGAAGTCGGGCCGCAAGGTCCGCATTACGGGCAAGGGGCGCTGCAACGTCACCAATGCGCGGCCGGCCGAGGAGTTTGCGGCCCACCTGCGCGCCCATGCGGAGTTTTTCGCGCCGGCTTTCGCCGAGTTCAACAACCGGTCGACGATCCGCTTCTTCGAGCGGCAGGGGGTCCGGCTCTCCGTCGAGCGCGGCGAGCGCGTCTTCCCCGCGAGCGGCAAGGCCTGGGACATCGCCAACGGACTGCTCGACTACTGCGTGGAGAACGGGGTAAAGATTCTCTACGAGACGCGCGTGGTGGAGATCCTGACCCTCGCCGGGCGGGTGTTCGGCGTGCGCTACGTCAACAAGCGCGGCTTCACGCGCAAGGAGGAGTGCGCGCAGGTGATCGTCGCCACGGGCGGCGTCTCCTATCCCGCGACCGGCTCCACGGGCGACGGCTACGCCTTCGCCGCCGACCTGGGACACACGGTCGAGCCGTTGCGCCCGTCGCTCACCCCTCTGGTGACCTCCCATCCCCAGATGCGCTTCCTCCACGGCCTGCTGCTGCGCAACGTGCGTGCGACACTGAGCGTCGACGGCGAGCCCGTGCGCGAGGAGTTCGGCGAGGTCGGCTTTTCGGAGCGCGGCATCGAGGGTGCCGTGGCGCTGCGTCTGAGCCGCACGGCCGTCGATGCGCTCATCGACGGGCGGCGCGTGAAGCTGACGCTCGACCTCAAACCCGCTCTGACGGAGGAGATCCTGCGCGAGCGCATCGCCCGCGAGCGCTCCGAGATGGACGAAAAGGAGTTCTTCGCCGAGCTGGTGCGCAAGCTGGTTCCCAAGCCGCTGGTCATGCCCCTCTGCCGCGAGATCGACATCCACTCCAAGGACTACCTTTCGCGCCTGACCGAGGCGCAGGTCGACCGTCTGATCCGCACGCTCAAGGGCTTCGCGTTCCCCATTACCGACTATGCGCCGTTCGAATACGCCGTGGTGACGGCCGGCGGCGTGTGCTGCGACGAGGTCAACCCCCGCACGCTGGAGTCGCTCAAGGTTCCGGGCCTCTACTTCGCGGGCGAGGTGCTCGACCTCGACGCCGACACGGGCGGCTACAACCTCCAGATCGCCTTCTCGACGGGGCACCTGGCCGGCATGCTGAAGAAGTAATCCCTATGTCGCTCCGCACCCGCATACCCCGAGGCGTCGAGACGCTGCGCAACCGCCTCTCGCGTGCCCGCTACTTCCGCGGTCACGGCGTGCACTCGCCTTTCGTCTACGACCTGGTGCGCGAGGTCTTCATGCGCGACGCGCTGCTGCCGGGCGACCGCACGCTCTACGGGGCGCTGCTCGCCGCGGGGGTGTCGCAGCGGCGTGCGATCCAGCTCCAGAATCTGGCCATCCACTGCGGTTACGCCTCGTTCGGCATGAATCGTGCGGAGGGCGACTGGTGGATAGCTACGCGCGAGATGGCCGGGGCGGAGCTCGAGGCGCTTGTCGCGGCCGCCGCGGTCGCACGCCGGACAGTGGCGGTGATGGCCCCCTACGAAAACCGCGAGCGGCAGGCCCTCTGCCGCCGGATCGTGGCCTGCCATGGCTCGACGACGGTCGATAACCGGGGCTATCTGCTCGTATTCAACAACCACTTGCCGAAACAGCATTTCCGCATATGAAGATTTACACGAAAACGGGAGACCGCGGTACGACGTCGCTCATCGGAGGCGAACGTGTCTTCAAGACCGACGAGCGGGTCGAGGCCTACGGGTCGGTCGACGAGCTGGCCGCCTTCGCGGCGCTGCTCACGGACCGCCTGCGTGCGCTGGGCGGCGCCGGGGCCGAGGTCTGCGATTTGGAGCGCGTCCTCTCGCGGCTGATGACCGTCGAGGCGCTGCTGGCCGTGGGCGAGGGGGGTGCCGACAAGGTGGCCCCGCTGCCCGACGATGCTGTCGCATGGCTCGAGGAGCGCATCGACGCGATGCAGGAGGCCGTGCCGGCCATCGACAAGTTCACCCTGCCGGGCGGTCACGAGGCCGTGTCGCTGTGCCACGTCTGCCGTACGGTGTGCCGCCGGGCCGAGCGGGCCGCGCTGCGTGCCGACCAGACGCACGGCGTCGACGCCGCGACGCTGCGGTGGCTCAACCGCCTGTCGGACTACTTCTACCTGCTCGGGCGCCTGCTCGCGGTGCGCTACGACGCCCGGGAGACGCTCTGGATTCCCTGACCCACCGGGCTTGCTTCTGCTGTTTCGCGTCCGGCCTGCGGGTAGGGCGCTTCTTCGGCTGCGGGTGCCGTTTGCTTTGGGAGCGGGGGTGCTTCTGCTGTTTCGCGTCCGGCCTGCGGGTAGGGCGCTTTCACGGTGGCGGGTGTCGCGTGTTGCGGCCGTGGCGGGTTCAAGCCCGGCTTGCGGCACTTTCGCGGCGACGGGCGTTGCGAGCTTCGCGTGCGGGTGCCGCATCTGCCGCACGGTGTGTTGCCGGGCCGAGCGGGCCGCGATTGCGTTGTGCCCTGTCTGCATCTCCGGCTTTTCCGACCGCACGGGGATGTTTTCGCCGTTTTGGTTTGGATTTGTGGTTTTTTTTATACATTTGCAACTCGGATGAGGCGTGCACGCCCCGGGTGATCCGTCGCTGCCGCCGTTGTCGCCGAATATTTGGACCTTAAAATTGACGTTATGTACTGGACACTGGAATTGGCCTCGAAGCTCGAAGACGCGCCGTGGCCTGCGACCAAAGAGGAGCTGATCGATTATGCGGTACGCTCGGGCGCGCCGCTCGAAGTGCTCGAAAACCTGCAAGAGATAGAGGACGAGGGCGACATCTACGAGTCGATCGAAGACATCTGGCCCGACTACCCCTCCAAGGACGACTTCTTCTTCAACGAGGAGGAGTATTGACGACGGGGCGCTTCCGGCGCCGACGAACGAACAGAGGGACGCAGCCCCGAGCGGGGTGCGTCCCTTTTCGTATGGGATTGCGGGTGTGTGAACCCAGGTCGGGGCAGGAGGGGAGACGCTGCGGGTCGCTCCGCGGCTCGGAAAGTCCCGCACGGGCCGGTCAGCTGCTGGCCGGTCAGCGCCGTGCGACGGCGAACAGATCGAAGCAGGGGGCGTCGGCGCGCTCGATGGGGGCGATGCGGTAGTCGTCCATGCGGATCGAGGCGGTGAGCGAGCCGTTGTCGCGCAGGAGTTTGCGCCGGTTGAGGCGGTTGAGCAGGTCGTAGGGGAGTTGCAGCAGGCGGCGCGGCAGGCGGTGCTGGAGGTCGAGCGGGTCGAAGCGCAGGATGCGCGCGACGCTGCGGCGGTTCTCCTCATAGTAGGCCATCACGCGCTCGTTGCCGAAGACGCCCTCGATCTCCACCGTCGCGAATCCGCCGTCGGCGAGCAGTCGTCCGAGCTCCGCGGCGGTGTATTCGCGCACGTGCCACGGGTTGCGCGTGAGCGACATGGGGGCGTTGGGCGTGGAGAGGATCAGCATGCCGCCCGGCCGCAGCACGCGCCGGGCCTCGGCGACGAAGAGCGCGTCGCGCTCGATGTGTTCGATCACCTGGAACGACACCACGCAGTCGAACGAGCCGTCGGCGAAGGGCAGGGGAGGCACGGTCGCGCAGCGGAACTCCACCCCCGGGCGGTCGAGCAGCCCGGGCGCGGGTGCATGCTTGTCGAGCGTGACGAACCGCTCGGTGCGGGGGGCGAGCACCTCGATGCCGTAGCCCGACCCGGTGCCGATCTCCAGCACGTCGCCCGCGATGCGCCCGGCCGCCGCGTGGTAGGCCAGCAGCGAGCGCTGGAATACGAAGTTGTCCGACGCGTCGCGCGATACGCGCTCGGCCGTTGCGATCTTTCCCATGTCTCTATTCGCTCTGCGTGAGGCGGATGCTTGTGCCGTCGGTCTCGACCGCGCCCTGCTTGAGCAGCACGCCCAGCGCCCGCTTGAATCCCTTCTTGCTCATCTCCGTGAGGCGCGTCACCTCGGCCGGATCGCTCTCGTCGCCGATCGGCAGCCGCCCGCCATTGTCGTGCAGGAGCTGCAGGAGCACCTCGGCCGAATCCTTTACCTGGGCATAGCCCTGCTGCTGGAGGCTCACGTCGATGCGGTGGTCCTCCGTGATGCGGCTCACGTAGCCCCGCATGCGGTCGCCCACCGCCACGCGGCGGAAGAGCTGGTTGCGGTAGAGCATGCCCCAGTGGCGGTTGTCGATGATGACGCGGTAGCCGATCGGGCTTTCGGAGGCCACCAGCAGGTCGACCTCCTGGCGCGGGGCGACGGTGATGATCTCGTTGTCGATGAAGCTCTTGAGCTTGCACGAGGCCACGCAGCGGCCCGTCACGTTGTCCTCGTAGAGGTAGACAACGTAGCTGTGGCCGGCGTAGATGCCCCCCTGCTGGTTGCGGTTGGGCAGGAAGAGGTCTTTGCCGTGGAGCCCCCAGTCGAGGAAGGCGCCGTGGGTCGTCTTGTCCACCACGCGCAGATAGCCCGCCTCGCCCACCCGGAGCAGCGGGGTCTCGGTCGTCGCGACGAGCCGGTTTTCGGAGTCGTGGTAGACGAAGACCTCCTTTCGATCGCCCACCTTGTCGGTGAGCGACGTATAGCGGTTGGGGAGCAGTACTTCGTTCTGCTCCTCGTCGGCGAGGTAGAGTCCGTGGTCCGATATGCGGGCGACGGTGAGTGTCTGGGTGCGTCCTGCTTTGAGCATGCGTGTGGGGTTTAAAATACAAAGATACGTAAAGTCGAGCGCAGAGACAAACCGCAAGATTTGTTTCTGCCGAGACGGAGTATCTTCGGCGGAGCCAAAGGTACGAATAAGCGAGGGCAAAAGCAAGCCCGCTTGCATTTTGCCGAGCGGGAGTATCTTCGACGAAGTCAAAGGTACGAATAAGCGAGGGCAAAAGCAAGCCCGCTGCCAATTGAAAATGGAAAGTGGAAAATTGAAAATGAGAGGGGCAGGCCGTAGCCGGCGGAGGTGCTCGGGAGGCGTCGCCGACAGACAGAGCAGCCCTCCGCCCGGGGGCGGCTACGGGCTGCCGGCCTTCGGCCGCCCTTTCGCACGCAAACTCCCTTTGCCGGCTGGGGCGGTCGCGCCGCAGGCGCGAGCCGGCAAAGGGACGAAGCCTGTGGCTTCGACGGTTGCGTCTCTCTTTTCGGGCAGCAGCCAGCGAAGGGCTGCAAACTCTGTGAAGAGTTGCGGGCCTCTGCCCGGAGCGGCTGCGGCCT
>CABIXK010000013.1 GCA_902362705.1 Rikenellaceae bacterium
CGCAGCCCGTAGCCCCCCCCGGCGGAGGGCTGCTCTTCTCGCCCGAAGGCTCGGCGGCGCCCTCCGCTGGCTACGGTCTGCAATCCAAGGCGGTGCGCGTTCGTAATTATGAATTGCGCATTGCGAAGCCCGCGGCTTCGCTGCGTGTCGCTGACTTTCGGCTACACCCTTGCGAACGATTCCCTTTTCCGGCTCGCGCCCCGGACACGACCGCCCCGGCCGGCAGAGAGACAAAGCCAGAGGCCTCGACCGATGTTCGCCCAGAAACCCGCCGGCAGCCGCACCCCTCGCAGCCAAAGCGACAATGAATACGATCCTTTCTCTTATTCATCGCTCATCGCCGCCCCAACGAATCCCGGAAATCCGCAAAGGAACGACCGCCGGACAGCGGAGTCACGGTTATTTTTCGTACCTTCGCAGGCGAAAAGAGACGAAAAAGCAACCCTATGAACACAATCGACCTCATCGTCCTGCTGGCCCTCGGCCTGGCCGTGTGGAGCGGCTGGCGCCGCGGCTTCGTCGTGCAGGTCGGCTCGCTGGCGGGGCTCGCCCTGGCGCTGTGGGCCGCCTGGCACTACGGCAGCACGGCCGCCGCGTGGCTCAGGCTCGACGCCGACACGTCGGCCGCGGGCGGCTTCGTCGCCGTGCTCGTGGCGGTGCTGCTCGTGACGGGCATCGTCGCCCGCCTCGTGCGGGGCGTCTTCCGCTTCGCGGGGCTGGGATCCTTCGACGCGCTGCTCGGCGTGGCCGTCTCGCTCTTCAAGTGGGTGCTGCTGCTGGGCGTGCTCTGCTCGGCGCTGGGCGACCTGAACCGCGACTACGACCTTGTGCCGCAGCAGACCGTCGACGAATCGAAAACCTACCGGCCGCTGCGCGACTTCTCGCAGCGCCTCTTCCCACGGCTGAAGGCCCTGGGCGAGGCGGTCGCGGCACCCCGCGCGGACGAGGGCGGGGCGGAGGCCGTAAAAACCGGCGAAGCATGACGGACGAAAGACGCACGGGCGTGGTGATGCGCGCCACCGGATCGTGGTACGAGGTGGCGTGCGACGGCTGCCGCATCCGCTGCCGCATCCGCGGGCGGCTGCGCCTTCGGGGCGTGCGGTCGACCAATCCCGTGGTGGTGGGCGACAGCGTGGAGTGCCTCTCCGACGAGAACGGCGACTGGACGATCGTCGACATCCGCCCCCGCCGCAACTACGTCATCCGCCGCGCCTCCAACCTCTCCAAGGAGTCGCACATCATCGCCGCGAACCTCGACCGGGCGCTGCTCATGGTGACGTTGCAGGCGCCGCCCACGCCGCCCGAGTTCGTCGACCGCTTCCTGGTGACGTGCGAGGCCTACAAGGTGCCGGTCGTGATCCTGCTCTCGAAAGCCGACCTGCAGGACCCGGCCGCCATGGCGGCTTTCCGCGCGGTCTACGAGGGGGCGGGCTACGAAGTGGCGGAGGTCTCGACCCGCGACGGGCGGGGTCTGGAGCGCGTGGGCGAGCTGCTCGCGGGGCGCACGACGCTGCTCTCGGGCAACTCGGGCGTGGGCAAGTCGACGCTGGTGCGGGCCATCGACCCGTCGCTCGACATCCGCACGGGCGAGCTCTCCGAGAGCCACGGCAAGGGGCGCCACACCACCACCTTCTCGACGATGTATCCGCTCTCCGGGGGCGGCGCGGTGATCGACACGCCGGGCATCAAGGGCTTCGGGCTGCTCGACATCGACCGCGACGAGCTGTGGCACTACTTTCCCGAGATGCTGCGCACGGCCCCCGGCTGCCGCTTCTACAACTGCACCCACACCCACGAGCCGGGCTGCGCCGTGCGCGAGGCCGTGGCCGAGGGGGCGATCGACGCCGGGCGCTACGAAAGTTACCTGAAAATCCTGGACGAGGATGACAAATACCGAAAATAGAGCGCCGGAGTGGTATGCCGGGCGGATTGCCTGCCTCGAGGAGTTCATGCTTCCCGAGCGCTCCGAGACGCTGCGGCGCGCGCTGGCCATGCGCACGCGCTACATGACCCTTCTGGCCGAGAATACCTTCCACCCGCAGAACGCCGCGGCGCTCATCCGCCACTGCGAAGCCTTCGGCGTGCAGCGCATGCACACCGTGGAGGCGCTCTGCCCGTTCGAGCCCAGCGCCTCGGTGGTGCGGGGCACCGACCGCTGGGTCGACGTGGTGCGCCACGCCTCGACGACCGAGGCGCTGGCCGCGCTGCGCGCCGGGGGCTACCGCATCGTAGCGACGACGCCCCATCGCGAGGACCGCACGCCCGAGACGTTCGACGTCGGCGCAGGCCCCTTCGCCCTGGTCTTCGGCACCGAGCACGCCGGGATTTCGGACGAGGTCGTCGCCTCGGCCGACGAGTTCCTGCGCATCCCCATGTGCGGCATGGTCGAGAGCCTCAACGTCTCGGCCTCGGCCGCCATCCTCATCTATCAGCTCGCGCAGCGGGTGCGGGAGCAGGTCGGCGGGTGGCGCCTGAGCGCCGACGAGCACGCCGAGCTGCTCTACCGCTGGATGCGCACGAGCGTCGCCGACGCCGACGCGATTCTCCGCCGCCGCTTCGGCGACCCGATCTAAACCCACACGCATGAATATTCTCCGCAAACAATTTCTCGCCCACGTGGGGCAGACGTCGCCCTCGCCGATGCTCGTCGAGGTGGCGCGCGCCGAGGGCACCTTCTTCTACACCCCCGAGGGCAAGCGCTACTACGACCTGGTGGCCGGGGTCTCGGTGAGCAACGTCGGCCACTCGAACCCCGCCGTGGTGCGGGCCGTGCAGGAGCAGGCCGCGCGCTACATGCACGTGATGGTCTACGGCGAGCTGGTCGAGCGGCCCCAGGTGGAGTATGCCGCGCGCATCGCCGCGCTGCTGCCCGGGGGGCTGGAGAGCGTCTACTTCGTCAACTCGGGCGCCGAGGCGGTCGAGGGGGCGCTCAAGCTGGCCAAGCGCTACACGGGGCGCACGGAGCTCGTCTCCATGCGCCGCGCCTACCACGGCTCGACCCACGGGGCGATGAGCATGATGGGCACGCCCGAGGGCGAGGAGTGGAAGAGCGCCTTCCGCCCGCTGCTGCCCGACGTGCAGGCCATCGAGTTCAACGACTTCGCCGCTCTGGAGCGCATCACCGACCGCACGGCCTGCGTGCTGGCCGAGCCCGTGCAGGGCGAGGCGGGGGTGCGCCCCCCGCAGCCGGGCTATCTGGAGGCGCTGCGGCGGCGCTGCGACCAGGTGGGGGCGCTGCTCCTCTTCGACGAGATACAGACCGGCATGGGCCGCACCGGGGCGATGTTCGCCGCGACGCGCTACGGCGTCGAGCCCGACATCGTGTGCCTGGCCAAGGCCTTCGGCGGCGGCATGCCCCTCGGGGCCTTCGTCGCACGACCGCAGATCATGGCCACGCTGCGCGAGCGCCCCGTGCTGGGGCACATCACCACCTTCGGCGGCCACCCCGTGTGCTGCGCCGCGGGGCTGGCGGCCCTCGACTACCTCGTGGAGCACCGCGTGGTGGAGCGGGTCGAGGCGAAGGGGGCGCTCTACGAGGAGCTGCTGCGCGACCACCCCGCCGTGCGCGAGATCCGCCGCGCGGGGCTGCTCATGGCCGTCGAGCTGGGCGAGGCGCCGAAGCTCTACCGCCTGATGGAGCTCTTCAAGGAGGAGGGGATCCTGAGCGACTGGTTCCTCTACTGCGACACGGCATTCCGCATCTCGCCGCCGCTGACCATCTCGGAGGAGGAGGTGCGCGACAGCGCGGCGATCATCCGCCGCTGCCTCGACCGGCTGTGAAGCGCCGCCGGCCGCCCCGACCGGGCCCGGCAGAAGAGAGACACAGAAAAGGAGCGGCCTCCGACGGGGAGCCGCTCCTTTCGTTTCGCGCCTTGCGCCCTGCGTCAGCGCAGGACGTTCCTGCCGCGCCAGAGGTCGGGGGCCTCGAGCCCCAGCAGCCAGGCGATCGTCGGGGCGTTGTCGTACTTCATCACTTCGCGCCCGATCGTCGTGCCGGCTTCGATGCCCGGACCGACCAGCACGTAGGGCACCTGCATCTCGGACATGGTCTTGCCGCCGTGGCCCGTGCCGATGCCCCCGTGGTCGGCCGTGAAGACGATGACCGTCTCGGCGGGATCCATCCGCTCGTCGACGCACGCCACCACGCGCCCCACCAGCGAGTCGATCTTCCGGCACATGGCCAGATACTCGGGGCTCTCCCAGCCGTAGGCGTGGCCCGTGTGGTCGGGCTCGGCGAAGTAGACGAAGGCCAGGTCGGGCCGCCGCCCGGCGATGAAGCGGCACGCCTCGCGGCACACGGCCTCGTCGTCCGCGTCGGCCGAGAAGTTCTCGTCGACGGCCTCGCGCTCGTAGAGGTAGCCGATACCCTCCCACGAGTAAAAGACGCCGGTGACCGCCTCGGGGCGCTGGCGGCGCACCTCGCCGAAGATGCCGGGGAAGATGCCGTATTCGGAGACGGCGATGGGCTCGACCTCGGGCGTGCGGCTGCCCCACTCGGTGAAGCCGTGCATCTCGGGGCCGGCGCCCATGAGCAGCGTGGCCCAGTTGACGGCGCTCGACGAGGGGAGCACGCTGCGCGCCTCGAGCGTCGAGGCGCCGCGGGCGCAGAGCGCCTCGATGTGGGGCAGGGCCCCGGGGTTGCGGCGCACGACGTCGGCGCTCAGGCCGTCGCCGGCGATGAGAATGACCGAGCGGACGGGGTGCGGGTTGCGCCCGTCGGGCGCGGTGCAGGCTCCGGCGGCCGCGGCGAGGGCGGCCAGGAGCAGGATGCGGAGGTTGCGGATCATAACGGTATGGCAGACGGTATGGTAGTTGAACGGTTTGCGGCGGGCGTTCAGGCCTCTTCGGCGAAGGCCTCGAGGGCCGCGATCTCGGCGGGCCAGCGGCTCTCGTCGGGGGTCTCGAGGATGAGCGGGATGCCGTCGAAGCGCGCGTCGCGGGCGATGTAGCGGAAGCACTCCCAGCCGATCTCGCCCTCGCCCAGCGGCGCATGGCGGTCGACGCGGCTCCCGAGCGGCTTCATCGCGTCGTTGAGGTGCATGCCCCGAAGATAGCGGAAGCCGACGATGCGCCCGAACTCGTCGAACGTGCGGTCGCACGCCTCCGCCGTGCGCAGGTCGTAGCCCGCGGCGAAGGCGTGGCAGGTGTCCAGACAGACGCCCACGCGCGAGGGGTCGTCGATGCGCCCGACCAGATAGGCCAGATGCTCGAAGCTGTAGCCCAGGTTCGAACCCTGCCCGGCGGTGTTCTCGATGACGGCCGTGACCCCTTCGGTGGCCGCGAGGGCGAGGTTGATCGACTCGGCCACCAGGTCGAGCGACGCCTCCTCCGGGATCTTCCGCAGGTGGCTGCCGGGGTGGAAGTTGAGGCGGTCGAGCCCCAGCGCCTGGCAGCGGAGCATCTCCTCCGTGAAGGCCGTGCGCGATTTGCGGAGGGCCTCCTCGTCGGGGTGGCCGAGGTTGATCAGGTAGGTGTCGTGCGGCAGGATCTGCGCCGGGGCGTAGCCCGCCTCGTCGGCGGCGGCGCGGAAGGCGGCGATCTGCGCGGCGGTGAGCGGCGCGGCGCTCCACTGGCGCTGGTTCTTGGTGAAGAGGGCGAAGGCCGTGGCGCCGATCGCGCGGGCGTTGCGGGGGGCGTTGTCCACGCCGCCCGAGGCGCTGACGTGGGCTCCGAAGTACTTCATGGACGTGGGGTTTTCGCGCGGAGCGCTCCGCAGGCCGCGCGGGCCCGGAACTTCCGCTCAGTAAGTTGAGGCAAAGTTAAGAAATCCGCAAATAAATTCATAAATTTGCAGCTGCAATTCCTAATCAGTGACGACATGAAACATCTCTCCCGAATCCTCGCATCGGCGGGGGCATCGCTCTTTTGCCTCGGCGCCTCGGCCCAGATCTCGGTCGACAAGGTCGACGTACAGCAGGACCAGGTGAAGTTCGAGGACCGGATGCGGAGCGTGGAGATCGGCTCCGACTACTTCAGCCCGGCCCGCTACCGCGCCGAGCGCGCCGCCATCCGCAAGGAGCGCAACTTCCTCGAGTTCGGCGGCGGCCTGCAGGGCGCCCTGACGGCCTACAACGACCCCTGGGTCGACGTTTCGGGCGGTGACAACTCCATAGCCCTGGTGGGCAGCCTCTTCCTGCACCACACCTTCACCAAGAACCTCTTCACCGTGGAGACCAAGTTCGACGCCAAGCTGGCCTACAACCGCATGAAGGTGGAGTACGAGGACGGCGGCGAGCAGGGCATCTGGTTCAAGAACCAGGACGAGTTCGCGGTGTCGATCGCCCCGTCGTTCAAGATGTCGAAGAACTGGTCCTATGGTGCCATCTTCAAGTTCCGCAGCCAGTTCGTCAACGGCTACAAGTCGCGCACGGAGCAGGAGGAGGAGCACATGAAGAGCAAGTTCATGTCGCCGGGCTACCTCGACCTCTCGTTCGGTATCACCTACAAGAGCCCCAGCGCCAAATTCCCCATCCAGGTCAACATGTCGCCCGTGGCCATGAGCGCCACCTTCGTCGAGAGCGACCTGATACGGCGCGACAACGGCTTCTCCTACGGTATCGAGGACCCGTCGAAGACCTCCAAATACGAGGGCGGTTCGTCGATCCAGATCGACTTCGACCGCACCTTCGGCAAGTCGGGCGTCCTGCGCTACCGCACCACGCTCTACTCCTTCTTCGGCTGGATCAGCGACATCGGCCAGAAGAACCGCATCAGCGACTACTCCGAATACCTCGACGCCTACGAGAAGTGGCAGGACGCCAATGACACGACCGTGGGCCACGAGATCACCGACAAGCCCCGCCTGCCGATCCACCCCACCGTGCGCTGGGAGAACACGATCGACATCAAGGCCACCAAGTACCTCTCCACGACCCTCTCGTTCCAGCTCTACTACAACCGCGCGCAGAACGTCTCGGTGCAGACGCGCACGCTGCTGAGCGTGGGGCTCTCCTACACCTTCAAAAACAAGTAGCGCCCCGCGGTGCGGCTCCGGCCGCGCCCCCGGGGCCGCGATCCGGCCATGTACAAGAACTCCAAACGCACGATCCTCTTCCCGCTGCTGCTGGCCGCGGGCGTGATCTGCGGCCTGCTGGCGGGCCGCTACGTGGGCCGCAACTCCACGGCCACCGAGCTGCGGACGCTGCTCCGCGCCGTCGCGCAACCCTCCAACAAGCTCTCCTACACCCTCTCGCTCATCGAGAACCGCTACGTCGACTCCGTGTCGGTCGACTCGCTCACCGAGCACATCCTGCCGCTTCTGGTCGACGAGCTCGACCCCCACTCGATCTACATCCCCGCCGAGGAGATGGCCCGCGTGAACGAACCCCTCGAGGGCGAGTTCGACGGCATCGGCGTGGTCTTCAACATGGCCACCGACACGGTGATCGTGCTCAACGTCATCTCGCAGGGGCCCAGCGACCGGGCCGGAGTGCGGCCGGGCGACCGCATCCTCATGATCGACGACTCGCTCGTGGCCGGGCGCAAGATCGCCCAGGACGCGATCGTCAAGCGGCTGCGCGGCCCCCGCGGCTCGAAGGTCCGCCTGGGGCTGGGCCGGCAGGGGATCGCCGAGCCGGTGGAGGTGGAGGTCGAGCGCGACAAGATCCCGCTGCGCAGCATCGAATCGGCCTTCCGCATCGCCGAGGGCATCGGCTACATCCGCCTGGGGCAGTTCGCCCGCACGTCGCACGACGAGCTGCTCGCGGCGCTCGCGCGCCTGCGCGGCGAGGGAGTCGGCAAGATCGTCTTCGACCTGCGCGGCAACTCGGGAGGTTACCTCGACCAGGCGATCCTCATCGCCAACGAATTTCTGCACGAGGGGCAGCTGATCGTCTACACCGAAGACCGCCGCCACGAGCAGCTGCGCGAGTATGCCGACGGCACGGGCACGGCCCAGCAGATGGAGGTCGCGGTGCTCATCGACGAGCAGAGCGCCTCGTCGAGCGAGATCCTCGCCGGCGCGTTGCAGGACAACGACCGCGCCACGATCATCGGCCGCCGCTCGTTCGGCAAGGGGCTCGTGCAGCAGCAGATACCCTACCCCGACGGATCGGCGCTGCGCCTGACCACGGCCCGCTACTACACCCCCACGGGCCGCTCGATCCAGAAGCCCTACGTGGCGGGCCACGGCGCCGAGTACGAGGAGGAGATCTGGGAGCGCTACCGCCGCAACGAGCTCTTCTCGGCCGACAGCATCCGCCGCATCGACTCGCTGAAGCGCACCACGCCGGGCGGCAAGACCGTCTACGGCGGGGGCGGCATCATGCCCGACCTCTTCGTGCCGGTCGACACGGCCGACGTGACACGCTACTTCCTCGAGGTGGCGGGGCGCAACATCCTCTATCGCTACACGATCGAATACGCCGACCGCCACCGCGCGCAGCTCGATGCCGTGCGCACGGTCGACGAGCTGCGGCAGCTGCTCGACGCCGACGCGACGCTCGTGGACGACTTCGTGCGCTACGCCGCGCGGCAGGGCGTCGCACCGCGCCGGGCCGACATCGCCCGCTCGCGCCGCCTGATCGAGGCGCAGCTGCGCGCCTACATCGGCCGCAACACCCCCGTCGAGGACGACGGATTCTACGCCAACATCTATCCGGCGGACCGCACGCTGGTGCGGGCCGTCGAATGGCTAAACGGAAAACGAGATGATTAGAAAGTGGTTGGGACGGCTCTTCGCTGCGGCCGTCGTCGCATTGCTGGTCTTCACGGTGCTGCACCGCGACCGCTACCGTTCGCTGCTCTTCGACGCGGCCCCCGCCGCGACCGAAGCGACGAACGGCCGATAACCGAAACGACCGGCGGGAAAGGGGCGAGCGGCGGAAAAGGGGCGACCGACCCCGCCCGTCGTCGGCCATACACCGGCCGGCGGCTCGGCTCCGGCTGCGCGGGCAGCCGCCGAAGGGCAGCCGCGGCCCGCCGTCCGTCTGCGGCCCGGGCGGGCGCTCCGCCGCCTGCCGAACGCTGCCCGAAGGCGACCCGAAGGCCGCCGCCCGCGCAGAAACCACCCAAAACCGCCCGAAGGCCGCAAGACCGCAAAACACCCTCCGATCCGCCCAAAAACCGGCTTCTCCATGACGATCCTCCCTCTCTCCTACCTCCCCTCGGTGGAGTGGTTCGCCCACGCCCTGCGGGGCGACTGCCTCGTCGACCTGGGCGAGCACTTCGTGAAGCGCTCCGAGCGCAACCGTGCCCGCATCCTGGCGGCCGACGGCCCCATGACGCTCACCGCGCAGGTGGCCCATGCCGACCGCCCGCGCCAGCCCATGCCGACCGTGCGCCTCGACTACTCGAAGCGCTGGCAGCACCAGCACTGGGGCGCGCTGGTCGCCTCCTACAAGGCTTCGCCCTACTTCGACCACTACGCCCCGGCGCTCGAACCCTTCTACCGCCGCGAGGGAGCCTTCGCGACCCTCGCGGAGTGGAACCTGGCGCTCGTCGAGACCCTCTGCGAACTGCTGCGCATGCCGCCTCCGGCGCTGAGCGAGCGCTACGTGGAGGCGGCGGCCGGCGACGTCGACCTGCGGCCCCGACACAGCGAGGGCCCGGCCTTCCGCGCCGAGCCCTACGTGCAGGTATTCTGCGACCGGCAGCCCTTCGCCGCCAATCTCTCCGTCATAGATCTGCTGTTCGCCGAAGGACCGGCTGCCGTTTCGATTTTGCGACGCTCTTTACCATGATGCGCATGCTGTCGCGCAGCGCCCCGGCGCGCACCTTGACCTCGACGGCCCCCTTGAGCGAGACCGTGTCGGAGCGGTACTGGCAGGCGGCGTATTCGGTCATGCGCACCGTGTCGCCGCCCACGGTCAGCAGCGGCTCGCCCTCCGACGAGTAGACGTGGAACGACTGCTCCTCGCGGTCGCGCAGCACGCTGCGGCGGTCGACCAGATGGAGCGTCGGGCGGCGGCGGTTCCACAGCGCGCGGTAGAGGTAGAAGGCGTCCTTGCGGTCGCGGCGGTCGAGCGTCACGAGCCCCTCGCTGTTCTGGCCGTAGGGGCGGCGCGCCGAGCCGTAGTCGAACAGGTTGGCGATCCACGTGCCCCAGAAGAGCGAGTCGCCCTGGAGGTGGCGGGCATACTCCTCGTGGAAGCGGGTCTGCGCCTGCTCGGGCTGCCAGTTGGTCTGCGGCATCGACCGCGCGGCATAGCTCGTGTGGCCGATCATGCCCTCGCCGCCGTAGCAGATCGCCGAGCGCAGGTAGGACCAGTTCTTCTGCAGCAGGTCGCGCCAGACGACCACGTCGTCGGTCTTGCCCTTGCGCCAGCCCACCCGCTGGTGCCAGACGATCAGGTCGGGCACGAAGTTGATCGGGCCGTCCTGGTCGCTGCACGCCACCGTCGGACGCGAGGGGTCCATCTCGCGGGCCGCGAAGCCCAGCCGCTTGAGGTAGGGGATCACGTCGTCGCCGCGCCCCCACAGATGGGAGAAGAGCCCCCACATGGCCACCGACGGGTGGTTGATGTTCTGCGCGATCACCTCGCGCAGCTGCTCCAGGCCGTTCTGCTCGAAGGCCTCGGTGGCGAAGTAGGCCACGTCGCCCATGAAGGCGCGGTGGAACGGAATATCGACCCACACCAGCACGCCGAGCTCGTCGCAGCGGTCGTAGAGGTAGGGGGCGTGGGGCATGAGCGACGAGCGGAGGGCCGTGGCGCCCAGCTCCTCGACCAGGCGCAGGTCGCGGTCGTAGTCCTCGGCGCGGAGCGTGCCCCCGGCCAGGGCGTTGTCGTGGTGGAGCACGACGCCCCGCACGGCCTGCCGCTCGCCGTTGACGAGCAGCCCGCGGTCCGTGGCCTCCAGCGTGCGGAAGCCCGTGCGCACGCGCACCGTGTCGGCGCAGCCCCCGTTCGCGACGACCGCCGTGACGGTGTAGAGCGCCGGGCGCGCGGGGCTCCACAGCGCGGGCCGCTCGACCGAGAAGGGCACCGTGACGGGGCGCCCGTCGGCGTGGATGCGCTGCTTGCGCAGCGACACCAGACGCCCGTCGGGGGCCGAGATCCCCACCGTGAGCATGCACGAAGTCCCCTCGCGGGCCGCCAGGTGCACCTCGACCGAGCCCTCGGCCTGCGCCTCGTCGGCACGCGCCGTACGCACCAGCACGCCGTCGGTGCCCAGGTAGAGGGGCGAGATGGCCGTGGCGTCGGTGACGATGAGCTCCGCCTCGCGGTAGATGCCGCCGTAGAGGTTCTGGTCGGTGGAGGTGGGCAGCACGTCGTTGCGCTCGGCGTTGCTGACGATGACCACCAGGGCGTTGTCGGCGCCGAAGCGCACCTTGTCGGTGATCTCGAAGGCGAAGGCCGTGCCGCCGCCCCGATGCTCGCCCGCATGGCGGCCGTTGACGAACAGATCGGCCACCGACTGCACGCCGTAGAAGCGCACGAAGAGGCGCTTGGAGGCCCACTCCTCGGGGATGTAGAGGTCCTTCTGGTAGTTGCCCGTGGTGCGCAGGAACGAGCCCTCGGCCAGCGGATCGGTGTTCCAGCTGTGGGGCAGGGTCACGTAGCGCGCCCCGTCGGAGGAGTTCTCCGACTTGAAGAAGAAGCGCCACCCCTCGTTCAGGGGGTAGATCTCGCGGGCCGGGGCCGACACGGCGGCGGCAGCCAGCAGCAGAAGCAGAAGGTATCGTTTCATAGCGTAAACCGTTAGGCGGGGCGGACGGGCGCAGCGCAAGGCCGCAGCCGCAGGCCGCCCGGGACAAAGTTACGAAATTTTCCCGAAACGCAGCCGCACCCCCGCCGACGTAAGAACGGCAGCCGGGGGCTTTTCCGTATGCAGGCCCCGCTTTTTGACCGTAAGCGCAAATTGACTATCTTTGCGAGAAGTATTCCCTGCTGCGTGGATAAGGTTTTCGATACCGACGTGAAATTCGTGCCCGGCGTGGGCGAGGCGCGCGCCCAGCTGCTCGACCGCGAGCTGGGCATACGCACCGTGGGCGACCTCATACGCCACTACCCCCACCGCTACATCGACCGCACGCGCATCTACCCCATCGCCGAGGTGACCGAGGCGGCGGGGCTCTCCTTCGTGCAGCTGCGCGCCCGCCTGACGGGCGTAAGCTATGCGGGCGAGGGGCGCAAGCGCCGCTTCACGGCCTACGCGCAGGATGCGTCGGGGGCCGCCGAGCTGGTGTGGTTCCACGGCGTGAAGTGGATCGAGAAGCGCGTGGAGGTGGGGCGCGAGTATGTCGTCTTCGGCCGCCCGACCTTCTACCGCGGCGAGCTGCGCATGGCCCACCCCGAGCTCGAGACGGTCGAGCAGGCCCTCTCGCGCCGCGCCGAGAGCGGCATGCAGGGCATCTACCCCTCGACCGAGAAGCTGGGCAACGTGCTCGGCGCCAAGGGCATGTACCGCATCGTGTGCAACGCCTGGGCGCTCGTGCGCGACCGCATCGCCGACCCGCTGCCCGACGCTCTGCGCACGCGCTACGGGCTCGTCCCGCTGCGCGAGGCGCTCTACAACATCCACTTCCCCCAGTCGCAGCAGGCCCTCGCCGCGGCGCAGTACCGGCTGAAGTTCGACGAGCTGCTGGGCGTGCAGCTCAACATCCAGGCCCGCCGCACGGAGCGCCTCGCCCGCAGCGACGGCTTCCTCTTCAACAGGGTCGGGCCCCTCTTCAACGCCTTCTACAACGAGAAGCTCCCCTTCCCGCTCACGGGCGCCCAGAAGCGCGTCGTGCGGGAGATCCGCCGCGACACCGTCACGGGGTTCCAGATGAACCGCCTGCTGCAGGGCGACGTGGGCAGCGGCAAGACCCTCGTGGCGCTGCTGTCGATGCTGCTGGCCGTAGACAACGGCTACCAGGCCTGCATGATGGCCCCCACCGAGATCCTCGCGCGCCAGCACTTCGCCACCGTCTGCCGCATGCTCTCCGGCCTGCCCGTCGGCGTGGCGATCCTCACCGGCGCCTCGAAGGCCCGCGAGCGGCGCGAGGCGCTCGAAGGCATCGCCTCGGGCCAGGTGCGGATCCTCATCGGCACCCACGCCCTCATCGAGGAGCGCGTGCAGTTCGCCGACCTGGGGCTGGTGGTCATCGACGAGCAGCACCGCTTCGGCGTCGAGCAGCGGGCGCGCCTCTGGACCAAGAACGCGCGGCCGCCCCACATCCTGGTGATGACCGCCACACCCATCCCCCGCACGCTGGCCATGACCCTCTACGGCGACCTCGACGTGTCGGTGATCGACGAGCTCCCGCCGGGCCGCCGGCCCATACGCACGGTCCGCTACACCGACGCGGCGCGGCTGCGCCTGTTCGGCTTCATGCGCGAGCAGATCGCCCGCGGACGGCAGGTCTACGTGGTCTACCCGCTCATCAAGGAGTCGGAGGCGATGGACTACAAGGACCTCACGGACGGCTACGAGGCCATCTCGCGCGACTTCCCGCCGCCGCAGTACGTCACGGCCATCTGCCACGGCAAGATGAAACCCGCCGACAAGGAGGAGTCGATGCGCCAGTTCAAGCAGGGCGAGGCCCATATTCTGGTCGCCACGTCGGTCATCGAGGTGGGGGTCGACGTGCCCAACGCCACCGTGATGGTCATCGAGTCGGCCGAGCGCTTCGGCCTCTCGCAGCTCCACCAGCTGCGCGGCCGCGTGGGGCGCGGCGGCGAGCAGTCGTACTGCATACTCATGTCGGGCGAGAAGCTCTCGCGCGAGTCGCGGGCGCGCCTGGAGGCGATGTGCGAGACGTCGGACGGCTTCCGCCTGGCCGAACTCGACCTCAAGCTGCGCGGCGCGGGCGACATCAACGGCACGCAGCAGAGCGGTGTGGCACTCGATTTGAAGATAGCCAACCCGACGGCCGACGTGCAGGTGCTGACCCTCACGCGCGAGGCGGCCGCGGCACTGCTCGAGGCAGACCCCGCGCTCGCCGACCCCGCGCACCGCGGACTGGCGGAGCTGCGCAGCCGCTACGCCGCGGGCGAAGCGCGCGATTTTTCGAAAATATCGTAATAAACGGCCCGACAATCCGTTACACTGTAAATCCAACGCCGATGAAACGAATCCTGCCGACGATCCTCCTCCTGCTGGGCGCCCTGCCCCTGCAGGCCCAGCTCTACCACCCGGGCGAAGTGCTCGAGTACCGCGTGAGCTACCGCGCCAAGATGTTCCCCAACACCGAAGTGGGGGCCGTGAGCGTCGCCACGACGCAGGAGGGCTCGGGCGACACGCTCCGCTACAAGGTGGTGGGCAAGGGGCGCACGCTGCCCACCTACCGCTGGTTCTACAACATCGACGACACCTACACCGTGTGGGTCGACCCCGCGACGCTGCGTCCCCAGCGCTTCGAGAGCGACATCCGCGAGTCGGACTACACCTTCCGCAGCGCCTACGACTACCGCTGGGCCGACTCGGTGGTCCACACCCGCTGGAGCAGCCGCCAACGCCCCGAGCAGCAGCGGACGATGCGCCTGACGGACGAGACGATGGACGCCATCGCCCTCTTCTTCAGCCTGCGCACAGCCGAGGCCGACACGTTCCGCGAGGGCGAGCCCGCGACGCTGCGCATGGTGCTCCAGGACACGATCCGCGACCTGCAGTACCGCTACCTGGGGCGCGAGCAGAAGAAGATCCGCAACATGGGGCGGTTCGCCACCCTCAAGTTCGAGTGCCAGCTGGGCACCACCGAGGGATTCTCGTTCACCGACGGCACCGTCTTCACGATCTGGATCTCCGACGACCGCAACAAGATCCCCCTCTGGATCGAGTCGCCCGTGCGCGTGGGAAGCATCAACGCCTACATATCGGGCTACCGGGGGCTCAAGTACCCGATGGAGAGCCTCATGAAATGAGAAATTGAAAATAGAAAATTGAAAGTTGAAGGTTTAATTCATATATTTGCACAAAATTAACGCCTTATGGAAGAGAACAAGGGATACGACCCCTCGGACTACGAAGACGAGGAGGAATATTACGCCCCCGAGCCCGACGCCGGGAAGTCGATACGCGGATACCGCATCGTCATCGTCATCCTCTCGGTGATCCTCGTGGCGCTCTCGATGCTCTACTTCGGCATCCACCGCCAACAGATGGCCGACAACGAGCTGCTGAGGGCCGACCGCGACTCGATCCAGGCCAACCTGGGCAGCCTCATCACCGAGTTCGACGGACTGAAGGTGCAGAACGACAGCATCGCCGCCAACCTCGAGAAAGCCAACGAGATGATGGAGCAGCTCAAACGCGAGCGCCGCTGGAACTACGCCAAGCTCAAGGAGTACGAGAAGGAGCTGGGCACGCTGCGCACGGTCATGCGCGGCTACCTGCGCCAGATCGACTCGCTCAACACGCTCAACAAGAAGCTCATCAACGAGAACGTCTCCTACCGCAAGGAGATCACCTCGGCGCAGCTGCGCGCCGACATGGCCGAGGAGAAGGCCGCCGAGCTCGACAACAAGGTGCGCGCCGGGGCCGTGCTCCGCGCCCGCGACATCACCCTCGCGGCGCTCAACGACAAGAGCAAGCCCGTGTCGCGCATCCGCAACGCCACGCGCCTGCGCACCGACTTCGTGATCTCGGCCAACGAGCTGGCCACGCCGGGCAACAAGGCCATCTACGTGCGCATCACCTCGCCCGACGGCTACGTGCTGACCACCGAGGCCATGCCCACCTTCGAGTTCGAGGGCGAGCGCCTGAGCTACTCGGCCATGCGCGAGGTCGACTACGACCAGAGCACCGACCTGGCCGTGGCGATCTTCTTCAACAGCTCGGGCTTCGCCGCCGGCACCTACCGCATCGAGCTCTACTGCGAGGGGCGCCTCATTGGCCAGACCCAGGTCGCCATGCGATAACCCCGAGGGGCGGGGCGGGTGTTTTGGCCGTCTTGGCTGTCTCGACAGTTTGGGCTGCTACAGCCGCTCGGCTACCGGCTGCTTCGGTGCCGCCCGCCACCCCGTCCCGGGCGTGCGCCTGCCGCTTCGGCCCCCGCATCCGCTTTCTTTTCTACCGCCGATTCCCTGCGAGGAGTCGGCGGTTTTCTTCAATCAGGTAAAAAGTAATTAAGTGAAAAGTAAAAAGTAGCAGTCCCGGAGATTTGCGTCGCGGGCGACAAATCCGGAGGCCTTCGGAGGCTTTTTGCAGGCCGCAGCCAGCGGAGGGGCCGGCGAGCCTTCGGGCGAGACGGGCAGCCCTCCGCGCCGGGTGGCTGCGGGCTGCCGGCTCTGCGAGCCGAAAACCGCCTGTTCTTTCTTTGAAGAAAGAAGCAGGAGCTCCCTCTGTAGGGAGCCCCTGCGCAAACGAAAACCGGGGACGGGGACTACTCCTCGTCGGTATCGGAGTAGGCCTTGAGCAGCTTCTCCTGCACGTCGGCGGGCACCTGCTCGTAGGAGGAGAACTTCATGGTGTAGGTCGCCGACCCGGAGGTGAGCGACGAGAGGGTCGTCGAGTAGCGGTAGAGCTCGGCCAGCGGCACCAGCGCGTTGAGGCGGTCGAAGCCCTTGTCCGACTCCATGCCGGCGATCATCGCGCGGCGGTTCTGCAGATCCGACATCACGGCGCCCATGTAGTCGCTCGGCACGAGCACCTCGACCGAGTAGATCGGCTCCATGATCTTGGGCCCGGCCTGACGGAAGGCCTCCTTGAAGGCGTTGCGCGCGGCGAGCTTGAACGAGATCTCGTTCGAATCCACCGGGTGCATCTTGCCGTCGTAGATCACCACGCGGATGTCGCGGGCGTAGGAGCCCGTGAGCGGACCCTGATCCATCTTCTCCATGATGCCCTTGAGGATGGCGGGCATGAAGCGGGCGTCGATGGCGCCGCCGACGATCGCCGAGTAGAAGAGCAGCTTGCCGCCCCACGGCAGGTCGTACTCCTCCTTGGTCTTGACGTTGAGCACCATGTCTCCCTTGCCGGGGACCTTGTAGTTCTTCGGCTCGGGCATCCCCTCCGAGTAGGGCTCGACGATCATGTGCACCTCGCCGAACTGGCCGGCGCCGCCCGACTGCTTCTTGTGGCGGTAGTCGGCCTGCGCGACCTTGGTGATGGTCTCGCGGTAGGGGATCTTCGGCGCGATGTACTCGAACTGGATCTTGCTCTCGCCCTGGATGCGCGAGCGCAGGATGTTGAGGTGGTGTTCGCCCTGCCCCTGGACGATGGTCTGCTTGAGCTCCTTCGAATACTCGACCAGGATCGTGGGATCCTCGTACTTGGCGTCGACCAGCAGCTTGCCCAGCTTCTCCTCGTCGCCCTGCTCCCTGCACTTGACGGCGGCGCGGTAGCGCGGTTCGGGGAAGAGGATCGGCTCGACGGCCACGGGCGTGCCCGGAGCGGCCAGCGTGTCGTTGGTGCGCGTGCCCTTGAGCTTCACCGTGCAGCCGATGTCGCCGGCCGAGAGCTCCGTCACCTTGATGCGGTTCTTGCCCGCCACGGCGAAGAGCTGCGAGAGCTTCTCCTTGTTGCCCGTGCGGCTGTTGACCAGCTCCGTGCCCTCGGCGATGCGGCCGCGGACGACGCGGAAGTAGGTGATCTCGCCGATGTGCTGCTCCAGCTGGCTCTTGAAGACGAAGGCCACGGCCGGAGCCTCGGCGTCGGCGGCCACCTCCTCGCCCTCGGCCGTGAGGAACTTGGGCGCCTTGAGCGGACCCGGAGCGACGTTGATGATGAACTCCATCAGGCGCTTGGTGCCGATGTCGCGCTTGCCCGAGCAGCAGAAGACGGGCATCACCTCGCGGTTGGCCAGACCGATCTTCAGACCGGCGCGGATGTCGTCCTGCGTGAGGGTTCCCTTGTCGAAGTAGAGCTCCATGAGCTGCTCGTCGTGCTCGGCGGCCATCTCCACCAGCTCCTTGTTGAGCTCCATGGCGCGCTCCATCTCCTCGGCCGGGATCTCCAGCTCCTCGCGGTGGCCGTCGTGGTCCTTGAAGCGGTACATCTTCATCATCAGCACGTCGATGAACGAGTCGAAGCCCGCACCCTGGTTGACGGGATACTGCACGACGACGGGCTTGACGCGCGACGAGGCCCGGATCGACTCGAGGGTCGCCTCGAACGACGCCTTGTCGGCGTCGAGCTGGTTGACGACGGCGATGACGGGCTTCTTGAGCAGGCGTGCGTAGCGGGCCTGGATCTCGCTGCCGACCTCCCAGCCGTTCTGGGCGTTGAAGACGAAGACCCCCACGTCGCCCACCTTGAAGGCCGAGAAGAGGCTGCCGCAGAAGTCGTCCGAACCGGGGCAGTCGATGATGTTGAGCTTGCGGTCCATGAACTCGGTGAAGAGGATCGTCGAGTAGATCGATCGCTTGTATTCGTGCTCGATGTCGGTGTTGTCCGACAGGGTGTTGTTGTTCTCGATGGAGCCCCGGCGGTCGATGACCTTGCCCTCGAAAGCCATCGCCTCGGCCAGGGTCGTCTTGCCCGTACCCGGCGCGCCGATCAGAACGATGTTCTTGATCTCCTTGGCTGAATAGTTTTTCATATCCGTGAAGTTTTAGGTGTTTTCGGTAGAGCTGCCGGAGGTTGGCCGGTAGCCGACTATAAATATACGAATTTTTCGGGACAAACAAGTATTCGGCCGGCTTTTTTGCGCCGCGCGGGGCGACACCTTAAATATATGGGGAGGGGCTTCGGGTCGCAGAGCCGGCGAAGCCGCCGCCCCACAAAAAAAGAGGGGCCGCGTCGCCGCGCCCCTCTTCTCCTTTATCCATTTTTCGCCCCGATCCACGTGAGCCGCTTCCACAGCCACTCGACCGGACCGTGGGAGAAGCGGCCGAGCCACCAGCGCGAGAAGAGATACTGCACCGCGACGATCCCGACGCCGCACAGCAGCGCGTAGGCGACGCCCACCTCACGGTAGAGTCCCAGACCCCAGTTGTAGAAGACGAAGGTGCCCAGAATCGATTGCAGCAGGTAGTTCGTCAGGCTCATGCGGCCGATCGTGGCAAGCCGGCCGAAGAGGCGGCGGAAGCCGGCGAAGGCGTACCAGAGCAGCACCGCCGACGAGACCACGACCATCGTCTGCGCGAGGTTGTACCACGCGGCGGTCATCACGCGCAGGGGCGTGCCCCACTCGCCGAAGCCGCGGTAGAGCAGCGCCGCCATGAGCAGGCTGCCCGCCAGCACGCGGCCCCACACGCGCCGGTTGCCCGGCTCGTCGTAGAAGAGCCGCCGGCGTCCGAGCAGGAGGCCCAGCACGAAGAGCGCCAGGGTCTGCGTCACGCGCCCGTTGTTGAGGTACCACGCCAGGGTGATGGGCTGACCGTAACGGAGGCTCGCCCAAAGCGTGTCACCCAGACCGCCGTCGGTGAACGCCGGGAAGGCAGCCGCCTCCCACGCCCCGGCGTCGACATAGAACCGGCAGCCGGTCGCGAGCTGCACCCACTCGATCGGTTGCAGCACCAGCACGGCGAAGAGGCCCCACAGCCAGCGGTCGGGGAGACGTCCCAGCCACGGCAGCAGCAGCCCCAGCATCGAGTAGAGCACCAGCACGTCGCCGTTGTAGACGGACGTGTTGACCATGCCGATGGCGAACAGCAGCACCATGCGCCACGTAAAGCGCCATGTGAAGTCGCGCCCGCGCTGCGCCTGGTTGTCGCTCTGCACATAGAAGCTCAGGCCGAAGAGCAGGGCGAAGACGGTGTACATCTTACCCGCGAAGAGCCACCAGGCGAAGTCGGTGACGGGCTGCTCCCACCCCTCGACCAGCGCGCGGTCGAACGACATGCCCGACCAGTAGAGGTTGAAATGCTCGCACGAGTGGATGAGGATGATGCCCGCGACGGCGAGGCCCCGCAGCGCATCGGCCACGCCGATGCGGGGGTTGGGAAGCCCCGAAGTGCGCAGCGTCATTTCGCGTCGCGTTTCGACCGCCCGCCGAAGCGTCCCAGCAGCCATCCGGCGCCGAAGACGATCAGGTAGATGAGCAGGTCGACCAGCATGTTCTCGAACCAGTTCCAGACGTTCTTCGAGAAGATCACGATGAGCAGCAGCGCGATGAGCGTCAGCGCGCCGCCGATAATCCATTTGGTTTTCGTCGTCATATGCAAAATTTTTAAGTCAAAAGCGAGAAGTGAAAGCGCAGCCCGAGCACGCTCCGGCCCCTCGGGCCGGGCAGCCCGCAGCCACCCCCGGCGAAGGGCCGCTCCGTCGGCCGCGCCTCAGTCGCGCCCCACGACCGCCTCCAGCTCGTCGACCGTGACGGGGATGCGGCCCTCGCCCAGCATGCGGTTGCCCTCGTCGGTGACCAGCAGGTCGTCCTCGATGCGGATGCCGCCGAAGTCGCGGAAGGCGTCGAGCGCATCGTAGTCGACGATGCCCCGGTAGAGCCCCTCGGCGCGGCACTTGTCGATGAGCGCCGGGATGAAGTAGAGACCCGGTTCGTCGGTGAGCACCGTGCCCGGACGCAGCCGCCACGTGGCACGGTGGATGCAGCTGCCCGACGCGGCGGCGCGCTCGGCGATCTGCGAAAAGTCGAACGAACGCTCGCCCATAGCCTCGCAGTCGTGAACGTCCATGCCCAGGCCGTGACCCAGCCCGTGGGGCATGAAGAGCGTGAGGGCCCCCGCCTCGACGGCCGCCTCCGCCGTGCCCTTGAGCAGCCCGGCGCCGATCAGACCCTCGGCCAGCGCGAGGTAGGCCGTGCGGTGCACTTCGGTGTACATCATGCGGGGCTTCACGATTCGTGCCACACGGTCGTGGGCCTCCAGTACGATCTCGTACATTTCGCGCTGAAGCGCCGTGAAGCGACCGCTCACGGGGTAGGTGCGCGTGTGGTCGGAGCAGTAGCCCTCGAGGCTCTCGGCACCGGCGTCGCAGAGCAGCAGGCGCCCCTCGCTGAGGACGCCGTCGGCGTTGAGGTTGTGTAGCGTCTCGCCATGCTGCGAGACGATCGAGGGGAACGACAGCCCCTGCCCCTCGGCCTTGGCGATGCCCTCGATCGCACCGGCGATCTGGCGCTCGACCACACCCGGGCGGCACATGCGCATGGCGGTGGTGTGCATCCGGCAGCCGATCTCGAAGGCGCGTTCCATGGCCTCGATCTCCTCGGCGCTCTTCACCTCGCGCATCTCGGCCACGGCCAGCATCAGGTCCACCGACTTGCGGTCGTGGAGCATCGAGGGGGCGATGCCCAGCAGCTCGGCGAGCAGGAGCTTCGTCTCGCCGCGATAGGGCGGCAGGTAGTGGACGCGGCGCCCCAGCGCGATGGCGCGGCGCAGGCGGTCGGCCAGAGCGGCCGAGGGGAAGGTCGCCGCGACGCCCGCCCCGGCGCCCAGCTCGGCGAGCGTGGGCTGGGGCCCCGTCCAGACGATGTCCTCCACCGTGAAGTCGTCGCCGTAGAGCTCCGCCTCGCCCGTCTCGGCATCAATGAGGCCCGCGACCGAGGGGACGTTGAGCCCGAAGTAGTAGCGGAACGACGAATCCTGGCGGAATGCGTAGGCGTTATTGGGGTAGTTGTTCGGCGTGAGGGGGTTGCCCGGCAGCAGGATCAGCCCCTGCCCGATGCGGGCGCACAGCTCGCGGCGGCGCGCCTGGTAGGTGGATGCAGAAAACATGGCGTAAGGTTTTAGATGCAGTAAAGATAGCGAAAATTTCGCTCGCACGGCACCCCGGGCTCCCGATTTTTACGCCCGCCGCCGCAGGGCCTCGGGCAGCGGGAGCGAGAGGCGCGAGAAGCCCGTGAGCGACCCCGCCGCGGCGCAGAGGCAGGAGAGCAGGAGCGCCGCGCGCGTGGGGGCCTCGGGGGCCAGGTGGAAAAGCAGGGCCATCGCCCCCGCGCCGGCCGTCTGCCCCACCAGGCGCGCCGTGGCGAGCATGCCGCTGGCGCTGCCGCTCCGATGCCGGGGCGCCGAGGCGATCAGCAGGCTGTTGTTGGGCGACTGGAACAGCGCGAAGCCCACGCCGCAGAGCATGAGGCGCCAGACGATCGACCCCGTCGCCGGATTGTCGGGCAGCAGCGCCAGCGCCAGCAGACCCGCAGCCATCGCGGCGAGCCCCGCGCCGCCCAGCAGTCCCGCGTGGATGCGGCCGACCAGCGACCCGGCCACCGGCGCGGCGACGACGATCACCGCGGGCCACGCCGTGAGGAGCAGGCCCGTGCGGCAGGCGTCGTAGCCGCACTCGTGCTGGAAGTAGAAGGGCAGGGCGACCATGGCCAGCATCTGGGCGAAGTAGGAGCAGACGGAGGTGAGGATCGAGACCAAGAAGAGGGGTATGCGCATCAGGTCGAAGGGCAGCAGCGGCCGCTCGGCGCGCAGCTGGCCGCGCACGAAGCGCCACCCCACAGCGACGGCCACGGCGAGCCCCACGGCGACCCACCGACGGTCGGCGCCGTGGGAGAAGCCCTCGACCGATGCCATCAGGCAGCCGAAGGTGAGGGCGTTGAGCGCCGCGTCGCGCCAGCGGAAGCCGCGGCCCGCGCACGGCTCGGGGTTGTCGGGCAGGAAGCGGCGGGCGAGCGCGAAGGCCGCGACGCCGACGGGCAGGTTGACGGCGAAGAGCCACGGCCAGTCGCCCACGGCGAGCAGCGCCCCGGCCACCGTGGGCCCGGCCACCGACGAGACGGCCACCACCGTGGCGTTGATGCCCATGCCGCGGCCGAGCTGCGCACGGGGGTAGATGATGCGGATGAGGGTGGTATTGACCGACGTGACGGCCGCGGCGCCGAAGCCCTGGAGCACACGACCGGCGACCAGCAGCGGATAGGTGCCGGCCAGAGCGCAGAGGGCCGAGGCAAGGGTGAAGAGGGCCAGACCGGCGACGTAGATGCGGCGGTAGCCGAGGCTGTCGCCCAGAGCCGAGAGGGGAAGCAGGGCCACGACGGTGGCCAGCTGGTAGGCGTTGACGATCCAGATCGAGTCGGCCGACGAGACGCCCATCTCGCGCGAGAGGGTGGGCAGGGCCACGCCCACCACCGTGGCGTCGAGCACCGAGAGCCCCACGCCGAACGCTACGGCGAGGATGGCGCCCAGGCGGCGCGGCATGGGCAGGCCGTCGGTGTGGGTTGCAGAGGACATGCGGTCGGATGGTTTCGGAGGGCAAAGGTACGCAAAGTCGAGGGCAGAAGCAAACCACAGCAAATTGAAAGTTGAAAATGGAAAATTGAAAATAGGGGGGGGGATTTGCGAGGCGCAGCCAGCGAAGGGCGGCACGAGCTGTGCGAGTTGCGGGTCTTCGCCGGGAGTGGGTGCGGCCCGCCGGCCTCCGGCCGCCGTTTCGCAACCAATATAGTGCCCTGCAATAGCCCGGCAACCACTCCCATTTTCAATTTGCATTCGGGCAGCAGCCTGCGGAGGGACGAACGAGCGAGAGCGAAGTGCGGGCCTCCGCCGCCGGAGGCTGCGGCCCGCGCAGCTGGCGCTGCGGTGGAAAGCAACTATCAGCCCCGGCCGGAGGCCGGCAGACCGTACTCGCCCCCGAGCGAAGGGCTGCTCTGTCGGCGAAGCCTCCCGAGCACCTTCGCCGGCTACGGGCCGAGAACAGAGACAGAACTCTTCAAGCAGCAGCGGCTCCTAACCGGGCGCTGGCTACGACCCGAAAACACCGCCATTTTCAATTTTCAACTTTCCATTTTCAATTCGCCCCGCCTTGCCTTTACGCTCGACTTTTCGTATCTTTGGCTGCGCCCAAGATACTCCCGCTCGGCAAAACGCAAGCGAGCTTGCTTTTGCCCTCGCTTATTCGTACATTTGACTGCGTCGAACGCACTCTCGCTCGGCAAAACGCAAGCGAGCTTGCTTTTGCCCTCGCTTATTCGTACATTTGCACCGAAACGAAACCTACGCCAACAATGGAATACGCAACCCGTCTGAACGCATACGCTCCGGCGCCCACCGCAGCCGAGGTGGATGCCGAGGTGGCCCGCATCCGCGCGATCGCCGGCCGCAACCACAACGCCGAAGTCTACAAGTTCTGCTACTCGGCCATCGACCTGACCACCCTCTCGTGCAACGACTCGGTGCAGTCGGTGACGGAGTTCGCCCGCAAGGCCGCAGAGTTCAACCTGCAATACCCCCACATCCCCAACGTCGCCTCGATCTGCATCTACCCCTCGTTCGTCGAGACGGTGGGGCTGGCCGTCGACGGCACGCCGCTGCGCATCACCTCGGTCGGAGGCGGCTTCCCGGCCGCGCAGACCTTCCTGGAGGTGAAGGCCCTGGAGGTGGCGATGGCCGTGGAGAACGGTGCCGACGAGGTCGACATCGTGCTCAACGTGGGGCGCATGCTCACGGGCGAGTGGGACGAGGCGGCCAACGAGGTGGAGGCGATCCGCGCCGAGCTGGACAGCGACGTCGTGCTGAAGGTCATCATCGAGTCGGGGGCGCTCCGAACGCCCGAGCTGATCCGCCGCGCCTCGCTGCTCTCGATGCTGGCGGGCGCCGACTTCGTGAAGACCTCGACGGGCAAGATCGACGTAGCGGCCACGCCCGAAGCCGCTGTGGTGATGTGCCGCGCCATCCGCGACTACTACGAGGCGACGGGCCGCCGCGTGGGCTTCAAGGCTGCGGGCGGCGTCCGCACGGCCGAGGATGCGGCGCTCTACTACACCATCGTCGAGGAGACGCTGGGCCGCGAGTGGCTCACCACCGACCTGTTCCGCATCGGCGCCTCGTCGGCGGCCAACAACATCCTTTCGTCCATCGAGGGCCGGGAGGTGAAGTACTATTAGCCCTATACATTAAGATATAAACCTCCGCACGCCGCGCATCTTCCCTCGGGAGGGTGCGCGGTGTTTCGCGCTCGAGGAGGGAGGGGTGCCGCCGGAGGCCGCGCCCCGATCGTCCCTCCGCTGGCTACGGTCTGCCGCAAGGCGCCAGACCGTTCGCGAAATATCGGCCGCAGGCCGGCGGGCCGCAGCCACCGGCGGCGAAGGTCCGCAACTCTTGGCAGAGCCGCGGTCTTCGCTGGCTGCCGGCCCATTATTCGGTGCCGCGCAGCCCCACTTATCACTTTTTACTTATTACTTTTTACTTCTCACTTCACTCCCCCGCCTCGCTCCAGTCGCCGTTGGCGCGGATGAGCCCGACGAGCCGGTCGAGCGCCTCCTCCTGGGGGATGTTGCGCGCGACGACCTCGCGCCCCTTGTAGAGGGTGATGCGGCCGGGGGCGGCCCCCACATAGCCGTAGTCGGCGTCGGCCATCTCGCCCGGACCGTTGACGATGCAGCCCATCACGCCGATGCGGAGGTTGCTCAGGTGCGACGTGCGGGCCTTGATCGCCGCCAGCGTCGCCTCGATGTCGTAGAGCGTGCGCCCGCACGAGGGGCAGGCGATATACTCGGTGCGCGAGAAGCGCACGCGCGCCGCCTGGAGGATCATCAGCTCGACCTCGCGCAGCGCCTCCTCCGCATGGCCCGGCGCGTCGATACGGATGCCGTCGGCCAGCCCGTCGAGGAACAGCGGCCCGAGGTCGGCCGCCGCCTTCACGGCAAGCGTTTCGAGCGACGCATCGTCGTAGCGGCGGCGGACGATGACCGGCTCGTCGGCGCGGTCGAGCGAGAGGATCGCGGCGCGCAGCTCGGCCGTGGGGTTCGCCGACACCGCCTCGATCGTGCGGAAGCCCTCGGCCCGCTCGCCCCGCACCACGGGCACCTGCACCGCCGTGCGGCGGCGGTAGGTCGTGGGCGAATAGCGCTCGGGGTGGAGCACCTCGAAGCTGCCGGGCCGCGAGGCGAAGTGGTCGACCAGCAGCCGCGCCACGGGAACCTCCCGCTCGGGCGCCTCGGTGAGCGACACGCGGATCGTGTCGCCGATGCCGTCGGCGAGCAGGGCGCCGATCCCCACGGCGCTCTTGATGCGCCCCTCCAGGCCGTTGCCCGCCTCCGTCACGCCCAGGTGGATCGGATAGCGCATCCCCTCGCGCTCCATCGCGTCGGAAAGCAGGCGGTAGGCGGCGACCATGACACGCGTGTTGGACGACTTCATCGAGACGACCGCCTGGTCGAACCGCCGCGCCTGACAGACGCGCAGGAACTCCATGGCCGCGGCGACCATCCCCTCGGGCGTGTCGCCCCAGCGGTCGAAGATGCGCTTCGACAGCGACCCGTGGTTGACGCCGATGCGCAGCGCCACGCCGCGCGTGCGGCACTGCTCGATGAGCGCCTCCAGCTCGCCGTGCTCGTTGCGGTAATTGCCCGGGTTGATGCGCACCTTGTCGACATGTTGCGCGGCGATGGCGGCCACCTCGGGCACGAAGTGGATGTCGGCGACCAAAGCCGCATCGCACCCCTCCTCGCGCACGCGTCGGGCGATTTCGCGCAGGTTCTCCGCCTCGCGCCGCCCCTGGGCCGTGAGCCGCACGATGGGCGCTCCGGCCCGGGCGATCGAGAGGATCTGGGCCACGGAGGCCTCGGTGTCGTTGGTGTCGGTGTTGGTCATCGACTGCACGGCGACGGGACGGTCGCCGCCGATCGTGGTGCGGCCGATGCGGACCTCCGAGGTCTCGCGCCGCCGGAATCGGGTGATGTTCATGGGGTATGATATTTTCGTTCGTTATTCGGCATAGGCGTGGCGGTAGCCGTCGATGCGCTCCCACTCGCCGCGCGTGAAGTCGGGCACGGCCACCGGGGCGCTGCGGTGGGCGAGAGAGAGAGCTGTCAGCTCGCCCATCGACGACCACTCGGCCGCGTCGTAGACATCCTGATCGAGCGGCAGGCCGTGGCGCAGGCAGTAGACCAGACGGTAGTCCATTCTGAAGTTGATGCCCTCGCGCACGGGGTCGATCCTCCGGGCCCGCTCCTCGCCCACCTGGGCGGCGATCGGGTGGCGGAACCGCTCCGCGAGCGTGCGCCGCAGCGCCTCGGGGAGATATTCGTTGGGCCGGCACTCCGCGCCGTCGGGAAAGAGTTCGGCGATCCGGCGCGCCGAAAAGGCGTACTCCTCCGCGGGGTACTTCTCAGCGAACCCCTCGCTGCCCACGACCTGATAGCGGCGCGAGTAGGGGCGCGGCGTGGCGACGTTGTGTTGCAGCGAGACGGTGCGGCCGCGCACCGTGCGCAGCAGGGTCGAGGTCTGGTCGCCGTTCGCAAACGACGGATCGCCCGTCTGGCGCCCGGCAGCCGCACTGCCCCCCACGGCGGGGGTGTCGACGGCCACCAGATAGTCGAGCCTGTCGCCGCGATGGATGTCGAGCAGCTGGCACGCGGGACCCAGTCCGTGCGTGGCGTAGAGGTCGCCGCGGCGCCGGCGGTTGAACTCCAGGCGCCACCGCTCCCACGTGTCAAAGGGGTGGATGTAGGCACCCTCGACGTGGAGCAGGTCGCCCAGCACCCCCTCCTGCGCCATGCGCAGCGTGGTGAGCGCGAAGAGGTCGTAGATGCAGTTCTCGAGCATCATGCAGTGGCGCTGCGTGCGCTCGGCCGTGTCGACCAGCGCCCAGCACTCGGCCAGCGACGTAGCTGCCGGCACCTCCACGGCCACGTGGCGGCCCTGCTCCATGGCGTAGAGTGCGATGGGGGTGTGCGAATCCCAGGGGGTGCAGACGTAGACCAGGTCCACGTCGTCGCGCTCGCAGAGGCGGCGCCACCCCTCGGCGCCGGTGTAGGCGGCCGCCGCCGGGAGGTTGCGGTCGGCGAGGATCCGCTGCGCAGCTTCGACCCGCTCGGGATCGACGTCGCACAGCGCCGCGATGCGCACCCCCTCGATGTGGGTGAAGCGCTCGACGGCCGTGGGGCCGCGCAGCCCCAGCCCGACGAACCCCACGCGGAGGCACTCGATGGGCTCCGTCCGCAGGCCCAGCACGGAGCGCTGCCCCGCCGGCCGGTCGGGGGCGGGGAAGGTGAAGACGCCGTCGGCATCGCGGCGGGCGGCGAGGGAGAGCGATCGCATCATGAGGTCAAAGATACGAATAAGCCGAGTGAAAAAAGCAAGCTTGCTTGCATTTTTTCCGAGGCGCAGTATCTTGGGCGCAGCCAAAGATACGAATAAGCGAGGGCAAAAGCAAGCTCGCTTGCGTTTTGCCGAGCGGGAGTATCCTGGGCGGAGCCAAGGATACGAAAAGTCGAGCGTAAAGGCAAGGCGGGGCGAATTGAAAGTGGAAAGTTGAAAATGGAAAATGGGCGGGCTGTCGGCTCTGCTGGCCGAAAGGCAGTGAATTGAAAATGGCGGTGTTTTCGGGTCGTAGCCAGCGCCCGGCTAAGAGCCGGGGTCTTTCTATTTTCGGGCGGCAGCCAGCG
>CABIXK010000014.1 GCA_902362705.1 Rikenellaceae bacterium
CGGCCTCGCTGCCCCTCGACTTGCATGTGTTAAGCCTGCCGCTAGCGTTCATCCTGAGCCAGGATCAAACTCTCCATTGTAAAGATTATAATGTTTCGTTAGAGTCCTGACTACTTCAATCCTTTAAAAGGAAATTGACAGATAAATACTACATTTCTTTTTCTCTCAAATATAACCAGTAATTCAAAGAACCAGTTTGAAAAAACTCGCAACCATTTCGTTTGCGATTGGGACTGCAAAGTTAAGAACTATTTTTGTAATCACCAAATCTTTTTCAAGATTTTTTTCGAGCGAACTTTTCAGTTCATATCGAAAGGGACTGCAAAGATAAGTAAACTTTCGCAAACCACCAAAACTTTTTTTTCAAGAACGTTGCATCTTTTTGAAATTCAGCTTTTCAAAACCACCGTGAGCTCCTTTACTGTAAACTCACCGCTTATTTGTAAGAACCGTTGTTTCTCAAATGCGGATGCAAAGGTAGCGACTTTTTTCGAACCTGCAAATCTTTCGCAGACTTTTTTCGCGAAAAACTAATAATTCTTCAAAAATAGGCCGAAATAGCCGTTTATACCCTATATATATTTATAGCCTCGCCGATCGATGCAGAGGCCGGCTATCTCCCCTACATTTATCGTATGAGGCGCAGCTTCGACACGATCCGCGCGCGCCACTCCGCGGGCGAGGGGTCACGGCCTCGACGCGAGCGGCATCCGGGCAGAAGCGGCGCGCCGCTGATTTTTTTACGCCGCGACGGCCGATTGTTGCCGCGAAAAGCGTATCTTCGTAAACTCAAACGATCCGACATGAAAACACACCCGCCCGCACCCATCGGCTGGATCGACCTGCTGCGCACGGTCGCCTGCCTGCTGGTGGTCTTCGCCCACTGCTGCGACCCCTTCGTCGCGCAGTTCGACGCCGACCGCACGTCGTTCCTCACCGGCGTCTTCGCCGGGAGCCTCGTCCGCGCGTGCGTGCCGCTCTTCGTCATGATGACGGGCGTGCTGCTGCTCCCCATCCCGGGGCAGACCCGTCTCGGCGCCTTCTACCGCAAGCGGCTCGGGCGTCTCATCCGGCCGCTCCTCTTCTGGTCGGTCGCGCTGCCGCTCGTCGCCTTCCTCTACGTCGGCCTGGCCGCCCCCGCGACGCAGAACCCGCTGATCGATCCGGCGCTCTACACCGCCGCGACCTTCGCCCGGCGGGCCCTCACCTTCCTCTTCAACTTCAACTTCGACTCCACGCCGCTCTGGTATCTCTACATGCTCGCGGGGCTCTACCTCGTGATGCCGATCCTCAACGCCTGGCTCGTGCGCGCCTCGCGCCGCGAGATCGAAACCCTGCTCCGCATCTGGGGCCTCTCGCTCCTTCTGCCCTACGTGCAGATGGCGGCCCCGATGCTCGGCTACGAGGGCAACTTCGGCCATCAGGGGCTGCTGGGCGTCTGCGACTGGAACCCCTACGGCACCCTCTACTACCTCTCGGGTTTCGTCGGCTACCTCGTGCTGGCCTACTACCTCACGAAGTACCCGCCCGCGTGGAGCGCGCGCCGCGCGGCGGCTGCGGGCATCCCGATGTTCGTGGCCGGCTACCTCGTAACGTCGCTCGGCTACGTCTTCATGCAAAGCCGCTTCCCGGGCAACTACGCCTATCTGGAGATCGTGTGGTACTTCTCGGGCATCAACGTCTTCATGATGACGCTGCCCCTCTTCGTCTGGTTCAGCCGCATGCGCATCGAGAGCCGACAGTGGCTCCGGCGCCTTGCCGCCGCCTCGTTCGGCATCTACCTCTGCCACTACCCCTTCGTCTACATGGCCTACGACCTCTTCGACCGCGCCTCGTGGCCCTACCTCGTGCGCATCGCCGCCATGACCGCAGCGACCTTCGCCGGCTGCTACCTGCTCGTCCGCGCGATGCAGCGGTGGCGCGTCACGGAGCGCTTCGTCCGCTGATACCGTCAAACAACAACCAATAACACGTTCATGAAAAAACACTCAATGCTCACGGGGCTCATCGCCCTCGCACTCGGTCTGGCGTCGTGCTCGGCCGACCGCACCGGCACGGCCGACTACCGCGTCGTACCGCTTCCCAACCAGATCGCGCTCGCCGAGGGCGCCCGGGGCTTCGCCCTCGACCCCCGCACCGAGATCGGCTACACGGCCGGCAACGCCGCTATGGAGCGCAACGCCGAGCTGCTGACCGACTACCTGGCCGACGCCACGGGCTACCGCCTCACGGTGACCGACACGCCGGCCGAGGCTAACGCGATCGTGCTCACCGCCTCGCTCGACGACGCCAACGCCGAGGCCTACCGCATCGAGGTCGGCGCCGACGGCATCAGGATCGACGGAGCCTCGGAGGCGGGCGTCTTCTACGGCATCCAGACCCTGCGCAAGGCGATGCCCGTCGAGCCCAGGGCCCGCGTGGTCTTCCCCGCCGCGACGATCTACGACTTCCCGCGCTTCGCCTACCGCGGCGCCCACTTCGACGTCTCGCGCCACTTCTTCTCCGTGCGGGAGGTCAAGCGCTTCATCGACATGCTGGCGTTGCACAACATCAACCGCTTCCACTGGCACCTGACCGACGACCAGGGGTGGCGCATCGAGATCAAAGCCTACCCCGAGCTGACGACCGTGGGCGCCACCCGCCCCGAGACGGTCATCGGCCACAACTCGGGCAAGTACGACGGCACCCCCCACGGCGGCTTCTATACGCAGGACGAGGTCCGCGACATCGTGGCCTACGCCGCCGAGCGCCACATCACCGTGATCCCCGAGATCGACCTGCCGGGCCACATGCAGGCCGCGCTGGCCGCCTACCCCGAGCTGGGCTGCACGGGCGGCCCCTACGAGGTGTGGAAGATCTGGGGCATCTCCGACCACGTGCTCTGCGCCGGCAACGACAAGGTGCTTAAGTTCATCGACGACGTGCTCGCCGAGGTCGTGGAGCTCTTCCCCTCGGAGTATATCCACGTGGGCGGCGACGAGTGCCCCAAGGTGCGTTGGAAGAGCTGTCCCAAGTGCCAGGCCCGCATCAGGGCCCTGGGTCTGAAGTCCGACGCCAAGCACTCGGCCGAAGAGCGCCTCCAGAGCTACATCATCTCCTACGCCGAGCGGCTGCTCAACGCCAAGGGCCGCCGGATCATCGGCTGGGACGAGATCCTCGAGGGCGGCCTGGCCCCCAACGCCACCGTCCACTCGTGGCGCGGCATCGAGGGCGGCGTCGAGGCGGCCCGCCAGGGCCACGACGTCATCATGTCGCCCACCTCGTTCTTCTACTTCGACTACTACCAGACCAAGGATACGCAGAACGAGCCCGAGGCCATCGGCGGCTACGTGCCCGTCGAGAAGGTCTACAGCTTCGACCCCAACCTGCCCGAGCTGCTGACGGCAGACCAGGCGCGCCACATCATCGGCGTGCAGGCCAACCTCTGGACCGAGTACATCCCCACCTTCGCGCAGGTCGAGTACATGGAGCTGCCGCGCATGGCCGCGCTCGCCGAGGTGCAGTGGATGCAGCCCGAGCAGAAGGATTTCGCCGACTTCAAGCGGCGTCTGCCCCGTCTGGTCGCGCTCTACGACCGCGCAGGCTACAACTATGCCCGCCACATCTTCGACGTCGAGGCTCGGCTGGTGCCCGACACCGAGCGCCGCGTGCTCACGGCCACGCTCACGACCATCGACGACGCCCCCATCCGCTACACGCTCGACGGCTCGGAGCCCGACGACTCGTCGGCCCTCTACGAGGAGCCGCTCTCCATCGACGCCAGCTGCACGCTGCGCGCCGCCGCCTTCCGCCCCTCGGGCCGCAGCCGCGTCTTCGGCGAGCGGATTCTCTTCAACAAGGCGAGCATGAAGCCCATCGAGCTGCTCCAGCCCATCAACCCCCAGTACAGCTTCGAGGGCAAGGGCACGCTCGTCGACGGCCTGAGCGGCAACGGCAACTACAAGACCGGCCGCTGGATCGCCTTCGTGGGCAACGACCTGGAGGCGGTCGTCGACCTGGGCGAGGCGACCGAGATCCGCAGCGCAGGGATCAACACCTGCGTGGAGAAGGGCGACTGGGTATTCGACACCCGCGGCTTGTCCGTGGCCGTATCGGACGACGGCAAGCGTTTCCGCGAGGTGGCCTCGGAGGCCTACCCCGCCATGCAGCAGAGCGACCCCAACGGGGTCCACACCCACACGCTCGCGTTCGAGCCCGTCACGGCGCGCTACGTCAAGGTGACGGCCCTCTCCGAGCACGCGATGCCCTCGTGGCACGGCGGCCACGGACGCCCGGGCTATCTGTTCGTCGACGAGATCACGATCGAGTAACCCACTTGCGATCCGCAGCGCAGCGGCGGGGCCCCACGGCTCCGCCGTTTTTTTCGCCCCCGCGGGGCCCGATCGCCCGCCGAGAGCGCCCCGAGCGAAAAAAATCGGGGCGCGGATGCAGAAAAATGCCCGATTACTTGCGGGGGGGGGAAATCCGCTAACTTTGCAGCAGCGCCCGCCCGCACGGCCGCGGCAAAAGGACACCCATTAAAATTCAACCGATATGACTACCTTCATCATTCTTGCAGCCGTTCTGGTCGGGTACTTCCTCTTCATGAAGTGCTACTGGCCCAAGTTCCGGCAGCAGTACGCGGCCGCCGAGGGCGAGGCCGAGAAAGAGTGGGCCGGGAAACGGCCGGAGATCCTCGCCGAATACTTCGGCAACCCCGACAAGTTCGGCTTGGTGGCCGAGGCGATCGAGGGCGACCGCGTGCTGGGCATGATCTCCACGCAGGCCCCGGCCGAGTCGCTCCTGACCAGGGCCCGCAAGCAGCTCACCGACGCGGTCACCTTCACCCGCACGGTCGACATGTCGCACTACTACTTCGTGGCCTCGGAACGGGCGCTGCGGCTGCTCGGCTTCGACGGCGAGCGATGCTTCCTGAACGAGGCCTACGACTACGCCTCTGTCGCCGGGGCGAAGCTGACCGAGCGGTCGTTCGTCTTCGAGTACCGGGGCGAGCAGGTGAAGATCGCCCTCGAGAACGGCGGCGCCGTCGCGGGCTACCCGCGCTTCGCCGTGCACGAGTTCGACAAGACGGCCACGGCCAACGACCGCACGACCAACTACTTCGTGCGCGAATACTTCGCCGTGGAGCCCACCGGAAACCTGGCCTACAAGCAGGCCGGGAGCTTCTCTTTCACGGGGCTGAGCGCCACGAAGGAGCAGATGATCGACTACCGGGTGCGCGCCGCCCTGGTCGAGGGCTTCAAGGCCCGGATGCAGCTGGCCTGACGCTCCGGCCCATCCGCATGCGGTGCGCCCTCTACGGAGCGGTCGCGCCGGCTAACGCCCCCGAGCCCGCCGCACACTCGCGTTTTTTCCACGAATCGTGGAAACCGATCGTTGCCGCCGCGTCGTATCTTTGCGGTGTCCGGCCCCGCCGTGCGTCGCCCTCGTTCCGGAAAACAAAGCTTGGGGCGGCCGCTGCCGGCAGCAGCACGGCGGATCCCCGGACGGAACTACTGCCGTCGGCACTCCCGGCCGCCCGCATCGAGTCTGCGGCGCCCGGCCGGGATTTTCCCGAAACCCACGTCTCGGATCGCTCCGCTCGCCGCTCTCGCGGACGGGTCGCAGGCCTCGCAGGCCCCGGCCACGGTGACGTCCGCGCTCTCGGAGGTGCGGCTTAAGAAACCGCCCCGTTCGATCGGTCGCGCTCCCCGGCGCTTTCCCGAAAATAGTACTCCTCAACCCGTCACCGGGCCGAACCGCTCATTCGGCCCGGCGTCGGCGTGTCCGCCCCCGGCTAAGAGCCGGGGTTTGTTTTTTACTTTCCTCTGCGGTTGCACGCTCGCGACAAAAGCCCTATCTTTACGCGACCAAACGACCCGACGCATGAATCTCAAGAAAGTATCGCTGCTCATCGTGCTGCTGCTCGTCGCCGACCAGGCGCTCAAGATCTGGATCAAGACCCACCTCTGCCTCGACGAGGCAATCACGGTCTTCCCCGACTGGTTCCAGCTGCGCTTCATCGAAAACAACGGCGCGGCCTTCGGCATGCACATCGCCTCGCGCGGCGGCTTCGACTGGGGCAAGCTGCTGCTGGGGCTCTTCCGCCTGGCTATGGCCGGCGCCATCGGCTGGGGCCTCGTGCGCCTCGTGCGCCGTGGCGACGCACCGCGCGGGGTCATCGTCGGCGCGGCGATGATCCTGGCCGGCGCCGTGGGCAACATCCTCGACAGCGCCCTCTACGGGGTGCTCTTCTCCGAGTCGACCCCCATGACTGTGGCCCGGTTCGGCGGCAGCTACGCCCCGCCGATGATGGGCAAGGTGGTCGACATGTTCTATTTCCCGCTCTTCCGCTGGGAGGGGGTGCCGCGCCTGCTGAGCTTTCTGGTCGACGGCCGGGGCTACTTCTTCGGTGCGATCTTCAATCTGGCCGACGCTTATATTTCGGTCGCCGTGGTCTATCTGATTCTTTTTCAGCGCCGTTTCTTCAACTCGGCCGATTCCGTTTTCTGATCGTGCGATTTTTTTCGCCGAAATGCTTGCCGGTTCGAAAAAAAGCATTACCTTTGCTACCGCAATTCCTAAAAATGCCCAGGTGGCGGAATAGGTAGACGCGCACGTTTCAGGTGCGTGTGCCGCAAGGCGTGCAGGTTCGATTCCTGTCCTGGGCACTGAAACCCCGTTGAACATTTGTTCGACGGGGTTTTGCTTTTGCTGCGGGCCGCTCCCGCACATACGAAAAATCCGGCGGATGCCTCCGCCGGATCTCCGTTATCCCGCAACACGGCCGCGGCCATCGCTACGCCCTGCCAGCCGCACGCCCGAAGCCCGCAAGGCGCCGCACCCCGGAGCGCACGCCCGGAGCCCGGCCGCCTCGCCGTCCGGAAAGAACGGACGCGTCCTCCCTACCCGATCGGTTCGAGCGCCCCGGTGGTCGAATCCATGATGTAGCCCTTCACCACCACGTCGCGCGGCACGAGCGGGTGGTTGCGCACCAGATCCACCGTCTCCAGAATCGCCGCCGGCGTATCGTCGAAACCGTGCAGCCAGCCGTCGAGATCGATGCCGCAATGCTTCATCAGGGTGATATGCTGCTCGGGGATGCCGCGCTCGCGCATCAGGCGCTGCATCTGGGCGCTGTCCATCCCCTGCACGCCGCAGCCCGTGTGGCCCACCACCATCACCTCCTCGACCCCCAGCTCGTAGATGGCCACCAGCAGGCTGCGCACCGCGCTGTCGAAGGGGTTGGTGATCGTTCCGCCGGCGTTCTTGATGATCTTCACGTCGCCATTGCGGAAGCCCAGAGCCGCGGGCAGCAGCTCTACCAGACGCGTATCCATGCAGGTGACGATCGCGATCCGGCGGTTGGGATACTTGTCGGTGATGAATCGCTCGTAGCCCTTCTCGGCCACGAATCGGCGGTTATGCGCCAGAATCTCCTCTATCATATGCTTTTTGTTTTGCCGATTACTCCTTTTTCGCGGCCAGCGCCAGCGCGACGAGGGTCAGCACCCCGCCCGTGGCGACCACCCCGCCCCACCCGGCGGCGCTCCACGCCACGCCCGAGAGGAAGGTGCCGAGCGCTCCTCCCGTGAAGAAGATGCTCATGAAGATCGTGTTGATGCGGTTCGACGCCGAGGGCTCCAGGTCGAACAGCAGCGCCTGATTGCTCAGCTGGATGCACTGCATGCCGATGTCGATGACCACGATGCCGGCCACCAAGGCGACGTAGCTGTCGCCCCACACGCCGAACAGCACCCACGCCGCGAGGTGCATGGCGCACCCCGCACGGTTGAAGCGCTGCACCCCCACGCGCTCGATCCAGCGACCCACGACGCTCGCCGTGAGGGCCCCGGCCACGCCGCACAGCCCCAGCAGCCCCACCACGTCGCTCCCCACGCAGAAGGGCTCGCCGGCCATACGGAAGGCGAGCGACGCCCAGAAGCACATGAACGACCCGAAGGCGCAGGCCGCGCGCACCGAGTAGCGGCGCAGCACGGGATAGCGGCGCACGAGCGTCAGGAGCGAGCGCATCAGCTCGCCGTAGCTGCCGCTGAAGTTGGGCCGCGCATCGGGCAGCAGCGCCACGACCACCCCCGAGGCTGCGACCATCAGCCCCGCGGCGATCCAGTACATCGCGCGCCAGCCCCAGAGCTCGCCCACGGCGCCGCTCACCACGCGCGAGGCGAGGATGCCGACCAGCAGCCCCGAGAGCACGATCCCCACGTTGCGGGTCTTCAGCTCGGGCGTCGAGTACTGCGCCGCCAGCGGGATGAAGAGATGGGGCATGACCGAGCAGACGCCGATCAGGAACGAGAGCCCCTGCACCGCCTCGATGCGCTGCGCCACGGCCGTGCCGGCCAGTGCCGCGGCCAGCAGCGCCAGGTTGACCACCACGATCCGGCGCCGGCTCATCAGATCGGCGAGCGGGATGACGAAGAGCAGCCCCAGGGCGTAGCCCACCTGCGCATAGAGGGCGATGCGGTTGGCCGCGAGGGTCGTCGAGGCGAACTGCTCGCGCAGCATCTCCAGCAGCGGCTGGTTGTAGTAGAGGTTGGCCACGGCCACGCCGGCCACCGTCGCCAGCACCGCCAGCAGGCGGGTCGGGATCCCCGCCCCCGGCTCGAGCATCGACCGGGCGCTCATCGCTGCGCGCGCTTTTTCCTGCGCACCGACCAGCCGAACTTGCCGATCGCCTCGCCCAGGGTGAAATACTCGCCGTGGGCATAGGCCAGCAGGTCGGCACGCTCGAGGCAGAAGCGCCCCGTCGCGGGGTCGATCAGCTCGCTGTCGGCCTGCACGGCCACCACCTCGGCGAGGAACATGTCGTGCGACCCGAGCGGGATGACCTGCCGCACGCGGCACTCGATATTGACCGGCGCCTCATCCACGACGGGCGCCGACACCTCGAGCGCCGGGGCCGCCGTGAGGCCCATCTCGGCGAACTTGTCGTAGTCGCGCCCCGAGCGCACGCCGCACCAGTCGGTCGCGCGCGCCAGGCGGCGCGTGGTGAGGTTGATGACGAACTCGCCCGTGCGGCGGATGATCCCGTAGGAGTGGCGCTCGGGCCGCACCGAAATATAACACATCGCCGGGTCGGTGCACACCGTCCCGGTCCACGCAACAGTCAGCAGGTTGCGCTCCCCGTCCGCATCGCCGCAACTCACCAGCACCGCCGGCAGCGGATAGACGAGCGTCCCGGGTTTCCAGCTCTCTTTCATCGTTCTTCGTTTCGTTTCCGGCAGCCCCTCCGCGGAGCTTCCCGGGACAAAGATACGGATAAGCCGAGCGGAATGCCAAATTTATTTGTGCATTCCCGAGACACCCGTATCTTCGGCGAAGCCAAAGATACAGATAAGCGAAGGTCAAGCGCATCCCGGCATATGTCTAATTTCAACCCATTCCTACCAATTGAGATTGTTTTCTAAATTCATCGAAAAAACTATTATATGTTCTGCTCCGAAGAATTTCATCGATCATTCTCGGATAAAAATGAAAACTTTTCTTTTTCCAGAACCCTTTCCATTGGGAGTCGGAAATACATTGAGCAAACGGGTTGGCCAATTCGTTCTTTTTTTCGGGATCCAACCGATCCATTTCCGCAGAAAAAATATCTGAATAATTCCAGAAAAAGCTTCTATTGCGTGCTATCTCCGTCAACCTGTCAAATGAAATTATTTCGATGTTTACTTCTTCGCTGATTTGTCTCCGCTTTTCCAACACCTCAAGATCATCGGTTCTTCGCCCAATAATGATCTTGAATCGGAAACGACTATCTGAAACAATCCGAGTATTGATTGTCGGAAGCATACGATGAAGTATCGATTTGTTGTGCATTAAAAACCGCCTCCAGTCTCTTATCTGTTGTAATGCAGCATTGAATTTAGCAGTAGGTTTCCCGGATTTATCGAATAATACGGTATGAGGGCTCTCTATTTCTATCAACTCATACATTGTCCCGTCGCTGTAACCCTCCGTTACAACCACGAAATCCGTTTCGTATTCAGATCCTAATTTCAATTTAGATATGGCGAGATAAGCATTTCTGCCCATCAGGAATATGGCTGGATTTGCCGCCAGAAAGTCATGATAAGCCCCCTCTTTCAATTGATTGTTATTCAACAATGCACACCAATCGTCCAAGATCTTCCGATACAACGGCAGTCTAACCAATGATTCCCAATCGTATATCATAATATCCATTTATTAACGAGCCACTTCATCGCGCTTCATATGCTGAAAATAGCCATAAATATCGAGAAATACAAATCGCATATCCATCTTCGTAGGTAGGCTTTGTAAAGTTCGAAAGCACAACAGACGATACCAAAACCAATTCGAAGTACAACGGGTACGAACTCCACAGGACAACACGAAGCAGAAGAGAAATTCTCCGTCGTCAACGCCATTTCGGAGCTGCCCGACATGGGCTCCAACAACGGATCCAACAGACCATTCTCTATAGCCGGCAACCTACCCGCACAAAAAAAGTCCTCTTTCGAGGACTGAAAAGTGCGGATAAAGGGACTCGAACCCCCACGCCGTAAGGCATCAGATCCTAAGTCTGACGTGGCTACCAATTACACCATATCCGCATGGTTGAGACAAAGGTAGTAAAAAAACGCAAATCGGCCGCGGCGAAGCGCGAGAATCCGGCTTTTTTCGTAATTTTGCGCCGTAAAAGACAGCCATGCCCCACACCGTCGCACTCGTACTCACACCCAAGCAGGCCGCCGATGCCCGCCACTATACCGCGCTCGCCGCGCGGCGCCTGGGCGTCGCGGAGGCCGACGTGGCGCTGGTGCGCGTGGTCAAGCGCTCGGTCGACGCGCGGCAGCGGCAGGTGAAGGTCAACCTCACGCTGGAGGTCTACGTCGACCGCGAGCCGCAGCCGGCGCCCGTGCACTTCGACTACCCGTCGGTCGCCGGACGCACCGAGGTCGTCGTCGTCGGCTCGGGCCCCGCGGGACTCTTCGCCTCGCTGCGGCTCATCGAGCTGGGCTACAGACCCATCCTGCTGGAGCGCGGGCGCGACGTCTCGGCCCGCAAGACCGACATCGCGCGCATCAACCGCAACGGCCCGGTCGACCCCGAGTCGAACTACGCCTTCGGCGAGGGCGGCGCCGGCACCTTCTCCGACGGCAAGCTCTTCACGCGCAGCAAGAAGCGCGGCGACTACAACCGGGCGCTGCGCGCGCTGGTCTTCCACGGAGCCACGCCCGAGATCCTCTACGAGGCGCACCCCCACATCGGCACCGACAAGCTCCCCTACATCATCCGCAACGTGCGGCGCACGATCGTCGAGGCGGGCGGTGTGATCCGCTTCGGCAGCCGCGTGACCGACATCGAGATCCGCCGCGGGCGCGCCGCGGGCGTGTGGTGCGGCGACGAGCTCGTCGAGGGGGCCGCCGTGGTGCTGGCCACGGGCCACTCGGCGCGCGACATCTACGAGCTGCTGCACAGGCGCGGCGTGCGGCTCGAAGCCAAGCCCTTCGCCATGGGCGTGCGCATCGAGCACCCGCAGCCGCTCATCGACTCGATCCAGTACCACTGCGAGACGCGCGGCGAGTACCTCCCCGCCGCCGCCTATTCGCTCGTGAGCCAGGAGGGCGGCCGCGGCGTCTACTCCTTCTGCATGTGCCCGGGCGGCTTCATCGTGCCGGCGATGACCGACGCCGCGCAGTCGGTGGTCAACGGCATGTCGCCCAGCGGCCGCACCTCGCCCTACGCCAATTCGGGGCTGGTGACGGAGGTCCGCGAGGCGGACTTCGCCCACCTGCTCTCCGAGTGGGGCCCCTTGGCGGGGCTGCGCCTCCAGCAGCAGTTCGAGGAGCTGGCCCGGCGCTACGGCGGCGACCGCCAGATCGCACCGGCGCAGCGCGTCGACGACTTCGTGGCCGGCCGCGCGAGCGGCTCGCTGCCCGCCACCTCCTACATCCCGGGCATCGTCCCCTCGCGGCTCGACGAGTGGATGCCGCAGTTCATCGCCCGGGCGCTCCGACAGGGACTCACGACCTTCGGGCGGCGCATGCGCGGCTTCGTGACGCGCGAAGCGGTGGTCGTGGGCGTGGAATCACGCACGTCGACCCCCGTGCGCATCCCGCGCGATCCGCTCACGCTCATGCACCCCGAAATCGCGGGGCTGTTCCCCGCCGGCGAGGGGGCCGGATACGCCGGGGGCATCATCTCGGCAGCCCTCGACGGCGAGCGCATCGCCGAGGCCGTAGCACGCCACGCCGGACGGTAGCGGGCCGGGCGGTCATTCGCCATATTCATCTTATTCACAGCCGAATACCCCCGAATGCCGCATACCCGCACCCACTCCTCGGCCAGGGCTTATTAAAAAATATTCAAAATTTTCGAAGATTTTTTAATAAACACTTGCGCGGCTCGATTTTTCCCCGTATCTTTGTCGTCGAAGTTTTAAGGTTCATTCAAGTTAGTAGTTTTAGGTTGGTTGAGGAGATCGGCAGGTTGCGGCGGCTATCCGGCGCTAAGATCCGCGGGCGGTGCTCGTTCGATGGGTCGAACACCTCCGATTGACCTCGCTTTTCGAAGGGGGTGGTGCCCCGACGAAAAAAAGGTTCGGGTCCCGTATGGGACGCGAACCTTTTTTGTTTCCGGGGAGTGCGCCCGGTGCGGGTCAGAGCAGCGCCTCGAGCTCCGCCGCCGTGAGGAGCACCTCCACCGGCCCGAAGGCGTAGCAGGCCACGTCGTAGGGGTTGTAGAGCAGCAGGAGCCCCTCGTCGTCGAGACGGAAATTCTCCGTGGGGGCGATGTAGTCGGGGAAGATGCCCAGGGCGGCCAGCGCCTCGTCGTCGGCAGCGCCGTACTGCGCGCAGAGCTTGCGGCGGATCGCCTCCGTGAGGCCCGCCATCTGCTTCTCGGTGAGCAGGTCGGCGAGCGTCAGCTCGTAGCCGCCCGCGATCGAGTAGGTGTGATATTCGGTCGTCGACATGCCGTGGGCGCCGCCCGTGTAGCTCTCGCGCACGATCGTATAGGTGAGCAGCGTGTCGCGCACCGAGGCGTCGGCCGCCACCGAGATCTCGAACTCGGCCCTCCGCTCCCGCCCCGACGCTCCGCCTGCCGGGGGCGCGAGCAGTTGCGTCTCGATCTCGGCGAGCGAGGCGTCGATCGCCTCGCGGGCGTCGCCCGCGAACTCCTCCAGCTGGAAGAAGTAGCCGATGTTGCGCTCCTCGATGGCCCGAAGCGCCTGCGAGCGCGAGGCGTTGGCGATCGAGACGAAGCTGTAGTCGACCCGGCAGAGGGCGCCCTCGCCCGCGAGCTGCCGCTCGACGGAGAGGGTATCGAAACGCGGCCGAAGGGGTCGTTCGTGGCAGGCGGCGAGCAGCAGGCCCGCGGCCAGCACCGTGATCGTGCGGATGTTTTTCATGGCTTGCAGTATCTTAAGGTAGCATCAAAGGTACGAAAAATTGTGCCCCAGTGGCGATTTTCACGAAAAATGCGATTTTTTTCGCGGAAAATTTTGGAAGTTCGAAAACTCTCCTTATATTTGCACCACAAAACCAAAACGGTGGATTCATCTAAGGGTTAGGATACATGCCTCTCACGCATGACATAGGGGTTCGAATCCCCTATCCACTACCAAAAAAAGCGATCGGCAACGGTCGCTTTTTCTGTTCCGGGCCGGAGGCGACGGCAGGACCGGCCGGGAGGGAGGGGTGGCTTGCTCCGGGCAAGCCCGGACAGCCCCGGCCCCCGGGCGGCAAGACAGCAAGACGGCAGGTCGAGCTCCGAAGCGAAGGCGGCCGGGGCAGCCGACCGAACGGCAGAAGAGGCAGCGACCCGAGCTGTGGCGAGGCCCCCACGAAAAAGAGGGACAGCCCAAACGGCAGAAGCAACGGAAGAGACAGCGCGCAGCGGCGGAAAAGGCTGCAAAACCCGAGGCGCGGCAAGGCCCGCGAAAAAGGGCCAGCGGCCGCATGCACCGCGCTACGGCACAGCACCGCGCGACGCGCACACCGCACAGCCTCCCGACGCAGGCGACCTCCGACGGTCGTCTTTTTTGTCGCCGGCGCCCGACACCCGACCCGACGCTCCGCCCGCCAAGCCCCGGCAAGACACCGACACCCGACCCGAGGCCCCGCCCGCCAAGACCGAACAAGACCCGGCAACACACCGCCCCACACCGAACACCGCAGCGCCCCGGCACGCACCGATCCGCCCCAAAATCAGCAGACGATGACCTTCTCCGACCGCGACATACTGAAAATCACCTTCCCGGTGCTCGCCAGCCTCCTCATGGAGCAGCTAGTGGGGCTCACCGACACCATCTACCTGGGCCACTACGGCGACGGACGCACCGAGCTGGGGGCCGCGGCGCTGGCCGGAGTCTTCTACCTGGTGGTCTTCATGCTGGGCTTCGGCTTCAGCATCGGGGCACAGGTACTCATCGCCCGGCGCAACGGCGAGGGGCGCTACGGGGCGATCGGACCTCTGTTCATGCAGGGATGCCTCTTCCTGGTGGGGCTGGCAGGCGTGCTCTTCGCCGCGACGAAGCTGCTGGCGCCCATGCTCTTCGCACGCCTGGTGGCGACGGCAGAGGTGCGCGAGGCGGCGCTGGCCTACCTCGACTGGCGCGTCTACGGCTTCTTCTTCTCGTTCGTGGCGGCCATGTTCCGCGCCTTCTGGGTGGGCACCACGCGCACGCGCATCCTCACCATAAACTCGATCGTCGCCGTCGCGGTCAACGTGGGGCTCAACCACCTGCTCATCTTCGGCCGCGCAGGGCTGCCCGAGATGGGTATCGCCGGCGCCGCCCTCGCCTCCGTGATCGCCGAGGCGGTGTCGGTGCTCTTCTTCGTGGGCTACACCCTCCTGCGGGGCGAGAACCGCCGCTACGGACTCTTCCGCTTCACGGGCATCGACCGCCGGCTGCTGGGCTCGATCCTCCGCATCTCGGTGTGGGTGATGGTGCAGGAGGGGGCCGCATTCCTCGGCTGGTTTTTCTTCTTCGTCTGCATCGAGCACCTGGGCCCCGCCGAGCTGGCCGTGACCAACATGGTGCGCAGCCTCTCGTCGGTGGTCTTCCTCTTCGTCAACGCCTTCGCCTCGACGTGCAGCTCGCTGGTGGGCAACCTGCTGGGTGCGGGCCAGACGGAGCAGGTGCTGCCCCTCTGCCGGCGGACGATCCGCCTCGCGTTCGTCTTCGTGGCGCCCCTCTCGCTCGCGGCGGCCCTCTTCCCGCGCACGGCGCTGGGGATCTACTCCGACGACGCGGCGCAGATCGCCTTCGCCATACCCTCGCTGTGGGTCATGCTCTCGACCTTCCTGCTCTGCGTACCCGCCTTCGTGTGGCAGTTCGCCGTGTCGGGCACGGGCGACACGCGGGCCACGCTGCGCATCGTGCTGGCGGCCATCGCCGCCTACGTGGGCTACACGCTCGTGCTCACCTTCGGCCTGCGGGCCGACGTGGCCGTGTGCTGGACCACCGACCACCTCTACTACCTCGTCGTGCTCCTCCCCTCGTGGCGCTACATGCGGCGCGGAGGGTGGCGCACGCAGAAGATATAGAGAAAGGGCCGCCCCGAGGGGCGGCCCTTTTCGTGTGCGTGCGGCGGCGGAAAGCTACTTCTCGGCCTTGCCCTTCGCCTTGTCGACCTGGCGCTTGAGGGCGTCGATCGCCTCGTCGACCGCCTCCTCGAACGTCTTGGCCTGCTCGGTGGCGACCATATCCTCGCCCGGCATGCGGAGCGTGATGGTGGCGAACTTGTTGCCCTTCTCGTGGTCTTTATCTAATTTGAGGATCACCTCGGCGCCCGTCGAACGGTCGGCAAAGCGATCCAGCTTCGCCATTTTGGCCTCTACGAATTCGATGAGTCGCTTGTCGGCGTCGAATTTCACCGATTGAATCTGTACGTTCATAGCCTTGCGGTTTTTGAGGTTAAACTTATTTGCCTCCCTTTTTTTCGCGGGGGTGGGCCTTCGCGTATGCTTCGCGGAGCCGGGCGATGCTGTTGTGGGTGTAGACCTGCGTGGCCTGCAACGAAGCGTGACCCAGAAGCTCCTGTATTTCGCGCATGTCGGCGCCGCCGTTCATCAGGTGGGTGGCGAACGTGTGCCGGAGCACGTGGGGGCTCTTCTTGCCCTGCACACCCGCCTGCGTCAGACAGTCCCGCACCAGGCGGTAGACGACGCTGCGGGAGATGCGCCCCCCTTTGCGTGTTAAAAATAACGCTTTTTCATCGGAAATGCAAATATTCTGCCGTTCGATGAGGTCGAAATAGTGAAGAATCTTTTCGCGCGCGCAATCCAGCAGCGGCACCGTGCGCTCCTTGTCGCCCTTGCCCCGCACCACGAGCGAACGGCGGTCGGCCGCCACGTCGTCGCGGTCGATGCCCACGAGCTCGGCAAGGCGCAGCCCGCAGGTGTAGAAGAGCAGCACGATGAGGCCGTCGCGCTCGGCGACGAAGTCGTCGCACGGCGTCCGGCAGTCGAAGACGATGCCCCCCATGCGGCTCTCGGGCACGAACGCCGGCAGGCGGTGGGCGGTGCGCAGCGTGGGAACGGGCCGGCAGACGTCGCGCTCGACGGCCCCGCACTGCCTCAGGAAGCGGAACAACGCCCGCAGCGAGGCCAGCTCGCGGTTCATCGAGGCGGGCGAGATCCCCTCCGCGTCGGTGCGGTGGACCACCCAGTTGCGCAGGTCGTCGGTCGTGACGCGCCGCGGGTCGAAGCTCCCCCACTCGAAGCCCAACCACGCGACGAAGCGCTCGACGTCGCGCCGGTAGTTGCGCACAGTGAGCGGCGAGTAGCGGCGCTCGGAGACGAGGTATCGGATGAATCGGTCGAGCATGAGACAAAGATAAGGCAAAAAGTCCGAAACGGGAAGCGAAAAACGAGGCGGGCGGCAGGTTGCGGCCGGCGAAGACCCGCGCTCAAATTGAAAATGGGAAATGGAAAATTGAAAATAAAAGCGGCTGCGAGGAGACATAGTCGAAGCCTGCTGCTTCGTCCCTTTGCCGACTCGCACCACAGGCACGACCGCCCCGGCCGGCAAAGGGAGCTTTTCTGCGCCTAGCGGTGGGTCGCAGCCTGCGGAGAACGCACGAGCCTCGGGCGAGTTGCGGGCCTCCGCTGCCGGAGGCTGCGACCCGAAAAATAAAAAGGCCCCGGCAGAGGATTACCTCGCATTTTCAATTTTCCACTTTCAACTTTCCATTTTCAACCCACCCCCGCACGACGAAGGGAGCCCACCGAGGCTCCCTTCCCGTCAAAAAAAATTAACCCTTAAAAATTTTCTCCTCCGGCGAGCAGCTCGGAGAGGTAGTGATGCAGATAGTAGAGTTCCGCATCGCCCTGTATCACCTCCCGCAGAATCAACTCCTCTTCGGAAACACCGTCCAGATCGTTGTCGGGGTCCATATTCTCCATAGGCTATTGCGTTTGAGCGTTTACCGGGATAACGGCCCCGCGGCGGGAAATATTGTGCCGGCGGCTACGAGAGCACCAGATTTTTTTCGCGGATCATGCGGCGCAGGTTGATCAGCGCATAGCGCATGCGTCCGAGCGCCGTGTTGATGCTCACGTCGGTCTGCTCGGCGATCTCCTTGAAGCTCAGATTGGCGAAATAGCGCATCATCACCACCTCGCGCTGCTCGGCGGGCAGCAGCCCGACCAGCGCACGGATGTCGCGGGCGATCTGCTCGCCCACCAGCGCGTCCTCGACCGTGCCTTCGGCGATGCGCAGCGACCCGAGCACGTCGTAACCCGCCTCGGTCGCGGTGACCGCACGGTCCTGGCGCCGGGCGCGGAAGTAGTCGATGACCTGGTTGTGGGCGATGCGCAGCACCCACGAAAGGAACTTGCCGCTGTCGGCATAGCGCCCCTCGTCGATCACGCGCACGGCTTTGATGAATGTCTCCTGGAAAATATCCTCGGCGGCGTCGCGGTCCTTGACCATCATGTGGATGTAGTCGCGCACGCGACGGCTGTGCCGCTCGATGAGTTCGGATATGGCGTTACGGTCCCCCGAAAGGTAGTGGTTCAGCAAGGTCTGGTCACTCAATACTTGCATGTTCATACTCTTTTCTCCTTTTTGTCAGTTACTAAGAGTAGAATTTCCCCGATAGGCGTCCGTTTTTAAGGTTTGAGCGCTGCCGGGACCGCGAAGATTCGGTCTCCCGGAAAGCCTTACGATCGCAAGGTAAAAACTTTTTTCCGAAAAACCAAATTTCTTTCTACTCCGCCGGGGTTTCCGGCCGTATCGAACACGCCCGTCGAAATGCAAAATCCATGCCACGCACGGGCAAAAGCGGCGCGGCACGGAGGAAAAGAGGCAGCGAAAGGAGACCGCTACTTCAGCGGCTCGACATGGACCGCGATGAGCGTGCCCTGCCCGAAGCGCTCGCGCAGGCGGCGCTCGATGTCGACCGTCAGGGCGTGGGAGCAAGCCACCGACATGGCCCCGTCGACGCGGATGTGCACCTCGACGGCGATCGCGGCTCCGATATGGCGCGTGCGGAGGTTGTGGGGCGCCTGCACCCGGCTGTCGGCAGTCACGATGCGCAGGATCTCGGCCTCGACATCGGCCGGGAGCGAGCGCTCGAGCAGCTCGTCGAGCCCCGTGCGGACCAGCGCGAAGGCCACCTTGAAGATGAAGAGGGCGACGACGAGCGCCGCGAGCGGGTCGGCGATGCGCCACGCCGGGCCCAGGAAGCAGGCGCAGGCGATGCCCAGGAGCGTGCCGAGCGACGAGAGGGCGTCGCTGCGGTGGTGCCAGGCGTTGGCCACGACGCTCGGGCTGTCGATCGCGCGCCCCTCGCGCACGGTGTAGCGGTAGAGCAGCTCCTTGGCCGCGACGGAGACGACCGCCGCAGCGAGGGCCACCCACCCCGGGCGCGGCAGCACGCCCCCGGAGGCCACCGCGCGGATCGCCCCGACGCTGCGCAGGGCGATCCCCGCGCCCACGGCCGCGAGGGCGAGGCTGATGAGGACCGTGGCGAGCGTCTCGTACTTGCCGTGGCCGTAGTCGTGCCCGTCGTCGCGGGGCTTGGCCGAGATGCGGGCGAAGAGGATCACCACCACGTCGGTAGCCAGGTCCGAGAAGGAGTGCACCGCGTCGGCGACCATCGCGCCGCTCCGCCCCGCAAGGCCCGCGCCCAGCTTGGCCAGCGACAGAAAGAGGTTGACCGCGAACCCCACGAGGGTGACGCGGCAGATGCGGCGGGCGCGGACGTGCGCCGGGTCGGTGCGATCGGTGGCGGACATAGGTCGAAAGGATGAGGGGAAAACCGCGCCGGGAAGCGCCGGCGGCGGATGGGATAAGATATAAAAAGCAGGGAACCGGCCGAAGCGGTTCCCTGAATCTCTGCCGAGCGCCGCGGCTTAGTAGCTGCGGGCGAAGAGCACGCGGCGGTGCGACGGACGGCCCGAGAAGACGCACGTGCCCTCCTCGTCGACCGCGTCGACCGGGATGCAGCGGATGGTGGCCTTCGTGGCCTCCTTGATCGCCACCTCCGTCTCGACCGTGCCGTCCCAGTGGGCCGAGATGAAGCCGCCCTTCTCGTCGAGCACGCGCCTGAACTCCTCCCACGTGTCGACGCGCGTAATCATCGACTCGCGGTAGGCCAGCGCCTTGCGGAAGATGTTCTCCTGGATCTCGGTCATCAGACCCTCGACGAGATCCGCAAGCCCCTCCCGGGGCACGGTCCGCTTCTCGAGCGTATCGCGGCGCACCAGCTCGACGGTGCCCTGCTCCATGTCGCGGCCGCCCATGGCCAGACGCACCGGCACGCCCTTGAGCTCGTACTCGGCGAACTTGAAGCCCGGACGCACGTTGTCGCGGTCGTCGATCTTCACAGAGACGCCCTTCGAGCGGAGCTCGGCGGCGATCGCCTCGAAGCGGGCGACGATCTCGGAGAGCTGCTCGGCCGTCTTGTAGATCGGCACCATCACCACCTGGATGGGAGCCAGACGCGGCGGCAGCACCAGGCCGTTGTTGTCGGAGTGGGCCATGATGAGGGCGCCCATCAGACGGGTCGAGACGCCCCACGAGGTGGCCCAAACATACTCCAGCTTGCCCTCCTTGTTGACATACTGCACGTCGAACGCCTTGGCGAAATTCTGCCCCAGGAAGTGCGAGGTGCCGCTCTGCAGCGCCTTGCCGTCCTGCATCAGGGCCTCGATCGTCAGCGTGTCCTCGGCGCCGGCGAAGCGCTCGTTGGGCGACTTGTGGCCCACGACAACCGGCACGCCCATCCACTCCTGGGCGAACTTCTCGTAGACGTGGATCATCCGCCGGGCCTCCTCGATCGCCTCCTCGCGCGTGGCGTGGGCCGTGTGTCCCTCCTGCCAGAGGAACTCGGCCGTGCGCAGGAACAGACGCGTGCGCATCTCCCAGCGCACCACGTTGGCCCACTGGTTGCAGAGGATGGGCAGGTCGCGGTAGGACTGGATCCAGTTCTTGTAGGTGTTCCAGATGATCGTCTCCGAGGTGGGGCGCACGATGAGCTCCTCCTCGAGCCTGGCGTCGGGGTCGACCACCACGCCCTTGCCCTCGGGATCGTTCTTCAGGCGGTAGTGGGTCACCACGGCGCACTCCTTGGCGAAGCCCTCGACGTGGTTGGCCTCCTTCGAGAAGAAGGACTTGGGGATGAACAGGGGGAAGTAGGCGTTCTGGTGGCCCGTCTCCTTGAACATCCGATCCAGCGTGTCGTGCATCTTCTCCCAGATGGCGTAGCCGTAGGGCTTGATGACCATGCAGCCGCGCACGGCCGAGTTCTCGGCCAGACCGGCCTTCACCACCAGGTCGTTGTACCACTGCGAGTAGTTCTCGTCGGACTTGGTGAGCTCTTTGAGTTCCTTTGCCATATATTCGTTCGTTTTGTTTCTGAGCACAAATGTAGTAAAAAAAACAAAGGTCCGTCGCATGAAGACGGACCTTTTGTTGCGCTGCACCCCGGATCAGAAGCGGAAGGCGAGCGAAAGGGCGATGTAGTGGCGGACGATCGACGTGTCGTAGAGCCCGCTGTGGGTGAACATGGCCTCGGCGTCGGGGTCGTAGCTGAAGAAGAGCTCGTAGGAGGTCTGCTTCTGGTCAACCCACTGGTAGGCCACGTCGAGGGTCGTCGTGCGCGAGAGGTTGACCCCCGCGCCGGCGGTGAAGTAGCGCGTCTCGTAAACGGCCGGCGAGTTGATCTGCGCCTCGCGGTCGCGGAACATCGAGCCGGTGTAGCCGGCGCCCGCACGCAGCGCCACGAAGGGCACGGGGCGCACCTCGATGCCCGCGCGCAGGGTGTTGGTCGCGCAGAAGTTGCGCTTGAAGTCGGCCTTGTAGAAGTCGCGGCTCATGCCCACGTCGGGCAGGTTCTTCACGCGCATGCCGTTGTACCAGGCGCGCTCGTAGTCGACCGAGACGATGGCGAAGCGGCCGAAGGTGTACGAAGCGCCCAGCAGCAGCCGCGCCGGCGAGGTGAAGTTCCAGCTCGACGAACCCTCGTCGCGCTGCACGGGCGTGCTGTCGAACGACTCCTGACCCTCGTGCGTGGTGTTGTTGCGGCCATAGGTCTCGATATCGCCGCGGTAGAGCTGCGAGAGGGAGTAGTAGGTCGGCGTGTGGAACGCGGCGCCCAGGCGCAGGCCGGCGACGGGGCGCACCGTGACGCCCAGCTTGAAGTTGACGCCGGCACCGCTCAGCGTCTGCCGCTGCTGCAACGACGCATAGTCGAGCTGCGCCTCGAGCGGCCGGCCGTCGCGGTCGAGGGCCACGCCGTCGGAGCCGGGATAGAGATACTCCTCCTGGTAGGTAACCCGCGAGGTGCGGCGCACGCTCTGCACGCCCAGCGAGGCGCCGAAGTAGACTACGTTGTCGATGTTGCCGCCCACCGAGAGCGAGAACTCGTTGATCGAGCCCGAGTGCACGACGTCCATCGAGTGGCCGACCGAGGCGTTGTGGCCGATGTAGCTGGGCACCCACAGATCCTCGCGGCCGTTGTTCTCCACGTTGAGCATATAGCCGTTGTAGCCCAGAATGGCCGGCCAGAAGGCCGGATCGGCGTTGTAGCCCAGCGAGCCGTTGGCGGCGGGCCAGATGCCGGCCTGGCCGAGCTGCTGGCCGAAGATGTCGGCGATGGTGGGCATGAGCTGCCCCGTGCCGCTGTCGTAGCGCGACTCGGAGGAGAAGGAGTAGCGGGTGTTGAAGTCGGCGACGCGGTTCACGCCGATGCCCAGCGTGAGGCTCACCAGACCCCGCTTGGGGTTCTCGTAGAGGTTGAGCGCCACGCCCAGGTTGGCCAGCGAGAAGCGCGAGCGCGAGTTGTCGAGCCACTCCGAGGTGCCGCCCGTGGAGGCGCTCGAGAGCGACACGAGGGGCGTGAGCGTGATCTCGTTGCGGCGATACATGCCCAGACCCGCGGGGTTGAGCGTCATCGACGTGAGGTCGGCGCCCAGCGAGACGAAGGCTCCGCCCATACCCATCGCCCGGGCCGTGCCGAAGGCGTGGGTCTGCGAGAGCTGCGCCAGGTCGGCGGGCATCTGTATGTCGCGGTTGAGCACGGCGCCGCCGAACTGGAGCGAGCCCGCCTGCTGCGCCTGCGACGGCAGCGCGGCGAGAGCCGCCGCCGCTGCCAGCAAAATAATTACCGAACGTTTCATAGCGTGTTGTAGGTGTTATCGGTTAACGGCCTCCGTAGCCCCGCGAACCGCCCGACGAGCTGCCGCCGCGCGAGCCGCCCGAGCCGAATCCGCCCGACGAGCCGCCGCGCGATCCGCCGCCCGAGCCGAACGAGCCGCTGTTGTTGCTGCGCGAGGGGCTGTCGAAGCCGCCGTTGCGGTTGCTGTTGTTGTAGCGGTTGTTGTCGAACGAATTGTTGCGGTTTCCGTTGTTGCGGTTGTTGTCGAACGAATTGCCGCGGTTGTCGTTGCGACCCGATCCGAAGACCGACGAGGAGCCGTTGCGGCGCCCGCCGCTCTCGTAGTAGACCCGCCCGCCGCGGTTGCCCTCGCCGCGCGAGGAGCCCGAGCCGAAAGCGCCCTGATAGCGGCTGCCCTCGTAGCGCCCGCCCTGGTAGCGATTGCCCGACGACGATCCGCCGCCCGGCACGTAGCGCGAAGGCCGGCGCCCGTTGCGGTAGTCCACGGGACGGTGACCGACGAACGAAGGTCCCTGCCAGGGGTGCCACCCCGGATGCCAGTGGCCGTGCCAGTGGTCGTGCCAGCCGTGGGTCCACGAGGGGCCCCACCAGGGGTCGTACCACGACCAGCCGAAGCCCCAGTTCATGCCGCCCCACGCCCAGCTCGGGTAGCCCCACCACATCGAGGCGGGACGGTAGTTCCAGCCGACGTACCAGCCGTAGGGGGTGCCGCCCCAGGTGCCGAACATGGAGGTGATGTACTTGGGCTCGACCCACACCTGGTCGCCCGAGACGATGATGTTGTAGAAGGCCGGATCGTAGGCCGTGGCATAGGTGAAGGCGGAGCTGTAGCGCAGGTCGTAGTAGCTCGACGGCATGCGGTAGGTGGGCGACTCCATGCCCCGCAGGCGGCGGGCATAGGCGCTCTCGTAGTCGTCGGCCACGACGCTGCGATAGGGGTTGACCTCGGCCGACTCGTAGGAGTAGTAGCGCTTCTCGGCCGCTGCGGCCTCGGCTTCGGCCAGACGGGCCTCCCACTCGGCCTGCCGCGCGGCGGCCTCGGCGCGCTTGGCTTCGGCGGCCGCCTGCTGCCGGCGCGCGATCTCGGCGCGGTCGTGGGGCGCATAGAGGTCGTCGGAGGCTGCACCCGACGAAGCGTAGTAGGCCGACGAGCAGCCCGCCAGAAGGAGGGCCGAGAGTGCCGCGCCGGCGAGGATTCTCAGTGTTTTCATAGCGCACGTTTTTTCTGTACTCGACATCGGGACACCCGCCCGCAGGGGAGACGGCACGACCCGATACTTTTATATATAACGGCCGGCGGACCGTTTTTAGTATCGGGGCGGCTTCGCCTCGTGGCATAAACGCTCCCGGGCGCCCGTTACTGCGCCGGGGTCACGGACAAAGATAACGATTCCTGCGTCAAAAACGCCCGATCGGCCCCTCTTCGCCCCTTTTTTTGGGGTCGGATGAAATTTTTTCGCCCGAAAATAGCGGAAAACAAAAAATATGCCTATATTTGCAGTCCCAAAACGAAAGTTTCCGGGGACATTCGGGAGAGATGCCGGAGTGGTCGATCGGGCCGCACTCGAAATGCGGTGTACGGGCAACTGTACCGGGGGTTCGAATCCCTCTCTCTCCGCCAAAGACGGCAAAAGGCCGCAACGAATCCTGCAAGATCCGCATCTTGCAGGATTTTTCTTTTTATCCACTCTTTTTCCTCCCGCATGCAGCCGCGACGATCGGGAGAAATCTCTACCCAAGAAACCGCGCGAAGCACAAAAACGACCTTCTGAAGGCCCGAGGCGGCCATTCGTGCCGGGCGTTGTTCCGAAAAACGAGCTAAAATTCTGCATTGCAAATTATTGCGCCCGTTCACAACGCATCAAAGACGCGCCGCGGACGGGCGAAGAAAAATGATTTATTGCATATTTTGCAATGCACTGAAAATCAATATGTTAATTTTCGGGGGGGGGGATTTTTAGTAATATTTATTGCCGTAAATGCTTGTTTTTCCGAAAAATAATACCGTTCTTTGTAAAGAAGCCACGGTTTCTTGGGTAGAAGCCGCCGCACCCCCATCGCAAAAAACGCCCTGACCGGGAACGACCATGAATAAAATCGCATCGAAAACGCTTCTCTTTCTGCTGGCGGCACTCTGGTGCGCCGACGCCGGCGCACAGAAGGTCGCCGTGAAGACGAACCTGCTTTACGACATCGCAGCCTACACCATCAACGTCGGCGTCGAGGCCCCGCTCGCCACTCGGTGGACCGTCGATCTGTCGGCAAACTACAACGGCTGGACTCTCTCCCACGACCGCCGCTGGAAGCACTGGCTCATCCAGCCCGAGGCGCGATACTGGTTCTGCGACCGATTCGCGGGACACTTCCTCGGCATACACGCACTCGGAGGACAGTACAACGTCGGAGGCCTGCGCAACTCCGTCTCCTTCCTCGGAACCGACTTCTCCAAGCTCTCCGACCGCCGCTATCAGGGCTGGTTCCTCGGAGCAGGCGTAGCCTACGGACACACCTGGATCCTCGGCAAGCACTGGA
>CABIXK010000015.1 GCA_902362705.1 Rikenellaceae bacterium
GGGGGGCCGCAGCCCCCCCGGGCGAAGGCCCGCAACTCTTCGAGTTTTCGGCCCTTCGCTGGCTGCGTCCGAGAACAAAGAAAATCCCGGCTCTTAGCCGGGCGCTGGCTGCGTCCGAGAACGAATCCCTTAGCCGAACGCTGGTTAAGGCCTGCACTTCTCACTTCCACTTCTCACTTCTCACTTCTCACTTCTCACTTCTCACTTCTCACTTCTCACTTCTCACTTCTCACTTCTCACTTCTCACTTTTTACTTCTCACTCCCTCCCCCGACAAAAAAACGCCGCCCGAAACCGAGAAGGTTCCGGGCGGCATCCGATGCCGGGCGGCGCGGGGTGCGCGGCCTACTTTTTCTTCGACTTGGCGGCTTTGGCGGCCACGGCCTTGTCGAGCTCGATAATGAAATCCGAGAGGACGTTCATGTAGTTGATGAAGGCGTCGTAGGCCGAGTCGTAGGGGTTGAAGTAGGAGTGTACGTCGCCGTCCGACAGCCACTTGGTAGCCATGTAGTAGAAGTGGTCCGAGGTCTGGAGGAAGCTCCACACGTAGTCGAAGTCGGCGCTCTTCAGGGCTGCGACCTTATCCTTCTGGGCATAGAGCTTCGAGAAGGCCTCGTTCTGGAGCTCGTTGCCGAGCCATGCCGTCACGTCGCGCTCCTCGTCGGCCCACGACATCGTGTGGGGGCAGTGGAGCACCGAGACGGGCTGGTACTTCTTGGCCGCCTCGCTCACCGTGGCGAACTCCAGTCCGTTCTTCTTGGCCAACAGCGCCTTGGGCAGCGCGCGCATGAACTCGAAGATGCCCGTGTCGGCGGTCTGGTGCTCGCCGAAGGTCTCGTAGTCCATGAAGAGATTGATGACGTCGCCCGGGGTCTCCTCCGAGGCCAGCCAGGCGGCATACTTGTCGGCCGTCAGCGGCCACTGGTCCCACCCCTTGTCCGAGAAGCGGAAGGCGATGTCGTCCGAGAGCTTGTAGTTGCGCAGCAGCAGGCGCAGCTTCTGGTCGATGGCGTTGGCATAGACGTAGTTGGGCGACTTCCAGCCCAGCACGTGCTTGGCGCCCTCGGCCAGCATGGTGCGGAAGCCCATGCCGGCGACCATCTCGCCGATCTCGTCGGAGTAGATGAGCTCCGTGTTGCGGAAGGCCGTGGGCTTCACGCCGAACTCCTTCTTGACGGCGGCCATGTGGAGCTTGACCTGCGCCGTGAAGTCCTCCTTGGAGGCCAGCGCGGCCAGCGAGTGGGAGTAGGTCTCGGCCAGGAACTCCACGCAGCCCGTCTCGGCCAGCGCGCGGAACGACTCGAGCACCTCGGGCGCATAGGCGCGGAACTGCTCGATGGCGATGCCCGTGATCGAGAACGAGCAGCGGAACTTACCCTTGTTTTCCTTGATGAGCTTCAGCAGCAGGGCGTTCATCGGCAGGTAGCACTGGCGGGCGACCTTCTGCATGATCGAGCGGTTGAGCAGGTCGTCCAGGTAGTTGTGATCCTTGCCCATGTTGAAGAAACGGTATTTCTTCAGGCGCCAGGGCTGGTGGACCTGGAAGTATAAGCAAACGGTTTTCATATCAGGGTAGTTTTATTGATTATCGTTCTTGTTCTCTGCGATCGCCGCCTCGTATACGGCCTTGATCTTGGCCGCGGCGTCGTTCCACTTGAGGTTGGTCACCTCCTCCAGACCCTTCGACGAGAACATGTTCGCCAGCGCGGGATAGGTGATGAGGCTGTACATGGCGTCGGCCAGTGCGTCGACGTCCCAGTAGTCGACCTTCACGGCGTAGTCGAGCACCTCGGCCACACCGCTCTGCTTGGAGATGATCACCGGCACGTTGGAGCGCATCGCCTCCAGGGGCGAGATGCCGAAGGGCTCCGACACGGAGGGCATGACGTAGACGTCCGAGAGCTGGAACATCTTGTGCACGTCCTCGCCGCGGAGGAATCCCGTGAAGTGGAAGCGGTCGGCGATGCCCAGACGGGCCACGCGGCGGATCACGTGGTTCATCATGTCGCCCGAACCGGCCATCACGAAGCGCACGTTAGGCACGCGCTTGAGCACCTTGGCCGCGGCCTCGACGAAGTAGTCGGGGCCCTTCTGGTAGGTGATGCGGCCCAGGAAGGTGATGATCTTGTCGTCGACCCCGCGCTCGGGCGCCGCGCCCGAGTTCTCGGCGAAGCGCACGGCGTTGTGCACGGTCACCACGCGCTCGGCGGGCACGCCGTAGCGGTTGATGACGATGTTGCGCGTGAGGTTCGAGACGGCGATCACGCGGTCGGCGGCGTGCATGCCCGCACGCTCGATGGCGTAGGTCTGCGTGTTGATGTTCTCGCCCGAGCGGTCGAACTCCGTGGCGTGCATGTGCACCACCAGGGGCTTGCCCGACACGCGCTTGGCGGCGATGCCGGCGAAGTAGGTGAGCCAGTCGTGGGCGTGGATCACGTCGAACTGCCCCTCGAGCTCCTTGGCCACCTGCGCGGCGACCACGGCGTAGCGGGCGACCTCCTCCATGAGGTTGGCGCCGTACTTGCCGGAGAAGGTGTAGCGCTGCTTCCACACGTCGCTGGTCGACCATACGCGCTCGCCCGACTTGACGAACTCCTCGTGGTAGGAGGCATACTCCTCGGGCGAGATGTAGGGCACCATGTTCGAGTCGATGTGGATGAACGACATCTTTTGCAGGATGTCGTCGGCACCGCTACCCGTCGAACCGTAGAGCGCCTCCACGTCGCTGGCATTGACCACGCGCGTGAAGCGCTGGTCCTCGTCCCCGTAGGCGTGGGGCATGACGAACGTCACGTCGACGTCGTTGCGCGCCAGGCCGCGGGTCATTCCGTAGCATGCCGTTCCCAGACCGCCAGCGATGTGGGGCGGAAACTCCCAACCGAACATTAGTACTCTCATAATCGAAATCTCTCTGTAAATTCTTGTTTTGTTTCGGCGGCCTCAGCGCTTTACCGGCTCCCGGCGGCGTCGTTTGCACCCGCCGCACCCGTCCGGTGCCCCATACCAGCTTACCCGCGCGGCTCCGTTCAAATTCCGGTCCGTTCCCGGCGCCCGGGGCGCCCGTCGCAGACCCGGAATCTACTCCCGGCCCTCCCGAGCGCGGCCCTCGCAGGAGCTCCCCCGAAGGAGGTCTCCCCGAAGTTCGGCCCCTCGCGGGGTCCCCTCCCGAAGGAGGTCTCCCCGAAGCGCGGCCCCGGCGGCGCAGCTGTTCATTTCGGTCGACACGTTATCCCTCGTGCGCCCGGCTGTCGTTTAATCGTGTTTACTTCGCAGCCTTCCTGACTGCGCTTTTCCGCGCGGCGGGTCTCTTCTCCGCCGCCGGTTTGGCCGCCCGGGCGCACCGCCGCGCCGGCTTGGCCGGACGGCGCTCGCGGATCATGCGGTCGATCTCGCACACCGAAGCCACGCTCCACGCCTGCGACACGGCGCCGCGGGGTGCGAAGGGGGGATCGGCGTCGTAGAGCTCGCATATCGAGCCGATGCCGTAGCTCTGGATGTCCTCCTCGAAGCCGGCGAGGATCTCCTCGGCCTGGGGCAGGTAGCGGTCGCCGTCGATGTCGAAGCATGCCCGCACGTAGAACTGCAGCAGCCAGGGCCACACCGAACCGTTCTTGGCGGCCAGGTCGCGCTCGGCGGGCGTACCCTCCTGCGAACCCTTGTAGAGGGGGTTGCGCGGCGAGAGGGTGCGCAGGCCGCGCGGGGTGAGCAGGTGCTGGCGCACCGTGCGCATCACGTCGACCATCGTCTCCATGTCGATCATCTTGTAGGGCAGGGCGCAGGCGACGATCATGTTGGGACGGATGAAGTCGTTGGCCCCCTCCTCGCCCACGTAGTCGGCCAGGTAGCCCGCCGCGAGGCGGAAGAGCTCGTTGAACGAGGCCGCCGTGCGGGCGGGAACGTCGCGCCAGGCCTTCACGAAGGCCTTGTCGCCGTGCTCCTCGGCCAGCTCCAGCGTATAGCAGAGCGCATTGTACCACAGGGCATTGACCTCCACCTGATAGCCGTTGCGCGGCGTCACGGCGCGGCCGTCGACCTGCGAGTCCATCCACGTGAGGGGACGCTCCCCGGACGAGGCCCACACCAGGCCGTTGTCGTGCAGCGCCACGCGCCCGGCAACGCCGCGGCGGTAGCTCTCGAGGATCTCCTTCATGGCCTTGCCGTAGCGCTTCCAGATCTCCTTGCCGCCCAGCTCGCTCTCCAGACGCTGCAACGTCCAGAAGAACCACAGCGGCGCATCGGCGGCCTCGGCGGCCGACGCCGAGCCGGCGAACATGCCGTCGCGCATCTCGCCCACCAGCGTGTCGAGCGCGTCGATGCAGTCCTCCTTGTGGTGCTGCGGCAGGGTGATGCCCGGAAGGGCGACGAAGGTCTGGCGCCCCGAGCCCCCGTGCCAGGGGTATCCGGCGATCACCTCCGTGCGGCCCGCGCGGCGGATGAGGAACTGGCGCGCCGAGTGCTCCATGCAGCTCATGAAGTCGATCTTGTGGGTGCGGCGGGCGATCGACGACTCGAACATCTGCTCGATGGTCTCGGCCGAAGCCATCTCGTCGAGCGACGCCGAGAAGACGATGCTCTCGCCCTTGCGGAGCTCGGTCTCGAAGTAGCCCGTGGTGAGCAGGTCCTCGTGGCCCTCGTAGCCGCGGGCGAGGTCCTGCTGGTACTCGAAGTTGTAGTACCAGTCGGGCGCCGGCACGAACTCCGCCCCGGGCTTGCTCGTCTGCAGGTAGAGCCACGGGAAGGAGTCGTAGAGGCGGCACTTCACGCCGTTGATGGCCGGATAGGATCGCCCGTCGGCCTGCATGTTGGCGTGTGTCAGCGCATGCTTGTCGCGGAAGGCGAGGTAGGGACGCAGACGCAGGCGCGTCTCGGAGTGGGCGTCGACGAGCGTGTAGCGGATCATCAGCTGCGTGCGCTTGTGGATCCACAGCAGCTCCTTCTTGAGTATCACGCCGCCCACACGATAGGTGATCGTGGGGGTCGGGGTGTACTCGAAGTTGGTCACGTACTTGTGGCCGCGCGGCTCGTAGACGCCCTGGAATCGGTGCAGCGCCAGGTTGAAGGCCTGGTCGTGCTGGATGACCGTCTCGTCGAGCGACGAGAGCAGCACGTAGGTGCGGCCGCTCTGGTCGATGGGGGCGACCATCAGGCCGTGGTAGCGGCGCGTATTGCAGCAGACGATCGTCGTACCCATGTAGCCGCCGATGCGGTCGGTCGAGAGCATTTCGCGCTGCAACGAGTACTCCAGATTGCCCAGTTCGCGTTTGTCGAAAGTAAGTGCTGACATATCTTTTCTGTTAAATATGCGGTTTGGTTCTATAAAGATATTAAAAAATCCGCGAACAATTCCAAACTTTTCCGACTTTTTAACATCTTTTTCTCCCTGCGGTGCGTTTTCCGCCCCCTCAGGCCCACTTCACCAGCGCGAAATCCATGCGGTGGGGCAGGTGGGCGTTCTGCGGGAAGACGCGCAGGGCCACGTCGAACGTACCCGTGTCCTCGGGGGTGTAGTCGAGCGAGTAGGTCGCCAGGCTCCCCTCGACGGCCGTGCAGTGCAGCTGGATGGTCCGCGTGACGTTGACCGCCTCGCCGCCCACGATCTGGCGGGCGACGACCATCTCCACGCCCAGATCCTCGCAACGCAGGTTGGCCACGTCGAGCTTCACCTCGAAGCGGTACTTCTCGCCCACGTAGACCGCCTCGCGGTCGAGGTTCACGCGCTGCACGTCGACCACGCGCACCTTGTCCCAGGCGGCCGACACCTTGCGCTTCCACGCGGCGATCTCGCGCGCCAGGCGGTAGCCGTCGGCGACGATCTCGGCCTTGCGGGCGGCCAGCTTGTTGTAGAAGCGGTCTTCGTAGTCGATCAGCTGGCGGTTCATCGTGAAGTTGGAGGCGATGTCCGCCACGCACGACTTGACCGAAGCGACCCAGCGGTGGGGGACGCCGTCCTCGCCGCGGTCGTAGTAGAGCGGCGCGATCTCGTCCTCGATGGTGTTGTAGATCATCTCGGCGTCGAGCTCGTCCTGGAAGCGCTGCTCGGCGAACGTGCGCTCCATGGGGAGCATCCAGCCGGCGCCCTCCTTGTAGCCCTCGACCCACCAGCCGTCGAGCACCGAGAACTGCATCACGCCGTTCATCACGCACTTCTCGCCCGAGGTGCCCGAGGCCTCCAGCGGACGGGTCGGCGTGTTGAGCCATACGTCGACGCCCTGCACCATGCGGCGCGCCAGCTCCATGTCGTAGTTCTGCAGGAAGAGGATCTTGCCCACGAACTGAGGCATGGCCGACACCTCGACGATGCGCTTGATCAGATCCTGACCCGGCTTGTCGTTGGGGTGCGCCTTGCCGGCGAAGATGAACTGCACGGGGCGCTCCTTGTTGTTGACGATGGCCGCCAGACGGTCGAGGTTCGTGAAGAGCAGGTAGGCGCGCTTGTAGGTGGCGAAGCGACGCGCGAAGCCGATGGTGAGCACCTCGGGCTTGATGCCGTCGATGATCTGCAGCATCTGGCGCGGCGAGTCGAGACGCACCTGCGCGGGATCGCTGTAGCGCTTGCGGATGTGGTTGACCAGACGGTGCTTGAGCGCCATGCGGGCCGACCAGAGCTCCTCGTCGGGGATGTTGTGGACCTTCTGCCACTCGGGGATATTGTAGACGTGGCCGCTGAAGCCCTCGGGGAAGTAGCGCGTGTAGAGCCGGCGCAGCGAGGTGGCGATCCACGTGGGGAAGTGCACGCCGTTGGTCACGTAGCCGATGTGGAGCTCGTTCTTGAAGTAGCCGGGCCACATGTTGCCCAGGATCTCCTTCGACACCTCGCCGTGGAGCCACGACACGCCGTTGACCTCCTGCGAGAGGTTGCAGGCCAGCACCGACATCGAGAACTTCTCGTTGGGGTCGTTGGGGTTGGTCTTGCCCAGGTTGATGTACTGCTCCCAGGTGATGCCCAGCACGTCGGGATAGTGGGCCATGTACTGGCGGATCATCGACTCGGGGAAGGCGTCGTGACCGGCCGGCACGGGGGTGTGGGTGGTGAAGAGCGACGAGGAGCGGATCACCTCCAGCGCCTCCGAGAAGGTGAGCTTGCCGTGGTTGACCATCTCGCGGATGCGCTCGATGCCGATGAAGGCGGCGTGGCCCTCGTTGCAGTGGTATACCTGGTTCTTGATGCCCAGCTTGCGCAGGGCGCGGATGCCGCCGATGCCCAGCAGGATCTCCTGCTTGAGGCGGTTCTCCCAGTCGCCGCCGTAGAGGTGGTGGGTGATGCGGCGGTCCTCCTCGAGGTTGGCCTCGAAGTCGGCGTCGAGCAGGTAGAGGTCGGTGCGGCCCACCTGGCACTTCCACACGCGCGCCGAGAGGGTGCGGCCCGGGAAGGCGATCGAGACGGTGAGCCAGCTGCCATCCTCGTCGCGCACGGGCGAGATGGGGAGCTTGAAGAAGTTCTGCGCCTCGTAGGTCGCCTCCTGCGAACCCTGCGCCGAGAGCTTCTGCGTGAAGTAGCCGTAGCGGTAGAGCAGACCCACGGCCGTCATCGGCACGTTCTTGTCCGAAGCCTCCTTGAGGTAGTCGCCCGCGAGGATGCCCAGGCCGCCCGAGTAGATCTTCAGCGACGAGTGCAGGCCGTACTCCATCGAGAAGTAGGAGACGGTGGTGGTCTTCGGGTCGGGCTTCTCGTTCATGTAGTCGCAGAAGCGCGCGTAGATGGCGTCCAGACGCGAGAGGAACTCCTCGTCGGCCTCCAGGGCCTTGATCTGCGCCGTGCTCAGACGGTCGAGGAAGACGATGGGGTTGTGGTCCGAGGCGGCCCACAGCTCGGGATCGATGCCCTCGATCAGGTCGCGGGCGTCGGAGTTCCAGCACCACCAGAGGTTGTGCGACAGCTCCTCGAGGGCGGCCAGGCGCTTCGAGAGGGTCTTCTCGACCATCAGGCGGTTCCAGTTGGGCTTCTCGACGAAGAGCTGCTGGCGCACGAAGTTGATCTGCTCGGTACGCGAGCCGCCGTCGAGCAGCGCGCGGTTGGTGCGGGCCACCAGGCTGTCCACGGCGCCGGCATAGGCTGCCTCGTAGTGGGCGTAGAGGTGCTCCCAGAGCGCCGTCTCGGAGATCTCGTAGGCCGAAGCGCGGGCGGCGGCCACCTCGTCCTCGGTCAGGCGCGAGAAGCGCACCAGCGCGTCGGCGATCTTCGCGGCGGCCTCGGCGTCGTTGTAGTCGTCGCGGCGGATCACCTCGACGCCCGTGTGGACGGGCATCTTGTCGACCCACAGGCCGAAGCCGGCCAGCGTGGTGGTGACGGTGGGCACCGAGAAGGCCACCGACTCGAGCGGGGTGTAGCCCCACGGCTCGTAGTAGGAGGGGTAGACGGTCACGTCCATGCCCGCGAGCAGGTCGTAGTAGGGCTTGTCGAAGATGCCGTCGGCGCCGTTCAGATAGGTGGGCACGAAGATGACGCGCACCTTCGAGTCGGGGGTCATGAGCGACGAGCCGCTCACGGCGTTGACGATCGGATCCCAGGCCGGGTGCTCCAGATAGTGGGTCACGAAGGGGACCTGCGTGGCGTCGACCGCCTTCGTCGGGTCGGCCAGACGGGCCTGAAGGTCGGTGCGGGGGCCGAGCGTGGCGGCGGGCACGGTGATATAGGCCAGCACCTCGCGGCCCAGCTTGTCCGATGCGGCCAGCTGCTTGAGCGACTCGATGTAGAGGTCGAGGCCCTTGTTGCGGAACTCGTAGCGGCCGCTCGTGCCCACGATCAGCGGGTCGGTCGAGAACTTCGCGCCCAGGCAGGCCTCCGCCGTGCCGATGAGGGCCGCGCGGGCCTCGGCGCGCTTGCGGTCGTACTCGGCGCCGCCCCATACGATGTCGTCCTCGAAGCCGTTGGGGGTCACTCCGTCGACCTCGCGGCCCAGCAGGTGGCGACACTCGCGGGCGGTGATGTCCGAGACGGTGAGGAAGGCGTCGAGGTTGGTCGCCGCGGCCTTCTCGAGCGAGTGCTTGGCCACGACGTTGAACTGGCGGGCCAGCTCGTCGGCGTTAAACTTCGCCAGATCGGCGTAGAGCGGCAGGCGGTTGCCGGCCAGGCAGCGGCCCACGACGGTGGCGTGGGTGGTGAAGAGCGTGGCCACCGAGGGGGCGTACTTGCGCAGGTAGAGGCCGCCCGCGGCGGTCATCCACTCGTGGAAGTGGGCCGCCACCTTGTCCGTCGACGAGCAGAAGTGCTCGGCGTAGGAGGCGATCACCTTACCGGCCACCCAGCCGAAGAGCACCGGCTCGACGTAGTCCCACTGGCCCGAGATCGAGTCGACGTGGTACTCCTCCCAGAGCTGCTTGAGAATTTCATCCTTGGAGGGGATCTGCGACGTGAAGTCGACCAGCGCCACGATGGGCTCGCCCTTGATCTTCCAGCGGCCCACGCGCACGCGGATGCCCTCGCCGTAGAGCGCCTGGCGCCATGCGCGCAGCAGGTTGGGGTCCTCGGCGAACTCGGGATTGGAGCCCTCGTGCGGGAAGTCGGGACCGATGAGCATGTAGCGGTCGCCGAATTTGGACATGGCCGTCTGGGCCTTGGTGGCCACGACCGTGTGGATGCCGCCCACCTTGTTACATACCTCCCAGCTCACCTCGAAGAGGAAGCCGGGGGTCAGATTTGCATTCGTCATATTTGTTTATCGGTTTGTAATTTACGCTCGTTCACTATACGAATCGGACCGCAAAGGTAATACATATATTTATTAAATCCAACCTCGGCGGTTCTTTATAAAAAAATTTAATAATAACTTAACATTTCTCTTTTTCACATGTTTATACATCCTCTTCGACCTCGAACAACGCCCCGACGACGGCATCGGAGACCAGCATGCGGCGGGGCGGAACGGATAACCGCCTCCCGTCGGCCGCAAGCACCCCCGAGCGCAGCATCGGCGCCGCAAGCCGCTCCGTCCGCGCGGCGCGCGCAGCGCCGAAGCTCCGGGCGATCAGATCCAGGTCGATCCCCTCGGCCGTGCGCAGACGGGTGAGCAGGTACTCGTTGAAGCGGTCGCGCCCGGTGAGCCGCTCCCGCCCGGGCTCCGCGCCCGCGAGGTACTCCCCGACCGAGGAGACGTTCCAGCTGCGGTCCGTACCGTCGAACGAGTGGGCCGCGGGACCCAGACCTATATATTTGTCACCCCGCCAGTAGGAGGCGTTGTGGCGCGCGCGGAACCCGGGCCGGGCGTAGTTCGACACCTCGTAGTGTTCGAATCCCGCCCCCGAGAGCGCCTCGTGCACCTCCAGGAACTCGCGCTCGCTCGTCTCGTCGTCGACCTGCGCGAAGCGGCCGCGCTCGGCCAGCCGCCCGAAGGCCGTGGCCGGCTCCACCGTGAGGTGGTAGGCCGAGACATGCTGCACGTCGAGCGCCAGCACCCGGTCGAGCGAGCGGCGCAGGGAGTCACCCCCGTAGCCCGGGACGCCGAAGATGAGGTCGACGGTCAGGTTGGCGAACCCCGCGCGCTGCGCCGCGCGCACGGCCCGCTCGGCCCCGGCGGCGGTGTGGCGGCGGTTCATGAGCTTCAGGCAGCCGTCGTCGAACGACTGGACGCCGATCGACAGCCGGTCGACACCCGCCTCGCGCAGCGCCGCGAGGTAGCCCTCGTCCAGATCGTCGGGGTTGGCCTCCAGCGTGGTCTCCTCCGCATCCGGGCACTCCCACAGCTCCTCGGTGAGCCGCAGCAGCGAGGCGACGGCCGCCGCCGGGAGCAGCGAGGGGGTGCCGCCGCCGAAGTAGCGCGTGCGCACGCGCTCGCCGCCCAGGTAGTCGCGGCGGCGGCGCGCCTCTGCGGCCAGCGCCCCGGTCAGCTCCTCCATGCGGTCGAGCCGCACGCTCTTGTAGAAGTCGCAGTAGGCGCACACGCGCTTGCAGAAGGGGATGTGGAAATAGACACCGGCCATGCAATAAAAGTAAGCAAAATTTTCCGAACGGCGAAACCCTCCCGCCGCCGCGCGCCCCGCCCCGCCCGCGACGGCGCCGCCCCGGGGGCCCTCGGCGGGGGCGCCGCGGCGCTCCGAGACACCGCCCGCGGCGCGCTATCGCGCTACCCGTCAAAGCGATAGACTGCCGCCGGAGACGATCCGAAAAAAATTGAAAATTATCATTGTTAATCTTTTCACAAATCCGAAAGTTTTCCTACCTTTGTCGCGTCGGAGTGGGCCCGGGGCCCGCCCGGCGGGCGCCCGGGGCGCCCGATCCTACGGGAAGTTTTACAAATAAATAGATTCGACTATGGACAAACTGGATTTGAAGAAGTACGGGATCACCGGCGTGACGGAGGTCGTGTACAATCCCTCCTACGACGAGCTGTTCCGTGAGGAGACCAAGAAGGGCCTGCGCGGCTTCGAGAAGGGCCAGCAGACCGAGATGGGCGCCGTCAACGTGATGACGGGCGTCTACACGGGCCGCTCGCCCAAGGACAAGTTCTTCGTGATGGACGAGACCACCAAGGACACGATCTGGTGGACCTCCGACGAGTACAAGAACGACAACAAGCCCGTGACGAAGAAGGCCTGGAAGGAGCTCAAGAAGATCGCTTCGGAGGAGCTCTCGGGCAAGAAGCTCTACGTGGTCGACACCTTCTGCGGCGCCAACGAGAACTCGCGTCTGAAGATCCGCTTCATCATGGAGGTGGCCTGGCAGGCACACTTCGTCAAGAACATGTTCATCCGTCCGACCGACGCCGAGCTGGAGACCTACGGCGAGCCCGACTTCGTCGTGCTCAACGCCTCGAAGGCCAAGGTCAAGAACTACAAGGAGCTGGGCCTCAACTCGGAGACGGCCGTAGTCTTCAACCTCACCGAGAAGATGCAGGTCATCATCAACACCTGGTACGGCGGCGAGATGAAGAAGGGCATGTTCTCCTACATGAACTACCTGCTGCCGCTCAAGGGCATGGCTTCGATGCACTGCTCGGCCAACACCAACGAGAAGGGCGAGACGGCCATCTTCTTCGGTCTGTCGGGCACGGGCAAGACCACCCTTTCGACCGACCCCAAGCGCCAGCTCATCGGCGACGACGAGCACGGCTGGGACGACGACGGCGTCTTCAACTTCGAGGGCGGCTGCTACGCCAAGGTCATCAACCTCTCGCAGGAGAACGAGCCCGACATCTGGAACGCCATCCGCCGCAACGCCCTGCTGGAGAACGTCACCGTAGGCGCCAAGGGCAAGATCGACTTCGCCGACAAGTCGGTGACCGAGAATACCCGCGTCTCCTACCCGATCTACCACATCGACAACATCGTCAAGCCCGTATCGAAGGCTCCGGCCGCCAAGAAGGTGATCTTCCTCTCGGCCGACGCATTCGGCGTGCTGCCCCCCGTTTCGATCCTCACCCCCGAGCAGACCAAGTACTACTTCCTCTCGGGCTTCACCGCCAAGCTCGCGGGTACCGAGCGCGGCATCACCGAGCCCACGCCGACCTTCTCGGCCTGCTTCGGCGCCGCCTTCCTCTCGCTGCACCCCACCAAGTACGGCGAGGAGCTGGTGAAGAAGATGGAGCAGTCGGGCGCCACGGCCTACCTCGTCAACACGGGCTGGAACGGCACCGGCAAGCGCATCTCGATCAAGGATACGCGCGGCATCATCGACGCCATCCTCGACGGTTCGATCGACAAGGCTCCGACCAAGAAGCTCCCGATCTTCGACTTCACGATCCCGACCGAGCTGCCGGGCGTCGACACGAAGATCCTCGATCCGCGCGACACCTACGCCAAGGCCGAGGAGTGGAACACGAAGGCCGTCGACCTGGCCAACCGCTTCGTGAAGAACTTCGCCAAGTTCACGGGCAACGACGAGGGCAAGAAGCTGGTAGCCGCCGGCCCGCAGCTCTAATCGCAGTCCGACCATCGCGGACGGCCCCGCCGTCCGATCGCATCCGCCCCGGGATCTCCCGGGGCGGATTTTTGTTTGCAGGGCGAGGGGGGGGGCTGCGGCCCGCGCGGCCACCGCAGCCGTTACAACCGTTACAACCGTTACAGCCGTTACAGCCGTTACAGGTGCGCCCCGCCCCTGTAACGGCTGTAACCGGTGTAACGCACGCGACGCGGCCGGCCCCTACCAGGGGATCGTAACCTCGCGCGCATCGTCGGAGAGGGCGAGCTGCCGCCGCTTGAGCGCCCGCGTGACCCGCACTTTGGCGGCCGTGGGGGTGATGCCCTCCGTCTCGGCCACGCGCCTGATGAAGACGGCCCGCTCGACACCTCCGCCGAACTCGTCGCGCAGCAGCTTCACGAGCGGATGCTCGCCCGACTGGGAGGGCAGGTCGCACAGCACCGGCAGCGCATCGTCGCCCACGCGGAAAGCGAAGCGCTCGAAGGGCTCGTTGCGGCAGAACTGCGGCTCGACGACCGACACCTGCCCCACGCGGTGGACATAGAAGACCGTCTCGGCCTTGCGCTGGAGCGCCGAACCCACGTGTCCGCGCGCCTTGTCCGAGTTGGGGTTGGTGTGCAGCACGCAGAGGATGTGGGTGCAGTAGAGCGTCGAGAGGCGCATCAGCTCGGTGACGATGCGCTCGCTCTCCTCCAGGTCGTTAGTATTGTATTGCAGGTCGGCGATGCCGTCGATGACCACCAGGTCGGGACGGTAGAGCTCGATCGCCTCGTAGGCCTTGCCCGCGCGAGCCGCGGGCTCCAGTTCGCGCAGCGAGAGCACGTGCAGGCGCTCGTGGTTGCGGTCGGTATCGAGCGCCGCCATGCGGTGGGTCCGGGCGACGACGCGGTGCACGTGGGCCTCCGCCTGCTCCGTATCGATCCATACCACGCTGCACGGATGGGGGTCGAAACCCATGTAGCCGCAGCTCGAAAGCACGCCGCCCACCAGCGCCGAGCAGAGAAAGGTCTTCTTCGACTTCGCCTCGCCGACGATCGCCGAGAGGTTGCCCCGCGAGCAGACGGTCATGCCGTCGAGCGTGATGACGGGAACGGGGTCGGCGATCCGCTCCGCCAGGTCGATCTCGTAGACGCCGACACTGGCCCGAAGATCGGCCGCACGCAGGAGCTCGCGATCGTGCATACGACGGTCCGGCTCCTGTATGAATACAGAAGTGTTCATGGTTGGGAATGGTTGGGTGTGACAGGATCGATGCCCGGCCCGCTGCGATCTTCGCGGTGCACGGGTGCGGAGACTCCGCACTGCAAATATACGACGCCGAGACCCCCCTTGTCAAGTATTTCGGATAAAAAATGTAAAAAAAATATATTTCCGATTGTCGCGACGGACGGAAGGAGGGGGCTGCGGACGCGGGGACGGGGCGGCGGGGACGGAGCGGTGGACGGCGGTGGCGGGGACGGCGGGGACGGGGACGCGGGGCCGGCGGCGGACCGAGAACGGGGACGCGGGGACGGTGGCTGCGGCGAGCCGGGTTACACGCGTTACAGCCGTTACAGGGGCGGGGGCGGCTGTAACGGCTGTAACTATTGTAACGGAGCGGTTGTAACGGAGGTAACGCACACAGGCAGCAGCCAGCGCCCGGCTAAGAGCCGGGATTTTCTTTGTTCTCGGACGCAGCCAGCGAGGACCGCGGCTCTGTCAAGAGTTGCGGGCCTTCGCCCGGGGCGGCTGCGGCCCGCGCGGCTGACGCCGCCCGTGTCGAGCGCAAGCTCCCTTCGCCCGGGGGCGGCTGCGGGCTGCCCCGGCTAAGAGCCGGATTTTATTATTTCCGTTTGCAGCACTCCGCGCCGTGGAGTTGCAGCCTGCCGCCTACCCCTTGCGCTTGTAGCGCGAGGGCGAGGTGCCGGTGTGCTGCTTGAAGTACTTGCCGAAGAACGACTGGGTGGAGAAGTTGAGGTGGTAGGCGATCTCCTGAATGCTCATGCCCGAGTACTTGAGCAGGGCCTTGGCCTCGAGGATCACCGACTCGTCGATCCATCGGGCGGCGGTCTTGCCGCTCACCGCCTTGACCACCGACGAGAGGTATTTGGGCGTGATGTTGAGCTGCTTGGCGTAGAAGCTGACGTTGCGCTCGCGCTTGTTGTGCTGCTGGAGCAGGGTCATGAACTCGTTGAAGAGCACCTCGCAGCGCCCCTGCTTCATCTCGTCGGGCTTCTCGCGCTGGTTGATCTCGGTGATGAGGTAGAAGGCCGTGGTGAAGAGCGTGCGGATGATCTCGTGGCGGTAGCGCTCCTTGTCGCTGCGCAGCATGGTCTTGATGAGCTGGAAGAGCTGCCGTATCTCGTCGACGTCCTGCTGCGTGACCTCCAGCACGGGGGCCTTGCCGAAGCGCATGTAGACGGGCAGCGAGGTCGAGAGGTCGATCTGGATCTCGTTGACGAACGACTTGGAGAAGGCCAGCACGTAGGCCGCGGCGTTGGCCGAGCACCTGACCGTGCGGATGATCGAGTCGGGGTTGAAGAAGACCACCGTATTGGGGCGCACCGTGTAGCTCTCCATGTCGATCGAGACCACCGCCTCGCCCGACATCATGATGATGGCCGAGAAGCCGTCGATCGACACGGGGTAGTCGCGCGTGGTGTTGTGCTGGGCGTCGAGCGTGGTAATGACCAGATCGTCCGAAAGATAGAACACGTCGCTCATCTCCTTCTTGATCCGCGAGATCGACACCTTGCGCAGGCCTTCGCGCGCGCGCGTCGCGCCGGATTTTCCGCTAACCGTCATAACAAATATTCCTTTTGGGACAAAAATACGAATAAGCGAGGGCAAAAGCAAGTTTACTTGCATTTTGCCGAGCGGAAGTATTTTCGGCGAAGCCAAAAATACGAATAAGCGAGCGCCGGCGCAAGCGTCGGCCTCCGTTTTGCCGATTTGCCGAGCGGAAGTATTTTCGGCGAAGCCCTCCCGCCCCTACTCCTGCCCGGCGCACACGACGGCCAGGCCGCCGGCCACGCACTCGACGTGGAGCGGGAATCCGGCCCCGGGCTGCCCGTCGACGTCGGTGGGCTCGTCGACGGCCGAGACGATGTCGAGCTCGCGCACGCGGAGGTGCCGCACCACCCGGGGATTGCCCCCCAGCAGGTAGCGCCCCATGGCCAGCGCCGAGCTCAGGGCGTTGCGCTTCTCGAGCATCAGGCACTCGAACAGCCCGTCGCGGATCGACGAGCGGCGCGCGAGGTGGAAGCCTCCGGCCGTTTCGCCGTTGAATATCAGCACCATGAGCGACCGTATGTCGAACCGCTCGCCGTCGGCCACCACCTCGAGCGGCACGGCGTGCATCGCGCGCACCTCCCTGAACCCCTCGATCATGTAGGCCAGCTTGCCGATGCGGTGCTTCAGCCCGTCGGGCGTGCGCTGCGAGGTGGTCGTGAAGAGGCCGAACGAGAAGACGTTGACGAACCAAAGGTCGTTGACGCGCCCCACGTCGACTCGCTCCACATGCCCCCGGGCGATCTGGCGCGCCGCCTCCGCCACGTCGCGCGACATGCCCAGCGCCCCGGCGAAGTCGTTGGCCGTGCCCGCGGGGATCACCCCGATGGGGATGTCGAGCCCGCGGCGCTTCATGGCGTTGACGGCGAAGTTCACCGTGCCGTCGCCGCCGGCCACCACCATCAGGTCGAGCCCGTCGCGCCCGTCGAAGGGGTTAGCGCCGAAGTCGATCGGCACGGGCTCGATCGCGTAGCCCGCGTCGCGGAACACGGCCAGGATGGCGTCGAGGCGCCCGGCTATGCGGCCCCGCCCCGAGCGGTCGTTGTAGAGAAATGCTGCTCGTTTCATCGCGTCACTCCATAATCAGTCCCCGCATCGCGGGCGATACATACTCTTCGTACTCCCCGCCCTCGCCCGCGAGGATGAAGTAGGCGCGCACCGCGGGCATCGTGTCGAGGGCCGCGCGGGCACGCAGGTCGCCCATCGAGAGGAACATGGTCCCCAGGGCGTCGGCCTCCGCGCACGTGGGCGCCCACACCGTGACCGACAGCAGCCGCGACAGGGCGCTGCGCCCCGTGTGGGGGTCGATCGTATGGGCCACCTTGTTGCCCCCGGCATCGACGTAGAAGCGGCGGTAGTTGCCCGATGTGGCCAGGCCGCCCTCGGGCATGGCCAGCCGCCGCTGGAGGTACTCGCCCTCGGTCATGTTGCCGTCGAAAGGGGTCTCGATGCCCACGCGCCAGGCCCCGCCCGTGCGGTTGACGCCGCGGCAGCGCACCTCGCCGCCGATGTCGACGATGTAGTTGCGGGCGCCGAAGCGCTCGGCCAGGGCGGCCAGCAGATCCACCGTGTAGCCCTTGGCCACGGAGTTGAAGTCGAGCCGCACGCGCGGGTCCTCCTTGCGCAGGCGCCCCGCCTCGACGCGCACCTTCGTGCGGCCCACGAAGCGGAGCAGCGAATCGACGTCGGGGGCCTCCTCGCGCCCGCGTCCGGCGAAGCCCCACGCCTCGACCAGCGGCGCCACGGTGGCGTCGTAGTAGCCGCCGCTCAGCGCCCCGACGCTGTCGGCCAGCGCGAGGTTGAAGGCTATATGGCGGTCCACGGAGTCGGTCTCATTACGGTTGAGCCGGCTGAGCAGCGACCCCTCGTCGAAGAGCGACATGGAGGCCTTGGCCTCGGCGTCGAGCGCCATGGCCGCGGCGTAGAACTCGGCGCGCCGCGCGGGGTCGAAGTCGGCCACCACGTGCATGCGCGTGCCGAGCATCGCGCCGTCGACCTCGACATAGAGGGCCGGCTTTCGGCAGCCCGCCGCGAGGAGGGCGCACAGAGCGGCGCCGAAAGCCGCGCGGAGGGTGCGGCCGGAGACCTCGCGGAGCCTCTTGCCGGGGGCCTCGCCGAAAGCCGCGCGGAGCATCTTGCCGGGGGCCGCCGTCGCCGCCCGAAGGGTCTTGGGAAGTGTCATGTTCGCCTTTTTGGCGGCAAATTTACGATTTTCCGCGATTTCCCCGCACGCTTTCGCCGCAAAGACGAATAATTTTCGTTTCTTGATTGTTAATTGTCAATTATATTCGTACCTTTGCGGGACGCTCTGGCGTTATCCGCGGTAAGGGGGATGCGTCGTAGAGTGGAACTTAAATAATTCAAAACACAATGGCTTATTTAACCGCTGAGAAAAAGCAGGAGCTTTTCGGTCAGTACGGCAAGTCTAACACCGACACCGGCTCGCCCGAGAGCCAGATCGCGCTGTTTTCGTACCGTATCAGCCACCTTACAAACCACCTCAAGAGCAACAAGCACGACTTCGGCACGCAGCGCTCGCTGCTCCGCCTGGTAGGCAAGCGCCGCCAGCTGCTGGAGTACCTCAAGGAGGTCGACATCGAGCGCTACCGCGCTATCGTGAAGACGCTCAATCTGCGCAAGTAGTTCGCGAGGAAGAGATGGAGGCAATCGCCGGCAACGGCGATGCCTCCATTTTATCGGAAAATCAATCGGAAACACATCAGATAACAATGGAAGAAAACAAGCTGTACAACGCAGTCCGCAAGACGATCACGCTCTGCGACGGTCGCCAGATCGAGATCGAGACGGGCAAGCTGGCCAAGCAGGCCGACGGCTCGGTGGTCGTCAAGATGGGCGACACGATGCTGCTCGGCACCGTGGTGGCCGCCAAGGATGCCAAACCCGACACCGACTTCATGCCGCTCCAGGTGGAATACAAGGAGAAATACGCCTCGTGCGGCCGCTATCCGGGCGGCTTCATGAAGCGCGAAGGCAAGGCCAACGACTCGGAGGTGCTCGTCGCCCGACTCATCGACCGCGCCCTGCGCCCCCTGTTCCCCTCGGATTACCACGCCGAGGTTTACGTCACCGTGAACCTCATCTCGGCGGATAAGGATATTCAGCCCGACGCACTGGCCGGTCTGGCCGCTTCGGCCGCCCTGGCCGTGTCGGACATCCCCTTCGGCGGCCCCATCTCGGAGGTGCGCGTCGTGCGCCGCAACGGCGAGTACGCCATCAACCCCGCCTTCTCGGAGATGCCCGAGTGCGACCTCGACATCATGGTCGGCGGTACGATCGACAACATCCTGATGGTCGAGGGCGAGATGAAGGAGGTCTCGGAGGAGGTCATGCTCGGCGCCATCAAGTTCGCCCACGAGGAGATCAAGAAGCACTGCGCCGTGCAGATCGAGCTCATGAAGGAGCTCGGCAAGGAGGTCAAGCGCACCTACTGCCACGAGACCAGCGACGAGGAGCTGCGCCGGACGATCGTCGCGGAGCTCTACGACAAGGCCTACGCCATCGCCACCAGCGGCACGATGAAGCACGAGCGCAGCGAGATGTTCGACGCCCTGGAGGCCGAGTTCGCCGCACGCTTCACCGAAGAGGAGCTCGTCGAGAAGGCTCCGCTGATCCACAAGTACTTCCACGACGACGTGCAGAAGAAGGCCATGCGCAACATGATCCTCGACGAGGGCAAGCGCCTCGACGGCCGCCGCACCGACGAGATCCGCCCCATCTGGTGCGAGGTGGGCTACCTGCCCGCGGCCCACGGCTCGGCCATCTTCACGCGCGGCGAAACGCAGTCGCTGACGACCGTCACGCTGGGCACGAAGCTCGACGAGAAGGTCAAGGACGAGGTGCTGGTGCAGGGCACCGAGCAGTTCGTGCTCCACTACAACTTCCCGCCCTTCTCCACGGGCGACGCGAAGGCCGCCCGCGGTCTGTCGCGCCGCGAGATCGGCCACGGTCACCTGGCATGGCGCGCCCTGAAGCCCATGGTGCCGCTGGGCGAGGAGAACCCCTACGCCGTGCGCGTCGTGTCGGACATCCTCGAGTCGAACGGCTCGTCGTCGATGGCCACCGTCTGCGCCGGCACGCTCGCGCTGATGGACGCCGGCGTGAAGCTCAAGAAGCCCGTGTCGGGTATCGCCATGGGTCTGATCTCCGACTCGGCCACGGGCAAGTGGGCCGTGCTGTCGGACATCCTGGGCGATGAGGACCACCTGGGCGACATGGACTTCAAGGTGACGGGTACCAAGGACGGCATCACCGCCACGCAGATGGACATCAAGGTCGACGGCCTGTCGTACGAGGTGCTCGCCGCAGCCCTGGAGCAGGCCCGCAAGGGACGCCTCCACATCCTGGACAAGATCACCGAGTGCATCGCCGAGCCGCGCGCCGACTACAAGCCCTGCGTGCCGCGCATCGTGCAGATCACCATCCCGCAGGATATGATCGGTCCGGTCATCGGCCCCGGCGGCAAGGTGATCCAGGACATCCAGAAGACCACCAACACCACCATCACCATCACCGAGGTCGACAACAAGGGCGTCGTCGACATCTTCGGTATCGACAAGGCCGCCCTCGACGGCGCCCTGGCCCGCATCAAGGCCATCGTGGCGATCCCCGAGGTGGGCGAGACCTACCACGGCAAGATCCGCTCGATCGTCGCCTTCGGCGCCTTCGTGGAGATCATGCCGGGCAAGGACGCCCTGCTCCACATCTCCGAGATCGACTACAAGCGCTTCGAGACGATGGAGGAGACGGGTCTGAAGGAGGGCGACGAGATCGACGTCAAGCTGATCGGCATCGACCCCAAGACGAGCAAGCTCAAGCTCTCGCGCAAGGCGCTGCTGCCCAAGCCCGAAGGCTACGTGGAGCGCGAGCGTCGTCCGCGTCCCGAGCGCGGTGAGCGCCGCGATCGCGGCGAGCGTCGCGAGCACCGCGACCGCCACGACGAATAGGCGGACGTTTTCGTGCGGACGACGACCCGAAAAATGCGGTCAAAATCTGCACGGTTGTTGCACAATTAGCGATAGTTTTCTATATTTGCGCAGTCGGAAAGGCCCCCTCGCGGGGCCCCCGGCGGCTAACGGACAGAAAGATACAAGAGCAAACACTTCAAAATCCTTACGTACTATGAAAAAATTCATGCAACTGAGCGTTGTACTCGTGGCTGCCACGCTGGCGCTGTCGAGCTGTAACTGCTTCAAGAAGATGGCCAAGTACCGCGACGAGATCAACCTCACGGTAACGCCCGAGATCCTGGCGCTGAACAACGGCGTCGTAGCGGCCGACATCAACGTGACCTTCCCCGAGGCCTACTTCAACAAGAAGGCCGTCGTGAAGGTGACCCCCGTCATCGTATTCGAGGGCGGCGAAGTAGCCGGCGCTCCCAAGATCCTCCAGGGTTCGAAGGTCGACGACAACTACACCGTCATCGACAAGAAGAACGGCGGCGTCTACACGCAGCACGTGGAGTTCCCCTACGATCCCCGCATGGACGAGTGCGCACTGCAGCTCCGCGCCGAGATCAAGTGCCCCCGCGGCAAGTGCAAGGAGTTCACGCTGGTGAACCTCAACACGGGCGCCGTTCCCACCAAGGAGCAGGCTGCCGTGCTGGCCGGCAACGACGCCGCTGCCAAGCAGGCCATCGAGCGTGAGTTCGGTCTGGTCGTAGCCTACGGTCTGAACACCCTTCAGAAGGATCTGAAGTACGGCGACCTGATGGACCAGATGGCCAACAACTACAAGCGCGTGACGACGGTCGTAGACAAGACCGATCTGCTCTACGCCATCAACTCGTCGGTCGTGACGAAGAAGAACCAGAAGAACGCCAACCTGGGCGACTTCAAGGAGAACGTCGACAAGAACCTGCAGAACGACCGTGCCACGCAGAACATCGCCGTGAAGGGCTACGCTTCGCCCGACGGTCCCGAGAAGTTCAACGACAAGCTCTCGAAGGCCCGCAGCGAGTCGAGCCACAAGGTCGTAGCCAAGCTGCTCAAGGAGTCGGGTCTGGACATCGACGCCGCAGCCTACGGCGAGGACTGGGACGGCTTCAAGGAGCTGGTCGAGAAGTCGAACATCAAGGACAAGAACCTCATTCTCCAGGTGCTGAGCCTCTACAACTCGCCCGCACAGCGCGAGAGCGAGATCAAGAACCTCTCGTCGGTATTCGCCGAGCTGAAGAAGGAGATCCTGCCCGAGCTGCGCCGTTCGCAGATCGTCAACAGCACCGACCTGCAGGGCAAGACCGACATCGAGATCCTCGACGCCATCAACAAGGGTCAGGAGCTGACCGTGGAGGAGTACCTCTTCGCCGCTCAGTCGCTGGCCAAGACCCCCGAGCAGCAGGTCGCCATCCTGACCGCCGCTTCGAAGAAGTTCAACGACGCCCGCGTATGGAACAACCTCGGTGTAGCCCAGACGCAGGCCGGCGAGAAGGCTGCCGCCCTCAAGTCGTTCGAGAAGGCTGCCAAGCTCGACTCGTCGAAGGAGATCAACAAGAACCTCCTGCTCTCGAACCTGGCCAACTGCAACACCGCCGAGGCCAAGAAGTACGCTGCTGCCGCCGACGCCGACACGAAGGCCGCTCTGGCTGCTGCCGAGGGTAACTACCAGGCCGCTGCCAACGGTCTGACCGGCTACAACAAGGCCATCGCCGACGTGATGAACAACAACCTGGCTGCCGCCAAGCAGGCCATCGCCAAGGACAACTCGGCCGACGCCGACTACCTGCGCGCCGTGATCGCCGCCAAGGAGAACGACCTGAAGACCGCCGAGGCTCAGCTCAAGAGCGCCATCTCGAAGAAGCCCGAGCTGGCTCAGAAGGCTGCCAAGGACGCCAACCTGAAGGCCCTGAAGAAGTAATTCGCGGCCTCAGCCGCAAATTCGGCCCGGAACCCCTTGCGAGGTTCCGGGCTTTTTTTTGTGCGTTTTTGAGCGGAGGGGTGGGGCTTTTTTACTTACTCGGCCCGCAGGGTCGTGCGGGCCGCAGCCATCCTCCTCGGCCCAACCTACATCCATCCGATCGCCCATCCGATCGCCCGTCGAAGCCTCTGGCTTCGTCCCTTTGCCGGCTCGCGCCGGAGGCGCGACCGCCCCCGCCGG
>CABIXK010000016.1 GCA_902362705.1 Rikenellaceae bacterium
CGGCGAGCTGCTGCTCGTCGCGTTCGAGGGGCTCGTCGCAGCAGCCGCATGCGAGGGTCGCGGCGCGCAGCTGTGCGGTCTCCATCCAGGGCTCGTAGGGTAGCGCCGCGCGGTATTCGATGCGGTCGGGCTCCCCCTGCCTGTAGAGCGTGACGCCCTCGGGCACGCCGTTTCGCAGGTGGTGGAAGTATCTGTTCCGTCCGGCGATGAGCAGCGCTGGGAGCTCTGCCGTGCGCTCTCCGAAGCAGAGCCGGGGCGTGAGGGTGAGGTCGGCGTTGGTCTTCAGGTCGAGGTCCTGCATGTCGACGAGCATGGTGACGAAGAGGTTCCCCTCGGTGCGCGCCATGTCGAGCCCCGACACGACGATCTGCCCCTGCATGAGGCTCTGCGCCGATGCGGACGACGACAGCGCGGCGGCGGCCGCGAGGCCGCAGATTATTTTTCTGAAGGTGTTCATGTCCTCCTGAAGTTAAAAGGTGTATACGAGATTGAGGGCCGCCTTGGTGGGTCCGACGTAGTGGTGCGAGTTGTCCTCGGAGAGCTTCTTGCCGCATGCGGCGCAGGGGTAGGAGTCGAAGCGTGTGTAGATGTATCCCAGTCCGATCTCGGCCTCGAGGTTCCAGTGCTTGCCGAGGATCCAGGTGTGTCCGTAGGCTACGCCTGCTCCGAGGAACCAGCCCTGATAGCGGCGGTCCGAGAGCTTGGAGAAGTCTGTTCCGAGGAAGGATATGGAGTTGCGGAGCCCTCCGACGTTGTATTGACCTCCGAGTGCGTGTATGCCGAGGAAGTGTCCCGCGAATCGGTCGCAGAACCAGTATCGCGCCTCGGGCTGGATGAGCCAGTGCTTCCAGCGGCGGTCGTGGGAGAGAGTCCAGCCGTTGTAGTTTGCCGACAGATCGACGGTCCACCGAGTGGCGAGCGGGGCCTCGACGCCGACGTTGATGGTGTAGGCTGCGATGTCGTAAAGCAGGTTCGTCTTCACGGCAATGTTCTGACTTCGCGCTCCGGTGCCTGCTAAGGCTGCGAACAAAAGCAGAACAAGTTTGAAACCGATTTTCTTCTTCATGCTCTTATTGGGTATGGTCGTATGTAATTGCTTCTTTGCAAGAACCCATTCGGGAGAGCAAAATTAGTGTATTTTGATTTAACTATCAAACAAAATAGCCCGCTTTTACGCCGCCCCCCCCCTCATTTTTCTGAAAAATATGTTGATAATCAGCGTGTTGTGAATTATGCTGAGGTAAAGATATGACGGCGTTCGTTCGCGAGAGTTTTTACGAACGACGGCGACAGATCGTAAAAATATTACATTCTTCGCGCGGCTTTTTCCGCCTGCGGTTTTCTACCTCGGTGTGGCCGAACGGGTTGCGGCAGCGCGATGTCTCTTGCAAAGAAACCTCGCCCGCCGGCGCCCCGCTCCAATATATTATAAGGTGTCCGCCGGCGCCTTCGCCGCCGCTCTTCCGGGCGGGGTTTCGTAATATCGGGGAATATTCGTATCTTTGACTTCGTCGGAGATACTTCGCCTCAACAAAATCCAAACAAGTTTGGTTTTGTTTTCGGCTTATTCGTATCTTTGCCCCGCCCCGTAGTCTAAACCTTCGTTCGATGAAGATCAAACTCCTTACGATTCCCAACCTGCTGACCCTCTCCAACCTCCTCTGCGGAGCGTTCGCGCTGGTCGCGGTGTTGGCCCACGGCGACCTCACGCTCGCCTTCTGGCTGATGATTCTGGCCGCCGTGTTCGACTTTCTCGACGGCTTCGTCGCCCGTCTGCTCCGCCAGAGCGGCCCGCTGGGCGTGCAGCTCGACTCGCTGGCCGACGACATCACTTTCGGCCTGCTGCCCGCGGCTATCCTCTTCGTCGTCGGCGAGCGCATGCCCACCCTCTTCGCTCTGCCCCAGTGGACCCTCTGGGCCGTCTTCGTGCTCGCGGCCTTCTCGGCCCTGCGTCTGGCCCGCTTCAATATCGACGATACGCAGCACACCGAATTTCGCGGTCTGCCCACGCCGGCTGCCGCGCTCTTCTGCGCGTCGCTGGGCATGCTGGCCGAGCGCGACCTGCTGACGATCCCCTGCGAGGCGGTTCTGGCCCTGGCCGCCGTGCTCTCGCTGCTGCTCGTCTCGCCCGTGCGCATGTTCTCGCTCAAGTTCCACGGCTTCGGCTGGGCGGGCAACGAGCTGCGCTATGCGTTCCTCGCGGCCTGCGCGGTGCTCGTCGCGTCGCTGCGCATGTGGTCGCTGCCCGCCATCATCGCCCTCTACGTCGGTCTCTCGACCCTCCGCTGGGTGCTCCAGCGCGCGAAAATCGCTGAAAAATAGGCGTATTTTCTTATTTAAAAAATTTTAATTATCTTTGCGGTGACAATTCGGTCATGACGCTCGGAAAAAAAATAGCGAACATCCTGCTCTTCGGCCTGCTTCTTGCGACGTCGGGCAGCGTGCACGCGCAGCGTCTCGACGCCAAGGCGCTGATGCGCGCGCAGCGCAACGGCCAGGGCAACCTCTACGGCTCGAACCCCTACGAGCAGCAGCAGGACGACGAGGAGCAGCCGGCCGACACGACCAAGCAGGAACGCCGCATCCGCAAGCCGCTCGAATCCTACTTTTTCGACGATTCGATCCGCGCCATGAGCAATTTCGTGTGGCATGCCCGCAAGGATTTCAACCGCGTGGAGATGGCGCGCATGGACACGACGCTCCTGGACTACCGCATCGACTACCCCTTCTACCGCGAGGACGTGGGCGACGTTGCGCAGGGGGCCCTGGGGCAGACGTCGTTGCCGCTCAACTATTTCCGCCGGCCGCAGTTCTTTGATTTCCAGTTTGCGAGTCCCTACTACGCCTACATCGCCACGATGGAGAACGTCCCCTTCTACAACACGAAGCGGCCGCTCATCCGCATGCACTACGCCGAGTCGGGGCAGAAGCGCTTCCGCGAGGAGAACTTCGGGGTGATGGTGGCGCAGAACATCTCGCCTTCGACGGGCGTCAACGTCGACTACAAGGCGCGCGGTACGCGCGGGCTCTACGCCTGGTCGCGCACCAAGAACCACAACCTCTCGGTGGCTATCAGCCACACGGGCAAGCGCTACTCGCTGCATGCGGGATTCTACAACAACCACATCGAGCAGCAGGAGAACGGCGGCGTGGTGGGCACCTGGGCCATTGCCGACTCGACCTTCGAGATGCCCTCGGGCGTGCCGATGAAACTGGCCGGTGCTGAAGCGCGCAATCTCTACCGCAACAACGCCTTCTTCGTCACGCAGTCCTACGCCATCCCCCTGCAGCGGGTCACCGAGGAGGACTTTTCGCTGGCGGGGCTCTCGTCGGTCTTCGTGGGCCACTCGCTGGAGTACGGCTCGTGGAGCAAGGTCTACACCGACCGCAACGTGCCCTACGTCGACGAGCGCGACCACCGCGACGAGAACGGCGACTTCGTCTCGGCCGAGCACTCCTACTACGAGGACTGGTTCATCAACCCGCTCGAGACGCGCGACTCGCTCTACGAGCGGGTCCTCTCCAACCGGCTGTTCGTGCAGGCGCAGCCGTGGGACCGCAACGGAGTGGTGGGTACGATCGACGGCGGCGTGGGCCTCGACGTGCACACCTACTCGCAATTCCTGCCCGCCGACTTCCTCTCGGGGCGTTATTCCCGGGTCCGCAAGACGAGCTATTTCGCCTACGGGGCCGTGTCGGGCAAAATCAAGAAGTATGTCGACTGGGGCGCGAACCTGCGCTTTTACCCGTCGGGATACCGGGGCGGAGACCTCTCCATCGGCGCCCATGTGGCGCTGCGGGGGTCGATCCGCCGACACCCTCTGATTCTCGAAGGACGCTTCGCCATGGAGCGCCGCTCGCCCAATTTCTGGCAGGAGAATCTATTCTCGAACCACTACGTGTGGTCCGCTCCTTTGAACAAGGAGAATGAGACTCGTTTCGAGGTCAAGTTCTCGGTTCCCGACTTCGCGTTCGAAGCCGGGGCCTGGCAAGGGGTCGTCTCCGACAAGATCTACTACGACGCGGAGAGCCGCCTGGCCCAGCACAACGGGAATGTCAGCCTGACGAGCGTGTATGCCCGCAAAGATTTCCGCCTCGGCGGACTTCATTTGGACAACAGGGTATTGTTGCAGTGGAGTACGGATCAAGAAGTCGTACCCGTTCCGCTCTTGAGCGCCTACCTCTCGTACTACTACGAGTTCTGGGTCGTGCGCGACGTCCTGCGGTTGCAGGTCGGCCTCGACGGCCGCTATAATACCGAGTATTATGCACCCGGTTACAATCCGGCGCTGTCGGCCTACTACAACCAGCGCGAGACGGAGGTGGGGAATTATCCCTACGTCGACGCTTTCGTGATGGGCAAGTGGAAGCGAATGCGGATCTTTCTGAAATATCAGCACCTGAACAGGGGTCTGTTCGGCAGCGGAGCCTACTTCTCCGCGGCGGGCTACCCGCTCAATCCGGGCATGTTCAAGATCGGCATTTCGTGGGGTTTCTATGATTAGCGTATTGTTCTGCAAGGCACAGCTGCCCGCAAAACAATCCTTTATGTTAAAGAAGACCGTTCTTACCTTCGCGTTCTTATCCATTCTGACCACTTTCTACGGCTTCAATGCCCGCTTCGCCGCCTCGACGTTCGCCGTCGACGGCGAGATCGCCGGCGCCGCACTGCCCGGCCCGGACGATGCCACCGTCATCTCGACCTACGACGAGATCTTCCGTGCGATCAGCGAGCGGGAGGGGCACGACTGGCGTCTGATGAGCGCCATCGCCTACCACGAGTCGCGCTTCACACCCGACCTGACGTCGCGCCGCGGCGCGCAGGGGATGATGCAGATCATGCCTTCGGTGGCGCGCCAGTTCGACGTCCCGGCCGAGCGCATCTGCGATCTGGAGACCAATATATGGCTGGCCAACAAGCTCTTCTCGGAGATTCAGCGCTCGCTGCGTCTCCCGGCCTCCGTTCCGGAGCGCGACCGCATGAGCATCGTGCTGGCATCCTACAACGGCGGCATCGGCCACGTGAGCGACGCCCGCCGCCTGGCGCGGGTCAACGGCGAGAACCCCGATTCGTGGGAGGTCGTCGCCCGCTACCTTCGGCTGAAGGCCGATCCCGCATACTACGGACACGAAGTGGTCCGCTGCGGTCGGTTCACCGGCAGCAGCCAGACGCTGGCTTATGTCGACGACGTGATGGGCCGCTACGGCAAGTATTGCCGCATGGCGAGCCGGTAGCTGCTGTCGGATATACCGAAGGCGGAACCTTTCCTGCGAGGGAGGGGTTCCGCCTTCTTCTTTTGGGGACCGTTCCACCCGGCCAAGAGCCGGGTTTTCTTTTTTCGCTTGTGCGGACCGCAGCCAGCGGAGGGGCTCGGGGGCGCAGTTGCCGGAGCAACCCGCAGCCGGGGGTGGCTGCGGGCTGCTGCGAAGCCAAAGGCTAAGAGCCGGGATATACTATGCGGCCCGCGATGGATAACCCCCTCCTCATTATTCATTTTTAATTATTCATTGTTCATTGTCGCAGCCCGCGGCCGCCGGTCGATGCGCAGCGGCGGCAGACGGTCGGCCGTGAGCAGTCCGTAGAGGTAGTCGGCGATGTAGTCGACGGCCCGCTTCATCCCCTGCATGTCGAGGCTCTCGGGGGTGTCGGTCGGGCGGTGGAGCGTCGCGTGGTCGGTGGTGACGAAGAAGCTCACGGGGATCATCCGCTGGGCGAATGCGTAGTGGTCGGAGCCCATCGAGAGCCGCTCGGGCTCGGCGACGAGGCGCAGCGCCGTATCGCGGCGTGGCGTGCGTGCGACGAAAGGCCCGAGGTCGGCGATCCGGCCGCCTTGGAGAAGCAGCGTGTCGCCCCGCATGCGCCCCAGCATCTCGAGGTTGACCATGTGGCCGATGCGCACCGAGCTGTCGCGCAGCATCCGCTCGAGTTGTCGCGATCCTACGATCCCCAGCTCCTCGGCGCCGAAGAGCGCCACGACCAGGTCGCGGCGGAAGCGGTCGGCATAGGGCCGCAGCAGCCGTGCGAGCTCCACGACGGCCGCCGTGCCCGAGGCGTTGTCGTTGGCGCCGGGCAGCAGCTCGCCCGCCGCGATGTGGAGTCCGATGCGGGGCATGCGGACATCGACGCGGTAGCGTCCCGCGTGGTCGTAGTGGGCGCCGATGAGGAGCTTGTCTGCCTCGGGGTGGCGGCTGCGGACGACAGCCACGATGTTGCGGCTCTCCGCGAGCCAGGGGCCGGCGAGCGCTTGCCGGCGCCCCTCGTCTACGCCGCGGAGGTCGACCGCTACGGCCATGTCATGCCACAGCGGTTCGCAGCCCGCGTCGCGCAGCCGCTCCTCGAGGTAGCGGGCGGCGCGCAGGTCGTCGCCGCTGCCGGCGCGGCGCCCGCCCAGCGAGTCGGAGGCGAGTACCTCGATCGTGCGCAGCATCCTGTCGGGGTCGCTCGCGAGGGGCGGCCGGTCGTGCCCGGTGCATCCGGCCAGTACGGCGCCGAAGATGACTACGCCCAGGGCGAATCGGTAGTAGAATCCGTTCATGGCTTTTTCGTTTTTTTGCGTCGTTTCCGTCGTGGCGATGCGCGGCGGGAACCATGCGGGTGTGGCGGGCGGAGGCGGAGCGGGTTCGAAAAAGAGTGAATGGCAAGGGTCAGTGGCGCCGGAGCGTCGTCGCGCGGCCGTTGCGGACCACCTGCTCGATGTCGGCGAGCATGATGCGGCCCTGGTAGACGTCGCTCTGATCGGCGAGATGCAGGTGCAGCGTGTCGCCGCGCACCTCCACGTCGCGCGGGGTGACGCGCAGCTCGACGACGTTGAGCCGCTGCCAGGCGTTCTGCACATAGAGCATGCCGGCCGAGGCCTTGCGGCCCGTGATGTCGACCACGCGCAGGTCGTTGTCGGCGATGCGCTGCATGACGGGCAGCAGTTGCCGCTCCGTGCGGCGGGCCAAGGCGCCGTTGACTATGTAGGAGAGGGCCGGGAGCACTCCGAAGAGCAGCAGCCCGGCCAGGGCGATGCGGTTACTCGTTCTTTTCATAGGTCAGTTTCTTGTAGGCGTCCTCCACCTCCCCGGGCGTGATCCCCAGCAGGGCCATCTGCCGCACGAAGTCGGGCAGCGCCTCGGCGTAGAAGCGTTCGCGGCGGCGCGCGACGATCGCCTCGCGGGCGTTGTCGGCGACGAAGAACCCCACGCCGCGGGCGCTGCGCACCGAGCCGTCGAAGGCGAGGCGCTCGTAGGTGCGAACGATCGTGTTGGGGTTCACGCCGAACTCCACACTCAGCTCGCGCACCGAGGGCAGCTGCGCCCCCTCGGCCCATCGGCCGCCGAGGATGCGGTCTTCGATCCAGCCCTTGATCTGGAGGAATACGGGTTTGTTGTCGGACAGTTTCACTATAGGGTTCTCTCTTTGAATCGGTAATAGCTCCACAGATAGATCGCCGCGGGCAGCAGCAGGTACCACAGGTGGACGAGCACCGTCTCGGTGGCGCACGAGCACCAGCCGACGCGCGAGACCCAGCCTCCGCCCGGGAGCGGGAACGCGAAGTCGGTGTGGACGAAGGGGTAGTGGCGCGTGCCCCAGACGATGGCCGCGGCGATGGCCGCCAGGGGGATCGCGACGGCCGCCACGCGCCGTAGGCCCGAGCGGGCGACGGTCGCCACGGCGTGGAACCACACCAGCGCGTAGAGCATCGCCGGGGCGTGGCGCAGCGGAGCTTCGGCCGCGGTGATGCGGGCGAAGATGGAGTCGGCGGCCAGCAGCGGCTCGGCCCGGTGGGGGTAGAGCGCGACGAGGTGGCGGAGGGTCAGATAGTCGCCCGCCCACCAGAGGGCGAGCGTCGCGGCGGGGAAGAGCACGAGCGTGCGGCCGATCTCCCACGCGAACTTGGCCTCGGCCGAGGCGGGCAGCAGCAGCGTGGCGTAGCTGCGGCGCGGGTCGCCGTAGCCGGCGAAGAGGGTCGTAAGCGCATAGATGGCCGTGGCGGCGACCCAGAGACGCGCGCAGAGGATGCGGTTCAGATCGACGGCGAGTATGAGGGTTCCGTCGGTCGTGGTGTTGGCAAGCCGCGCGGCGTAGCAGGCGGTCGCGACGGTGCAGAAAGCGGCCACGGCCAGCAGGTCGCGCAGGGCGTGTTCGCGCAGCGTCTGTGCGACGAGGTTTTTCATGTCGTTCAGCATAACTCCTCCTTTCCCGAGAGGCGGCGCGCGACGAAATCTCTGGTCTCGGCGCTCTCGTGCAGTGCGTGGTACAGCAGTTCTATGTCGACGTCGGTCTCCTCGCCGTCGTCGTTGGGGGCCAGCGTGCGCAGCCCGTCGGCGTAGAGCGCCCGCGCCTCCTCGTCGCGGCCGCCGAAGCGGAGGGCTGCGGCGATCTGCTCGAAGCGGGCGTTCAGGGCGATTGTTCCGTCGCCCACGATTACGGCCGCCGAGAGCAGCCCGTGCAGGTCGGCGATCTGGTGGGTCGAGACCACGACCAGGCGGTCCGTGGTGTCCCACCCGGCCAGGAGCTGGCGGAAGGAGCGCTTGGCCTCCAGGTCGAGGCCGTTCGTCGGCTCGTCCATGAGCAGCACCGCGGGGTCGGAGGCCAGGGCGAAGGCGATGAAGAGCTTCTTGCGGTTGCCCGTCGAGAGGCGGTCGACGCGCACCGAGGCGCTGAAGTCGAGGCGGTGCAGCGCCTCTTCGAATGCCGTGTGCGAGAAGCGGGGGCGGAAGCGGGCGTAGGTGCGCTCGAAGGCGCCGAGCGAGAGGGCCGGGAAGGCGATCTCGTCGGGCATGCAGATCGTCTCCTCGAGCAGTGAGCGCCGGCGCTCGGAGGGCGCGGCGCCCAGCACCTCTACGCTGCCGCGCAGCGGGGCGAGCAGCCCGGCCCAGGTCTTGAGCAGCGTGGTTTTGCCGCTGCCGTTGGCTCCGAGCAATCCGTAGATGTGGCCCGGGGCGAGGGAGCCCGAGAGCCCCTTCAGTACGGGGCGTCGTCGGACATACCCCGCATCCAGATCGTGTAGTGTAATCATATTGGCGGCTTTGTGCTCCCCTCCGGCCCGTGGCCGGCCCCGCGCGGTTCCCGCTCGCGCATCGCTCGACGGCAGCAAATCGGTGCTTTCTCTGTGTACTATTTAAGTAATACAGTGCAAAGGTAGCAAACGATTCCGAATATCCAAACCTGCGGGCGGAAATTTTCTGCTGCTGCCCGCAAACGACGGCCGGATCCCCTCGTGCGAAGGGATCCGGCTCGTGTCGTTGCGTGTCGGTGGGGGCGGCGCAGGTCCTTGGGCGGGCGGGGTGGCCCTTCGTCGGGGGCTGCCGCTCGCCCGGATCGCCCGAAGAGCGGGCCCGCGCGTCAGTAGTGGCTGAACCCCTGCCAGTCGAGGGCTACGGGGGCGCCGTCGCGCAGCCACCTCAGGCCGCCCTCCGCCTCGATGCGGCCGATAGGGTAGAGCGGCGCGCCGAAGCGGTCGCGGAAGGCGGCGGAGAGGCGGTCGGCTTCGGCGGCGGCGGCCGTGAGCAGCAGCTTGTAGTCCTCGCCCCCGCAGGCGGCCGTGCGCAGGTCGGCACCCGCGGCCACGGGGATGCGCTCCGTGTCGATCGCGGCCCCCACGCCCGAGAGCGCGAGTATGTGCCCGAGGTCCGAGGCCAGCCCGTCCGAGAGGTCCATCATGGCGTGCACCTCCTCGCGCCGGCCGAGCCACACCCCCTCGTCGACCTGCGGCTGCGGGTTGCGGTGCATGGCGGCCAGCGGCGTGTCGCAGCGGCCCGCGAGCAGGTCGCGGAGTCCCGCGCCCGAGGCGCCGAGCTCCCCGCCCACGAAGACCACGTCGCCCGCGCGGGCGGCGCTGCGGCGCTTGATGCAGCGGTCGGCGCAGCGGCCTATGGCCGTGACGTTGACCGTGATGCCCCCCTCGGAGCGGGTCGTGTCGCCCCCCACGAGCGCCACGCCGTGGCGTGCCGAGAGGGCGCGGTAGCCCTCCATGAACTCCTCGGCCCACGCCCCCGCGGCGTCGGCCGGCAGGGCGATCGAGAGCAGCGTGGCCACGGGCCGCGCGCCCATCGCCGCCACGTCGCTCAGGTTCACCGCCAGCGCCTTGCCCCCCAGTTCGCGCGCCGAGGTGGCGCGGCGCAGGAAATGGACCCCCTCGGTGAGCAGGTCGGCGGTGAAGAGCAGCGACTCGCCCCCTCCGATCGGCAGCACCGCGCAGTCGTCGCCGATCCCCTCGAACGAGTTCGAGGGGAGGTCGGCGAAGCTGCGGCGGATGGCCTCTATGAATCCGAATTCGGTCATCGGGCGGCGGGTTGCTCCGCTTCGATGCGGAAGGCGTAGCGGTAGGTCGTGTCGGGCCGGATCTCGTACTGCGGACGCGGCTGCGGGCCGCAGCTGGCGTTGCCCAGGCCGCGCTGGATGCAGTCGAGCGTCAGCACCGTCTCGGCGCGGCGGATGTCGCGCAGGTCGTGGCCGTACTTCACCTCCCACAGCTCGCGGTCGGTGTAGTGGGTGGCGCTGAAGTCGAAGGGGCGCTCGAGCGCCGTGATGCGCAGGCCGCGCCCCGCCTCGTCGGTCAGGGTGAGGTAGCGCACGTCGGTGCGTCCGCCCATGGTCTGGGCGCGGACGTAGGGCTCGGCCATCGCGTCGACGGTCGACTCGTAGCGTCCGACGTAGGCGGCGTTGCGGCGGTCGCGGTAGTTCTCGATCGGGCCGCGGCCGTACCAGGCGATCCGCTCCAGCTCGGGCGAGAGGAGCATCCCGAGGGCCAGGCGCGGCTGGCCGAAGGCGGCGCCGGTGGTGAACGCGGCCTCCACCTCGACCCGCCCGCTGCTCAGCAGCGTGTAGTCGATGCGGTAGCGGAGCGTGTCGTCGCCGATCGTCGCGCGGTAGGCGGCCGTCACGCGGGCCCGGCCCGCCTCGGCCTCCCAGTCGAACGACTGGAGCTCGATCTGCGGCTCCACCCACTCGCGCGGGTCGTTGCTGATCGAGCGGTAGCAACTCAGTGCGGGGCCCTGACGGCGGTGGAGCATGTTGTGGCCGCCGTAGCGCAGCGTCGTCATGCGGCCGCTCGGGCGGTCGAAGGCGATCTCCACGCCCGGGGCGATGAAGCGCAGGTCGTGCCCCTCGGTGAAGGCGCGGAAGGGCTCCGCGGCGTCGGGTGCCGGCTCGCCCGCGGCGGGCAGGGGCGCCGTGCGCACGGCGATCTGCTCCGTGGCGACCGTGTGGCCCGCGTCGGCCCAGCGCGTGGGCCGGCGCAGCACGACCTCCAGGTCGAGGAAGTATTCGCCCTCGGGGCCCACCTCTTTCATATAGGGGAGGTCGACCGTGCAGCGCGCGCCGGGTGCCGTCGCGGGCAGGGGCGTCTCGCCCGAAGCGACCGCCTCGCCGTCGCGGCGCAGCGTGTAGCGCAGCGCGAAGCGGTCGAGCGGCAGGAAGGCGTAGCGGTTGTGCAGCTCGACATGCCCCTCGGCGGGCGACGTGAGCGTGATATACTGGTAGACCTTCTTCACCTCGTGGAGCTTGGCCGTCACGCGGCGGTCGGGCGTCACGATGCCGTTGCAGCAGAAGTCGCGGTCGTTGGGCACGTCGCCGAAGCTGCCGCCGAAGAAGTAGCGGTCCGCGGCCTCGCCCGGGCGGTTGATGCCCTGGTCGACCCAGTCCCAGATGCAGCCGCCGATCATGCGCTCGGAGCGGTTCTCGATGTAGTCCCAGTACTCCTCGAGGTTGCCGATGGCGTTGCCCATCGCGTGGGCGTACTCGCAGAGGAAGTAGGGTTTGTCGCGCGGCTGGCGGTCCTGTTCGATCATGCTCTCGATCGAGGGGTACATGCGCGAATCCATGTCGGCGCGGTCGTTCTTGCCCTCGTAGTGGATCGGGCGGTCGTCGAGGCGGCGCATGGCCTCGTATACGGCGTCGAAGTTGCGCCCGCCGCCCGACTCGTTGCCCATCGACCAGAAGATGACCGACGGGTGGTTGCGGTCGCGCAGCACCATCCGCTCGGCGCGGTCGACGAACGCGGCCTCCCACGAAGGATTGTCCGAGAGCGACATGTTGCCGTGGCACTCGATGTCGGCCTCGTCCATCACGTAGAGTCCGTAGTAGTCGAAGAGCGCGTACATGCGCGGGTCGTTGGGGTAGTGGCTTGTGCGGATCGTGTTGAGATTGAAGCGTTTGAAGAGCAGAATGTCCTCGATCATGCTTTCGACCGGCACGGCCTTGCCCAGCTGCGGGTGGGTGTCGTGGCGGTTGGCGCCCTTGAAGAGTACGCGGGCGTTGTTGACGTAGACCCGGCGGTCGCGGATCTCGATGCGGCGCAGGCCCACGCGCTGGCTCGTAGCCTCGAGCGTGCGGCCCGCGGCATCGAGCAGCTCGATGTCGGCCGTGTAGAGGTTGGGCTCCTCGGCGCTCCACAGCGCCGGGCGGTCGATGTCGATCTCGGCCGCGAGTGTCGCCCGGCCGTTGCGCGCGAGGCGTCCGGCGGCTGCGGTGCGCTCGCCGAGCGCGCGGCCCTCGTCGTCGCGCAGCGTCAGGCGCACCGAGGCGCCGGCGACGGCCGCTCCGGCGTTGAGCAGCTCGGCGTCGAGGTGCAGCGTCGCCTTCGAGAGGTCCTGCGAGAGCGTGTGGGTGAGGCGGATGTCGCGCAGCCGCAGCTGGGGACGGGCCACCAGGTAGACGCTGCGGTGGATGCCGCTCAGGCGGAACATGTCCTGGTCCTCGAGGAAGCTGCCGTCCGACCAGCGGTAGACCTCCGCGGCCACCGTGTTGCGGCCCGGCCGCACGTAGCGCGTGATGTCGAACTCGGCGTCGTTGTTGGCCCCCTGGCTGTAGCCCACCTTATGGCCGTTGATCCACAGATATATGGCGCTGTAGACGCCGTCGAAGTGGATGAAGATCCGCTCGCCGCGCCAGTCGGCCGGCAGCGTGAAGTCGCGGCGGTAGGAACCCACGGCGTTGGGCTCGGCGTTGACCGTGTAGCGGCGCTGCGCCTGGATGAAGGGCGGGTTGTTGCGGAACGGGTAGGTGATGTTGGTGTAGATGGGCGTTCCGTAGCCGAGCATCTCCCACGACGAGGGGACGCGGATCCGATCCCACCCGGAGACGTCGTAGGCGGCTTTGTAGAAGTCGGCGGGCCGCTCCTCGGGGCGCTTCGCCCAGTGGAAGCTCCACATGCCGTCGAGGGGCATGCGCCGCGAGGTGCTGTCGACGGTCCAGGGGCGCAGGTAAGCCTCCGAACGGTGCATCTCCTCCGCATCGGCGTAGGGGGTGAACCAGGCGCGCCCGGGCTCCTTGTTGATCGCGTAAATGCGCTCGTTCTCCCACTCGCGGGTGCTGCTGTAGCGCATCGCCTCGGCCGTCACCTTGAGCCTGGTGGGCACCAGGCGCCACCGCTGGCTCGCCTTCGAGGCGTCGGGCGCGAGCTGGAAGAGCGGCTCGCCCACCAGCCCTGCGTCGGGGTAGCCGAGGTTGTAGCCCGTGGCCACGGACGTGAGCGTGTAGCTGCCGTCCTCCTGCGGCGTGAGGCGCCACTGCTGATTGGGGTTCTTCAGGTCGGCATCCCACTGAATCACGGGGCACTCCACGGCCCCCTCGCCCGCGTTGTCGAGCGCGCGCTCGGTCAGCGGGCTGAAGAGCTGGTAGCACCCCTCGCCGCAGGGGCGGAGCTGCCACACCTGCGACTCGCGGGCCGCGTCGTGGGCCGAGATGAAGAGGCGGGCGCCCGATTCGAGCGCCTCCTGGTTGTCGAGCGCCAGACCGCCCGAGCTCAGCACGACGTAGTTCTGGCGCGGGTCGATCGTCTGGCCGTGCACGGCGCCGGCCGCGAGCGCGGCCAGCGTGGCGAGAATGATTCGGATGTATTTCATGTCGGAAGGTTTATTTCAGCAGTTCCGATTGGCGGTAGGCGCCGGAGGTGTGGAGTGCCGGGCAGGCCATGCCGTCCTGGATGCGCAGCCGCACGTAGCGCTCCTCGACCGGCGCGAAGCGCACGGTCCGCTTGTCGCCCGCGCACGTACGGTCGGCGGCTCCGGGGATGCGTCGGTCTCGTCGCTGATCGCCGGCGAGTCGGCCGGCGCCGCCAAAAGCAGGTGTCTGAAGTGCATGGTTCCGTCGTTTAGGGGGGGGAGAAATCAGGACGATTCGTCAGAAACGCCGGTTGCGGTTCGTGCGTATCCTCCCGCCGCGCAAGTTAGCGAATTTAAGCGAGAAGTAAAAAGCGGGAGGGGATAAGTTGATAATTGAACGTTGAAAATGTCCGATAGCTCTTGCGTCTGTGTTATCCCGAGCCTCCGCTCCCGTGTCATCCTGTGCGCAGCGAGGATTCTTGCTCATAAGCAATGCCGGGTTGCGGCCCGGGGTGGTCGCGCGGCCTCGGGAGCGGTTTGCGTGCCGATCCTTCGCCCTTTTGTCAAATAGGCAAAAATTCGTATCTTTACTCCCGCAGGAACGGTTTTTGTTCCGCCCGATCCATGATGAAACTTCTGATTGTCAACGGCCCCAACCTCAATCTGCTGGGGCGGCGCGAGCCCGGCGTCTACGGCGCGCGCCCGTTCGACGACTACCTCGCCGAGCTCCGCGCCGCCTGCCCCGAGACGGTCGTCGACCTCTTCCAGTCGAATGTCGAGGGCGAGCTGGTCGACGCCTTGCAGCGTGCCGAGGGGCGATACGACGGCATCCTGCTCAACGCCGGGGGCTACACCCACACGTCGGTGGCGCTGCGCGACGCCGTGGCGGCCATCTGCGTGCCGGTCGTCGAGGTCCACATCTCGTCGATTCTCGCGCGCGAGGAGTTCCGGCGCGTGTCGCTGCTCGCCGACGTGGTGCGCGGGTCGATCATGGGCTTCGGGCTCGCCTCCTATCGCCTGGGGGTGGACTACTTCCTCCACGGCTGAGCGCCGGAGGCGCCGCGCCCCCGAGCGGGGGCTCTTGTTAGGTATCAGGTTTTTACAGGTTAGGTTATATATTATGTACAGAATGAAAAAAACGAAGGTCGTGGCTACGATGTCCGACTTTCGCTGCACCGACGAGTTCGTCCGCAATCTCTACGACGCCGGCATGGACGTCGTGCGTATCAATTCGGCCCACGTCACGGAGGAGGCCGCCACGCGCATCGTCGAGACGGTGCACCGCGTCAACCCCTCGATCCCCGTCATGATCGACACCAAGGGTCCCGAGATCCGCGTCACGGCGATCGCCGCCGAGTACGGCGACTCGATCCTCTTCGCCGCCGGCGACCGGGTCGAGGTGCGCGGCAGCGACGGCTCGGACGACACTACGCGCGAGGTGATCCGCATGAACGTGCCCTGCATCGTCGCCGACATCCCGGTCGGCGCGCGGCTGCTCATCGCCGACGGCGAGCTGGAGCTGGCCGTGGAGGAGAAGCGCGAGGGCGCCCTCGTCTGCCGCTTCCTCGCGGGGGGCGCGCTGCGCTCGCGCAAGAGCGTCAACGTGCCGGGCGTCTCGATCGACCTGCCGTCGGTGACCGAGCGCGACCGCCGCTTCATCGAGTGGGCCATTGGCCACGACGTCGACTTCATCGCCCACTCGTTCGTGCGCAGCGCCCGCGACGTGGCGGCCGTGCAGCGCATCCTCGACGCCCACGGCAGCCCCATCAAGATCATCTCCAAGATCGAGAATCAGGAGGGTCTCGACCACATCGACGAGATCATCGAGTCCTCCTACGGCATCATGGTGGCGCGCGGCGACCTGGGCGTCGAGCTCCCGGCCGAGGCGATCCCCAACACGCAGCGGCGCATCGTCGAGAAGTGCATCGCCGCCAAGCGCCCCGTGATCATCGCCACGCAGATGCTCTACTCGATGGTCCGCTCGCCGCGCCCCACGCGCGCCGAGGTGAGCGACGTGGCCAGCGCCATCTACCAGCGTGTCGACGCCGTGATGCTGAGCGACGAGACGGCCATGGGCGACTATCCCGTCGAGGCGGTCGAGACCATGGCGCGCATCGCCCGCGAGATCGAGCGCGACGAGACCCACTTCAAGCCCATCGTCGACATCGACATGGTGTCGGTCAACCACGAGATCACGGCCCAGCTGGCCCGCTCGGCCGTGCGCGCCTGCACCAACCTCCCGGTCCGCTACGTCGTGCTCGACACCAAGACCGGCCGCACGGGGCGCTACCTGGCGGCCTTCCGTGGCCGCAAGACGGTCGTGGCGGTCTGCTACAGCCTCCATGCCCAGCGCATCCTGGCCCTCTCCTACGGCGTGGTCTCCATCCTGCGCAACCAGGAGATCGACGACAAGTACCACTTCCTGGTCGACGCGCTGGAGTTCCTCGACCAGTGGCGCAAGCTCCGCGACGAGGACCTGCTGGCGATCGTCGGCGGCAGTTTCGGACCCGACGGCGGGGCCTCCTATGTCGAACTGGCCGACGTGCGCAACATCCGCGGGCGCAACGCGCGGATCGTGGCCGCCCAGCGCGCGAAGTAGGCCGTGGAGCAGGGGCTGCGGGATAGGGTGGCGCGCGGCGTGGCGTGGAGCCTGGCCGAGCGGATTGGCACGGCGCTCGTGCAGATGGCGGTGCGCATCGTGCTGCTCAACCTGCTGCTGCCCGAGGATCTGGGCGTGGTGGCGATCCTGCTCGCCTTCGCCACGGTGGCGCTGGTGGTCGTCGACAGCGGCTTCTCGCAGACGCTCATCCGCGGCGCCGATCCCGCGGCCTCCGACTTCAAGTCGGTCTTCGTCTTCAACCTCGCGGTCTCGCTCCTGCTATACGGACTGCTCGTAGCCTCGTCGCCCTGGGTCGCACGCTGCTACGACATGCCCCTCGTGGCGTCGCTCGCGCCGCTCTTCTATCTGGTTCTCCCGGCCAATGCGCTGTGCGTCATCCAAACCACGCTCTTCGTGCGCCGCTTCCGCTTCGCCCTGCTCTCGAAGGTCACCTTCGCCGCCTCGGTGGCGAGCGGCGCCGTGGCCGTGGCGATGGCACTGGCCGGATGCGGCATCTGGAGCGTCGCCGCCCAGCAGGTGCTCATGCTGCTCTTCCGCGCAGCGCTGCTCTGGACGCTCGGCGACTGGCGCCCCTCGGCACCCTTCGACCTGGGTGCGCTGCGGCGCATGGCCCCCTTCAGCCTCCGCCTGATGGCCACCGACCTGATCGCGGCCCTCTACAACAAGATTCCCCAGCTCTTCCTCGGGAGCATGTATGCGCCCCGCACGCTGGGTTACTACGACCAGGCGCAGAAGCTCAAGGAGCTGCCCCTCACCTCTACGATGTCGGCCGTGCAGAGCGTCGTCTTCCCGGCGCTGTCGCGCGTGCGCGACGATGCGCCGAAGCTGGCCGAGAGCTACCGCCAGGTGGCGATGATGACCGCCTTCGCCCTCTTTCCCGTCATGCTGGGCCTCTCGGCCGTGGCGCCCGATCTGTTCGCAGCGCTGCTCGCGCCTAAGTGGCGTCCCACGGTGCCCTACCTCGAGGCGGCGTGCCTCGTCGGGCTCTTCTATCCCGTGGCGATGGTGGCCTACAACCTGCTGAAGGTCCGCAGCGACGGCGCGATCATCGTGCGTCTGGAGGTGGTGAAGAAACTCCTGCTCACGGCCGTTTTCGCGCTGACCATCCCGCGCAGCGTCATGGCCGTCGTCTGGGGGCTGGTCCTCTTCGCCTTCCTCGAGATGGCGATCAACCTCTGTGCGGCGCAGCGCTTCACTACGCTGCCTTTCGGGCGGCTCGTGCGCACGCTGCTGCCCGTGGCGCTGCTCTCCGGGGCGATGTACGTCGCCGTGCGCTTCACCGCGGCGGTGATGCCCGGCGGACCGTTGCTGCGCCTGTTCTGCGAGCTGGCGGTCGGCGCCGCGGTCTACTTCGCTCTGGCTGCCGCGTTCCGCCTCGAAGCCTTCCGCATCGCCCGCTCCATGCTGCGCGCCCAGTTGCAGAATCGATAGATACTTTCTAATAATGAAATTATGGATATAAAAAAAGCATCAGAGGTTGGAAGTTCTTTGGTTACGGCTACTGTATCCGCTTTGTCTAAAGAACCGTTTATTGCTGTTTTTGCAGCTGGAGTACAGCCATTTGTAAAGGAGGGCTTTGAAAAGGCTCTTAATAATATTTTCGGGAAAAATGTTACGCAGGGAGAATGTCGTAAATTGGGAATTTCCTACCAGGCTGCTATTGATAAAATCAATAAAAATATAGAAGACGGTCTTTCTGTTCGGAATGATGCTTTTTTCGAAAGCGATAAGATGGGGTATTCAGAGGCGGATGATATTCTTGAAGGAATCTTGAAGAATGCAATGAATGATATGGAGCAGAGAAAAGCAAAATTATATGGTCATTTTCTGGCAAATATCGCATTCTATCCTGAGATTGATGTTTCAACGATGGTGGCCATGCAAAAAATAATAACTCAATTGACTTATTATCACATTTGTTGTGTAAGATATCTTGCACAGAACGCTCCCTTTAATGCAGAAAAATGGAACGTGGCGTCAACTGAAGATACTACCCTAAAAAAGACACAATTGTGGTTAGCATTAAAGGCAATAGATAGGCTGGGATTAGCCAGTCGTGTTCCTCCTTATAATCTTGGTGACGAAATTGGTAACATTAAATTAAGTGTATTGGGAGAGGCTTTGTATAAACTTATGGACCTGGAATCGATAGATTCGGCAGACTTGGTCGATATTGAGCATATAGAGTAATGAGATGGAGTTGGGGGCTTAACTGCGCGCATGAAAAACAGGCGGGGTCACGATTTGGTAATCGAAACCCCGCCTGAAAGTGCGGTTGTATGCCTCGGTATTCCCTCGGCGCTATTTTACAACTGCTTGATCGTCAGAAAAAATTGCGCAATAAAGCGTAATCGTCTGACTACTTGCTATTTAACTGCGTTTACGATTGCCTCGAATGCCTGGGGCTCGTTCATTGCCAGGTCGGCCATTACCTTACGGTTCAGGACGATACCCTTGGCGCTGAGCTTGCCGATAAACTGCGAGTAGGTCATTCCCTGCGCGCGGACGGCGGCGTTGATACGCGTGATCCACAGCGAGCGGAAGGTCCTCTTCTTGAGCTGACGGTGCGCATAAGCGTACTGCAGACCCTTCTCGACCGTATTTTTCGCTACGGTCCAAACGTTTCCCCTTGAACCAAAGTTACCTTTGGCAAGTTTCAAAACTTTCTTTCTTCTTGCGCGAGACGCAACAGCGTTGACTGAACGTGGCATAATTCGAAGTTTTTAAGAGCTTGCAGCGACGCGGTTCTCCCGCATTCTTCGGGGCTGCTTCGCCCTGGTTGTTGTTTGTGTTTCCCCTTGCGGAGGTCGTGCTATTCTGCCTGCGGCGAACTACTTCACCAGCAGGTTCTTGATTTTAGCCTCGTCGGCTGCAGAAACGGTACCCGAGTAGCAGAGGTTACGCTTCTGTTTCGTCGTCTTTTTGGTCAGGATGTGACTGTGATAAGCGTGCTTGCGCTTGATCTTTCCTGTGCCGGTGAAGGTAAAACGCTTCTTCGCCGCGGCATTGGTTTTCATTTTCGGCATGATCGTAAAAAGTTAATTAGTTAAACATAGCCCGCAAAAGTACGAAAAAATTCCCTACCTGCAACGCCCATCCGCAAAAATCTTTTCCTGCGGCCGGCGCTTTGCGGCGCAGAAGTTGTTTCGCACGGTTTTTTGTCGTATATTTATCTCACCGACCTTTTCTGCGAAGCTATGGAGTGGAGTTTTCTTCTGCGTTTGTGCGTGGCCTGCCTCTGCGGCACGGTCATCGGCCTCGACCGCGAGTACCGCGTCAAGGACGCCGGTTTCCGCACCCATTTTCTCGTCGCTCTCGGCTCGGCGCTCATGATGATCGTCTCGCAGTACGGCTTCGACGAGCTGGCCGCCTCGCGCGACGGCCTGCGCTTCGACCCCGGGCGCATCGCGGCCCAGGTGGTCAGCGGCATCGGCTTCATCGGTGCCGGCACGATCATCATCCACCGCCAGCTGGTGCGCGGCCTGACGACGGCGGCCAGCCTCTGGGCTACGGCGGGCATCGGTCTGGCGGCCGGCGCCGGCATGTATGCGTTGGCTGCGGCCGCTGCGGCGCTCACGCTCTTCGGTCTGGAGGTGCTGACCCTCTTCTTCGGCGGGCTGGGGCGCAAGCGGACACTCATCGTCTTCTCGTCGCCGCGCCGCGAGGCGATCGACGCCCTCTTCGGCCGCCTCAGGACGAGCGACTATACGGTGATCTCCTACGAGGTCGAGGCGGTGCGCGCCGGCGGCGAGGCCCTCTACCGCGCCACGCTGGTCATCCGCGCCCGCGGCAATGCCGACGAGGAGAGCTACATCGCCCTGCTGCGCGAGGCCGCCGACGTGACCGTCGAGCGGATCGTCTGATCGGGGCGTGAGGCGGCCCGGGTTCTGGCCGCCGGAGATCGTCGCAGCCGGTCGTAGTCCGTCGGAGCGGCGGGACGCGTCAGAAGAAGCGCCCCACCTCTTCCAGGATCGGCTCGCGGGCCATGTCGTTGGGGTTGGTGCCCGGCACGCCCTCGGGGATCGGCTCGCCCAGGCGCTCGAAGAGCTCGGTCCAGAATGCCGGCATCGAGCCGTCGGCCGAGCGGAAGTTCATCGGCCGCGCCTCGAAGAGCCGCCGTCCCTCGGGCGTGAGGTAGTACTCCCACACCAGTTCGCTGCAATAGAACCGCCCGTTGTCGGGGCGGAACGACCAGTCGTAGGGGAGTCCCACCGCCTGTCTGGCACGTGCGACGCTCGCCGCCACCCCCGCCGTGTCGCGCAGCCGCATCGCCACGACCGCCGGGCGGCCGTCGATTCGTCCCGCCTCGTCCAAAAATCGGCGCAGCGCCACGATTCGCACGCCTTCTCCCGTCGCCTCAAGCACCGAGTCGGCCCCCGCCGTGCGGAGCGCGATCCCCACGTGGGTGTAGTCCAGGGACGCCTTCCGCCCCGTAGCGTCGTGTATCGCGCGGCTCATTTCCGATGTTTTGCCCGCCTGGAAGAGCAGGTCGCCGGTTTGCAGCCGGGGGCCTTCGGCGCGGCCGCAGCCCCCTATGAAGGCTATACCTATATATATTAAGAGACGTTTCATATCCGCTGTTTTGGATGCTGCAAAGATATTAAAAATTTTTCACAACTAACTATCTGTACTATAGCCTACTGCGGAAATACTGCAAAAAAGCGACGAAAAAAGTCGCTGAATTATTTGGAAGTTGACAGAAAAACGCCTTATCTTTGCATCCGCTAAGAGTGGGAAACACTACTCGAAGCGACACAAGGTTCTGAAAAAGTTTTGAAAAAAGTTCCGAAATCTTTTGGAGATTCGAAAATAATCCTTACCTTTGCACCCGCTTCGGTTAAGACAAAAAGTCTGAAACGTAGCAAGCAAGGTTCTGAAAAATATTCGAAAAAAATCTTAAAAAGATTTGGCGGTTTCAAAAATAAGTTTTACCTTTGCAACCGCTTTCCGATCTGAAAATCAGGCGGTCAGAGCCGAGGATGACGATTGCGATCCGACTCCTTCGAAACAAGAAAATGTTCTTTATAGCAATATAACTGAACAGCGTTCTTTGAAGTATTTGAGCAGCTATTAGTTTTATCCACTCTTGTAAAAGAGTGATTTCAAACAATACCTTTGAGATTAGAGCGAAAGATTTAAAACAAAACATTTTTACAATGGAGAGTTTGATCCTGGCTCAGGATGAACGCTAGCGGCAGGCTTAACACATGCAAGTCGAGGGGCAGCGAGGCCGTAGCAATACGGCTG
>CABIXK010000017.1:0-4366 GCA_902362705.1 Rikenellaceae bacterium
GCGGGGGGGGGGAGCCGGCAAAGGGACGAAGCCTGTGGCTTCGATTGTCGCGTCTCTTTTTCGGGCGATTCTCCGTATTTCCCATTTTCAACCCTCAATTTTCAACTTTCCATTTTTTCCGACCGATGACTGAACCCTCCTTCCTCTCGTTCGCCGAGCAGGTCTATCCCTTTCTGGAACTTCAGCCCTTCCACCGCACCTACTATCGTGTGCTGGAGGCTTTCGCGCGGGGGCGCGTGCGGCGCCTGATCGTCACCATGCCGCCGCAGCACGGCAAGAGCGTGGGTGCCACGACCCTGCTGCCGGCTTACGTGCTGGGGCTCGACCCCGACTGCCGCGTGGCGATCGCCTCCTACTCGGGGCTGCTGGCCTCGCGCTTCAACCGCCGCGTGCAGCGCATCCTTGAGTCGCGCGAGTACGAGGCGCTCTTCCCCGCCACGACGATCAAGCGGGGATCGAAGCCCGCGGGCTATATCCGCACGGCCGACGAGGCGGAGATCGTGGGGCGCCGCGGCAGCCTGCTCTCGGTGGGGCGCGAGGGCTCGCTCACGGGCAACCGCGTCGACTGCTTCGTCCTCGACGACCTCTACAAGGATGCCCTGGAGGCCAACTCGCCGCTCGTGCGGGCCAACTGCTGGGAGTGGTACACCTCGGTGGTGCGCACGCGCATGCACAACGCCTCGCGCGAGCTTGTGGTCTTCACGCGCTGGCACGAGGAGGACCTCATCGGCCAGCTGGCGGCGTGCGAGCCGGTCGAGGAGCTGACGCGCTGGGAGCAGCTCGACGCGGCCCCGGCCGACGGGTGGCTCCACCTCAACTTCGAGGCACTCAAGGCCTCGCCGCCCACAGAGCTCGACCCCCGCGCCCCGGGCGAGGCGCTGTGGGAGGCGCAGCAGGGGGCCGCGCTGCTGGCGCGCAAGCGGCGGCTCGATCCCGTGCAGTTCGAGGCGATGTACCAGGGGCACCCGTCGGCACGCGAGGGGCTGCTGTACGGCGCCGGGCTGGCCGAGTACGACGCCCTGCCCTCCGCGATCGTGCGCCGCGCCAACTACACCGACACGGCCGACACGGGCGACGACTACCTCTGTTCGCTCTCCTATGCGGTCGATGCCGACGGGATCGTCTACATCACCGACGCGGTCTACACGCGCGAGGCGATGGAGCTCACCGAGCCGATGGTCGCTGAGATGCTCGTGCGCAGCGCGACGCGCGAGGCGCTCATCGAGAGCAACAACGGAGGGCGGGGCTTCGCGCGGGCCGTGCAGCGGCGGGCGCCGGGCGTCAGGGTGGAGTGGTTCCACCAGAGCGGCAACAAGGAGGCGCGCATCCTCTCCAACTCGGCTACGGTGCTCCACGCGGTGCGCTTTCCGCGGGGGTGGAACCTGCGCTGGCCCGAGCTCCACGCCCACCTGACCACCTACCGCCGGCAGTTCCGCGCCAACCGCTGGCACGATGCGGCCGATGTGGTGACGGGGATCGTCGAGCGCGAGATCGCCGACCGTGCGGGGCGGCGGGTCAGGGGCGTGCGGTTTCTGTGAGGGGGTGTTTGGAGTTGAAAATGGAAAATGGGCGGCAGGGTTATTACGCGATTGCAGCGTTAGCTGCGCAGCCCGGAGCCACCCCGGGCGGAGGACAGCGCGATTGAGTGTTCGGGACGCAGCCTGCGGAGGACGCACGAGCAGCGCGAGTTGCGGGCCTCCGCCGCCGGAGGCTGCGGCCCGCCCGGCTAAGAGCCGGGATTTATTAGTCGCTTTTGCAGATTTTCGCCCGGGGGCGGCTGCGGCCGTTAGTCGGCAAAGGGACGAAGCCCGAGGCTTCGATGGTCTCCTCCGAATCATACAGCGTCGACTGTGCGGGTCGCAGCCGCTTCCGGCAGATATTTGCACGTTGCCGAAAGTCCGCGTCAGCACTCCGCAGTCTGCGGCCCGGGAATCCCACCCTTTTCAATCCCCTCCGCGTGCCGCCCTGCGGTCGGCGAGGATCGCTTCGGAGTGCTCGATCGCCCAGCCGATCAGCGCGTCGAGGTGGGGCAGGAGCGTGCGGGCGCGCTCGGTGAGGCTGTATTCGGTGCGCGGCGGGATTTCGGGATAGAGGCGCCGGACGACCAGCCCGTCCTCGGTCAGGGTGCGGAGCGTGGCGGCGAGCATCTTCTGCGAGATGTCGGGGATGGCGCGGCGAAGCGCGCCGAAACGCAGCGTGCCGCCCTGCGCCAGCGTGTAGAGGGTCAGCAGCGACCACTTGTCGCCCATGCGGGCGAGGATGTTGCGGATCGGACACTCGGGGTAGAGCGAGTCCTGGAGGGTGGTGCGGTCCATCGTGCGGGGTGTTTGTCGGTGTACAAAAGTAATCGAATGACGAAAAAGCCGCAAGTGAAAAACTTTCAGAAAAAAATCGCTGCCCGAATCCGCTGATCGTCAATGATGGTTACCCTTGTGTAACCAGCTGACCCGCAGGTGCCTACTTGCGTATGTCGCCTCCGGGTGCCAACTTTGCGCCGTCGAACGAAAAAACGATGAAACCATGAAAAAGATCGAAACGCTCGCTGCGGGCGCGAACTTCGCGGCCGTCGAGACGGGCAAAATGAACGAACTGGGCGATTACGTGCTGGAGCTGGGTCCCGGCGTGCGGATCCCGGGCAAGGTCTTCGGCGGCGCGGCCGTGGGGGCCACGGGCGCCGAATTTTCGTTGCAGCGTTTCGCTCCCGGCGCCGAGACGGGCTTTCTCCACACCCACAAGACCCACGAGGAGCTCTACTTCTTCCTCTCGGGTCGCGGCGAGTTCCAGGTCGACGGGCAGTGCTTCCCCGTCGGCGAGGGGAGCGTGGTGCGCGTGGCGCCCGCGGGCCGGCGCTCGGTGCGCAATGTCGGCGCGGAGCCGCTGACGATGCTCTGCGTGCAGTACCGCGGCGCGACCTTCACGCCGGCGGATGCCGCCGACGGCGAGATCCTCCCTGATCCGGTGGTGTGGTAGACCCCGCGGGCCGGCCGGGGCCTTGCGGGCTGCTGCCGGCCGGCCGATACGAAGAGCGCCGTCCTCCTCGAAGGGGGACGGCGCTGTCGTTCGTGCGACCGGCGTTATTTGGCGCCGAAGAGCGATTCGCGCAGCGAGAAGTTGTCGTATTCGCTGCGCAGCGTGGCGATGAGCTCGCGCACCGACTGGATCTTGTCGGCCCTCCAGGCGTTGGAGCCGCAGAAGGCGTAGCCGTTCTGCAGCTTGCCGCGGAAGGCGTTGTAGAGCGCCAGCATGATGCAGTAGGGACTGTGGGTCACGTCGCAGGTCTTGATGCAGTCGAAGGGGCACGCCTTGGGGCGCTTGAGGCCCTCCTTCACGCGGTCGAGGAACGAGTTGCGGATGGCGCGGCCGGGCATGCCCACCGGGCTGCGGATGATCTCGATGTCGGCCTCCGTGGCGTCGAGGTAGCTCTGCTTGAAGGCCGGGTCGGCGTCGCACTCCTCCGTGGTGACGAAGCGCGTCCCCATCTGCACCCCCTCGGCGCCCAGCGCCAGGATGCGGTAGATGTCCTCGCCCGTGTAGATGCCGCCGCCCGCGATGACGGGGATGCGGCAGCCGTGCTCGGCCTCGAAGGCCTTCACCTCGGCGACGACCTCCGGGACGATCGACTCGAGCGCGAAGCGGGGATCGGCGAGCTGCTCCTCCTTGTAGCCCAGGTGGCCGCCCGCCTTGGGACCCTCGACCACGATGGCGTCGGGCGTGTACTTGTATTCCGAGAACCATTTGCGGCAGAGCAGCGCCGCGGCGCGCGCCGACGAGACGATGGGCGCCAGCTTGGTCTTGGCCCCCTCGGGCAGCAGCGAGGGCAGGTTGAGCGGCAGCCCGGCGCCCGAGAAGATGATGTCGGCCTTCTCGGCGACGGCCGTGCGCACCATGTCGGCGAAGTTCGACATGGCGACCATGACGTTGACGCCGATGATGCCCCGCGTCGCTTCGCGGGCCTTGCGCAGCTCCTGGCGGAGCCCCCAGATCGACGCCTCGCGGTAGTCGGTCGAGTAGTCGCGGTAGATCGCCCCCAGTCCGGCCGAGGAGATCACGCCGATGCCTCCCTCGCAGGCTACGGCCGAAGCGAGCCCCGAGAGGGATATACCTACGCCCATGCCGCCCTGCACGATGGGGGTCGGCGCGCATAAGTTTCCGATTTTGAGTGGTTTCATGTTTTGTGTTTTTTATCCGGCACCATCGGGCGCCGGGTCAAAGATAGGGCTTTTTCGGCTAAAAGTTCCGAAAAAAGGTTGAAAAATGCGGCGGGCGGCTTCGGGACGCGTGGGAGCGGGGGAGTTGAAAAGTAATTAAGTTAAAAAGTGAGAAGTGAGAAGTGGGGGCAGGGCCGTTGCGCGATTGCGGTGCTCGG
>CABIXK010000017.1:4403-16124 GCA_902362705.1 Rikenellaceae bacterium
GACCGCCAGTCGCCGCCCCAGCGGAAGCCGCGGGCCTTGAACAGACGCACGCAGAGGTCCTCCCCGTGGAGCCGCCCCGGGAAGTCGCGCGTGCGGTCGGCGTAGGGGCGCCCGGCCTCGGGCTCGACCAGCATGCGGCCGTCGCGGAGGCGCACGCAGGGGTTGCGCAGGGGGTTGATGTCGATGGCCCGCCCCAGGCTGTGGCGCGACAGGGTCCTCGACCCGGCGATCGGACGGTAGTTGAATGCCGAGGTGTTGTCGGCCTCCATCGAGCGGACGTCGTCGGCGTCGAAGTCGTCAACCAGGCGGATCTGCGCGATGGGGTAGCCGGCCAGGTAGAGGGCACGGAAGATCGCCGCGAGGTCGTCGGCAATGTCGCGGTGACAGAGGAGCTCGCCCCGTCGCGTGCGCCCCTCGAAGTCGCGGTGCAGGACCCTGAGGTAGCGCAGATCGGCGAGCGGCACGGGGCACCCCTCCCTGTAGGAGCGGCCGACGATGCGGCGCCGCAGCGCCTCGTCGACGGGCTCCACGGCGAAATAGGCGTCTACGCCCAGCCGTTCGACGTCGGTCTCGGCGACCGTCTCGCCGGCCGCGGGATGCAGGGGCGCGGCAGCCGGTTGCGCCGTAGTCGGTTGTGTCGAGGCCACTTGTGCGGCAGTCGGTTGCGTCACGGCGAAGAGCGGCAGCAGAAGCATCCAGAGGCAGCGTATCGGTTTCATAGCAGCGTCGAGGCTGGGCGTATCTCGGCTTCGTAGCCGGTCACGCTCCAATTTTCAATTCTCAATTTTCAACTTTCAATTTTTCATCAGCTCCTCCAGCCGTGCCACGGGCGAGACGTCGAGCGACGCGAAGTCGCCCTGCTGGTAGCGGAAGTATCCCGCCATGGCGATCATGGCGGCGTTGTCGGTGGTGAACTTCAGCTCGGGCAGGAAGGTGCGCCAGCCGTGGCGGCGCCCCGCCTCGACGATGCCCTCGCGCAGCCCCGAGTTGGCCGACACGCCGCCGCCGATGGCGATGTCGCGTATGCCCGTGAGCTTGGACGCCCGCACCAACTTGTCTACGAGGATCGAGACGATGGTGTGCTGGAGCGAGGCGCAGAGGTCGGCCTTGCGCCGCTCGATGAAGTCGGGCTCGGCGGCCACGGCGTCGCGCAGCGTGTAAAGGAACGAGGTCTTGAGCCCCGAGAAGGAGCAGTCGAGCCCCTCGACGTGGGGCCGTGCGAAGCGGAAGGCCTTGGGGTCGCCCTCCCTGGCCAGGCGGTCGATCACCGGGCCGCCCGGGTAGGGGAGCCCCATCACCTTGGCGCACTTGTCGAAGGCCTCGCCCGCGGCGTCGTCGATCGTCGTGCCGATGATCTGCATCTCGAGCGGCGAGTCGACGCGCACGATCTGGGTGTGGCCGCCGCTGACGAGCAGGCAGAGGAACGGGAAGTCGGGGTGGGGCAGCCGGCGGTCCGGCAGGTCGATGAAGTGGGAGAGGATGTGGCCCTGCAGGTGGTTGACCTCCACCATCGGGATGTCGTGCGAGAGGGCGAGCCCCTTGGCGAACGAGACCCCCACGAGCAGCGACCCCACGAGCCCCGGGCCGCGCGTGAAGGCGATGGCGTCGAGGCGGTCGGCCGTGATGCCGGCCTCGCGGAGCGCCGTCGCCACCACCGGCACGATGTTCTGCTGGTGGGCGCGCGAGGCCAGCTCGGGGATCACGCCGCCGTATTTGACGTGCACGGCCTGCGAGGCGATGACGTTAGAGATCAGAACGTTGTTGCGCAGGACCGCCGCCGAGGTGTCGTCGCACGACGATTCGATGCCGAGAATTGTAATATCCATGTCGGTTTTTTGCGTTTTTTTCGGGGAAAAGCGTTAAATTTGCAGGTTACAACGCTCATCCGATGCGCAAAGTTACAAAAATATCGGCAAAGGTGCTCTTCGCGCTCGTCGCTTCGGCGGTGGGAGTGCCTTTCGTGCTGTCGCTGCTGCTGGCCGTGCCGGCCGTGCAGAACGGTGTCGTGCACCTGGCCGCGCGCAAGATCTCGGCCCGATTGGAGACCGAGGTGCGCATCGGGCGGGTCGACATCGGGTGGCTGGGCAAGGTCCATGTGCACGACTTCTATGTCGAGGATTACCAGCGCGATACACTCATCTACGTCGACCATCTCGACGCCTACGTCACGGGGCTGGGCATCTTCGGCGGGGGCATCGGCCTGAGCCGCGCCGAGATGATCGGCGCCCGCCTCTGCCTGCGCGAGACGCCCGAGGGGGTGATGAACATCAAGCAGGTCGTGGCGCGCCTCTCCGATCCCGACAAACCCAAGAAGGGCAACTTCCGCCTCTCGCTCAGCAAGGCCTCGATCGAGGACATGGAGCTCTGCATCGAGCGGACGGAGCACCGCAACCCGCCCTACGGCATCGACTTCGCCGACATGCACCTTAGCGAGATGTCGGCGCGCGTGGAGGACTTCACCATCGACGGGCAGACCATCTACGCCGACATCGCCCGCTTCTCGGCGCGCGAGCGCAGCGGCTTCCGCCTCGACCACCTCTCGGGGCGCTTCTACCTCACCAGCGGCTGCATGGGCTTCGAGCAGGCGCGGCTGGTGACCGAGCGTTCGCACGTGTGGATACCCTACTTCTCGCTGGCGGGCGACTCGTGGGCCGAATACAAGGATTTCACCGGCACGGTGCGCATCGACGGCGCCCTGCGCCGCTCGACGCTCTCCACCGACGACGTGGCATACTTCTCGCCCCGCCTGCGCGACTGGCACCTGACGGCCAGCGAGATCGACATCGAGCTGGCGGGCGAGGTCGACGACCTGCGGGCGCGCATCCTCGGCTTCCGCCTGGGCGACGGCACCTCGCTCGTGGCCGACGCGACGGTCGAGGGGCTGCCCGACATCGCCCGCGCGCGCTTCGACGTCGACCTGAAGCGCCTCTCGACCTCGGCCGCCGATATCGACCGCCTGGCCGCGGGCGTGGGGGGCCGCGACCTCTCGGAGCGTCTGGTGGGGATGCTCGACAACTCGGGGCGTATCGACCTGGGGGCCCGCTTCCGGGGGACGCTCTCGTCGTTCGACGTGCGGGCCGACGTGGCCTCGGCCGTGGGCGACCTCGATCTCGACGTGCGCATGAGCCCCCGCAGCGACGGCAGCAGCCGCGTGGTGGGCGACCTGCGCACGCGCAACCTCCGGCTGGGCGATCTGGTGGGGCGGCGCGACCTGCTGGGCGACGCCTCGCTCGAGGCGCGCATCGACGGCCGCGTCGGCCACGGGCGCACCGACGCCGCCCTTGCGGGCAACGTCACCCGCCTGGCCTTCAACGGCTACACCTACGACTCGCTGCGCCTCGACGGCCGCCTTACCGACCGCCGCTTCGACGGCCGCATCACGGCCCGCGATCCGAACCTCGTCTTCGACTTCGCGGGGCTGGTCGATCTGAACGACACGGTGCCCCGCTACGACTTCTCGCTGGCGCTCGACCGCGCCGATCTGGCGCGTCTGCACATCAACCGGCGCGACTCGGTGTCGGTGCTCTCGGCCCGCATCGCGGCCCAGGGCAGCGGCCGCACGCTCGACGACATGAACGGCACGATCCGCATCACCGACGCCGACTACCGCTACAACGACCGCAGCGTCGCGGCGCAGCGCGTGGTGCTCACGGGCGAGAACTCCGCGCGCAGCAAGTTCGTGGAACTGCGCTCCGACTTCGCCGACGTCACCTTCCGCTCGAAGACCAGCTACCGCACCGTCTTCGAGTACCTGCGCCGCAGCGCGCGCCGCTACCTGCCCACGCTGCGGGCCGCGCGCGGCTCCCGTGCGGGCGGGAGCGCCCCGACGGCCGTGGCCGACGACTACTCGCTGCTCTCGGTGCTCGTGCGCGACTTCAACCCGGTGGCCGACGCCGTGTCGCCGGGGCTGCAGATCGCCGACAGCTCGTCGATGCAGCTGCTCTTCAACCCGGCCAACGACCGCCTCTCGTTCTCGCTCCGCTCGGGCTATGTCGAGCGGCGGCGGATGCTGGCCACGCACCTGAAGATCAACGCCTCGAACCGCGGCGACTCGCTCACGCTCTACGGCTCGGCCGAGGACCTCTACGCCGGGATGTTCCACCTGCCGCGCTTCTCGGTGACGGGTGGCGCCAAGCAGGGCGCCATGCGCCTCACGGCGGGCTTCGCCGACTCGGCGCGCCGCCTCTCGGGGCGTTTCGGCCTCTTCGCCCGTGCGGCCGACGACGGGGCGGCGGACAGCGCGGACGTCGCGGCCGTTCCCGCGCGGCGGGGCGTCGCGGCCGCTGCGGAGGAGCCGCGACGGGCCCTCGACCTCTACATCCTCCCCTCGCACCTCACGCGCGGCGATAAGTCGTGGCAGATCAGGGCCCGCCGCATCCGTCTCGATACGGCGCGCGTGGAGATCGACCGCTTCCACGTGTCGAACCGCGAGCAGGAGCTGCTGCTCGACGGCGTGGCCTCGCGCAGCCTCGACGACTCGCTCACGCTCACGCTGCGCAACTTCGACCTGGCCCCCTTCGCGCAGGTCGCCGACCGCATGGGCTACTCGGTGGAGGGGCGCACCGACGGGCGCGCGACCATGCGCTCGGTGCTGCTGGGCGGCGAGCTCTCGGCCGACATCGCGGTCGACAGCCTGTCCGTCAACGGCATCGAGGCTCCGCCCCTGCGGCTCGTCTCGCGCTGGGACTTCGCCCGCAACCGTGCGGGGGTGACGGTGACCAACCGCCAGAAGCGCGACACGCTCGTGCGGGGCTTCTACGCCCCGGCGCAGCAACGCTACTACGCCCGTCTGGCGGTCGACAGCCTCGACATGGGGCTGCTCGACCCCGTGCTCTCGGGGGTCATCTCGGGCACGCGGGGGCTGGCGTCGGCCGACCTGACGGTGCAGGGCCGCGGCCGCGAGGCCGACCTCACGGGCCGCATCCGTGCCCGCGACCTCTCCACGCGCATCGACTTCACGCAGGTGCGCTACACGGTGCCCGAGGCGGAGCTCCGCGTGGAGAACAACCGCTTCCGCGTGCAGGGGGCCACGCTGCGCGACAGCGAGGGCAACAGCGGCCGCCTGGACCTCGACCTCGATCTCAAGCACCTCTCCAACATCGGCTACGAGCTGCGCGTGTCGCCGCGCGAGATGCTGGTGCTCAACACCACGTCGCTCGACAACGACCTCTTCTACGGGCGGGTCTACGCCACGGGCGAGGCCCGCATCCGGGGCGACAAGGGGGGCGTGCGGATGGAGGTCTCGGCCTCGACCGACGACAACTCGACCTTCTTCATGCCCCTTTCGGGCAAGTCGAACATCTCCTACGCCGATTTCGTCACCTTCGTCGAGCCGCCGCAGGCCGAGCAGGACATCGTGACGCGCAAGAAGCTCTCGTTCGAGCGCCGCCGCAGCGCCAAGGCCGAGGGGGGCAGCCAGATGGAGATCGCACTGGCCCTCGACGTGCGCCCCAACGTGGAGGTCGAGCTCACCGTCTCGGGCAACACGCTCAAGGCGCGCGGCGCCGGCGTGCTCAACCTCTCGATCAACCCCCGCACCAACCTCTTCGAGATGTACGGCGACTATACCCTCTCGGAGGGGAGCTTCCAGCTCTCGCTGCAGAACATCATCAACAAGCGCTTCGTCATCGAGGATGGCTCGACGATCCAGTGGACCGGCTCGCCGATGGACGCGCTGCTCAACATCGAGGCGGTCTACAAGCTCAAGGCGTCGCTGCAGCCGCTGTTGCAGGGTACCTCCGACCGTCTGACCGCCGACCGCTCGGTGCCCGTGGAGTGCGTCATCCGCCTGGGCGACCGGCTGACCAACCCGGCCATCGCCTTCGACGTGCGCGTGCCCGGCTCCGACCCCGAGACGCAGGCGGTGGTGGCCAATGCGCTGGCCAGCCCCGAGACGGTCGACACGCAGTTCGCCTACCTGCTGATGTTCAACAGCTTCATGGCCGAGAACGGCGCGGGTGCCAACCTCGGCGCCTCGGTGTCGGCATCGACGGGTCTGGAGCTGGTGAGCAATATGGTGAGCAACATGCTCTCGCGCAGCGACTACGGCATCGTGCTACGCTACCGCCCCAAGTCGGAGCTCACGAGCGACGAGGTCGACTTCGGGCTGTCGAAGAGCCTGATCGACAACCGCCTGTTCGTGGAGGTCGAGGGTAACTACCTGATCGACAACAAGCAGGCGGTCAACAGCTCGATGTCCAACTTCATGGGCGAGGCCTACGTCACCTATCTGATCGACCGCTCGGGCACGCTGCGCCTGAAGGCCTTCACGCAGACGATCGACCGCTTCGATGAGAACCAGGGTTTGCAGGAGACGGGCGTGGGCATCTACTTCAAGCAGGATTTCAACAACTTCCGTGACTTCCGCCGCCGCGTCAAGGAGCGCTTCACCAACCGCAAGCGCCAGGAACGGCGCGCGGCGCGCCGCGCGGCGAAAGAGCGGGAAGAATTGAAAGTTGAAAATTGAAAGTTGAAAGTTCAAAACATAAATTAACGAACAATAACATTTTACACCTATGATGACATTTTTGCAGGCTGCCGAAGCGGCGGCCGCAGCCGCCGAGGCGGCGACCGTGAGCGAAGAGACCCGCATGGGCCTGTGGACCCTCTTTACCAAGGGCGGCTGGCTGATGTGGCCGCTGCTGCTGCTCGGCGGCGTGACGATCTTCATCTTCGTCGAGCGCTACCTGGCCATCCGCAAGGCGTCGGTGCTCGACATCAACTTCATGAACCGCATCCGCGACTACATCTCCGACGGCAAGATCCAGACGGCCGTGAACCTCTGCCGCAAGACCGACACCCCCATCGCCCGCATGATCGAGAAGGGCATCGAGCGCATCGGCCGTCCGATGGGCGACATCCAGACGGCCATCGAGAACGTCGCCAACCTCGAGGTCTCGAAGCTCGAGAACGGACTGCCGTTCCTGGCGACGATCGCCGGCGGCGCCCCGATGATCGGCTTCCTCGGCACGGTGCTCGGCATGGTAGAGACCTTCATGGACATGTCGGCCGCGGGCGGCACGGTCGACCTGGCGCTGCTCTCGAGCGGTATGTACGTGGCGATGGTCACGACGGTGATGGGTCTCGTCGTCGGCATCCCGGCCTACTTCGGCTACAACTATCTGGTGGCCCGCATCGAGAAGCTGGTCTTCCAGATGGAGGCCAACTCGATCGCCTTCATGGATATTCTCAATCAACCCGTTCAAAAATAGCGAATTATGGCCATCAAACACGGATCGAAGGTCGACAAGAGTTTCTCGGCATCGTCGATGACCGACCTGATGTTCCTGCTGCTGCTGTTCCTGCTCATCGCCACCACGCTCATCAGCCCCAACGCCGTGAAGCTGATCCTGCCCAAGAGCTCCAACCAGCTCAAGGACAAGGCCGTCACCACGGTGTCGATCCAGGACGCCGGGCACGGTCGCTACCGCTACTACGTCGAGCTGAAGGAGGTAGGGTCGCTCGAAGGGGTCGATCGCGAGCTCAAGGCGCGCCTGGGCGACCAGAAGGAGCCGCCCGTCTCGCTGCACGCCGACAAGACCGTAGCGTGGGACGAGATCATCAAGGTGATGAACATCGCCCGCGACAACGGGTATAAGTTGATTGCGGCCACCTCGCCCGAATAACCCGCTGCCCCATGTATTACTACGACCCGAACGATCGGAGACCGCGCCGCTGGGCGCTCGTGGCGACGGCCGCCTATGCGCTGCTGCTCGCCGCGGGGTTTCTGTTTCTGTCGTTCGACTTCCGGCACGAGGCCGAGCGCCTCGACTCGATGATCCAGATCGAGATCGTCGAGCCCGAGCCGCCGCGCCTCCGGCCCGTGCGCCCGGCCCCCGAGCCGCGCATGCACGACAAGGCGGCCCCCGAGGAGCGCACGGCCCAGGTCGCGGGCAAGGACGAGGTGACGCAGACGCCCAACCCCAAGGCGCTCTTCAAGATGAACAAGGGGGGCGTGGACGAGCCCGAGGATGCGGGCAACCCCCACGCGCCCGAGGGCGAGGACAAGGCCAGCGGCAAGGGCCCCGGCCTGAACCCCGACGGGCTCGACCAGCTCGACAAGGGGTTGCAGGGGCGCGGCCTGGCCGGCGCGCTGCCCCGTCCGGCCTACCCCGGCTCGAAGAGCGGCAAGGTGGTCATCCGCGTGACGGTGGGCCCGAAGGGCGACGTGACCGGCGCCGCGTTCGAACCCGTGGGTTCGACCGTCAGCGACAGCGACCTGGTGGCCGCAGCCATCGCCGCGGCCCGCAAGGCGCGCTTCACCGAGAGCCGTGCGACGGTGCAGGGGGGCACGATCACCTATATTTTCCGCATGGACTGACCTCGGGGTCGGCTCCGTGCGACAACGTAAAGCTATTGCGATGATGCGCAGATGGATCTTTCTGCTCTCCGGCCTGCTCTGCATGTGGGCGGCCGAAGCCAAGAAGCCCGAAGCGAAGGGGGCGCACCTCCGTCTGGAGGAGAGCGCCGTCGACTTCGGCGACGTGCCCCGCAAGGGGGGCGACCTTGTACACGAGTTCACGTTCGTCAACGACGGCACGGCGCCGCTGGTGCTCACGCGTGTCTTCACGTCGTGCTCGTGTCTGAAGACCTCGTTCGCGAAGCGCCCCGTCGCCCCCGGAGCCTCGGGGGTGATCCGCGTGACCTACGAACCCCACAAGAGCGAGCCCGGGGTCTTCAACCGCGTGATCCAGGTCTACTCCAACTCGACCGGGGGGCGCGCTCTGCTGACCGTGCAGGGCAACTCGATCGACTAAACCCTCAGCCCTATGGCACTACTCTTTTCCAACGCCACCGTGCTGCCGATGACGGCAGCGGCCGACCGGCCCCAGACCTTCACGGGTGCCGTGGGCGTCGCGGGCAACCGCATCGCCCTCGTATCGGACGACGCGCAGGCCGTCGAGGCCTTCCGCGCGGCCCATCCCGACCTGCGCGAGTTCGACTGCCGCGGGCGGCTGGTCATGCCGGGTCTGGTCAACACCCACTGCCACGCCGCCATGACGCTCCAGCGCAGCTATGCCGACGACATCGCCCTCATGGAGTGGCTCAACGACTACATCTGGCCCTTCGAGGGGCGGCAGACGGCCGACGACGTGGCCCTGGGCATGACGCTCGGCATCGCCGAGATGCTGCTCGGGGGCATCACCTCGTTCGTCGACATGTACTACTTCGAGGAGCGCTGCGTGGAGGTGGCCGAGCGGCTGGGCATCCGGGCGCTGCTCGGCTGCAACTACTTCGACTCCAACATCGACGAGGTGCTGCCCGAGATCGGGCGTGCGGCCGCGAAGGCCGCCGCGGGCTCGGGCCGCGTGTCGGTCGCTGCGGCGCCCCACTCGCCCTACACGGTCTCGCCCGAGAACCTCGTGCGGGGACGCGACGAGGCTGCGCGGCTCGGCCTGCCGGTGATGATCCACCTGGCCGAGACCGAAGACGAGGCGCGCATCGTGGCCGAGCGCTACGGCCGCACGCCCGTCGAGCACCTCGACGCGCTGGGGCTGCTCACCGACCGCACGATCGCGGCCCACTGCATCCACCTCTCGGCGGGCGACCGCGAGACGCTGGTCCGCCGGCGCGTGGTGGTCTCGCACAACCCCCAGAGCAACATGAAGATCTCGAGCGGCGTGGCGCCCGTGGCCGAGCTGCGCCGCGCGGGTGCCTGCGTGACGCTGGGCACCGACGGCCCCTGCTCCAACAACGACCTCGACCTGTGGGAGGAGCTCCGCACGGCGGTCTTTTTGCAGAAGTCGTCGACGGGCGATCCGTGCGCCCTGCCGGCGCGCGAGGCGCTGCGCATGGTGACCGTCGACGGGGCCCGCGCCATGGGCTGCGCCGAGGGCGAGCTGGGGGTGCTGCGCGAGGGGGCGCTGGCCGACCTCATCGTCGTCGACATGCAGAAGCCCCACCTGCAACCCCTCCACGATGTGGTGTCGACGCTGGTCTACTGCGGCAAGGCGGCCGACGTGGAGACGGTGGTGGTCGACGGCCGCGTGGTGGTCGACCGGCGCCGCATCGAGGGGCTCGACCTCGAAGCGCTCTACCGCGCGGCCGCGGCGGCGGTGGCCCGCATCACGGGAGACTGACCACTGGCCGTGCCGGCACGACGCGCCCCGCATCGCAGGAGCCTGACTGCCTGCCACGCTTGACATGACACGCCCCGCAACCTTTAAGGTTGCGGGGCGTGTCGCGTCGAGGGGGTGCCTGAGCCGTCGGTCTCTGCCGGCCGGTCGGCGCCCTCCTGCGCGCGGGGTCAATCTTCGAATCCCCGGTCCTCGGTGCGGCGCAGGCGGGCGGCGTAGCCCTCCCAGTCGGTGATCGGGGCACGGGCGACGCCCGAGTCGACGGCGGCGCGCGCCACGGCCGGGGCCACCCGCTCGAGCAGCCGCGGGTCGAGCGGCTTGGGGATGAAGTAGTCGCGCCCGAACTCCAGACGCTCGATCCCGTAGGCGCGCAGCACCTGCGCCGGCACCTCCTCGCGTGCCAGGGCGGCGATGGCGTGGGCCGCCGCCAGCTTCATCCCCTCGTCGATGCGCCGGGCGCGCACGTCGAGCGCTCCGCGGAAGATGTAGGGGAAGCCCAGGGCGTTGTTGACCTGGTTGGGGTAGTCGGAGCGGCCCGTGGCGAAGAGGATGTCGGGCCGCGAGGCGACGGCCTCCTCGTAGGTGATCTCGGGCGTGGGGTTGGCCAGGGCGAAGACGATGGGCGAGGGGGCCATCGTGCGGATCATCGCGGGGGTGAGCGTGCCGGGCTTCGAGACGCCGATGAAGACGTCGGCGCCGTGCAGCGCGTCGGCCAGCGTGGCGATGCGGCGTGAGGTGGCGAACTCCCGCTTCATGGGGTTCAGGTCGTCGCGGTAGCGCGTCACGGCGCCGCGGCTGTCGCACAGCACCATGTTCTCGCGCCGGATTCCCAGCGTCAGAAGCAGCCGCGCGCTGGCGATGGCCGCCGCGCCGGCGCCTCCGATGGCCACGCGCAGCGCCGCGAGCTCCTTGCCGGCGATCCGCGCGGCGTTGATGAGCGCCGCGGCCACGATCACCGCCGTGCCATGCTGGTCGTCGTGCATGACCGGGATGTCGAGCTCGTCGCTCAGCCTCTGGTCGATCTCGAAGCACTCGGGGGCCTTGATGTCCTCGAGGTTGATCGCCCCGAAGGTGGGGGCCAGCGCCTTGACCGTGCGGATGAACTGCTCGGGATCGCGCTCGTCGAGCTCGATGTCGAAGGCGTCGATGCCCGCGAAGATCTTGAAGAGCATGGCCTTGCCCTCCATGACGGGTTTCGAGGCCAGCGCGCCGATGTCGCCCAGGCCGAGCACGGCCGTGCCGTTGGAGATGACCCCCACCAGGTTGCCGCGGCCCGTGTAGCGGTAGGCGGCCTCCGCGTCGGCCGCGATGGCCTGCGAGGGGATGGCCACGCCGGGCGAGTAGGCCAGCGAGAGGTCGTCCTGCGTGCGGTGGGGCTTGGTCGGCACCACGGCGATCTTGCCGGGGCGCGGGTGGCTGTGGTAGCGCAGCGCCTCGTCGGGGCGCGCGGATTGTTTTTTCATGTCGATTCCGTTTTTTGCGGGAGGTGCAAAAAGCGGGCCGAAACGGGAAAAGTAAAAAGTGAGAAGTGGGGCGGCTGCGGGCTGCGCAGCCGACGCTGCAATTTTTCGTTTTTTCGGGCAGCAGCCAGCGAAGGACGGCACGAGCGGCGCGAGTTGCGGGCCTTCGCCGGGGGGGGGTGCGG
>CABIXK010000018.1:0-7500 GCA_902362705.1 Rikenellaceae bacterium
GCCGGGCGCCGGCTGCTGCCCGAAAAGCCCTCCATTTTCAAGTTTCAACTTTCAATTCGCAACGCAGCTTGCTTTTGCCCCCGACTTTTCGTACCTTCGCGTCATGATGAAAAACCGCCTCCTCCGTCCGGCGGCAGCCGCGCTGCTCGCCGCCCTCGTCGCCTGCAACTCGGGCGGCGAAATCGTGAAGCCCCTCCCCCCGGCCGACAAGATCACCGTCTACGAATGGCACCCCGCCCCGGGGCAGTTCATCGGCGACACGCGCACGGGCGGCATGACCGGCGCCGAGACCACCCCAGAGGCGGCCCGCGCATGGGCCGAGCAGCGCCTGGCCGACAAGCAGTTCGTCTCTCTGGGCGGCTTCGGCGGCTACATCGTCCTGGGCCTCGGCCGCGAGATCCGCCCCACGGGCGGCGACTACGACTTCGCCGTGCTCGCCAACCAGCTCGACAAGAGTTCCGAGCCGGGCATCGTCTACGTCATGGAGGATACGAACGGCAACGGCCGTCCCGACGACACGTGGTACGAGCTGCGCGGCAGCGAGAGCGGTCTGCCCACCACGCTGCGCGACTACGCGGTGACCTACTACCGCCCCGAGGGGGCGGCCCAGCCCGTGCGCTGGCGCGACAGCGAAGGTGCCGAGGGGCAGATCGACTACATCGCCTCCCACCACGACCAGCCGAGCTACTACCCCGCCTGGATCGCCGACGCGAGCTACACGCTCAGCGGCACGCGCCTGGCGCCGCGCAACGAGCAGAACCCGACGACGGGCGAGTGGGACAACCGCCCCTACGGCTGGGGCTACGCCGACAACGCGGGCAGCGACCAGCTGGCCGGCAACCCGCCGGGCAACGGATTCCTGCTCTCGAACGCCATCGACGCCGAGGGGCGCTCGGTGCGTCTGGCGCGGATCCACTTCGTCAAGATCCAGACGGGCGTCAACGCCAAGAGCGGCCCGCTGGGCGAAGTCTCCACCGAGGTCTGCGGGCTGACGGCCCCCGCCGCCGAGTAGCCATGCTCCGCGCGCTGCGATACCTCGCGCTGCTGTTCGCGCCGCTCGCGACGGCCTGCATGGAGTGGGACTACGGAAGTCGCGAGCCCGTCTCGACGGTCGAAGGGGGGCTGTTCGTCGTCTGCGAGGGCAACTTCCAGTACGGCAACGCCTCGCTCACGTTCTACGACCCCGCCTCGCGCCGCGTGGAGAACGACTGCTTCCTGCGCGCCAACGGATTCAAGCTGGGCGACGTGGGGCAGTCGATGACCCTGCGCGACGGCATCGGGTGGATCGTGGTCAACACCTCGAAGGTGATCTTCGCCGTCGACGCCGCGACGCTGCGCGAGGTGGGGCGCATCACGGGGCTCACTTCGCCGCGCCACATCGCCTTCGTCGACGACACGAAGGCCTACGTTACCCAGCTCTGGGACCCGCGCATCGCCGTGGTCGACCCGCGCCGCTTCACCGTCACGGGCTATATCGAGTGTCCGGGCATGGACTTCGAGACGGGCTCGACCGAACAGATGATCCTCGCGGGCGACTGCATGATCGTCAACTGCTGGTCCTACCAGAACCGCCTGCTGAAGATCGACACCCGCACCGACCGCGTCGTCGCCGAAGCGGAGGTGGGCATCCAGCCCGCCGCCATGGCGCTCGACGCCCGGGGCAAGCTGTGGGTCTTCTGCGACGGCGGCTACGAGGGGAGTCCCTACGGCAGCGAGCCGCCCCAGCTCGTGCGCCTCGACGCCGCGACGCTGCGCATCGAGCAGCGCTTCCCGCTGCGCAACAACCGCGGGGCCCGCTCGCTCGTCGTCGACGCCGCGGGCGAGCACCTGCACTGGATCGACGGCGGCGTGTGGCGCATGAAGACCACGGCCGAGCGGCTGCCCGACGCGCCGCTCATCCCCGACCGCGGCACGCTCTTCTACGCCCTCACGGTCGACCCGCGCACCTCGGAGCTCTACGTGGCCGACGCCATCGACTACCAGCAGCCCGGCACCCTCTACCGCTACTCCCCCGACGGGGAGCTGCTCGACAGTTTCACCACGGGGATTACCCCCGGAGCATTCTGCTGGCGATGATGCGCGCGCTGCTCCTCACGGCCGCGGTGCTCGCCTCGGCCCTCCGCACCGCGAGCGGCCACCCCGGAGCCGGACCGGGCGCCACCGCAGGGCCCGACGCCCCCGACGCGACAGAGCGGCGCGTCGCGATCCGCGGGGTCGAGGTCTACGGCACGCGCCCGTTGCGCGAGACGGGCGTCAGGCAGACACGCATCGACTCGGCCGTGCTGCGCGAGCATGTCGCCCTCTCGATGGCCGACGTGCTGACCTACAACTCGGCCATCTTCGTCAAGAACTACGGCCGCGCGACCCTCTCCACGGTCTCCTTCCGCGGCACCTCGCCCTCCCACACGCAGGTGACGTGGAACGGCATGCGCATCAACTCCCCCATGCTGGGCATGACCGACTTCTCGATGATCCCCGCCTACCTGGTCGACCGGGCGCAGCTGCTCCACGGCGCCTCGTCGATCGGCGAGACGGGCGGCGGTCTGGGCGGCGCGGTCAAGCTGGCCACGGCCCCCGCCCCGACGCGCGGCTGGGGCCTCCACTATGTGCAGGGCATCGGCTCGTTCACCACCTTCGACGAGTTCCTGCGCCTCGACTACGGCGGCGAGCGGTGGCAGTCGACCACGCGCCTCGCGGTCTCGACCTCGCGCAACGACTACCGCTTCCGCAACCGCGACAAAAAGGAGAACATCTACGACGAGGAGCACCGGATCATCGGCCAGTACCACCCCACGGAGCGCAACCGCAGCGGCGCCTTCCGCGACATCCACCTACAGCAGGGACTCTACCGCACCACGCGCGGCGGCGATCGCCTGGGCCTCGACCTGTGGTATGTCAACTCCGACCGCGAGCTGCCGCTGCTGACGGTCGACTACGGCGAGGGCGCGGCCTTCGAGAACCGCCAGCGGGAGCACACGCTGCGCGGCGTGGCCTCGTGGCGCCGCCTCTCCGACGGCTGGCGCGCGGAGGCGCGCGGAGGCTACATCCACACCTGGACCGCCTACGACTACCGCCGCGACAAAGGCAACGGCGAGCTGCAACCCATGACCCGCTCGCGCAGCCGCATCCACACCCTCTTCGCCCAGGCGCAGGGCGAGTATGCGCCGGGCAGCCGCTTCCAGCTTGCGGCCGACCTGACGCTCCACCAGCACTTCGTGCGGAGCGCCGACCGCAACGTCATACGCCTCGACGGCGACCGCGCCGTGGTGGGCTACGACCGTGCCGAGGCCGAGCTCTCGGCGTCGGTCACGGCGCGCTGGCGCCCGACCGAGCGGCTGGGCATGGCCCTCACGCTGCGCGAGGAGCTCAACGGCGGCAGGTGGGCGCCGCCCCTGCCGGCGCTGCTGGCCGACTACCTGCTCTCGCGCCGCGGCTCGGTCGTGGTCAAGGGGTCGCTCGCGCGCAACTACCGCTTCCCGACGCTCAACGACCGCTACTTCCTGCCGGGCGGCAACCCCGATCTGAGGCACGAAAGCGGCTTCAGCTACGACGCCGGCATCGCCTGCGCCCTGGGCCGCACAGAGCGCTGGCGCCTTAAGGCCGAGGCCTCGTGGTTCGACTCGCGCATCGACGACTGGATACTCTGGCTCCCCACCCCCAAGGGGTTCTTCTCGCCGCGCAACATCCGCCGCGTCCACGCCTACGGCGTCGAGCTGAAGGGGCGCATCGACGCGGCGCTCGGGGGCCCCTGGCGCCTCACGGCCGACGCCAACTACTCGTGGACCCCTTCGCTGGACGAGGGCGAGCCGGAGAGCGATGCCGACCGCTCCTTCGGCAAGCAGCTGGTCTACGTGCCGCGCCACTCGGCGTCGCTCGCCGCCACGCTCAGCCGCGGCACGTGGTCGCTCGACTACAAGTGGTGCTGGTACAGCCGCCGCTACACCATGTCGAGCAACGAGCCGAGCCCCACGGGCTACCTGGCCCCCTACTTCATGAACGACCTCTCCGTCGAGAAGCGCTTCGCGCTGCGGTGGGCCGACCTCTCGGTGCGGGGCGCCGTGCACAACCTCTTCGACGAGGAGTATCTCTCGGTGCTGGCGCGCCCCATGCCGGGCATCCACTTCGAACTCTTCATCGGCATCCGCCCGCGGTGGGGCGGCAGGTAAGATTCCGCCGTGCGGGCGATCCGCCGAAAGCGAAAAAACGCTATCTTTGCACCCGGATCCGAACCCAAGTAACAAACGATAAACAACCATGAAACACCTTTTGATCGCATGCGCAGCGCTGTTCATCGGCCTGCTCTGCCCCCAGCAATCGGCCGCCCAGCTGCGCCTCGGCGGCAAGAAGCTCAACACCGGCAAGCTGCTCAACGCCGGAGCCGACGTGGTGAAGGCCGCGACGCTCACCGACGAGCAGATCGCCCAGCTCTGCCGCGAGTCGGTCGCGTGGATGGACGAACACAACCCCGTGGCCGCCGACGATAACGAGTACGCCATCCGTCTGAAGCGCCTCACCGAGGGGATCACCGACGCCGACGGGCTGCCCCTGAATTTCAAGGTCTACCTGGTCATCGACGTCAACGCCTTCGCCTGCGGCGACGGATCGATCCGCGTCTTCTCGTCGCTCATGGACCTGATGACCGACGACGAGCTGATGGCCATCATCGGCCACGAGATCGGCCACGTCATCCATGCCGACGTGAAGCACGCCATGAAGAACGCCTACCTCGCATCGGCCGCCCGCAACGCCGCCGGCGCCGCCGAGGGCACGACGCTCGCCAAACTGAGCGACTCGGAGCTCGGCAACGTGGTGACCGCTTTCACCGACGCGCAGTTCTCGCAGAAGCAGGAGTACGCCGCCGACGAGTACGGCTTCAAGTTCTGCATCGACCACGGCTTCAGCCCCTACGGCATGGCCCAGAGCTTGGAGAAGCTCGTCGAGCTGTCGCAGGGCGCCAAGGCGTCGACCGTGCAGAAGATGTTCTCGTCGCACCCCGACAGCGAGAAGCGCGCCGCGCGCGTGCGCGAGATGGCCGACCAGTATGCGGCCGAGCACCCCGCGCAGGAGTAGCCGCCCCGCACATGAACGCAGCGCCGGGCCCCGTCGTGGGGCCCGGCGCTTTCGTTACTTCCGCTCTGCGCGGCGCCGCTCCAGAGCCGCCAGGGCGCCGTCGCGGTACTTGCGCGAGAACTCCAGAGATACGCCGCCCGCCGTCACCCCCTGCGGCGAGAGCTCCGTCACGCAGTCGGCATTGACGATCCACGCCCGGTGGATGCGCACGAACCGCTCGTCCAGAAGCCGCTCCCACTGCGAGATGCGGGTGCGCGTGCGGTAGACGGCCCCCTCGGCGGTGTGGATCAGCACCTCGCTGTCGTTCGACTCGATGCGCACGATCGCCTCCAGAGGAAGCGTCACCCGCCGCCGCTCCGATATGAAGCGCACGTTCCGCTCGGCGGGCTGCCGCCGGCGGAGCCACGCCATGAGCAGGTGGCCGGGCACGACGAACGCCACGAGCAGGATGAGCAGGAAAATCGGGTTGGAGAAGAGCGGCGGGAAGTCCGAGCTCGGATGGACCAGCTGCGTGCAGCAGCTGGCCAGCAGCATCGAAGTCCACAGCACGACCACCGCGCCGCCGCACACGCCGGCCACGGCGACCGCACGGCGCCGCGGCGCGGAGAGGGCCTGCGGCACGAACAGCTGTGCGCAGAGCACGGCGGGGAGCATCGACGTGGCGATGAACAACGAACGGCCCGCGCCGTAGTCGAAGCTCATGCACACGGCGGCGAGCAGCAGCACGGCGGCCATCCAGTAACCGAACAACACAAGGTATCGCATCATCGTTCCGAACATTAGCGAGCCATCGCCGCCCGGGGCCCGAAGTGTCGCGACGAAGGGGCTGGCGAGCGGAGGTCGTATGGCAAAATTAGCAAAAAACGGGGTCCGGCAAAACCTCCGAGGGGATAACGACGGGTTTCGACGGGCCGAACGCTGGTTTCTGCCTTGGATATTCGCCCCTGCCGGGATTATCTTTGCAACGAGCACTTGCAAGGCCCGCTCCAACACTTCGGTTACTCACCTTAAAACACCCGACCATGAAACGACTCCTCACCCTCCTACTCGCGGCGCTGCTGTCGACCGCCGCCACCCTGCACGCGCAGGAGATCGCCGAGATCACGCCGCCCGCGCAAGCGGCAGCGGAAACCCAGGAACACCCCGCGCAGAGCCGCCCCACGACCATCGTCCGCCGCGTTCCGGGCGATCAGGATCCCGGCAAGCTGAATGCGAACGAGACAGCCATACTCGATCCACAAACTGACGAATGGGTCGTCTCGCGGCACGACGACATGCCGCCCGCCCGCTCGCTGGCCGACCTCTACCTCGAGGGCGGCTGGGAGTGGATGTCGCTCATCACGATCTGCCTCATCGCCATGCTCTTCTCGGCCTGGAAAGCCCCGCGCTGGATCAAGGAGTTCGGCCTGATGGCGCTGTCGCTCGGCATCTTCTCGATGAGCGTGGGCCTCTACTCGGTCTTCGATCTCATCCAGGCCACGGGCATCTCGGTCTCCTTCACGCTGCTCTGCGGCGGCCTGCGCGTGGCGCTCCTCGCCCCCATGTACGGCCTGCTGGTCTACATCCTGTCGCTCGTGCTGCGCATCGCCTTCAAACCGCGGATCTGACGCCCCGCGCTCCGACTCCTCGGAATCGCCCCTCCCCACCGGCCCGCCGGCGCGAAGCCCCGCTTTTTCAGGACAACGTGCCTGCGGGCCATTTTTCACCGCTCGGGCGCCGCGGCGAAAAGAGCTCGCTGGCATATCGACACGCTATCCGCCCGGACTTCAGCAGCAGCAGTTCGCAGCCGTATCGGTACACCGCACGGCCGGTCGCCCCGCATGCGGCGAACAGACGGAACAACCGCCGGCTCTGCCGACGCCGGACGCACCCCACGCCGCTGCGGAAACTCCCCCACTCGTGCGGCAAATCGGCAGCCCCTACCCGCCCGACTTTAGCAGCGGCGGCCGCAACCGACCATCCGGCAGAAGCGTCGACATGCCCAGCGCACCCAACCCCATCCAAACCGCCCTGCTCATCCTGACACCCATCCGTTCCAATCGCTGTGCGCAGCTCCTGCGCATCTCCATCCGCCGCAAGGGGACACACCAGCGCTCCTGCATGGCGCATGCTTCAGCACGCACCAGCACACACCAACTCACACCAGAGCACCGTCTCCACAGCACGCGCCCCACGCTCCATGTATCCCGCTAGCAGCGCACGGAAGAAACCGCCATACACAGCCAGCGCGGCTCCATCCACCGCAAGGGGGCACACCGACGCTCCGGCACGGCGCATGCTTCAGCACGCACCAGCACACACCAGAGCACCGTCTCCACAGCACGTGCCCCACGCCCAATGCTGCCCGAACACATCGCAAACTCCGGCTCCGACTGGGCCCCGCACCACGCGCAGCTCAGCCGCAGCACCACAAGCCCCCCTCCAAGCCCC
>CABIXK010000018.1:10000-12523 GCA_902362705.1 Rikenellaceae bacterium
ACTTAACCTCGCCAGTGATTAGTAACTCGTAGGCTCATTATTCAATAGGCACGCCGTCACAGCACGTAGCTGCTCCGACCGGTTGTAAGCGCATGGTTTCAGGTTCTATTTCACTCCCCTGTTCGGGGTTCTTTTCACCTTTCCCTCACGGTACTGGTTCACTATCGGTCTCTTGGGAGTATTTAGCCTTACCGGGTGGTCCCGGCAGTTTCAGACAGGATTCCTCGTGTCCCGCCCTACTCAGGATACTGCTATCGCTTAACTAACTTACCTGTACGGGCCTTTCACCCTCTGTGGATCGACTTTCCAGACGATTCCAGTTCGTTGTCATTTGAATGTTGCAGTCCTACAACCCCGCATTTGCCGTAACAAATACGGTTTGGGCTGTTTCCCGTTCGCTCGCCGCTACTTAGGAAATCGATGTTTCTTTCTTTTCCTTCTCCTACTAAGATGTTTCAGTTCAGAGAGTTGGCCTCCGTAAACGGATGTCAGGTCTTCTACCTGACGGGTTGTCCCATTCAGAAATCCTCGGATCAATTCTCGTTTGCAAATCCCCGAGGCTTATCGCAGCTTACCACGTCTTTCTTCGCCTCCAAGAGCCTAGGCATCCCCCATGCGCCCTTTTTTACTTTCTTACAACTTCCCGCACACCCTATTGTCATGTGCGAGAACTCTATCTCATATCCTTAATCGTGTCAATGAACGGCGATCGAAAAAACTTCGATCCGAGTGGAGGATAAGGGAGTCGAACCCTTGACCCCCTGCTTGCAAAGCAGGTGCTCTAGCCAACTGAGCTAATCCCCCGAGAAGGAGTGTAGTCCCGTGCGGACTTGAACCGCAGACCCCTACATTATCAGTGTAGTGCTCTAACCAACTGAGCTACGGGACTGTATTCCGCAGGGAAATTCCCACTCGGTATAACATAAAAATTACGGGTTAATTCGAGAGAAAAGAGTGCAGCAAGATCTGTCGTCGAAGTAGTCACACTCTCCAGAAAGGAGGTGTTCCAGCCGCACCTTCCGGTACGGCTACCTTGTTACGACTTAGCCCCAGTCACCGGTTTTGCCCTAGGTCGCTCCTTGCGGTCACGAACTTCAGGCACCCCCAGCTTCCATGGCTTGACGGGCGGTGTGTACAAGGCCCGGGAACGTATTCACCGCGCCATGGCTGATGCGCGATTACTAGCGAATCCAACTTCATGGAGGCGGGTTTCAGCCTCCAATCCGAACTGAGATAGGCTTTCGAGATTCGCATCCCTTCGCAGGGTAGCTGCCCTCTGTACCTACCATTGTAACACGTGTGTAGCCCCGGACGTAAGGGCCGTGCTGATTTGACGTCATCCCCACCTTCCTCTCGGCTTACACCGGCAGTCCCGCCAGAGTGCCCAGCTTGACCTGATGGCAACTAACGGTAGGGGTTGCGCTCGTTATGGGACTTAACCCGACACCTCACGGCACGAGCTGACGACAACCATGCAGCACCTAGTTTCTCGCCCCGAAGGGAAATCCTGTTTCCAGAATCGTCGATAACTTTCAAGCCCGGGTAAGGTTCCTCGCGTATCATCGAATTAAACCACATGTTCCTCCGCTTGTGCGGGCCCCCGTCAATTCCTTTGAGTTTCATTCTTGCGAACGTACTCCCCAGGTGGATAACTTATCGCTTTCGCTTAGTCACCGACTGTGTATCGCCGACAACGAGTTATCATCGTTTACTGCGTGGACTACCAGGGTATCTAATCCTGTTTGCTCCCCACGCTTTCGTGCCTCAACGTCAGATATAGTTTGGTAAGCTGCCTTCGCAATCGGTGTTCTGTATGATCTCTAAGCATTTCACCGCTACACCATACATTCCGCCTACCGCAACTACTCTCTAGTTCAACAGTATTAGAGGCAGTTCCGGAGTTAAGCCCCGGTATTTCACCTCTAACTTATCAAACCGCCTACGCACCCTTTAAACCCAATAAATCCGGATAACGCTTGGATCCTCCGTATTACCGCGGCTGCTGGCACGGAGTTAGCCGATCCTTATTCGTATTATACTTTCAGTCAGGTACACGTACCTGAGTTTACCCTAATACAAAAGCAGTTTACAACTCATAGAGCCGTCTTCCTGCACGCGGCATGGCTGGTTCAGACTTGCGTCCATTGACCAATATTCCTCACTGCTGCCTCCCGTAGGAGTTTGGTCCGTGTCTCAGTACCAATGTGGGGGGTTAACCTCTCAGTCCCCCTATGTATCGTCGCCTTGGTAAGCCGTTACCTTACCAACTAGCTAATACAACGCATGCCCATCCGTAACCACCAGAGTTTTCAACCCCAGAAGATGCCTTCCGAGATATTATGGGGTATTAGTACCAATTTCTCAGTGTTATCCCCCTGTTACGGGTAGGTTGCATACGCGTTACGCACCCGTGCGCCGGTCGCCGACAGCCGTATTGCTACGGCCTCGCTGCCCCTCGACTTGCATGTGTTAAGCCTGCCGCTAGCGTTCATCCTGAGCCAGGATCAAACTCTCCATTGTAAA
>CABIXK010000019.1 GCA_902362705.1 Rikenellaceae bacterium
GGGGCCGGCCGGCAAAGGGAAATCACGCGCGAAACGGCGGCTCGCAGAGCCAGCAGCTCGCAGCCACCGGGCGCGGAGGGCTGCTCTCTTCGAGCGCCAGCCTCCGCTGGCTGCGGTCTGAAAACGCACACTTTTCAACTTCTCACTTTTTACTTAATTACTTTTGCTTTCGACCCGCAGGGTCGTGCGGGCCGCAGCCACCGGCGGCGAAGGCCCGTAACTCGCGCTGCTCGTGCCGTCCTTCGCTGGCTGCGTCCGAATGCAAATTGAAAATCGGCAACCCTGCCATTATTCATTGCTGCTTTGCAGCGCCAGCTGCGCAGCCCGTAGCCATCCCCGGCGGAGGGCTGCTCGTCTCGCCCGAAGGCTCGCCGGCACCTCCGCTGGCTACGGGCCGAGAACAGAGGACGCCCCCCTCAAGAAGCCCCGACTTTTAGCTGGGCGCTCACCTGTAATTGTGCATTGCGAAGCCTCGGCTTGAAAAGCCGGCAGCCCGCAGCCGCCCCCAGGCGAAGGGCGGCTCGCTACTCTCGCGCCCCTTCGCCGGCTACGGTCTGCCGCAACAAAAGCGGCCACCCCGCATTTTCAATTTTCCATTTTCAACTTTCAATTTGCCCCGGCTTATTCGTATCTTTGGCTGCGCCCAAGATACTCCCGCTCGGCAAAATGCAAGCACGCTTGCTTTTGCCCTCGCTTATTCGTATCTTTGCCCTATGTCAATCGTACGCAACACGGAGAGCGATCTCGATTTCGAAAACCGCATCCGCCCGCAGGAGCTCGAAAACTTCGCTGGGCAGGAGAAGATCGTCGACAACCTCCACATCTTCATCCGGGCGGCGCTCATGCGCGGCGACTCGCTCGACCACGTCCTGCTGCACGGCCCCCCGGGCCTGGGCAAGACCACCCTGGCGAACATCATCGCCAACGAGATGGGGGCGCAGCTGCGCCTCACGTCGGGTCCCGTGCTCGACAAGCCGGGCGACCTGGCGGGGCTGCTCACCAACCTGGCGCCGGGCGACGTGCTCTTCATCGACGAGATCCACCGCCTCAGCCCGATCGTCGAGGAGTACCTCTACTCGGCCATGGAGGACTTCAAGATCGACATCGTGCTCGACAAGGGCCCCGCGGCCCGGTCGATCCAGATCGAGCTGGCCCCCTTCACGCTCATCGGCGCCACGACGCGCAGCGGCCTGCTGACCTCGCCCCTGCGCGCCCGCTTCGGCATCCAGTGCCACCTCGAATACTACGACGCCGCGGTGCTGGCGGGCATCGTCCGCCGCTCGGCGCGCATCCTCGGGGTGTCGATCGACGACGACGCGGCCCACGAGGTGGCGCTCCGCTCGCGCGGCACGCCCCGCATCGCCAATGCCCTGCTCCGGCGCGTGCGCGACTTCGCCATGGTCAAGGGCGAGGGGCATATCGACCTGCAGATCACGCGCATCGCGCTCGAGGCGCTCAACATCGATTCGCGCGGTCTGGACCGCATGGACAACAAGATCCTGGGCACGATCATCGAGAAGTTCGGCGGCGGCCCCGTGGGGCTCAACACCGTAGCCACGGCCGTGGGCGAGGACGCGGGCACGATCGAGGAGGTCTACGAGCCCTTCCTCATCAAGGAGGGCTTCCTCAAGCGCACGCCCCGCGGTCGCGAGGCCACGCAGCTGGCTTTCACCCACATGGGCTTCAGCCCCCGCTCCGACGAAGGGTCGCTGTTCTGACGGCCGCAGCCACCCTTTTCGGCTCACAGAGCCGGCAGCCCGTAGCCACCCTTGGGCGAGGGCTGAAAATGAATAAAGCTCTGCCGCGCAAGCGGCACCAAAGACTCCGCACTATCGGTCGCAGCGGGGTTTGTCTGAAGCGATGGCCGAGCGTTGAAAAACGGGGCCGGTTTGCTTGCAAACCCGCGCCAGGCGCCCGTTTTAGCGAGGACGAGCGGAGGACCCGCGAGACCGACGTGCGGATGGTTTTGGGTACCTTTTGCCA
>CABIXK010000020.1 GCA_902362705.1 Rikenellaceae bacterium
GACCCGAATGACGAACCGGCAATCGAGTTGTTACGTCGTATAAATCCGTCTTTCAAACCTTGTGATAACGCGCATTATAAGAACTTGCCTAAAAGCTGGGATGTAATTCACTTGGGAGATATTTGCCAGTTGGCAGACGGTGAGGTTATTTCTATAACAGAATTGCCATATTTGGATGTGAAAAGTTTAAGAAATCAAACTTATACCACAAAAGGCAGCGGCAAATTTATTAAGGCAGGAACGACTTTAATACTTGTTGATGGAGAAAATTCAGGAGAGGTATTTCATGCTACTGTTGATGGTTATCAAGGTAGTACGATGAAAATATTAAATATAAACAGCAATATCAACCAGATGTACGTACTTAATTTCATTAAATTATACCAAAAAGCCCTGCGTGAAAATAAAGTAGGCTCGGCTATTCCGCATTTGAATAAAAAGATGTTTCGGGAACTGATGATACCGATTCCTCCAATAGCGGAGCAAAATCGTATTGTAAAAGAGGTTGATAGATATAATGTGGTCATAGACAGCATAATAGCCGAATTATAGTTCGGCTATTATGTTATCAAGTTTACCCAAAAGGTCAGTTACTGTTTGAACGATGCGTTCCTGTTCTGCCTTTGGCGGAATTGGGATTGGTAATTTAGAGTATTCTGATATCCAATATCGCTTGTGTGTGTCTCCAACTAAACGAGTGATACTCATATAGAAGCCTACATATTGGATGTCGATTCCTTTTTTTACTCTTAATATTTTCATCGCCGAAGATTTTACCTTAAATGGAAAATCCACGAAACGGGAATCTGTTGTAAAGTCATCAAAGATAATCACTGGAAGGTTATCGCATATACCGTCTATTTCATTCGTATATCCAATTATAAATGATTTTCCTGCTGTTAAAACTGGTATGGAATAATCTTCACTGTAATTAGTCGAACCAACAATATATGCCTGCGGCTGCTCGTAATCGACAATATCTTCCAAGCGACAAATCGACCATCCAGAAGGCAAGTTCTTATAATGCGCGTTATCACAAGGTTTGAAAGACGGATTTATACGACGTAACAACTCGATTGCCGGTTCGTCATTCGGGTCTTGCGGAACAAGTTTGCCATGTATCGCCAAGTCTAATATTTTGGACTTGGTTTGCTTAATGGCACAAGTTAAATCTATTTGTTCTTGCTCTATTTTATCAATAATAGCAAACCAGTCTCCAATAGCGTTTACAATACGAGCTTGTTCCGAGAGTGGTGGTATTGGGATACAAACCTCATTGACTGTTTTTACGGATAATCCCGGCTGCGCTGTTGCAGTTGCGTACTGGTTTAGATTTAAGAATTTTAATACATATGAACTCCAATAACAGTTCATATTGCAAAATGTCTCTACGACAATAGCATGCTCAGTAGCATAAAATTTACTTGAAGCCAAGTTGATATTGCCACACAATGCGCCTTGACGACCAATAATGGGAAAGATACCCTCTCTATTATAATCAGACACATATCCTCTTAACCCATTTCCACCAAAGCAGGGATATGGATGAATAGTTGTGCTATCACTATATATTTGTGATGCTTCGACGAATCTTCCGGCTTGAAGATTAAATACTTCTCCAATCGTTGTCCACACCCAATTTTCCGGTATCTCGAACGGCACGTTCTCATAAGGGTATGTATCGGAAGAGG
>CABIXK010000021.1 GCA_902362705.1 Rikenellaceae bacterium
TTCGTCGAGCTCGTCGATCTGTCGTATTGCGTCGTCGGCGTGTGCGATTCCGGCCTCACGCGCACGCTCGAATAGCTCTTTCGCGGTGTCGTAGCTCTTTGGGAGGGCTGCGAATATTCCCCGAGCGTAGAGCGCCTCGGGCGATTCGCCGGCCTTGGCGAGGTATCGCTCGGCGCTCTTGAGGTCGCCGCGGGCCATGGCGTTGTTGGCTGCGTTGATGTTTGCGGCCTCGTCGTCGGGATACATTCGGACCGCGATCTCGAACACCTCGTTGTACTCCTCGGATCCGGGCTCCATGCTCTCGGCCGCGAGATACATCTCTCCCAGGCTGAGCTTCTGGGGTGCGGTGCGGAGCAGCCGCCTGATCTCCTCGACATCGGTGTAGGTGCGGATCTCGTACTCTACGGCGTAGTCGGAGTGCCGCAGCGCGGGATATACGTCGCGCAGCAGCAGTGCATACTCCTCGGGGTAGCGCCGTCGGATCTCGCGGTCCTTGTCGTCGGGCGCGAGGGCTCCGTCGATGATTGCGAGTATCTGCGCGCGGTGCTCGAGCGCCGACGCCTCGACGTATCGCCGCAGGCCGGCCCAGTCCTCGGGCTCGTAGTC
>CABIXK010000022.1 GCA_902362705.1 Rikenellaceae bacterium
GCCGCCGCCGCGCTGTCGTCGTCCGCATCGGCGCAGAGCCTCATGCAGGGGCAGATCGTCGTGTCGGGGCTCGACATGGCGCGCACCGAGGGAAACCTCTTCGTCACCATGCTCGTCGACATGCAGGACCTCGACCTGAAGACCAACGCCGACGTCACCCTCACGCCCCGGCTCTGCTTCGGAGAGCGCACGGCAGAGCTCCCAGCGCTGCTCATCGCCGGACGGAACAGATACTTCCACCACCTGCGAAACGGCGTGCCCGAGGGCGTCACGCTCTACCGGCAGGGCGAGCCCCAGCGCATCGAATACCGCGCATCGCTACCCTACGAGCCCTGGATGGAGACCGCACAGCTGCGCGCCGCGACCCTCGCATGCGGCTGCTGCGACGAGCCCCTCGAACGCGACGAGCAGCAGCTCGCCG
>CABIXK010000023.1 GCA_902362705.1 Rikenellaceae bacterium
GTTGTTGGCGTAGGATCCCTCGGGCGATGCGTATCCCTTGATGTCGATGGCCAGAATGCGTGTGTCGGGGTCGTTCTTCACGGCGTCGATGGTGGCTATGATCTTTCGCAGCTCGTCGGGGTTGCGCCTGTAGTCCTCGCGGATCTCTGTACGGTTTACGGGGAAGTCGATGAATGCCGACCCCTGCACCTCGCGGATCTTCGATGCGTCGCCCTTGGGGGATACGTAGATGAACCTCGGCTCGAATACGCGGGGCGTGAAGTCGAGCACGGCGAGCTGCTGCTCGTCGCGTTCGAGGGGCTCGTCGCAGCAGCCGCATGCGAGGGTCGCGGCGCGCAGCTGTGCGGTCTCCATCCAGGGCTCGTAGGGTAGCG